>NZ_MXPU01000012.1 GCF_002204185.1 Rhizobium esperanzae | reverse complement strand
CGTCAGCTCGCTCGACGGCACCGCCAGCCACAATATCGTCGTCGCCATCACCGGCGCCAACGATGCGGCTGCGATCGTCGTCGATGCGACGGTGACCGACGACCGGGCGACGGTCGAGGCGGGGGCAGCCGGCAGCGGCGATCCGAGTGCCTCCGGCAAGCTGACGGTCAGCGATGTCGACGACGGCGAGGCGGTGTTTGCCGCCCCGGCCTCACTCAACGGCATCTATGGCAGCTTCAGCTTCAATGCCGCCACCGGCAGCTGGACCTATACGCTCGACAATAACCGGGCGGCGACGCAGGCGCTCAACCAGGGCGACGCGGTCAGCGATACGCTGAGCGTCAGCTCGCTCGACGGCACCGCCAGCCACAATATCGTCGTCGCCATCACCGGCGCAGATGATGGACCAGTTCGGCAGGCCCCGACCGACATTAAGCTGACGCCTGTCGTTCCGGCGGACAGCGTCAACTTCAATAATTTTGAGTTCAGTGGTCTGCTGTCGGCGACTGATCCCGACGCGGGTGGATTCAGCTTCAACATTGCTTCGCAGTCGAATCCGGGCTTGTTTTCGATAACCGGCAATACGCTTCATTCGGGTGCGCTATCGACGAACGGTACATTTTCAGTGACGGTAACGGCAACGCAGACCGGTGATCCTATAGGGCCGGCCTTCGAAAAGACCGAGACATTCACGATTATCACCGGTGGCAATGGCAATTCAGTGGACAATCCGACCGGTGGAACGGGCGATGATGTGCTCTACGGCGGTGGCGGTAACGATATGATCTTCGGGCTGGGAGGTGACGACACTCTTTTCGGCCAAGACGGCAATGACACCCTAAATGGTGGTGCTGGCAACAACACCCTGACCGGGGGCGTGGGAAATGACACCTTCTTTTTCCAAAAGTTTGCGACGACCACGAACCATATGACTGACTTCAATGCTGGGACGAGTAGCACGGTCGTGGACAGCTTCCAGTTGGACGTTGGAGGCGGCGCGTTCGAGTTCGCCGTCGGCAATAACAATACAAGCGTGGACAATGTGAAGGTAGGAAATAACGGCACGATCAATGTTGCCGGAACGGAGATTGGCATCAAAACGGACGTGAGCGTCACGAACGCAACCGTCCAGAGCACCATTAATGGTTACAGCAACATAACCACAGGGGCATTGTTCGTGTTCCACAATACGGATCTCGGCCATGTGGCGGTCTACTACGATCAGAACCCAAGTTCAGCCGGCGGCGCGGTGCTGGTCGCTGAATTCGACAACATCACGACCCTCGGCGGGCTTGCCAATTTCAACTCGGGCGACTTCTTGTTTGGCTGAGGCGGTCTGTTCTCACGACCTACCCGCCCTTCATTCCGCAAATTTTCGGTGGAACGGGGGCGGAGAGGCGGAAGTTGCAGGGGCTGGGGCGTGGTCGGCCGCGGTCGCTAAGCGTAATCCGCGCTTTGCCTGATCGAGCCGATCGTCTCGCGTGCGGGAAGCAGCGAAGACAGCCAGAGGGAATAGGTCAGGGATATGCCAGTCGACCACAGGACTATCGGCAGTGTCATCACCTCGGAGATCAGTTTAGCGAGTTCCGGCGGATCGAGCTCCCAGGAGAACAACACGGCCGCCGGCTCCGGCTGGCGAGTCTCCAGGCTTGCTTTCTGCATATCTTCGAGCACGGACGCAGTGGCGGCTTGTTCGGTTGCTGACGGGTTCTGAACTGGAAGGATAGCGGTTTTACCATTATTTTCGGCTTCGCCGGACATTTGGAGCTCCTTGTTTGGCTTCGTTGTAGAAAGCCGATCCGGGACAAGAAGTTTCATGACATGTCGATGAAATGATCGGCTCTAAATCCTGATCCCGTGCTTGGCCAGCGCTTGGCGCGCCGCCGTCGCTCCCCAATCCTCGTCAGGGTCGCGGCCTTCGATCTCAGCTTCGGCGACCGGTGTCGCGCGGATCAGCGGCACGGAGCCGAAGGGCAAGCCGTCGATGCGGCTGGGGTCGCAGCTCAGGATGATGCGGGTTAGCGGCGCGTAATCCTCCGTCAGCCGGCAGAAGAGGATGGCGCCGTGCTTTTCAACGTCGCGGGCAACGCGGTGGCCGTCAGCGACGAGATCGCCGAGATTGATCAGGAGATTTGCCCAGTTTGCCGTTCCCGTCGAATCCAGCGTCGCAGGATCGAATTCCATGAAGAGCTCGCATTCGACGCCATTTTCGGGCTCGGAAATGCCCGCCCAGGGAGTGGAGAGGCCGTCGGTAGCGAGGATGAGCTTTTCCGGCGCATCGACGGCAAGGACACGGCGGTGCGGGCCGAACCATTTCGTCTGGTTATGGACGTTGGCCGTTTCGCGCTCGGCAGCGAAGCCCTCCCGCACGCCGCCGCGGGTCTGCCAGAAGGCGCGCCGCGCGGCCGCGGCCGCCTCATAGACCGGGTCCTCGGGCCCGCGTGGAACGATCGATTGATCATAGGTGGTGTCGATGGTGATCTCGCCGCGCATGAAGGGAAGCTTCGCCTTCTTCCAGCGGATCACCACCTTGTTGAAGCGGTGCGATGCGGCCGCATCGAGCTTCTCGATCACCTCCTCGACAATATCAAGCGGCCTGGTCGATTCTTCGCTGACAAGGTTTCCTCCGGCATCCCGATAGCCGCCCGTGCGTGAGGAATGCCCGGCCTGCATGGTGGTGGCGATCCACTCGGCACTGACGGCGCCCGCCGGCGCCGTCTTGCCGAGAACCGGAGTGAGCTCCCGGATCGCTTCGTCAATCGAATAGGATGCCACGTCGCCCCTCCGCTTTAGTCCCGCTATGGTCGGCTAGCCGTCCGCGAAAGTTAGGGCAGGGGCGTTTCCGTTCAAGGTAGCCCGGCAAGGTGCTCTCCGACCCTTCGGGCTGGGCGTCTCCTCATGGTCGTTACGATACGCTGTTGCTTTTGGCGAAGATTAAACAGGGACGGAGGAAGGGGCGAGCCGCGGAGGTGCCCCACAGCGCGCCCTTTCGCAATATCCCATCACCGCAAACGCGATAGGAAAGGCGTCCCGCCTCAATTACGCCCATCGTTTGGCCTTGCCTTGGCGCTGTCGTTGGTGGTGTCAGACGCTGTTTTTCCGTCTGGTTGCTGGCCGAAATAGGTGCCGCCGAGGTGGCCGCCGGCGCTGGTGTTCCTGACCTGCTGTTCGGCGCGTTTTTGAAGTTCACGAACGTTGGTCTTGCTCATATTCGGCTCCTTTTTTAAGGTTCACGACCTTTCACCAACCGATGGGAGCCGACACGGTTCCATATTTTTCGGGAACCCTTCGTCCGGCTGTCGATTCCTCGGACATGAGATTCCTTGCCGTCATCATCACGGGCTGAGCGGTCTTGGCGCCTGCCGCCCACCTTCTCTCGCTCCCAAACAAGATCGGGATGGGAGAGGCGGATTATTTTGTCGCTCAGCGGGCCTTTGCCGGATGGTGGATCGTCGGCCTCATGCTGCCGCTCGCTATTCTCGCGAATATCGGCAACGCCGCGGCCCTCAGAGCCGATGGACCGGCCATGGTGCTATCGATCGCTGGCGCCGTGCTGATCGTGGTCAACCTCCTCATCTTTATGATCTTCACCCGGCCGGCCAATGCGGCGACAAAGAACTGGACCGTGCAGCCGGAACATTGGGAGAGCCTGCGCCGCGAGTGGGAGTATTCGCATGCCGTCAATGCCGCGGTCACCTTCCTCGCGTTCTGTTGCGCCACGCTCGCCTCGATCCGGTAATGCCGGAACCCTTCGCCATCTTTCCGGTTTTCCCTACTCAACAAGGAGAAACGAAGATGGGCATGACGACACCCAAGGACGGCGCCCCCGGCACGACCGACCAGTCCCCCCGCTGGGAAGGACCGAAGGGCAATAGGCCGCGCGGTTATCTCAAAGCCAAGGACGATCCGGACAAAAACCGCGACGCCAATGGCGAAAACAATCGCGATCCCGAAATGAACGACATTTCCGACGCGATGAAGCAGAAAGGCGAATGACATGGCCAATCCCGAAAAAGACGCAGCCGGCCAGTTCGCCAAATCCCGGGCCGACCGCAAAGCCAGCGGTGTGGCGAGCGCCAAGCCGACCGTGATCACCGGCTCCGAGGATGCCACGGTGAATAAGAACCCGCCCGGCAAGAAGAAGCCCGAGAAGGACTGGGACATCAACTACGATCCCGCCGATATGAACGAGGGGCGGATGCGCTGAGGCGTCCGCCTCGACCTTCGAGGCGCGGGGCACCTCAGGGTGAGGCTCTCTTGGGCGGCGCGGCGCCCGCCAATGCCGCCTCATTTGACGTGGTGTGCCAGCGCCTCCTACCGGTGCGGCCTTCTCCACAGCTCCCTATCCTGAGGTGCGGAGGCCGAAGGCCGGAGCCTCGAAGGACGCGCTCCAATATTGCTTCTTGCATCCATCCACCGCCAGCGCACCCGCCCGTCCATCGAGGCCTCTTCGGGTCACTTCAGGATGAAGCTCTCGTGAGCCCCTCAGGCTGAAGCTACCCACCGAAATAGGCCGGGTGGTCGATATCGGCAAGCAGGCCGGGCTCCGTCGGCTGCCAGCCGAGGAGGGCGCGGGTTTGAGCGCTGGAGGTCGGCACGTCGAAGCCGGCAAACATTGCGAACCAGCCGAAATGCTCCGCCGCTTCTTCCCGCGACAGCGAGACGGCCGGCACGCTGAGCCGCCGGCCGATGAGTTCGGCAATCTCCCGGAACGGTACGCCCTCTTCTGCGACCGCCAGAAAGGGGCCGCTCACGGCGCCGCGCTCCAGCGCCAGGCAGTAGACGCGGGCGGCGTCGCGTCGGTGCACGGCCGGCCAGCGGTTGCCCCCGTCGTCGATATAGGCGGAGACGCCTTTCTGCCGCGCCGTCTCGATGAGGATCGGCACGAAACCGTGATCGCCATGACCGTGCACCGAGGGCGGCAGCCGGACGGTGGAGGCGCGCACGCCGCGGGCCACGAGCGACACCGCAGTGATTTCGGAGGCGCGGGGATAGGTCTGTGTCGTCGGCATCGGCGGGTCCTTCTCGGTGCCGATGCGGCCCGGCGCATGGCCGAGTCCCGCAGTGACCAGTAGCGGTCGGTTGGAGCCGCGGAGGGCTTCGCCGAGCGCCTCGATGGCGCGCCGGTCGGCGGCGCAATTCTCGGCGAATCTCGAGAAGTCATGGTTGAACGCGGTGTGTATGACACCGTCGGCCTCGGCCGCGCCGCGCTTCAAACCCTCCAGGTCGTCGAGCGTGCCGCGCTGGGCCTCGGCGCCGGCGGCCGCCAATTCCGCCACTCCCTTGTCCGAGCGAGCGAGGCCGAGAACTTGATGGCCGGCGGCGATCAACTCCTTGACGACGGCCGAGCCGACCCAACCGGTGGCTCCGGTGACGAATACGCGCATGTCGATCTCTCCTGATTTGACGGGACAGATATCGGGCAGGCTGCTATCATGGTAAAGTAGTGACTTTATCATGGTATAATGCCTAACAGGATGAGCGAATTCGTCACCTCCGAGAACCGGCTGGGCGCTTACCTCAAGGACCGTCGCGCCAAGCTCGATCCCGCTGCCCTCGGCTTTGCCGGCGAGCGCCGCCGCACGCCGGGGCTTCGCCGCGAGGAGGTGGCGAGCCGCGCCAATATCAGCCCGACCTGGTACACCTGGCTGGAGCAGGGCCGCGGCGGCGCGCCGTCCGCCGATGTGCTCGACCGGATCTCGCGGGCGCTGATGCTGACCGATATCGAGCGCGAACACCTCTTCCTCATTGGTCTCGGCCGCCCGCCGGAGGTGCGCTATCGCAAGGAAGAGGGCGTCACTCCGCGCCTGCAGGGCGTGCTCGACGCGCTCGATCCGTGCCCGGCGCTGATCCGCACCGCGATCTGGGACGTCGTCGCCTGGAACCGGGCGGCGACCGTGCTGCTCACCGATTACGGCGCGCTGCCGCCCGAAGAGCGCAACGTGCTGCGCTTCATCTTCCTCGATCCGCGCGTGCGCGCCGCCCAATATGACTGGGAAAGTGTGGCCCGCTTCGTCGTCGCCGCCTTCCGGGTGGATGCGGCGCGCGCCGGTGCCGCCGCCGAGGTGGAGCCGCTGGTCGACGAACTCTGCCGCAAGAGCCCGGAATTCCTGGCCATGTGGCGCGACAACGATGTGCGCACCCACGGCGAGGGCGCCAAGCACATCAAACACCCGGTGCTCGGGCTGCTGTCTTTTGAATATTCGGCCTTTCAGGTAGACGGCCGGCCGGATCTCAGCATGGTGGTGTACAATCCGGCGACGGCGGAGGATGCGGGGAAGATCAGGAGTTTGCTGGGGTGACGGGTTTATCCGCGTTATTTACCAGCCAGCTAAACTGGTTCACCGATATCGGGAATATTTCGCCTATTAGCCGCCTTGGTCATGCTCTTCGTCCGATTGCCCTTCACACGCCGAGTACCGACGTTGCCCCGCCCATTCTCTACTGGCGGGGCAACGTTTATCCGGCAGCCCGCCATGAGCGAGCCGTGATAACAGCGACCGTATTACTGCAGCGTGCGCGTCTGAATTGGTTCGGCGGGCGCGTGAGAAGGGGACGCGGATAGAGCGTTTCCGTCCAGTCCGGTCGCCACCACCGATACGCGGAATTTGCCGTCGAGGCTGCGGTCGAAAATCGCGCCGACGACGATATCGGCGTCGTCCTGCACTTCGTCGCGAATGCGGCTTGCCGCTTCGTCCACTTCGAACAGGGTCATATCCGAGCCGCCGGAGATCGAGATCAGCACGCCTTTGGCGCCCTTCATCGAGATATCGTCCAGAAGCGGGTTTGCGATTGCCGCTTCCGCCGCCTTCATCGCCCGGCTTTCGCCGGCGGCTTCACCGGTGCCCATCATGGCGCGGCCCATGCCCTGCATGACCGACTTCACGTCGGCGAAATCAAGGTTGATCAGACCTTCCTTGACGATGAGATCGGTGATGCAGCCGACGCCGGCAAAGAGCACCCGGTCGGCCGTCATGAAGGCATCGGCGAAGGTGGTTTTCGCATCGGCGATGCGGAAGAGATTCTGATTGGGAATGACGATAACGGTGTCGGCGGCCTGACGAAGTGCCTCGATGCCAGCCTCCGCCGTCCGCATGCGGCGATTGCCCTCGAAGGTAAACGGCTTGGTGACGACGCCAACGGTCAGGATGCCGGCCGCACGTGCGGCGCGCGCGATGACCGGAGCTGCGCCCGTGCCCGTTCCTCCGCCCATGCCGGCGGTGACGAAACACATGTGTGATCCTGCCAGGTGATCCATGATCTCGTCGAGCGATTCTTCTGCCGCCGCATGTCCGATTTCCGGCAGGGAACCGGCGCCGAGGCCCTCCGTCACATTCGCGCCGAGCTGGATGCGGCGCGATGCCTTGGAGGTGGCAAGAACCTGGGCATCGGTGTTTGCGGCGACGAATTCGACGCCTGCCAGTTTCTCCGCGATCATATTGTTGATCGCATTGCCACCGCCGCCGCCGACGCCAACCACGGTGATTTGCGGCCGCAGCCCGGTAATGCCGCTCTTGGCGTCCGTCATCGTCTTCTCCTTCGATATCTCGTTTCCGCACGCCCTCGTCCCGGACAGCGAATCGGCGTTAAGCATAGTCGCGCAACAAGGCAGAGGCGAGGCGAAAGAAGCGGTGGCGCCTTGAGCGACGCGAAGTTCTCGTCAGCTCTGCGTCGGCAAATCCGAAGCGGCGGGCAGCGCATGGCGCTTCCTCTCGCAGCACGGCTGCTCGCAGGTGAAACGCCCTAGCCGCGTTGGTGATTTCGATCACAAGCGCCAACGGGGCGTGAACTAAAGCCGCGCCGCGGTGTTTACAGGCATGCGTCTTCTTTGAAAGGAACATCCCCGTGCAAAGACTCTTGCTATCCGGTCTTGCCCTTGCAGCATCGGCCGCCACCGCCTTCGCCCAACAACCGCCCGCCCCACCACCGGCCGGCGAGCCACCCGCAGCGAACGAGCCTGCATCGCCACCACCGCCTGCGCCAGATGATGAGAGGATGATGCGTCACGGGCCGGATGAGCAGTCCCGAGACCGCCCCGACTACCGGTGGCACGGCTCGAGAGGCGACATGGGCTTCCGTGGTTACCGCGATCATCGCCTGCCGCCGCTGTCCAAGGCGGCCCGTTTTCAGATCGAGGATGGAAATACCCGGATCGACCTGAAATGCGCTGAGGACGAACCGACGAAGGTTTGCGCCGATCTGTTGCTCCAGGTGATGGATCGCCTGCAGGGCCAGGACTGATTTCACGCATCCGCGCTTGGCAAACGCGTTATGACCCATCACTGCCCGCGTTCTTTTGAGAGGCGCGGGCTTCGCCAAAGCGCCCGCGCTCTCCAAGATCATTGCGACGGCAGTCCGATTTCGCTCAAGATTTCGACGGGCGGAAATCTCACGCAGTCTGCAGCATCGAGAGTCACCCGGAATTGCATCCGGTTCCGATTTGCCCAGTTGATCGCCGCCTGCGATTTTGCCTTCGGGATTTTGGTGGCGACTGTGCAATGCGGCACCCAATTGCCGGGTCGATAGTGCTCGTGACAGTGAACTGGATCGATTTCCCGGTGAAGCGCCGCATGCAGCTGGAAGAGGCACTCGTCTTGGTTGGGCCGCGCCCATAAGACGAGGAATTCGTTCTCGAAGTAACCGATCCCTAAAAGCTTGACGTTACGGCAGGGTGGATGCGGAAAACACGCTCGGCTGCCTCTGCCAACCGATCGACCGCAATCTCCTGATAAACGGCGAGGGTGATATGAGGCGGATAATTCAAAGCCCGCATCGAAGCCGTCTCTTCGAATGCTGCGGCTTCATCCCAGAGCTTGAAAACCGGCGAGGCGGTGTCGTTCAGACATTTGAGGCTGATCCCGTAAGGCATTTGCGGTATATCCGGTCCGTTCCTGCAGACCATAAACGCACGTCATATTCGATGTCGAGCGGCCAAAAGGACTGACTGCGGCCGGCGCGCATTGCCATCGGGAGATGCGCATGACAGGCTCGAAGGGAGGGCATCAATCATGACAGGAACGGAATGGGAGAGATGAGATGATCGATCACATCACCATCGCTGTGAGTGACCTCGAGAAGAGCAAGGCATTCTACGAAAGCGCTCTTGAACCCCTTGGCTATCGCCGCGCCTTCGGCCAGGAGGGCGTGTTCTGGGCCTTCGACGTCGGCGGCAGCCTGTTCGAGATCCAGCGCACCGACGACCAGCCGCCGCTCACGCGTCTGCACGTGGCCTTCCGGGTGCGAAACAGAGCTGAGGTCGCAGCCTTTTATCAGGCGGCACTTCAGGCCGGAGCACGGGATAACGGCGCGCCCGGCCCGAGGCCGGAATATGCCGGGAACTATTACGCCTGCTTCGTCCTCGATCCCAATGGATACAATATCGAGGCAATGATCAACGAACCACACGCTTAAGACGTCGGCCTCATCAGATATCGCCGTCGGGGAGGTGGATTATGTCGAGTTCAAAAACGCCGTCGTTTCTTTGACTGGCGGGGAGCGGATTGCGAAGACGCCGTTCGGCGCGAGAATCGTCATCCATGCCACGGCCGTCGAGACCGGTGGCGCATTCGACCTGTGGGAAACCTTCACGCCGCCGGGAGGTTACGCGCATGACGATCTGCTCGACGGCGTTGTCATCGTCGGCGCCAGTGCCATCATGCGGAGATCAAGCAAGAGGCGGCGACGTTGTCGTTTTGAAGGCCCGGGCGAGCGCGAGAGCAGGCGCCTCTATTCTTGCGCTCGGCAATATACTTGTGAGATTGTACCGCTATACGTGCGATACTGCGTGATCAGGGCGGCGCGGAGGCTTCGATGATGCCCGTGAGGGTCAATGAGCGGCTATCGGTGGCGGGGCAGCCCGATCCAGCCGATTTTGCCGATTTCGCCAAGGAGGGCTTCGCCGCCGTCATCAACGCCAGGCCCGACGGCGAGGAGGCGGGCCAGCCAGGCAATGCTGCAGAAAAGATTTCCGCTGCCGCCGCCGGACTTTCCTACAGTTTCGTGCCGGTGAACGGCAATGAGATTACCGAGGCCGATATCCGCGCCTTTCAGGCGGCCATGGCTGGGGCGAAGGGACCGGTCTTCGCCCATTGCAAGAGCGGCACGCGGGCATTGACGCTCTATGCGCTGGGCGAGGTGCTCGACGGGCGGATGAAGCCGGCGGACGTCCAGACCTTCGGCGAAAGCCTTGGCTTCGAACTCGCCGGTGCGTGCCGGTGGCTGGAAAGGGTGGCAAAACAGACTCCTCAGGTGAAGGCTTTCTTCGAGCCCCGTACCTGCAGCATACAATATGTCGTTTCCGATCCGGCGACGAGGCGCTGTGCCGTCATCGATCCGGTGCTCGACTTCGACGAGATGTCGGGCGCAACTGGAACGGGGAACGCCGATGCGATCCTGGCTTACATCGAGAGGGAGCGGATGACGGTCGAGTGGATACTCGACACGCATCCGCATGCCGATCACTTCTCCGCCGCCCATTATCTCAACGAAAGGACTGGCGCGCCGACGGCGATCGGCGTCCATGTCACCGATGTGCAGAGGCTTTGGAAAGAGATCTATAACTGGCCGGCACTCGCGACCGACGGCTCGCAGTGGGGCCGGCTGTTTGCCGACGGCGACACGTTTGAAATCGGCGGTCTTTCCGCCCGTGTGATGTTTTCGCCCGGCCATACGCTGGCATCGGTGACCTATGTGGTCGGCGACGCCGCCTTCGTGCACGATACGATGTTCACGCCGGATTCGGGGACTGCGCGCGCGGATTTTCCGGGCGGCAGTGCGGCCGCCCTCTGGCACTCGATCCAGGCGATCCTGTCGCTGCCCGAGGAGACCCGCCTCTTTTCCGGCCATGATTATCAGCCCGGCGGTCGTCACCCGCGCTGGGAAAGCACCGTCGCAGACCAAAAGCGCGCCAATCCGCATATTGCAGGCATGGACGAGGCCGGTTTCGTGGCGTTGCGTCAAGCGCGCGACCGTACGCTGCCCAAGCCGAAGCTGATGCTGCATGCGCTGCAGGTCAACATCCGCGGCGGCCGGCTGCCGGAACCAGAGGAGAACGGCCGCCGGTATCTGAAGATCCCGCTGGATGCCTTATGACAGAGGCGGCGAGGTGGCGACGGCCGTCATGAACTCGTTGGCCTTTTTCCCGGACTGGCCTATGATTTCCCGGATTGTATGCGTCCGGTCGAACGGAGTTTCAAAATGCTCGAACGAAATCAGCTTCCTTTGCGCCCGGCAGCTCCCGGTTTCGCCGCCGCCTGGGTCACGATCATTGCTGGCGCCAGCGTCGCTCTCAGCCTGCTTTTTGCCTGCGTCACGCCTTTCGTTGCCCTGGCGGCAGTCTCGGCGGTCGTTCTTCCCCGGAAAATGGCGATCATGGCGGTGTTGTTCGCCTGGCTTGCCAACCAGACGGTCGGATATCTCATACTCGGCTATCCCCAGACCTTCGACAGCTTTGCCTGGGGGCTGACGATCGGTATCGCCGCATTTGTATCGCTCGCGGCGTCACTCGCCGTGCTCCGCCTTAAGGCCGGCCTTGCCGCGACCATGGCCGGCGCCTTTATTACCGGGTTCGTTGCGTATGAAGCCGTGCTCTTTGCAGCGACGGTAGTGCTTCCGTCCGGCGATGGCGCGTTCTCGGCAGCCGTCGTCGCCGAGGTTCTTTTGATCAATTCTCTCGCCGTGATCGGGCTGATCTGCCTGCATATCGGCGCCGCGGCGGGCCGCGCGCTCGTTGCAGCACAGCCGGGACCGGCGCTGCCTTAGGCCTTTGCCTCCACACATATCGTTTCAAAGCTGCCCGATCGCCTTCCGACACTAGGCAGAATGCGCGAAGGCGGGTTGAGATAGCGGCCGGCAACGGCTATCTCGTTCAGACCCGCAAGCGGATTCTCCGCCAAACCCACAAGGCGCATAGCTTCGATGAGCCCCGATTTCCTCGTTACCCATTCCGGTGGTTTCCATGCCGACGAGTTGCTGTCGAGCGTCATTCTGACGCGGCTTTTCCCGCAGGCGCGTCTGATCCGCAGCCGGGCGCCGGAGTGGATCACACCAGCCCCGGACCGGATCATCTATGATGTCGGAGGAGCCTATGATCCTGCCGCCGGCATATTCGATCATCATCAGCGCGGCGCGCCGCTGCGCGACGATGGCCAGCCCTACAGCTCGTTCGGCCTGATCTGGAAACATTATGGCCGCGAATATCTCGCAGCTGCCGGTCTTCCCGATCATCATGTCGAGGCCCTGCACGCGGCTTTCGACACCGGTTTCGTGCTGCCGATCGACATGACCGACAATGGTGCGCTCAGCCCCTCCGGCCCTTTGGCTGGCCTGGCGCTGCCGGCGCTGCTCGAGACCTTGAAACCGGTATTCGATGCGGAGGAACCCGAGGCTGACGATCGTGCCTTCCATGCGGCGCTGGCCATTGCCCGCAGCTTCATCGATGCCGGGATCGCCCAGAGGGCCGCGAAACTGCGGGCCGAGGCGATCGTGTATCGGGCGATCGAGGCTGCTGGGCAGGGGCGCATTCTGGAATTGCCGCGA
This sequence comes from Rhizobium esperanzae, assembly GCF_002204185.1. GTDB lineage: Bacteria > Pseudomonadota > Alphaproteobacteria > Rhizobiales > Rhizobiaceae > Rhizobium > Rhizobium esperanzae. The sequence goes on along the minus strand of NZ_MXPU01000012.1, from coordinate 206,476 downwards.
GGTATGCCCTTCCGTCCCGCCATCGTCAAGGCCGGCGCCGATCACCTGCTGTTCGTCGTCCACCCGCGCGAAAAGGATTGGTGCGTGACCGGCATTCGCCGTGGCGACGACGGGTTCGAGCTCCGGGCCGATCTGCCGGCAGCCTGGGCCGGCCTTACCAATAGTGAGTTGGAGGCGGTCTGCGGCGTCGAGGGCGCGAGCTTCTGCCATAACGGCCGCTTCATCGCTGCCGCCAAAACCCGCGACGCGGCGCTTGCCATGGCCGAATTGGCGGTGCAAGAGGCGCTTTCGATCGGAGTATAAGTTGGATGGCGCGGCGCCATTCTCCAGCAGATCACCGTATGCCGGCCGGGTTTCGGATCCGGTATTGGCGTCGGGGCCACAGGCTATCGGTTTGCGCCCAGGTGGCAGCAATCGTGGAAGCGATTGACTTGCATCCGCAAAGGACTAACTTTAACACATAGCAACCACCACCATCGCGCGAATGATGGCCGAGGGTGAGAGTGGCTGGCGACCTTGAGGAGGATGGGGTTTGCCGTGGATTACCGTGTTATTCTGCTGATCGCCGCATCCGTCATTGCCCTTTTCCCTTTCGACGCTGGAGCGCAGGAGGGGGATGCGACGGCCGGCGCCATCGTTTTCAAGAAATGTGCCACCTGTCATGTCGCCGAGTCCGATACAAATAAGGTGGGTCCGTCACTGAACAAGCTGTTCGGCCGAAAGGCCGGAACGCATCCTGATTTTGCTTATTCTGCGGCGATGAAGGCAGCCGGCGAGGGTGGTCTCGTCTGGGACGAGGCGGCGTTGCGCGACTATCTGCACAATCCGAAAGCCAAGGTGAAGGGCACCAAGATGGCCTTCGCAGGAGTGAAGGATGACCAGGAGATCACCAATCTCATCGCCTATCTCAAACAATATTCCCAATGACAGGCAATACTCCAAATGACGGGTTGCGGGCGGCGGCGCATGCCTAAATCGCCGTAATTGCCGACATTTTCTATTTGTGCGATAATAATCTTGGCGTTTTTGGAGTGCGGTTTCACGGTCGGTCGGTCCAGGAGGGGCGGAAATGGCTGTTGTGCTGGTTCTCGTCTTGGTTGTCGTTGGCTCCGTGCTGTTCCATGTGCTGAGCCCATGGTGGTGGACGCCGATCGCGTCCAACTGGAGCTATATCGACAACACGCTCGTCATCACCTTCTGGATCACCGGCATCGTCTTCGTGGCGGTGGTTTCCTTCATGGCCTATTGCGTCTTCCGCTTCCGCCACAGACCGGGCAATCGAGCGCATTATGAGCCTGAAAATCGCAGGCTGGAATTGCTTCTAGCCTCGGGAACGGCGGTTGGTGTCGCGGCAATGCTGGCGCCGGGCCTGATCGTCTGGAACCAGTTCATCACAGTACCCGCCGATGCCGCATCGGTCGAAGTGGTCAGTCAGCAGTGGCTGTGGAGCTTCCGCCTGCCGGGTGCGGATGGAAAGCTCGGCCGTGCCGAGACGCGTGACGTCACTTCCGACAATCCGCTGGGCCTCGACAAGAATGATGCAAACGGCCTCGATGACATAATCGTCGAAGGCGGCGAGCTTCATCTGCCGATCGGCAAGCCCGTGCACATATTGCTGCGCTCCGTCGATGTGCTCCATGATTTCTACGTGCCGGAGTTCCGAGCCAAGATGGATATGATCCCAGGCATGGTCACCTATTTCTGGCTGACACCGACGCGCACGGGCACTTTCGAGATTCTCTGTGCTGAACTTTGCGGCGTCGGTCATCCGCAGATGCGCGGCACCGTCATTGTCGACAGCGACGCGGACTATCAGACCTGGCTCGGGCAGCAGCAGACATTCACCCAGCTGACGGCGTCATCGGGAGAGCCGCCGCCGGCGAACTGAACTGGCCGGAAGACGGCCGGAGGCCGCAGAGCCGGTTTAACCAACCGGCGGGCATAGGAGGAGATATCATGGTCGAGATTCCGTCCGGCAGCGCAGGTGTCATCCCGACCGCCGAAGTCGAGGATGTCGAGCTTTATCATCCGCACAGCTGGTGGACCAAATATGTGTTCAGCCAGGACGCCAAGATCATTGCCGTCCAATATTCGCTGACCGCCATCTCGATCGGCCTGGTGGCGCTGGTGCTCTCCTGGCTAATGCGCATTCAGCTCGCCTTTCCCGGCTATTTCGCCTTCATCGATGCCGATCACTATTATCAGTTTATCACCATGCACGGCATGATCATGGTGATCTATCTGCTCACCGCGCTCTTCCTCGGCGGCTTCGGCAATTATCTCATTCCGCTGATGGTCGGCGCCCGCGACATGGTGTTTCCCTATGCGAACATGCTGAGCTACTGGATCTATCTGCTTGCGGTGCTGATCCTCGTCGCCGGCTTTTTCGCGCCTGGCGGCCCGACAGGGGCCGGCTGGACGCTTTATCCGCCGCAATCCGTTTTGTCAGGCACACCAGGCGGCAAGGACTGGGGTATCCTGCTGATGCTCACCTCGCTTATCGTCTTCATCATCGGCTTCACCATGGGCGGCCTGAACTATGTGGTGACAGTGCTGCAGGGCCGCGCCCGCGGCATGACGCTGATGCGGATGCCACTCACCGTCTGGGGCATCTTCACCGCGACCGTCATGGCACTCTTGGCCTTTCCGGCCCTCTTCGTCGCGTGTGTCATGATGCTGTTCGACCGCGTGCTCGGCACCAGCTTTTTCATGCCCGCGATCGTCGAGATGGGCACGCAGCTGCAGCATGGTGGCGGCAGCCCGATCCTGTTCCAGCATCTGTTCTGGTTCTTCGGGCATCCGGAGGTCTATATCGTCGCGCTGCCGGCCTTCGGCATCGTCTCGGATCTGATCAGCACGCACGCGCGTAAGAACATCTTCGGCTACCGGATGATGGTCTGGGCGATCGTCATCATCGGGGGCTTGAGCTTCGTCGTCTGGGCGCACCACATGTATGTCAGCGGCATGCACCCGGCCTTCGGCTTCTTCTTCGCCACCACGACGCTGATCATCGCCATCCCGACGGCGATCAAAGTCTACAACTGGGTGCTGACGCTGTGGCGCGGCGATATCCATCTGACGCTGCCGATGCTCTTTGCGCTCGCCTTCATCGTCACCTTCGTCAATGGCGGCCTGACCGGCCTCTTCCTCGGCAATGTCGTCGTCGACGTGCCGCTGTCGGACACGATGTTCGTCGTCGCGCATTTTCACATGGTCATGGGGGTCGCGCCGATCCTTGTTATCTTCGGGGCGATCTATCACTGGTATCCGAAGGTGACGGGACGCCTGCTGGACGAGACACTCGGCCATATCCACTTCTGGATCACCTTCCTCGGCACCTATGCGATCTTCTTTCCGATGCATTATCTCGGCCTGCTCGGTGTGCCGCGCCGGTACTTCGAGATGGGAGAAACAGCCTTCGTGCCACCGTCGGCCCACACGCTGAATATCTTCATCACCGTCATGGCGCTCGTGGTCGGGGCCGGGCAGATGGTCTTCCTGTTCAATCTGGTCTGGAGCCTTTTCCGGGGCAGGGAGGCAGGCGGCAATCCTTGGCGGGCGACGACGCTCGAATGGCAGACGCCGCAGACGCCGCCACCACACGGTAACTGGGGCAGGGATCTGCCCGTCGTCTACCGCTGGGCCTATGATTACAGCGTGCCCGGGGCGGCCGAAGATTTCATTCCGCAGAATGTGCCGGCAAGCGATGGCGTAACGCGAGAGGTCCCGGCATGAGCGTCGTGCTGATCTTCCTCGCCGCCATCGCCGCCATCATGATCTGGTGGCTGGCCGGGCAGCGGCTGACCTCGAAGCCCTGGTTGGAAAGCGGCTCGGTGCAACTGCCGGACCATCATGGTGTAGACCAGGCGCCTGTGCCTGCGGTGAAAATCGGCCTCTTCGTGTTTCTCGGCGTCGTCGGCGCCGTCTTCAGCCTTGCCGTCAGCGCCTATTTCATGCGCGCGGCATCGGCGGACTGGTGGGGGATGCCGGTTCCGCGGCTGCTCTGGATGAACACCGCGGCGCTGGCCTTGAGCAGCGCCGCGCTGCAATGGGCCAAACGTGAAGCACAGCATGGTCGGATGGAAAGCCTACGGCCGGCGCTTGCGACAGGACTTGCGCTTGCCGTCTTCTTTCTCGCCGGGCAGATCCAGGCATGGCGGGAACTGACGGCGGCCGGCTACGTACTGGCCGACAATCCCGCCAACAGCTTCTTCTATATGCTCACCGGCTTGCACGGGCTGCATATTTTGGGCGGGCTTGCCGTCCTCGCGCATACGACGGTCAAGGTGTTCGCAGCCGATGTCGCGCCGGAGAGACTGCGGCTCAGCGTCGACCTTTCGGCCATCTATTCGCATTTCATGCTCGTCGTCTGGCTTTTGCTCTTCGCGCTCTTTGCCGGCTGGGCGAATGATTTCGTCGATCTCTGCCGCACGTTGATAAGCTAGGGGATTTGCAGATGGCACACTCTGTCCAGACACACGGCGAGGCAGACCTCAGGCCCGCGGGCCTTCGCGGAGTCGCGGCCGATTTCAGCTCGGATCAGCGCGCCTTCAAGACCGCCTCCTGGGGCAAGGCGATGATGTGGATTTTTCTGCTCAGCGATACCTTCGTCTTCGGCTGTTTCCTGATCGCCTATATGACTGCCCGCATGTCGACGCCCGTCGCCTGGCCCAATCCGAGCGAGGTCTTCGCGCTGCATATCGGCGGCCAGGATGTGCCGCTGATCCTGATCGCGATCATGACCTTCGTGCTGATCTCCAGCAGCGGCACTATGGCGATGGCGGTCAATTTCGGCTATCGCCGCGACCGCCGGGTGACCGCGATACTGATGCTGCTGACGGCACTTCTTGGCGCAACCTTCGTCAGCATGCAGGCTTTCGAATGGACGAAGCTGATCACCGAAGGCGTGCGCCCCTGGGAGAACCCGTGGGGGGCAGCCCAGTTCGGATCGACCTTCTTCATGATCACCGGCTTCCACGGCACCCACGTCACGATCGGCGTCATCTTCCTGCTCATCATCGCCCGAAAGGTCTGGCGGGGCGATTTCGACGTGGAACGGCGCGGTTTTTTTACCAGCCGGAAAGGCCGCTACGAAGCGGTAGAGATCATGGGCCTCTACTGGCACTTCGTCGACCTGGTCTGGGTCTTCATCTTCGCGTTTTTCTATCTGTGGTGAGGTCGTCATGAGCGAGACAACGGCGCATGCCCAAACCAAAACGGTGCATGCACAAGCGCACACTGGACAGCAGCATCCGATCCGGCTCTATCTCTTCGTCTGGGGCTTGCTCTTCGTGCTCAGCGCCTTTTCCTACCTTGTCGATTATTTCGGCATTCAGGGTTATCTCAGATGGACGCTGATCCTTCTGTTCATGATGCTGAAGGCCGGGCTGATCGTCGCAGTCTTCATGCATATGGCCTGGGAGCGGCTGGCACTCGTCTACGCCATCCTGATGCCGCCGGTGCTGGTGCTGGTCTTCGTGGCACTGATGGTATCGGAATCGCAATATACGATCGTTACGCGGCTCGCCTTTTTCGGAGCAGCCCCTTAAATATTGTCATCGGTGGGCCGAGCGCGACGCCTGAGATGACTGTCGCAGGCGCCCAGTCTGAACTCCTCTGAACTTTCTTATCGAGCGGGCCAACACCTCGACGGGAGACGCCTTATGACTGAGATATTGCTGTTTCATCACGCACAAGGGTTGACCCCTGGAGTGCGTGCCTTCGCAGACGACATCAGGGCGGCGGGCCACATCGTCCACACGCCCGATCTGTTCGAGGGACGCACGTTCGATCGCATCGAGGAGGGTCTCGCCTATGTCGGCGAGATCGGATTCGACGCCATCAGGGAAGACGGCGTCCGGCTCGCCGACGAACTGCCTCCCGAACTGGTCTATGCCGGCTTCTCATTTGGGGTGCTGCCAGCGCAGAAGCTGGCACAAACGCGGCCTGGAGCCTGCGGGGCTCTGCTTTTCCATTCCTGCCTGCCGATCAGCGGCGAGTGGGCATTCGGACCCTGGCCGGAGGGCGTCCCGGTCCAGATCCACGGCATGGACAACGATCCGATCTTCGTCGGCGAGGGTGACATCGATGCCGCTCGCGAGATTGTAGCGAAAGTCGCGGACGCGGAGCTTTTCCTCTATCCCGGCGACCAGCACTACTTCGCCGACAGCTCGCTTCCGACATATGACGCGGATGCGACCGCGCTGCTCACTGCCCGCGTGCTTGCGTTTCTGGAGCGCGTCTGATCCGGCGTTCATGACTCGCTCGAACCCCGCGGCCGCCAATCCAAAAATTCCCACTTAAAATATGTCCTAAAACATGATGGAGGTCGCGCCGGGCGGTGGACTGCGTGATGATGGCGCCGTTCGTCATTCCGATCTTGGAGTCCCATGATCTTCATTCCGCTTCCCTTCGTCGTTGCTCTCCTGCTGCTCATCCTCTTCGCCACTGTTCTCAGGCGCGATGAGGAGGTGGCACCGAACCTGCCTTTTCTGGCACTGATCCTGGTCTCGGCGCTGCAATCCGCGCTTTCCGGCCTGCGTTGGGGCTATGGCGTGCAGGGGGTGGGGCTGGTTGCGCCCGTGATTGCCGCAGTGGTGCCGCCGCTTGCCTATGCCGGGGTTTCCAGGCTGGTGAGGACGAGCCGGCGGTCGCTTGCTGCGCGGGTCGGGCTGCATGCCGTGCCAGCTATCCTCATCCTGCTGCTGGTAACCTTCTGGCGGGACGCGATCGACGTGGCGCTGGTGCTCGTCTTCGTCGGCTACGCCGTGGCGATCCTGCTTTTGATGCGCCCGGGGGCGGACGCGTTGCGGCTCGCGCCCTTCGAAGGCGCCGTGCCGGCCTATCGGGCAATCATCTTCACGGCAGCCGCGCTTTGTCTCTCGGCCGCTGTCGATACTTTCGTCTTCCTCGATTTCATCTCGGCGCATGGCGAGCGGGCGCTGGCGCTGATCAGCGTGGGAAATCTCGCCGCCCTCGTTATCCTCGGCATTGCTGCGGCAGCCGCCAGCCGCAGCCGGGTGCCGCCGGAAATAACAGAGGTAGCGCCGAGGTCTGATACCAGCGAGGACAAGGAGACGATCGCGATGGTCGACGCGCTGATGGAGGCAAAAAAGCTCTATCGTGACGCCAATCTCAATCTCGACCGGCTCGCCCGCAAGGCCGGGATACCCGCCCGCCAGATCTCGGCGGCGATCAACCGGACGATGGACAAGAACGTCTCGCAATATGTCAACGACTACAGGATCGGCGAGGCCTGCCGCCTGCTTTCCGCCACCGAAAAATCGGTAACCGAGGTGATGTTCGAGGTCGGCTTCCAGACGAAGTCGAACTTCAATCGGGAGTTCAGGCGCGTGACCGATATGACGCCGGTGGCTTGGCGGCAGCGGAGGGGGTGAGGTGCGGGGCTGCGGCCTTGCTCTTCTGTTCGGGGACTCGCCATCGATTGTTGTGGCGGGCGTGCCGTGGGACACCCCCCTCTGACCTACCGGGCATCTCCCCCACAAGGGGGAGATTGGCTGGGCGAGATGGCTTCCTCAAACAACTAGAGCCCCAAAACAACGAAAGCATTTAATTGTCGATGCCGTTCGAGAGGGACCGATGGTCAAGCTCTTGCCGATCTCCACCCTTGTGGGGGAGATGCCCGGCAGGGCAGAGGGGGGTGCCACACGGCAATACAGTTGTTGGGTGAGCGCGCATGCGCAGTCACCGCCGCCAATAGTGCGGCCACCGCGTACACAATCGCGATCGAGGCATGCCTGAAACATGTTCCAGGTCGCGGTTTTGTCGCCGGCGGCCATTCTGTCGGCATGAACACGACATCGGAACATGAACGACACCTTGCCGCCAGGCTCAGATCGCTTTCGATCGAGCCTGCGGTCTTCGAGATTGAGCCGCCGGAGCGGAGAGCCCGGCGGCGGGGAGTATCGGCGATGCTGGCCCTTGCGGGGGTGGTGTCGCTGGCGGTGGCTCTTCTTTATCGGCCGGATGCGCTGGAGCGGATCGCTACCCTTGCAAAGTTTAAGGGCGGTGACGCAGTTCTATCGGCTGGTGGAGCGGCGTTGCCAATCACGGCTTTGCCTGAGAATGCGGCGGTTGACGACGCCACGCCAGCTCCGGGCATCGTCGCACCGAGCCGGGGTACGCCAAGCCGCGAGATCACAGGCTCCGGTTATGTCGTGGCGCCCGACATCGCCACCGTTTTTTCCAAATATGAGGGGCGGATCGTCGCCATCGAGGTGGAGGCGGGCGATCCGGTCGTGGCAGGCCAAGTGCTCGTTCGGCTTGATGATGCCGGTGCACGCTTCGCGCTCCGAGGCGCTTATATAGCGGGGCGGGCGGCGGAGCTGGCGCTGGAGGCTGGGAATATTACGCTCGTCCAGGCGCGGTCTTCGCTGGATCGCGCAGAGCGGTTGGCTGGGCGCGACGCTATGTCGGCCGAGGCGCTGGAGGCAGCGCGCACCGCCTTCGATACGGCCGGCAATGCCGCGGCACAGGCAAGGCAAGATCTCGAAAAAGCGAAGCTCGATATCGACAGGGCGCGCGAGCAGATGGAGGCGCTGGCTGTGCGGGCGCCGATTTCCGGCACCGTGACGCGGCTTGATGCGCATGTCGGCGACACCGTGCTGTCTCGCGCGGATAGCGTGCGGGAGAACGAAAGCCTGCTTGCCATCACCGATATCGCAAGTCTGGTCATCGATGCCGATGTGGCCGAAGCCAATATGGCGCTGCTGCGTCCGGGTCTCAAAGGAGAGGCGGTGCTCGACGGCTTCCCCGATAAACCGTTCGCGGTCGAAGTGGCGAAAATTGCGCCGGTCGTTTCCAAGGAGAAGGGCACCGTCACGTTGCGCCTGTCGCCCTCTTCGCCGCCACCGGGCATGCGGCCCGCAATGGCGGCGCGCATCCGGCTGGTGGTGGGCGAGGAGGCTCATCAACCGGCCTCGTCCTTCGAGGCTCCGGGCGCGGGCCTGCGTATCTCAGGATGAGGGCTGACCGGTGTGCCGCGAGCTGATCGGTTCGCGTGCCGCGAACCTTCGAGCCCATAACCAGTCAATCAGAAAGGAGCAGAACCATGAGCGATGCCGCAGAACCCTATGTCGTCCTTGCCGGCGTCACGAAGTCATTCAGGATCGGAGCGGAGACGATTCCGATCTTTTCCGGGCTCGATCTCGCCATTCCGCGCGGCGATTTCGTTGCTGTCATGGGACCCTCTGGTTCCGGGAAATCGACACTGCTCAACATGCTCGGTGGTATCGACAGCCCGGATGCCGGCGAAATCAGAGTCGGCCGCAGCCATCTCGAGCAGATGGGCGAGGGGGCAAGGGCGGCTTGGCGGGCACATGCCGTCGGCATCGTCTTCCAATTTTACAATCTGCTGCCGATGCTGAATGCGACGGAGAATATCGAGCTGCCGCTATTGTTGAAGCCGTTTGGCCGCAAGGAGCGGCGGGCTCGCGTCGATACGGTCATGGATCTCGTCGGACTTGCGGGCCGCCAGCGGCAGTTTCCATCGAGCATGTCGGGCGGGCAGCAGCAGCGCGTCGGCATTGCCCGCGCCATCGTCACCGATCCCGATCTTATTCTCTGCGACGAGCCGACCGGCGATCTCGATCGCAAATCGGCCGATGATATCCTGGAGATGCTGAGCTTTCTCAATCGCGAGCTTCAGAAGACCATCATCATGGTCACGCATGATCCCGAGGCCGCTTCCTTTGCCCGGCGCACGCTGCGTCTCAACAAAGGTGAATTCGTCAGCGAGGAAAGGGCGGGCCGATGACCTTCCTCCAGCTCATGTGGCGCATTATCTGGCGCAAGCGGCTGCGCGCCATTTTGCTGATCTTTTCAGTCGGCGTCGCCTTCCTGATCTACGGGCTTATGGCGAGCTTCGTCAGCGGCAGCCAAGGAGCGGCCGGCGCCAGCGACAATCTGCTCGGCGTCTTCAACAAATCGAGCCGCGGGCTGCCGCTGCCGCTTGCCTACCTCAACCGGATCGCTGCCGACGGCGATGTCGCCGCGGTCGCCTATACCGCACGCATGCGGGGCTTCGTCGAGGTCGAAAAGAATGTGGTTGCCGTCAGCGCCGTCGATCCACAAGCGATCGCCGCGGCCAACGGCGACGAGCTCAAACTGACGCCGGAGCTGATTGCGGCAATGGAAGAGGCCGGTGATCGGGTGTTGGTCGGCAGGGCACTGGCGGAAGCCGAGGGCTGGTCGATTGGCCAGCGCATCGGCTTTACCGGGCAGCTTGCCAGGGCTGACGGTAGCCGCAATTGGAGCTTCACGATCGCGGGCATTTTTGAAGGCGCGGATGCCAGCACCGATACCTATTTCATGCTCGCCCGCTACGACGCCCTCAATGCCGCTCGTGCGCGCGACAAGGATACGGTTGACGCCTTCGTGGTACGTCCGCGTCCGGGCGTGTCGCCAAGCGTGCTGGCGGCGCGGATCGATGCTCTATTCGCCAACTCCGAGGCGCAGACGAGGACGCAGTCGGAGAAGCAGTTCCTTGAAGCGTTTCTTCGGCAATTCGCTGATATCGGCCTGATCGTGAGCCTCGTCGTGGGAGCGGCCTTCGTCACCATCCTGATGATCGCAGTCAACACTATGCTCTTTACGGTGAGGGAGCGGCGTTTCGAGATCGGCGTCTTGAAGGTGCTCGGCTTTTCCAGTCCGCGGATTTTCGCGCTCATTCTTGGCGAGACATTGTTTATCTTTCTTGTCGGCGGCGCGGGCGGACTTGTTCTCGCCAAGCTTGCGACGCTTTCCATCGGACCGGAGTTCGGCCTCGTCTTCGGCGCGAGCGTGCTTGCGAAATCTCTCGCCATTATAGCGGGGCTCGGCCTGCTGACCGGACTGCTGCCCGCGGTGATCGCCGTGCGCCTGCCCATCATCAACGCCTTCAGAACGAGATAATCCAATGATATCAACGCTCAAGCAGACCTTTCTAATGATCAGAGTCAACCTTGGCAGCCTGCCGCGACGGCTGTGGGTCTCGTTGTCGATGGTACTGTCGGTCGCCCTCGTCGTGGCGGTGCTCTCAGGTTTCCTGGCGATGGCGCGCGGCTTCGAGGCCGCGCTCGCCGGCGCCGGCTCGCCTGCTATTGCCGTTATTCTCGGCGGCGGGACAAACCAGGAGACTGGTTCGGAGGTGCCGGCCGAGGCAATCCGCAGCCTTGCGGCCATGAGCGGCGAGACCGGGATCGCGCGCGATGGCGCGGGCAAGCCCGCATTGTCGCGCGAGACCGTCGTTCCCGTCGATGTCAGACAAGGCGAGCGCGTCGAGCAGACGCTGTCGCTCAGAGGCATGGATCCGGCGGGCCCCGGCTTGCGTCAACGCGCGCGGCTTTCGCGTGGGCGGCTGTTTTCGCAAGGCGCGCGCGAGATCGTCGTCGGCGCCCGCATCGCCGATACTTTTCCGGGTTTCGCGGTTGGCGAGACGATCCGCCTCGGCGCGCTCGACTGGAGGATCGTCGGGCATTTCACTTCGGGCGGCAGCGCCTTTGAATCGGAGATCTGGGCGGATCTGGAGGTGGTGCAATCGGCTTTCGACCGACAGGGGCAAGTGCAGAGCCTGCGTGTGCGGCTCGACGGCGGAGGCAATGCCGCAAGAGCACTGGCGGCATTGCGTGATCGCCTGTCGGGCTTGCCCGGCGCGCCGCTCGTAATCGTTTCCGAGGCTGATCTCTACGCCGGCCAGGCCGAGCGCACCGAAAGCCTGATCCGCCTGTTCGGCTGGCCGATCGCGCTGCTGATGGCGATTGGTGCGGCGGCGGGCGCCTTGAATACGATGATGAGTTCGGTTTCCGACCGCAGCGTCGAAATCGCGACGCTGCGCCTCCTCGGCTTTGCCCGCCCGCCGGCCTTCGCCGCTACCTGGGTGGAGGCGGTGCTCCTGTCGGTGGCCGGCACCGGCCTCGGTGTCTTCGCCTCCAAGCTCGCTTTCGACGGTTGGCAGGCAAGCACGATGGGCGCCAACAATACCAGGATGGCCTTTCAGCTCGACGTCACTCCGGACGTGGTCTTCACCGCCGGCCTGCTGGGCCTTGCCATTGGCATACTCGGCGGCGCCCTGCCGGCAATTGCCGCCGCGCGGCTGCCGCTGACGTCGGCTTTGCAGGCGAGGGGGATATGGCGCTGAGATGATCACCCGCCCCATGATTCGAGACGGCCCCTCGGGTCTTCTCACCATGTGGCTGATCGGCATGCGTGGCCCTGTAGTTTGAGCGCAAGCGAGAGCAGAATCACTGCGGTGCAGCCTGAAGGAGAGAAATATGCCGCCCGTCGTTCTCCGATTTATTCGCCTTCAAGTCGCTGGTTTTTCGATTCTAGTTGCAGCTTTTCAGCGCGTTATCGGACCCGGCGCCATTGACTGTGGAGTAAAGCCCGTAAACCGGTCCGCTGCCGCATTGATAACATCTTCTCGCCTTCTTGCCGTGGACGGTTGCCCCCGCCGCAGGCGATCGGCCGATCCCGGCCGGTCTCAGTGGTGACATAGCGATCCGACGAACAGGGCAACATTGGCGATATGACAATCTACTATGTGAACTCAGCGACTGGCTCCGACCGCAACGATGGGACGAACCAGAACTCGGCTTTTGCGACTTTGTCCAAAGTGGAATCCCTAGCACTGAAACCAGGCGACAGTGTGCTGCTCGCCAAGGGGAGCGTGTTCAACGAACAATTCGATATCAAATATTCCGGCAGCGAGAGCGCGCCGATCAAGATCGGCAGTTACGGGACGGGGGCGGCACCCGTCATCCATAGTGGCGGTGATGGCATTCATAGCCTTTATGCGTCGAACATTGTTATCGAGAACCTCAAGATAACAAATAGCGGTGGTTCTGCCATCTCTGGCGGCAGTGTTTCGAACTGGACGGTTCGCCATGTGGAAGTCGACAAGGCGGGATTGTCGGGTGAAACAGGCGCCATGAATTTCCGCAACAGCAAGAACATCACGATCGAAAGCAGCAAGATTTCGGACGCTAAGGGCGACGGCATCTGGATCGACAAGGTCGAGGGCCTCAAACTTCTCAACAATACGGTGACGAACAGCCACGGCGCCAAGGCCGATGCCGTCCAGGTGAACGACAGCAGCAACATCCTGATCCAAGGCAATCATCTCGACCAGACGCAAGCCGATAGCCCCAAGGGCGTCCTCGTGCTCATCAGGCCGGTGAACGCGGTGGTCGAGGATAATACGCTGAGCGGCGGCGGCTTCGGCATCAGCGCACAAGCGGGCAAGAACATCGCCATCCGCGACAACGATATATCGGGATTTCACGGTTACAACTGGTCCTTCGCCGTCGGTCTCGGTGATGACGGGAATGCGAGAGACTACGATATTGCGGGCAACCACATCCACGATGGCGCCTGGGGCGTCGTCATTACCGCCCCCGCCGACGCTCCGAGCTATACCCGCACGAATATCAAGGTCCACGACAATGTCTTCGACGACCTCTCGCAGTCGGCGCTGAAGGTCGACAGACCGGCCTCCGGCTCCTTCTCCAACAATACAATCGAGAGCGGCACCAACGCCACCAGCATATCGCCTTCGATCGTCGACGCGCACACCTTCACTGTCAGCAACAACCATACGGTCGCCAATGTCGAGACGGCGGCGAGCCCGGTTGTCACGACTGCCGCAGTCACGGAGGCGTCGGCGGATCCGGCGGTTGTCGCCGTCCACGACAATTTGAAGATTCTCACGGATACGGGCGACGCCCACCGCGGCAATCTCCTCGAAAACGACAGCTCCGATAACGGGACCCTGGTGCTGCGCCGCTTCGGTAACGAAAGCGTCGGCAAGGACGGCCTGACGCTGACCGGCGACTACGGCGTCATCCACGTGGACCGGGAGGGCAACTATGCCTACACGCTCGATGAAACGAAGCTCCCCGACCATGACCATGACGGACATGTGAGCGAGACCTTCAGCTACGGGATCGACGATGGAAACTCGTACCACAGCGACGGCGATACGCTGACCGTCTACCTCCATATGGATAGCTTGCTGAGCTGAGATCGGTGGCGGGCTGATCGCCCGTCCTCGTCCTTCGACGCTTCGCGCCCGACCTTAAGGTGCCCAGAAGCCTCGAAGGACAAGGGCGGCGGTTCGAATGAGGGCTGACCGTGCGCGTAACCTCGGCCCGACCCTCCGTGACAGCGTGGCACGTTACCATTCATTCACCTTTTGGTCGCTATTCTCTAGATTATTTTCTTTAAGGTTGTATTCTCGCAGGCGCAGCCTCCGCAAGGCGCCTCTCCTCCGCAAGGCGCCTCTCTGGAGCAAGGCAGGCCAATGCCTGTCGACGCCGTAACGGCAATCGAGGGTCGTGTTGATATGGCCTTCAGTCCCTACCGCATCCGATCCACTCGTTGCAGCCGAGCCAGACGGTTGCGCGACAATGCGAGAACAAGGCGATATGACAATCTATTATGTGAATTCAGCGACGGGCTCCAACGCCAATGCCGGAACCAGCGAGGACACGCCTTTTGCATCATTCTGGGCGGTGGAAAACCTGAAGCTACAGCCGGGCGACAGCGTGCTGCTCGCGGCCGGCACCGTATATAACGACCAGCTCGACCTAAAATATTCCGGCACCGTCGATGCCCCTATCACCATCGGCAGCTACGGGGTCGGCGACGCGCCTGTCATTCACAGCCCCAATGATGCAATTCATAGTCTCTATACGTCGAACATCGTCATCGAAAATATCAACATCTCGGATACCGGCGGCGCAGCCATCTATGGTGGTTATGTCTCGAATTGGACCGTTCGTAATGTCGAGGTCGATCACACCGGATTGTCCAAATCCGGTTCCATCACCTTCCGGACCGGCTCCAACATCACCATTGAAAACAGTACGATCAACGACGTCAACGGCGACGGCATCTGGATTGAGAAGATCAACGGCGTCACGCTCCTCAACAACACCGTCACCAACGCCCACGGCACTGCGGCGGATGCCGTCCAGCTAAACGACAGCAGCAACATCGTCATCACCGGCAATTATCTCGATCAGACGGGTGCGGTGACGCCGAAGGGAGTACTGACGCTTATCCGGCCTGTGGACGCGGTGATCGAGGGAAACACCATCCTCGGCGGCGGCTTCGGGATCAGCGCGCAGGCCGGCACGGACATTGCCATCCATGACAACGAGATATCCGGCTATGGTGGCTACAGCTGGTCTTACGCCATCGGTCTCGGCGACACGGGCGATACACGCAACTATGATATATCAGGCAACTATGTCCATGACGGCGTCTGGGGCGTGTCGGTCAGCTCCGCCGGCACGGCGACCTATGTTCGTGAGGGCATCGATATCTACGGCAACCTCTTCGATGACCTGACCCAGGCGGCATTGAAGGTCGACCGGCCGGCATCAGGATCCTTTCATGACAATTTCATCGCGAGCGATGTCACGCCATACAGCATCTCCCCCTCGATCATCGCTGCAGGCACCTTTCCCGTCAGCGATAACACGATCATCGAAGACGGTCCTACTACGCTTGCAAGCGCCGACAGTCTCGCCGCCGCCGATGCGAGCGTCAGCCTCGTATCGGACACCGGGCTCACATCCCACAACGACCTGAAACTTGCTGCCGACAAGATTGCAGCGGATAAGGTCGGCGCCCGCCACGACAATCCCATCTGGGAAAACGGTGTATCGGATGAAACGCTGCTGCTTCGTCACTTCGGCAAGGCGGCTGCCGAAAAGCACGGGTTGACAGTTGGCAACGGCGATCACGGCGTCACCATCGAAGCCGCTGATCTTGCTGGCCCGGAGAACGGCAGCGAAATTTCACACCATGAGATCACGCCTCAGCCGTTGCATCATTCAGAAGCGGACCCGCTGATCGTCTCTATGCTTCAGCACGGCGTGCTGCACTGAGGTTAGCCGGGCGGCGCATCGCCGCTACGGCGAGAAGCCGTGGCGGCATTGGAGGTCGCCGAGCAGCGTTGGGTGCTCAGGAAGAGAGGCCGATCGTAATCGTGGCGGAAAGCACGCCGCCATCAAGCTTTTCAAAATCGAAGATGTGATCGGTGGCGTCCTGCGGAATGAGGCCGTCGTCGTCGTTGCGCGTATCGCGGCGGGGGCGTCCACGATAGTCGGGATGCTCACCATAGATGATCTCGCTCAGGGCATCATCGAAATAGACCTGGCTGACGAGAAGCTCCTTGCCGTCTACGAGGATGCGGCAATGAACATGCGGCGTGCGGCCACTATACCATCCGGGATAGGCGGTCAGAAAACTTGCCTGCCCGGCCTTGTCAGTCAGCTGGCGGCCGCGAAAGGCGAGCCCGCTTATCGCCTCGGCATCATTGAGCGTACACATCTTCGCAGCCTCTCGGCCGGAATAGATGCCACGGTGATCGGTATGCCAGATTTCGATGTCGGCATTTTCAATCGGCCGGCAATCGGCTGCATGGACGATACGGAGGGCCAGCCGCAACGGCAGTCCGGCTTCTCCTTCCGAGATGTCCTGGCGGGCCGGGACGCCGTTGACATGGCAGGGACCAAGGGTCTGGGCGATGGTCACGACGCAATTCGGGCGAGTGCGGAAGAGCGGCGCGGGCAGCTTTTCCAAGGCGACAGACTTGGTGCCGCCGCTCAGGAAATCAGTGCCCTTCCAGTCGAATGTCCTGGCTGCCGCCACGACATGCCGCCGCGGCCAGATTGCCGCAGCAATGACCGACGATGCGGCAATCGCGGCGCCGCCAAGTACAAGAGTCCGCCTCTTCATATATCCTCCTTTGTCTCTGACCTGGCGTGTAAGGGGGATAGGCCGGGACTGCCAGTTAAATCCCGGCAATGATCGGCGGTGACGAGGCTGTCGGCGCGAAGCAGGGCGAGGCCATCAGACTTTATATGGCAACCTGTTCCCCAAGTTCGACGACACGGTTTGACGGTAGGTTGAAATAGTCGGAGGGATCGATGGCAAAGCCTTCCAGCGCCATGAATATGCGTTCCTGCCAGCCGGGCAGGCCGGTGTTCGGCGTCCTGACGAGGTTGCGGCGACCGAGATAGAAGGACGTTTTCATGATCTCGAACTTGAAGCCTCCCTCCCGGCAGAGAGCCAGCGCCCTGGTGACATCGGGATCGTCCATGAAGCCGAAAGTGATGTCGAGACGCACGAAACGCGGCGAGAGCTGGCTTATCTTGATGCGCCTGTTGTCGGGAACATAGGGTTCGTCCTCGGTCCAGACAGTCAGGATGACGTTCTGTTCGTGGAGCACGTGATTGTGCTTGAGATTGTGGAGCAGAACGTTCGGCGTCCGGTCCGGCACGCTGGTTAGAAAGACCGCCGTTCCCGGAACGGTAACCGGTGAATGGTCCGATTTCCGCTCGATCGACCGAATGAAGGAATCGAGCGGAATCTCGTTGTTGGCCCGCAGTCTCTTGAGGTAGGTCTGCCCGCGGGTCCATGTCCACATCAAAATCATGATCGCCAGCGCCAGGGCGACCGGAACCCAGCCGCCGTCGTGGATTTTCAGCAGGTTGGCCGCGAGGAAGACGACTTCGATGATGAAGAGCGGCAAAAGCACTGCAGATGCAAGCATGAAGGAGTATCCCCAAGCGGCGCGAAGGAACTGGAAGGCCAGCATGGTTGTGATCACCATGGCTCCAGTCACCGAGATGCCGTAGGCCGTTGCCAGTGACTCGGAGTCGCCAAAGGAAAAGATCAGCACCAGCACGCCGGTCAGCAGGAGGAGATTGACACTCGGCACGTAAATCTGGCCGGTATTGGTCTCCGAGGTGAACTTGATCCGTAGCCGTGGCAGAAAGCCGAGGTGAACCGCCTGGCGGGCCAAGGAAAACGCGCCAGTGATCACGGCTTGGCTGGCGATGATGGTTGCGAGCGTCGCCAGAAGAACCACTGGCAGCAAGGCCCAATCGGGATACATCAGAAAGAACGGATCGGCGATCGCTGCGGGTTGGCTGAGAACGAGCGCGCCTTGGCCGAGGTAATTCAGCAGCAATGCCGGAAAAACGAGCACGAACCATGCCGTCTGGATCGGGCGTCGCCCGAAATGGCCGAGATCGGCATAAAGCGCTTCGGCGCCCGTGACTGTCAGAAAGACCGCGCCGAGGACGATGAGCCCAACGGTGCCGGCATGAGCGAGGAACGAGAGCGCGTTGATAGGATTGATTGCGGCCAGAATCCTCCAATCGTCGCCGATATGGATCACGCCACCTGCCGCCATGGCAAGGAACCACAAGACCGTTATCGGCCCGAAAAACATCGAAACAGCGGCGGTCCCCCGCGATTGGGCGGCAAACAGAACGATCATGATCGCCGCCGACAGAGGCGGAACGTATTCGGCGAAAGCTGGGGTAATCAGCTTCAAGCCCTCGAGAGCGGACATCACCGACAGGGCAGGCGTGATCATCGCGTCGCCGATGAAAAGTGCCGATCCGATCAGGCCGGCGAAGAACAGCACGGGCACGTTTCGCCCCATCTTTTTCATCAGGAGAGCGAGAAGCGAGAGTGTACCGCCTTCACCGTCATTGTCCGCCCTGAGAAGGAACAGCACATATTTGAAGGTCACGATGATCGTCAGCGTCCAGATCATCAGCGAAATAAGACCAGTTACCTCGAATTCGTGGACGCCATCGGCCGTGAACGGTCTGAGCGCCTCGCGAAAGGCGTAAAGCGGGCTGGTGCCGATATCACCATAGACGACGCCGACGGCGCCGACGACCAATCCGACAAAGCCGGTCCGGCTGGCGACATCACCGGTCTTATCTGCACGTGCTGAAGTCATGTTTCCCCGCTCACGTCGCTTGCTTACAGACGGAAACATATGCCGCATTGAAGAAGGGCAAGTAAATTTGTACCGGTGCAAACCTTTCGCGACGAAGCGAGCATGGAGGCCGGTCCGGCATGGCTGCCGCAAGACGTTCAGAATGAATCAATTTCGGTCCTGAAAATTATGTAGTAGGCATCCGAAATCAGTATCAGGCCGGGGCCAAGCGAGATGGAACCCACTCAATTGTTCGAGCTGGTCATTGCGATGTTGCTCGCAATCATCGCGCTGCACTACGCTGCCCACAGGCTGGGATTGCCGCCGTCCGTGGCGCTGCTGGCCGGCGGCGCTCTGCTGGCCTTCGTGCCGGGGCTGCCGGCGATTACTGTCGATCCCGGGCTGGTGCTCGTTATCTTCTTGCCGCCGCTCTTGATGGACGGAGCCTGGGCCATTGCTCTCGTGCGGCTGCGGCGCCATATGATCGGCATCGCCTCGCTGGCCGTCGGAGCGGTGTTCTTCACCTGTGCCGTCGTCGCCGTCGTGACCCATCTTCTCTTTCCGTCACTTCCCTGGGCCGCCTGTGCAGCACTTGGCGCGATCGTTTCACCGCCTGATGCGGTGTCGGCTCGTGCCGTGCTGGAGCGCGTCAAGCTGCCGCGACGGTTGCAGATACTGCTGGAAGGCGAGAGTTTGCTGAACGATGCGAGCGGGCTGGTTCTCTTTCGCTTTGCCGTCGCCGCCGCCGCAACGGGAAGTTTCAGCGCGGTGGAGGCGGCTGCCAGCTTCCTTGTGCTGGCGCTCGGCGGCGCGGTCGTCGGCGTCGTTGTCGGAACGGCGTGGGTGAAATTCGTCCGGCGCCTCGGCGACGAATATCTCATCATCGCCGCCACCGTGTTGCTCGCCTGGATTTCCTATCTGCTCGGCGAACTGCTGCACGTTTCCGGCGTCATCGCCACCGTTACTACGGGTCTGATCGCCTCCTGGCACCAGCACACCGTATTCTCGGCCGCAACGCGCATGCGAGGCACGTCGTTCTGGACCGTGATGATCTTCCTGATGGAAGCTTCTGTATTCACATTGATTGGGCTGTCGCTGCGCGATGTCGTTGAGCGCGGCGGCGGTTTCGCGACAGTGATCGCCACCATGGGACTGCCGATGCTGGCAATCCTCGCGACGCTCGTGGTCGCCCGCTTTGCGTGGGTCTTCGCCTCAGATGTCGTCATCCGGCTCTGCGCGCCGCTGGGGTTCAATCGCGCCAAGCCGCTGGGCGCCGGCGGCGCCACCGTCCTCAGCTGGGCCGGCGTGCGCGGTGTGGTGACGCTCGCCCTGGCGCTCAGCTTGCCGGAAGAATTCCCCGGCCGCGACTTCATCCTCGCAACATCATTTTCCGTTATTGTCGGAACCGTGCTCGTCCAGGGAACGAGTTTGGGGCGGATTATTGCCTGGGCACGGCTGGTGGAGCCGGAGACGGAGAGAGCGCGTCTCACAATGAGTCAGGCCGAAGCCGCCATGGCGCAGGCGCAGCTTGGAACCATTCAAAACCTGGCATACGACCTCGAGGGAAATCTTATCCACCCACAATTGCTCGAACGGTACCAGCGCCGTGCCACGGCGATCGTGGATTACGCCGCCAGAACGGAACATTATATCCCGGTGCTCCATGCTCATTTCGATGTCGTTCTCGAGGCGGTTGCAACCGGACGTCGGGAACTCATTCGGCTCCATCGCGCCGGTGATATAGATGACGAAACGCTGCAGGAGCTGGAACGGGATCTCGATCTCGAGGAACTGAGCGCGATCTCAGCCAAAGCCTGAGTTTCGCGGTCCTGCTAGACCGTGCACAACCGGTCAATACTTTCTGCGTTTGCCGAAGTATTCCGTGCGATTCATGAATATAAAATGCGTCGCAAATAATACCCTTACCTCTGCGCTGTTATAGGCTGTCGGCGGGTGGCCAGCCGTGAGTATCCTTGTGGCACAGGCATCCCGTCGCTTCCGGGACCAAACTCTCCATTTTCCAGCTCCCCACCCGAGCGCTTGGAGACTGCCACGTCGTCTGCTTCAAGCCAGTGTTGCAGGTCGCGTAAAGTTTCGTCTCTGTACATTTTGAAAAAATACGCGGTTAAATTGCTTCTAATTGCCGCCATGATTCAAATATACGTTCCGACCGCGATTTTTTCTTCGCCACATTTCGGATCTTCCAAATTATTCAAACAATGGTGAGAAACAATGAAAATTATTCTCGTCATAGCCCTCACGGTTTTTGCCGTGCCGTGTGAGGCCGACATGCTCGTCACGGCTTCGAAATATAATCGCATGCACGAACGCTCCATTTCGTTTCTCGGCATCAATCCCCGCAGAACGTCGTGGTGCGGAGCCTTCCTCGCCTTCGTCGCCAAACGATCGTCCCGCCAGCCGCCGCCCAATCCCAATATGGCAGTTTCCTGGAAAAGCTTTGGCAAGCCCGTCTTCTTCCGCTCGGCAAGGCGGGGAGATGTCGTTGTCATTCGAAGCGGCAGGCGCTTCCACGTCAGCCTGTTCGACCACTTCGACCAACAACGCCAGTACGTTTATCTCTTCGGCGGCAACCAATCCAACCGCGTCCAGCTGTCACGTTACCGCACCAGCTCGGTCGTTGCCGTTCGACGATGAAGCGGGAAATCTCACCTTTCCGCTGATTTCAGTAAATCCAATAGCTCATGGTGGCGATCGAGGCCCCTGCGGGGCGCCCCAGGGATGACGCCGGAGAGAGGACGACGACGGTCAATCAACCCCGTCCAACGCACATATCACGCCGTCGACGGGAATGCCTGCCAGCCTTTCGCGCCTGATGTCGAACCGCCAGGCCTTGACCACATTCTCGGATCGATAGGAGCCATCCGGTTGCTCCACCATCCTGCCGAGCGCAAAGATGGCGACGTCGGGAAACCGGCTGGACGAGCAATAGGCCGGCTGCAGAAGCTCGTGGCGGGGCGACGGTTTTGAGATCGTTACCTGGTCGAGCACGGTCCAGACGGGGAGGTTTCCGTTCATGCCGGTCTGGCGCCGAAGCACCAGCGACAGCTTTGCACCGCATTTGATCTCCGCTGCCGCATAAGCCGGGCCTTCGGCTATTGCCGACAGAGCAGTCCCGCTGACCTCCACGCAGCCCTTCGCCGGAAGAGGCGTGGATTCGCCACGTGCCTCGCTGGCATGGGAGGCGGCCGGGATCAGAGCGAGAAGAGCGGCAATCGCGGGGAGATGTCGAGACATGGGAGACCGTTGAGAACAGCAAGTGAGGGGGTGCTGGTTTCATATCCGCAATCCAGAAGAGAGGACGGTAGCTTTGCTCGGAGATGAGTCAATAGCCGATCCGCTACCGCGTGTGGAACTTCGCCGGCGCCGGCGGTGGCCGACCTCGTCCTTCGAGGCCCCTCAGGCCAGAGGCCGGAACCTCGAAGGACCGGGGCGGGGGCGGGTGGCTGGGCACCTGGCAGCATCGCGCCATACACGATGAATTGGCCGGCCCGACACAATGCCAGTCAGCGCAGGCGTCAGCCGCGGCTGACACTCCGGAAGGCAGCGATGATGCTGTCAGCGGCCAGCCGGGCTTCGTCTGCGGTCGTCTGGAAATTGGTGACGGAGAGGCGCAGGACGTCGCGGCCGCGCCATTTGGCGCCGCCGGCGAAGAGGGTGGCGTCGTCGCGGATTTTTGCGATGGTCTTGCGGGTGATCGCGTCGCTTTCATCTTCCGGGCGGTCGGCGGCGAAGCGGAGGATGAGCTGGTTCAGCGTGATCTCGTTTAAGATAGTGATACCTCGTTCGCGCTGGAGATGCTCGCCCAGCAGGCGGGCCGACGCGCAACATTGGTCGATGAGGGCGGCGATGCCATCGCGGCCGAGATGTTTCAGCATTGCCCAGGTGGCGAAGCCGCGGGCGCGCCGGGAAAGCTCCGGCACGTAATGGGAAGGATCGCGCTCGCCCTCGGCTGCGAGCGGCAGGTAGCTTGCGGCGATCGTCATGGCGCGGCGGTGGGCAAGCTCGTTGCGCACGATTGCATAGCCGCAGTCATAGGGCGTCTGCAGCCATTTATGACCATCCGTCGCCCAGCTGTCGGCCGCCTCGACACCGCGGCTGAGATGGCTGAATTTCTTTGATGCCTGTGCCCAGAGGCCGAAGGCGCCGTCGACATGCACCCAGGCGCCTTTTTCCCGAAGGGCCGGGATCAAGCGGATGAATCGTCGAAGCCGCCGGTATTGATCTGCCCGGCCTGGAGGATGGCGATGCAGGGACCGCTGACCGGGGCAAGCGCGTCGCCGAGTGCGGCCGGATCGATCCGGCCCATTGGATCGGTTGGCAGGCGCAGCACGCGGTCATGGCCGAGGCCGAGGAATTGCAGTGCGGAGAAGACCGTCGTGTGGGCGTCGTCGCCGATCAGCACGGTGATCTCGGGCGCGCCGAACAGGCCTTTGGCATCCGCATCCCAGCCTGCCTTGCGCAGCACCTCGCCGCGGGCGGCGGCAAGGCAGGTGAAATTGGCGACTGTGGCTCCCGTGACGAAGCCCACAGAGCTTTCGGCTGGCAGTTGCAGGATGTCAAGAAGCCATCTGGCCGCGATGGTTTCGACGGCAGCCGCGGCCGGGGCGGCGACGTGGTTTCCGGCATTCTGGCCCCAGGCGCTGGTCAGGAAATCGGCCGCGACGCCGACCGGATGAGAGCCGCCGATGACCCAGCCGAAGAAGCGCGGGCCCGTGGTGAAATGCAGACCGGGCTCGGCGTCCGCGGCAAGCTGCCTGATGACATCGGCCATATCGGCGCCGGCCGCCGGCAACGGCTCATCGAAGGTGGCGAGCGAGGCGGCGTAGTCGTGCCGGGGGACATGGCGGGCCGGCGCGCTCTCGCGAAATCCGGCCGCAAGCCGGGCGGCTTCCTGAAACAAAGATGCGATTGCCGACATGCGGGGTCCCCCTGCGCCGAGCGCCCGCCGGTCACCGGGGACCGCCTCCAGGCAAGCTTGCCGGCCCGGCAAGTCTAGCCGATATCGCCGTCGCTGTCTTGGTTCGCGAAAAATCGATCCCAGGCGGGTATAGCTTCGGCTGAAGCATTGCGGCGCGGAGCCAAAGCCCTACAGCATATCCCCCAGGCTCCAGTGGTTGTTCCAGCGGGCGTCGATTTCGTCGGCGACGTTCTGGAAGCGGATGTCGGTGGAGAGGCGCAGGCGCCCGGCGCGGTCCTCGTTGTTGGTGGCGGCGTGGATCATGTAGGGGGAGTGCAGCACGACGTCGCCGGCCTCGTAATCGGCGGCGAGCCAGCGGGCGTCGAAGCGCTCGGCCATATCGGGAAGATCCTTGGAGATCCAGCCGCCTTCGGCCATGTGATTGTTATAGGCGCTGATCCGGTCTTCCGGCGAGAGAGTGCCGCTGTTCGCCTGGAATTCCGCCTCCATCCTGCGGCCGAGCGCATGCGAGCCTTCGAGATAGACGAGGCCGCCCATTTCGGCCGGGATGTCGCCGATCGGGATCCAGGCGGTGACGAGGCGACTGGTGCCGCCGCGAAGATAGACGAGATCGTAATGGGCGGGCGTGGCCACCGCCGTGCCGGGTTGGACATAACGCATCAGCTTGCGTTTATGGAGATAGGAGATGCCCTGGACAAAGACGTCCATGAAGCGGACGAGTCGCGGTTGGGCGCAGAAGCCTTCATAGGCGGCGGAGCGGACGATCGACATTAGGCGGCGGTTGGCGAGATCCCAGTCGAAGCCTTCGGCGGCCGCGATGCCGAGTGCGAAATCATGGCCGAGCGCCAGCAGGCCGGTTTCGGCGAGGTGGGTGAAGACCCAACGGCGGAAGTCGATCACTTCGGCGCGCGGCAGGAGGCCTTTCAGCCAGACATAACCATCCTCCTCATAGCGGCGGCGAATGGCCTCGATACCGATACCGGGATCGGTCGGCGCGAGCGGGCCGAGCCTTTCAGCGGGGATTGTTTTGCCATGGGCGGCGAGGGGCGTTTGCGTCACTCCCATCCCGGCGGCATTCACGGCAATTGACATTTCATTCATTCCTGCTTTGACTTTTCCTGCCTCCAGCTTGCTTGTTACGTGAGCCAATCGCCATGGAGGAAAGTTGCAGCTGGATTTTTCGCTCATGAGAGAAGCTGACGCCATCTATCGATCTCCCCTCGCTGCGGCAGGCGGGCTTGCCGTGATCGGCAGCGGCAGGCAGCATGCGCGCCATGCGGTGAAGGACAGGAAGCTGCCGAGTTTTGCGGCCGTGCTGGTGGAGCGCGGGCAGGGCTTTCTCGAAACAACCGTCGGCGGGCGCCAGCGCGTGGAAGGGCCGGCGCTCTTCTGGCTGTTTCCGAACCGTCTCCATTCCTATGGGCCCGACGACGCCGGATGGGACGAGCGCTGGGCGCTGTTCGAAGGCTCGTTCACACGGGATTTCCTGCGGATGCGGCTGATTGGCGAGCGCCATCCACTCGTGAGGTTACGCCAGATCGAGGAGGTGGTGCGGCTCTTCGCGCGGCTGCATGCCGATCTCGTCGACGACAGCCATCTCGGGCAGGCCTCGGCGGCATTGGCGCTCCATGGCATTGTCATCGCCACCGCGCGGCAGGCGAGCGCTGCTGCAGGTCGCGAAGGCGAGGACGCGACCGGCGATCTCGTCGAGACGCTGCGGGGCAGGGCGCTGCAGCCGCTCGACCTTGCCTCGTTTGCCGCGGAGCACGGCATATCGCCGGCGACGCTGCGGCGGAAATTCATCGCTGAAACGGGCATGCCGCCCAAGGACTTCCAGCTTCGGGCGCGTATAGACCATGCCAAGCAGCTGCTCGTCACGTCAGACGAGAAGATCGAAACCGTCGCAGCCATGGTCGGCATCGAAGACCCGTTCTATTTTTCTCGCGTCTTTCGTGAGCGCGAGGGCTGCAGCCCCCGTGAATTCCGGATGCGATATAAGCGAGGTTGAGCTGTTGGTTTATCGCTCGCCGTCTTTGTCGCGATATTGAATAAATCAAGCACTGCGGGAAGAATTAAGCGATTTTCTCCAGTAGATGTTGATTTTATCAGCCTGCTCTCGAAATTGTTCAAAGATCGTCTAAAATCTATTGCCTTCTTTTGAAGTATCTATCAATAATGTCGGCAATATCATTCGCGCTGCTATCAAGGCAGCTCTGTCGATCAGCGAGGGATATGCACTGAAATATTTCATTCTCTATGCGCTCGTGTGCTCGGTAGTCGGGATAATTCTTCTCGTCGTCTTCTATCAGATTGCACCGGTTCAGATGGAGAGGCCTGGCGATCAGACGGCCTTCGAACCGGATGATCTGATTGTGCGGTCGACCCGCGAACCGAGGACAGATCAGCCCGCTATGCGTCCTCCCAGCCAATGGGATCTGCGGCTTGGCAATCAGCCGGAGGCGCAGCCCGATCAATCAGGCGTGCGCAAAGGCGGCCGGGTGGGAACGCCGGCGCAGTAGGTGGAGTTGGCACTGCCCTTTGTTTGACAGCGTACCGCGCGCCTCTTCCTTTGAGGCGGCTGCGGGTACTACTTCTGCTCCCTCACCAATTCCTATGTCTTCAGGGCTGAGGGAGTTTGGAGCAGTGTTCGGGCCCAGGCCTCCCACTTGTCGGGCGCGATATCCTCCAACGCCTGCCACTCCAAGGGAGCGGCATCCTCCAACCTCCCTCATGCTGAGGCGCACAGCACACGGAGGGCGGAGCCTCGAAGCACGCGGCCCAACGCCGCT
The DNA here is from genome assembly GCF_002204185.1 of Rhizobium esperanzae. GTDB lineage: Bacteria > Pseudomonadota > Alphaproteobacteria > Rhizobiales > Rhizobiaceae > Rhizobium > Rhizobium esperanzae. Next base: position 180,003 of record NZ_MXPU01000012.1, on the reverse strand, counting down.
TCTTGCATTCATCACCCGCCGACAGACCCGCCTCGTCCTTCGAGGCGATCCTGCGGATCGCACCTCATAATGAGGCTCTCTTGAGTCTTGGCGGGGCCGCGGTAGGGCCAGGCGGCAATCGAACTCGCGCTTCCGGGTTGCATCCACTGCAGCCGGCTGCGATGACATATCTCCGATAGTCCGGGAGGTGGAGATGGATGCAGACGGCGTGACGATCAAGCTCATAGGCGCAGACGAGGTGGAGGCTTTCCGGCATATCCGTCTGGAAGCGCTTCGTGCCGAGCCGTCCTCCTTTGCAAGCCGCTACGAAGACTGGGAAATTCTGTCTCTGCAGGAGTGGCGCGATCGGCTGAACGAGCCGGTTTTCATCGCCTTTCAGAAGGGCGAACCCGTCGGCATCATGGGCCTGTTTCGGCAGCGATCGAGCAAGATGGCCCACCGGGCCACGGTCGTCATGGTCTATATCAGAGCCAAGCTGCGCGGAACCGGCCTTGCCGTCAAACTGCTGGAGGCGATTTCCGATCACGCGCGCCATATCGGCATCCGTCAATTGGAACTCTTCGTCAGCGCCGAAAATTCGGCGGCGATACGGTTCTACCAGCGGCAAGGTTTTGCCGAGATCGGCCGTATCCCCGGCGGCGTGCTGGAGGATGGCCGGGAGATCGACGATGTCATGATGGCGCGGCGGCTGGTGGGTTAGGCCGTCGCGGCGCGGCGGGCCATCCGGCCTCTTGACCTCAAGCGGGATTGGGGTTGCAGGATGCCGCCTGAATCGGAGGTTGCCGTGATGAAAATCCTGATGGACAAGCATCTTGATGATAGCGGGTTGATGGCGGTCGCGATCGATGCGCTGGAGACCGCCTTCCATGCCAGGGCCGCCAACCGGTTGATCTCGCCGCCGAGGCATCATGTGTCGTTTGCTGACCGAGGCGATCTCGTTTTTACCGTTGGCGGTATCCTGGTCGAGAAACCGCTTGCGGGCTTTCGCGTCTACGACACATTCGATGGGCCCGAGCATGCGCAGATCGTCGCCGTATGGTCGGCCGACGACGCCAAGCTCAAAGGCATCGTTCTCGGATCGCGCCTCGGGAGCCTCAGGACCGGTGCGATCGGAGGTCTCGCGATCCGGCATCTCGGTGCGCCAGACGCCAAGATCGTCGGCATCGTCGGCAGCGGCGCGCAGGCGCGAACCCAGCTCGCCGCGGCTGCCGCCGTTCGCAACCTCGATCGCGCTCGCGTTTACAGCCGTGACGAGAAAAATCGTGTTGCCTTTGCAAGCGAGATGCAACTCACACTGGGACTTGAGGTGGAGCCCGTCGACAGCGTCTCGAAAGCCGTTGAAGACGCCGACATCGTCATCTGCGCAACGACAAGCCAAACGCCCGTCCTCCACGCCGGCGATTTAAAGGCCGGCGCGCACGTCAACACTGTCGGTCCGAAAACGCTTCACGGGTACGAACTCGGCCTGGATGTCGCCGACGCCGCGGCCGTGATCGCGACGGATTCTCTCGAACAGGCGCGCGCATACCCATCGCCCTTTTTCTTGGCGGGCTCCGGCAGCGACGGCCGTCTGGTTGACCTCGCCGAGATCATTGCCGGGAAAGCGGCGGGGCGAGGATCGCCCGAAGAGATAACACTGTTCTGTTCCGTGGGCCTCGCCGGAACCGAAGTTGCAGTCGCGGCGGCGATCCTCGATAGGCTGGATGCGTCGGTGTAGACCTTGATTCAAGGAGGTGGTTCAAGCCTCCTTTCATTCTCTATTCGCGCTTTCAGCCGTCAGGCCCAGCACATCCCGCATGCTGTATTCGCCGGGTGCGCGCCCTGCGATCCAGCGGGCGGCGGCAAGCGCGCCGCGGGCGAACATGCCGCGATCGAGAGCCGAATGCGACAGCGTCACGACTTCGTCGGCGGCGGCGAACAGGACGCTGTGTTCTCCGACGAGCCCGCCGGCGCGCAGGACGGCGAAGCCGATCTCGCCGGTCGGCCGCTCGCCGGTGACGCCGTCACGCCCGCGCCGCTCGACAGATGCCAGGGAAACGCCGCGCCCCTCGGCGGCCGCTTCGCCGAGCATCAGCGCCGTACCGGACGGGGCGTCGATCTTCCTGTTGTGGTGGGCTTCGAGGATTTCGATATCCCAGCCATGCGCGGGAAGAGCGCGCGCCGCCTGGGTGACGAGGCCGACCAGGATGTTGACGCCAATGGAGAAGTTGCCGGAGCGCAGGATCGGAATCGTTCGGGCGGCGGCGGCGATCCTTTGGATCTCTTCCGGCTCGAAACCGGTCGCTCCGATCACCAGGGCCGGCCCGCCTGCAGAGGCGCAGAGGCCGGCGAGTTCGGCAGCGGCATTTCCCGTCGTGAAATCCAGGATCACGTCGGCGGCTGCGATTGCGGCTGCACGGTCGATCAGCCCGTCACCGGCGGAGCCGGGACGGCCGATGCCGCCGATGACCGCAAAAGCCGGATCGGCCGCGAGCAGCGGCAGTATGGTGCGACCCATGCGGCCGTTCGCGCCGGCGACGGCTATTTTGACAGGTGAGGTCACGTGTTTTCCTTGGCTGGCATATTTTAGAGCGGCCGCTTGCATCCGGGGCTCGCGCCGGAACGGCATTCTGCACCTACCGCACTTGCGCTCCCGGCGTAAAGCAGGGGATTTGTTGCGACCGTCCCTGTGAACGCCTGGCCTTACCAGTTGCCGGGATCGGCGGTGTGATCGATGCTGGCGAATTCATCAGCTTTGTTCCGGTCGAGGTTTATCTCCGTGGTCACCTTCGTCTCGTCGGTGACCGAGTAGCGGTCAGGGACGGGTCCCTTCGAAAGTTCCTGGTACAGGAGCAAGGCTGCCTCCTCGGCGGTATCGGCCTCGATTTCGCGGGTGAGGGTAACGGTGAACTTGTGCATGGCTTCGGCCCTTTTAATCGGCGCGCGGACGCGCAGCTTGCACAGTCTGACACGCTTTTTGCGATGCGAAAACCGCAAGCGTGCCGGGTGTGCATGGATCAAACCGAGGAGCCTTTGCCGAAATAACCTACATGGGCTGGAGAAAGGCGATTTCCCTCTTATTTGAGTGGGAATTGCAAACCAAGAGGACCGCGCAATGGCAAAAAACACGATCTGCCTATGGTACAACAAAGACGCTGAGGATGCCGCCCGCTTTTATGCCGCGACCTTTCCCGACAGCGCTGTGGGTGCTGTCACGCGTGCGCCGGGAGATTATCCTGAAGGTAAACAGGGAGACGTTCTGGTTGTTGAATTCACCGTCGCGGGTATCCCTTGCATCGGTCTGAACGGCGGCCCTGCAATCAAACACAGTGAAGCCTTCTCGTTTCAGATCGCCACGCAGGATCAGGAAGAAACCGATCGCTACTGGAACGCCATCGTCGGTAATGGCGGCCAGGAAAGCGAGTGTGGCTGGTGCAAGGACAAATGGGGTTTGTCTTGGCAGATCACTCCGCGCGTCCTCTCAGAGGCGCTCTCGGCGGGTGGTGATCAGGCAAAGCGTGCTTTTGACGCGATGATGACGATGAAAAAGATCGATGTCGCGGCGATCGAGGCGGCTCGGCGCGGTTGAGGCCCCATTGCCCGCCCGCGGCCGACAGGTGTCAGCCTGTCAGAACCAGAGATCCCGTACGCAGCGCCCGTCGGAGGGAAGGTCTTTGAATGTGTCCAGCCCGTCGAAGTGATCGATGGGGAGATCGGCGACGAGTTCCGGAGGTGCAAGCCGCATATTGACCGCCATGCGGCGGCGGCCATCCTTTTGCAGGCGCAGACCGCGCCAGCTCAAGACGCAAGCGCAGGATGGGCAGAACAAAATTTCGAGGGATGACGTCTCCCTGCCGGAGCGGGTGTAGGAGGCGGTCTGGCCGGTGAGCGCAATACGCTCTCCTTCGTAATCATAGGCCCAGAGCGTGCCGTAACGTCGGCAGAGGGTACAGTTGCACGCGGTGATCGATCCAGGATCGCCTTGGAGCGTCCAGCTCGCCTTGCCGCAATGACATGAGCCTGTCAGCATGAGCGTGAGTTCACTTGCTGCTCTCCTTCAAGCACCGCATCGTGCCTTAATCGCGCGGTGACCGCAATTGCCGCTTGCCTATTGGTCCGGTCGGCCGGTGACGATGTCAGGTGCAATCCTTTCGATATCCGGATCATGCTGCCTCCAGGCCGCCGCCGTCCAACGGGCCCGTGCCATGCTTCTTCATTTCAAAGGCCGTGTGACGGGATCGCGGAGCGCGATGAACGCGGAATGCCTCGTGTCCTATTCCACAAGCCCGAAGATCGGGCCATAGCCGCCGTGCCAGGAGCGGTCGTTGCGGCCCATTGCCGGATAGAAGAGTCCGACACCGCGTCCACCATCGAGAAACAACGCGTCGGGACATTTCAGCTGATCGCGGAAAAGTCGTGCGAAATCGTGGAAATTGACGCTGTCTTCGCTGATCGCGAAGCGAACTGCGCCGCTTGTGCAGATGCCGACACCGCTCCGGCGGGTTCGGTCTGTCGAGCCGAAGATGAAGATCGGGTTCAGCTTTCCAGCGACGACGAGCATCGGGCCGGACTGCGTGGCGAACCGCACCTTAGGGGCGCGCTTCAGAAATTCGTCGGTCGGAAGTATGCCGGCGCCTGCTTCATCAAGAAAGAACACGCCGTTCGGCCTCTTATAAAAATTCGGGAGCTGACCGGCAGAGCCTCCGGCCCCTGCCGTATTGAGAGGTTTCAATTCTCCGCCGTTCTCGACATACAGTCCCATCGGCGAAAAGTCGGCCCGGTACATTCCGGCGTTGACGGCAAAGGCCAGCGTTTTCCCCTCGGAGCGAAGGGATTCGGCGAGGCTTGAAAAAGCGCGGTATGGTTCGCCATCGGCATCTTTCCAGAACAGGCGCAGATCAGCTTTTCCTGCTTCCAGCGTGCAAACGACGTATGTCGCCCGTTCGAAAGTTTCAAGTTCGCATGGCTCTGCATGCGCCTGAGGCAGGAATGTCATCATTGCCGCCAGCATCATGGCCGCAGCGAGCACGCCTTGTTTGAGATAGGTCAGTGGTGTCAGAATAGTCATGACGAGATCCAATCCTATCGTGCGGCCGCAGCGCCGGTTTTTCATCGCCATCGGCGGCGCCAAGAATAGGAATTTTTACCGGCACAGCAATGACTGTCAGCCGCGATTGGTATTCCAAGATTTTTCGTGAGACGCCGACGCCTGCCTCCTTCTTCTACAGGAACCAAACGATAGCGTCTGGCTCCGCTTCTTCCGCTGGCAGAAGAGGTGGATCAGGCAGATGAGGGGGAAGGAGCCTCAGCGGCAAACGCCGCCGTCATCAGAACCCAGATACCCCGGCAAAGCTTGGAACATTCAACCTACCAGGCGGTACGGGCGGTGCCGAGTGCCGTTGTATGAGAGGATGAGACGTGGGCGACATGTGCCTTGAGCGATACGACGCAGTTTCCCGGACAGCTAAGTTTGTGCACCGTCAAGTGCTTCAGCAACGCCTCGGCGTCGCGCTTCTCGGTCAGGGGAAATGTCACAGTCATGCGGGTTCCTCCAACGAACATACTGAGCATCTGCGGAAATTAATGGTTAAATTCTCTCGCGCCGCAACAAGAAAATTTGAATGATAAGATTAAAATCGATTAGCTTTTTCGTGGCTTTTTTAAAATCGTTTGAATTAGCTTCCTCGGTTTTTCCCCAGGGATTGGGCAGTGGTTCGGCCGCGAGCGAGATCCGCATAGTGCGCTACCACAAGCGCTCTAAGCGTTGGGAGCAATGCCCTCGATGAAGGCATTGGCAGATGCTGAGAGATGGCGCTGCTGTGTTAAGATCAGCCGCTCACCGTATATTGCGGACCGCCCAACTTTTGAGCCGCAATCCATTGAGCTTGATGAAGCCTTCGGCATCATGATGATCATAGGCGATGGAGCTTTCCTCGAAGCTGACGAGGTCTGAGGAATAGAGTGAGGAGGGCGACGTGCGAGAGATGACCGAGGCGCTTCCCTTATAGAGCCTCATCGCCACTTCACCGCTGACGCAGACCTGGCTTCGGTCGATCAGGGCCTGCAGCATCTCCCGCTCGGGGGCGAACCAGAAGCCGTTGTAGATCATCTCGGCGTAGCGTGGCATGATCTCGTCCTTCAGGTGCGAGGCGGCGCGATCGAGCGTGATCGATTCAATTCCGCGATGCGCGGCAAGCAGGATCGCTCCTCCCGGTGTCTCGTATACGCCCCTCGACTTCATGCCGATAAACCGGTTTTCAACCAGATCGAGCCGCCCGATGCCATGCCGGCCGCCCAATTCATTGAGTTCGGTCAGCAAGGCTGCCGGTGTCATTGCCTTGCCGTTGACGGCAACAGGGTCACCGCTCTCGAAGCCGATGGTGACGATCTCAGGGGCTTCGGGAGCGTCGACAGGATCGATCGTGCGCCGATAGATATGATCGGGCGCGACCTCCGCTGGATTTTCAAGAATTTTGCCTTCCGTCGAAGTGTGCAGCAGGTTGGCGTCGATCGAGAACGGTGCCTCGCCACGCTTGTCGCTCGGGACAGGGATCCGATGCTTCTCGGCATATTCCAGCAGCTGCGTGCGGGAGCGAATGTTCCATTGACGCCACGGAGCAATGATCTTGATTGACGGATCGAGCGCATTGACGGCCAGTTCGAAGCGGACTTGGTCATTGCCTTTGCCTGTCGCGCCGTGGGCAACGACGTCCGCGCCGATCTCCTTGGCTATGGCGACCAGATGCTTGGCAATCAGCGGCCGGGCGATGGAGCTGCCGAGGAGATACTGACCCTCGTAGAGTGTGTTAGCCCGCAGCATCGGAAAGATAAAGTCGCGGACGAATTCCTCACGTAGATCAACGATGCGGACATCCTTGACCCCGAACATTGCCGCCTTCACCCGCGCCGGCTCGAGTTCTTCGCCCTGACCGAGATCGGCGGTGAAGGTCACGACCTCGCATTCGTAAGTCTCCTCCAACCATTTGAGGATGATTGAGGTATCCAGCCCGCCCGAATAAGCGAGCACGATTTTTTCTATTTTTCTTGCCATCAGCCTTCTCCATATCGCTTGGGTGGAACGGTAGGCCAAGTTGTGCGCAATGAGCTTGCGAAACATCGCGGAAACTGTGAAAGATTGGCATATTGTGGCGCGGTGGAGCGTAAGATGGGATATAAAATGCCAGTTCTTCTGGACGCGATCGACCGCCATATTCTCCGTGTCCTTCAGCGCGACGGGCGCATTTCGAATGTCGAGCTGGCACGGGAGGTGGGGCTTTCGCCCTCGCCCTGCCTGCGCCGTGTTCGGTTGCTGGAAGAGGCAGGGATCATCGATCGCTACGTCGCTGTGCTGGATCCGGCAAAGGTCGGGGCGGGGCTGACGGTTTTTGCCCGTGTGTGGTTCAAGACCCAGGATGCCGAGGTCACGCTGCGGTTTGCCGAAGCCGTGAGGCGGTTTCCGGAGGTGATGGAATGCTACCTGACGGCGGGGGAGTGCGATGCCGTGCTTCGGATCGTCACTGCCGATCTGCACAGCTACTGGCGTTTTCAGGCCGACCACCTGACGCGCATTCCGAGCGTCCTCAACGTCAAGACCGATGTGCCGATGGAAACGCTGAAACGGAGCTTCGAGCTGCCGTTGCGATAAGTGTCGCTGTCGCTGGCGGCTGATGTCGAGCACCTGAGTTGCTGAGGTGGTAATGCTCTGGTCCGGCGATGACATGATCGGAGCTGCGTCTGCCGCTTTCCATCCCGATAGAAGAAGGGCCGCGGCCCCACTCTCGATGCTATCCTCGGCCTGCGTGGAGGATCTGCTGCACCGGTTGCAGATGCTCGGCACAAGGCCAGGCACAAGGCCGAGCATGACGACTACAGGGTGGCGATTACGCCTTCAGCGCCGCGGCGTAATCAGCGGCGTAGGTCTTCAGAGAGCGCGGGGCCTTGCCGGTCAGCGTCTCGACGTCGCCGGTCACGACGGCTGTCCAGTTCTGGCGGACGGGATAGAAGATTGAAGCGAGAAATCTCGCATAGCCGGCCGGCACGCCGACCCCCGTCAGCATTTCGATGAAGGCCTCGTCGGAGACGGCGTTATAGGTGACGGGCTTGCCGATCGCTTCGGAGAGGATGGCGGCGGCTTCGGCATAGGAGAGCGCTTCCGGGCCGGTCAGGTTGAAGGCCTTGCCGTCGAAAGACGAGGAGGTGAGCACCGCCACGCCGCTTGCCGCAATGTCTCGGGCGTCGATGAAGCTCGATTTGCCTTCGGCGGCGGGAAGCGCAATCTGGCCGTGGTCGATGCCTGGTTTCCAGAAGGTGTGGAAGTTGTCGGAAAACCAGTTCGGGCGAAGGATGACATAGGGCGTGCCGGATTTTTCCAGCGCAATCTCGACCTGGCGATAGGGAATGGAGTCGTCGGCATCGACGCCGATGACACTTTGGAGCACGACCTTCACCTTCCGGGCTGCGGCCGCTTCGATCACCGGCAGCAGCAGGCCCTTGGAGTCGACATAGCCGGAGGCGAGCAACACATAGGCACGGTCGACGCCCTCAAGGGCCGGGCCGAAAGTTTCAGGCCTGGCATAGTCGAAGGCGACGCCCTCGGCGGCGGCTACCGGCTTGCCGGCGCGAGAGGCGGCCTTGACGGCTTCGCCCTTCGCCAAAAGCCCATCGACCACATGTCGGCCGACGGTGCCCGTCGCGCCGAGAACCAGAATTTTGCTGCTCATATCACTCTCCGTGGTTTCTGTTGGAAACTATCTTTCCATAGGATACATACAGAGAAAACGGGATCGGAAAAGAGAGCACTTTTTTCTCACCTGGTTTCCTGCGGGAAACCCGGGGCGGGAAGGGGAGGATGGAATGACGACGACAGAGCAGAGCTACAATGTTTATGAGGATCGCTGCCCGACGCGGCTGGTGCTGGACTGCCTGGCGGACAAATGGGCGCTGCTGATCCTCGACCTGCTGCAAGGCGGGCCGGCGCGTTTCAATCACATCCGGCGCGATATCAAGAGCATATCGCAGAAGGTTCTGTCGCAGACACTGAGAAGGCTTGAGCGTAACGGCCTGATCTCACGCACGATCTTTCCGACCGTGCCGGTAACCGTCGAATATGCGCTGACGCCGCTCGGGCGCACGCTGACGGATACGGTTTCGGCACTCACTCATTGGGCAGAGCAGAACATGGACGCAATTTTTGCGGCGCAGCGTGCGTATGATGAAAGGGACGCCGGTTGATGATGCCGGCGCTTCGACGTATGCTGTCCCGCGCTTACGCAGTCCTCATCCTGCGCAGGCGTGCTGCGCACCACCGCCATGCGGGCGCAACGGCGTAGCCGACGGCCGGGATGGCCGCAAGCCCGAGAAGGATGCCGACGAGACCTGAGCCGGCAGCTTGAACCAGCCAGGAAACCACGCCGCCGACGGCCGGCATTGCATGCGCGGCGCCTTCTCCGGTATCGTGGAGCAGATGGCTCAGCCAGGCAAAGCCAAAGCTTTCGGCGCCGTGCACAATGATGGCGCCGCCGACCCAGATCATCGCCGCCGTCCCGATCAGACCCAGCACCTTGAGAAGATAGGGCATGCCCTGCACAAGGCCGCGTCCGAGCATGCGCGGGAACGCGCCTGTCGGCGAGCGGGAAGAGCGCTGGGCAAGCCAGAGGCCGAAGTCGTCCGCCTTCACGATCAAGGCGACGACGCCGTAAACGGCGGCGGTGATCATCGTGCCGACCAGGGCGAGAACCAGCGCCTGCATCGCCAGGCCCGACTCCGACAGGGAGCCCAGCGTGATCGCCATGATCTCGGCCGAGAGGATGAAATCGGTTCTGACGGCGCTCGCAACCTTTTCGTCCTCAAAGGTTTTGGGATCGATGCTGATCGTCTCGAGCTCCGCCTCGTGGGCATGGGCGGCATGCGGCACGACCAACTCGTAGACCTTTTCGGCACCTTCGTAACAGAGGTAGAGCCCGCCGAGCATCAGCAGCGGCGTCACAGCCTGCGGCAGGAGAAGGCTGAGGGCGAGTGCTGCCGGCAGGAGGAACAGAAGTTTGTTCTTGAGGGAGCCGACGGCGATCTTCGCGATGATCGGCAGTTCGCGCGCCGCCGACAGGCCGGTCACATAACGCGGCGTGACGGCAGCGTCGTCGATCACGACGCCGGCGGCTTTGGCGCCGGCTCTGCCCGCCTGAGCGACGACATCGTCCAGGGAAGCAGCGGCCGCCTTTGCAAGCGCGGCAACATCATCAAGAAGGGCAATCAGGCCGACACTCACAAGCAAACCTCTCATTCAGGGATATGGACAGCGAAAATAGTCAATCGGCCGGCAGCTGGAAAGAGGCGCTGCCACGGATGGTTGCGGCGCCCGATCCGGGCTGGCGCTCGAATGCGCTCACTCGATCTGAATATGGATGTGGTCGTCGTGGCGGGCAGCCCGGCAGCCCTGGAAGCGGACATGGGCGTCGGTGATGCCGAGTGCGTTCTTCAGATGCGGTTCGATGAAGATCTTCTGCAGGCCAAAGCGCGCGATCCCTTCTGTCGTCAGCCAGGCGACCGCCGCCGCCGTGCGCTGCTCCTCGATCCGGTAGGCCGGGAATAACAGCTGCAGCGCATCGAAATTCCAGCGGGTGGTGAGCCAGTCATGGCGACCCGCGCAGGGCAGTTCGTCACCCGGGCCAGGCTGCTCGAAAGCGAAATAACCGATCGGTGAGCGGGTGGCGCCGTTCAGGAAGGCACCGCCGGCATGCTTATAATAATAAGCGAAATCAAGCTTCTTGCCGTCGGCATGCGAGAGATGCGGCAGCAGCGGGAAACCGTTAACGAAGGGGAAGTTCGCATCCAGCGCGACGGTGAGGGTACCGGGGAATTGCGCGTCCATATGGGCGGCGAGCGCCTCTGCGAGATCGCGAAGCTTGGGCGTGACGTAGTTGCGGTTCAGCGCGCAGTAGATCGGCGAGCGGACCACGAGCCTGTCTTCGGCGCTTGATAGGCAGGAGAGCGGAACGCGGCCGAATGCCGGTGCGGCAAATTGTGTGGCGACGGTGGCGGCGGCGTAGCACAAAAGGAAGAGCGCGAACTTGGCGGGAAATCGCCTGAGGCCGAAGGCGTGCGCAGCGGCGAGGGCGATGAGATAGACGATGCCACCGATCTGGGTGAGTAGCGTCAGGATGAGAACGGCGAGGGCGTGGAGGATGAAGCGGATCACCGGGCGGCCTTGCGGAAGGGAGGTTGCATTGCCTTAGGTGAGCGAGTGGGGATGTGCAAGATGGGTTGTGCGTGAGGGCGGTGGGTTGTTCGATGTCTGCCCTTCGCTTTGTGTAGCAAGGCCAAGGCAGTGAAGGATGTGCCGTGTGGCCCCCTCATCTGCCTGCCGGCATCTTCTCCCCGCTGGGGAGAAGAGAGGCAAGCCGCACGGCGTCGTTCCCACAGTTGAGGTAGCAATGGGAGGGCGAGCGACGGTAGGATCGAGTGCCTGAGCGCACGTGAAGTGCAGACTTCGCTGTGAAGCGCCTGCTCAGGCTCCCGATATCAAACCCGCATCGACAGCTCGATATCGTCGGCGAACGGCGTCGAAAGGTAGCCGGCGGCGGGGGTGCGGACGCGGGCGAGATAGTCCGGGCTGACATCGGCGTTGTCGGCGACGATGAGGGCGCCCGGTCTCAGGTGGTCTTCCACCAGTTCCAGTATATCGCGATAGAGCGCCTTGGCGCCGTCGAGGAACAGCAGGTCGATTGTTTCGGGCAGGTCGACACTCAGCGTTTGCAGGGCGTCGCCCTCCCTGATGTCGACGAGGTCGATCAGGCCGCCGGCCGTGAGGTTTTCGCGCGCCCGCCTGACTTTCGACGGTTCGAACTCACTGGTGATCAGCCGGCCGCCGCCATTGTCGCGCAGTGCTGCAGCAAGGTGGAGGGTCGAGATGCCGAAGGATGTGCCGAACTCGATAATCGTTTGAGCACGGCAGCTGCGCGCCAGCATGTAGAGCAGCGTGCCGGCCTCGCGCGAGACAGGAAGCCAGAGATCCTTCAGTCGCCCGTAAAGGTCGAGATATTCCGTCTTGCTGCTGATCAGGCGCATTCTCTCGTCGCTGGAAAGCTCGGATATGGCGGGGCTCGTCGCCGCGGCGGCTTCTTCGAACAGGCGGAGGAGGAGAGGCGCGAGCGGCGCGGTGGTCAGTGTCGTCATTGGAGGGCTCCTTGGAATGATGAGGTTCTTGCGCTTGGTGAAAAATACGAATAATCCCTCGCATTTTCTAATCGCATTGCGGAGCACTGCTATGAGCGACCGGCCAAGTACACGGATTTCTTCACGAAAGCAGCCGAAGCAGGCCCGCTCGACGGAGCTCGTGGCGGCGATCCTCGATGCTGCTGTTCAAGTTTTGGCACGGGAGGGAGCCCATCGCTTCACCACGGCGAGGGTAGCGGAGAAGGCGGGCGTCAGTATCGGTTCGCTCTACCAATATTTCCCCAACAAGGCGGCAATCCTCTTCCGGCTGCAGAGCGACGAATGGCGGCAGACGAACGACATGCTCGCCGACATTCTTGCCGATGCACAAAGACCGCCTTTCGAACGGCTGCGTAGCCTCGTTCACGCCTTTCTTCGCTCCGAGTGTGAGGAAGCGGCGATGCGAGTGGCGCTTCACGACGCCGCGCCGCTCTATCGCGATGCGCCGGAGGCGCAGGCGGCGAGAGCGTCGGGAGACCGCATCATCGGGCCGTTCATGGAGGAGGTGCTGCCATCGGTCCCGGAGGCAAGCCGGGCGCTTGCCGGTGACCTGATCGTCACGACGCTCGCCACAGTGGGGAAGCAGTTCTCGGAGGCCCCCCGAAGCTTGAGCGAGATCGAAACCTACGCCGAAGCCATGGCCGAGATGTTCGCAGCCTACCTTGAAAAGCTCGAATCCGGCCGGTGAATTCCTAACAAAGGACCTCAACACGGCAAATGAGAGGCTTTTTGCGAGTCGGCCACGGATAATCACAACCCCTGTCACGGCGCAGGGGGCAGCCCTGATGGACCGATTCGGATTCCTATTGGTGATCCAACTGCTTCGAAAGTTCGGCAAAAAGCCAGTCGTGGGCGGTGTTCATCTGAACGAGATCGACGGCAACGGTGACGGCGCGGCGTCCTTCGACGCTGTCGATGTCTAGCTTTTTCTCGCAGCACCATTGCCGAACGGCATCGGTGACGATGGTTATTTGGCTGTCGTCGAGCGAAATAAGCGACAAGAGCATCTTCGTACCTCTATGAAGCGGCAAGAGCATGATGGTCTCTCAAACGGTCGTGCCGGTATCCTATGGGCCGATGATGCGTACTCTACGCTCATTCTGCAGCAATGCCACAGCTACGTGGACACGCTTCATTGACGACAGGTCGAGAACAAGACTGCTGAGCGTCATGGTCCGCTGACACAGTCCGGATGTCGCAGATAGCGAATGCCGAGATAAGCGATGTCGAGCGGGAAAAGCTTCTGAAAACCCCAGCGTCGCCTTTCCGGGCTAATCCGTAAGACTTCTGCTCGGCCAGGCTCCGATTGATCCGCACGGACGAGCGTCTGCTATAATTGCGGCGATCCCCGGTCGCAGGGCCCGGGTGAACTTTGCGAGGCGTCAGAAAGACTGACGTTCAGGAACGGCTCCTTGAGAGCAAGATGACCGAGATCCGGCAGGCCCGGTCCTGGAGCCCACGGGGAATCGCCAAATTCGAAAACCTGATCCGCAGCGGTGACGATCTGTCCCTCTACCGCATCAACCCGCTGGCTTTCGCGCACGACGGCGCCATTTCGGAGGCGGAAAGCATCGATCTCTTTCTCCATGCGACGCGCAGCGGTTTGTTCGAGATGCGCTGGGACGTCGTGTGTCCCCAATCCGGAATGGTGCTCGACAGTTTCGGCGCCTTGAGGACGCTGAAGACTCACTATGTCTGCGGCCTATGCGACGTCTCCGGCGAAACCGATCTCGACGATTTCATCGAGGTCACCTTCACAGTGTCGCCGCAGCTGCGCCGGCTGTCTTTTCATGATCCCGGCTCGCTCTCGATCGAGGATTTTCACTGGAAGGCACGGTTTCTCAGCGATGCGCGACTGCCCGGTCAGCAGGTCCGCTTTCTCGACGTCCTGAAAGGGCTGGTGCGCGGCCTTTCCTTCCTGGCACCAGGTTCGGTCACGACGATCAGGGCTGAACTCGGCCCAGGTGCGCTCGCCGGCATCAATGTCGAGACCCAGGCGAGCTTTGCGCTGCCGGTGGCAGGCGAGCCCGCCACGACGCCGGCACTGCTCAGGATCGGGTATGACGGTCGGCATTTTTGCCCTTCGTCCTCAGCGGTTCGGCCCGGCTCGGTCATCGTCGAAGTCGAGAACTCGGCTGCCGCGCGCGGCTCACTGCTCCTCATCAACTGGCCGCCCGAGATCCTGGCGCAAACCACTAAGCCTGTTCTCGATTTCGATCCTTACATGTCGGGCGGAATGCTGCTTGCGCGCCAGACATTTCGGCGGCTGTTTCGCTCCGAATGCGTTGATGAAAGGGAGGGCCTCGGCATTCGCCAGGTGACGCTTCTGTTCACCGATCTCAAGGGGTCGACCGCGATGTACCAGCGGCTCGGCGATCTCAATGCCTATGCACTGGTGCGTGAACACTTCGCCTTGCTCGGCGCCACTGTACAGGAGCATTCGGGCGCAATCGTCAAGACGATCGGCGACGCGGTGATGGCTGCCTTCTCCCGCCCGAGCGACGCCATCTCGGCTGCTCTGCACATGCTCGAGGAAATCGAACGCTTCAACGGGGAGCATGGCGACCCCAGCATTATTCTGAAGATCGGCGCCCATTGCGGCCCGTCGATCGCCGTGACCTTGAACGACAACCTCGATTATTTCGGGCAGACCGTCAATGTCGCGGCACGGGTGCAATCATTGGCCGAGGCCGGCGAGATCTGTTTATCCGAAGCCCTGTTTTCGGCGCCTGACGTCAGCCGGCTGCTTTCCGGCCACAGGCTGGTCGCCTTCGAGGCTCCGCTTCGGGGCGTGGAGGGGATGGCATGTGTCTACCGGGTGATGCCGGGCTGATCTCAGGTCCTTGATTATGCATGTCTTCATATTCGCGCCGCGGCACGTTCTTGGGCACATGCATTTCACCATTTGCAACGGGCAATGTTGCCCAAATGGAGGAGAATACAATGTTGAAACGCACGGCTGCAGCCATCGTTATCGCCGCCGCATTCGCACTGCCCGTCCTTGCACAGGATGCGATGATGGAGTGCGACGAGGCGTCGATGATGAAAATGCAGTCCGACATGAACGCCATGACCGATCCGGCCATGAAGGAAAAGAAGGAAATGGCGTCCAAGGAGATGATGATGGCCAAGGATTCCATGACGGCCAACAAGATGGACGACTGCAAGATGCACATGGAAAACGCCATGAAAAGCATGGGCAAAATGTGACGCTGTTGACGCTGGGCGAGATGACCTTGGACAGCCGCATCGTCCAGGCGTCGGGACGAATGTGTTTCCGACACCGCTCACGCCGGAGAGATCGCCG
Organism: Rhizobium esperanzae; assembly: GCF_002204185.1. Taxonomy (GTDB): domain Bacteria; phylum Pseudomonadota; class Alphaproteobacteria; order Rhizobiales; family Rhizobiaceae; genus Rhizobium; species Rhizobium esperanzae. The sequence continues at coordinate 164,507 of NZ_MXPU01000012.1, read as the reverse complement.
ACTGAACCGATAGTTCGGTTATTTCGCCAGCACGAGATGCGTGGCTTTTTCGCTGGCGACATGCTCGGTGACGCGGAAGCCCAGCGCGGGAAGATCGATGCCTGCAAACATCGCTTCGCCCTTACCGAGCACGACGGGCGAAACGGCGAAATGCAGCTCGTCGATCAGACCCGCCTGCAGATATTGGCGGACGGTCGCCACTCCGCCGCCGATCTTCACATCCTTATCGCCGGCCGCCGCCTTCGCCTGATCGAGCGCCTCGTGAATGCCGCCTGTGACGAAGTGGAAGGTGGTGCCGCCCTCCATAACGAGCGGTTCGCGTGGATAATGGGTGAGGATATAGGTCGGCGCGTGGTAAGGCGGGTTCGGACCCCACCAGCCTTTCCAGGCATCGTCGGGCCATTCGCCGCGGATGGGGCCGAACATGTTGCGCCCGAGAATGAAGGCGCCGAAATTGGCCATGGCGCGGGACGCATAATCCTCGTCGATGCCTGTGGAACCGTCGTCCTTACCCATCATCGCGCGGAAGGTGCGCGTGTGGAAGAACCACTGAAACATTTCCGGCCCGCGCTTTCCGAGCGGATCATTCAAACTTTGTTCCGGCCCGGCGCCGAAACCATCGACGGAAACGGAAAACCCTGCGACGCGCACCTTGGACATGCTTCCTCCATCTGATTGCCAATTGAAACTAGTTGTTATCTCGCACAAGTGATCCTATAATGCAACTGGTTTCTACAGGAGATGCTTCGTGGATATAGAATTGCGGTCCGGCTGTCCGATCAACCTGACGATGGAGGTGCTGGGCGACCGATGGAGTCTGATTATCATCCGCGACATCATGTTCGGCAACCGCCGGCATTTCCGCGATCTGCTCACTCATTCGGAGGAGGGGATCGCCTCCAATATCCTGGCGGCCCGGCTGAAGCGGCTGCTCTCGCTCGGTTTCATCAGCAAGCGCGACGATCCGAGCCACAGCCAGAAAGCGATCTACAGCCTGACGGAACCGGCAATCCAGCTCGTTCCCCTCTTCGCCATGATCGGCGCCTGGGGCAGGCGTCACCTGCCGGTGAGCGAGGATCTCAGCATTCGCGCCGAGTTGCTGGAAGAGGGCGGTCAGCCGCTCTGGGACGAATTCATGGAGGGTCTCCGGCAGATCCACATCGTCGATCCGGTCGGCGGGGCGAACGGGACGGTGACCTCGCCGGTGCTGGCGCGGCTGACGGCGGCGTTTCTGGAGGTGCGGGGAAGAATGGCGGCGGCCGAGGCGTGATGTAGGAAAGGATAATTGAAAGATCTGCCGTGTGGCCCCCTTGCATGTTCAATTTGCGCTGATTGTTGGATGATCGGTGCGCAGTCCGGCGGATGGCCGTCCGCCGGACTGCGGACGGCCGAGACCGCAGGCCCCTTGGCTTGAACCGGGGATGAGATTGGTCCGGCCGTCCTCGCGTCTGTCCTGAACAGATGATGAGGAGCAAGTCCCGCGTGAAGGGCAAGGTTTCATTCCAAGAAGACGCGATGCCGGTAATTTATGCCGGTGTGGACGTGAGTAAAGAGTGGCTGGATGTCATCTGCATCCGCTGGGCGAAAGCCGGCGGTTCAGCAATGACAAGACCGGCATCGGCCAGCTGAAACGGCTGCTGGCCAGGCATCGGCCCGAACGCATCGTGATGGAGGCAACCGGCAAGTTCCATCGCCCCGCCCATCGCTCGCTGTGGCTCGACGGCTTTGCCGTCGCCGCGATCGACCCGCTGCGCGCACGGATGTTCGCCCGCGCCTGCGGCTATCTCGCCAAGACCGATCGGCTCGATGCCCGTTTCCTGGCGCTCCTGGCTGAGAGCCTGCGCCCGCCGGCCGGCGCGCCGCCAAGTCCTCACATCGAGGCCTTGCAGGAGCTGGTCAATGCACGATCGGCAGCCATAGGCGACATCACCGCTCTGCAGAACCGCAGCAAGACCGCCACCACCGCGGTTCTGCGCGGCGAACTCAACCGCTTTATTCGACAGCTGGAGCAGCATGTCGACCGTCTCGACAAAGAGATCGAGCGATGTGTCGGCGAGGATCCGCAACTCTGCCGCAAGCCGAGATCCTCACCTCAATTCCCGGCATCGGCCGCGTCACCGCCTTGGCCTTGATGGCCGGCATGGACGAGCTGGGCAGTTGTTCGGGCAAGCAGGCCGCCATGCTGGCAGGCCTTGCTCCAATCGCCAACGACAGCGGTGCGCGAACCGAACGGCGTGCCGCGCCTGCCGGTCGGGCTCGGCGGGCTGGCTGTGGAGGCCGAGGCGGTCGACAAGTCGGGCGCGCAGCGCGCGGCGTGAGCTGGGCCGATCGGACGGACGGAGGGGCGACAGCCTTGCTCCGTCGGTCTTTAGCGCTCGGATGTTTTTTCAGGCGGCGGCCCGGGATGTAGCCAGAAATAGAGTTTGGTCCGCTCCGGCCTGTCGGAGGGGTGCGGACCGCGCATGAAGAATTGCCCGCCGTTGCGCTCGATCACGCGCCTCGAAGCGTCGTTGTCCTCGTCGCAGAGAACAACGAGGCGGGTGAGGCCCTGCTTTGCCGCCACATCGAGCAGGAGGCCGAGCGCGGCGGTGGCGCGGCCGCTGCGCTGCTTCCACGGCACGACCGAATATCCGACATGGCCCGAGACTTCGGGCGGCAGCTCCTCTGTGCCCTGATGAAAACGGAGGTTGATGCTGCCGCAGAATTCGCCGTCCCAGATCCAGAAGAGAAGAACCGTCAGCGGCGACCCGGACACGGTGCGCTGTCTGTCGCCCGGACTAAGATCGTCGAGAAATTTCGATTTGTCCTGGCGCAGCCGCTCGAGTTCTCCGCGGATATATGCCTGGTCGCCGGCACGTCGCGGGTCGGGAGACCAACCGGCCGCAAGCGCTGCTTCGAAGCTCGATAGGTTTTCCAAATCCGGCGCAAGCAGGGCCACGCAGCCGGAGGGTGTCTCGGTGTCTCCTGATGTCATATGTCACCTTGCAAATGCAGCCACTCGGAAGGTTCGATCCTGGCCAGACAGGCACGACTGAGAGCCGCTGGGAAGGGCTTGCGCGACAGCACAAAGCCCCGCGCGGTGACGCGGGGCTTACTGCAGCGCCACAGGCTGGATTACCGGCACTGGCGGCGCGGGCCGTAGTACGGCTGATAGGTATTGTCCCAGGCGCGGTACGACCGATAGCGGGCGTAGCAATACTCGGCGTGCGAGCTGTATCCGCGCGAGGTGTAGGCGGCGCGAGGCTGCGAGGCGATGATGCCGCCGATGATGGCACCGGCCGCCAAGCCGCCGATGATGGCGCCGGTATTGTCGTGGTGACGCCGCCATCTGCGATCGTAGCGGCGGTCCCAGCCATAGCGGTCGTCCCGATAGTAGTCGCGATCGCGGTAGTAGTGGCGATCGCGGTAGTAGTGGCGCCTCGGGTACCACCTCCGACCATTACCGAACTGGCCTGGGCAGTTCGTGAAGTTGTTGCAGCCGACCGCGATGATCCGAGCATCGCTGCCGTCAGGCGTCGGCTGCACCGCCTGTTGTACCGGACTGGGCACGAAGGCTGGGCCCGCCGTAGCCGGCGTCCCGGAGAATGCCGTCGCTATCGATAGGGCAATGATGGCGAATCTGTTCATGTCACTCACCTTGAGTCACGGAGATATGGAGGGATAACGCGGACCGAGAAAATAAGTTTCTCTTGGGGTCAGGACGCGGCTATGTGCGCATTCGCTAACGCAATGGACTGCGTGGTCGTATCATTAGGACCGTATTGGCGGTTCTCCTGCGCTACACCTCTCTTAACGCGCGCAAGGGACGCTATCGCTATTTGAACCGACACATCGGGTTTTCCGAGCGTCGATGCAGGCGTGGGCGAGAAGTGAGTTTTGCTAAGGGAACTCAGCCTCCGGCTCTTAGTCATGACGACCGGAATCTGGAGGAAGTTCAAATTGCAAGTAGATCCTAAACGGGTTCTTATGGAGCTGCTGCTTCAATGGCTGACATGTAACGCGCCACCCTTCATGTCAGAAAGACGACCATGCAGCTCTCCAGAATCATCGGCCTTCTCTGTCTATCCACCAGTCTTGCGCTTGCGCCCCTCAACATCGTCTTTACCGATACATCGCCCGCCTTCGCAAAAGGTGGTGGCGGTGGCGGCAACGGCGGTGGCGGTGGTGGTCACGGGGGTGGCGGCGGTGATCACGGCGGTGGCGGGGGCGGCAACGGCGGTGGCAGTGGCGGCGGCAACGGCGGCGGCAGCCATAGCAGCGGCGGCGGAAAGGGAAGCTCCAGCTCAGGTGGAAAGACGGAGAACGGCCATGGCTCGAATAAGTCCAGCGGCAAGACAGGCAAGGCGAATACGACCAAGCAGAGCGTGACCACGAAGGGCGCCGCCAAGAAGACGACCTCCGTCAAGGCGCCCGCGGAAAAGTCGGCCAAGAAACCCGCAGCACAGCTTGCCGGTCTCAATTCCTTGAAACGCAATTTCCATGCCCTCATGAAGACGGCGGATCCGCGTATGGCTGCAATTGCAGCGTACGCTACCGCTTATGCTCAATATGAGCTGGCCAACGGGGTTGCCCCGCCGGCGGACGATCCTGTTCTCGGCGACGCCGCTCTGACGGCAGCACTGGCTTCGGCGACCAAGACGGGCACGCTCACCCCCGAAGCTTTGGCCTGGGCCAAGGACACGCTCGGCATCGGCACGGCTGTCGGCACGATCGACCAGATGAGAGACGCGTTGGCGGCTGCGGCGCCGATCGCGGAAGAACCGGTGGCGGAGACCCCGACGACGGAGACTCCGGCAACCGAGACTCCGACTGGCGAAACCGCCGAGGGCGAGACGACAGATCCTAGCGCGACCGCGGAAACGCCGGAAGCCGAGACGGGCAGCACGGAAGAAGTATCGGGAACGACCGAGTCGGCGCCGGCTGTCGATTCAACAGAGACCTCGGCCACAGCAACGAGTACCGAGGCGACCGGCCTCTAAATCACCGAAAATGGCTAGCGTATCGGCTCGAAATCGGAATAGATTTTCGAGCCGATACATAATTAGATTCAGAGCATTAGCGCACCCTTTGTGCGTCTGAGCGAGGATCACGGGCAGAGGTGTCGCGGGGAAACCGACGCGCCGTCAGACTCGCTTCCCGCCGGCAAGCAGTCGAAGCTGGTCTTCATCATGCACCCCCTGCCGATAAAGCTCGATGATCAGGGCTCCGAGACGATCGGCTTCCCCGCCTGCTCTATCAATATTAAGCCCGCTACACAGGGCTTCATGTACACGCCTGCAAATATCGAGATCTGCGGAGGCGAGTGGTTCGTCACGCGTGCTGAAAAGCTTGTCTGACATCGCAATCAGCCCTTTTGGGATGCCGTGAATCGCTATTGTGCAAAAAGATAATTTCGCAGCCTTTGCTTCGCAAGATGGGCGAACGTCCGAAATCAGAACAATATGGGAGCCGCGGCAAGACGCGGCGCCGGGGTGGAGCTGAAATCAATCGGCGCTTCGGCCGGACTGAATAGGCGGGCAGAAGATCTCTATTTGGCCGCGGGATCCTTACCGCCCTGCTGCGACAGGCGCAGCTCTTTCAGGCGTTTGGTCTTTTCCCGGCGAGCCCGCTGCTCCGCCTCGATGGTTTCCTTTGCGGCTCGCTCGGTATTTTCGAAACGATCCTGCCGGTAAGCCTTTGATGAGGGTTCACGTTCTCTTGTCATGGCCGCTAAACGCAAATCGACGAAAACGGTTTCATGATAAAACCGTTTTGCCAAAAAGCGGCGCGGCCGCCGGGCGCCTCGTTAGCGCCTGGCGGCACGTCGGATCAGCCTTTGATAAAGGCGAGGATGTCGGGATTTATGATATCGGCATGGGTCGTGCACATGCCGTGCGGGAATTTCTCGTAGACCTTCAGCGTCGCATTCTGCAGAAGCTTCGACGAAAGCAGCGCGGAGTCGGCGATCGGCACGATCTGGTCGTCGTCGCCATGCATGACGAGGGTCGGCACGGTGATGATCTTCAGGTCTTCGGTGAAGTCGGTTTCCGAGAAGGCCTTGATACCGTCGTAATGCGCCTTGGCGCCGCCGATCATGCCCTGGCGCCACCAATTGTTGATGATCGGTTCCGACACTTTCGCACCGGGCCGGTTGAAGCTGTAGAAGGGGCCGGCCGGCAGGTCATGATAGAATTGGGCGCGGTTTGCGGCGAGCTGCCTGCGCAGGTCGTCGAAGACTTCGATCGGCAGGCCGCCAGGATTGGCATCGGTTTTCACCATAATCGGCGGTACGGCGCCTATTATGACGAGCTTGGCGACCCGGCCCTGCGGCTGGCCGTGGCGGGCGACATAGTGGGTCGCTTCGCCGCCGCCGGTGGAATGGCCGACATGGACGGTATTCCTCAGATCGAGATGCTCGACGACGGCTGCTGCATCGGCAGCGTAATGGTCCATGTCGTGGCCGTCGGCCACCTGGGTGGAGCGGCCGTGGCCACGCCGATCATGGGCGACGACGCGGTAACCCTTGTCGAGGAAGAACAGCATCTGGGCGTCCCAGTCGTCGGAGCACAGCGGCCAGCCGTGATGGAACATGATCGGCTGGGCAGTCTTCGGCCCCCAATCCTTATAGAAAATTTCGACGCCGTCCTTCGTTGTGACTGTGCTCATCTCATGGCTCCTGGTGGGTTGGATTGACTAAACAGGCTGCTGCAGGCGGGATTGGCAGGCCACGAGCGCCGTGACGCCAATAGGAGAGTCGCGCCTGGGGATGGAATCGACAATATGATGATGTGCTTATTGAATGCCTCGTTCTACTCTATTGATATGACAGAAGTTTGCATAGTCAGTTGCCAGGACGCGCAGTGCCCTGTTAACCGGTGACGGCGACGCAATAGGGCGGTCCTTGCCCGACTGCTTCGCGCTGCGACATTCCTTGATTACGGTCGCTCGGCAGCGCCGTGAAGGCGGCCGAGCTAACGGGCAATGTCCACAATGAGCCACTTTATTCCCGTTCGTGCAATCTATACGTTCGGGTAGGTGTATTTTGCCCTCGATTATATTGTTCGGATGCAGCGCGCTGGCGCTCACTTGAACGGGGATCGACGCCCAACCATCTAATTCCTCACAACAACGTCATGGCGACGATCGCATCCGCGATTGCTTTGCCGGCGGCGGGACGGCCGTCTGCCGCCTGAGGATCAGATCATGGGTTACATGGATAAGGATATAGCGCCCCAAAAAGACGGGGCGCTGATCGATGCCTATTCGCAGTCGATCGCAGCAGCAGTCGACACGGTCGGGCCGGCTGTCAGCCGGATCGAGCGGGTAGGAGGCCGGCAGGGGCACGGGTCGGGATTCGCTGTCTCGCCTGACGGCCTAATCATTACCAACAGCCATGTCGTCGACGACGCCAAAGTGGTTCGCATCACGACGCCTGATGGGTTCGTCACCGAAGGCCGGGTGCTCGGTCGGGATATCGACACCGACATCGCTCTTATTCGCGCTAATGCCAGCACCGGCGCCTGGGCGAGGCTCGGCGATTCCCAGCGTCTGCGCAGAGGCCATATCGCGATCGCGATCGGAAATCCGCTGGGCTTCGAATGGACCGTCACTGCCGGTATCGTCTCGGCGCTGGGCCGGTCGATGCGGGCGGCAAGCGGCCGGCTGATAGAGGATGTCATCCAGACCGATGCCGCGCTCAATCCCGGCAATTCCGGCGGGCCGCTGGTGTCTTCCGGCGGCGAGGTTATCGGCGTCAACACCGCCGTCATCCAGGGCGCACAGAGCATCGCCTTTGCCGTCGCATCGAACACGGCCAATTTCGTGGTGTCGGAGATTCTTCGCCATGGCCAGGTCAGGCGCGCCTTCATCGGCATAGCAGGCGACACGATCGTGCTACCGCGACGGGTCGCACTTGCGGCGGGTACGGTTCAAACGACATCCGTCCGCGTCCGCAGGGTCGAACCGGAGGGGCCGGCGGCAAAGGGCGGGCTGCAGGAGGGCGATTACATCCTCGCCATCGACGGCAGCCCGGTCGGCGGCGTCGATGATATCGTCAGACTGATGGATGGCAGCAGAATCGACAAAGAGACGGAGATTCTGGTGTTTTCGGTGAGCGGCCGGATCGAGAAGAAGATATTGCTGCCGATGCCGCGGTCATAAATCGATTGCATGCGGCGTTACCATTTTTGGCCATACGCCCCGATGATCGAAGGGATCGGCATTGCCGCCAGTTCCACCTGCAGACCAACCTGGGGGTGCGTGCCGAGACGGTGGTCACCGCTGCGACCATACCGCTCCCGCCAACCGCCAGTGCGCGGTGTGACGACAAAACAAAACATAACGTTACGTCAGGCGCTGACCGCCGCCGGCTCCGTCCCGGAGAAATCCACTGCGGCGAAGGCTGCCGCCAGAACCTCCGGTCCGGCACCGTTTTTTACCGCGTCGGTGGAGAGGATTTGACGATAGCGTCGCGCCCCGGGCAGGCCGGTGAAGAGGCCGACCATGTGGCGGGCCACCTGTTGCAGCCGGCCGCCGCCGGCGATATGGCGCTCGGCATAGGCCATCATCCGGTCGCACAGCGCCTGCCAGTCGGGCTCGACCGCCGGCGCGCCGAAGAAGCGCCGGTCGATGTCGGCGAGGATCGCCGCGTTCTGGTAAGCGGCCCGGCCGAGCATGACGCCGTCGACATGGGTGAGATGCTGGGCGGCCTCGTCGAGCGTGCGGATGCCGCCGTTGATGCCGATGAACACATCGGGCCAGCGCTGTTTCATCCGGTAGACGATCTCGTAGTCGAGCGGCGGAATCTCGCGATTCTCCTTCGGGCTCAAGCCTTTCAGCCAGGCTTTGCGGGCATGTATCCAGATCGCGTCGGCGCCGGCATCGAGAACGCGAGTGATAAGCGCGGGCAGCGCCTCTTCCGGGTCCTGTTCGTCGACACCGATCCGGCATTTCACTGTCACGGGCGCGGTCGCGACCGCCTTCATCGCCGCGACGCATTCGGCCACCGTCTCCGGCGTCAGCATCAGGCAGGCGCCGAAGGTGCCCGATTGCACGCGGTCGGAGGGGCAGCCGACATTGAGGTTGATCTCGTCATAGCCATAGGGTTCGGCGATTTTCACCGCCTCGGCGAGTTTGACCGGATCCGATCCGCCAAGCTGCAGCGCCAGCGGATGTTCCGCGGCGTCGTGGCCGAGCAACCGCTCGCGCGGGCCATGGATGATGGCGTCGGCCACCACCATCTCGGTATAGAGCAGCGCCTGCCGGCTGATCTGGCGGTGGAAATAACGGCAATGCCGATCCGTCCAGTCGATCATCGGGGCCACCGCAAATATCGGCCTCTTCTCAGTCATCGACGGTCCATTGTTCCTTGTAGCCACGGCGCCTCAATGTTGGCGCCCTGCATCGCCGCTCCGGCGAGATCATCATTAAGGGCGCATATAACACCTGGCCTTGCGATCGACAAATCCAAGCGTGGCAAACAAAAACGGCGCCCCTTTCAGAGCGCCGTTCCTGCCGCCGAAGCGATAATCTAGCTTACGAAGCCGAGATGTTGACAGCCTTCGGGCCCTTGCCCATGCGGTCCGGCTCGGTGTCGAAGGTGACCTGCTGGCCTTCGCGCAGCGACTGGATGCCAGAAGCCTGCAGCGCGGAGATGTGGACGAAAACGTCCTTTGCGCCGCCGTCCGGCGTGATGAAACCAAAACCCTTGTCCTGGTTGAAGAATTTTACGATGCCTTTGGTGGCCATTGGGATAGTCCTTTTCCCTTAGTCTGTGTTTATCCGCGCCCCCGAGAGGAAGCGGACGGCTTTAGCTTTCGTCCCGATTGGGGTTGGGGACGAAGGGTCAGTCGGAGAAGTCACGTACGGGGAAAGAACGTCTACGCAGGCGGGTATTCCCGCGCCCCTTCCGTAACGGAAGAGATACCACATCAGTCCAGTCACCGGCATGCAAATGCCCGAGTAGGTGGATTGGTGCCATCATTTCGGTCAAAATGCAAGCGCCATTATTGTGGCATGACATTTATAACGACAGGAAATGCCGAAGATTCAGTTACTTGACGAAAAGTTAGCAGATACTTGCTCCGATGTGCCATATCGGGATTCCGTACCGAAACGGGATGAGCGGTGCTTCGGTGGCGGGGCATGGATTTTGCGGAGCGGCAGGCCACATCAATCAGCCCTCATGGTGAAGAGGATCGCAGAGCCTACCTCCGGTGTTCCTGGCGCCGTCTTTGTTCCGCCCTCATCCCGAGGTGCGTAGCCCGCAGGGCGAAGCCGCGAAGGACGGGGGCGGCCACCGGCGCCATTGCCTTCGACTCTGCATAGGGCTTGTGGAATGCAGTTAAGGCCGTTCGCGCGCCCGCCCTCGTGGTTCGAGACGGACTCTTCGGCCTCCTCCCATGAGGGCGCTCTTTGGCGCCTGCGGTTTTACTGCGCATCCCCCAGCAGTGCACTGAGGCTCCAGGGATTATCGCCCTGCTGATCGGCGATGTCGTCGACCTTCCAGCCGCCATGCTCGCGCACGAGGGTGTAGAAAAGCGTCACCTCCTTGCCGTTGTCGAACTGCACTTCCACCTCGGCCTTGTCGTCCAACAGGATCGGCTGCCCGATCCTGACGTTGCTCGCCTCGCCGTCCTGGCCTGCGATGACTGGATCGAAATCGACCGCGCCGACATCGCCCTCGGGCGTGTTGTCGAGATCGGCCTGGAGAAGCTTGTTCAGATGGTCGGAAAAGAAGATCGAATAGGGCGAGGGCGCCTCGGCATCGCTCCTGTCGGTGTCGTAGCTGTAAAGCGCCTTTAGCAGCGCCTTCGGCGTCTTGTAGGTCTCCGCCAAGGCGGGCAGGGCCGCGAACGCCGAAATGGCGAGGGCGAGGATAACGGTGGGTAGACGCATGCAGGCTCTCCTCCGATGGGCGGAGAATCATAGCCGAAACGAGCATCGAGGTGGAGCGGCATTTTCTGAGATGCCTCGACTTGGCTGCGCCCTCTGCATCTCCTGCTGGTGGCGGCAGGCAAACGCCTTAGATTGCCGCTGTGGGGCCCGCAAGACTGCGAGCCCCACCGGCGTTGAAAGCCGATCATGACGCATATTGGCGTCTGGCAGAAATCCAGTCGTGATTAGATCAAAGCATCGTGCAGCAGGCTCGACGGCTCAAAAATGTCCTTCACGGCGAGGGTGAAGTCGTGGCTGGTGATGTTGCCGGCCGCGTCATAGGCTTCGGCGGTGAAGGTCAGGCTGTGCGTGCTTTCGTAGTCGATCGCAGCCTTCGTTTGGATCTTGTTGCCGACGAGCTTGAAGATGCCGTCGGCATCATCCGTCAGCCGCCACTTCACCGTGCCGCCTTCCGGATCGACGGCTGAAAGAAGGCCGACCGAGGTGCCGATTGCGACATTCTCGGAGATCGAACTGCGCGAGAACGAGAGCTTGATCGGCGCCTGATTGACCGGGGCTTCGTTGACATCGAGCACGTTGATCGTGATCTCCTTTTCGACCGTGACCTTACCGTCGGAGACGGCGACCTTGATCGTGTGCGACTTGGCCGTCTCGTAGTCCAGCGCCTTCGAGGTGACGATGCGATTGCCCTTCAGCCGGAAGTGATCGTCGGCGCCGTCGAGCAACGTGTAGGTGAGGGTGTCGCCGTCGGCATCCTTGGCGCTGAGCAGACCAACCGTGGTCCAGATCGGTGTATCCTCGGAGAGGGCGGTTTTCGAGAGCTGGACGTTGGTTGGCGCGGCGTTGCTTTTGGGCGTAAAGCTTTCCGTGGCGAAATCGTAGATGCCATCGGCAAAGCGGGCGAATTCGACATCTGTCAGCGTATCCGTCCCTTCGGCAGCGCTCGTCAGGATGTGATCGCCATTGTTCACCGCGAAGGAATAATTGGCGAAATTGCCTGAGAAGAGCGCGGTGTCGATACCGGCGCCGCCATCGATGGCGTCGTTGCCGGCGCCGCCGGTCAATTTCTCGTTGCCAGCATTGCCGTTGAGGATGTCGTTGCCGCCGCTGCCCTTGAAAATGTCGTTGCCGTCGGTGCCTGTAAATTCATCGTCACCGCCGCCAGTCTTGACGTCGATGCCGAACGCATTGCCGGCTACGAAAGATCCGAGATCTCCCAGTTCGTCGGAAAGATCGAGGTGGGCGCTGTCCGTCAGGGCCACTGAGGCTCGAAAATCGCCGAACGGATCGGTCGACCAGACGATTTTGTCGAGGCTTTCGAACTGCGCGCTCGAACCGGCGACGGTATATCCTGCCGTTTCAAGGACTTCGATGTTTTTGATCGTCAGGCCCAGAAGCGAGCCGGTTCGTAGCGTATCGATCCCGGCGCCGCCATCGATCGTTCCTAAATTCATGGGAGCGAATGTCTCTACGGCTATGAAATCGTCGCCGTCTCCCGCATCGATGTCAACGACCTCAGGGTTCAGGCCGAAAAGCTCACCATCGTCGATCGTATCGTTGCCCGCGCCACCCCTGATGACATCGTTTCCAATGTCGCCGGAGATGTGGTCATTGCCGTCACCGCCATTCAGCGTGTCATTGCCAACTCCGCCATTGATCCAATCGCTTCCGGCACCGCCGATCAGTGTGTCTGAACCGTCGCCGCCTGCGATGGTGTCGTTGCCTGCGCCTGTCGTGATCACGTTGTCCCCGCCTGAGCCCGTGACATCTGCGGAGCCCGAGCCCAGTTCATCCGAAAGGTCCACCGTCCCGGAATCCGAGATGACCAGGTGAGCTGCCACGAGAGGATTGATTTCGGAGTCGCGGATGAGATCGTAGGCTTCGAACTCTGCCCCGGTCTTGGTAATCGTTGCGCCGTTAGTGTCCAGGATATTCAGCGGGGTGCCCGGCTCGGTGCTGTTAACCGTGAAGCTTTCAGTCGCGAAGTCGTAGACGCCATCGGCAAAGCGCGCGAATTCGACGTCTGTCAGTGTATCCGTGCCTTCCAGCGCGCTCGTCACGACGCGGCTGCCATTGTCGACCGTGAAGGAATAATCGACGAAATTGCCGGCGAAGGCCGCCGTGTCGATGCCCGCGCCGCCATCGATAGTGTCGTCGCCGGCGCCGCCGGTCAGTTTATCGTCGCCGTCGTGGCCATTGATGACGTCGTTGCCGCCGCTGCCGTCGAAAATGTCGTTGACATCGCTGCCCGCGAACTCATCGTTGCCGTCGCCGGTCTTGACGTCAATACCGGAGAAACCGTGGACACGACTTCCGAGATCTCCTAATTCGTCGGAAAGATCGAGATGGGCGCTGTCCGTCACCACTAGCGAGGGGTCATAACTGAAGAAGGGGTCGGTCGACCTGACGATCCTATCAAAGCTCTCGAACTGCGCGCTCGAGCCGCTTACCTGGAAATCGGCCAGTTCAAGCACTTCGACGTTCTCGATCGTCAGGCCGCGGAGAGCCGAGCCTTGCAAGGTGTCGATTCCCGCACCGCCATCGATCGTTCCCGATATCAATGGAGCGAATCGCTCAACGGTTATCAGATCGTCGCCGGCGCCGCCGTCAATGTTGACGATTTCTGGCTGCAGGCCGCCATCAGGTCCGAGCACAAAGGCAAAACCGCCATCGCTGATCCGATCATTGCCGTCGCCGCCGATCAATATGTCGTTGCCCGCATTGCCGTAGATCGTGTCGTCGCCAGCGCCACCGTTCAGCGTGTCCGCGCCGTCGCCGCCTGAGATGGTGTCGTTGCCGGCACCTGTTGTGATCGTGTTGTCACCGCTCGAGCCGGTCACGTTCGCCGATGCCGAACCCAACTCATCGGCCAGATCTGCCGCGGAGGAATCGGAGACGGTGAGAGAGACAGGTACGGAAGGATTGGCTTCAGAGTCGCGAATAACGTCGTAGGCTTCGAATTCAGCGCCAGTGTTGGTAATTGTAGTGCCGTTTGTATCCAGAATATTCAAAGCCATATTTTAATCTTCCCCAAAGATGAGTTTTACTCTGAAAAATGAGAAATCCCCGAAAGAACTGTTTATTGGCTCAACGGACGACAACCTCTCGGGGATCTATGCCGATGATAAATGAAGTTTTCAATGAAAAATTGTGATTTTTTATCGAAAAAGTAAGGTTGAAATACTGTGGAAGGACTTCGAATTTGCAAACCAAAAATCGTATTTTAGTCTTTTAATTCATAAGCGTCCTGTGTGTAAGCTCGCGGTATAAGCGTGAAAAATTGTCTTCGCCTGACGCGCTATGGCATTGCGCGTCGGCGCCTGACCATCGGCGTCGCTTTCCCGCCTGACGACGGGCTTGCGCCTGCGGACGGCTTCCGGTGAAATCTCTCATGCGAGCTTGATGAGGCCCGCCGCAGTCGGGATAAATCCGCAGGCGCGGTAGAAGCCGGTCAGCTGCGGTTCGAAATCGACATGCAGCCATTCAGCGCCGCGCTCGCGGGCGATGCTCGTAGCCTGCCTGACCATACGCGTCGCGATGCCCTGCCGCCGCATATCGGGATGGACCGACGTATCGAGGAGGAAGGCATGAATGCCGCCATCCCAGGCGACATTGACGAAGCCGACGAGCTTGCCGTCGTTATAGGCGCCGATATGGGCGAGACTGCGGGAGAGGATTTCGGCGAAATCCCGCCTGTGCGGGCTGCCCCAGTCGGCGGAAAAGAGGGCGTTCAGTTCGTCGGCGGCGGGGAAGGGGTCGGTGCGCAGTTCCTGCATGGGTGGTTTTCTCCGTTCGAGCCGGCCGAGAGCAGAAGCTAGGGCCGGGAGGTTGCGGATCAATCACGGTGGATTGGTTCGAAGCTGCAGCACATGTTACACATATGAGGCGCGGGCATTCCCGCAGGGGCGCAACTGAGGCGTCGTTGACACCCTGTCACCCCGGAACATAATGAGAACATCTGACATTGCACCGGCAGAGAGGGTTCCATGTGCGGACGCATATTCGTCAAGACCTCGCTTGAGGAGCTGATCTGCAATTTCCCATTTGCTGTCAGGGGCGGGGATATTGACGGGCTGGGAAATCGCTTTCCCCGGTGGAATGGCGCGCCGTCGCTGGATTACCCCATCATCATCAGGGACGTCGTGCGCGAGCCTGACATAACGGGCCCCATCTTCGTGTCGGCACGCTGGGGTCTGCTGCCCTCCTGGGCCAAATCAGGCGGCCGGCCGCCGCCGGTCAATGTCCGCTGCGAGAGCATCGCTTCCAATGGCATGTTTCGCGCGGCATATGGTTCGCGCCGGTGCCTGGTGCCGATCAATGGATTCTTCGAGTGGAAGGACATTCACGGCACGGGCAAGAACAAGCAGCCCTATGCGATCGCGATGAAGGACGGCTCCGCCTTCGCGCTCGCCGGCATCTGGGAAAGCTGGAAAGACGAGAACGGCATTTCGATCCGCAACTTTGCCATCGTCACCTGCGAGCCGAACGAAATGATGGCTGAGATCCATGACCGCATGCCTGTTATCCTGCATCGCGAGGATTATGAACGCTGGCTGTCGCCGGAGCCGGATCCGAACGATTTGATGAGACCTTTCCCGGCCGAGTTGATGACGATGTGGAAGATCGGGCGGGGCGTCGGCTCGCCCAGGAATGACCGGCCTGAGATCATCGAGGAAGTCGAGGACGATCCGGAGCCGACGCTGCTCTAGGGCAAGTCAGGCAAAGCGGTGGCGGTCTTACCTCCGGAATCGCTCTGATTCACCGGCTCAGGCGGGAGCCATTCACGAAACATGCGGCAAACACATCCTTACGAGGAGAGGACGACGCATGCCAGACGATGCCGGAACGCTGTTACGGTCGTTCCTCAACAATGCCCTTCGCAGGCAGACGCAGCGCCGGATCCGGGATTTCGGCGGCTATGAGATCGGCAAGCGCCGAAAGCCTGATGTCATCGATGCGATCGCAGACGAGGTGGCGGAATTCCTCTGCACCTATCTCGACATCAAGGCGAACGGCCGACCGGCGACCAAGGAAGGGGTGGTCTTGGCCATCGCCCGGGCACTGGGCAACGTCTCCGATGAACTCGCCTACAGGCTGACATCACGCGATGACGATGCGTGGAGAACGGTGTGTGAGTCCGTCGCCGTTTTCCTGGAAGCCCGCATGGAATTCGACCAGAAGCCCTATGACGGGTCGCTGACGGCGCGATCGAACTATAACGGTTGGAAGGACTGGGAGGTGATCGTCAGCGGCGAGAGACCCAGGGGCAAATGGCGCCACGCCTGGAAGGAAAAACCTGGCGACGATTTCATCGGCTTTGACGGCGAAACCTGCATGGGGCGGATCTTCAAGATCGATCTCACAGGCTCCGACGAGCGCTGGTACTGGCTGATGGCGGCCGATGGCAGCCCACGGCGCGGATGGCCGGCGGCGGGGTACGAGGCGAGCGCGAGGAGCGCGGCCTGCCGGGTAGAGCGGATTTATTTTGCGCTGGTGAAGGGGGAGGCGAGGGTTGGGTATCGGTGAGGGAGGCCGTACGGCGTGGTGTAAAGGCTCAGGTAGGGCCGACTTTAAGGCCTCTGGCCGCCTATGGTAATTCGGGGACTTTGTGGATGACTCGGCGTTCTTACAATTCCGATAGATGGGGGCTTTTCTCGATAATATCAAAAATAGATTCTGCATATTCTTGAATTTTAGAATTATGTTCATAACGTCTGTCAAGCTTATGTCGCTGGCATTATCGTTATGATGTACTATCCTATTACGCTTATCTACAGTAGACCCAATAAAATCCGCGTACTTGGCAAAGTCCGCGTTTCCCTCTAGGTCGATTCCAACCTTTTCAAATATCTTTATAGTTTTGAAAAAGTTTGCCGACACTTCGTCCGATATATTGCTTTTTTCCAATCCCGTTTTGTATGATTCGTACCTATATGACGTCTTCTTTGTCTCTCTGCAACCCGCCAGCGGTAGATTTCTTAAATGAGTCAGACGTGCAAAGGTCAATGAAGGCGGAAAATACCTCCTCTTGAGAAAAAACAATCAGGCAGGCATCAAGCGCATTCTTGAAATTCTTCTTGAGGGCGTCGAGCTCCTCTGTTGAATAAGACGATGCGGTCTTCATGTATTTGTCCAGGAATTTCGACAGGTTTCCCTCATATTCCTCCGGTGATTCATAGAATGAGAAGAATCTGAGGACAAGTTCTTCAGCTTCCCTGGCGTCTCTCTTTCCTTTTCCTTCTTTGCCGAGGCCGAAATCTTTTATAATTTTGTTTTCCGCCAGTTCGTTGAGCAGTTTATCAAAGTCGCCGGGATAAAGAGCGT
This sequence comes from Rhizobium esperanzae, assembly GCF_002204185.1. Lineage (GTDB taxonomy): Bacteria > Pseudomonadota > Alphaproteobacteria > Rhizobiales > Rhizobiaceae > Rhizobium > Rhizobium esperanzae. Next base: position 147,308 of record NZ_MXPU01000012.1, on the reverse strand, counting down.
GGCGAATTTCCTGATCAGATAGTGAAACCGAACCCTTATTCAGGCGGGCAAATATCTCAGTTACCAACTCATCTGGGTTTTCTCGTCTAAGTATTACACACCGTATTGTCGTTGACTCGAGTTCGGCTCGATAGGTCCCTAGCTCCGAAAATTTTTTCCCCTCCAGATCCGGGAACGCAGTCATTTCTTCGAGCGCGAACTCATTGTTGAAGAACTTTAAGACCGTCGTTATTCGTTGCACTCCATCTATTACTAGATGCGATCCATCTTTGGTCTCAGCGAAGTAGCAGGAAGGAAGTGGAATCCGCATCAGGCATGATTCGATAAATTTGGACGCGCGCCCATCCCTCCTTGTCCCATTTATATTTTCGCTGAAAATCTGGATCGAGGATCAGTTTTGGAGGATTTGCTTTAGCCCGCTGAACCAACGTTTCGAAGGGATAATCCACGGTATTTAGGTTTAAGGTCGCATTATTTTTCACAGCACAATCCACGAAATCCGGCGAAATTAGTATTTTTGATTTATAGCAATCAGAAGTTGCTGAAGCTTTAACGTCACCTTACACAGATGAAGCCGTCAAAATTCTGCAAAAGACATCCGGCAAGATGGCAACGGCATTACAGACGATGGAGCTAAGATCGCTTACCGCCCCGGCCGGCCCGTCTTCCCCTTCGTCCGCCCCTTGCGCTTCTGCTCGCCCGGCTCCTCATGGCTGCCGGCGCCAACCCTGCCGCGCACCATCGGCCGAATATCGTCGTCGCGTTCTGGCTGGCCTTCCAGCAATGGTGAAAACCGCTTCGTGCCCCTGGCGGCGTCCGGCTTGTCAGGGACATGGCCGGTCACCGGCTTTTCCGTGCGGCCGACGGTCATTTCGTCGAGAGTGTTACGGCGGAAGAGGCTCTTGTTGTCGGCGGGGGTGGCGACATGTCGGCCCATTTCGTCGAGTTCCGGTTTGCGGAAGAGGGGCGTGGCCGTGTCGGTGCCGGGGCCCATGTCGTCGAGAGAGGGTTTGGAGAAGTAGGAGGGTGTGACCCCCCCCTCTGTCCTGCCGGACATCTGCCCCACAAGCGGGGAGATCGACTCGCGGCTGGATTTACCGTTCCTTTTGCCGCCTTCCTGGTTGCGGGCTTCTTCGCGCGCCATCGGATCGTCCATCGCCGCAAGTTCCACCGCCTTGAGGCGTTTGATTTCGTCGCGGAGGCGGGCGGCTTTTTCGAAGTCGAGGTCGGCGGCGGCGTCGCGCATGCTCTTTTCGAGGGCGTTGAGATGGGCCTGCAGGTTGTTGCCGACGAGGTTGCCGCCGTCGGCGAAGCCTTTGCCGGAGACGCCCGAGATGTCGGCGCGGACGTGGTCGCGCTCGTAGACGGAGTCGAGGATGTCGGAGATCTTGGCCTTGACCGATTCCGGCGTGATGCCGTTTTCGAGGTTATAGGCCATCTGCTTTTCGCGGCGGCGGGCGGTCTCGTCCATGGCACGTTGCATGGAGCCGGTGACGTTGTCGGCATAGAGGATGACCTTGCCGTCGACGTTACGTGCCGCGCGGCCGATCGTCTGGATCAGCGAGGTCTCGGAGCGCAGGAAGCCTTCCTTGTCGGCGTCGAGAATGGCGACGAAGCCGCATTCGGGGATGTCGAGGCCCTCGCGCAGCAGGTTGATGCCGACGAGCACGTCGAAGGCGCCCAGGCGGAGGTCGCGGATGATCTCGATGCGCTCCAGCGTGTCGATGTCGGAGTGCATATAGCGCACGCGCACGCCCTGCTCATGCAGATATTCGGTCAGGTCCTCGGCCATACGCTTGGTCAGCACGGTACACAGCGTGCGGTAGCCCTTGGCGGCGGTCTCGCGGATCTCGCCGAGCACGTCGTCGACCTGGGTGCGGGCCGAGCGCACCTCGACCGGCGGGTCGATCAGGCCGGTCGGGCGGATGACCTGTTCGGCGAAGACGCCGCCCGACTGTTCCATCTCCCAGCTGCCTGGTGTGGCCGAGACGGCGATGGTGTCGGGGCGCATCGCGTCCCATTCCTCGAAGCGCAGCGGTCGGTTGTCCATGCAGGAGGGCAGACGGAAGCCATATTCGGCCAGCGTCGCCTTGCGGCGGAAGTCGCCGCGATACATGCCGCCGATCTGCGGCACGGTGACATGGCTCTCGTCGATGAAGACGATGGCGTTGTCGGGGATATATTCGAACAAAGTCGGCGGCGGATCGCCGGGGTCGCGGCCGGTGAGGTAGCGCGAATAGTTCTCGATGCCCTGGCAGGAGCCGGTGGCTTCCAGCATCTCGATATCGTAGCGGGTGCGCTGCTCCAGGCGCTGGGCCTCCAGCAGGCGGCCGGCCTTCTCCAACTCGGCAAGGCGCAGTCGCAGCTCTTCCTTGATCGCCTTGATGGCGCCGTTCAGCGTCGGGCGCGGGGTGACATAGTGCGAATTGGCATAGATCTTCACCGATTTCAGATCGCCGGTCTTCTGGCCGGTCAGCGGGTCGAATTCGGTAATGGCGTCGATCTCGTCGCCGAACATTGAGATGCGCCAGGCCGCGTCTTCCAAGTGGGCGGGGAATATCTCAATCGTGTCACCGCGCACGCGAAAACTGCCGCGGGTGAAATCCATGTCGCGGCGCTTGTATTGCTGGGCGACGAGATCGGCCAGCAACTGGCGCTGGTCCAGCCGGTCGCCGACATTCATCTGGAAGGTCATGGCCGTATAGGTCTCGACCGAACCGATACCATAAATGCAGGAGACCGATGCGACGATGATGCAATCGTCGCGTTCGAGCAGCGAGCGCGTCGCCGAGTGGCGCATGCGGTCGATCTGCTCGTTGATCGAGCTTTCCTTCTCGATATAGGTGTCGGAGCGCGGCACATAGGCTTCTGGCTGGTAATAATCGTAGTAGGAAACGAAATATTCCACCGCATTGTCGGGGAAGAAGTTCTTGAACTCGGAATAGAGCTGGGCGGCCAGGGTCTTGTTCGGCGCCAGGATGACGGCCGGGCGCTGTGTTTCCTCGATCACCTTGGCCATGGTGAAGGTCTTGCCGGAGCCGGTGACGCCGAGCAGCACCTGGCTGCGCTCGCCGCTCTGCAGACCTTCGACGAGATCGCGGATCGCCGTCGGCTGGTCGCCGGCCGGCTTGTACTCCGAGTCCATGCGGATGGTGATGCCGCCTTCGGATTTGTCCGGGCGGGCAGGGCGATGCGGCGTCCAGATCTTGCCGTTCTTGTGCAGCGGATTGCCGCTTTCGATCAGCTTCGACAGCGCCTCTACCGTGGCCGTGACGCCGCCGGGCGAGATGCTGCCGGCATCCTCGAGCGAAATGTCGAGACCGGCGACGGGATTGAGGCCGGCGGCGGCGCGCGTCTTCGGATCGGAGGAACCGCCGATCGAGACGCCGCGCGCGGTCTTGCTCACCGTCGCCTTCTTGTTGACGCTGACGGCTTCCGAATGCTTGCGTGCTTCGTTCTCCACCTTCTTGCGGTGCTTGCCCGCTTTCGAGGCAATCTCGCGCTGGCTCTCGACGCCGGAGGCTTCTGCATCGGCTTCAAGCTGCTTCACCCAATCGGCGACGGAGCCGGAGAGGGGGGCGCCTTCAAAGGACGATTGCGGGGCTTCCTCGAAACCATTCGAGGTCGGAGATTTTTTCGGAGCTTTGGCCATGGCGCGAATATGGAGAGAGTCAGCGCGAAAGGGAAGAGGCAAAGAGTACAAAAGGGAAACGATGAATCGTTCGGATTGGCTCAACAATTGCCCGGCTTGTGGCCGGCGGGCGGAGCCTCGAAGGACACGCTCCAGCGCTGCTCCTTGCAGCATGAACGTCAGCGCACCCGCCTTCTCTTTCGGGCCCCGGCGGGGCGCTCCAGGATGAGGCTCTCTTGGGCGGGGCACCGGTGCCATCCTCTCGCCCGCACTGGAACCGGGATCGGCCCTCGGCAGTTAATCCTATGTCAATTCAGCTGCAGGTGCGACTGCCATTAGCGACCATTCCGCGTTCTGGAAAAAATCGATCTCGATCGAACTTGATACCGGCGAGCGGCTGGTTCTCCGCTCACCGCAGGATGCGCTTTACGCACTCGTCTCCGACTGGCCGATCAATGGCGGCGTCCATCAGCAGAGGGCGATCGATTTCTGCCGCGCCTGGCTTGCCGGCCGCATGCCGGCGGAAACGGTGCGGCAGGCTTTTATCCTTGCGGCGCTGGAGGCTGGCGTGGCGATCAATGATGATGATGGGAATGGGACCACAAGTTCGGTTTCAAGCCCAGGGCATAAATAGAGCTATTCAGCCGGACCCGCGTCTAATGCGCGGCGTCGAACAATTTTTATGTATTGCAAATATTATTCGCGCTGTATTTGTAGAAATGCGCAGCGTTTATCACGCTACGATTCTTTGGAGAAACAACCGAATGAGAATAAAAATTCTCGCTTGCGCTGCCCTGCTGATGCTGGTCGGCTGCAATGCCCCAGTGTCGCAATCCGTTGCGGATTCCCAACGTGCGCCCTCTATTGACGTCCGACAGAACTTCATCAACATCGTATTCAAGAGAAGTTACAGACACGAAGCGGGAGAAGTGGTTTGGGCGCGGATTTCCAGCGTGGTGCTGCTTGAGCCTGAGAAAAAGATCTATGCTTACTGTGTGCGTGTGGTGCCCAAGCACAGCTGGGGCGACTGGGCCTATCTCGGCGTCTCCTTCACGGATGGCCAAATCCTCGGCGCAACGGCGAATGACTACCGTTGCCAGGACAAGCGGCTGCGCTACTACCCGTTTCCTGAGCTGACCGGCATGAAGACCTGATGCGGCTGCGAGGGCTCGCCCGCGTCGGTTTTGCTGCTTATAGCCACCGACCGCCGGCGCGCCCGCCTCGCCGTTCGAGGCACCTTGGTGAGGCTCTCGTGGGCCTTGCCGACATAGCCGCGGCGCGCGGGTAGGGGCTGCGGCATCGTCCAACCTCCGGCTGCTGGAAGCGGACTGCGCATCCGGCAGTCCGCGCAACGGATAGGCCGCACCAGCAAAGGCAACACCTAACCCGCGGGGAGAACCATCCTCACACTGTCCCTAGGCAAAGACCGCCTCTCTGGAATGATCCGCCGTCGGCGCTCTGCAGTACCATACTAGGACGGCAATCGTTCCAACGGGAAACAAAAATCCGAGAAGCTGGTGCCATCCGCTTCGGTTGACGTCGTGAAGGCGTCGGGCGGCGACGGCGATCCACGGAAGAAACGTGGCCAGCGACCAGATCCGGTTCAAGGTTTCGCTCCGATCCACGACAAGCAAAGCGATGGCGACGAGAGAGAGGAAGAGTGCCGAATACCAGAATTCCGATCGGCTCGCTCTGCCGCGGAAGTTCACGTAGTTCTTGAAATAGCTGCCGATCGCCTGGCCGAAACCCATCGGCTCAGCCGGGCCGCCGAAGCGGTTCGGGCCGGCCGGCGGTTTTCTGAAGATGAAGATTGACGGCACGGCTATGAGGATCAAGACGATCAGCCAGTGCCACAGAGAAAAACTGCCCATGTAATACCCCAACGGCTAAATGGTTTAATGAACGCGCTTTTGCAGATTAATCGATTGCAAGGCGATTCGTCATCAATCGTAGCGCGAGAAATTTCTCCGCGACTTTGAGGGTGGGATGATGCCTGGGTGGCGCGCGGCCTGATCGGTCAGTGGTTGACCAGCACCCGCGCTAATACGGGCTGTTCTATGCCCTTCAGCGTCAGCGTGCGCTCTTCGGCTCCGGCGACGAGAGCGGCGGCCCCGGCCGCCGTCTCGGCGGAAACCAGGATCTCGCCGGCGGCGGCCTGGGATTCCAGCCTGGCGGCCTGGTTGACGACGCCGCCGATGGCGGTGAAATCGCTGCGGAAGCTCGAGAATTCGCCGATCTGGACCTCGCCGGAATGGATGCCGACGCCGACGCCCAAGGTGCGGCCGGACAGGGCGTCGAGCGCCAGCCCGCTCAGCGCCGCAGCGCAGTTGCCCTGGATCTCCTGGGCGGCCCTGATCGCCGCGCCGGCGTGATCTTTGCGGATGATCGGGAAATTGAAGATCGCCATCAGGCCGTCCCCCATCTGCTTGTTGACGATGCCGTCGTGCGCCCAGATCGCCTGGGCGCAGCGATCCTGGAACAGGCTGACGATTTCGCTCAAGCGCACCGCCTCGATACGCTCGGAAAGATCGGTAAAGCCCCTAATATCGGCGAACAGGATGGTGGCGTCGACGGTGATCTGGCGCTGCTTCTTCACATATTGGAACGAGCGCTCGCAGATGGTGCAGATATCGGGATTCATCTTGCTGCGGGTAATGCCGAAGGCGCGGAAGGGAAGCGCGAGCGGGCCGCCGATCGGGATCGGCATATGCATCTGATCCCAGCAGCCGCGGCAGATCCTGGCGCTGCCATGCCTTGCCTGCTCCGTGAAGGTGGATTCTGTCGTCATGTCACGCGATCCAATGGCCGTGGTGAAGCTTCCGTCAACATGTGGCTTTTGGCAACTGTTGTGTTGGTTGAGGAGGTTTCATCGACCGCGGGCGGACCAACTGCGTTGGCCTACGGACCAACCGCGTTGGCTTGCGGACCAACTGCGTTGGCCGCGGGATAACAGACATACTTGTTACTCCCACTGTTCGATGCCCGATGCGAAACTATCTCCGACCAATCGCGATGCACCGGCTTTCGGAAGGGAGCGCGGGAACTCGCCCCAAAGAGGAGATTGAAGCGATGACTGCAACAGCCGAGAATGGAAAGGGCGGACAGACCATGCAGAGGCCGCCCGTTGTGTCGCAGGCGGCCTGGGAGGCGGCTCACCGGCAGCTTCTCGTGAAGGAAAAGGCGCATACGCGTGCCCGTGACGCGCTTGCCGCCGAGCGGCGGCGCATGCCGTGGATGGCCGTCGAAAAGCAATATGCTTTCGAAGCGCCGAAAGGCAGGATCAGCCTGCTCGACCTGTTCGAAAGCCGGCACCAACTCATCGTCTACCGCGCATTTTACGAGCCCGGCGTCTTCGGCTGGCCCGAGCATGCCTGCCGCGGCTGCTCGATGGTTGCCGATCAGGTCGCCCATGTCGCCCATCTCAACGCCCGCGACACGACGCTGGTCTTCGCATCGCGCGCGCCGCAGGCCGACATAGCGCGGCTGAAGGAACGGATGGGCTGGACGATGCCGTGGGTGACGATCACCGACGACTTCGACAAGGATTTCGGCGTCGACGAATGGCACGGCACCAATGTCTTTTACCGCGACGGCGAGCGCATCTTCCGCACCTATTTCGTCAACAACCGCGGCGACGAGCAGATGGGCGGCACCTGGAATTATCTCGACATCACGCCGCTCGGACGCCAGGAAGTCTGGGAGGATTCGCCTGCGGGCTATCCGCAGACCCCGACCTACAAATGGTGGAACTGGCACGACAGTTACGTTGCCGACGCCGAGCCCGACGAGAAATGGGTCGAGGTCTCCGATGCCGGTGAAGCGGCGTTCCGAGAGGAAAGCGCCAAGGGGAAATCCTGAGCCGCGTTCAGGATCAGCCCTCATTCTTGTACGCTGTCGTAGCTGTCTGACGCGGTCGTGCGGCGAAGATGCGCGTTTCAGGATGAAGGGTATGGGGGTGCCGCACAGCACGCCCGCAAAGGAAAGACGAAAGTATCTCGTGCTCAAGGCCGGAGCCTCGAAGGACGAGGGAGGGTGGCTGGGGAAGAGGTGGCGCGATGATGGAGAGAAGTCGCGCGGTCTGAATTACCCCCAGTTGCCTTGCCGGCCACTGACCATGCATAGTGGCCGACGAGGCGGAGGGGTCGATGACGAGGTTGCAAGCGCTTGTTCTGATGGTGCTTCTCGCGCCCGCCGCGGCGCATGCCGAACGCCGCTGCGGCTGGCTGGAGAATCCCTCGATGGCCAAATGGTCGCTCATGGATGCCGGCGGCGGCTGGACCATCATGGACAATGGCAGCGGCTACAAGGCGGCCGAGGGAATGGACAAGATCCCCGACCTGACGGTCGGCGAATTTGTCTACACCTATGCCTCGCATGGTTATGCCTGCGCCTGCATGGACGTCGACACGGACGGTGAGGAGGGGATCACCCGTATTCACTCCGTGCGGCAATTGCCGCTTTCCCGGTGCCGGAACGATGCTGCCATCGGCTGGTTCCTCGACAAGGGCCAGTGATAGGGCGGGCGATCCCTTTGGCGTTGAGCGCCGCATCTTGGAAAACTCATGAAAAAGACTCCCGTCCGTTTTCGTACCGGGACGGGCGCGGCTGGAACTTTGTCGTCCGCGCTGTGTTTGAGGTCGGCTCGCAGGAGAACACGATGCCGTCCTTCACGCAACCGCACTCGGTCCCGCGCAATTTCCAGTTTCCCGGTGAACAGCGGCAGGGCGACCCGACGATGGGGACGATCAATGCCGAGCTTGCCGACAAAGGCTTTCTAGTCACCAGCACCGACGAACTCATCACCTGGGCGCGCACCGGCTCGCTGATGTGGATGACCTTCGGTCTTGCCTGCTGCGCCATCGAGATGATGCAGATGTCCATGCCGCGCTACGATGTCGAACGCTTCGGCGTCGCCCCGCGCGGAAGCCCGAGGCAGTCGGACCTGATGATCGTGGCAGGGACGCTGTGCAACAAGATGGCGCCTGCGCTGCGCAAGGTTTATGACCAGATGCCGGAACCGCGCTACGTCATCTCCATGGGCTCCTGCGCCAATGGCGGCGGCTATTACCATTATTCTTATTCCGTCGTGCGCGGCTGCGACCGGGTGGTGCCGGTCGACATCTATGTTCCCGGCTGCCCGCCGACGGCCGAAGCGTTGCTCTACGGCATTCTGCTCCTGCAGCGGAAGATCCGGCGCAACGGCAGCATCGAGCGGTAGCTGCCGATGCCCTTACCGAATTGCTTACCATTTTTCGCACTCCCTCCTTTGCGGCGGAAACTTTCGAGCGGGAGTTGCGTTAGGACGGTGACCGGGGATGTGTCTACCGGCGAGCCTGCGATGGGAGGAGGATCCATGAAAGTCATGATCGTTGAAGACGAGGGCCTCATCGCCCTGGAGCTCGAACGTATCGCGCAGGATGCCGGACACCAGACCGTCGGACCGGTTTCGACCGTTGAGCAGGCCCTCGCCTATGCTCCGAAAAGCGACGTCGCGCTCGTCGATCTCAGTCTCGCGGACGGGGTCAGCGGCGCGCAGCTTGCCCGCCGGCTGATCGACCGCTACGGCGTCGATGTCATCTTCGTCACCGGCAGTCCGGAGAATGTCGGAAATGGCATGGAAGGTGCACTCGACATCATCCCAAAACCCTTCACCGACGACAGGATCGCCAGCGCGCTCTCGCGGGCACAGGCTTTGCGCAGGGACTTCGATGGCAGTAATGCCGTCCTCTGACGCCCGGCTGTCGAAGAGATCGAGGCGTCTGGCCGACAATGTCAACCTCGAGGTCGTCTGATGAAGCACGCGCTCATTGCGGTTCTATCGGCGCTGACAGCCTGTGCCAGCGCGGCCGGCGAACCGCAGGCGCTTCCCGGTAGTCTCACCTATGGCGGAAAGGTCATTCATTCGCCGTATCGCGCGGGAACCGTTGTCAAGAACACCTTTCTCGGCCAGTTCGGCTACCGCGTCTTCGAGACCTATGTCGTTCAGCCGGACGGCACTCTCAAGCTGACGTCGCAGAGCACCGGACCGGATTTTCTTTGGCAGTGACGGGAGGCATACGGATCTATGGCGATATGACCGCCAGGTCATCGTTCGCGCCATTCCCCGCGTTCAGCCGCGCGGCGGCAAGGTCGATGAAGGCCTTGACCAAAGGCGACAGGTGCTGACTGCTGGGGTAGACGACATGCAGGCCGCCGGCCGGCGTCGTGTAATCATCAAGGACGCGGCGCAGTCGGCCGTCCGCGATGCAGGCCTCGGCGAGGCCGTGCGGCAGTTGCGCGATGCCGTAGCCGGCAATTGCAGCGGCCATGACCGCCTGCATCTCGTTGGCGGCGAACCGTCCCGATACCGTGACTGTTTCCCGGATGTCCGCGCCCTCCAGCACCCAGGGCACATTGGCCGCCGACGGACCGGCGATCACGCAGTCGTGGCCGGTGAGGTCCGCCGGCCGACCGGGCGTGCCGCAGCGGGCGAGATAGTCAGGGCTGGCGCAGAGAATCCTGTAGGTCGAGCTGAGCTTGCGGGCGATCAGCGTCGAATCCTCCAAAATGCCGGTGCGGAAGGCGAGGTCTATGCCGTTCTCGATAAGATTGAGCCTGTCGTCGGTCAGGCGCAGTTCGACCTTGGTCTTCGGGTAGGCCGCGAGGAAGTCGAAGATCGCAGCGGCGAGGAAATGGTCGCCGAAGCCGACGGGCGCGGAGATGCGGATCGTGCCGGCTGGCTCGGCCCGCGCCTCGGCTAGCCGAAGGTTCGCCTGCTCGAGGGTGCGAAGCGCCTCACTGCTTTCCTCGTAATAGAGGCGTCCCGCATCCGTCAGCCTGAGGCTGCGGGTGGTCCGCTGCAGGAGCCGCACGCCGACCTCGCGCTCAAGCGCGGCGATACGGCGGCTGACCGTCGTCTTCGGCATGGCGAGCAGGCGGGCGGCGGCGGTGAAGCTGCCGGCCTCGACGACACGGGCGAAGACGATGATGTCATTGAGATCGAGCATTGTATTCACCAGTGGCACGATGTTTCTCAATCTTAGGCCATTATGGTTCAATGCGGCAAGCCTTACCTCTGTCTCATCGCCAAACGACAAGGAGCAGAGACATGGGCAAGGAAAGAAGCGTGCTGGTAACGGGCGCGACCGGACAGCAGGGCGGCGCGGTCGCCCGCGCATTGCTGGCGCGGGGCCACCGCGTCAGGGCGATCTGCCGTAGATGGGAGAGCGACAGCGCCAGGCGCCTGGCCGCGGCGGGAGTCGAAGTCGTCGCCGGTGATCTCGACGATGCCGGGTCGGTGACGCAGGCTGCGAGCGGTGTCGACACGATGTTCCTGATGGGCAATAGCTACGAGGCGGGGACGGATGCGGAAACCCGCCAGGGCATCACCGCCGCGAATGCGGCGAAGGCTGCCGGTATCGGGCACCTGATTTATTCCTCCGTCGCCGACGCCGACAGAAAGACGGGCATTCCGCATTTCGACAGCAAGTTTCTGGTCGAGCAGCATATTGCCGGGCTCGGCATTCCCTATATCAGCGCGCCCGTCGCCTTCATGGAAAACACCGTGGCGCCCTGGGCTATAGACGGGCTGCGCCAGGGCGTCTACGCCGCGGCCCTGCCTCCCGGGCGCGTGCTGCAGCAGATTTGCCTTGCCGATATCGGCGCCTTCGTTGCGGCCCTGACCGAACGGCGCGAACAGGTTTTCGGCAGGCGTTTCAACATTGCCGGTGACGAATTGTCCGGCGAGGAGCAGGCGAAAGTCCTGTCGGAAGTGCTCGGCCGTCCGATCGGCTATCAGGAATTGCCGATTGCCGCGATGCGGCAGCAGAGCGCGGATGCGGCGCTGATGTATGAATGGTTCGACCGCACCGGCTACGACGCCGATATTGTCTCCCTTCGCCGCGATTTTCCTGACGTTGGCTGGCACCGTTACGCCGATTGGGCACGCGGGTTTGATTGGAGCGTTCTGGATAAAGCCGACGGCTGACGCGCTCCACGGCGGTTGACCGGTGGCAGATCCTCGGCGCAGGGCCGAGGATGAGGGAGAAGGAGATCCGGCGGACCGCCAGCGATTATCCGCTTGCGGCCCCCGGCGGCGCGTTCATAATCAGCCATCGTCCTTGGGGGAGGAGGCTTCAATGTCGTCGAGTTTTCATGTCGAAAGTGCGGATGGTTATGAGCGGCTGATGGGCCGATGGAGCCGGAAGCTGGCGCCGATGCTCATCGATTTCGCCGGGCTGGCGGATGGCGATCGCGTGCTCGACGTCGGCTGCGGGACCGGCAGCCTGGCTTTTACGCTAGCGCAAACGCCCGGCCTGCGGGAGATCGCCGCCATCGATTATTCTCCTGTCTTCGTCGAGGCGGCGAAACGGGCCAATACCGATCCACGCATATCGATCCAACAGGCGGATGCCTGCGCGATGCCTTTCGAGGACGACTGTTTCGACAGGGCGATGTCGCTGCTGATGCTGCATTTCGTGCCGGAGGCCGGCAAGGCGGTGGCCGAGATGGCCCGCGTCGTCCGCCCCGGCGGCGTGGTCGCTGCCGCCGTCTGGGACCATTACGGCGGTATGTCGAACATGCGGATGCTGTGGGATACGGCCGTCATGCTCGACGCGGACGCGCTGCCGCTGCGCCGCCGATACTGTTTCCAGCCGATGATGCGGCCGGGGGAAATGAAACAGACCTTCATCGCGCAGGGCCTTTCCGATGTCGAGGAAACCTCGCTCCTGGTGCGGATGGACTATCTTTCCTTCGACGACTATTGGCAACCGATCGCAGCCGGCGAAGGGCCGCTCGGCAGGTATGTTGCGGGACTCGAGCCGGACAAGAAAAAGGCCGTCGACGCCGCCATTCGGGCCGCCTATGAGGCCGGCGAGCCGGATGGGCCGCGATCGTTTGCTTCGGTCGCATGGGCGTGCCGGGGCAGGGTGGCTTGAGACGAATGAAATGCCGGAGCCGTCGGCGGGTTGAAACTGAAACCGCCTACCGCAACAAATCGAGCATTCTCATTTTCAGCGCATGAAACCTGAACCTTTTCAGTAGATTACAAATCGTCCATGTCGTGATATCGCCGCATTTCCTACAGATTCCCGTCGCAATCGGCTGTCAGCCTGTCACCATCAAGTGATCAGGAGGTGATCGGGCATGAGCCTCTCTTTCCCGACGATGGCGGCGATCCGGTTCGGTTATGGTTTCCGGCCGGGCGAGGTGGCGCCGCAAAGCAAGGATGAACTGATCGGGCAGTTGTCCAAAGGGGCGGCGGCGACGCCGGACTTTCCGCTCGGTGGCCCCGACATGCGTCACCGGGCGATCCTCAGCCTGCAGGACCAGATGAAGCAGATCCGGGAAGATGCCAAGACGGTCACCGACGATCCGACGCGCCGCGAGATGCGCAAGGCTGTGCAGCGCCAGGCGCAGCAGCAGTTCCAGCACGATGCGAACCTGCGGCTGATGCAGGCGGTGCTGTCGCCCTACGGCTTTTACGAGCGGCTTTCGACCTTCTGGACCGATCATTTCTCCACCAGCGCCAACAAGAGCCTGCCGATGCGCCTCATCGTGCCGCTCTACGAGGCCGAGGCAATCCGGCCGTTTATATCGGGCAGGTTCGGCGATCTCCTGCGCAGCGCCACCGCTCATCCCGCCATGCTGATCTACCTCGACCAGGCGGATTCGCTCGGGCCGGATTCGGCCGGCGGCGTCAAGCGCAACAAGGGGCTGAACGAAAATCTCGGACGCGAGCTCCTGGAACTGCACACGCTCGGGGCCGGCAGCGGCTATACCCAGGCGGATGTTACCGCCGCGGCCATGGTGCTGACGGGGCTCACCATCGACCGCAAGGAGATGGATATCGCCTTTCGGCCGAACATTTCGGAGCCCGGCGAGCATCAGGTGCTCGGCGTCAGTTATGGCGGGCGCCGGCGCTCGCGCGAGGATTATCTCGACATGCTCGATGACCTCTCGGTCCATCCGAAGACGGCGGCGCATATCAGCCGCAAGCTCGCGGTGCATTTCGTCTCCGACCAGCCAGACGAGGGGATGGTTTCCGACATGGCGGCGGCTTGGAGAAAGACGGATGGTGATCTCACCGCCGTCTACACCGCCATGCTCGACCATCCGGCCGCCTGGCAAAACGAGGGCGCCAAGGCGCGTCAGCCGTTCGATTTCGTTGTTGCCGGTCTGAGGGCGCTGAATGCAGGGCCGGTCAACGGCGTCGTCGGCAGCTTCCTGGCAGCCAATCAGCAGGGAACGGATGAGGGCGATATGGCGGCCAACACGCCCGGCATGGCGGGAGCGCCAGTGACGACGGATCCCGCCGGAGAGGCGCGGGACAAGCGGCTCAAGGCCTTTCGGGCGGCGCGGGCATTGGGGCAGGGGGCGCTGAAGCGCATGGGCCAGCCGACCTGGCTGCCGCCGAGCCCTGCTGGTTTCGAGGAAGGCTTTTCCGCCTGGATCACCGGCAGCCAACTCGCCGAGCGCCTCGCCTGGGCAAGGCGGGCCGCGGCGCAGTTCGGCCGCGACGAGGATCCGCGCGCGTTCCTGAGATCGACGCTTGCCGATGCCGCGCGCGATGAAACGATCCGCGTGGTATCGCAGGCGCCGAACAGGATCAGCGGTTTGACGCTGGTGCTGGCATCGCCGGAATTCAACCGCCGATAGGAGGCTCCCAATGAACCGGATTTCGCTTTCCCGCCGCGGCTTTCTGACATCGGCCTGCTGTCTTGCCGCCGCCCCCGTCTTCACGCCGGTCACCTTCGCAGCGATGCCGGGCGATAATCGTTTCGTCACCATTGTGCTGCGCGGCGCGATGGACGGGCTCGACCTGGTGCAGCCTTTCGGCGACGCCGGTTTTGCCGCGCTCAGGCCGACCCTGGCATTGACGCCGGACAGCGGACTTCTCGATCTCGACGGGCACTTCGGCCTCAATCCCGCCGCCGCCGACCTGATGCTGCTCTGGAAGAGCCGAGAGCTCGCCTTCGTCCATGCTGTATCGACGCCCTATCGCGACCAGCGCAGCCATTTCGACGGGCAGGACATGCTTGAATCCGGCGGCGAACATGTCGCCGAGGAAAAGACCGGCTGGCTGAACCGGGCGCTCGCTGTCATTCCCCGCTCGGATGCGCGCAAGGCGATCGACGTCAACACGTCGACGGAGCTGATCCTCTCCGGGCCGAACAATGTCGACGTCTGGGCATCGGATTCCAATCTGGCGCCTGCGCGTGACGAGATGCAGTTCCTGGCGCGGCTCTATGCCGGTGATCCGCCCTTCGCCCAGGCACTTGCCGAGGCGACGCGCGCCGACGGCGCTGCGATGATGATCGAGCCGGACGGCGAGCGCGGCGAGAAAATCGGCGACGTCGCGGCGCTCGCGGCCAACATGCTGAAGGGCGATTACCGCATCGCCAGCTTCTCGATCACCGGGTGGGACACCCATATCGGCCAGGCCGGCCAATTCAAGCGACCGGCAGGGGATCTCGCCCAGGCGATCAACACGCTGAAGACGACGCTCGGCCCCGAGATCTGGGCAAAGACGGTAGTGCTTGCCATGACGGAATTCGGCCGCACCGTCCGCCAGAACGGCTCCGCCGGCACCGACCACGGCACCGGCGGCTGCGCCGTCCTTGCCGGCGGCGCGATCAACGGCGGCCGCATCCTCGGCCGCTGGCCGGGGATCGGCGATGGCCAGCTGCTCGACGACCGCGACCTGATGCCGACGGCCGACGTGCGCGAGGTGGCGGCGGCGATGCTCTTCCGGCAGTTCGATGTCGGTGTGGACGATCTGACGGGGAAGATATTTCCCGGGCTGGGCTTTGATAAGGGATCACAGTTTTTGAAGGTCTGAGAGGGGCGGGACTGCACGACGACCAGCCCTCATGGTGAGGAGCCCGAAGGGCCGTCTCGAACCACGGGGGCGGGTGGCTTGGCGTCACGGCAGCATCCGCACTCGGCGAAGCGGAGGCCAGCCCCGTCCTTCGAGGCCCCTGGGGGGCACCTCAGATGAGGCTGGAGAGAGGGCGCGACCTTCCAACAAGGTTTGAGAATTTGCCGCTGCCCGGCCCTTCGCTTTCGCTCAGGGCGTTCGGCCCTGCAATCGATTCATCGGATCGATTGCTCCCGCTGCGCCGGACGGGGCCTCACTCCAATACATCATAAAGCCTGAAGATGAAGCTCACCTGGTAGAGCAGGTTGGCGATGACGAAGATTGTGTGGAAGCGGCGGTTCGCGGTCCAGGCGGCGAGGGCGCAGAGCAGGATGTAGACGATATTGCGGGCGGGATATTCCCAGCCGAGCGAGAGGATGCGCTCCGGACCTTTGATCGCCGTGTCGAGGATATCGACGGCGTAGATCAGGCCGAGGACGCCGAAGAACCATTTACGCCGCGAAATGAAATATTCCTCGTAGCCGCCATATTCATCGAGGCTCGCCGGGAAGAGCAGGGCGCAGAGCAGGAAGAACAGGCTGCAGAAGCAGACGAGGAAGAGATAGATGCCGAAGCCGATGACGGGCACGGCCTGCAGGCGGTATTCCCACCACCAGATATGGATGATGAAGAGGAACAGGGACAGCGCCCAGCCGAGATGGACGACATAGACCCGCGCCTTGGCCGGATGTTGGACGATGCCGGCAACGCCGGTCAACAGCCTCGCGAGCGAAAGGCTGATGACCATGCCCATCACCACCTTGATATGAAGGAAGACCTCCGGCGAGCTGACCGTTTCCATGGTGTCGATCCCGGCCTGTCACTCCTCGGGGACTTGCTTGGGCTTGCCCTCTTCGTCGAGTGCCACCATGATGAAGGTGGCGGCGGTGACCTTTTCCATCTTTGCGTAACGCGAGCGGTGCGCCCAGGCTTCGACAATCAGCGTAATCGAGGTGCGACCGACGCGGTCGATATCGGTATAGACCGACAGCGTGTCGCCGATTTTGACCGGCAGCTCGAAGGCCATTTCCTTGACGGCGGCGGTGACGACGCGGCCTTTGGCGCGCTCGGCGGCACGAATACCGGAGGCAAGGTCCATCTGTGCCATGACCCAGCCGCCGAAAATATCGCCGGCCGGATTGGCATCGCCCGGCATCGCGAGCGTGCGCAGCGTCAGTTCGCCTTTCGGCTTGGCGGCGTCGGTCATGGAAGGTTCCCTCAGGCTGGGTGTTACGATTCTGCAGCCACGTTAGGCGAACTCGTTGCGTGGACCAATCCCTTTCGGTGCAAGCGAAGGCGACGGTGCAAATATCGCGGCCGTCATCGAGCTGAAATCTCATTCGATTTCAGCTGGCTGGATTTGCAACCGACACTTCACCTTACGTTATTTAACCGCCTTCTAATAAAGCTTTACGCTCCAGTAATTCCGGCGGTTCACAATGAAAGCGGTCTCATATCCAAGAATCGCCGGGAACCCTCATGCGTAACGTCAAGATTTCCACCCGTCTTTACTGCCTCGTCGGCTTCACGCTTGCCGTGCTCGCGGCGACGATGGTCTTCTTTCTGAACTATTCCTATTCTGAGCTGGAAGCGGAGCGGAAGGCCGGGCTGGAGAAGATGGAGGCGACGGCGCTCGGCATTTTCGACAAATATTACAAGATGGAACAGGCGGGTACGATGACCCGCGAGCAGGCGCAGGCGGCCGCCAAGGACGTGATCGGCGCCATGCGCTACGGCGCCGACGGCTATTTCTGGATCAACGATATGCGCCCCGCCATGGTGATGCACCCGATCAAGCCGCAACTGAACGGCACCGATATCTCCCAGATGAAGGACCCGACCGGCAAGTTCCTGTTCGTCGAGTTCGTCGACAAGGTGAAGAAGGACGGCAAGGGCTTCGTTGATTATTACTGGCCGAAGCCGGGCGCTGATGAGCCGGTGCTGAAATATTCCTATGTCGCCGGTTTCGAGCCCTGGGGCTGGATCGTCGGCACCGGCGTCTATGCCGATGACCTGGCGGCGCTCTATCGCCAGAATGCGGTCTGGGCTGCAGCGCTCTGCCTGCTTGGCGCGGCCGCCACCATCGCGATCGCCTATGCCATCGTCCGCAGTGTGACGGCGCCGATTGCCCGACTGAAGACGGCGATGAATGCGATTGCCGCCGAGGAAGCATCGGTCGAGATCGCCGGCGCTGACCGTCGCGACGAGATCGGCCAGATGGCCAAGGCGCTGCTGGTTCTGCGCGACTCCGTCGACGAGCGTAGCGCATTGCGCGGGCGCGAAGACGAAAGGCAGCGCCAGATCGAGGACGAGCGCCGTGGCAACGAGGCGAGCCTGCGCTCGGCTTCCGAGCGGCAGAGCCATGCGATGCAGGCGCTCGGTGTCGGCCTGGAGAAGCTTGCAAGCGGCGATCTGACCGTTTCGATCGGCGATATCGGTGACGACTACGCGAAACTGCGCAGCGACTTCAACGCCGCCGTCGATGCGCTGAACGGCGTCATCCATGCGATCGCCGAATCGAGCCGCGTCGTCAACGACAGCGCGTCCGACATCAGCGAGGCCACCGGTAATCTGTCGAAGCGCACGGAGCAGCAGGCGGCCGCACTCGAAGAAACGGCCGCAGCGCTCGACGAAATCACCGCGACGGTCAAGACCGCATCCGAGCGGGCGAACGAGGCGCGTGAGATGGTGGCCGAAACCAAAGCGAGCGCCGGCCGCTCCGGCGACATCGTCCGCAACGCCGTGACCGCGATGGGCCGGATCGAGGAATCCTCGAGCCGCATCAACCAGATCATCTCTGTTATCGATGAGATCGCCTTCCAGACGAATCTGCTGGCGCTGAACGCCGGCGTCGAGGCTGCGCGGGCCGGCGAGGCGGGCCGCGGCTTCGCCGTCGTCGCCCAGGAAGTGCGCGAACTTGCCCAGCGTTCCGCCAATGCGGCCAAGGAGATCAAGGAACTGATCAGCCGGTCGGCTGCGGAAGTCGAGGGCGGGGTTGCGCTGGTGCGCTCGACGGGTGACGCGCTGCTGGAGATCGAAGCGCTGGTCAACCAGGTGAACGACCATGTCGCCTCGATCGCGACGGCGGCGCGCGAGCAGTCGACGGGGCTCAACGAGATCAACAGCTCCGTCAATCACATGGACCAGATGACGCAGCAGAACGCTGCGATGGTCGAGGAGACGACGGCGGCCAGCCGCACGCTCGCCGACGAAAGCACCCAGTTAAAGTCGCTGCTTGCGAATTTCCGCCTGCGCGAGGCTGGGCGGCCGACCGAGACCCGCTACACACGGGCAGCGTGAAAAACAGCAAAGATCAAAGGCCGGGCGACCGGCCTTTTTCAATTCCCACCGCCTTCAGATTATGCCGGTAAGTTTTCATTCACCGTTTTTAATTAAAATTGGACCGAGTTTTTTCGGTCACTCTGCGGCCGGCCCATGGAAGCGATAAGAGTATGGCGTTTGTTTCCTTTCCGCGGCGAGCCTTCCTGTCCGTGCTGCTCTCGGCGGCGCTGACCACCTGTTCGATCAGCGATGGGCTGGTGCCGCCGGCCAATGTCGACAACGGCACCCGGGTCAGTTCGATTTCACCATCTCGCGGTGCCGCGCGTATGGCGCGGGCGGAGCGCCTTGCGCCGGCGGAAACTCAGGCCTCCTATCCTGTCTCCGGCGGGCCTGTCGGCAGCAGTCAGGGCTCGGTCGATTATCTCGATACGCCGAACCTTGCCGGCACCGGGCACGCGGCACAGGCGCCGCAGACGCTGGCGGCGCCGGAATCTCAGAGCCGGAAGCTGCCGATGATCGACAGCGACGAGGCGCTTGCGGCAGGCCAGCCGAACGGCAACTGGGGCGGCACGCAGAACCTCGCCGTCCCATCCGGCGGCGTCAACATGGATGAAGAGCTCGGGGCCGAACCGGTCGTCGGGCTGGCGCAGGAACAGCAGCAGCAGATCGCCGAGGGCAACGCCAGCGAACCGGTCGTTGACGGCATCGGCACCGATAATCCGGCTCAGATCAATCAGCCAATGCGCCAGTCGGCGCCACGGGCAATGCCGCAACCGGCAGCGCAAGCCGAGATGAGCCGAGCTCCCGCTTGGAATGACGGCCGCCCTGTCTTGGAGCCGGCCCGCGTTCCCGAAGAGGACGAGAGCGAAGAAGTCGCGATGCTCCGGCCGAACAGCCCGATGATGAGCCAGCCCGCCGCACCGGTCGACCCGAGCGTCATGCCGGCTTCCGAGCTCGCCTGCCGGCGCGAACTGAAGCGCATGGGCGTGCTTTTCGACGAGAAGCCGCCGATCTCGCAAGGGCCGGCCTGCCAAGTCCCCTATCCGGTCTCGCTGAAGGGCCTTTCCGGCAATATCGGCGTGCAGCCGGCGGTGACGCTGAATTGCCAGGTGACGCTCGCCTTCGCCAAGTGGGTGAAGAACGAGTTGGCGCCGTCGGCCCGCTTTCGCTACTGGAGCGGCATCAAGACGATCCAGCCGCTCGGCGGCTATTCCTGCCGGCGCATGAACAACAGCCGGCAGAGATATAATCCGATGTCGGAACATGCCCGCGGCAATGCCATCGATGTCGGCAAGTTCGTGCTGAAGAACGGCCACGCGATCGACGTGCGCAAAAAGGGCCTGTTCTCCTATCGCGAGGGCCGGCTGCTGAAGGCGGTACGCACCGATAGCTGCCGCTATTTCAACACGGTGCTCGGGCCGGGCAGCAACCCGGAACACTGGAACCACTTCCACTTCGATCTGCGCTCCCGCAAGAGCGGCAAGGTCTATTGCGACTAGGCGAGGGCGCGGCTGCCGGTGCGGCAATTAGGCCCTGTCCCAAGAAAGGGGTTCATCCCGGCCGCCGGACGCGCTATGGACCGGCGAGGCGGATTGCTATTGGAAAGTCTGATCCATGAGCTATGAATTCCATGTCGGCCAGAAGGTCGTCTGCATCAACGATACCTTCAAGCATGTCAGCATCGACCAGCTCATCCGCAAGGGCGAGATCTATACGATCCGCTGGGTTGGCGAATATACCCATTATGTCGATGGCACATTCATCGGGGTGAAGCTCGCGGAAATCCATCGCGGCAACGATGACGGGCCGGCAGGCTACGGCGCCGCGGACATGCCCTATCGTGCGACGCGCTTCCGGCCGCTGGTGAAGGACAAGATCGCATCGCTGCGCAAGCTACTGGCGCCGACGCCCGATGTACCGGTCGAGCCGAAAGAAAAGACCAGGAAAAAAGAGAAGGTCTGAGCGCCGCTTCGGTGGACGGCGAAAGCGCTGCTCAGGAATCGGCCGCAGGCCTCGCTCTCTGCTTCAACTTCAGGCGCCGCGTCCTCTCGTCGATTTCTTCCTCGACATGCGTTCGGGCGTGGAGGCGGTTGCCACGTGATAGGCAATCTCCGGGAATTCTTTGCGCTCACCGCCGGCACTATCTCTCGGCGATCTCGGCCGGCCGCGTTCCTGAAAGGCGGCGATCCGATCAGGCCGTCATCCTACTGAGGAACAGCCCAGTCTCCTTGCTGACATCGAGCGCGCCGCTGCCGTCCCTGAAGGCTTCGTTGATCGCCCGGCGGAAACCGCTGAGCTGAGACTCGCCGGCGCCTTCGCCGGGCGGATAGGAGGTCAGGGCTAGGAAGACATCCTCGGGCTCGGTGATCCGCATGCTCGCCGGATATTGCGACATGGCGACGTTACCGAATTGCGTCCGCATCATTTGCTCGGCGGCGTCATATCCAAAGGCTACGGCGGCCGGATCGGTCGGCGCGCTGCCGAAGACGGTCGTCAGGCGATAGATCTCGCGCATATTGCCGATGCCGTTGGTGGTGACTGCGAGAAAGCCACCCGGTTTCAGTACCCTCGCCATCTCCGCGATTCCGGTGGCGGGGTCGGGCAGGTGATAGAGCATATGCATGGCGATCACGAGATCAAAGGCGCCGTCTTCGAAGGGAAGTGCGGCAGCATCGGCCCGGCAGCCTCGAACGGAGCCGAAGCGCAGTGCGCCGCAGCGCGCCACGGCCTCGTCGACCATGCCTGACGAAAGGTCGGCGAGCGTCAGGTGCAGATTCTCCGGCAGCAGATCCGCCGTTGCCGCCCAGAACCATGCCGGCCCGCAGCCGATGTCGAGGACGCGATCTGCCGGTCTCAAAGGCAGCTGCGCGGCAACCCACGGAAACCAGCCCGTTTCGGCGATGGTATATTCGGTATGGAGCCTGGCGCGGGCGGCGAGCTTGCGGCTGTCGCCATATTGTCTCGCATTGCCTTCGGTTATGGAGGACATCTCAACTCTCCGTCTTCCTCGTGAAGCCCCGAGCCTCGAGGCAAGCCTATAGGCGGCCTCCTTCCCGGACAAGACGTGAGTGCGCAACCGGTCCAGCCTGCCTGCGCGGACGTCTCAAATCTTCCGGCAAGATAAATCGTATCCGATTAAATCGGAATGATGTTGACATCAAATTCGGTTTAGCCTATTAGAGCGCATCCGATTTAATCGGATACGTTAAAAATCATCAGACCGAAAGGATATGACAATGACTGAGAAGCTTCTTTTCGCCGGCAAGACCCACATCGCCGGTGGTCGCAACGGCTATGCACGCAGCAGCGACGGTACGCTCGATATCAAGCTGCCGCAGCCGCATCCGGCGGCCGAAAACCTGTTCGGGGCCGCCTGGTCGGCCTGCTATATCGGTGCCATCGAGCTCGCCGCCGCACAGCGGAAGATCACCTTGCCGGCCGGTCCCGAGGTCGATGCCGAAATTACGCTCAACGGCGATAACGGCTCCTACTTCCTGCGTGCACGGCTCAATGTCAGCCTTGCTGACATCGACCGTGAGATTGCACAGGAACTGATCGAGGCGGCCCATGACATCTGCCCTTA
This sequence comes from Rhizobium esperanzae, assembly GCF_002204185.1. Taxonomy (GTDB): domain Bacteria; phylum Pseudomonadota; class Alphaproteobacteria; order Rhizobiales; family Rhizobiaceae; genus Rhizobium; species Rhizobium esperanzae. The sequence goes on along the minus strand of NZ_MXPU01000012.1, from coordinate 124,913 downwards.
CTCCAAGGCGGTCCACGGCAATATCGACGTCGAAACCAAGCTTATCTGAACGGAAAGGGCGGACTTCGCGCCGTCACCTTCAAGCGGGGGTCTGCCGATCGGCGGCAGACCCGCTTCTGAGCCAGCAGCCAAACCTGCCGATCCGGAGAACATGCTATGAGCAACAGCCACGCGGAGCCGCGCCGGGCCTATGACGAGTTTTCGCATGTCCTCGATCCCGATGTCTACGAGCCGTTGCCTGACGATTGGCTGATCGGCATCACCGATGTCGTCAGCTCAACCGCGGCGATCCGATCGGGACGCTATGAAGACGTCAATTATGCCGGCGCATCGATCATCGCCGCCCTCGGCAATGTCTGGGGTTCGTTCAATTTTCCCTTCGTGTTTCGCGGAGACGGAGCAGCCTTCGCCTTGCCGGCGAATGGCATCATGGCGGCGACCTCGGCCTTGCGTGACGTCGCGGGCTTCGCCAAAGCCGAGCTTCATCTCGACCTGCGTGTCGGGCTCGTCACCGTCGGCGAAATCCGTGCCAATGGGCGCGACGTCAGGATCGCGCGCTACGCCGCTTCCGAGAGCGCGACCTATGCGATGTTTGCCGGAGGCGGGCTCAAATGGGCGGAGCAGCAGATCAAGAATGGCCGCTTTCTGGTGAAACCCGGCCGTTATGCGATGCGGCCTGACCTGACGGGCTTGAGCTGCGACTGGGCGCCATTTCCGAGCCAGCGCGGCGAGATCCTGTCGTTGTTGGTCGAGCCGCGCGACCACACGCGCCCGGAGATCTTTGCGGCGCTGGCAAGACGTGTGCTCGCGGTTTTCGATGCCGCGCCACGCCAGTCTCATCCGCTTTCCGGAGGGGCGGGTATGGCAAGAGAGAAGCAGGTCAGCGCGAAACGCTGGTCGGAGGTCGCCTCCAATTCGGATTTCCGCAAGTTCGATGATGGTCTGCGCCTGACGCTCGACTGTGCGCCGGAGCAGATCGACCGTGTCGAAGCCATCCTCGCCGCGGCACGGGCGCGCGGCGAGATCGATTTCGGGCTGCACCGCCAATCGCATGCGCTGATGACCTGCCTCGTGCCGTCGGGCCAGCCGGATTCGCACCTGCATTTCCTCGACGGAATGGGTGGCGGGTATGCCAAGGCGGCCGAGATGATGCAGGAAGGCGCGCTTGCGGAGGTTCGGCAGCGCGCTCTGTAGGGGCGCGCCACTTCTTTTCCGTCATCATGCCTGCCGGTTCGTTTTCGGTCTGAGCAGGTTTGAGAGCATTTCCCCAAGCTGAGGCGGCGCCAGTTCGGTTTCGCGTTCTATCTCCGCGGCGGTAAACCATCTGAGCGCCGTGTGTTCATCGCCGATAAGTCGCGGAGAGTCCTGCCATCGGTCGACGCGATAGACATGGAAGGTGGCGGATGCCCCGGGCGGGCTTTCCGATACGAACTCTCCGGCCAACAGCCAGTGCTGCGGCGTCACGCCGATTTCTTCCAGCAATTCCCGGCGCAGTGCCGTCTCGGCATCTTCGCCGCGTTCGACGTGACCGCCCGGCAGGCTCCACCGATCCGGGTGTGTCCTGCGCTCCGAACTTCGCCTTGCGAGAAGAACGCTGCCATTTTCGATCAATACGCCGATTGCGATCTCGGACATGTCACCAGGTGCCGACATGTGCTGCGATCATGATTTTTGCGGCTCCGCCTGTGCCCGTAGCAGATTGTCGCGCAACCGCGTCACCGATTTCTGCACGACGGGAAAATCGTCGCCTAGGCCGACGGCGTCGATCAAGGCGGAGCCGGGATCGGTCTCGAGAATTTCGCGTCCCGCTGGCGTCAGGCTGACACGCACCTGCCGTTCGTCGGCTGGATCGCGGTGGCGGGTGATAAAGCCGACCGACTCCAGCTTCTTGAGAATGGGCGTCAGCGTGTTGGATTCGAGGAACAGTTTTTCTCCCAGCGTGCTGACCGTCTGATCGTCCTCCTCGGAGAGGGCCACCATGGCGATATACTGGGTATAGGTCAGGCCGAGCGCGTCCAGAATCGGCTTGTAGGCGCGGCCGAAAGCGAGATTGGCCGAATAGACCGCGAAGCACAGGAAGGTCGAAAGCTTGCGGACCTCACCGCCACCCCCGGGAGAGGCGGATGCAGACTGATTTGCGGCTTCGGACGTGGGCATAGGTTTATCCTGTCTCGGTTGCACCAATTATATATATCGCATCCGATTAAATCGCAATGGTCATTGAGGTGTTTCCGGTGACCGTCCGGCCGTCGGTCTGCTCCATCGGCCTTTGGCCTACGCAGTCCTGCGGCGAGAGAAGACGAGCAAGCCGCCACATAGCCTTGCATGGCCGGCGCTTTCACGCGACAAAGTCCGGATGAGCATTCCCGCTACACATCCTTTTGCCTTCGATCCCACTTACGGCATGCAGCTCCAAGAGCTGCTTGCGGTCGAGCCGCCGGAGGAGCCGGATGGTTTCGACGCATTCTGGGAGGCGCGGTATCAAAAGGCGCTGACGGTCGATCCGCAGCCGGTGCTTTCCCGCAGCGAGTTCACCCATCCCGACTGGCACGTGCTCGACCTCGTCTATCTCTCCACGAATTCGTTCCGAATCGGCGGCTGGCTGCTGCTGCCGTGTGAGGGACAGGTGCGGCGCGGCCTCGTCGTCGGGCACGGCTATGGCGGGCGGGATCGTCCGGATTTCGATCTGCCGGTCAAGGAAACGGCGCTCATCTTTCCCTGCTGCCGCGGGCTGTCGCTGAGCAGCCATCCGTCGATTTCGCAGAATCCGTCCTGGCATGTGCTGCACGACATCGACAAGCGGGATTCCTACATCATCGGCGGCTGCGTCGAGGATATCTGGCTTGCCGTCTCGACACTGCTCGGGCTCTATCCCTGGCTCTCGGGCCAGATCGGCTATAGCGGCATCAGCTTCGGAGGCGGCGTCGGAGCCATGGCGATCGCCTATGACACGCGCATCGACGGCGGCCATCTGGCGCTTCCGAGCTTCGGCGACCAGCCGCTGCGCCTCAAGTTGCCGAGCGTCGGCAGCGCGCAGGGAGTGCAGGACTATCAGGCGGAACACGGAAATGTGCTGGAAACGTTGCGCTACTACGACGCAGCGACCGCGGCGCGTCGGATCGAGGTGCCGATGCTGACGGCGGTGGCGCTTTTCGATCCTGCCGTTGCCCCGCCCTGCCAGTTCGCTGTCGCAAATGCGATACCGAAATTTAATGAAATCTTCATCCTGGACGCCGGCCATTTCGATTATCCTGGAAGCGCTGAGCAAGAGGCGGCGCTCCGCGACAAGATCGGACAGTTCTTCAGGGTGACATGAACCGCGAATATCTCAGCTGGTACAGTCAGAGCCTGCATCGGGAGATGGAATACTGGTGTTCGGGCATGCCGGCGCCAAGGTGCTGGTGTTTCCGACGCGGGAGGGGCGCTTCTTCGAATATGAGCAGCTCGGCCTGGTTGCGAGCCTCGCCGACAAGCTTTCGGCCGGTCATCTCCAGCTCTATTGCATCGAGGGATTGGCGGCTGACAGCCTTTACGGCTTCCATCGCCATCCGGCCGAGCGCATCCGCCGGCATGCGGCGCTGGAGGATTATATCCTCCACGAGGTGCTGCCGCTGATGGCGGCGAAAAACCCGCACGACTGCACCATCGTGCATGGATGCAGCCTCGGCGCCTTCCAGGCGGCGAGGCTCGTCTTCCGCCATCCGCATCTCTTCCGCAAGCTCGTCGCCTTTTCCGGGCGCTGCGACTGACGATGAAGGTGGAAGTGTTCGGCGACCTGTTCGACGGCTATTACGACGACAGCATCTATTTCCACACGCCGACGCATTTCCTGCCCGGTCTCGGCGCGGACTGGCGGCTCGAGCGGCTGCGTGAAATCGACATCGTGCTGACGATCGGCGATGCCGATCCCTTCCTCGACAACAAGCGCTATCTCAGCCGGCTGCTCGGCGAGAAGAACATCCGCCATCAACTGCATATCTGGGACGGCCGCGCCCACCGCGCCGGCGCCTGGCGGAAGATGGCGCCGCTGTACATCTGAGGACCCTAAACGAGATTTGCCGCCACCGCGAAGGCCGCTGCAACGGCTACCGCACCGGGATCGGCGACGCCCGCCAGATCCCTCTCACCGACATAGGAGGCGCGTCCGGCCCTTGCCTTGGTCATGGTCTTCGTCGATTCCGCGCCTGATGCCGCGGCTTTCGCTGCTGCGGCGATATTGCCGGATGCCATCGCGTGCAGGGCAGGCGAGAGCGCGTCGATCATCGTTCGATCGCCGATCCGGGCTCCGCCGTAGAATGTCACCCTGCCAAGTCCGGCAAGAAGGGCAGCCGATACATCTGATTTGTCGGCCATGGTCTTGGCTGCGGCGGTGAAGAAGATCGACAGCAGCACACCGCTCGATCCGCCCATGCTGGTGCCGAGGATATCGCCCATGGCGGCGAGCAGCGGGGCCGGACGGTCGAGCGGCAGCGTGTCGAGCCTGGCAAGGATGCTTCGGGCGCCGGTTGCGACGGTCGAGCCGGTATCGCCGTCACCGACGCGGCCGTCTAACCGGTTGAGTTCGCCTTCCAGCGAAATCAAATGCTCGCAGACGGCGGTGATCAGGCGACGATTGCCGGTATGATCCGCGGCCGCGACCTCGCCGCTCATTCTATCGGCCACTCTCGGCGCGGCGATGATTTCGATCTCATTGCGCTCGACCGCAGGCATCCAGGCAAGCGGCTCGACCTCGGCCGTCAGCGCCATCTCGCGTGCGGCATCAAGCGGGATCAGCGACAGTGAGAAGCCGTTCATGTTGAGCGCGGTCATGACAGGCGCCGGCCCGATGATCAGGCGGACACGGCTGCCGAGCGGTGAGGACAGCACCGCATTGGCGATGACGGCCATTTCGAGCGGCGGCACGGCGCCGAGATTGTTGATGAGGAGCGCGTGGTCTGTCGCTTCGTCAAGAATTGCGGAGAGGCGAGCCACCATAGTGGCGACGATATCGGCGACCGGCTGCAGCGCAATGCGCTCGGCACCCGGTTCGCCGTGAATGCCTAGGCCGAGTTCGCCTTCCCCACCACCGAGACGGTCTTCATGCGCCTGGCCGCCGGGTATGCTGCAGGTGGAAAGCGACATGCCGAGGGAGACGATGTCGCCGGCAGCACTTCTGGCCTCAGCTGCGACCGTCCTTAAATCCGCGCCACTCTCGGCGTGATGGCCGGCAATCTTATGGACGAACAGCGTGCCGGCTATCCCGCGCGGCTGATTGATGCCGGGAAGCGCAATATCGTCGGCGACGATGACCATCTCGACCTCGAAACCTTCGGCTCGGGCTTTCTCGGCAGCAAGGCCGAAGTTCAGGCGGTCACCGGTGTAATTCTTGACGATCAGCAGAGCGCCTTTCGGACCGGTCACGGCCCGTATCGCCGTCAGCACAGCATCGACGCTCGGTGAAGCGAAGATCTCGCCGGAAACGGCGGCAGTCAGCATGCCCCTACCGACGAAACCGGCATGGGAGGGTTCGTGGCCGGCGCCGCCGCCTGAGATGATCGCGACTTTCGCCCCGTCCCAGTCGGCGCGCAGGATCACTTTAATATCGGGAAAGCTGTCGAGACGGGCAAGACGGCCCTTGCCGCTCGTGAGAAGCAGGCCGTCCAAGGCTTCGGTGACAATGGTTTCCCTGCGGTTGAAGAAGTGTTTCATCGATTGCGCCCGTCTGTTTTTTGTGCTGTCGGTTCGTCTTTTTGCCGGTCTCAGGCGGCCCTGTCCACCCGAGTTGTAGGGCGGCCGGCGTTTGACGAATCGCAAAATTTCAATCGCAAGCGTACCGATACGGTGAAATCTGGCCTCGCTGGCGGATGGGCAGCAGGATATGGACCTCGACGCCGCTCCTGTTTTCCCGGGAGCGGATCAAACTTGGGCCTCGCTTCGGCGGGGCTTTTTTCTTGGCGGGCCAAGGCAATCGGGGAATATTCCCGCCCAGTGTTAGATTTAGCCTTTCCGGCCTGATGCAACGGGCGTATTCAGCCAAGGCGCGGTGCGTTTCCGCGCTCCCTCGCGCGGCAGATCTCCGATCGGCTTCCTTCCCGCTTGCCTGCCGCGTCATCCGGAATTTTCATTGGCAGCTTCATGACAACGGCAGAAACGAGCAAGAACGGGCAAGAGGTGGCAACCGGCCGTCAGGCGAAGATCGTGGCGCTGGTCGTTGCCGTTTCCTTCTTCATGCAGATCCTGGACGGCACCATCGTCGCCACCTCGCTGCCGCAGATGGCGACAAGCTTCGGCGTGCAGCCGGTATCGATGAGCATCGGCATCACAGTCTACATGCTGACGATGGCGGCTTTCATTCCGCTGTCGGGCTGGCTCGGTGATCGGTTCGGCGCGCGCCGCGTCTTTCTAGTGTCGATCGGCGTCTTCACAGGCGCCTCACTGTTCTGCGGGCTCTCCGGCAGCCTCACGGAGTTCGTGCTGTGGCGTGCGCTGCAGGGGGCGGGCAGCGCATTGATGACTCCGGTCGGGCGCATCATCGTGCTGAAGAACGCCCGCAAGTCCGAACTCGTCCAGGCGATTGCGCTCATCACCTGGCCGGCGCTGACGGCGCCCGTGGTCGGCCCTGTGCTCGGCGGTTTCATCACCACCTATGCCAGCTGGCATTGGAACTTCCTGATCAACATTCCGATCGGCATCGTCGGCATGGGGCTGGTGCTGCGTTTTGTGCCCGAACAGCGCGAGGCCGATCCCGGTCGGCTGGATATTCGCGGCTTTATCCTGAGCGCGGCCGGATTGACCCTGCTGCTCGCGGCCTTGGAGCTTTCAGCCAAATGGGAGGGCGGGCTTTGGCCGGTCATCTCAATGCTTGCGGCCGGCATCGTCCTATCGGTCATGGCGACGCGGCATTTCCTTGCCGTCGACAATCCGCTGCTCGATCTTTCGGCTTTCCGCGTCCAGACATTTTCGATGTCGACGCTCTCGGCGGGCACGGCTTGCCGAACGGCCATCAACGCGACGCCTTTCCTTCTGCCTCTCTTGTTCCAGCTCGGCTTTGGGCTGACCTCGATTGCCGCAGGCACCTATCTGCTCGTCTATTTTCTCGGCAATTTCAGTATGAAGGCGGTGACGACGCCGCTCTTACGCTTCTTCGGCTTCCGCACCGTTCTCGGGCTCAACGGGCTGATTGCAGCCCTTTCGATCGTTGCCTGCGGTTTCCTGACGCCTGCCACGCCGCCGGTTTTCATCCATGCGCTGCTCTTTCTCGCCGGCCTGTCGCGATCGATGGAGTTCACGGCGCTGAACACGCTCGCCTTTGCCGATATCGGCCCGGCGCAGCGAAGCTCGGCCTCGACGCTGTCGAGCATGCTGCAGCAGATGTCCATGCTGCTCGGCGTTGCGGTGGCCGCCGCCGCGCTCAACATTTCCTCGGCTCTTAGAGGCGCCGACAATCCCGTTCTGGCCGACTTCCGGTGGGCCTTCGTCGTGGTCGGCGCGATCGGCATCGTCTCGTCGCTGCGCTTCCTGCAATTGCCGAAGGAGGCGGGCGCCGAAGTCTCCGGCCATCGGAAATTCCAGAAGAGCTAGCGTCGCCTGCGACAAAAGCGAGGGATGAGCGATGTTTACCTCAGGCGGGCAATGCAATACGACAGTGCCCATGCCGACGACTCGGACCTTGCGGCCGTCGTTGCTTAGAGAGAACGCCGGGAGACGGAATGAGCAATTCTAGCGGCGATGCGGATGCCTCGATCCACATCCTCTATATCGACGACGACGAGGGGCTCGCTCTCCTGATGCAGAAGAACCTTGCGCGGCGCGGCTTTTCGGTCGAGTGGGCGCAGAATGGTTCTGCCGGCCTTGCGCGGATCGCCGAGGGCGGCATCGACGCCGTCGTGCTCGATCATCTCCTGAGCGGCGAGACTGGACTCGATATTCTGCCCTGCATCACGTCCGTGCCGGATCATCCGCCGGTCATTTATGCAACGGGGTCGGACGACACCAGCATCGCGGTCGCGGCGCTAAAGGCGGGTGCCGATGACTACATGCTGAAGGGGATTTCGGCCGATTATTTCGACCTGCTCGCCGCTGCTCTCGAACAGGCGCTGGAGCGGGCGCGCTTCCGCCGCGAGACGGCGCAGGCGCAGGAGGTGATCCGTCAGCAGCGCGATCATGCCGAGTTGCTGCTGGCCGAAGTCAATCACCGTATCGCTAATAGCCTCGGCCTTGTCGGCGCGCTGATCCGCATGCAATCTTCCATGACCAAGGACCAGGTGGCGATCGACGCGCTGCACGAGACGCAGATGCGCATCAACGCGATCGCGAGCGTGCATCGCCGGCTCTACACCAACCGGCAGGTCGGTTCGGTGCAGGTCGATGAATATCTGAACAGTCTGCTAACCGAGCTTGAAGCTTCGATGCGCGACGACAAGCGGCCACACCGTATCGTGCTGAGCGCAAAGCCGGTCAATCTGGCGACCGACAAGGTGATCACGCTCGGGCTGATCGTCAGCGAGCTCGTCACCAATGCTTTCAAATATGCCTATCCCGACAGCGTCTCGGGCGAGATCCGCGTTTTTGTCGACCAGACGGACGGGCAATTGCGCGTCATCGTCGAGGATGATGGAGCGGGGTTCGATCCAGAGGGCGCGGCCAGGGGGACGGGGCTCGGCACACGGATTTTGACGGCGATGGCAGCCAGCTTGAAATCGGATTTCGCTTATGATCCCGGGCATGACGGGACGAGGGCGATGCTGGTATTTTCGTTGCATGAGGAGAAATAGGTAGAGGCGAGGACATCATGAAGGGTTTGTCGAGTGGCCCCCTCATCCGGCTGCCGCCACCGACCGGGGTCGAGCCACGGTCTCGACCCGTCCTTCGGACCCGCTGGGGAGAAGAGATTCGCGGCAACGTCTCGATCCCCTCTTCTCCCCGGCGGAGAATGTGCCCGTAGGGCGGATGAGGGGGCCACACGGCACACCTTGTCCTATTTCTACAAGAACTTGCCGGCATAACATCACCAAACCTAACGCTACGGGAGGAAGGCATGACGGCGATCCGCACACCCCGGGAGGTCTACGATTTCTGGTTCGTTCGATGCGGCCGCGAGCTATGGTTCCGTCCGCCGCCGGAACTCGATGCCGAGATCCGTGATGTTTTCCGCGATACGCATCTGGCGCTTGCCGCAGGCGTCGGCGATGAATGGCGAGCCGATCCGGTGAGCCGGCTGGCGGCCGTTATCGTGCTCGATCAGTTTCCCCGCAACATCTATCGCGGCACGGGGCTTGCCGTTGCTACCGACGGGCTGGCACTTCGGGAAGCCAAGCTTGCGCTTGCGGCCGGCGCCGACCAGGCGGTGGAACATGCATGCCGAACCTTTTTCTACCTGCCCTTCGAACATGCCGAGAACCTCGACGAGCAGGAGCGTTCGGTTGCATTGTTCACCGCGCTGGGCGACGAGGAATATCTCGATTATGCGATCCGCCACCGCGAGATAATCGCCGCCTACCGGCGCTTTCCTCACCGCAATGCCATGCTCGGACGAGAATCGACGGCAGCAGAACTCGACTATCTCTCCAAGCCCGGCGCGGGGTTCTGAGCAGGTCGAACGAGCGGTTGAGTGCTGCATGGAACAAGGTCGGTGCAAGGCGCTTAAGGCATCTTCCGCCTTTCTGTCGCCTTTGTTTGCTACGACAAGCTGGCACTCTATTCCGACGACAACCTTTCCGGAGGCGCTTTTGCGGCTGAGAACGATCCTGCTTCGCACAATTCTTCTGATGACGCTGGCGCTCGCCGGTGCGCATTTCAAGAGCGCAGCAGCCTTCGCGCAGGAACCGCAGACGCAAGCCCCAGCAGCAGAGGCGCCGCTTGTCGATACGCCTTCCGCCCAGGCGGCGAAGGAGATCGAGAAGGCGAAGGTCCAGCTTGGTTCGCTTCAGGACAGCGTCAAGGAGAACGCCGATAATGACGATGCGCTGGTCGGGCTTGCGACCAAGGCCGATGAGCTCAGCCGCGCCGTCATCACGATATCGGTCAACCTGAGACCGCGTTTCGACCAGATCAAGAACCGGCTGACCGAGATTGGCGAGCCGCCGAAGGATGGGCAGCCGCCCGAGGCGCAGATCGTCACCGACGAGCGTAACGCGCTTGCCGCAGAGCGCGCGCAGATCAATGCGGTGACCGGTGACGCCGAAAACCTGTCGATCGCCGTGACGAAGCTCATGAACGAGATCATCGAGATGCGGCGGCAGCTTTTCGCCGATACGCTTTTCAGGCGCACGGAAATCTCCGTCTCGGTGCTTGACGATGCCGCTAGCGCCTTCGTGCACGAGATCAGCGAATTCTCACAGGCTTTGGCGAGCTGGGCCTCATTCGTCTGGAAGTTCAAGCGATTCCCACTGTTCGCCGCGATCTTCCTGTCGCTCGCCTCAGCACTCATCCTGCTTTCCGGCAGCTACCGGCTGTTCGGCTCCTATTTGCGCCGCGATGAGGCGGTCGAGAACCCCTCCTATATCGGCAGGCTGTCGATCGCCTTCTGGTCGACGCTGATCCGAACGCTGGCGCTGGCGGTCCTGCTTGTTACCTCCTTTTTCTTCCTTAACAGTTTCAATGTTTTGCGGCCGGATATTGCGCCTGTTATCGGCGCGCTGTTCGGCACGATCGGTCTCGTCTATTTCGTCGGCCGCTTCGTCAACGCCATTTTCGCGCCGAGCGAACCGCACTGGCGGCTGGTGAAGCTTTCCAATATCGGCGCCCGCTCGATCGGCTACTGTCTCTCGGCGATGGCTGTCGTCAACGGGCTCGACTATCTCTTCGGCACGGTCAGCGAGGCGATGGGCTCACCGCTGGTGCTGACCGTCGTTCGGAGCCTGATCGCTGCCCTGATCATCGGCATCATCCTGATCGCCGTCTCCTTCAGCAAGCCGATGCTGGCGAGAAGCGGTGATCCCGACGCGCCCGGCAGACATTGGCCGCGGGGCATGGCAATCATCCTGCGTGTCGTCGGTGCCGCTTTGATCGTTACGGCGCTTGCCGGCTACGTCGGACTTGCCCGCTTTGTCGCTACGCAGCTCATCATCACCGGCGCGGTCGTCGCCACCATGTATGTCGGCCTGCTCTCGGGCAAGGCGATTTCGCGGCAGGAGAGCTTCGGCGATACCTTCTTCGCCCGCTTCCTGGCGCGGCGCTTCAACCTCGGGCCGGTGGCGATAGACCAGGTCGGCCTGCTCGTTGGCCTTGCCATGTATGCGGTGGCGCTGCTCGTCGGCATTCCGTTGATCCTGCTGCTCTGGGGCTTCCATGTACAGGATCTGCAGCTTATCGCCTTCCGGCTGTTCACCGAGGTCAAGCTCGGCGGCATCAGCATCTCGCTGCTCGGAATCTGCACCGGCATCCTGCTTTTCGCCGGCGTCTATCTGCTGACGCGCTGGCTGCAGCGCTGGCTCGACGGCAATGTCATGGCGCGAAGCCATGTCGATCTCGGCGTGCGAAACTCGGTCAAGACAGGCATCGGCTATCTCGGCGTCGGCATTGCCGCGATCATCGGCGTCTCCGCCGCCGGCATCGATCTGTCGAGCTTCGCGCTCGTCGCCTCGGCGCTTTCGGTCGGTATCGGTTTCGGCCTGCAGAACATTGTCTCCAACTTCGTGTCAGGCCTGATCCTGCTGGTCGAGCGGCCGTTCAAGGTCGGCGATCACGTCGTCTCCGGCACGGCCGAAGGTATCGTCAAGCGGATCTCGGTGCGCGCTACCGAGATCGAGACTTTCCGCAAGCAGGCGATCATCGTGCCGAATTCGGAACTGATCAACGGCCTCGTCGGCAACTGGACGCACCGCAACAAGATCGGTCGCTCGGAAATCCCGGTTTCCGTCAGCTACGACGCCGATCCGCAACAGGTGATGGATATTCTCTTGGAGTTGACGGCGAAGATACCGCTCGTCATGCGCAATCCCGAGCCGCATGTCGAATTCCTGCGCTTCGGCCCCTATTCGCTCGATTTCGAGCTTCGCTTCTTCCTCGCCGACATGGGCGACGGTCTGACGGTGCGCAACAATTTGAGGATCGAGATCCTCAAGCGCTTCAAGGCGGAAGGCATAGAAATCCCGCTGCCACAGAGCGACCTTACCATCCATCGGGAGGCTGCTCTCGTCCTTCCCAATGCGGTTAAGGAGCATGCTGACGGCCATGAGAATTCCAAGGATAGACCGGTGGAGGAAGAAGAGCGGCCGGTGCGCCAGCTGCGCGGGCGGGCAGCAGAGAGCTGAACAGCGTATTCAGCCATCATTCACAGGTCTATGTGCATGATCCCTTCCATCGGGATCGCTGCCGAGGGCAGCACCGATCTTTCGAGGGGAGGGCGCGTCAGCGCCGCCGCACATGATGGCAAGATTTGCCGCCTTTTTGCTTGTCCCACTGCTTGCTGCGCCGGCGGTCAACGCCGCATCCATCACCAACACCGATCCCGCAGCCGTGGTGCTCGTCATCACCGAGGGCGGACAGCGCGTCGAAGTCGTGGTCGATGCCGGCGCTTCCGAAAGCCTCTGCTCCTCCGGCTGCTTCATGACGACACCCGACGGCGACCGGATCGGGCTCGATGGCGGCGAGACGATCGACATCGTCAAAGGCTCGGCGGTCGTCAAGTAGGATTGCGGACCTGTCAGGCTGGGCGGTTCAGATGATGCGCTTGCCTCCCGCATCCAGTACCTTCTCGCCGTCTTCCTTGGTGAAGGCGCCCTTATGCGTTTCCGGCAGGATTTCCAGGACCACCTCGGAAGGCCGCGACAGGCGGGTGCCGAGCGGTGTGACGACGAAGGGCCGGTTGATCAGGATCGGCTGCGCCAGCATGGCGTCGAGAAGCTGATCGTCGGTCAGATCAGGATTGTCGAGGCCGAGTTCGGCATAGGGCGTATCTTTATCGCGAAGGGCCTGGCGCACGGTGAGACCGGCATCGGCGATCATTCTCGCCAGCTCCTTACGCGATGGCGGGTTCTTCACATAGTCGATGATATCAGGTTCGATGCCGGCGTTGCGGATCATCGCCAGCGTATTGCGCGACGTGCCGCATGCCGGATTGTGGTAGATGGTGACGTTCATAGTTTTGCCTCTGACGATAGCGTTGACGAAGTGCCGGGCTGTAACAGCCAGGTGAACAGGAGAAGGGCTGCGACAGCACCGGATATTTCAGCAAGCCAGAAACCGAAAAGATCGATCGGGCGGATGCCGGAGAAAGTATCTGTCAGCGAGCGGGCCAAGGCGACGGCCGGGTTGGCGAAGGAGGTCGAGGCGGTGAACCAGTAGGCGGCGGTGATGTAAAGGCCCACCAGCCATGGCACCGCCTTCTGCTCGAACCTGATGCCGGCGAGGATGACCGCGACCAGGCCGAAGGTCGCCAGACCTTCGGAAAACCATTGCGCGCCGCCGGTCCGGACCTTGGTCGACACTTCCAGAAGCGGGAGTGCGAACATCAGGTGCGCAGCGATCGTCCCTGCCACGCCGCCGACGGTCTGCGCCAGCACATAGCCGCCGAAATCGCGTTTCGGCAGCGAACGCGACATGGCGAAGACCAGCGAGACGGCCGGATTGAAATGCGCGCCGGAGACCGGTCCGAGAACGGTGATCAGCACCACCAGCATCGCGCCGGTCGCCAGCGTGTTGCCGAGCAGGGCAAGCCCCGTATCCGCTGTCAGCGAAGTTGCCATGATGCCGGAGCCGACCACGGTTGCGACTAGCGTGGCAGTGCCGAAGGCCTCGGCGACCAGACGGCGCGGCAGATCGTACGACGCCATCAGCCGGCCCCTGCCGGTTTTGCGGTCGTACCTTCCGTCGCGCCGATCTGGCGCAGGTGCTGCTCCAGCGCCAGTTTGTCGATCGACGATAAGGGCAGGCTGAGGAAGGCCATGATCCGATTCTTGAGGAAACGGGCGGCCTGTGCGAAGGCGCGGCCCTTCTCGACCTCGCTGCCCTCGACGGCGGCCGGATCCTCGACGCCCCAGTGAGCGGTCATCGGATGGCCGATCCAGACAGGGCGGGCTTCGCCGTGGGCGGTGTCGCAGACGGTGAAGATGAAATCCATCTCCGGTGCGTCGGGCTTGGCGAACTCGTCCCAGCTCTTCGAGCGGAAGCCGGTCGAGGGATAACCTAGTGCCGCAAGCTCCTTCAACGCCAGGGGATTGACCTCGCCCTTCGGCTGGCTGCCGGCGGAATAGGCTTTGAACCGGCCCTTGGCTTCGGTCGCCAGGATGGATTCAGCCAGGATCGAGCGGGACGAATTGGCGGTGCAGAGAAAGAGCACATTGTAAACGCGATCTGTGGTCATTGCAGTTCCTCCTTGGTTGCAGGTGCACAGCATGCGGCAACGGCGGCGGCGGGCGCGCAGATTTCGGCGTTCCCACCGCAGCAATCCTCCATCAGAAAACGGATCAGGCCGCCAAGCGCCTCATAATTGGCAGTGTAAATGATCGAGCGCGATTCGCGCTGCTGAGTGATCAGCCCCGCTCGTTCCAGCTCCTTCAGGTGGAAGGAGACGTTAGACGGGGAAACCTCCGCCCTTTCCGCGATCGAGCCTGCCGCCATTCCGTCAGGACCCGAGACGACAAGCATTCGAATGATGTGGAGGCGCGTTTCCTGCGAAAGCGCGCCGAACGCGGCAAGGGCTTGACGTTGATCCATATTTCAATAATCCTTGAATCGTTGAAACGAGGATTAGCGCAGATGAATGCGATCGACAACAATAAAATTCCGGTGGAGGAGATCAGCCTCGGGCTGTTGCTTGACACGCTCACCGGCAACGAGGACGCGCCGCTGGTTTTTCATTATGACCGCCGGCCGGTGAAGCCCGGCTATCACATCACCGAGGTCAAGGCGGGCCAATTCTCGGCGCTTGATTGCGGCGCCAATCCCGAGGCCTGGACGGAGATCTTCATCCAGCTCTGGGACATCGAGGAGGGCGGGCGCATGCATATGCCGGCCGGCAAATTCCATGCGATCGTCCGTAAGGTGTCGGAGCATTTGCAGCTCGACGGTTCGGCCAGGCTTACCTTCGAAGTCAGCGACGGCTTGCGGCCGATACAGCTCTATTGTGCCGCAATGCCGGTTCTACGCGGCGGGGCTGTGCATATCGAACTTTCGCCGCGGCCGGCAAGCTGCAAGCCGCGCGACCGCTGGCTCGCCGAGAAGACCAGAAAGGCTGCGGCCTGCTGCGGTTCGTCAGCGGCGAGTAGCGGCTGCTGTGCGTAGAGACCTGCGGGGATCGGGCAATGGCGGGCCGCGCCGAATTGCTGCGCGCGATCGAGACGCATGTCCTTCGCTCGATGGGCTTGGCGTCAGGCATGATCGATGGGAATCCCACCATCGGAGCACCCGCATCGCCCGGAGCGTGATCCAGCGCGAGGGCTGACCTTCTCCCTCGTCGATCTCGAACCAGACGCGCCCTGGCAGCGTCCAGTCGAGCGGCCATCTGCCGTCCTGAAGGCGGCGGATGCGAAGATGGACGATCGCCTCGCCGAGGCGCGGATCGGGGGTGGAGCCGGTCAGGAGGGTACTTGACCGGAAATAGTCGAGGGCGCGCAGGATGTCGTAGCGCCAGCGGTTCGGGTGCAGGAAGTGCAGGAATCGTGCGTTGGCTGGCTCGCCGGTGCCGAGACGGCGGAAGAGGTGGCGTTCGAGCAGGAATTCCTCGCCCGTCCGGCGCGCCTCCCGGGATTGCTGCGTGCCGCCGGTTGCCCGCTGGAACTCCAGCAGGCCCTCCAGCACGTTGATGGTGCTGGCAAAGGACGAGCGAATGGAGCCGTTGCACCGTTCGCAGTTCCAGCCGCCATCCTGAAGGCGCTCACTGGTCAGCCGCTCGACGATGGCGGAGATGTCGACCCCAAAGTAGGCGCCGTCGGCAACCGTGCGGCCGTTGATGCATTCTTCGACTTCGCCTTGCCAATAGGGCTGGCCGCCTTCCTCCCAGCGGGCGTTGGCGCCGATCAATTCGACGCTGCGTCTGGCGCGTTCCGATGACGGGTCGAGGCCGAATTCGCGCAGCTGGGATAGCGAGAAATTTGTCGCCGTCCACGGCTGGCCGCGCTCGCGCCATTCGCGCGGCTCGAATCCGGCAGGCAGAAAGGCGCCGCCCGCCCATTGGCCGTCCTCGTCCTGGAAGGAGAGGAGCTTCGCGCCCCAGCCCTCGGTCTCCACTTTTGCCCGCTCCGCCATCCATTCCGGCTCCGGCGCGTCGATGAGGTCGCGCATCACCTGCCAGCGGATGGCCGGGTCGGAATCGAGAAGCCATTCGATTACCGGATCGGATCGGGCCATGGGAACCTGTCGGCGTTTCGGATCGATGGGTCTTTATAATGGCTTCGCAAAACGCCGGCCAGCCGGATGAATTTCTTAATCATATCCGCAAGGAAATCGCAGGAGCACCATTGCGTCGCTTCTTCATTTCGAAGCGGCAGATGCTGATTAATAATTATTCAAATCAATTGATATATCGAATTGGCCCGGGGACAGATTTTACACTAAAGGTTTGCTTATGGCGTTTCTAGGTATTTCTGGGATGCAATATTCCGGCGAGATGTTTGCCGGCGCGCGAATTATTGTCGCTGAAGATTCCAACGTATTCACCTCGATGATCAGCAAACGCCTCAAGGAGCTGTTCGACATAGAGGTTGAGATCTGCCGCAACTTCGAAGACCTGCAGTTTGCCTATGACAAGTCTTCGGAGCCGATCAAGCTGGCAATTTCGAACATCAATCTGCCCGGCGCAGAAAACGGCGAAGCGCTCGAATATCTGGTCGACCTCTCGATTCCCACCATCGTCTTCACCGGCACTTTCCATGAGGGGATGCGCGACAAGCTGATCGCCAAGGACATCGTCGACTATATCCTCAAGGACAATATTTTCGCCGTCGACCTTCTGGCGGAGTCGATCTGCCGGTTCCTGACCAATCATCGCCATCACGTGCTGATCGTCGACGACAGCGCGACGGCGCGCGCGCTGCTGTCGAGCCGGCTGAAGCGCTATAATTTCCGAGTGAGCACCGCCGAAAACGGCGCCAAGGCGCTGGAGACCCTGAAGGTCAATCGCGATATCGGCCTGATGATTACCGATTACAATATGCCCGATATCGACGGATTTGAACTGACACGGCGCATCCGGGCCCATATCGGCTCGCACGAATTGCGCATCATCGGTGTTTCCTCGTCCTCGAACCGGCTGCTTTCGGCGCGGTTTCTGAAGGCCGGCGGCAACGATTTCATGCTGCGTCCCTTCATCGACGAGGAGTTCTACTGCCGCGTTAACCAGAATCTCGACACGCTGCTGCAGATCCAGTCCATGCGCAAGGAGCGGGCGGTTGCCTGACGGCTCTTCCGGGATCTGGACCGCGAGGAAACCGGGGGCGATCGGCGCTGCCGGACGCTGGATTTTTGCAATTACAGGTAATCAGAATATTTGTCCCCTTCACGCGGATGAGCCTCTCGGCTATCGTCCGCCGCGCCGGGGGGAGGGCCGAGTCGAGCCCGTAAGGCGCAGGGGGGAATAGCGGCTGTGGCTTTTCAGGCGGATTTTCAGCGAGATGGGATCGGGCTGCGTTCCGGCGGGCTCAAGATACTTCTGGTTGAAGATTCCCGAATGTTTTCCGCCGTGCTTTGCCATCGGTTCCAGACGGAACTTGGCCTTGCCGTAAAATCCTGCTCGTCGCTGAAAGCGCTTCGCAGGGAACTTGCCGAAGACGGTCACGGCTACACCATGGCAGTCGTCGATCTCAACCTGCCGGATTCGCCCTATGGCGAGGCCCTCGACTGCACGATCGAGCACGATATTCCAGCAATCGTCTTCACCGCCACGTTCGATCTCAATACGCGCAACAAGATCATGGAGCGCAATGTCATCGATTACGTGCTGAAGGACAATGAGTTCGCGCTCGACAATCTGGTCGCCACCGTCCGCCGTGCGATCTCCAACCGCAAGACGCGGGTGCTCGTCGTCGATGATGTCGTCTCGGTACGCCAGGTTCTCGTCGATCTCCTGAAGGCACAGCAATATCTGGTCGTCGAGGCAAGCTCGGGGCTAGAGGCGCTGGCGGCGCTCGAAGCCTATAGCGATATCGAACTCGTCGTCACCGATCATCACATGCCCGATATGAGCGGCTACGAGCTGACGCGGCGCATCCGCCATCGCTTCGGTTCGGACCGGTTGCGCGTCATCGGCGTCTCCTCCTCCAACGATCGTATGCTGTCCGCGAGTTTCCTCAAAGCCGGCGCCAGCGATTTCGTCTATCGGCCCTTCGTCGCCGAGGAGCTGCAATGCCGCATCGCCAACAATGCGGAAACACTGGCGCAGATGCGCCAGTTGAGGGCCGCTGCAGCCTGCGACTATCTCACCGGCCTCTATAACCGCCGCTATTTCTACGACAATGGCCCTAAGCTGGTGAACGAGTGCTTGCGGTTGAAAGTGCCGAGCTCGGTCGCCATTCTCGATATTGACCACTTCAAGCGGCTGAACGACACATACGGCCACGAGATCGGCGACAAGGTGTTGAAGGCGGTTGCAAACAGGCTGTTCACGATCTTCGAGGGCAGTGACAACCTGCTCTCCCGCCTCGGCGGCGAGGAGTTCGCTATCCTCTTCCCGCAGATGGATTCGGCCGCCGCCACCAAGCTCTGCGACGAGATCCGCTCGGATATTTCGCGGCTGAAGGTAACGGCCGACGACGAGGAACTCGGCGTCACCATCTCGATCGGGATTGCCGAAATCGGCAGTTACGAAACCTTCGAGAATTATCTCAACGCCGCCGACCAGTTCCTCTATATGGCGAAGCATCGCGGCCGTAACCAGGTCTATTCCGACGCCAGGATGACGGAAGAAGTGGCGCAGTAGGGCTGCTTTCAGCCTCTCGCCAATGGCCGCCCCTCACACTAACCCTCTCCCCGTTTAAACGGGCGAGGGGACATGCCGAATGCAGCGTTGAGGTTGAGGAAGCCGGTGCGGCATATCCCCTTCGCCCCGCAAGCGGGGGTCCGAAGGACGGGTCGAGACCAGTGGCTCGACCCCGGTCGGTGCCGGCAGGCGAATGCAAGAGGCCGGCACGGCCGTTAGTATCATTCGGCGACCGTCCGATGCCTCAAGCCGCAACCGCCTGCCTTGCCGTCGCCATGGTCATCTTGCGCTCGGCGCGTTCCTGCTGCGGCGAGCGGTGGTAAAGTTCGCGATAACACTTGGAGAAATGCGAGGCCGAGACGAAGCCGCAGGCGACGGCGACCTCGACGACGGGCATCGAGGACTGCACCAGCAGGTGGCGCGCGCGGTCAAGGCGAATTTCCAGATAGTAGCGGGCCGGCGAACGGCCCATCTCCTGGCGGAACAGCCGTTCGATCTGGCGACGGGAGAGCCCGGCGCCATCGGCGATCTCGATCAGCGACAGCGGCTCGGCAAGATTGCCTTCCATCAACTCGATGATCGACAGGACCTTGGCGTTCTGCACGCCGAGGCGGGCGCGCAGCGGCAGGCGCTGGCGGTCGTGCGGATTGCGCACGCGGTCAGTCAGGTGCTGCTCGCAGATGCGGTTGACGAGGCTTTCGCCGAAATCCTCGCCGATCAGGTTCAGCATCATATCGAGCGAGGCGGTGCCGCCGGCGCAGGTATAGAGGTTGCCGTCAACCTCGTAGAGGTCGGCATAGACCTCCGCCTGCGGGAAGGCTTCGGAAAAGCCGGGCAGGTTCTCCCAGTGGATGGCGCAGCGCTTGCCGTTCAGAAGACCGGCCTGCGCAAGCACATGCGCGCCCGTACAGAGGCTGCCGACGGCGACGCCGCGATTGTAGCATTCACGCAGCCAGGCATTGACGGATTTGTTGTTGAACTCCTCGATATCGATGCCGGAACAGACGAGCACCATGCCGGGGCGGTTTTCGCCGCCGAGATGCCGGCGCTCCTCGGCGAGCGAGGAGTTTGCCTCGATGCCGATGCCGCAGGAGGAATAGACCTTCTCTCCGTCGACCGAGGCGAGCCGCCAGGTATAGGCCTGATAGCCGAGCATGCGGTTGGCGATGCGCAAGGTGTCCACCGCTGCCGAAAAGGGCAGCATGGTGAATTGCGGTACCATAAAGAAGACCAGTGAGCGCTTCTTGATCTGCATCCTGTTCATAGCGAAATCCATGCTCGAGGGGCGATGACATATTCGTTGCGCGGAATGCGTCGCGCCGATGTCCTAAAAGCGACAGTGGCATGGAAAAATGCGGCCGGGAAGAGCAAATATGCGACATTGACCGGAATTTGACCGGTCATATCGCCGGTTGGGGCAGAAAACAGGCTTATAGGCGGCTGAAATTCGGGACTGAAGACGGCTGGGAACGACACGGCGAGCACGAAAAAGGCGGCGTTGCGCGAGGCAGACGCCGCCCTCATCTCAGGAGGAATGTCGCATTCATTACATGGTCCGGTGTTTGCTGTCGTCGGTGCTCGGCCAGCCGATATCCTTGCGGACGTCAAACGGCATGGCTTCAATTTCACGGGCGGTCCGCCAGCGCGTCCAGGCAAGCACGAGCTTGTGGGCGTAGTGGCCCAGATCGAAGCGGCCTTCGCCGGAGGTGAGGGTCTTGCCACCACCCCGATAGGTGAGGGTAGTCATTATCCAGTTCCTTTCTCGAGCCGGGACATGGTGGCGATGGGAGGTTCGTCCATGTCCATGCTGTCAATATGGGCTTCGCGGACCCATCATTCAAACGAATAGAGCTTATGGATAGCATCAACGATATTGAATGATCTCGGGGTTTTCCGACAACGGCCTCATGGGTCCCACCCGTCGAAAATAGAGGACAGCTGGCGACCTTACCAAGCGGTATGCGCCATACTGCAGGTGCATAAGATGATCGACTGGTGGGGTAGCGACCTCGCAACGACGCTCGGCATCGACAAGGAAAAGATCCATCTGATGTCGCCGTTCGTCGGCGGCGGGTGGCGCAAGCTTTTCTTGCGGGCCGACGCTGTTCTGCCGCTTTCGGTGCCAAGGCCGTCGCTTGATTGACGCTCATGACGTACCCCGGGTCGAGGTGGAAATCGGCGAGTCGCTGTCATGGACGTCGACACCGTCGAGGAGTTGCACGCCGCGGGAGGGGTTCTCCTCGTTCGAAGGATAACGGACCGCCAGCCCCTGTGGCCAGATGGCTTGGAACCAACTCCGCTCCCCATCGTTGGCGCTTGGTAACTGCTAATGATGCAAAAGGAGGAAACAATGATTTCCGCAGATCAGATCCGTGAACATATGGAAGTGCGGGCTGCCGATGGCGCTCACGTCGGAACGGTGGATCAGCTTGACGGGCCGACCCGCATCAAGCTGACGAAAACCGACTCGGAGGACGGCAAGCATCATCTGATTCCGCTTGATTGGGTCGATCACGTCGACGCCCATGTTCACCTGTCGAAGAGTGCCCGGGATGTCCGCAGCCAGTGGGCCACCATCAATTAAGGAGTGAGAGGCTGCGCTCAGGCCGCGGCCTCGTCCCGCAAGGGGCCTCCAATCCTCGTCCGGATGAGAGGAGATCGAAATGCCAGCCAAATCCAAGGCCCAGCAGAAGGCGGCAGGTGCCGCACTTTCGGCCAAACGCGGAGAGACGCCCAAGAAGGAACTCAGGGGCGCTTCGAAGCAGATGGAAGAATCCATGAGTGAAAAACAGCTGGAGGAATTCGCGTCGACCAAGACCAAGGGCAAACCCGAGCATGTCTCGAAATGATCGCGTAAGAACCCGCGAGACCTATGTCGAGGTCGAAAGCATGGAAAATCCCGCAACATGATGGGCCTCTGAAAGGGCATCGAAAATCGCGCGGGCGGAACCGTCACGGTCTTTGGCCATCCAGCGCAGTTCGAACGTGACACCAGGGCGGCCCTCGCTGGTCTGCCCAAACGAAACGAAGTGGGCAGTGCAACCCAGCGGTCCAAGCACCTCAGACAGCTCCGGCAAGTCGGCTTCGGTGCCGTGAATAACGAGTGTTGCCTTCTGTTCGCAACGCAGCCATAGATCCAGCTGCTTCATCGGCGATAAGACGATGAAGGCGACGGCGGTCGCCACCGTCCCGGTTAGGATCTGGCCGCCGCCGAAGCAGAGACCGACGACGGTCATGAACCACATAGTCGCGGCCGTGGTGACGCCGGTCATCGTGTCGCCACGTCTCAGAATCGCGCCGCCGCCGATGAAGCCGACGCCCGTCAGTACGCCCAGGGGAAAGCGCAGCACGTCCATCTGCGTGAAATAACTAAAGGTTTTTCCGTAGGTCGATAGAAGGAGGTTTGCCTGGATCATCGCCAGGCAGGCGGCAAGAGCCACCAGGATCGTGGTCCTGAAGCCCGCCGGGTGACCACCGCGCTCGCGATCGAGGCCGATGAGGCCGCCCGCGACCACCGTCAGTATGATCCTTAGGGCGATCTCCCACCAGCTTGGCGTCAGCGGCATCGCATCCGTCAGGAATGAAAGCATAGTCTGATCCTGACTGTGTTGCCGCTCTTTCGCTGCCGGCCGGGCATTCGTTCCTCCGCTACAGTGCATCCGGATGAGATAAACGCAATGTCGGCCAGGACGTTCCCGGAGCCTCGGGACTGCAGACGTTTGCAACAGGGCAAGATTGGCGGTTTGTCGGCGGTCGGTGTATGGTTCCGGACTGGGACAATTCCCACTGACCACAAGAGTTCGTAGCGTCTAAAACGGAGTCATTGATTGGCCGTTGCCTTCACCAAGGAAGAGAGTTTCGAAACCGCTTCGGAAACCCTGTTGCCGGACCGGCCAATTTCGCCGCATCCCAACCTCGTCACGGAAGCGGGATTGAGGGCTCTCGAACTGCAGTTTCAGCAGGCGCGCGCGGCCTATGATGCGACGAGCACCATCGAAGACGTAAACGAACGGCGGCGCCAGGCTGCCAATCCTTTACGTGATCTCCGATACTTATCGGCCAGACTTCGCACGGCGCAGCTCATGCCTGACCCACCGTCAGCCGACGTGGTTGCCTTTGGTAATACGGTCACTTTCAGCCGCGACGACGGCCGCGTGCAGACTTATCGGCTCGTCGGAGAAGACGAAGCAGATCCCAAGGCGGGATCGATTTCCTACGTCTCTCCCGTGGCGCGGCTGCTGATGGGCAAGGCTGTCGGCGATGTGGTGGAGACAGGCGGCCAGGAGCTGGAGGTTATCGCCATTTCCTAGAGAAGATCGTCAAAATTTGCCGAGTTCGGAACGCTGAGATTACTATCATGAAAATGGTACCGTATGGTACTTTATTTATCGAATGTTTACTGGCCCTGGGCTAGAGGGTGACATTCCGTCACCGAAGGTCATGTTCATGGTCAGCCCAATTTCCAGTTCTGCATCCACCATCTTGAGTTCAGCCGCTTCGACCTCGTCTTCCGGTTCATCTGATCAGCTTGCCTCTCTTGAGGCGCAACTTGCCGAAAAGCAGGCAGCCCTATCGCAGACGCAAGACGAGCAGGAAAAGGCGACGATCGAAAAATCGATCGAGACATTGGAAGCCAAGATTGCCAAGCTCGAATCCAGCGAGAGCAGCCAAACTCAGTCGTCTGCCGCATCAAAGCCCGTCGGCGAAGCTCCGAAAGAGCTTTCGGGCGAAAGCCAGCGTATCGGCACCAAGAATTTTGACGAGACCAGCGGGTTCGGCTGCCGCACGGCCTATGTGTGATCGCTCAACCGACTAAATCCCTCTGCCGGGGCGGAGCCCGGAGAAGAGGCATGCCTGACGGCAATTAAAGACGGCGCTTCGCCACGGCGACGACTTCGCGCGTCAACTCCGCTAGGCGGTCGGCGGCGAGGCGGTTTATCTGCCAGTAGAGCGGGACGTCCAGTGGCGTGTCGGCAACAAGTTCGACGAGCCGCCCCGATGCGAGATGAGCGCGGGTGAGCTGGGTCGGGTTCATTCCCCATCCCATGCCGGAAAGAGTGGCTTCGACGAAGCTTTGCGGCGAGGGCAGCCAATGTGTGGGGTAGTCCAGATCTTGGCCAAAGGTTTGCCTTACCCAACTGCTCTGAAGCCTGTCCTTTTGATTGAAGGTCAGGGCCGGAGCGTTGCGGATCGCCTCCGATGTCACGCCGGCCGGGAAGTGGCGGGCGACAAAGCCGGGTGTCGCGGTGGCATTGTAACGGAGAGTTCCAAGGGCGAAGCGCCGGCATCCCCGGATCGGCTTCTCCAGACTGGTGACGGCTGCGATCACCCGTCCGCGCTGCAGCCATTCGGCGGTGTGATCCTGGTCGTCGACGGCGACATTCAACAGATAGGACGAGGTTTTGGAGAAATTCGACATGGCCTCCACGAACCATGTGCCGAGGCTGTCGGCGTTGGTCGCGATCTGAAGCGTGACCCTTTGGCGTGGCTCGTCTGGATCGACGAGAGCCGGCAACTGCCCGAAAAGCTCGGCCTCCAGCATGCCGACATTCTCGACGTGACGACAGAGCCATTCTCCTTTTTCGGTCGCCGTACAGGGGGTGCCTCTGGCGATCAGGATGACGCCGAGGCGTTCTTCGAGCTGCTTCACCCGTTGCGAGACCGCCGAAGGCGTCACGTTCAACACGGTCGCCGCCCTTTCGAAGCTGCCGGTCTGGACGACGGTTGCAACGGCGCGAAGTGCGGGATAGTCGAGCATGGATTAATATCGCTTAATCAGGATGAGATAGATTAATTAGACTAATCTAACTTGAGGCGATACCGCAACTCCATCGAAGTTGAGAGCGGTTGCCGAAACGATGAATTTTTCGATTTATGTCACGGGCCTGATGATGGGCCTCAGCCTGATCGTCGCAATCGGCGCGCAGAACGCCTTCATCCTTCGCCAGGGCTTACGCAATGAACATGTTTTCGCCGTCTGCCTCACCTGCGCCTTATCCGACGCCGTACTGATCATGCTCGGTGTGACCAGCCTCCAGCAGATCGCCGGATTGCTTCCCTGGCTCAATCCGGTCATGCGCTACGGGGGAGCCGCGTTTCTGGCCTGGTACGGAGCCAAGAGCCTTTATTCCGCCTTACGGTCGTCCGCTGTGCTCACAGCGGCGGAAGCCGAAACGACAAGCTTTTCCCGGACGCTTGCGACCTGCCTCGCACTGACCTGGCTCAATCCGCATGTCTATCTCGACACGGTCGTGCTGCTCGGCACGATATCGACGCGCTATCCGGGACAGCAGGCTTCCTTTGCGGCAGGCGCCGTGACCGGCTCCTTCCTGTTCTTCTTTGCGCTCGGATATGGCGCGACGTGGCTGCGGCCGATCTTCTCCAGGCCGGCCTCCTGGCGGATGCTCGAGACGCTCGTCGCTGCGACGATGTGGTTTATAGCCTTCAAGCTAATAGGCAGGATGTAAGCCGATGGCCGTGAGGCCATCAGCCTAGCCCTGTGTCGCCGAGTTCGAACGGCAATGCCGTCAGAAGACCTGATTGCCCTGATCCGAGCCAAAGATCGGATTATGCACGCGATTCCACGATCCTCAGAACCCGCTTCGGTCGAGCTGCCGCGTTGAGGAGCGGCAACTCCATTTCACGCTGGCAATCAGCCAGCAGGTGCGACGGAAATCGCTTCAACTCCCGCAGCGCATGTTCGTGGTTCGCATCCCTGCGCCGTCTCGACTTGAATGCGGAAACGGCCTGTAGGATATTCCAGCTGCTTGATTGCGCCATGTCCGGTCTCCTTCGCTGCATCAGTTCCAATACGCAGACTATGAGGAGCGATTGACATTCAATCAAACAAAATGATATGGGGTTAAAGATCAGAAAAATTGAAAGATGCGACGATGAGCCTTCCCTTTCGCCGTCCCATTCCTTTGCTTGACAACGATGTGCTGCGCACCTTCGTCGCCATTGCCGAGACGGGCAATTTTTCCACCGCCGCCGAAGCGGTGTTCCGCACGCCATCGGCGGTTTCCATGCAGATCAAGAAGCTCGAGGAGCAACTCGGCGCGACGCTATTTTTACGCGATGCCCGCTCGGTGACGCTGACGCGCCATGGCGAAATGCTGCTTTCCTACGCTCGCAACATCCTGGCGCTGTCGAACGAGGCGGTGTCGCGCTTCATCATGCCGGAATTGACCGGTGTCGTCAGGCTCGGCGCACCGGAGGATATCGGCGAGCGGCTGCTGCCGAGAATCCTCAAGAGTTTTGCCGAAAGTTATCCCGGCATCATGGTCGACGTGACGATCGACATGAGCGTCGGGCTGAAGAAGCGCATGGAGGAGCAGCGGCTCGACCTGGCGCTGATCAACTGCGCGACTCGGCCGTTTCCGACCGGTGGCGAAGTGGTGTTCCGCGAGCGGCTGGTCTGGGCCGGCGCAAGGTGCGGCTCGGCGCATCGGCGCGATCCCCTGCCGATTTCGATCTGGGAGGATGGCTGCATCTGGCGGCAGGAGGCACTTGCCCAGCTCGAACGCAACAAACGGCCTTATCGCGTCGCCTATCTCAGCGGCCATACGATGGCGCAACGCGCCGCCGTGCTCTCCGATCTCGCCATCGCGCCGCTGCCGCTCTCCTATATCAGCGAGGACATGACCATCCTCGGCCTGCAGGAAGGACTGCCGGAGCTCGGCTCCTTCGATATCCGCCTGCTGACCGCCTCGCAAATGTCGGGACCGATCGAGACGGTAGCCGACAGCATCCGCAGTGCTTTTGCCGAAAGAGCGAAGGCCGTCGCCGCCTGAGGACGTCTTTCTCCCGCTGAACCTTTTGTTCCCTTGTGCGTTATCGGCGCGGATGGCATGAGTGCCGTTCGGGGTTGATTTCAAACAAGGATATTCGAAATGACGACAACGGCCAAAATTGCCGCAGCCTTCATGGTTCTTCTTGCTCTTTCCTCCTGCGGCAACACAATCCGCGGCATGGGAAAAGACACGGCGAACGCCGTCAACGCCACCCAGGATGCCGGCCGCTCGGTCGACCGGGCTGCGAGGAAGTAATCGGCCGACCGCTTTGCCGGATTGAACAGGCTATCCGAGGCCGGATCAAGGCACCGGAGGATACGCCTTTTCGAGACCGCCGGATCGGCTCAGACCGGTCCGGAAGGCTTGGTAGGCGGGATGCTGGCTTGATCGGGCGGTTTCCGTCAGCCGTATCTGCAGGCGATGCGGCGCCCGGGTCCCGAGCCACAGTCCAAGATTTTCGAGCTTCAGCGAGTTCAGGAAGCGCGATTCCGCGGCATGATCGAGATGGCGTCGCAGGCCGTCGAGCAGGTTGTCGTCCTGGGCGGCGTTTTCCATGAGCAAGGCCAGATATGACCTGTCCGTTTCCGACAGCGCGGCGAGCTTTTCCGCAACGGTATCGCGGTCGGGGAAGGGAACGTTGCCTGTCATTCGAATCGTCCGGTCGTTGGTGTCATCTGCCGTTATAAGCTCGCTTTGACTTTTTCGGCTACATCGGCCGGCACCCATTTCATCCATAGGTTCTCGTAATTGCGCAGAAAATAGATAGCGGCATCCTCGTTGCTTTTGCGATTTTCATCCTGCCAGGCGAGCACCTGGTTAATCGTCTCATTGTCCCATTTTCGGGTCCTGAGATAGGTCGTGACAGGTCCGGCGCGGCTGGCGAAGGATCTGGTCATCAGCGTGAAGGCGCGCGAGACCGGATAGGAATTGAGTTCAGGCCTGATACAGCCGACAACCGCAGTGCACCGGTCCCATTCTGCCTTGTTGTGACTGACGCCGAAGCTCAGCCGCGTCATGTCGTATTTGCCGAGGATAGCGGTCGGCGCCCAGTAATAACCGAGCCAGCCGATCTTGTTGTCGAAAGCCCGGGCGATCGAGGCGTCGAGCCGCTGGGGACTGCCGGTCTCGACGAGTTCGAAGCCTTTTTTGTCGGCGGCGAGGGCCTTGAAGAGGTTGGTGGTCGATACCTGGCAGCTCCAGTCGGCGGGACAGTTGTAAACCGCGCCTTTCGACGGATCATCCTCGGCTGGAAAGAGCTCGGGGTGCTTCAGCGCATCCTCGACCGAGCGAATATCGGGATTGGCGTCGGCAATGAATTTCGGGATAAACCAACCCTCGACCGCGCCATCGGCGAGTATCTCGGCGCCCTGCACCAGCCGGCCGGTGTTGACGGCCTGATCGAGCAGCGCCCTGACGGAATTGATCCAGTATTCCGAAGCGATATCGGGGGTGCCTTTCTCGTTCATCGAGGCGAAGGTCGGAAGGGTGTCACCGTCGACGATGGTGACGGAGCAGCCATAGCCCTTTTCCAGGATGATCTTGTCGAAGTTTGCCGCAATGCCGGCCGAGGCCCATTTCATCTCGGCGATCGAAACTTTGCCGCATTCGGCGGCTTCGGCCGGCGCGGTCGCGCTAAAAAGAGCCGCGGCAAAGACGGCAGAAATCAAAAGCGTCTTCATCGTCTTCCCCGAATTGTTCTTAGGCAACGTGCTGCCGGGATTCACCTGGCGGCGATGCCGCAACCGGCGTTTCCCGTTCACGGGCGCCGTCCTACCGGCTCCGGCAACCCGTCGCAGACCAAAATTTGGCAATGGCGTATTTTTTTGAAGCCTACGCGTTCGCTCGCAGAAATCAACCGTCTTCTGCTAGTGGTTGCGGTACTAAATTATTGAATTCGAAGAATATAGTTCGTAGCTGAAATTTCCCCGGATCGAAAATGGACGCTGTTTGCGAACGCCGGCGCAATGGTGGCGGAAATTCCGCCGGGCAGATCAAAAAAAGTCAAAATTAACGTTTGCGTAAGCCTTCAATAACTCTCCGGTAAGAATGTGCCGTTATCTGTTGGGGCGTGGCGGCAACGACCGCTGCTTCTCCGGTTCAGGTAGTGCGTGCCGGAGAAAGCGAGCTTCGCCGTGTAGGGGCGAAGACGCCTGAGTTTTCGGCAAACCGCGCAGAGCCAAGGCCATGCGCGGTTTTCGCGCTTTCGCGAGAATATCCGAAGTCTTGACCCGGGATCGGCGGCCATTGTAGGCCTCCGGCTAGTTGCATCGGCCCGAAAATCCGAACCGATTTTCGGAAGCGCGGTGCCTTAGGGAAAGGCGGCCGCCATGGCAAGAGCGATCATGCTGCAGGGTACCGGCTCGGATGTCGGCAAGACGGTATTGGTGGCGGGTCTCTGCCGGCTGGCGGCCAATGCCGGGCTCACCGTGCGGCCGTTCAAGCCGCAGAATATGTCGAACAACGCGGCGGTCGCCGATGACAGCGGCGAGATCGGCCGGGCGCAATGGCTGCAGTCGCTCGCCGCCCGCACCCCGTCCTCGGTTCATATGAACCCGGTGCTGCTCAAGCCGCAATCGGAAAGCGGCAGCCAGATCATCGTGCAGGGCAGGGTATTCGGACAGGCGAAGGGGCGGGATTATCAGCGGCTGAAGCCGCAACTGCTCGGCGCCGTGCTCGAAAGCTTCGAAAAGGTGTCTGCCGGCGCTGACCTCATCATCGTCGAGGGTGCCGGCTCGCCGGCCGAAATCAATCTCAGGGCCGGCGACATCGCCAATATGGGCTTTGCGACGAAAGCGGGCGTGCCCGTCGTGCTCGTCGGCGATATCGACCGCGGCGGCGTCATCGCCTCGCTGGTCGGCACGCAGGCGATCCTCGACGAGGGCGATCGAGCGATGATCGCGGGCTATCTCATCAACAAATTTCGCGGCGACATCTCGCTGTTCGACGACGGTATCCGCGCCATCGAAGGCTTCACTGGCTGGCCCTGCTTCGGCGTCGTGCCGTGGCTGCAGGCTGCCGCGCGTCTGCCGGCCGAAGATTCGGTCGTGCTCGAGCGGCTAGCGAGGGGCGGTGCCGGGGCGCTGAAGATCGCCGTGCCGGTGCTGCCGCGCATCGCCAATTTCGACGACCTCGATCCTCTGAGGGCGGAGGCGGATGTCGAGCTGGTCTTCGTGCGCTCAGGCGAGCGGCTGCCTGCCGATGCGAGCCTGGTCATTCTTCCAGGGTCGAAATCGACGATAGCGGACCTCGCCGATTTCAGAGTTCAAGGCTGGGACCGCGATCTTGCGGCACATGTTCGGCGCGGCGGGCGGGTGATCGGCATCTGCGGCGGCTATCAAATGCTCGGTCGCATGGTGCATGACCCGCGCGGTATCGAGGGCGGCACGTACGAGACGCCGGGGCTCGGGCTTCTCGACGTCGAAACCGAGATGGCGCCGGAGAAGATCGTGCGCAACAGCCATGCCCGTTCGACCGAATATGACGCGTCGCTTTCCGGCTACCAGATCCATCTCGGCATCACCCGCGGCCCGGATTGTGTCCGGCCTTCCGCGATCGTCGACGGGGCGCCCGACGGAGCGGTGTCGGCGAATGGGCGGATCATGGGCACCTATCTGCATGGGCTCTTCGGAAGCGATGCCTATCGCGCCCGGCTACTCGAAAGCTTCGGGCTTTCCGGCGGACAGGGGAACTACCGTGAGAGCGTGGAGCGGGCGCTTGATGAGGTTGCCGGGGAACTGGAGCGCTGCCTGGATGCGCGGTGGTTGGGTGAATTGCTGGAGGTCGGGAGAATTTACTGAGCGCAAGGGCAGTGAAGAGTTGCCGTGTGGCCCTCTCATCCGACCCTTCGGGCCACCGACCGGGGTTGAGCCACGGGTCTCAACCCGTCCTTCGGACCCCCGCTGGGGAGAAGAGGGGAGCAAGCCGCCGACCATTGTTTTCCTACCGTAATGGTCTCAAATGGGAGCGAGGCGCTGCCCCGAGCCCCTTCTCCCCCGCGGGGAGAAGATGCCGGCAGGCAGATGAGGGGGCCACACGGCGCATACCTATCTGTATTCTCTATTACATAATTCGCGCGGGAGTAGTATCGCAATGCGAAGCGGGCTAATAAGTAGTGTGTGCGGCTAGGCCCTTTCGGCGCCTGTCCTGTTGTTCCCGGCACCGGCCTCGATGGTGACGCCCATTCCAGGTTTCCCATCCTCATGCGGAGGTTTCCAAAATTAAAGATCATATCCAGTGGGTTATAGAGCAGGGAATCACCAGCGAGCATATCGGCGATCTCGTCGCCGGCCTGTGTGAACGGCTGATCGCGGACGGGTTTCCGATCTGGCGCGCAAGCATCCGCATGCCGTCCCTACATCCGATGTATCGCGGCATCGCGGCCAATTTCATGCGGGGCGGTGAGACTGTTCTCGAGAATGCGGAGCACGGCAGCGAGACCGAGCGCAACTTTGAGAAGACGCCGATATTCTATCTTCTGAACCGCGGTGAGAAGACGGGGCGGTGGAACCTGGCGAAAGGCGAGGGTCTCCACTATGGCGAGCTCTACGAATTTGCGCTTGCGGGTGGCACGGACCATGTGGTCAATCTTTTCGAGTTCCCGAAGGAAGTCGCGCTGCGCGGGCTCGGTTTCTCTCTAACGAGCGATTCTCCGGGCGGATTTTCAGATGATCAACTGGCGATCATCGATGAACTGTTCCCAGCGCTGGGGCTTGCCGCTTACCGTGTCGCGGTTTCCAAGACCGCGACCGATATCCTCGCCGTCTATACCGGCGCCAGGACGAGCGCGCGCATCCTTGCCGGTGAAACCCGCAGGGGAATGGGCGGCTCCATCGATGCCGCCATCCTGCTTGCCGACCTCCGCAACTTCACGGCGCTGACCGAGGCCTATCAGCCGGGGGAGATCGTCGGCTTTCTCAACGAGCACTTCGAACTGATCGACCGGCACGTCGAGGAAAATTCCGGCGAGATCCTCAAGTTCATGGGCGATAGCGTGCTGGCAATCTTTCCGACGGACACCGAGGATCCGCAAATGGCTTGCAAAGCCGCATTGACTTCGGCGCAGAACCTGCTGAGAGCAAACGAGGAGCTCAATCGCGAACGGACGCTGAATGGTGGCCCCGATATCGGGATTGATGTCGTCTTGCATCTCGGCGAGGTTTTTTACGGAAATGTCGGTGCCCAAGGCCGGCTGGACTTCACCGTGATCGGCAGGGCCGTCAACGAGGCTTCGCGGCTTGAAAAGCTGTGCGGAGCGCTTGAGCAGCCGCTGCTGCTGTCGGAGAGCTTCGCAGCGACCTGCGCCGTGCCCTGCGACTATCTCGGGTCTTTCGAGCTGCGTGGCGTTTCCAAGAGAGTCGACGTCTTCAGGCTTGCCGGCGCCGCTTCTTAAGGCTCGCTCAAATCTCGCCCGACACCTCGCGGCGGCGGCGGTCGAGTTCTTCGCTGTAGCGGCGCAGCGTGTGGCTTTCGCTGAGCTGTCCCACCACCTTGCGCTCGATCAGATTGTTGACGACGGCGAGCGCTTCGCTTTCGCTCTTGTCGAAGATCGCCGCCGCCTGCTTGGCATTCATCTGCGGCTGCAGGAAATCATTGCGGTAGCGGACGAAATCGGCAAGCGTCTGGCTCTCGTCCTGGGCGTCGGTCGGGTTGGCGTAAATCTCAGGCACCAGCACGAGACCGGCATATTTGTCGTTCTCCTCGACGAGAATGACGCGTTGGGTTGAGCCGATCGGGAAGGTCTTCTTGAACTCCTCCAGCGAGATATCGGCCCTTGCCGTTTTCACGTCGGCGCGCATCAGCTTGTTCACCGTCAGATTGCGGATCCAGCCAACGTCGTGGGCGCTGCGGATGCTTTCGCCGCGCAGGTGGAAGCGCCATGTGGCAAAGGAATAGCCGAAGGTCGAGCGCACGACGAGCGAGGAGGTGATGACGGCGGCAAGAACCAGTGCCGTGATCGGAAAATCACCGGTGATTTCGAGCGCCAGGAAGGTCATCGTCAGCGGCCCGCCAATGACGGCGACCGACAGGGAACTCATCCCGACCACGGCATAAATGACCGGCGTCAATGTCGCGTCGGCGAAATAGGGAGCGCAATAAGCAAAAAGCTTGCCGAGCAGGGCGCCCATGAACAACGAGGCGAAAAATAGCCCGCCCCTGAAACCGGAGCCGATCGAGATCGCCGAGGCAAGGGATTTCAGGAGGAAGAGACCGATCAGCGCTGGGATCGCCACGTCGCGGGACAAGTTTAGATGCAGCGCGCCGTGGCCGGCCGAAAGGACCTGCGGGGAGATCATCGCGAGAAGCCCGACGATGATGCCGCCGAGCGCCGGACGAAAGGGCGGGGCGATCGAGCTTTTGCGCGCCACCTCCTCGATGAAGGCTACGCCCTGCATGAGGAGAATGCCAACGCCGGCGCAGAAGACGCCGAGCAGCAGCGCCGGGATATAATCGGCCGGCACGACCG
This sequence comes from Rhizobium esperanzae, assembly GCF_002204185.1. Lineage (GTDB taxonomy): Bacteria > Pseudomonadota > Alphaproteobacteria > Rhizobiales > Rhizobiaceae > Rhizobium > Rhizobium esperanzae. Next base: position 91,822 of record NZ_MXPU01000012.1, on the reverse strand, counting down.
AGCCGAAGCTGCCGATATCGATGGTGAAATCGCCCTCGGCAAGCAACCTTGCGATGAGGGTTGAAACGAGGGCGGAGACGACGACCGGGGTCAACGACACGATGGTATAGGTGCCAATGATCAGCTCGAACGCGTAGAAGGCGCCCGTCAGCGGCGCGTTGAAGGCGGCGGCGATGGCGCCGGCCGCGCCGCAACCGACGAGGATGCGCAGGTCCGAGCGGCGCAGCTGCAGCTTCAGGCCGAATTTGGAGGCGATGCCGGCGGCGAGCTGGGTATAGCCTGCCTCCAGGCCGACGGAGGCGCCGAATCCGTTGGAGATCAGGTTCTGTACGGCAACAATGATGCTATCGGTCAGCGAGAGGCGGCCGCCATGCAGTGCATTCGCCTCGATCGGATCGACCATTGGTTTCTTGCGCCGTTTGGCGAGCACAAGGAGCAGTAGGCCGAGCAGGGCGCCACCGATGACGGGGGCGGTGAGCAGCAGCATCTTGTCCTCGATGGCAGACGCGCTCAGCCTGTCGCTGTCGGCGATGCCGAAAACAAGCTGGTGCAGCTGGTTGGAGACATAGCTCATGCCGGTCACGGCAAGGCCCGAAGCGATGCCGACGATGGCGCCTGTCAGAGACAGGCCAACTTCGCTGCGGCGCGTCAGCGCACGCAGTCGCCCCGGATCGAAGAAAACACGCAGCGTGCGCAGGCGGCGCCGATCCAATTTCATAAGCATGGCTAGACAACTAGGCGAGGAGAGGCCGGGTCAAGGGAGGAGGTGCGGTTGCCTTGCAACGCAATTGCGGCGAAAAGCCGACCGGCGGGTCAAATATTTTTGACGTAAGCATCTGATAGAAGACGATATTTCCGGCGGAGTCAGTGGTGTTGGCTGGCCTTTCGCGCAGCGTTGCGGGAAGGTGTTTGCGAAGGTCGGTTGACTTCACCCGCCGGCTTGCCTAACCATCCGAGAAATAACGGATGGTTCCGGATCGGCATTTTGCCTTCCGGATGAAAAGGGAATGTGACGGGGCGGACCCACATCGGGCGCCTTCATCACAGCCGACCCCGCGACTGTAGAGCGGTCAGGGTCTTCCATCCGGCACCGAACCCTTTCGGCTGGCGGGCTGCAATCGTGCAGGCGGGTGGGATGGGCGACATGCCGGAAAAGCCACTGGAAATGCATGGTGATTAACCGGGGTCGGACGCCTCTATCTCTACGAATCGTCCACCTTTTCACCGAGGCAACCGGGAAGGTGAGGCAGATCCGCTGGCACGATCAGGGGCGACCGGGCTTCCGGTTCGCCCCGATCGCCGCCGATAACCGCGAGCCAGGAGACCTGCCTTCCGCGCCGGGCGAAAAGCCAACCCTGGGCAAGAGACCCGCTGCCAGCACGGAGGTTGTTTTGGCTGAACGAACGAATTCAGTGCCGCCTGCGGTGGTGCGATACAGTGGCGGCGGTGCGGTGATTTCGGCCGCTGATGTCGAGTATGCGGGTGTCACAGCCTCGACGGCTAACGGCCACATCTTCCCTCCGAAGGCCGCTTCAGTATGACCACCACCCTCATCCTCGGCGGCGCACGCTCCGGCAAATCCCGTTTTGCCGAGAATCTCGTTATGGCAAGCGGCCTCGAGCGCCACTACCTCGCCACCGGCCGTGCCTGGGACGAGGAGATGCGGACGCGTATTGCCCAGCACAAGGCCGATCGCGGCCCCTCCTGGACGACGCATGAGGAACCCCTCGATCTCGTCGACAAGCTTACCGCCATCGACGGCGAGAGACGCATTGTGCTGATCGACTGCCTGACGCTCTGGGTGACCAATCTGATGATGGAGGAGCGAGATATGCCAGCGGCGTTTACGGGGCTCGCCGATTTCCTGCCTAGCGTCAGGGCGCGGATCGTCGTTGTTTCCAACGAGGTTGGCCTCGGCATCGTGCCTGACAATCGAATGGCGCGCGATTTTCGCGATCATGCCGGACGGCTGCACCAAATAATCGCGGCGAAGGCCGACGAAGTCTATTTCATCGCGGCCGGTCTGCCGTTGAAAATGAAGGGTTGAAGTTCCATGAACCAGCAGAAAATCCCCGCAACCGTCATCACCGGCTTCCTCGGCGCCGGCAAGACGACGATGATCCGCAACCTGCTCACCAATGCCGGCGGCAAAAAAATTGCGCTTATCATCAATGAGTTCGGCGATCTCGGCGTCGATGGCGAGGTGCTGAAGGGCTGCGGCGCGGAGAATTGCAGCGAGGACGATATTATCGAACTCACCAATGGCTGCATCTGCTGCACCGTCGCCGACGATTTCATCCCAACGATGACGAAGCTTCTGGAGCGCGAACAGCGGCCCGACCATATCGTCATCGAAACCTCCGGCCTCGCCCTGCCGCAGCCGCTGGTCGCCGCCTTCAACTGGCCTGATATCCGCACCCAGGTGACCGTCGACGGCGTCATTACGGTGGTCGACAGCGCGGCCGTTGCCGCCGGTCGTTTCGCCGACGACCATGAAGCGGTCGAGGCGGCGCGTAGCGAAGACGACTCGCTCGATCATGAGAGCCCGATCGAGGAGCTGTTCGAAGACCAGCTCACATGCGCCGATCTCATCGTGCTCAACAAGACCGATCTGATCGATGGCGACGGCCTGGGCCGCGTGAAGAGCGAAGTTGCCTCGCGCGTCGCCCGCAAGCCGGTCATGATCGAGGCCAGGAATGGCGAGGTGCCGGCCGGCGTGTTGCTCGGCCTCGGCATCGGCACGGAAGACGATATCGCCAACCGCAAATCCCATCACGAGCTGGAGCACGAGGATGGGGCGCCACACGACCACGACGAATTCGATAGCTTCGTCGTCGAACTCGGCGCTATTTCCGATCCGACAGGCTTTGTCGAAAAGCTGAAGGGCATCATCGCCGAACATGATGTGCTGCGCCTCAAAGGATTCATCGACGTCTCGGGAAAGCCCATGCGCCTGCAGTTGCAGGCCGTCGGCAGCCGCATCGACCAGTATTTCGACCGCGCCTGGGCAGCGGGCGACGCGCGCCGCACGCGCCTCGTCGTCATCGGCTTGCACGACATGAACCAGGACGCGGTGCGCAAAGCGATCGAAGCGCTCGTTCAGGGATAATCGATGCATCTGCTTCTGGCCCAGCAGGGAACGATCAGCGATGGCGAGGAGGCGATCGACCTCGGCCAGTCGCCGGGCGATATCCTGTTCCTTTCGGCCGCCGACACCGAGCTTGCCGCGATCGCGGCTGCCTGTCGTGCGGGTGAGGGGGCGTTTTCGCTGAGGCTCGCGAATCTGATGAGCCTCAAGCATCCGATGTCGGTGGATACCTATATCGAGCGAACGGCCCGGCACGCCAAGCTGATCGTTGTGCGGGCGCTGGGTGGGGCGAGCTACTTCCACTACGCGCTGGAGGCGTTGCATGCGGCGGCAGCCCGCAACGGTGCCCTGATCGCGGTGTTGCCTGGCGATGCAAAGCCGGATGCCGGGCTGGTTCCTTTCTCCAATGTTGACCTCGACGATCTCAACGCGCTCTGGGCCTATCTGATCGAAGGCGGCGACGCCAATGCGCGAGATTTTCTCGCCTATTCGTCGGCGATGCTGTCAGGGGCGGAGAAGCCGGCGCCGGCAGCGCCGCTGATGAAGGCGGGCATCTGGTGGCCTAGGCGGGGGCTGATCGGGGTCGAGGAGTGGCGGCAGTCTGTTGCCTGTATGCCTTCTTCGGCCCTTGAGGGGGGTATCCCACATTCTACGGAGAAGGTGACGGTGGCACCAATCGTCGCGATCAGCTTCTACCGCGCCCTGGTCCAGAGCGGCGAGACCGGGCCGATCGAGGCGCTGGTCGCGTCGCTGGCCGCACTTGGCCTCCGGCCGTTGCCGGTCTTTGCCTATAGCCTCAAGGATCCCGTTTCGACGGGCATTCTCGAGAGCGTGTTTTCGGCGCTAAAGCCCGAGGTCGTCATCAACACGACAGGGTTTGCCGTTTCGGCACCGGGTGCCGACCGGGAGCCGACGGTACTGGAGATGAACGACGCCATCGTGCTGCAGGCAATCCTGTCGGCTTCGTCGCGGGAGGCCTGGGCTGTTTCGTCGCAGGGTCTATCGGCGCGCGATCTCGGCATGAATGTGGCGCTTCCTGAAGTTGACGGGCGTATATTGGCGCGGGCGGTGTCCTTCAAGACGGCGGCGCGTTACGACACGGCTGTCGAGGCGAACATCGTCGCCAGCCTGCCCGATGCCGGTCGAGCGCGCTACACGGCGGAGCTCGCCGCCAACTGGGCGCGGCTGCGCGGGACGCCCTCCAATAGGAGGCGTATCGCTCTCGTCATGGCGAATTATCCGAACCGCGACGGCCGGCTCGGCAACGGCGTCGGGCTCGACACGCCGGCCGGCAGCATCGAGGTGCTTCGGGCGATGGCGGGTGCGGGTTATCCGGTTGCCGACGTTCCAGCCGATGGCGACGCGCTGATCCGGCATCTGATGGAGGGGCCGACCAATTCCGGGCATGACGGCCGGGTCATCCGCGAGGCTCTTTCGCTCAGTCGCTACAAAAACTTCCTGCAATCTCTTCCTAAAAAGATTCAGGATGAGGTGAGGGCGCGCTGGGGTGAGCCGGAGAACGACCCCTATTTTCGCGACGGCGTCTTCGCCCTGCCTTTCGCCCGTTTCGGCGGCGTCCTGGTCGGCATCCAGCCGGCGCGCGGCTACAATATCGATCCGAAGGAGAGCTATCATTCGCCGGATCTCGTGCCGCCGCATGGCTATATTGCCTTTTATGCTTTCCTGCGGCGCGAATTTGGCGCCGACGCCGTTATCCACATGGGCAAGCACGGCAATCTCGAATGGCTGCCGGGCAAGGCGCTGGCGCTGTCGGAGACATGTTATCCGGAAGCGATCCTCGGGCCGTTGCCGCATCTCTATCCCTTCATCGTCAATGATCCGGGCGAGGGCACGCAGGCCAAGCGTCGCACCGCCGCCGTCATCATCGACCACCTGACGCCGCCGTTGACGCGGGCCGAAAGCTACGGGCCGCTGAAGGATCTGGAGGCGCTGGTCGACGAATATTACCAGGCCGCTGGCGGCGACCCTCGCCGTATCCGGCTGCTCAGCCGCCAGATCCTCGATCTCGTCACCGATATCGGGCTGGATCGGGATGCGGGGATTGCGAAAGGCGAGAGCGAAGGTGAGGCGCTGAAGAAGCTCGACGCCTATCTCTGCGATCTGAAGGAGATGCAGATCCGTGATGGGCTGCATGTGTTCGGCGTGTCGCCGGAGGGGCGGCTGCTGACGGACTTGACCGTGGCGCTGGCGCGGGTGCCGCGCGGGCTCGGCGAGGGTGGGGATGCGAGTCTGCAGCGGGCGATTGCTGGGGATGCTGTGAGAAACCCCTCCCCAACCCCTCCCCACAAGGGGGAGGGACTTACCGCTGCGCTCGCGGCAATCTCTGCGCTCAAAGATGATGTGGAGGCGGTGCGTCCAGCAAGCCCCTCCCACCTGTGGGGAGGGGTTGGGGAGGGGTCTGTCTTCGACCCACTCGACTGCGACATGGCTGCCCCTTGGGTCGGGCCACGCCCGGCTGTCCTCGCAGATATCCTGGACGCCCCCTGGCGCAGCAACGGTGACACCGTCGAGCGCATTGAACTGCTCGCCGCCAAGCTCGTTTCCGGTGAAATGGGGTGCCCACCCCTCTGGTCCCAAACCAGATCGGTGCTCTCCGAGATTGAAACTCATCTCAAACCCTCCATCCTCGCCTGCGGCCGCGCCGAGATCGATGGGCTGCTCAAAGGCCTCGACGGTCGCTTCGTCGCCCCCGGACCCTCCGGCGCCCCGACTCGCGGCCGGCCCGACGTGCTGCCGACAGGCCGCAATTTCTATTCGGTCGACAGCCGCGCCGTGCCGACACCGGCCGCCTATGAACTGGGCAAGAAGTCGGCCGAACTGCTCATCCGCCGCTATGTTCAGGATCACGGCGAGTGGCCGGTCTCTTTCGGGCTGACGGCCTGGGGCACGTCGAACATGCGCACGGGCGGTGACGATCTCGCTCAGGCGCTAGCGCTGATCGGCGTCAAGCCGCTCTGGGACATGAGTTCGCGTCGCGTCACCGGCTATGAGATCATATCGCAAGCAGTGCTCGGGCGGCCGCGTGTCGATGTGACGCTCCGGATTTCCGGCTTCTTCCGCGACGCCTTTCCCGAGCAGATCGCCCTGTTCGACAAGGCGATCCGGGCAGTCGGCGCGCTGGAAGAGGATGTGACTGATAATCCGATTGCCGGGCGCATGCGCGGCGAGACGGCGCGGCTCGCTGCGGCTGGGCTCGATGAGAAGGCTGCGGCGAAGCGGGCGGGCTATCGCATCTTCGGCTCGAAGCCTGGCGCCTACGGCGCGGGCCTGCAGGCACTGATCGATGAAAAGGGCTGGGAGCGGCGTGCCGATCTTGCCGAGGCCTATCTCGTCTGGGGAAGTTATGTCTATGGCGCCGGCGAGGAAGGCAGGGCCGAACGCGGCCTGTTCGAGGAGCGGCTGCGCTCGGTGCAGGCCGTCATTCAGAACCAGGACAATCGCGAGCATGACCTGCTCGACAGTGATGACTACTACCAGTTCGAGGGCGGCATGGCGGCGGCGGCCGAGCAACTCGCCGGTACACGCCCCGCGATCTACCATAACGATCATTCCAGGCCCGAACGACCTTTGATCCGCTCGCTCGAGGAGGAAATCGGCCGCGTCGTGCGCGGGCGCGCGGTCAATCCGAAATGGATATCGGGCGTCATGCGCCATGGCTACAAGGGGGCGGCCGAGATCGCCGCCACCGTCGATTATCTCTTCGCCTTCGCGGCGACGACGGGCGCGGTCGGCGCGCATCATTTCGAGGCGGTCTATCGGGCCTTCGTCGCTGATCCGGGCGTGCGTGGCTTCATGATCGAGAAGAACCCGGCAGCATTCGAGGAGATGACAGAGCGACTGCGCGAGGCGATCGATCGCGGGCTCTGGACGCCGCGCAGCAATTCGGCCCGGTTCGACCTGGCCGCTACGAAACTGAATGAGGTGCACTGATGAGCGACGAGATCCCAGAAAACGAATCGGCCAAGGATGATGCGCGCCACGCAGAGAAGATGGCGAAGAAGAAGGCTGCGCGCGACAAGATCATGGCGACCAAGACGGACGGCAAGGGCCTGATCATCGTCCATACCGGCAAGGGCAAGGGCAAATCGTCGGCTGCCTTCGGCATGATCTTCCGTCACATCGCCCACGGCAAGCCGTCGGCCGTCGTGCAGTTCATCAAGGGCGCGATGTGGACCGGCGAGCGTGATCTGATCGAAAAACATTTTTCCGATCTCTGCCAGTTCCACACGATGGGCGAGGGCTTCACCTGGGAAACGCAGGACCGGGCCCGGGACATCGCCGCCGCCTCAGCGGCCTGGGAAAAGGCCAAGGAGCTGATCTGCGACGAACGCAATTCCATGGTGCTGCTCGATGAGATCAACATCGCGCTACGCTACGACTATCTCGACATCAACGAGGTCGTCGCCTTCCTGAAGAGCGAGAAGCCCCCTATGACGCATGTCGTGCTGACGGGGCGCAACGCCAAGGAAGAACTGATCGAGATCGCCGATCTGGTCACCGAGATGGAACTCGTCAAACATCCCTTCCGCTCCGGCATCAAAGGGCAGCCGGGTGTGGAGTTCTAATTGCGGCTAAACGCCGAGCCAGAGCCGCAGCGGATTTGTGGGATCGGCGAGCAGCTTAACCGCCAAGGCGACGCAGACGATCACGAGCAGCGGCTTGATCAGCTTTGCGCCGATGCGCATGGCAAGCCGTGAGCCCACTTGTGCGCCGAGGAATTGGCAGACGCCCATCAGCAGACCGATTTTCCAGAGGATCGCGCCAAAACTTGCAAAGACGATCAGTGCGCCGAAATTCGAGCCGAAATTCAAAAGTTTGGTGTGGGCCGTCGCCTTCAGCACGCCGAAGCCGGCGAGGGTGACGAAGGCGAGCATGAAGAAAGAGCCGGTGCCGGGGCCGAAGACGCCGTCGTAGAAGCCGATGGCCGGCACAAGCGTCAAGCCGAAGGCGAAGGGCGAGATGAGACGGTGTTTGTCGAGGTCGTTGAGATTAGGCTTGACGGCAAAGAAGATCGCGATTGCCAGCAGCAGTACAGGCATGATCGCTTGAAGCACCTGTCCTGGTACGATCGTCGCAAGGGCGGCGCCGAGTGCCCCGCCCATGAGCGCCATCAGCGCCATCGGCAGCTGTTCGGAAAGCTCCACATGGCCCTTGCGGGCGTAGGCGAGCGTCGCGGAAGCGGCACCGAAGATCGATTGCACCTTGTTGGTTCCGAGCGTCTGCAGCGGCGGGATGCCGGCGATCAACATGGCGGGAACGGTGATGAGACCGCCGCCGCCGGCAATGGCATCGACGAAACCGGCAAAGAAGGCAGCCGCGCAGAGCAGCAGAAGCAGATGAAGGGCAATGTCAGGCAAGATGCTATTCCAGAAAGGCTTTCAGCTGGTCTTGTTGCATTTCCCTCTCCAAGCTGCAATGGCTGCAAGGATACAGCAAGGGCACATTCGGCTGCTTCCATGAGCGACATTTCTTTCACTCCGGCACGGCGCCATGTGCTCGGTCTTGGCTGTGAGCGCGGGACACAGCCTGCGGAGGTGTTGGCGCTCGCCGTCGAGGCGCTTAAGGCCGTCGGTATCGTCGCGGATGAACTCGCCGCCATTGCTTCTATCGATAGCCGCCGGCAGGAGGCGGCAATCCTCGCAGTTGCCAGGCATCTTGCCGTGCCGGCCCTATTTTTCGACGCTCCGCGGCTGGAGCGGGAAACGCCGCGGCTTAAAAATCCCTCGGCCGTCGTCTTTGCTCGCGTCGGCTGCCATGGCGTTGCGGAATCGGCAGCACTTGCGGCGATCGGTGACAATGCCGAATTGGTGCTTGGCAAAATCAAATCGGCGCAAGCGACGGCGGCGGTCGCCCGCGGCGGTTGCAGAAAGCCTGATGGACGTTATGGTGGCGGCAATTCGCGGCGCCAACCGGCAGCCTCGCGATTCACATTTAGAGGACATATAATGCACAAGGTCATTTACGACACTGACCCGGGCGTTGACGACGCCATGGCGCTTCTCTTCCTGCATCGCCATCCCGAAATCGATCTGATCGGCATCACCACGGTCTTTGGCAATGCATCGGTCGAGACGACGACGCGCAATGCGCTCTTCCTCAAGCGCGAATGGAATATTCCTGCACCCGTCGCCAAGGGCGCCAGCGTCACCATCGATGCCGCGCGCGCGGAGCGGGAATGGCCGGCCATGGTGCATGGCGACAACGGCCTCGGCGATATCGAGGTGCCCGCAACGATCGACCTGCCGCTCGATCCGCGCCCGGCGCACCGCTTCATCATCGACACCGTGCGTGCCAATCCTGGCGAGGTGCGCTTGGTCGCGGTCGGGCGAATGACCAATCTGGCGCGGGCGTTGAAGGAGGATCCCGAGATTGCGACCCTGGTCAAGGACGTCGTCATCATGGGTGGCAATTTCTACGTGCCCGGCAATGTCTCGCCGGTCGCCGAGGCCAATATTCACGGCGATCCCGAGGCCGCCGACATCGTCATGACCGCGCCCTGGAAAGTCGCAGTCATCGGCCTCGACGTCACCTCGATCACCACGATGAGCCGCAGTTATCTCGGCAGGATGGCGGCCGAGGGGGATGGCGCCGTGAAATTGCTCGATGCACTCTCGCAGTCCTACATCGACTTCTACAAGCATGCGGTCGAGGACGGCATGATGGTGCATGACAGCTGCGCCGCAGTCTACGTCGTGGCGCCGGAACTGTTCTCGTCGATATCGGGCGCGGTGCGTGTCGTCTGCGGCGGCATTGCCGACGGGCAGATGATCATCAAGCCGGATGGCCGCCGCTTCCCGCCCGGCGATTGGGATGATCGACCGAGCCAGATCGTCACCACAGGGATCGAGTCGGAAAAGGTGATCGATCTGATCCGCGATACGCTGCTTCGGGTCTGATGGGCTTGAAGGCCTGCCGCTTCGCGGTCGGCCAAGGACTGCCGACGCAGTTGGCCAACCTTTCTTCGTCATGCTCGGGCTTGTCCCGAGCATCTGCTCCCGGTCGACAGGGCAGCAGATCCTCGGCACAAGGCCGAGGATGACGACGCGAGGGAGCCTTACCCGGATTTTTCGAGAATTCGAATCTGCCTCCTTGTAAAGTGAATCATCGTCAACTCAGCAACTTCAAGTGAGGTGGCGCAGGCGACGTTGACCTTGATCCTTCGTGGGCCTAGATCAACAAAATGATGAACAGCCCATTCTCCCATTTGCCGGCGTTGGAGCCGGGCAGCGTCTGGCTCGTCGGGGCCGGTCCGGGTGATCCGGGCCTGCTGACGCTCTTGGCCGCCAGGGGGCTCGCCGAGGCCGATGTGATCGTCCATGACGCGCTGGTCAATGAGGACTGTCTGAGGCTCGCGCACCCCGGCGCCGAACTCGAATATGCCGGCAAACGCGGCGGCAAACCCTCGGCTAAGCAGCGGGATATTTCGTTGCGCCTGGTGGAACTGGCGCGCGCCGGCAAACGGGTGCTTCGGCTGAAGGGGGGCGATCCCTTCGTCTTCGGGCGCGGCGGTGAGGAGGCGCTGACGCTGGTCGAGCACAATATCCCGTTCCGCATCGTGCCGGGGATCACCGCCGGTATCGGCGGGCTTGCCTATGCCGGCATTCCGGTGACGCATCGCGAGATCAATCATGCGGTGACGTTTCTCACCGGCCATGATTCCTCCGGCATCGTGCCCGACAGGATCGACTGGGAAGCGATCGGCAAGGGTTCGCCCGTGATCGTCATGTACATGGCGATGAAGCATATCGCCCAGATCAGCGCCAACCTCATTGCGGCTGGCCGCTCGCCATCCGAGCCCGTGGCTTTCGTCTGCAATGCGGCGACCGGCGCGCAGCAGGTGCTGGAGACGACGCTTGGGCAGGCGACCGAGGCTGTCGCCGCCTCCGGGCTCGAGCCGCCGGCGGTGGTCGTCGTCGGCGAGGTGGTGCGGCTCCGAGTCTCACTCGATTGGCTCGGCGCTCTCGCCGGACGACGCCTGCAGCCCGATCCGTTCCGCCAGTCCGGCCAGGTGCTGGCATGAGCGGCCTCCTGATCGCAGCTCCTTCTTCCGGTGCCGGCAAGACGACGGTCACGCTCGGCCTGCTCAGAGCCTTGCGTCGGCGCGGCATCGCGATCGCGCCCGGCAAGGCCGGCCCCGACTATATCGATCCCGCCTTCCATGCCGCCGCGAGCGGCACGCTGTGCCTGAATTTCGATCCCTGGGCGATGCGGCCGGAGCTGATCTCGGCCAATGCGACGCTGCACCGCTCCGGCGACCGCATTCTCGTCGTCGAGGCGATGATGGGACTGTTCGACGGGGCGGCCGACGGCAAAGGGACGGCAGCGGATCTGGCTGCCCAGCTCGGCCTTTCCGTGGTGCTGGTCGTCGACGCCTCACGCATGTCGCAATCGGTCGCGCCGCTGGTGGCCGGTTTTGCCGGTTTCCGCGCCGATGTCCGCGTTGCGGGCGTCATCCTCAACAAGGTCGGCAGCGAACGGCACGAGGCGATGCTGCGTCAGGCGCTCGAGGCGATCCGCATGCCCGTGATCGCCATGATTGGCAGCGACAAGGCGCTTGCCCTGCCGGATCGCCATCTCGGGCTTGTTCAGGCCGGTGAACATGCGAGCCTTGAAGGTTTCATCGAGCATGTGGCGGATGCCGTCTCCGAGGAATGCAATTTCGAGTTTCTGCTGCGCATCGCCAGGCAGGGCCTCAACCGGCCCTCGGCCGCCAATATCGATCGTCTGCCGCCGCTCGGCAGTCGCATTGCGGTGGCCCGCGATATCGCCTTTGCCTTTTCCTATGAGCACATGCTGCTTGGCTGGCGGCGGCGGGGGGCTGCGATTTCTTTCTTCTCGCCGCTCGCCAACGAGGTGCCCGCTGCCGATGCCGATGCCATCTATCTGCCCGGGGGTTATCCCGAGCTGCATGCCGGAAAGCTCTCCCAGGCGCAGAATTTCCGCGCCGCCCTCCTCGATGCGGCAGCGCGCGGCATCCGGATCTATGGCGAGTGCGGCGGCTACATGGTGCTCGGCGAAGGGCTGATCGACGCAGGGGGAAAGCGTCACGAGATGCTCGGCCTGCTGCCCGTCGTCACCAGCTATGCCGCGCGCAAACGCCATCTCGGTTATCGCCACGTCATGCCGCTTGATCATGCGATCTTTCAGCGGGCGATGACGGCGCATGAGTTCCACTATTCCACCCTCATTTCGGAAGGCGAGGGCGAGCGGCTGTTTCAGGTGCGGGATGCGCTCGGAACCGATCTCGGCCCGGCGGGACTCCGGCGCGGGCAGGTGGCGGGTTCCTATATGCATTTGATCGATCTCGCCGGGATCTCCGCATGAGCGCGCCGATCGTCCACGGTGGCGGAGTTACTGCCGCTGCTGCCGCCTTTGGCGGCAGGCCGGAAGACTGGCTCGACCTTTCTACCGGAATCAATCCATGCCCGGCGGCCCTACCGGACATCCCGACAAGGGCTTGGCACCGCCTCCCGGACAGCCATCTGGTCGATGAGGCAAGGCGGACGGCGCGCGATTACTACGGGAGCGGCGAGATCCTGCCGCTGCCGGTGCCCGGCACGCAATCGGTGATCCAGCTTCTGCCGCGATTGCTGACAATGGGTGAGGGCGCCAGGGTCGCCATCGTGGCGCCGACCTATGGCGAGTATGCGCGCGCTTTTATTTCGGCCGGTTTTGCCGTCGATACCGTCGATCATGTCGCTGCGATCGGAAACGAGCATCGGCTTGCCGTCGTCGTCAATCCGAACAATCCCGATGGGCTGACATGGCCTGTGGAAACGCTGATTGACCTGCATGACAGGATGAAGGCGGTCAATGGACTTCTGGTTGTCGACGAAGCCTTCGGCGATGCCGATCCGGCGCTCAGTCTCGCGGGCCACGCGCAGACGCTTTCCAATCTGGCGATCTTCCGCTCGTTCGGCAAGTTTTTCGGGCTCGCCGGTCTGCGGCTCGGCTTTGCGATTGCGCGTGACGATATTCTCAAGCGTTTCGAGGAGTGGCTCGGACCCTGGGCGGTTTCCGGACCGGCCCTTTCGATAGCAGGCTCGCTGCTGCGTTCGGACGTTTCCCCCATCCGCCGGCTTATCGATGAACGCGGCGCCGGGCTTCATGCGGTGCTGACGGGGCTCGGGCTGCAGATCACAGGGGGAACGGCGTTGTTTACCCTTGTCGACGATGCCAGGGCGAGCGACATTTACACGCATCTCTGCCGCCATCATATTCTCGTCCGCAAGTTCGACTATGCGCCCGCTTGGCTCCGTTTCGGGCTGACGCCCGATCCGGCGGCGGACCGGCGGCTTGGCGAAGTCCTTCAGAGATTTGAGCGATGACGATCGATCTAAACCTTCTCGTGCTGCTTCTGGCGCTGCTGCTCGACCGGATACTCGGCGATCCGCAATGGCTCTGGTCGCGCGTGCCGCATCCCGTTGCGATTTTCGGAGCGGTGATCTCCTATGCCGACCAGCAGCTCAATCCTTCAAGCCTCACGGGGCATCAACGGCGGATGAACGGCGTTGCCGCCATCCTGGCGCTGCTGTTGCTGGCTGTGGCGGCAGGCTTCGTGTTCAACCGGTTTTTCGCGCTGTTCGGCCTCGGCGGCATCTTGCTGGAGACCGGACTGGTGGCGATCTTTCTGGCGCAGAAGAGCCTTGCCGACCACGTCGCTGCCGTTGCCGTCGCCCTGCGTGAGGAGGGGCTTGCCGGTGGGCGGGCCGCCGTCGCCCGCATTGTCGGGCGCGATCCCGAGACGCTGGATGAGCCGGCCGTCTGCCGCGCGGCGATCGAAAGCCTTGCCGAGAACTTCTCCGATGGCGTCGTCGCGCCGGCGATTTGGTATGCTATCTTCGGCCTGCCAGGGCTTTTTGCCTACAAGATGCTGAACACGGCGGATTCGATGATCGGCCATAGATCGGAAAAATACATCGATTTCGGCTGGGCGGCCGCCCGACTCGACGATGTCGCCAACTGGCCGGCCGCGCGCCTTTCCATCCTGCTGATTGCTGCCGGCGCCTGGATCCGGCGCGGCACCAGCGCCTGCCGCGAGGCGATCCGGGTGGCGATGCGCGACGGCGGCCTGCACCGTTCACCGAATTCCGGCCGGCCGGAAGCGGCAATGGCTGGTGCGCTGAATGTCCAGCTCGCAGGACCGCGGATCTATGGCGGCGTGCTCGTTACCGAACCGATGATCAACAATCCCGGGCGCGATGTCGCGACATCCGGCGACATCGAAGACGGAGTCTCGGTGTATCAGGCGAGCTGCATGGTGCTTGCCGGCGTGACGTTCGGATTGTTTTTGTGCTTTCTGTGAGGGACTTGCGGCACAGCTCGCGCCCCAGTGGACAGTCCCGCCGTAAAGCTTTATGCGAAACGCCTCATATCCATCAGACCGGAAGCAGAACGATGACAGTTCAGGTTGAACTACCGTGCCCGAAGTGCAAAAGCACCAAGATGAAATTCGAGCGTCCGGAGATCCGGGAGACGGACGTCATCAGCTGCGCGGCCTGCGGCCATAATCTCGGCACCATGGCCTCCATCCGCGAAAGGATGAACAAGGCCTATCAGCAGCTCAAGCAAAGGCCGGCGGCGCGCAAGCTTCAGTGAGGCGGAGGCCGTCCTGCGGCGCTTAAACCCGTCAATGCCCTGTTAGAATTATGATTACCATTCGGGTTAAAGCTATATAATCAAGTATCGTCGTAGTCTCTCTGTCGTGAGGGCGCAATCAAATGCGCGGGTGCGAAGAGGGGTTATCATGAAGACGATTTTTGCCGCCGCGGCGGCAAGCTTATTGCTGCAGTTTTCTCCGGTTGCGGCTGAAGCAGCGACGCTGGTTGCCAATATCAGCATCGGAAAACAGACTATGACCGTCACCGAGGACGGCTTCGTCAAATATCGCTGGAAGGTTTCGACCGCGCGCAATGGTTATGTCACGCCGACCGGCTCGTGGAGCGCCAAATGGCTGTCGCGCGATCACCGCTCGCGCAAGTACGACAATGCACCGATGCCTTACGCCGTATTTTTCAACGGCGGTTACGCCGTTCACGCCACCTTCGATCTGAAGCGACTCGGCACACCGGCCTCGCATGGCTGCGTTCGCCTGCATCCTGACAATGCGGCTGAGTTCTTCTCATTGGCACGGCAGGCAGGTCTTGCCAATACCCGCGTCGTCATCACGCGCTGATCCCGGATCAGCGCCTGAATCCGAATTCGACGTCTGATCGCATTACGCGCTGATCCTTTCCAGCTCATCCAGATCGGGAACGACGATATGTCTGGAGTTCTCGATCAGGATGACACCCCGCTTGCGCAGCCTTGTCATTTGCCGGCTGACGGTTTCGATCGTCAGCCCGAGAAAATCGGCGATCTCGGTGCGCGATAACGGCAAATCGAAGGCGGTGCTGATGGCGGTTTGCGGCTCGGCATGGGTTCCGATGAGGTGGAGCAGGCTTGCAACCTTCTCCTCCGCCGTGCGGCGGCCGAGCGTCAGCATCCACTCGCGCGCGGCGTCCAGCTCGTTGAGCGCCTGATCGTGCAGCCTGCGCTGCAGCTCCGGCGTCTCCCCGATCATGCGGTCGAGCAGGTTGCGCGGGAAGACACAAATTTCGGCGTCGGTTGCCGCCTCCGCCGACAGCGTGCTTTCGCGGACGAAGGGCCTGCCGACGAAATCGGGAGCGAACTGCAGGCCGACGATCTGCTGGCGTCCGTCCGGCATCATCTTGCAGAGCTTCACCACGCCGCGCATGATGTTCGAATAAAACGAACTTTCCGATCCTTGCGCAATGATCTCCGAGCCGGCCCCGATCTTGCGGCGCATGGAGTGGCGGTTGAGCTCCTTCAACTGAGCGTTCGACAGGGCGCCGCAGACGACGCCGTGCCGCGCCTGACAGGAACGACATGCGACGGGCGTGCCTGTCTCGAAAATCTCGCTGCTGGCAACGTCCATCGTCGTGATCCTTCAAAAAGCCGGACATGCTCGAACGCGAGCGCAATTCCTTCCAGCGCAGTTTGATGATTATCAAATGCCAGCGCGCATAATTTGATTCAGATCAAAGACCGGCGCGGATGTTGGACGGCCGCATCCTGTTTTCGGCGCCTGCACTCGCTGGCGTTCCATTGCTGTTTAGGCAACACCTTATTGTCAATTTGCCGTAACGCCCGGACGAAAGCATTGGCTTTTGAAAAGGATTTGCCTATGAGGGGGTTTAAATCGTCATTTCATGAGGTACAGCGCGTGACCGCTACATTCGATAAAGTTGCCGACATTATTGCAGAAACCAGCGAGATCGATCGCGCCACGATCACGCCGGAGAGCCATACGATCGACGACCTCGGTATCGATAGCCTCGATTTTCTCGACATCGTCTTTGCGATCGACAAGGAATTCGGCATCAAGATTCCGCTCGAAAAGTGGACGCAGGAGGTCAACGAAGGCAAGGTTTCGACGGAAGAATATTTCGTGCTGAAGAACCTCTGCGCCAAGATCGACGAGCTCAAAGCGGCCAAGGCCTGAGCGACACACCAGTCTTTTTTGAACGCCCTGCCGCCCCTGACTATGGCGGCCGGGCGGTTTCGTTCCTAATTAGGCGTCACCGGCGGGCGGATTTGAGCAGCCGGGCCGGAGGATCCGAATGCTGCTGGAATATTTCCAGATGATTGACCGCGTCGAAGCGGTGGACCTGAAGAAGGGGACGCTTGTGGCGCGTTCCGTCGTGCCGGCCAAGAGCCCCGTTTTCGAGGGCCATTTCCCCGGCATGCCGCTCGTTCCCGGCGTGCTGCTGATCGAGACCATGGCGCAGGCTTCCGGCATGCTGGTGCTTGCCGTCACCGACTTTGCCGCCATGCCCTTCCTGATGTCGGTCGACGGCGCCAAGATGCGCACCTTCGTCGAGCCGGAAGCCGTGCTCGATATCGAGGCGGTGCTGGAGCATGACGGGTCGGGTTTTGCGGTCACCAAGGCCAAGATCGCCAGCGGCGGCAAGAAGGTCTGCGATGCGCAGCTGAAACTGCGCACCATGCCCTTCAGCGAAGTTCCGCTCGGCGATATCGTGAAAAAACGCGCCGGCGAGGTCGGGCTTCTCGAAGCGATCGCAGCGCAGGGAGTGGTTGGATGAGCAAGGCTGCAAACGACGTCGTCATTTCGGGCGTCGGTATCGTTACCTGTCAGGGCGTCGGCAAGGAGCCGCATGTCGCGCTGCTTTCGGCCGAGAGCACGCCGAAGGCGATCGTCGAGACAGAGAAATTCAAACCCTACCCGGTGCATCCGCTGCCCGAGATCGACTGGTCGCAGCAGATCGCCAAGCGGGGCGACCAGCGCCAGATGGAGAACTGGCAGCGCATCGGCGTCTTTGCTGCGGGTCTTGCGCTCGACGATGCCGGCTTCAAGGACAATCTGGAAGCTTGCGGCACAATGGACATGATCGTGGCGGCCGGCGGCGGCGAGCGCGACATCAACGTCGACACGCTGATCGTCGACGAGGGCCTGAAGCGCAACGACCGCGAGCTACTGCTCAACGAGAAGCTGACGACGGAACTCAGGCCGACGTTGTTCCTGGCGCAGCTTTCCAATCTGCTTGCCGGCAATATCTCCATCGTTCACAAGGTCACCGGCTCCTCGCGGACCTTCATGGGCGAAGAAGCATCGGGCGTTTCCGCCGTCGAGACGGCGTTCTGGCGCATTCGCTCCGGCGAATCCACCCATGCGCTGGTTGGCGGCGCCTTTGCTGCCGAGCGCCCCGATATGATCCTGCTCACTGAAGCGATCGGCGCGCATACGCGCGATCAATGGGCGCCGCTCTGGTCGCGCTCCGGCCTCGAGGGCGGCGGCATGATCACCGGTTCGGCCGGCGCCTTCCTAGTGCTGGAATCGCGCAAGCACGCGGAAGAGCGCGGCGCGCATATCTATGCGACGATCAGCGCCATCGAGGGCGATCGCGGCAGCCGTAGCGCCGGCAATTTCGAAGTGCGCATGGAGCGGCTGCTGAAGCCCGCCGCCGACCTGCCGCGCGAGGCGACGGCGATCTTCTGCGGCTCGACCGGCATGCATGAAATCGCCGACCGCGAAAAGGCAGTGCTGGAGCATCAGCTTCCCGGCGCTGCCATCCGCGGCTTCGGCGGCGTTTCCGGTCACACGATCGAGGCGCATTTCCCGCTGGGGCTGGCGCTCGCAGCCCTTGCCATCGATACCAAGGCCAAGGTTCCGCCCTTCGACGCTGCTCATGAAGCGCCGATGAAGGCGGGCACGAAGGCTGCTGTCGTCACGACAGTCGGTCACCAGCGCGGCGAGGGCGTCGCCGTTCTTTCGGCTGAGGCGTGAGGAGACAGATATGACGGATTCCGCTTACAAGGATCATCTCGGCCGGCCGATCGTCGCAGTGACCGGCATGGGCATCATTACCTCGCTCGGCCAGGGCCTGAAGGACAATTGGGCGGCCCTTTCTTCCGGCACCTCGGGCATCCATGCGATCAACCGTTTTCCCACAGAAGGCCTGTCGACCCGGATCGCCGGCACCGTCGATTTCATCGAGATTCCGGTGCCGAACGCCGTCGAGCGTTCCTATGCCTTTGCGCGCGAGACGGCCATCGAGGCGCTGGCCGACGCCGGCATATCAGGCGATTTCAACGGCCCGCTGTTCCTCGCCGCGCCGCCGATCGAGCCTGAATGGAGCGCCCGTTTCGAACTTGCAGACCGTTCGCCGGCTGCCGACCATCCCGGCGATGCTTATGAGCGCTTCCTGACGGCGCTGCGTCAGCGGCCGGACCCGGCGTTCCACGAGGCGGCTCTGTTCGGCGCGATTTCCGAGCGCCTTGCCGACCGGTTCGGCACGCGCGGCCTTCCGGTGACGCTGTCGACGGCCTGCGCCTCCGGCGCGACCGCGATCCAGCTCGGCATCGAGGCGATCCGCCAGGGCCGCACCGACCGCGCCCTGACCGTCGCGACGGATGGATCGCTGAGCGCCGAAGCGCTGATCCGCTTCTCGCTGCTGTCGGCCCTTTCGACGCAGAACGACCCGCCAACCAAGGCCTCCAAGCCGTTCAGCAAGGATCGTGACGGCTTCGTCATCGCCGAGGGTGCGGCGACGCTGGTGCTGGAATCGCTGGAAGCGGCGGTCGCCCGCGGCGCCAAGGTGCTCGGCATCATGAAGGGCGCCGGCGACAAGGCCGACAGCTTTCACCGCACGCGGTCGTCGCCCGACGGCGGCCCGGCAATCGCGACGATCCGCGCGGCCCTTGCCGATGCCGGCATGAGCGAGGCCGATATCGGCTACATCAACGCGCACGGCACCTCGACGCCTGAAAACGACAAGATGGAATATGGCTCGATGTCGGCCGTCTTCGGCGAGAAGCTGGTCGGCATTCCGGTATCGTCCAACAAGTCGATGATCGGCCATACGCTGACGGCGGCGGGTGCGGTCGAGGCGGTGTTCTCGCTGCAGACGATGCTGACCGGGACGCTGCCGCCGACGATCAACTACAACAATCCGGATCCGTCGATCGTGCTCGATGTCGTGCCGAACAGGAAGCGGGAAGCCCAGGTTTCGGCCGTGCTTTCCAACTCCTTCGGTTTCGGCGGGCAGAATGCCAGCCTTGTCATGGCGCTCGAACCGGCTTAGAGACCCTCCTTGATTTTGGGACGAAGTGGTTTTTGACGTCATCCTCGGGCTTGTCCCGAGGATCTACTTGCGTCACTCAATGACCGCTGGCAGATGCTCGGGACAAGCCCGAGCATGACGATAATCCACGTAGAAGAAAGAACTCTATATTATGCGCGCGCTGCAACTGATCGATGACCGCAAGCTTGAGATCACCGACCTGCCGGAACCGGATGCACCGGCAGCCGGGGAAGTGACGCTGCGCGTCAAGGCGGTGGCGCTGAACCATATCGATGTCTGGGGCTGGCGCGGCATGGCGTTCGCCAAGCGCAAGATGCCGCTCGTCATCGGCGCGGAAGCCTCCGGCGTCGTCGAAGCCATCGGCCCTGGCGTCGCCAACGTGCTGCCGGGCCAACTGGTCTCGATTTACGGCGCGCGTACCTGCGGGCTCTGCCGCCCGTGCCGCGAAGGCCGCGACAATCTCTGCGAACATGTTTCCGGCGTGCACGGTTTCCATCTCGACGGTTTCGCGCAGGAGAAGGTCAATCTGCCGGCGCGCCTGCTCGTTCCGGCACCTCCCGGAGTCGATGCGATCGGCGCAGCACTCGCGCCCGTCACCTTCGGCACGGTCGAGCACATGCTGTTCGACAATGCCAAGCTCGAGCCCGGCGAAACGATCCTCGTCCATGCCGGCGGCTCCGGCATCGGCACGGCGGCGATTCAGCTTGCCAAGAAGATCGGCTGCACCGTCATCACCACCGTCGGCTCCGACGACAAGATCGAGAAGGCCAAGGCGCTCGGCGCCGATCACGTCATCAACTACCGCACCGACCGCTTCGAAGGCGTCGTGCGCAAGCTCACCAAGAAGAAGGGCGTCGACGTCGTCTTCGAGCATGTGGGGAAGGATACCTGGGCCGGTTCGATGCTCTGCATGAAGCGCGGCGGACGTCTCGTCACCTGCGGCTCGACCTCGGGCGTTTCCACCGAGATGAACCTGATGATGCTGTTCCAGCAGCAATTGAAGCTCTTCGGCTCCTTCGGCTGCCGCATGGAAAACATGGCCGACGCCATGCAGAAAATGGGCCGCGGGCTCGTGCATCCCGTCATCGATACCGAAGTCGGCTTCGACGACATCGACCGCGCGCTGGAGCGGATGGAATCCCGCCAGATCTTCGGCAAGATCATTCTGAAGATGGACTGACCTGACGTGAAGCTGTTCATTACCCGGGTCGTTCTGGCGCTCAGAAATTTCCAGCAATGGCTGGTGGCGCAGGCGATGTTCGGCTTCCTGAACGTGCTGAAGCTGTTTCCGGCCGATGGCGCGATTCGCTTCGCGGACCGGGTGATGCGCCGCCTCGGCCGGCGGACCCGCCGCCATAAGCTGATGCTCGTCAATCTCCGCAACGCTTTCCCTGAGAAGAGCGAGGCCGAGATCGAAGAGATTGCGCTCGCCAGCTGGGGAAATATGGGTCGGCTCGCGGCCGAATACGTCTTCCTCGACGAATTGTTCGACTACGACCCCGAACGGCCGGAGCCGGGCAGGGTGGAGGTGTCGGGCATCCCCATCTTCCTCGACCTGCGCGACAATCCGCGCCCCTTCATCGTCTTTACCGGCCATACCGCCAATTTCGAGCTGCTGCCGGTGGCGGGCGCGGCCTTCGGGCTCACAGTCACCGTGCTTTTCCGGCCGCCGAACAATCCCTATGTCGCCAAGAAGGTGTTTGACTTCCGCAGCGCGCGCATGGGCAAGCTGGTGCCCTCGCATGCCGGCTCCTCCTTCGCGCTCGCACGCCAGTTGGAGGCGGGCCAGGGGGTGGGCGTGCTCGTCGACCAGAAATTCGGCAAGGGGCTGAAAGGCACCTTCTTCGGGCGAGAGGTGAAGACCAATCCGCTGCTGCCGAAGCTGGTGCGCCAGTTCGATTGCGAGGTCTATCCGGCGCGCTGCATCCGCCTGCCAGGGAATCGCTACCGGCTGGAAATCGAACCGCGGCTGGAGATGCCGCGCGACGCCAAAGGCAATCTCGACCTGCCGGCGGCCGCCCAGCTACTGAACGACAAGGTGGAAAGTTGGGTGCGGGAATATCCGGAACAATGGCTCTGGTATCACGACCGCTGGCAGATCAAGAAGACGCTCGCGCCTTGAAAATCGAACCCTGATTTATCAGCGGTGAAAAGCGGCAGGTGCTCTCGGATTGAAACCGAGTAAACTTCATGTTAGCCGTCACTACCAAGGCGCGAATAATATCCACCTTAGGGCGCATTTGGGAAAGTGCTCCCACACAATTTGGGCACGCCACTTGGGACAATGGGAGTGGGAGGCGTCTTGCTGGAGCTTTTTCGAGCTTTTTCCTTGCGCTGCGCGCAAATAGAGGAAGCCATACGCCAAGGCGACGATCAGCGCGTCATGTTGCTCGACCGTCACGTCGAGCCGCTGGTCGAGGCTATCCTGGCCTGCCGGGCGGCCAATCTGCTCGAAGTCTATATGCAGCTGCAGTTCGTCAGCCATCTTGTCGTTCGGGACGCGGACGACAGCGCCAGCGTCAGAGAACATGCGGCGGTGCTTTCCTATCTGCTCGACTGCTATTTCGGCACGCATGCGCCGGACTGGCGGGTGCCTTCGCCGCAGGACGTGCGCATCGAGCCGCCGGCAGCCTATGTGCCCGACACCGACAACGGCCAATTCCTCAACGCGGCGATCCTCGAAAGCCTGCCGGACCGTGTCGCGGTGCTGACCAGGGACTACCGCTACCTCTATTCCAACGCGGCCAACAGCGCCCATCTCGACAGGAAGCCGATGGAACTGATCGGGCGTCACCTTTCCGAATTCATCGGCGAGGAGCGCTTCGCCGAATGCGCCAAGCATAAGCTGGACGTCTGTTTTGCCGGCGCGGAGGTCGACTACACTTATGAGCGGCGGACCGGCGGCGGCGCATCCCGACAGGTGCGCTGCCGCATGTCGCCGCTGCGCGATGCGGGCGGCATTGTGATCGGCGCTCTGATCGTGATGAATCGGTAGTCTAGAGCAATTCCGTTTTTCTTCGAATCACGGAATTGTTCTATCTCTTTGTTTTCACGCAATTCCGGGCGCAAAACCGCTGCACACTTTTGCTGGAATTGCTCTAATTTATGCCGTCGCCCAGACGGCGAGCTCGTAGCCGTCGCGGTCGAGGAAATGGAAGCGGCGGCCGCCGGGAAAATCGGTGATCGGCCGGCAGATCGTGCCGCCGGCCCTTTCGACCGAAGTCAGCACTTCTTCCAGATCCCTGGCGTAGACGACGACGAGCGGGCCGCCCGGCCGGACGGGGCCGAAATCGGTGAAGCCGCCTTTCAGCCGGCCATCGTCGAATTCGCAGTAATTCGGGCCGTAATCGGTGAAGCGCCAGCCGAAGGCCGAGCCGTAAAAGGCTTTGGCGGCGGCGATGTCGGATACGTTGAATTCGACATAGTCGATGCGGCGGTCATTGTGTTCGGAGTTTTCAGCCATCTATCTCTCCATCAGGGCTTTCAGCATGACGAGATCCTTCTCGATATGCGCGGCATCGGCGGCAAACTGCGCATCTGTCATGCCGGGCAGGCGCAGCAGCGTGAACATGGCCTCGCAGCCATCGCCGTTCGGCACGATGCGCAGGGCATTATAAACCCGGAGGCCGGATTCGATCGTCACCGTATGATCAATCACGCCGAATTCATTGGCGGGAACGAAGCTCACCTTGATGGTGCCGAGGGGACCGTGGGCGATCCAGTCGGCGCCGTCGGGCTCGAAGCCGGTGGCAAGGCCGGAGGCCCAGAGCGGCATGTTCTCCGGCTTGCCGGCGAAGTCGTAGACATCCCGCCAGTCGCGCTCGATCGACTGGTGGATGATTTTTGCAGGCATTGTCGCCATGGTGCAGGTCCTTGTATTTGGGTTTCCCTGAAATAATAAGGCCGGCCGGCGGTGTCTTGAACAAAACGGTCAGCCCGATCCTTTCCGCCCGCCGAGTTGGTCGAGGATGATCGCAGGGGTGAGCGTCGAGAGTTCTGCGACCTCGCGTGTCATGTGGGCCTGATCGGCAAAGCCTGCTTCGAGCGCGATGCGGGCGAGCGGCATCGTGTCCACCCTGCGGCAGAGGTCGAGGAACTTCTGGAACCGGCGGATGCGTTCCAGTGTCTTTGCGCCATAGCCGAAATGATGGTGGCAGCGGCGGCGCAGCTGCCTTTCGCTCATGCCGAGCCGGTCCGGCAGGCCGGAGGCCGGGCGGTCGCTGTCGGCGGCGGCGAAGATCATGGCGGCGTCGCGGGCGGGCTCCTCCTCGTCGCGCGCGGCCTCTTCAAGCAGACGGCCGAACAGCGTCGCGGCGGCCTCGGGGTCCGGACAATCTTGCAGCCGCGCCTCGAATTCGCTCGTGCCCTTCCGGCCGATGTCGGCAAGCGGCACCGAGAGGCCGACCAGCGCCGAGAGCGGCGTCTTCAGCCAGGATGCCGCGGCGCCCGGCGCAAAGCGTGCGCCGATGACGGTCGCGCCCGGCCTTATGACGGGGAAGGCTGCCGTCCTGTCGGGCCCGGCAACCTCAAGCCTTCCGTCAATCCAGAGGAGATCACAATAACCATCCGGCACGATCGCCACCCTCGCCGGCGGCCCATCGTTCAGCGTATGCGACCAGAGGCGGCTGAAATGGCGCCACAAGGCGGGCGTCGGGGCATATTCGCGGTAGCGGCCGGCGCGGGCCGCAAGCAGCGCCATATCTTTTCGTCTTTTCGAAACCAAACGATATCTCCCGAGGTCCGCATGATAACATGAGATAGGGCGGTACGGGCGATCGCGAAAATTTGCGGCTTCCGGATCGGCTGCAGATGAAAGGTTGTCGGACAAGTCAGGCGATCAAAGCTGTATTTCATCGGCTTTTGCGAACCGATTAGACCCTCGCGAGACTTGCCGTTTGAGCGAGACAGTGCCACAACACCGGTCCAAATGACACATCGGAGGTTTGTCGTGGAAAAGGCAGAAATCGGACTGATCGGCCTTGCGGTCATGGGCTCCAACCTGGCGCTCAACATCGCGGAGAAAGGCAATAAAATCGCGGTCTTCAACCGCACGCCTGAGAAAACCGATGAATTCTATGAAAGCGCCGGCGATCTGAAGAAGCAGATCATTCCCTGCAAGACCATCGAAGAGTTCGTCGATGCGATCCGGCCGCCGCGTCCGATCATCATCATGATCAAGGCCGGTGAGGCCGTCGACCAGCAGATGGAGGCGCTGCGCCCGCATCTCTCCAAGGGCGACATCATGATCGATGCCGGCAACGCCAATTTCCGCGACACCGTCGCCCGCTTCGACCGCCTCAAAAACACCGATCTCACCTTCATCGGCATGGGTGTTTCCGGCGGCGAAGAGGGTGCGCGCCACGGACCGTCGATCATGGTCGGCGGCACCGAAGAATCCTGGAAGCGAGTCGAGAAGGTGCTGACCTCGATTGCCGCCCGCTACAATGACGAGCCCTGCGTCGCCTGGCTCGGCAATGACGGCGCCGGCCATTTCGTCAAGACCATCCATAACGGCATCGAATATGCCGACATGCAGATGATCGCCGAAATCTACGGCATTCTGCGCGACGGCCTCGGGAAGAGCGCCTCCGAAATCTCCGGCATCTTCGGCGAGTGGAACAAGGGCCGGCTGAACTCCTACCTGATCGAGATCTCCGAGAAGGTGCTGGCGGCGACCGATCCGGTTTCCGGCGGGCCGATGGTCGACATGATCCTCGACAAGGCAGGCCAGAAGGGCACCGGCAAATGGTCGGCGATCGAGGCGCAGAACATGGGCATTCCGGCAACAGCGATCGAAGCCGCTGTCGCCGCCCGCAGCCTCTCCTCGATGAAGTCGCAGCGGGAAGCGGCGGAAAAGATTTTCGGCACGCAGGCCGTTTCGTTCCCGATCGCCTACGGTCCCGAGCTCAACAAGGATCTGGAACTGGCGCTCTTTGCCGCCAAGATCGGCGCCTATGCGCAGGGATTCGCCGTGATGGCGGAAGCGTCGCGCGAGTTCAACTGGTCGCTGCCGATGCCGACGATTGCGAGGATCTGGCGTGCCGGCTGCATCATCCGCTCGCAGTTCCTCGATGAGATCACCTCGGCCTTCACCAAGGCTCCGGATGCTGCGAACCTGATCGTCACGCCAGCTTTCTCCGAGATGGTCAAGGAATCGATCCCGGCGCTACGCCGCGTCGTCGCTGCCGCCATCTCGGCCGGCCTGCCAGTGCCGGCGCTGACCTCGGCGCTCACCTATTTCGACGCCTACCGCCAGGGCAGGGGAACCGCGAATCTCATCCAGGCCCAGCGCGATTTCTTCGGCGCCCACGGCTTCGACCGCCTTGATGGCAAGGATTTTCACCACGGCCCCTGGGGCAGCGGTGCGGCGACCTTCTGAGGTTTGCAGAGAAGATACGAAAAAGCCCGGCCGTCGCGCCGGGCTTTTTCGCGGGCCGCCGCATGTCGTCCGATGTGACAGGCGAACGCGATGGAGGCTTCGCCGGGGGACGCCGAGCGGCACACTTCAGTTTGCTGCGGCATTCGAAAGCTAGACGTTCAGAAAGGCGATAACATGTCCGGAACGGGCGCGATCACAATTCGAACGGAGCGGCTAATTCTCCGCAAGCCTGAGGTCGAAGATTTCGACACCTACGCGCGACTGATGGCTTCCCCGCGGTCTGTCGGAATGGGCGGTCCCTTCGACCTGCGGGCAGCGTGGGGGATGTTCTGTCACGACGTGGCGCTCTGGCAGCTGTTCGGACATGGAGCGCTGATGATCGATCTTGCCGAGAGCGGCGAATGCGTCGGCCAGGTGGGGATCAACCATGGGCCGCTCTTTCCCGAAAAGGAGCTGGGGTGGTTCGTCTACGAAGGGCGTGAGGGCCGGGGCTATGCGACCGAAGCAGCCTTGGCGCTCCGCGATTGGGCTTTTTGACGCTCAAGCTGACGTCGCTCGTCAGCTATATTGCTCCCGGCAATACCGCATCCGTTGCTGTTGCGGAACGGCTGGGAGCGCGTCTCGATCCCGCGGCACCTCGGACTGATCCTGCCGATCTCGTCTATCGTCACTTCGCTCCTTGAGACTATGCTCTGAGGCCGACAGGCAATTGACGGACGTCTCAATCCTTACACGTTGATGGATCAGTATCGGGCTCTGCAAGAGATGGGTGCCGGATGACGGACGGGAAACAGGAACATTGGGACGCGGTTTACCGTGTGAAGGCTGCCGACAGTGTCAGCTGGTATCAACCGATGCCTGAGCCTTCTCTGCGTACGCTTGACGAGCTGCATCTGCCGGCCACCGCTTCGCTGATCGATGTCGGCGGCGGCGCCTCGAGCCTTGTCGATCGTCTGTTGGAGCGCGGGTGGTCCGACCTCACGGTTCTCGATATCGCCGCGCCAGCCCTTGAGGTCGCCAAGGCGCGGCTGCGGGGCGGGGCGGCTCAGGTCGATTGGGTGGTGGCCGATATTACCGTATGGCGCCCGGAGCGCGGTTATGACGTATGGCATGACCGCGCGCTCTTTCATTTCCTCACCGAGCCCGCGCAACGGCTCGCCTATCGCCGCGCCCTTGACGCCGGAACGGCGCCGGGCAGCGTCGTGATTATCGCGACCTTCGCGCCGGATGGGCCAGAGCGATGCAGCGGCCTGCCGGTCCGGCGTTATGACGCGGCAGCGCTGGCGGCGGAGTTCTCGCCCGCCTTCATACTGGAGCGCGACTGGCGCGAGGAGCATGCGACGCCTGGCGGCGGCCGGCAGTCTTTCCAATGGTGTGTTCTTCACAGGCGCTGAGATGCGGGCGAGAAGCAGCTAATTGCTTCCTGAGACAGGCGGTCGAGCACGAAATCGGCCCGATCGGCGACCGGCCTCTTCGGCAGTATGATGGCCTGGTAGCCGAGCGTCGGATAGATCGCGGCCAGCCGGTCATATTCGGCGACAGCCTCGTCGAAGCCATGGCGCCGCTCAGGATCGCTCACGTAGATCTCCGCCCATGGCGGCGTGAGAAAAACGCGTCTGTCGTAAGGGTAGGCGGCGCTCAACCTTTCCAAGTTCGGTTCTCCGGTCAGGTGCTGAAGCGCTGCCGCGGCGTCGATCAACCCACGATCGAAGAACGTCCAGCCCGGCTGCCGTGCGACGGCCGCGTGGTCGGCAATCGCCATTTCGATCGCACGACGGGCGAAGGCCGCCATGTCGACCCAAGGCAAGGCAGCGCCATCGCCATCGAGCTCCTGCTTGACGATCCGCCGGCCGGGCTCTTCGACGATCCTGTGACCGCGGCGGCCAAGCTCCGCAAGCAGCGTCGATTTTCCGCCGCCGGAACATCCGGAAATCAGAATCGACCTGTTCATGATCTAGCCTGCCCTGCGGGCGCGCGCGATGCCGTGGCCCACCAGACGGTCGATGATCTCGGCATAGCTTACGCCGCTTGCCGCCATCGCCTTGGAATACATACTGATATCGGTAAAGCCGGGAATGGTGTTGAGCTCGTTGATGACGAAGCGCATGTCCGATGTCAGGAAGAAATCGACGCGCGCCATGCCGTCGCAGCCGACGGCTCGGAAAGCCCTTGCGGCCATGTCGCGCATGGCGGCCTCGATCTCCGCCGGCAGGTCGGCCGGCACTTTCAAGGCAGCGCCGTTCTCATCGATATATTTGGCGTTGTAATTGTAGAAGCCGTGGCTTTCGGCCGGCACGATCTCGCCCGGGCGGGAGACGAAAAGCTTGCCGTCGGTATCCTCCAGCACGCTGAATTCGATCTCGCGTCCGGCGACGAATTCCTCGGCAAGCAGGATGCGGTCATGGCGGAAGGCCTGCTCGAGCGCTGCGGCGAATTCCTGGCTGGCATGGACCTTGGCGACGCCGACCGACGATCCCTGCCGTGCCGGCTTGATGAAGAGCGGCAGGCCGAGTTCGCCTTCGAGCGCGGAGAGTGAAGGGGCAGCACCCTCGTGGATCGCCACGGCGCGCGCCACCGGCAGGCCCGCCGCCCGCAGCAGGCGCTTGGCGATATCCTTGTCGAGGGCCGTGGCCGAACCGAGGATGCCGCAGCCGGCGAGCGGCACGCGCGCCACTTCAGCTGCGCCCTGCACCGATCCGTCCTCACCATGCGGGCCGTGCAGCACAGGAAACAGGATGTCGATCCTTGGCAATTCATGTGGCGCGCCGTGGGCTGGCATCGCCAGCATGCGCCCGCGGCCGCCCGGCACGAGGCAGATTTCCGTGCCTGACGAGGGTGTCGCCAGCCGGCCGTCCTCGAAGCTGCTCAGCAGCCATTGTCCCTCGCGGGTGACGAAGACGGGAAGGGCGTCATATTTCTCGGGCTCCAGGGCAGCCATGACGTTGGTCGCCGAGAGGATGGAAACTTCGTGCTCGGCCGAACGGCCGCCGAAGAGCACGGCAATGCGCAGCCTGTTGGGGGAAGGGGTCATGAAAGCCTCCGAAGCGATAGGATGCGGAAAGATCAGGCTTCGACCGATATGCCGCGATTGGCAAAGAAACGATCGAAGACGGCAAGCGGCAGCGTGACATCCGCTTGGCTTGCCGCGTCATGGCCGGACGGATTGTGGAAGCGGATCGTCTCCTGCGAAGCTGATGTCACCAGCACGAGATGTCCGCCCTTTGCCGGCGGCTCGCGCTCCGGCCAGCGGATGGCCGAATGCACCGATGCGATGAAGAAGCGGCGTTTCGACAGAAGTTCCGGGATGGCCGACGTTTCGACGTTGGTCATCGTCTCGGCGCCGAGCCCGAAACGCTCGCTCACAAAGCGGACGAAGGGAGCGTAGATCAGCCCCTTGATCGAAGCGTCGATCTCGTTGATGACATAAGCGCCATATCTAGTGCAGGCGCGGGCAAGCTCGAGAGTCGGATGGATTTCGCCGCGCGCGGCGAGAATCATCTTCAAGCAGGCCATGCCGCAGACATTCACCGCCCAGCGCGCATATTCCTCAATGGTCGCGGCTCCCGATTGGCGCCAGAGCGGATCGCTGAGCAGCGCCTGCGACCCCTCAGCAAGCACCGGCAGCGTCATACCGGGCGTTTCCCATTGGCTGAAATAAGGCACGCTGCTCTGCGGCATCCTGTCGACATCCCCGTGGCTCGTGCTTGAGATGGCGGGCAATCTTGGTTTTTTCGAGCCGATGCCTGTTTGTGCTGGGGTGCGGTTCATTTTTCTTCAGGAGATCGGTGGCCAATCGATCTTCCGGATAAGATATTGAATTCCGTCCGATTGCGCACGCTTCGCGACTCTCGGGCCGTGACGATGAGGAGCGATCTGGGAGACTTGCCAACTTTCCCGCCGTTAGTCCAGCGACGAGCACGGGATTAACGGAGGAGAGGTTAGGGTTCGCCATACGGGCCTCGAGGGACGAGGCGAGCGTTCCTGCATTCGACAGGAGCGGCGCTGCCGCTTATCTGCCGTTCTCCGGCCATATCGGCTGACTGATGCTCTGCAGCAGTTCCGGTTCGACGCCGTCGATGCGGGCGATGACGGCTTTGGCCATTTCGCGGCCGGCTTGGCGCACATCCTCTTGGGCGGTGATGATCTCGGGACGGATCCAGTTCAGGATCGGCACCGACTGCTTGGACACCAGGTCGAGATCGCGCCCCAGCGCCTTGCCGGCGGCCTCGATGCCGGCATTGACGGCGATCGCAGCGCTGCCGGCCGAGCAAACGATGCCGTCGGGGGCGTTGGCCGAACGCATCATCACCTCGACGACGTCGCGGATATCGGCAAGCGGCGCATCGGTGTTGATACGCAGCGGCACCTCTTCGGCGCCGTAATCGTGCAGACCGGTCTGAAAGCCGATCCGAATGTGGGCGTAATAGGTGAGTTTGCTCGGCGGCTGCAGCAGGGCGATGCGCCGCCGACCTCGTTTGACGAGGCGTTCCACCGCCTGATGGGCAAAGGCCTCGTTGTCGAAATCGTGGAAGGGGTGGACGAGACCTGCATCGGTGCGCCCGTGCGTTGCAAAGGGCATGCCGCGTTCCGACAGGAGCCGCACGCGCGGGTCGTCCGGCTCGATACGCGAGATGATAACGCCGTCGGCCGAGCCAGTCTCGAGGATATAGCGCACCGGCAGCATCGGGTCCTTGCTGTGGGAATGCGGTGTCACGACGATATGATAAGGGGTGCCGGACAGGACTTCCGATATGCCGAAGACCATCTGGCTCGAGAAGCCCATGATCTCTTCATCGATGCTGAGGACGAGGGCGATGACGTTGGTCTTGCCGGTGCGCAGGCGCACGCCCGCCCGGTTCGGCTGGTAACCGAGCTGGCGGGCGACCATGCGCACCCGCTCTTTGGTTTCGGCGCCGATATCCGGCGCGTCCTTCAGCGCACGCGATACCGTCGTCACGCCGAGGCCGGTCATGAAGGCGATCGTCTTCAATGTCGGGCGCTCGCGCGTCACCGCCGTCGATGTCGCCTGTCCGAAATTTCCCTTGTTTTCCATCCCTGTAGGCCGCCTTGCGCGATTGGTCTCGCTTATAGAGGCTTTTTCAGGCGCCGTAAGCCCGCCGCCTGCCAAAATCGCGCCTCCCTGAGGAATTCAATCTGTAACGATACAGTAGAAAAGTCGAGTGGTTTTTCTTGTGTGCGTCGCAATATCATTCGCACAGGTTGAATTGGTGAATCTTCCAGAATTTTTTTCGGCTGCGAAAAAGGTAAGGCCGGGCTCGAAACTGAGATTTGAAAATTACCGTTAAATTTCATTGTAATGGTCAGACGCAGCGCCTGCGGAAAAGTGTGCCAGGCTGCCGATTCAGCGGGTGTGTGGAGGTCTTCCGAAACAGTCAGAAGTGGTAATCAGGATCTTTAAAGAAAAATTTACGGGCGGGCAGTTGCGTGGGGAAATCGATTGATCTAAGTTTTTCCGGCAACGTTTCAGTGAGGGAGGAGAACTCATGAAAATTCGTATGATGGCGGCCATGCTTGCCGCTTCCGCTGCGCTTCCGATCAGCGCCGGCGCCACCGATCTCGAAGTCACCCATTGGTGGACGTCTGGCGGCGAGTCCGCTGCTGTCGCCGAGTTGGCAAAGGCATTCGACGCCACCGGCAACCACTGGGTCGACGGCGCTATCGCCGGTTCCGGCGGAACGGCGCGCCCGATCATGATCAGCCGCATCACCGGCGGCGACCCGATGGGTGCCACCCAGTTCAACCACGGCCGCCAGGCCGAGGAACTGGTTCAGGCTGGCCTGATGCGCGACCTGACCGATGTCGCGACCGCGGAGCATTGGAAGGACATTATTCGTCCGTCGAGCCTGCTCGATTCCTGCACGATCGACGGCAAGATCTACTGCGCTCCGGTGAACATCCATTCCTGGCAGTGGCTGTGGCTTTCGAACGCTGCCTTCAAGAAGGCCGGGGTCGAAGTTCCGAAGAACTGGGACGAATTCGTCGCTGCCGCTCCGGCTCTCGAAAAGGCCGGTATCATTCCACTCGCTGTCGGCGGTCAGCCCTGGCAGGCGACAGGCGCCTTCGACGTGCTGATGGTCGCGGTCGCCGGCAAGGACGTCTTCAACAAGGTGTTCAAGGACAAGGATGCAGAGGTCGCCGCCGGACCCGAGATCGCCAAGGTCTTCAAGGCTGCCGACGACGCCCGCCGCATGTCCAAGGGCAGTAACGTCCAGGATTGGAACCAGGCGACCAACCTGGTCATCACGGGCAAGGCCGGCGGTCAGATCATGGGTGATTGGGCGCAGGGCGAATTCGCGCTCGCCGGTCAGAAGGCCGGCACCGACTACACCTGCCTGCCGGGTCTCGGCGTCAACGAAATCATCTCGACGGGCGGTGACGCTTTCTATTTCCCGCTGCTGAAGGATGAGGAAAAGTCCAAGGCGCAGGCCGTGCTCGCCAAAACCCTGCTGGATCCCAAGACCCAGGTTGCCTTCAACCTGAAGAAGGGCTCGCTGCCGGTTCGCGGCGACGTCGATCTTGCCGCCGCCAACGACTGCATGAAGAAGGGCCTCGACATCCTGGCCAAAGGCAATGTGATCGAAGGCACTGACCAGTTGCTTTCGGCCGACAGCCAGAAGCAGAAGGAAGACCTCTTCTCCGAATTCTTCGCCAACCCGTCGATGACGCCGGAAGACGCTCAGAAGCGTTTCGCCGGCATCATCGCTTCGGCCGACTGATCGGCAGGTTCGCTGCCCTTGCGATCCGGCTTCCCGGAGCCGGATCCTCCCGCAAGTTTCGACGGTCTTGCCGGCCCTTCCGGCGGACCCCGCGGGCAGGGGTGAGAGACGGCCGTCACCGGCCGCAGCTGCGATTTGAGGAGAAGTGTTCATGACGGGTCAAGCGCAAGCAGGCCGGCCAATCAAGCTACTGCGCAATCTGAATGCCAAGATTGCGTCCATTCCGATGATCCTGACAGCGCTGGTGATCTTTGTCGGCGGCACGTTCTGGACGGTCTTTTATTCCTTCACCAATTCCAAGCTCCTCCCGCGGTTGAGCTTCGTCGGCTTCGACCAGTATCACCGTCTTTGGGCGGCACCCCGCTGGGTTACTGCGATCGAAAATCTGGCGCTTTACGGCGTCCTTTCGCTGATCTTCAGCCTGGTCATCGGCTTTGTGCTCGCCGCGCTGATGGATCAGAAGATCCGTTTCGAAAACACTTTTCGCACCATCTTTCTCTACCCCTTCGCGCTGTCCTTCATCGTGACCGGTCTCGTCTGGCAGTGGGTGCTGAACCCGGATTTCGGCGTCCAGTCGGTGGTGCGTTCGCTCGGCTGGACAAGCTTCACCTTCAATCCGCTCTATACGCCCGAAATCGTCATCTACGGGATTCTGATCGCGGCGCTTTGGCAGGGAACGGGCCTCGTCATGTGCCTGATGCTTGCCGGTCTGCGCGGCATCGACGAGGACATCTGGAAAGCGGCCCGCGTCGACGGCATCCCGATGTGGAAGACCTACCTGCTCGTCGTCATTCCGATGATGCGGCCCGTGTTCATCACGACGATCGTCATCATCGCCTCCGGCATCGTCAAGGTCTACGACCTCGTGGTGGCGCAGACTTCGGGCGGTCCCGGCATCTCCTCGGAAGTGCCGGCCAAATACGTCTACGATTACATGTTCCAGGCGCAGAATCTGGGTCAGGGCTTCGCCGCGTCGACGATGATGCTGGTCACAGTCGCGATCATCATCGTTCCGTGGGCCTATCTGGAGTTCGGAGGAGGGCGCAAGCGTGGCTGATATCGAAACTCTCAACACCACGGCCGCCGGCCTCGATGCCGTCTCACAGAGGCTCGGCGACGGTCCGAGCGGTCCGAAGCCGCGCCCGAGGCTGTCAGCGCGCAACATCATGCTCTATGGAACGCTGACGGTTGCAGCGCTCTATTATCTGCTGCCGCTCTATGTGATGGTCGTGACGTCACTGAAGGGCATGCCGGAAATCCGTCTCGGCAACATCTTCTCGCCGCCGATGGAGATCACCTTCGAACCCTGGGTCAAGGCCTGGGCGGAGGCCTGCACGGGCCTGAACTGCGACGGCCTGTCGCGCGGTTTCTGGAATTCGGTCCGCATCACGGTGCCGTCGGTGATCATCTCGATCGCCATCGCCTCGGTGAACGGCTATGCGCTGGCAAACTGGCGGTTCAAAGGTTCCGAGCTGTTCTTCTCGATCCTCATCATCGGGGCCTTCATTCCCTATCAGGTCATGATCTACCCGATCGTCATCATCCTGCGCGAAATCGGCATCTACGGCACCCTGACCGGCCTTGTCATCGTACACTCGATCTTCGGTATGCCGATCCTGACGCTGCTCTTCCGCAACTACTTCGTGTCGCTGCCGGAGGAACTGTTCAAGGCAGCGCGCGTCGACGGGGCAGGCTTCTGGCAGATCTTCCTGAAGATCATGCTGCCGATGTCGATGCCGATCTTCGTCGTCGCCATGATCCTGCAGGTCACAGGCATCTGGAACGACTTCCTGTTCGGCGTGGTCTTCACCCGACCGGACACCTATCCGATGACCGTGCAGCTCAACAACATCGTCAATTCCGTGCAGGGCGTGAAGGAATACAACGTCAACATGGCAGCGACGATCCTCACCGGCCTGGTGCCGCTGATCGTCTATTTCGTCTCCGGGCGGCTTTTCGTTCGCGGCATCGCCGCAGGCGCAGTGAAGGGGTGATCACATGAACATGAATTCAACTGTCTCTAATTCGAGCGTCTCGATCAAAGATCTGTCGCTGAACTTCGGATCGGTCAGCGTGCTGAAGGATCTCAACCTCGACATCAATGACGGCGAATTCCTGGTGCTGCTTGGATCGTCGGGCTGCGGCAAGTCGACCTTGCTCAATTGCATCGCCGGCCTGCTCGATGCTTCGGAAGGGCAGATCTTCATCAAGGGCAAGAACGTCACCTGGGAAGAACCGAAGGATCGCGGCATCGGCATGGTCTTCCAGTCCTATGCGCTCTATCCTCAGATGACGGTCGAGAAGAACCTCTCCTTCGGCCTGCGCGTCGCCAAGGTGCCGCAGGCCGAGATCGACAAGCGCGTAGCGCGTGCGGCCGAGATCCTGCAGATCCAGCCGCTCCTGAAGCGCAAGCCGGCCGAACTATCCGGCGGTCAGCGCCAGCGCGTGGCGATCGGCCGGGCGCTGGTGCGCGATGTCGACGTCTTCCTGTTCGACGAACCGCTGTCCAACCTTGACGCCAAGCTGCGTTCAGAACTGCGTGTCGAAATCAAGCGCCTGCACCAGTCGCTGCAGAATACGATGATCTATGTGACGCATGACCAGATCGAGGCGCTGACGCTGGCTGATCGCATCGCCATCATGAAGAGCGGCATCATCCAGCAGCTCGACGATCCGACGACGATCTATAACCGGCCGCGCAATCTCTTCGTCGCCGGCTTCATCGGATCACCGTCGATGAATTTTCTACACGGCGAATTGGTCAAATCAGGCGACGGCATCGCTTTTACCGCAAACGGCGTCAATTTCTCGCTTGCCGCCTACGGCGCCAACGAGACCCTGCAGCCCGGCCGCAAGGTGGTGCTCGGCGTCCGCCCCGAACACATCAAGGTCAACGAGAATGCGGGCGGCGAAGAACATGACGCTACCGTCGATATCGAGGAACCGATGGGGGCGGACAATCTTCTGTGGCTGAAGCATGCCGGTCACACGATGTCGGTCCGCGTCAACGGCGCGCGCCGCTTTGATGTTGGGGCCAAGGTGAAGCTCAGCTTCGACATGGCGCTGGCTTCGGTGTTCGATGCCGAGAGTGAGTTGCGGCTTTAGCGGAGGTTCTGCGGGCGGGGGCGGGGATGGCGCCGCCTGCTTGCTGTAGGGCTGTTTGTATGAATTCGACCGACGCTCCACCCAGGCTGGCGCGAGCTTAGCAAGAGGCCAACTCCGCTCTCCGTCATTCTCCGGCTTGACCCGAGAATCCATGCCTGCCGCGGCTGGTGGATGCCGAGTGGATGCTCGCGTCAAGCCCGAGCATGACGGACGGGAAGGGGGCGCAACGACCGACAATTGCCGGACGGCGGCTATGCGCCGTCCATTTCAAAAACGTGAATCGGAAATGAAATCGTGACGCAACTATCGCCCCCCTCCAGCATCGACCTTTCCGGTTCGTGGCAGCTCACCTCCGTCGACGGCGAAATCCGTACCGCCATCACATTGCCCGGCGACGTGCACACGGCGCTGCATCGGGCCGGGCTGATCCCCGATCCCTATTTCGGCCGCAACGAGGAGAAGGTGCGGTGGGTCGCCGAGCGCGAATGGGCGGTCGAGCGCAGCTTCACGCTTCACGACGCCGAGGGCGACTGGTATCTCGACGTCGACTATCTCGACACGGTCGCCAGCATCTACGTCAACGGCTTCCTGGCGCTCGAAGCCGACAATAGCTTTCGCCGCTACCGGCCGGATGTCTCCAGCATGCTGAAATCGGGTGACAATGTCATCCGCATCGTCTTTGCCTCCAACCCCGCGGTCGGGGCCGAGCGGCAGAAAAAGCAGCCCTTCTACATTCCCTACAGCACCGGCAATTCGCCGATCCCGGACGGCAACATGCTGCGCAAGCCGCAATGCCATTTCGGCTGGGACTGGAACATCGCCATTGCGCCGTTCGGCCTCTACGGCACGGTCGCGCTGAAGAAGCTCGAGACGGCGCGCATCGAACATGTCGTCACCCGCCAGGTCCACAATAATGACGGCTCCGTCGATCTCACGGTGACAGCGAGCCTCTATGCCAAGCATGCCGGCATCGCCCAGGTCTATTTCGATCTCGACGGCGAGCGCGTGCGCCTCGATGTCGGCGTCAAGGGCGAGACAACGGTCAATCACCTCTTCCATATCGACAGGGCGCGCCTCTGGTGGCCGTCCGGCAGCGGTGAGCAGGCGCTTTACACGCTCTCAGTCGAGTTGTCCGATGAGGTGGTGACGAAGCAGATCGGTCTCCGTACCATCGAGCTGATCACCACGCCGGATGCAGCGGGCGCGCGCTTTGCATTCAGGATCAACGGCCGGGAGATCTTCTGCCGCGGCGCCAATTGGATTCCGGCCGATGCGCTCTATTCGCTGTCTTCGCCCGAGAAGACGGAAGATCTGTTGCAATCGGCGAAAGCCGCCAACATGAACATGATCCGTGTCTGGGGCGGCGGCTTCTACGAGCAGGATCATTTCTACGATCTCTGCGACCGGCTCGGCCTGCTCGTCTGGCAGGACTTCATGTTCGCCTGCAACCTCTACCCCTCGACGGAGGACTTCCTCGACAATGTCGCGATCGAGGTGGATTACCAGGTGCGCCGGCTCTCTTCGCATCCTTCGATCGCGCTGTGGTGCGGCGATAACGAGCTTGTCGGTGCGCTCACCTGGTTCGAGGAATCACGGAAGGACCGCGACCGCTATCTCGTCTCCTACGACCGGCTCAACCGGACGATCGAGCAGGCGGTGAAGAAGGCGCTGCCCGGCGCGCTCTGGTGGCCGTCGAGCCCGGCCTCCGGCTATCTCGATTTCGGCGATGCCTGGCATGCCGACGGCTCCGGCGACATGCATTACTGGTCGGTCTGGCACGAGAACAAGTCGTTCGACAATTACCGTTCGGTGCGGCCGCGCTTCTGCTCGGAGTTCGGCTTCCAGTCCTATACCTCGCTGCCTGTCATCAAGACCTATGCCGAGGAGAAGGACATGAACGTCGCTTCTCCTGTCATGGAGCTGCATCAAAAGAATGCCGGCGGCAACGAGCGCATCGCCGGCACGATGTTCCGTTATTTCCGCTTCCCCAAGGATTTCCCGAACTTCGTCTATCTCTCGCAGATCCAGCAGGGCCTGGCGATCAAGACGGCGGTGGAATATTGGCGGTCGCTGAAACCCCATTGCATGGGCACGATCTACTGGCAGCTCAACGACACCTGGCCGGTCGCTTCCTGGTCGAGCCTCGATTACGGCGGGCGCTGGAAGGCGATGCATTATCTCGTCAAGCGCTTCTTCCAACCGGTGGCAGTCGCGGCCATTCCCTCCGAGGACGGCAAGACGATCCGTTTCTCGCTGGTCAACGACACGCTTGCCGATGTCAGTGTCGATCTTTCAGTTTCTGTTCTGACGATGAACGGCGAGCGGAAGCACCTGAAAGATGTGCAGGCGGTCTGCTCGCCGGATGCGGCGGTTACGGCTGCGACCATCGACGTCGCCGAGATCGGCGAGGGAACGCTGCTTGCCTGGCAATTCACAGCCTCGAACGGCATGGGCGGCGAGGGGCATTATGTCAACGGCACCTATAAGGCGCTGGAGCTCGAAGCCTCAGGGCTGACGGTCACCCATGAATATGTCGAGGCGAGTGGCGCGATCGACATCAACGTCACCGCGAAGGGACTTGCGCTCTTCGTGATGATCGAAAGCGAAACGGATGGCAAATATTCCGACAACGCCTTCGATCTCGCGGCCGGCGAAAGCCGCCGCATCACCTTCACCCCGGCACATCAGCTCGAACGCGGCAAGCTGCCGGACTTCCGGTTCTACGACCTGCATTCCTGCCAATCGGCGGATTGATCTTCCCCAGCATGGGCACGAGGCCCAAGGAGAACATGATGACGAAACTCAGCTACCAGCTCTATAGCGCGCGTAACTTCCAGCCCTGTTCGGCGATTTTCGAGAAGCTCGGCAAGGCAGGTTATGCCGAAGTCGAAGGCTTCGGCGGCATCTACGCCGATCTCGACGATGCCGGCCTGAAAAGCCTTCGCGCCGAGCTCGACAAGAATGGCCTGGTCATGGCGAGTGGCCATTTCAGCCCCGATTTCCTGGAGAAGGAAGTTCAGAAGTCGCTCAATATTGCCAAGATTCTCGGCATGGACTCGATCTATGCGCCGCACCTGGCGGCCGAACAGCGCCCCTCGGATGCCGCCGGCTGGACGGCCTTCGGCAAGCGGCTGCAGGAGATGAGCAAGCCTTACAAGGAGGCCGGCTACGAATTCGGCTGGCACAACCATGATTTCGAGTTCGTCAAGCTGGCCGACGGCTCGCTGCCGATCGAGCGCATCTTTGAAGGCGCGCCCGACATTTCCTGGGAAGCCGATATCGCCTGGGTCATCCGCGGCGGCGCCGATCCCTTCGACTGGATCGAGAAACTCGGCTCTCGCATCACTTCGGTCCACGTCAAGGATATCGCCCCGGCAGGCGAGGCGAAGGACGAGGACGGCTGGGCCGATGTCGGCCATGGCAAGGTCGAGTGGGCCAAGCTGATTGCAGCACTTCGCGGCACCAAGGCAAAGCACTTCGTCGTCGAACATGACAATCCCAAAGACATCGACCGCAACATCAGCCGTTCGATTGCATCCTTCAAGACTTATTGAGGCACATCATGACCAGGGAACTTGGCGTCGGCATCATCGGATGCGGCAACATCTCCACCACCTACTTCTCGCTCGCACCGCTCTTCAAGGGGCTGAAGGTGCTGGCCTGCGCCGATATCAACGTGCAGGCCGCCGAGGCCCGCGCCAAGGAATATGGCGTGAAGGCACAGACGATCGACGCGCTTCTCGCCAATGACGAGATCGACGTCATCGTCAACCTGACGATCCCGGATGCGCATTTTCCGGTGTCGAAGACGATCCTCGAATCCGGAAAACACGTCTATTCGGAAAAGCCGCTGGTGCTTTCGCTGGAGCAGGGCGAGGAGCTTCGCCGCATCGCCAAGGCGAAGAACCTTGCCGTCGGCTGCGCGCCGGACACCTTCCTCGGCGGCGCCCATCAGCTCGCCCGCAAGTTCATCGACGATGGCGGCATCGGCCGGGTCACTTCGGGCGCCTGCTATGTCATGAGCCCCGGCATGGAGATGTGGCATCCGAACCCGGATTTCTTCTTCCTGCCGGGCGGCGGCCCGATCCTCGATCTCGGCCCTTACTACATCGCCAACCTGATCAATCTGATCGGCCCGGTCAAACGCGTCGGTGCCATGACTTCGATGGCGTCGCCGACACGCACTATCACCAGTGAGCCGCGTCATGGCGAAATCATCCCGGTCAAGACGCCGACGACGATCCAGGCGCTGCTCGAATTCGTCAGCGGCGCTACCGTGACGCTGTCGGCGAGCTGGGATGTCTGGTCGCACCGCCATGCCAATATGGAGCTCTACGGCACCGGCGGCTCGCTTTACGTACCGGACCCGAACTTCTTCGGCGGCACCGTCGAGGCCAGCGGCCGCGACAAGGACATCAAGCCGCTGGAAGACTGGGATCACCCCTTCGGCAAGATCAACCAGGAAAACCCGAACGGGGCGCGCGCCAACTACCGCACGGCCGGCCTTGCCGATATGGCGATGGCGCTGATCGAGGGACGCGACGCGCGCTGCTCGCTCGACCGCACGCTGCACGGCGTCGACGTCATGACCTCGATCCTGAAATCGGGCGAGGAGGGCCGCTTCATCGATCTGACGACGACCTGCACCCAGCCGGCCGCGCTTGGCATCGAAGAGGCGCTGGCGCTGTTGAGGTGATAACGTATCGCCTGAGGTCTGCTGATCGCCAAGTGCGCACTCCGAACGTCATCCTCGGCCTTGTGCCGAGGATCTGCAAACCAGGCGGCGAATGCTCGGCATCGATTGGTCGCGGGCACTCTTGAAGCCGTAGGAACTCGCGCGTTCGCTTGCCGTATCAGCGCGCTTGTTCCAATAGTTCTCGCGCGCTCGGGCTTCCCGAGGATCTATCGAGAGCAGCAGATGCTCAGCACAAGGCCGAGCATGACGATCATAGAGATATTTTAAGGAGACATTCAGATGAGCTGGCAGTCGGCCGCAGACCGTTATTCGAAGATGAAATATAACCGCACGGGCCGTTCCGGCCTGAAACTGCCGGCCGTCTCCCTAGGCCTCTGGCACAATTTCGGCGGTGACACGCCGCATGACCGCAAGATCGACATGTGCCGCACGGCCTTCGATCTCGGCATCACTCATTTCGATCTCGCCAACAATTACGGCCCGCCTCCCGGCAGCGCCGAGACCGCTTTCGGCGAAATTCTGCGCACGGAATTTTCCGGGCTTCGCGACGAGCTGATCATTTCCTCCAAAGCCGGCTACGATATGTGGCCGGGTCCCTATGGCGAGTGGGGCAGCCGCAAATACCTGATCGCCTCCTGCGATCAGAGCCTGAAGCGCATGGGTCTCGATTATGTCGACATTTTCTATTCTCACCGCTTCGATCCGGAGACGCCGCTCGAGGAAACCTGCGGCGCGCTCGACCACATCGTCCGCTCCGGCCGGGCGCTCTATGTCGGCATCTCCTCCTATAATTCGCAGCGCACCCGCGAAGCAGCCGCCATCCTCAAGGACCTCGGCACGCCCTGCCTGATCCATCAGCCGAGCTATTCGATGCTCAACCGCTGGGTCGAGGACGACAGGCTGCTCGATACGCTCGACGACGTCGGCATGGGTTCGATTGTGTTCTCGCCGCTCGCTCAGGGCATGCTGACGACGAAGTATCTCGGCGGTATTCCGGCCGACAGCCGGGCGGCGCAGAATCATTTCTTGAAGCGCGATTTCATCCGTCCTTCGATCATCGACAATATCAGGAAGCTCAACGAGATCGCCGAACGGCGTGGCCAGACGCTGGCGCAGATGGCGATTGCCTGGGTGCTGCGCGGTGGGCGGGTGACCTCGGCGCTGATCGGCGCCAGCCGGTCCTCGCAGATCGTCGATTGCGTCAAGGCGCTGGATAATATTGAGTTTTCGGCTGAGGAGCTGAAGGAGATCGATGTGTATGCCCGTGAGGCTGATATCAATCTCTGGGCGAGGTCGGCCGAGCGGGATTAGGCAAAACAACCGGAGGATGTGGCAGCAGTTGCCACACCCTCCCTCATTCCTGTGCTTGTCACAGGAATCCAGCCACCGCGCGTGCGCGCGGTGAAAAGGGGCCTTTCCGGCCCAAAGACTTGGTCCGGCTGGATCTCTGTGACAAGCACAGAGATGAGGGTGGAGAGGCGAGCTAAATCGCACCTATCTGACGTACGTACCGCAACAATCTAGGAGGAGGCCGTTCATGATCCGCAATCCCATCCTGCCCGGGTTCAATCCCGATCCGTCGATTTGCCGCGTCGGCGACGATTATTACATCGCCACCTCCACCTTCGAATGGTATCCGGGTGTGCAGATCCATCATTCTCGCGATCTTGTAAACTGGAGGCTGGTGCGCCGGCCGCTGGAGCGTGCCTCGCAGCTCGACATGCGCGGCAATCCCGATAGCTGCGGCATCTGGGCGCCGTGTCTTTCCTATGCCGATGGGCACTTCTGGCTTGTTTATACCGACGTCAAGCGTTTCGACGGCAATTTCAAGGATGCGCATAATTACATCGTGACGTCTCCTTCCATCGAGGGCGAATGGTCCGAGCCGGTCTATGTCAATTCCTCCGGCTTCGATCCCTCGCTCTTCCATGACGACGATGGCCGCAAATGGTTCGTCAACATGCAGTGGAACCACCGAACCCAGAGCTTCGGCGGCTCGCCGAAATCGCCCGCCTTCGACGGCATCCTGCTGCAGGAATGGGATCCCGCGACCAAGGCGCTGAAGGGGCCGATCAAAAACATCTTCGCCGGCAGCCCGCTCGGCCTCGTCGAAGGACCGCATCTCTTCAAGAAGAACGGCTGGTATTATCTGACGACCGCCGAGGGCGGCACCGGCTACGACCACGCCGTCACCATGGCGCGCTCGCGCCGCATCGACGGGCCGTATGAGATGCATCCGAACATGCATCTGATCACCTCGAAGGATCATCCGGGCGCGGTGCTGCAGCGGGCCGGGCACGGCCAATATGTCGAGACACCGGAGGGGCAGGCCTATCACACTCATCTCTGCGGCCGGCCGCTGCCGCCGAAACGGCGATGCACGCTGGGGCGCGAAACGTCCCTGCAGAAATGCGTCTGGCGCGACGATGATTGGCTCTATCTGGAAAACGGCACCTCAGTGCCCGATGTCGATGTGTCGGCTCCCTTCAGCGCTGCGCCGGTGGAGAAGCCGATGCGCAGCGAGTACAGTTTCGATGGGCGCGCGCTACCGGCCGATTTCCAGTGGCTGCGTACGCCCGAACCCCAGCGCATCTTCAATCTGACGGACCGTCCCGGCCATCTCAGGCTGATCGGTCGCGAAAGCATCGGCTCCTGGTTCGAGCAGTCGCTGGTCGCGCGCCGGCAGGAGCATCATAGTTTCCGCGCCGAAACCGTGATCGAATTTTCGCCTGACACCTATCAGCAGGTCGCGGGGCTGACGCATTATTACAACCGCCATAAGTTCCACGCGATTGCCGTGACGCTGCACGAAACGCTCGGCCGCTGCGTGACCATCCTCTCCTGCAACGGCGACTACCCGAACGGCCGCCTCAGCTTTCCCGCCGAAAGCGGTGTCGCGATCCCGGCCGAGGGCCGTGTCCAGCTTGCCATGGAAATCCGCGAGAATGACCTTCAATTCTCCTGGCAGACGGAGGGCAAGGGCGCCTGGCAACGGATCGGTCCTGTCCTCGACGCCGGCGTGATTTCCGACGAGGGCGGGCGCGGGGAGCACGGCTCCTTCACCGGCGCCTTTGCCGGCGTGTTTGCCTTCGATACGTCTGGGCGAGGGAAGGCGGCGGATTTCGACTGGTTCAATTATGATGAATTGTGAGGGGTAGCACCTACTGCCTCCCACCCGCCCTCGTCCTTCGAGGCTTCGGCCTTTGGCCTATGCACCTCAGCATCAGGGCTGGTCGTTGTGCCATTTGGCTGCGGACCAGATCGGCATGCTCGGTTGCGCCAAATCCGTTGTCGCCAAGCTCGCTGCTATGTCTTGACACGGCCGCGACCTCTCTCCGACCTTATCCTGAGGTGCCCCGCAGGGGCCCCGAAGGACGAGGTCGGCCGCTGCAACGACGCGCGTACAAAAGAAAAGCCGGCGCAGAGGCCGGCTGAGACGAACGCGGCTGCACAGGGAGACTGGCCGGTTCCAAACGCTTGGTGACTGAACAATAACTTTCATTACATGCCGAGGCAGCGGAAAAGGGCGCAACGAGAACACCGGTAAGACGGCTCCGCAAAGGACTGGGCGGCGGGGCGGATGCCGGTGCTTGCCTCGGCTCTCTTATCGGGCATGAATATCACCGGATGATGACATGCGGAGCCGACCGCTGCCTTTCTTTCAGGGAGAATTGGCGGCGGGCGACGGCAATCGGAAGCCGGCTATCGCAGCCTGTCACCGATGGGTGATCGGCTTGACGAAGGCGACGGTGTTGGTGAGGCGTGAATGCAGTGTTCATGTTCCCGAAGGATGTCAAAGCGTCACGGAGGGACTATATAGCGGGC
This sequence comes from Rhizobium esperanzae, assembly GCF_002204185.1. Classification (GTDB taxonomy): domain Bacteria; phylum Pseudomonadota; class Alphaproteobacteria; order Rhizobiales; family Rhizobiaceae; genus Rhizobium; species Rhizobium esperanzae. Next base: position 47,367 of record NZ_MXPU01000012.1, on the reverse strand, counting down.
CGAAATACTTTGAGCATCTGCAAGAGTCCTGCATGACCCCCATTATTTCCGTTCAGAACCTGACGAAGACTTATGCCAACGGGTTCGAGGCCCTGAAGGGCATCAACCTCGATGTCGAGAAGGGCGAGATCCTGGCGCTGCTCGGGCCGAACGGCGCCGGCAAGACGACCCTGATCTCGATCATCTGCGGCATCGCCAATCCGAGCGGCGGCCGCGTGCTGGTGGCCGGCAACGACGTCGTAAAGGATTTCCGCGCGACCCGCTCGATGATCGGACTGGTGCCGCAGGAACTGACGACCGATCAGTTCGAGACGGTGTTCAACACGGTGAGCTTTTCGCGCGGGCTGCATGGCAAGAAGGCCAATCCAGCGCATATCGAGAAGGTGCTGCGGGCGCTCTCGCTTTGGGACAAGAAGGACAACATGCTGCGTCAGCTCTCCGGCGGCATGAAACGACGGGTGCTGATCGCCAAGGCGCTTTCCCATGAACCGGATATTCTTTTCCTTGACGAGCCGACCGCTGGCGTCGACGTGACGCTGCGCAAGGACATGTGGCACGTCGTCGAAGAACTCCGGGCTTCGGGCGTCACCATCATCCTGACGACCCATTATATCGAAGAGGCCGAGGAAATCGCCGACCGCGTCGGCGTCATCAATGGCGGCGAGCTGCTGCTCGTCGAGGAAAAGGCGGCGTTGATGGCCAAGCTCGGCCGCAAGCAGCTCATCCTCGATCTGGCGGAACCGCTGAGCCGGCTGCCAGATTGTTTTGCCGGCAATGGCCTCACTCTCGAAGCGGACGGAAGCCGCCTGACTTATGAGTTCGATGCCGATAACGAGCAGGAAAGCATCGCGACGCTGCTGACCCGGCTCGGCGAGAACAATATCCATTTCAAGGATCTGTCGACGCGGCAGAGTTCGCTCGAAGATATCTTCGTGGCGCTGGTGGGAGCGAGTAAATGAACTTCGAAGCGGTCAAATCGATCTATTTCTTCGAAATGGCGCGCACGCGCCGCACGCTGCTGCAGAGCGTCATCTCGCCTGTCATCTCGACCTCGCTTTATTTCATCGTCTTCGGGGCGGCAGTCGGTTCGCGCATCCAGGAAGTGGAAGGCGTGTCCTACGGTGCTTTCATCACGCCGGGCCTCATCATGCTGACGCTGCTCGGCCAGTGCATCAGCAACGGCTCCTTCGGAATCTACTTCCCGAAATTCACCGGCACGATCTATGAGGTGCTGTCGGCGCCCGTGGCGATGACGGAGATACTGCTCGGTTATGTCGGGGCGGCGGCCACCAAGGGCCTGATCATCGGCGTCATCATTCTTTTAACCGCCAATCTCTTCGTCGACGTCAGGATCGAACATCCTTTCATGATGATCCTGTTCTTCCTGCTGACTGCGATCACTTTCAGCCTGTTCGGCTTCATGATTGGCATCTGGGCCGGCAATTTCGAGCAGCTGAACCTCATTCCCATGCTTGTCGTGCCGCCGCTGACCTTCCTCGGCGGCAGTTTCTATTCTGTCAGCATGCTGCCGCCCTTCTGGCAAGCGGTCAGCCACTTCAACCCGGTCCTCTACCTCGTCAGCGGCTTCCGCTGGAGTTTTTACGGGATCGCCGATGTCAACCCGGCGATCAGCCTGGCGATGATCACCGTGTTCCTGGCGATCTGCCTGGGAACGCTGGGCTGGATCTTCAAGACCGGATACCGGCTGCGCAACTGACGCTGACCGTGCGTCATCGGAAACTCCGATGACGCTATCGATTTCTTCCGTTTTTCTTCCGCTACCGTCGGGGGCATCTGCTCTCTCATTCAAATGGAGATGTGCGATGACTGCGATCAGGATGGAAGGTGCGAAGGTGTTGATTGTCGGTGGCAGTTCCGGCATGGGACTGGCGCTTGCCATGCGCCTGCTTGCCGAGGGAGCGTCGGTGACGATCGCGGGGCGCAGCCGGGAGAGGCTCGCGGCAGCCCGCCGCCACCTCGGCGACCATCCGAAACTCGCGACACGTGCCGTCGATATAGCCCGGGAGGAAGAGGTCGCCGCGCTGTTTCAGCACGGCGAACCGCTGGATCATATCGTCAGCACGGCGGCCGATATCGAAGGCGCTTATCAGCTCGTGCCGTCGATCGAACTGGCGGCGGCGCAACGGGTGGTTGAAAGCAAGTTCTACGGACCGCTGCTGCTGGCAAAGCATGGTGCCGCCCATCTGTCGCCTCTGGGATCCATCACTTATACCTCGGGGGTCGCCGCCTATCGACCGGCAGCGCGTGGCTCAGTGGTCGCAGCCGTCAACGCGGCGCTTGAAGGCCTGGTGAGAGCGCTTGCCGTCGAGTTGGCTCCGATCCGCATCAATGCCGTATCGCCCGGATGGGTCGATACGCCGATCTGGGGCTTTGTCGCCGGCGACGCCAAACAAACAACGCTGGACGCGATGGCGGAGCGCCTGCCGGCGGGCCGGGTCGGGCAGCCGGAGGATATTGCCGACGCAATCCGTTTTCTCATCGGCAACGGTTTTACGACGGGCACGATCCTGCATGTCGAGGGTGGACATCGGCTGGTTTGACCGGCGAGAGATGTTCGCTTGCTGACTGCAGGATAAGGGCGAGCGCCGATGGCTGAACGCGCCGGCGCCGCCACGTCATCACCAACGAAGCGGCTGGCGGTTTGCCCGGCCACGACAATTCGACGATATCGCTCCGCGCCGGAGACAGCCCGATTGCGAGGCGTGGGACAAGCCCATAGCCGGTGCCGGAGGCAACGAGGCGAATGATCGTCGCAATGCTGTCTGCTTCCGTCGCGATGGGCGGCGGCGTCACGCCCGCTTCGGCAAAGGCAGTATCGAACAGATGGCGATAGACGCAGCCGGCTTCGGTCGCCACAAAGTGGGTGGTGCTCAGCGCCGCCAGGCTGTCAAATGAGGATAGCTGCGCGTTGCGGCCCGCGATCAACACCAGCGGTTCGCTGCAGATATGGCGCGTCGCGAAGCGCTCGTCCTCATGGCCGCGATCGAAGGTGAAGGCGACGTCGATCGAGCCGTGCTGCAATTGCGCATGCAATTCGCCACTGCCGCCAACCTTGAGTTTGAGAGCGAGGCCGGGATTCTGCCGACGGAAGCGGGAGAGCCAGGGTGCCAGCCTTTCAGCGGCGATGGTTTCGAGCGTGCCCAATATGACTGATTGTTCGGCATTGCCGGCGGCCGAGCGGACGGCGTCCTTCGCCTCGCCATTCAGCGCCAAGATCTCTTCCGCATAGGCCTTCAAAGCTGCTCCTGCCGGCGTCGGGACGACGCCTTGCCGGGATCGGACAAACAGCTCGGCGCCCAATTCCTCTTCGAGCGCCTGGATCTGGTCGCTGAGGCTCGACTGGGCGAGGTTGACTTCGGCAGCGGCGCGCGTGAGGTTTCCGTGGCGGATGACCGCAAGGAATGTCTTCAGTTGTCGTGGAGTCATGTCAGGTTCCGGCATTGCGCAGGCGTAGAATATCAACAAAGAGGACCGGGCGGCAATGAAGCAGCGTTTGGTTAGAACAGGATTCAGATTTTTAGGCCCGGTTGGCCCTAAAAATCTGAATCCTGTTCTGAATTAAAGAGTTAGAGCACGATGTCGGCCGAAAACCGCTCACACTTTTCGGCATCATGCTCTAGGAAACGCCGCAATTTTAACACGGAAAATGTCCAGCGTTGCTGTTATCAGTCGCGGGGGCAAGGGGATGATCACCAGCAGCGTGTTTGAATTCTTCGCGATTGCCACGCTCCTTTGCTTAAACCCACAAGAAATCCGGTCGCACGAGGCCGCAGCGCCCGTCAAAGTTACTTATGCCGTGGTCATGGGGCAAAACGAGCCGATCTCTGCTGAGGTATCATGCGTCCCGGATGTTTCTTGCGACCTTGTCGACCATGCCAATTCCGCCGTCCATCTCGCGATTACGGTCTCTTCGGGCTTGAAGGGGGGTGAACTGCGCATCTATTGCTCGACTGATCCCTGTTCCTTCGGGGGTTCGCGATCGCGCATCGATTTTTCCGGCCGGCGAGTTACCGCCGACATCTTTTTAGGTGAGTCCGATTTCGGTATCGCGGTTCCGCTGGTTGTAAGGCAGCGACCTATTATCGGCAAAGTCCTTGTCTCCTATTGATGTCTTATCTTGCGCATTCCCCTCAGGCGCTGCTGACGAGGAGAGCGCCTGAGAGAATGAGGAGGGTGCCGGCGGCGAGCTTGCCTGTGTTGATCTCTGAGGCCTCGCCGAGGTAAAGGGCGCCGATGGTGAGCGTCACCAGCACGTTGCAGCTCCAGATCGGCGCGAGTTTCGAGACGGGAACGCCGTAAGCGAAGAGCGCGAAGCTGATCAGGCCGGTGCCGAGGGCGAAGCAGGTGCCGGCGGTCGCGGCCAAACCAAGGCCCTCCAGGCTCCAGGGAGCGGGACGCCAGACCAGCGTCGCGATCAGGCCGGCGATAGCACAGGCGGTGCCGAAGGCGATCAGATAGACGGCGGAGCCGGTGGCGGCCGTGGCGCTCTGCTTCTGGAAGATGGCGGTGATGCCCCAGAAAATGGCGGGCAGGACGCCGCCGACGATGATCGGCCAGAGTGAATTCATCGCGAAACTCCTGTCGCACCCATAGGTCAAAGCCATCGCCCGAAGCGATGGCCGATCGAACATGCGGGGTGCCACCAGACTAGGAGTTTCTTCTTGCTCTTTGTGGTCTTGTTGTTTTGCGGGTGAAGGTGACAGATCCGGCCCGTGCCGTAAAGCTGCATCGCGCCATTGGCGCACGGGTTGGCTGGCTTGCATTTCCAACGGGCGGTGAAACCTCACGTTGACGGGGTAGAAATATTCGTCTAGCCATAGCGGCCATGAAGATCGCAATGGTTCTTGTCGTGGTGATAAAGCGCATGGGCAGGGTGGTGTAACCATCCGGCGATCAGCCCCATGCGCGGTAGATCAAGCTCCTGACGGGGCTTTTTTTGTGCCCTGAATTTCGCCTCGCCTCGACAGACTCTCCACAAATCTCGCTGACAAGACGGGCAGGACCATGACAGGCAATAATTCCGTTCAGACTTCCGGCAGCCGCCTGACCGAGAAAACGGTCACGACATCGACGGCGGCACCCCGACGCACGATCCTCCTGCTGCTGACGGCGCTATCGGTATTGCCGGTCAACATATATCTGCCGGCGCTGCCAAACATCGCTGCCACGTTTCGGGCCGATTTCGCCCTGGTCAATCTTTCGATTGCCGGCTATGCGATCATCAACGCAGTAACGGAAATTGTCGCGGGCGCGATGTCGGATCGCTACGGACGCCGGCCGGTGGCGCTGATCGCCGTTTCGATTTTCATCGTCGCCTCCATCGGCTGCGCGCTCGCTCCCAACATCGGCATTTTCCTGTTGTTTCGCGTGATGCAGGCGTCGATCGCCGCCTGTTTCTGCGTCGCTCTTGTCGTCATCAAGGAGACGGCGGGCGAAGGCCAGGCTGCCAACAGGATTGGTTACGCCGCCATGGGTTGGGCAATTGCCCCAATGCTCGGCCCGAGTTTCGGCGGCGTCCTGGACGAAGCGTTTGGATGGCGGGCGATCTTCGCTGCTCTTGCGCTGCTTGGCGCAGCCATCCTTGCGATTTCCATGCGCGAGCTGAAGGAAACGGCGGGGCATGCGTCGAGACCGAGAGGCAACTACCTTGCCTCTTATCGGCACCTCCTGAGTTCGCCGCGGTTCTGGGCCTATACGCTGTGCATGGCCTGCTCCACCGGCACTCTTTACATCCTTCTCGGAGGCGCATCTTTGGCCGTCGGCACGTTGCTCGGCGGATCGAGCGCGAAACTGGGTTTATTCATGGGGATGGTTCCCGCAGGGTTCATTCTGGGCAGCTATCTGGCTGCCCGATTGACCGAAAAATCGCTCAGCATCACGCTCGTCATTGCGCGCCTATCGACCTGCATGGGTCTGCTGCTGGGGTTGAGCCTGTCGATCTCAGGCGTGACGCATATTCTGGCGTTTTTCGGACCCTGCATGTTCATCGGCATTGGCAATGGCTTGACCTTTCCGGCCGCCAATCTGGGGGTGATGTCGGTTCGCGCCAATCTCGCCGGCACAGCTGCCGGCCTTGCCGCTGCCATGTCGATCGCCGGCGGCGCGCTAATCGCTTCGATCGCCGGGCTGTTTCTCCGGGAGGCCGGCGCGATTCCGACACTGTTCGCGATGTTGCTGACCTCGGCATCGCTCGCCCTCTTGGCCGCGCTTTCGGCGGCGTTCATCGACGGGCGGATTGCTCGGGCCGCTCCGCATGGAGAGCCTGCCGAAACCCGACGGTTCGGGTGAGGTCCGCTATCGAAGGCGGCAGATGGTGAGCGCTGCGACGCCAGGGTTCAATCCCGCAGGCGCAGTTCGTCGGTCTGCATCTGCATGGAGCCCAGCGTTTCCAAGAAGCTCATGCCGAGCAGGCTCTGGTCGAGCCGACCCTCCTCGGCAACGCTGGCTGCGACATTGTTGCGAACGATCGGACCGATCGCCACCTGATCGAGCGTGACGGGGGCTGCGCGGCTGCGGCCGTTGGCGGTCATGACCGTCATCGAGTAGGTGAGGCCGGTGAGATCGATGCCGATGCGTTCGGCATCCTCGTGCGAGAGCGCGACCATGCTGGAGCCGGTGTCGACGAGCATCTCGACCGGTCGGCCATTGACATTGACGTCGGCTTCGAAATGGCCGTTCAACAGCTTGTGCAGGATGATTTCCTCGCCACCCTCGCTCGTCGTGACAACGACGGCGCGGCCGGGAACGAGGCCGGCGAGCACCCGGTTGCCGACCCCGAGCGCTTCCTGGCGATAGAGATAGACGGTGACGAGCGCCAGGATGATCACCAGCCATATCATCATCTGGCGCATGGTTTCGCCGACGCTGCGCCGGCTTCCCCAGATGCCCGCCGACAGCATCAGTGCGATCGGCAGCAGGTAGACGACGCGGCCGAAATCGTCGCTTTGCAGGCCGAGGACGCGGCCGCTGTCGCCGTTGAGGATCAGCACGGCAAGACCGATGCCGATCACGACGAGAATGACGGTGAAACGGATCATGAAGGCCGCCCCGGCGGCTCGGCGAGGCTTGTTTTCGTTCGGCTGGTCGCCGCGGCGGTTGCGAGCCTCGCCGGCAGCTGCGCCATGATCCCGCGCCGTTCGGCATCGGTATAGTTCATCCAGCCACCGATTTCCTGAAGAGTGCGGCCGCAACCGCCGCAAAATCCGGTGGCTGGAACCATGGAGCAGACGTGAATGCAGGGTGTTTGCATGGCTGATATATCGGAGTTTCAAAGAGTGGTGGCAAGGGCGCAAAGGGTGGCGATTTCGCAAATCTGCTGCGTGGCGCCCAGCGTGTCGCCGGTGTGGCCGGCAAGCTTGCGACGGATGAGAGTCGTGAAGACAAATCCGGCAACGCCGGCGGCGAGGAGGCTGGCGACGAGCGGCCGCAGGCCGAATGCCGGCCAGATCAGAAGTGCTGCGAGCAGACCGGCTGAGACGAGCGCAAAATGCATCGCCGCCTCATTCGGCTGGCCGGTCGAGGCGGCCACGCCATTGGCCTTTGCGGCCGGCAGCCGTTGCCAATGCCAGGCGATAGCGCCACGGCTGAGTGCTGCGACGGCGAGAACGGCAAGGGTTGCGGCGAGCGGCGAGGATTGGCGAACAATGGCGGCGAGTGCGGCCGCACGGATCGCGAAAGAGAGGATCAGCGCTATCGCGCCGTAGGTGCCGATCCGGCTGTCCTTCATGATGATGAGGCTCTGTTCGCGGTTCTTGCCGCCGCCGATGCCGTCGGCCGTGTCGGCCAAGCCGTCTTCGTGCAGTGCGCCTGTGGCAAGAGCCTGGACGGAAAGCGTGATCAGGGCCGCCACCAGTGGATCGGCGCGCAGGCCTGAAAGAAGGAGGAGGGCGAGCGCCGGGACGAAGCCGATGATAACACCGGCGAGGGGAAAGGCGCGCACCAGGCGGCCGAGCCTGCCGTCATAGCCTTCGAACAGCGCCGGCGGCATCGGAAGACGGCTCAAAAAGGCGACGGCGCGGGCGGTATCGACCGCATAGTCCTTGATCTTCATTCTGTTTCGTTCTGCCGGAGGGGCTGCGGCGCTTTTGATGTTGTTCGCTTCGTCCGCCGGCTTTAAGAGAGAGCCACCGCAAAGAAGCTGATTTGCTCGACGCAAACAAGTGGTTTGCGAGAAAACAAGAATAGCCGAATTCATAGGAAAACCGCACAGATGAGCGTTTCAGGCCTGCCGTTCGACGATTTCCGTACCCTGCTCCGGGACCTGCCGGGGCCGGATGCCCGCGCACTGGTGGCCGCACGCGAACGCGACGCGCAGCTGACCAAGCCGCCGGGTGCGCTCGGGCGGCTCGAGGAGATTGCCTTCTGGCTTGCCGCCTGGACGGGCCGCCAACCGGCCGTCAACCGGCCGCTGGTGGCGATCTTCGCCGGCAATCACGGTGTCACCAGACAGGGCATCACACCCTTTCCGCCTGCGGTGACGCAGCAAATGGTCGAGAATTTTGCAGCCGGTGGAGCTGCGATCAACCAAATCTGTGTCGCTTATGATCTCGGGCTGAAAGTCTTCGATCTGGCGCTCGATTACCCCACGGGCGATATTACCGAGGAAGCCGCGCTTTCCGAGCGCGACTGCGCCGCGACCATGGCCTTTGGCATGGAGGCGATCGCCGGTGGCACCGACCTGCTCTGCATTGGCGAGATGGGCATCGGCAACACGACGATTGCGGCGGCGATCAACTATGCGCTCTACGGCGGTTCGGCGCGCGACTGGGTCGGACCCGGCACCGGTTCGGAAGGCGAGATGCTCGAGCGCAAGATCGCTGCGGTGGAAAAGGCGGTGGAGCTGCATAGCGACCATCTCGACGATCCCCTGGAGATCATGCGGCGGCTTGGCGGCCGCGAGATCGCGGCGATGGCCGGCGCCATCCTTGCCGCCCGGATGGAGCGCATACCGGTGCTGATCGACGGCTATGTCGCGACTGCCGCAGCGGCGATCCTGAAAGCCGCCAATCCCTCCGCGCTCGATCATTGCCTGATCGGCCATGTCTCCAGCGAGCCCGGTCATCTGCGCGCGATCGAGATGCTCGGCAAGACACCGATCCTGGCGCTCGGCATGCGGCTTGGCGAAGGCACTGGTGCGGCGCTTGCCGCCGGCATCGTCAAGGCCGCCGCTGCCTGCCATTCCGGCATGGCGACGTTTGCCCAGGCAGGCGTGAGCAATAAGCATTAAAGCGCGTCGCGATCTTTCAGATTCGCTTGGCCCGCGCTTTAATTCCTTGTTTTACGCATGTCGTTATCGCAAAACCGCTGCACACTTTTGCGCGGCATGCTCTGGGGGATCAATCTTGACGAAGCCGGCGGTGACGAAGCAGACCGGATTTCGACATTTCATCGCCGCGGCCAGCTATTCCTGGGCAGGTTTCCTGCGCGTGCTGAAAGAGGCGGCCTTCCGCCAGGAGCTCGGTTTCTTCCTCGTTTCGCTGGCGGGGCTGGCGCTGGTGGGGGCCACTTTCGGTGAGATCGTCGTCGCGGTGCTGCTGTTCCTCGGGCTGTTTTCGATGGAGGCGATGAATACCGCTGTTGAAGAGGTGATCGACCGGATTTCACCGGAGATTTCGATCGTCGGCAAACATGCCAAGGATCTCGGTTCCTTCGCGGTGACCTGTATGATCGCCGCCTGCTGCCTCTATCTCGGATTCGTGCTCGGCAAGCATCTGTTTTTCAGTTGAACTAAAGCGCGTCGCATGAAACCTGATTCATGAGACGCGCTTTAGCTCCTTGTTTTTATGCATGTCGTTATCGGGGAACCGCCGCACACTTCCGGGCGACATGCATTAGGCAAAACTCTTGCGCTTGCGCGCGACAGCCTGAGCCTCTTCGACAGCCGGCAGGCTCTGGAGCACGCGCTTGGCGGGCAGGATGGCGATGACCTCGGTGCCTTCACGCAGCTTCGATTTCAGCAGGAACTGTCCGTCATGCTTGGCAAGGATCGCCTGAACGATCGGCAGGCCGAGGCCGGTGCCTTGTTCGGCGCTCTTGATGGCGATCGAGCCTTGGCCGAAGGCCGAGAGGACGACGGGAATCTCTTCTTCCGGAATGCCGGGGCCGTTGTCCTTGATCGAGATGTACTGTCCGCCGCCGGCCGTCCAACCAACCTTGACATGGATTTCGCCGCCCTGCGGCGTGAATTTGACGGCATTGGAGAGGAGATTGAGCACCACCTGGCGCATCGACTTCTCGTCCGCCCAGATGGCTGGCAGCTGCCGCTCGAACTGATCCGAAATGGCGATATTCTTGGCTCGGGCGCGCAGCTGGACCATGCCTATGCAATCCTCGGTAATATCAAGAAGCGAGATCGCTTCTTCGCTCAGTTCGTATTTGCCGGCCTCGATGCGCGACAGGTCGAGGATTTCATTGATGAGATCGAGCAGATGCTGGCCGGAGCGGTGGATATCGCCGGCGTATTCTTTATAGGTCGGATTGGCGAGCGGTCCCATGACTTCGGCCGACATCACCTCGGAGAAGCCAAGGATGGCGTTGAGCGGCGTCCTGAGCTCGTGCGACATGGAGGCAAGGAAACGGGACTTGGCGAGGTTTGCCTCTTCGGCGCGGCGGCGCGCCTCGTCCGACATCGATTTCGCCACTTCCAGCTCGGCGATCAGGTCGTCCTTCTCCGACTGGTAGGAGAGGATCCTGAGGTTGGATTTGAACAGCCGGTCGCTGATATAGTTGAAGAAGACAAGGGTGGTGGTGAAGAGCCCGGTCAGGCTGATTTCGAGGAGGTCGCGTGACAGGCCGCTCTTGGCGCCAAGCGCCAGGACTGCCGGCGCGAAGGCGACCAGCACGGCTGGCGTCAGCATGAAGTTCGACATCGCCGTGACGGAAAGCGCAATCAGCAATGTTGCGCCCTTATAGAGAATGAAGCTGGACGGCTCGCAGGTGTCGCACCCCTGCAGTGCGAAGACGGCCCAGCAGCAGCCGACCAGGAATTGGCCGGCGAGCAGAAGGCGGCGCCATTTGCGGGCGCTCTCGGAGGTGATCTCCTGTCGGCGCGCGCGCCGGGCGAGCAAGATGTTGCCGGTGTGACAGGTGAGCGTCAGCAGCGCCCAGAAGAGCAATTGGGTATCTTGAGTGAAATAGACGCCGAGGGCGGTGATGATGACGACGAAGAGCGGCATGATCGTCGCGCCCTGCATCATCGATGCTATATACATCTTGAGTACGTCACGGTCGAAGGCGGAATTGGACGCATGACCGGACTGAAGACGTTCGCGCGTCTGCCGCACGGCCTTGGAAACGGCCTTGTTGCGGTGGCTGCGCGACCTGTCGACGATAATCTTGTCAGTCGATGTGCTTACGCCGGTACTCATGTGCACGTTGAAACTTCACCCCTGGGTGGATAAGAGCTTAACCGGCAATTCTTAAGAAGATGTTTGCCATCTTTGCCAAGGATTTGTTTTTTAAGGAGGCGAAAGCGTGACACGGGGCCTGCGCCTGATTCGCGACGGCGTGACCGCTTTTGCCCTGCTGGTGCTGCTGGCGCTGATTGCCGCCAAGATCAACGATCGAGCAACAATCCAGCGTGTCGGCGCCTTTCATGCTGCCGATGGCGACAGTCTGACATTGGGCGGGGAGCGCTTCCGCCTCGAAGGCATTGACGCGCCCGAGTTTAATCAGAGCTGTGAACGGGCGGGGAAGGCCTGGGCTTGCGGGCGCGTGGCGCGGGAGGCGCTGCAGGAGATGGTGCTGGCATCGGGAACGCTTTGCCAAGGCGGCCGGCGCGACCGCTACGACAGGCTGCTTGTCGTCTGTCGTAGCGCGACGGGCGGCGACATCAATGCCGGCATGGTGCGCCGAGGTATGGCCGTCTCCTATGGTGGCTACGGCAAGGAGGAGGCCGAGGCGAGAGGGGCGAAAGCCGGGCTGTGGGCCGGGACTTTCGAGCGGCCGCGCGATGTGCGCGACCGTGCCCGTCACGAATCCGGTTACGGCGACGCGCTGCGCTTCGTCAGGCGGATCGTCGGATGGGAGTAAGGTGATGACCGATGAAGCCAAGCTGGAAACTCTGCGGCGGGAAATTGCCGGCTGTCGCATCTGTCGCGACGCTCCGGCAAGCGGACCTCAGGACCGGCTGCCGCACGAACCGCGGCCGGTGGCGGTGATTTCGTCGAGCGCTCGTATCCTGATCGCTGGGCAGGCACCCGGCCTTCGGGTGCATGAGAGCGGTCTGCCGTTCGACGATGCATCGGGCGACCGGCTGCGGTCATGGCTCGGCGTTGACAGAACAAGCTTTTACGACCGCAACCGATTCGCCATCGTGCCGATGGGCTTCTGCTTTCCTGGCTACGACGACAAGGGCGCGGACCTGCCGCCGCGCCGTGAATGCGCTCCGGTCTGGCGGCAAAGGGTGATCGCGGCAATGCCGCAGATCGAGCTGGTGCTGGTCATCGGCCAGTATGCGCAGGCCTGGCATATGGCTGACGAGAGGCGAGGCAGTATGACCGAGACGGTGCGGGCTTGGCGTGACAGCCTGCTGTCCGGCCGGTCGCCGACGGTGCTGCCGCTGCCGCATCCGAGCTGGCGCAACAGCGGCTGGCTGAAACGCAATTCCTGGTTCGAGCAAGAATTGCTTCCTGTGTTGCAGGAGCGGGTGAAAACACTGCTTTCCTGAAACAAAATTCTTTTGCTCGCGCGGAATCGGGTTATACAAAGAAAATAATTCGAAAGGACTGACGTGCGCATGGACCGCCTCGACCGAAAAATACTGCGTCTGCTGCAAGAAGATTCGACCCTTGCCGTTGCCGACCTCGCCAAGAAGGTGGGGCTTTCGACGACGCCATGCTGGCGGCGCATTCAGAAAATGGAGGAAGATGGCGTCATCAAGCGTCGGGTCGCCATCCTCGATCCGGAGAAGGTTAACACCAAAGTCACGGTTTTCGTATCGATTCGCACGGCCACCCATTCGATCGAGTGGCTGCGCCGCTTTTCCGAGGTGGTCGCCGAATTCCCCGAAGTGGTCGAATTCTACCGGATGAGCGGTGATGTCGATTATCTCCTGCGAGTCGTCGTGCCCGATATCGCCGCCTATGACGCCTTTTATAAGCGGATGATCGCAAAGATCGAGATTCGCGACGTCTCCTCCGCCTTTGCGATGGAGCAGATTAAGTATTCGACGCAGCTGCCGCTGGACTACATGATTCTCGAGAACGCAAAGTCCAACGAAGACTGAATCCGAGCGTGCGATCTGCGGCCGCCCTGGAATGGCGGTTGATGATCAAATATCGAAGCATGGTCTGCTACCGCAGGGGGGTATCCTTCTCAAGAAATGGACTTCGAGCGGCATTCTCTTCATCCGTGAGAATGTCCGCAATGAGGCAGCAAGCAGGGCCGGGAAATGGTTCTGACTGCAGAAAAGACTCAAAAATAGCGGAAAAGCGCTTGAAACGCGGCGAAATCCTGAAAAAATACATAGCCTGATAACAATTAAGGGCCTACAGTGCGTACAACCATTGGGCAGTATGTCATCATTTTGACGCATTGGTATCGAATTCAGGATACCATGTTCTAAGCCGTCGCCTTGTTTGTGTTCATTGGCCGGCGGTAGAGTTTTATGAGCTTCACCACTATGTCCGACGAAGATCGGGCGGTGGGGGATTTTAATGAAAGAATATAGCGTTCGCGGCCTGCGATGGAGGGGTTCCGTCGCTGGGCCGTTTGTGCATTTTTTTGCTTAACCAATTGAAGTTGTTGTATAAAAATCACGCTTTCGAGGAAAGTGCCTCGATCGGACCCCTCCCGCGTATATCGAGAATTGCTTGGTAATGCCCGGTATGGGATGACGGTTTGGCGGTTCGATCGATCCGCACGCCGAGATGGCTGTTCAAACTGGGCCGGCTTCAAATTGACTACCCGATGAGACGCCAGCCCCGATCGACAAAGGAATGGATTGGTAAATGAACATCAGAATGGTTTTGCTCGCATCAGCAGCAGCATTTGCTGCATCGACGCCGGTTCTTGCAGCTGACGCTATTGTTGCTGCTGAGCCGGAACCGGTTGAATATGTTCGCGTCTGCGACGCTTACGGCACCGGCTACTTCTACATCCCCGGCACCGAAACCTGCCTCAAGATCGAAGGCTACATCCGTTTCCAGGTCAACGTTGGCGATCGGGTTGGCAATTCGCTGACGCGTGCTAACGACTCCGACTGGGATGCTGTTACTCGCGGCCAGGTTCAGTTCACCGCCAAGAGCGACACCGAGTATGGTCCGCTGACCGGCGTCATCGTCATGCAGTTCAATGCTGACAATGCCACCGACCAGGATGCCATCCTCGACTCCGCTTACCTCGACATCGCGGGCTTCCGCGCTGGTCTGTTCTACAGCTGGTGGGACGATGGTCTCTCGGGTGAAACCGACGACATCGGCTCTATCGTAACGCTGCACAACTCCATCCGCTATCAGTACGAAAGCGGCGACTTCTACGCTGGTCTCAGCGTCGACGAACTGGAAGACGGCTTCTACAAGACCGGCGAAGGCCCGAACAACGTAGGCGTTGCCTTCGGCGTTGGCGGCAAGGCTGGTGCCTTCAGCTACCAGGTCACCGGCGGCTGGGACTTCGACAACGAAGACGGTGCTGTTCGTGCAATGGGTACGGTTGACATCGGTCCCGGTACGCTCGGCCTCGCAGCCGTATATTCTTCCGGCCCGAACTCCTACTACTCCGCAGCCGAATGGGCTGTCGCTGCCGAATACGCAATCAAGGCAACCGACAAGCTCAAGATCACTCCCGGCGTCCAGTACTACGGCGACATCTACGAGGCTGGCGACGACTTCAGCGACGACGACGCTTGGAAGGTTGGTCTGACGGTCGATTACCAGATCGTCGACAACTTCTACGCCAAGGCTTCGGTTCAGTACTACGATCCGGACAATGGCGACGACAAGACGTCGGGCTACTTCCGCCTGCAGCGTTCGTTCTAATCCACTTAGTGAGTGTCCCCGGTTTTCGGGCCGGGGGCGCTTCAAATAAGTTTCTGATCCGAGTGACCTCCGATCAGCTACGGGGACGGGTCCGGTCTTCCCTGCCGGACCGTCCTTGCAGTGTTTTTGACACGCGCTGTTGTGGCTGTATTTTCGGAGCGCCATCCAGGTAAGCCGAACCGGCATGTTGTGTATCGCACGTCGGCATCCTGCAGGCCTTGATCAAGGCCATTCTTTTCTCAAGAGAGTTTTGGATTGACCGTTGGATATTGGCTGGCTTTGCCGCGACGGGTCGCGGAAAGAAGATCCAATGCCGACAATGTGATTACAGCTTTGCTGGAGAGAGCATACAACCTTTTCGGGGCGGCATTCATTCCTACTCTCGGATAGCTTGTTCGCATGGACGATCTCAACGACTATTATTATTTTGCAGCCGTCGTCTCTAGCGGCGGTTTTGCTTCTGCGAGTCGCAATCTGAAAATACCGCGCTCAAAATTGAGCAGGCGGGTCAGCCGGCTCGAGGACGGGCTTGGCGCACGGCTGATAGAGCGGTCGACCCGTCACTTTCGGGTGACAGAGATCGGCCAGGCTTTTACGAAAAATGCCAGACCATTCTGCAGGAGGCCGATCGCGCCAAATCGATCGTCACCGAGGCCCAGTCCGATCCGCAGGGCGTAGTCCGGATGGCCTGCCCGCTCGGTCTTGTCGACATCTCCGTCGGGGGTATTCTGCCTGAATTCCTCGAACGCTACCCTAAGATCAAGTTGTAGATTATCGGCTCCGACCGGCGTGCCGACCTCATCAACGAACGGATCGATCTTGAGGTGAGGGCGACCAACGAGCCGGAGACACAGACGAGCCTGAAGATGCGTAAGCTCGACCGGGCGCGGCGAATCCTGGTCGCAAGTCCGTCGCTTATCGAACGTATCGGCGGTTTAGATTGCGTCGACGAGCTGGCCGATCTTCCGACGCTGGCGATGACCCCGTGGGTGTCGTTCCATAGCTGGGAACTCATCGGTCCGAATGACGAAAAACGGGTAATCCGGCATCAGCCGAGGCTGACCTGCCGCAGCATGACCGCCATTCTCGATGCAGCCCGGGCCGGCCTCGGCTTCGGGCTTCTGCTCGAAAGCGCGTGCGAGGCGGATCTGCAGGCCGGGAGGCTCGTGCGGGTGCTGCCGCAATGGCAGTCGGAGGAAGCCAGTTTTTATATCGTCTTCACGACCGCCAAGGGCATGCCGCCGGCCGTGAGAGTGCTGATCGACTTCCTCGTCGAAAAGTCCAGGCATCATTGACGGCCAGGCGAAAGCCTCGGCCCTACAGAGATGCTTTACCGAAGATCTGGCCGTCGATCTAATCCTGGGACTTCAGCCGGGCATGGGGTAGCGCCCTTAGACGACCATGTCCTAGTTAGGCGGGAAAAAGCTCGAGCGGCGGCCTGTCATCGTTCAAGTCGAGCAACTGGCACCGAAGCTGGCGGTTACTGCGGCACGGACAATCAATGGAACGATCCGCCTCGACCAATGTTGAATCTTGGGTGGAGTCCCTGATGATGCGAATGCTGATGATCGTCATTATCGGAGCAATGATTGCTTCAATACTCGGTATCCTGGCGATCAAACCATTTGATCGCGGCAGCGACGCGCCACCACCGGTGATTCAACAACAGGAGCCGAATAGTAGTTCAGCCTCGGCTGAGGTGCCAAGGTCTCGGTAAAACAGAAGCAAACCAAGCTCGTTCCAATTAGCGCTCGATCCATAACAACGGAGCTGCGTAAAGCGTCCTGATGTGCCAATTGCAGAACTCTCGCGCCAAAGGCAATGGAGCGAGAGTTGAGACTTGAATGAGCCGATACCGCCGAACCCGTGGACAGTGTGGCGCGACGCGGACCGTCAGTGAGCCGTCTGTGAATGTGCACCGCCGCGTTGCGAAATGCCGCTTAGTGCCTTGCCTGTTTCCATGGTCTCGCCCTTCATGGCGAGATCACCAAGCGAGATGATGCCGACCAGCCGCTTGCTTCGGTTCAGCACCGGCAAGCGCCGCACTTGAAGATCCCCCATGTTGTGAAGGACGTCTTCGACATCTTCGTCATCGAAGCAGTATTTGACATCGGTACTCATAACGTCGCGGACTTTTGCGTCGGGGCCTTTGCCCTCTGCCACGCCACGAATGGCGATGTCGCGATCGGTGATCATGCCGACCAGCCGGTCATTCTCGCCCACCGGGAGAACGCCGGCATCGAGACGTCCCATCATTGAAGCGACATCTCGCAATGTGTGCTCCGGATCGGTGATCTGCACGTCTGTGGTCATGCAATTGCTGACTTTCATGATAACCTCCCTGGGACCGTCCGCGCCTCTCGCACGGGACAAAAAGAGTGAACGCGCACCATTCGGAAACGTTCCTGTCAAGACCCGGTCGTCTGATTGCATGCCGGAGTGCCGTCGTCGAAATCGACTCGACGCGAACCGCGAAAATTGTGTGGGAGTCTATCTCTTCTTTCTCCTCGCTTATGTTCGGCGGTGCGACGCGTGATCTGCTGAATAACATTTCGATGCCGGTGTTGATGTCGCACTAAACGCAGCCTTGCGACTGGCCATCTGCTCGATGAATTCTTTGAGCATGTTCTCGGCGCTGCGGAGGTTGGTGACATCGATTCCGATCCAAGCAGCGCTTCTGGATTCGGAACCTTCAGTGTGGGAGTGGGTTCTTGTCGGTGAAGCCAGAGGAATTGGCTATGCCTAGAAAAGCTGCTGCCCCCGCCAAGCGGATCGACCCGAAAGAGAAGCCTATCCACCGTTCCGACGACCAGGTGGCGCCCGCAGACCCCGACAATCGCCAACATCCGCCACGAGATACAAGAGAGACGCCGGCGCCGAACCCAAACGACAAAGGGCTCCCGAATAGGCCGCCGGAATAAGTCAGAGACCGAAGCCGGACTCAAGGCGCGCGATCGGTAAGAGCGTCGGCTCCCTCCTGCTCGGCGCAATGCGCACAACAATAAATGATATCGCCCTATTCGACGCCATGCCCGATGATTCGAACGCCGCAATGCGGGCAGGCGGGAGCAAGTTTCTGAATAGCGCATTCGAAGCTATCGAATGTGTAGATTTCATTCCCCAAATTTACTTGGAAGGCCCTGTCATAATCGTTCCCGCACTGGTCGCATTTGGCCATAGCTGAATCCTCCTGCTTACCAACCTCGCGCGCAGCGATAGGTTCCATTTTAGGCACCGGCTCAAGCCTAGTGCCCGACTATGTGGGCGACTTCCTCCAGCTTTTCGAGGCCAGGCTCTCCGCGAAATTGTTACGACGTACGAGCTCTAAGGTTGCGCGTCAGGGCTGCGCCGGGAAGATGCTCTGCAGTACTTGCCAACGTTCGTCAAGGCGCAAGCGCGAAGTTCGCGACCGTCTTTTATGCAGTGCAGACACTCGAGCTCATCGCGGATACTACGAACATCACGAAGCTGGCCCTACATGCGCGACTGCCTCAAGATGAACGGCTGCATCGCGCTATTTTAGCCGCGCCATAAGCTTTTCGCCGCTCAGCTCCCTGACCGCGTCCCTGCCGATCCAGCGCGCGGTTTTATCCCGACTTTCGGCTAAAAGCTTCGCCAGCCCGAGCGCCGGCCCATGGCAGGTGCGATTGCGCTTGCCGATGCTGCGCAATGCCCAATTGACCGCCTTGCGAACGAAGTTTCGGGAATCGCCGGAATGCTCCTCGATCAGCGGCAGCCAGGAGAGGATGGCCGTATCGGTATCGCCCTTTCGATGGACGGCGGCGCCGGCGATCATGGCAAAAGCGGCGCGACGGACAAATTCGCGCTCGTCGGCAGCGAACTCCGGAATGAGCTCGTCCAGGCGCGCCTCGACGAAGAGATCGGCGGCGCAGTCGACGATTTCCCAGGAGTCGAAATCATGAGCCCAGTTTCTTGCTTCTTCCGGCGTCAGCCGCTTCGGCTCGGCGGTATAGAGAGCGAGCAGCCGAGCCTCGCGGATATTGCTTCGCCAGAGCTGCATTGCTCTGAGGTGATTCCTCTTCACCAATCTGGCGACCGTCCTGATGTCAGGATTGGAAATTCCTAGGGCGCGGTCGGTGACGATGCCGAATCGCGCCATTCCGGCAGCATTCTCCTCCGAGCGCAGCGTTTTGAGATGCGCGATCAGTTCAGCCGGATCGGACGAGGGACCGATCATTTCTCAAGCCGGGCGAGCAGCGACGACGTGTCCCAGCGATTGCCGCCCATTGCCTGAACATCACCATAGAACTGGTCGACGAGGGCGGTGACCGGCAGCTTGGCGCCGTTGCTGCGGGCTTCGGCGAGCACGATGCCAAGATCTTTGCGCATCCAGTCGACTGCGAAGCCGAAATCATATTTGCCGGCATTCATGGTCTTGTGGCGGTTTTCCATCTGCCAGGAGCCCGCTGCACCCTTGGAAATCACCTCGATGACCTTTTCGATATCCAATCCGGCGCGCTTGCCAAAATGCAGTGCTTCGGAAAGCCCCTGGACAAGACCAGCGATGCAGATCTGGTTGACCATCTTGGTAAGCTGTCCGGAACCGGCCGGCCCCATGAGGCCAACCATGCGCGCATAGGCGTCGATCACCGGCCGGGCTCTTTCGAAGACGGTCTCATCGCCGCCGCACATGACAGTCAGCACTCCGTTTTCGGCGCCAGCCTGGCCGCCGGAGACCGGAGCGTCGATGAAATCCACACCTTTTTCCTTTGCCGCGGCATAAAGCTCGCGGGCGACCTCGGCGCTGGCGGTGGTATTATCGATCAGCACCGAACCCGGCTTCATGCCGTGCAGAGCGCCGTTCTCGCCTGAGATCACCGAGCGGAGATCGTCGTCATTGCCGACGCAGACGAAGACGAAATCGGCGCCGGCCGCAGCCTCGGCAGGGGTGGGGGCGGATTTGCCGGAGAATTTCTCGGCCCAGGCAGCGGCTTTCTCGGCCGTGCGATTGTAGACGGTGACATCGTGGCCGCCCTTCGTCTTCAAATGACCGGCCATGGGGAAGCCCATGACGCCGAGACCGATGAACGCGACTTTTGCCATATGTCCTATCCTTATCCTGAGTGAGAGGCCTTGAGGATTAACCGAAACGGCGCAAGCAGAAAAGCCGTGAAGACGGACTTCCTTCCGGTTGGCGCATATGAGGCTCGTCGCCATTCGGCCGAGCCCTAGATGGGAACGAGGACAATGTTTCCGGGGGTGACATGAACGAAATTCCAACGATCGAGCCGCGCCGCAAAGGCCGCAGCGGCACGCAGGCGATGCTTATTCCGTCGCGGCAGATGATCGAAGAGCAGATTCGGTTGGCGCCTGAAGGTGTTCTCACCGAGACCGGCGACCTGCGCCGCCGTCTCGCTGCCCAATACGGAGCGGATGCCTGCTGCCCGGTGACAGTGCAGCGGCATTTGCGTGCGATCGCCGAACTATCCTTCGGCGCGATGGAGAAGGGCGAACCGGTTTCGGTGGTGACGCCATTTTGGCGCATGGTGGATCCGGCGAGCTCGCTTGCGAAACGTCTTGCCGGCGGTCCCGCCTTCATTCGCGAGCGATTGGCCGCCGAATACCGAGAGAATAGCGAGGCAGGCGAGAGGAGGTGACTTTCGGCATCCGCCTGCATTTCATTGTGCGGGAAATCGACGAAGAAGCCTGGGAGGCGGCCGAGCGGCTGATCCGCCATCTCGAGACGATACGATCCGCGAGGCGCAGGAATGCTTCGTCCACCAATCCGATTCGGTCGGACAGAAGCGCATGGCCGCTCTTCACGGCGGCCGCCGCGACTCCTGAGTGCAAACAAGATGCAGAGCATGTATCGCCGGAAGCCGTCTGCGGCTTCCGGCGTTTTTCTGATTGCCCCTGAGACTGGCGGGTCGCAATTATGCATAGCCAACGGGCTATTATAAATGTGTCGTGTCTTTTCGATAGTTGTATCGCTGGCGAGTGGGCTATCGGTTTTCCCAATCAGTTTGCCGCCGTCTGGCTTGACATACGTATACCTCGATGGCTATAGGTTTATTCATAGCTGGATAGGTATGGGTTTCTTCAATGTCGAACGTTCAGGACGTCCTCTTCAGGACGCTTGCGGATCCCACCCGGCGCGCGCTTTTCGAGCGGCTGTGCCGAGAGGGGGAGAAGACGGTAGGGGCGTTGACGGCGCAGGCCGGGGTCTCGCAGCCGGTCGTTTCGAAACATCTCGGGCTGCTGAAGCAAGCCGGCCTGGTGCGCGACCGTCATGAGGGGCGGCAGACGCATTATAGCGCGCAGCTCGGCGCGCTTGCGCCGCTCGTCGACTGGACGAGTGAGATGGCCGGCTTCTGGCAAAGCCGCTTCAATGCCCTCGAAGATTTGTTGAAGAGGATGGATCAATGACAGATATATCGACCGAAACACGTTCCGTCGTCATCGAGCGGGAGATGCCTTTTCCGGCGGAAAAGATCTGGCGGGCGCTGACCCAGCCGCACCTGATCCAGGAGTGGTTGATGAAAGGCGACTTCAAGGCGGTCGTCGACCATCGTTTCAACTTCAACGCCGATTGGGGCGCGGTCGACTGCCGCGTTCTGGAAGTCGAGTCCCACAAGACCCTCGCTTACAGCTGGGGCGCCTATGGCCTCGAAACCGTCGTGACCTGGACCCTCACGCCGACGGGCGCGGGTACGCATCTTCGCATGGAGCAGTCAGGTTTCCGGGCGGATCAGCGGCAGGCCTATGGCGGCGCCAGGAGCGGGTGGCCGCAGTTCTTCGACAGACTGGAACAGGTGTTGGCGCGGGTTGACTGATCCGTCGGCGAGCGGGCGGCCCGTCGGGCTCACTTCGAGGAGGCTTCATTGAACTGGAACAACTGGTTTCGGCAGGTCCACCGTTGGCTGTCCATTGCCTTTACGCTGGCCGTAATCGTCAATATCATCGTCATGGTGCAGGAGAAGTCGGCGGTCTGGATTGGGCTCTTGGGATTGCTGCCGCTCGGCCTGCTTCTCGTTACCGGTCTCATCTTGTTTGTGCTGCCCTATGCCACGAAACGGCGCGGCGTCGGAGGCATCGGCGGATAGGAGGAAATCTATGGCGGGCAGAACGTCGAAAGGCGCGGAGAAGGTCACGAAAAACACCGCCGCCAAACCGGCGGGGGCGACACCGAAGCTTCTGTCGGGCGGCAACCCGCAAATTCCCAAGGGTTATGGCGATGCGCCCGTGCAAGCCTACATCGCCGCCATGCCGGACTGGAAAAGTGAGATCGGGCGTCGCCTCGATGCGCTGATCTCCAGAACCGTGCCGGGCGTCTGCAAGGCGGTCAAATGGAACTCGCCCTTTTACGGCGTGGAAGGGCAGGGTTGGTTCCTCGGAATCCATTGCTACGCCAGCTATGTCAAGGTGGCTTTCTTCAAGGGGGTGTCGCTGCATCCCCTGCCGCCAGGCGAGTCTAAGCAGAAAGAGGTGCGCTACCTCGACATCCGCCAAGACGATCCCTTCGACGAGGCGCAGATCGCCTCCTGGGTGGAGCAGGCGAGCCGGTTGCCCGGCGAACGGATGTGAGATTTTTGATGCGCGGCGACGGGAGAACGATAACTATGAAGAAGATGACGGCAACCACGAAGAGGACCGATTCCGAAGAAGGAAGCGGGCAAGCCTCTCCCTCTCAATTGATCGATGCGAGGATTGAGGAGCTCAAGGATTGGCGCGGCGACATGCTCGCGCGGGTCCGCGCGCTCATCAAGCAGGCCGAACCCGAAGTGGTCGAGGAATGGAAGTGGCGAGGGGTTCCGGTGTGGGAGCGCGCCGGCATCATCTGCACCGGTGAGACCTATAAGAACGTGGTCAAGCTTACCTTCGCCAAAGGAGCGTCGCTTGAGGATCCGAACAGCCTTTTCAACTCCAGCCTCGACGGCAACACCCGGCGTGCCATCGACTTTCATGAAGGCGACGAGATCGATGGGGAGGCGTTGAAGGCGCTCATTCGAGCCGCGGCCGCGCTGAATACGTCGGTGCGGACGGCCGGTTCGCGGAAGAAATCAAGCAGCGTGTGACACGTCATCGGGCCGCGTTAGTGAATCGGGCTCGTCTCGCGTTCGAGAAAGAGTTCGAGATTGTCGAGGCCGACCTCGGTGCCCTGAAGGCGGGCTCCGTTGTCGGCGTAGCCGTCGAGGAAAACCACTTGCTCGGTGAAGACCATTCTGGTGCCGCTGGGTTCGACGTCGAAGGCGACGGTGACGAGCGAGGCTGAGATGCGGATTTGCCCGAGCTTCATCTCATAGGCATAGATGATGCGGGTATCCGGCACGATATCGATGTAGCGGGCGTCATAGGCGTGCAGAAGCCCATCGGTGTCGGCGGTATAGTTCCTCTCTGTACCGCCCGGCCTGAAATCGAGCGCATATTCCAGCGGCACCCATTCGCCGTGGCAGGCAAACCATTGCCGCTTGGACTCCGGGGTCGACCAGGCGCGGAAGACCCGGGCGACGGGCGCCGTCAGGCGGCGCTCGATGACGAAGGTGGTATGTTCGGCAGAGCGTATCGTCATTCGGGGAGGATCTCCGGTTCATCGGCGAGAAATTGATCCAGTCTGTCGAAGGCAGCGGTCCAGCGGGTCTTTCGCTGTTCCACCCAGCGCTCGACAGCGGCAAGCGCATCCTGCTGCAGGCGGTAGGTTCGCACCCGGCCGGATTTTTCGGATAGCACGAGGCCGCTCTCCTCCAGCACCTGCAGATGTTTCATCACCGTCGGCAGGGCGACGGCGAGCGGTGCGGCCAGTTCGGTGACCGAAGCGGGGCCGCGGCCGAGGCGGTCGATCATGCCGCGGCGACTGCGATCGGAAAGGGCGTGAAACATGCGGTCGAGATCCGCCTGGCTTTCGATCATTCCGCCGCATCCCGATAACGGGCGGGCAGCCTGTCCTGATAGGGATAGAACTTGAAATAAGGGCGGGCCTCTTCCAGCGCCCTGGCGAAGGAAGGGCGCGCCAGCAGACGATCGTAATAGGCGCCAAGTTTCGGCTGCTCCTGTGAGAACGGGACCAGCGTCTCGGCATAGAAGAGGGCGGGGCCTGCGGCGCAATCGGCCATAGTAAAGGCGTCGCCCGTTATCCAAGGGCTTTCACCCAGCTGCTTTTCGATCATCGCATAGGCTGTGGTGAGCGTCGCTTTGCAGGCGGCCATCTCTATTTCGTCTGCCGTGCCCTCGGGACGCCGGCGATGGCTGACGAGCGTCTGCATCGGCACCTGGACATAATGGTCGAAGAAGCGGTCCCAGAGGCGGACCTGCAGCGCCCGATCGATCTCCAGCGGCAGCAGGCGCACGGGGCCGGGGTAGTGATGGTCGAGATATTCGATGATGATCGTCGTTTCGGGAATGGTGCTGTCGCGCGCCTCGTCCCTCAGCAGCGGC
Organism: Rhizobium esperanzae; assembly: GCF_002204185.1. Classification (GTDB taxonomy): domain Bacteria; phylum Pseudomonadota; class Alphaproteobacteria; order Rhizobiales; family Rhizobiaceae; genus Rhizobium; species Rhizobium esperanzae. The sequence continues at coordinate 22,978 of NZ_MXPU01000012.1, read as the reverse complement.
ATCTTGCCCATCGGCCAGAAGCGGAAGAGATCGGCACGCGAAGCCTCGTCGGACAGATCGATGAGGCGATTTTCGAAGGGCGTCGCGTTTTCATAAAGCGCGATCAGCACCTTGTGGCAGAAGGAGGCGAGCGGATGCCCATAGAACACGAGCGACATGCGGCGACCTTTCTTATCCGGTAGAAAACTTTACCGAACGACTAAGTATCAGGTCGAAACAGAATGCGCAACAAATAGTTCGCCAATTGTGAAACTATTCTCTCAACCGATATGCCGCGCGATCACCAGGTGACCCGGTGTCGGCTGACCGTCTTCCATGCGGACGTTGATCTCCGATACCTCGACGAGTTCGAAACCAGTCGCTGTCAGACGTTCCCTGACATAGGCATAGGCATGGGCAAAGCGCTGATGCGGCCCGACCATATAGGCGCGGCCGGCAAGCGTCTCCTCGGGCAAGGTTTCGGAGGAGAAGATGAACAGACCGCCCGGCGTCAGGTTTTCGGCGGCGCCGAAGAAGAGCGGTTCGAGCGCGCCGAGATAGGGCAGCACGTCTGTGGCGGTGATGAGGTCGAAGGCATCCTCGTCATTGTCGTCGAGGAAATCCTCGACCTCGGCGACGAAGAGCGTCTCGTAAAGATCTTTTTCGTGGGCGATCTCGACCATCTTCTCCGATATGTCGATGCCGGTCATGTCCTCGCACAGGTCGCGCAGCGCGCCGCCGGTGAGACCGGTGCCGCAGCCGAGATCGAGCAGCCGCTTGAATGGCCCTAGCTTCAATGCCTGCAGGCGCTGGCGCACCAGCATCGGCACGTGATAGCCGAGTTGCTCGACGAGCACGTCCTCGAAGATCTCGGCATGCTGATCAAACAGGGTCTCGACGTAGGCGTCGGGCGCCTTGACCGGAATTTCGCCGCGGCCCATCGCGGCGATGCGCACGGCGGCTCCGCCGTGGTCCTCGGGGTCGATCGCCAATACGTCCTCATAGGCCGCCACGGCCCCATCGACATCACCTGATTTCTCCAGCGCCAGTGCGCGGTTATAGGCCTCGGCAAGGGCTTCTTCGTCGATCTTCTTTGCCATCGCGGTTCATGTCCTTTTGTTTTCAGGCATGGCTCTACGGTGGCTTTCGATGTTTTGCAATGGCGCGGCTACAGGCGCAGAATGGCCAAAAAGAAGACGACGGGAGGAAATGCCATGAAAGCGGAGCAAGACAGGATGCCACCGGCAAGGGAAGAAGAGGGTGAGCGCCCCTTGCTGCTGCCCACAACGCCGGGCGAGATCACCAATACGCTCAGCCATTATTACCGCGGCGAACTCGGGCGGATGACGAGCTGGCGCGACCGCATCGACCGGACGTCCAACTGGGCGATTACCGTGGTGGCGGCGCTGCTTTCGGTGTCGCTGTCGACGCCGACCTCGCATCATGGCGTGCTGCTGTTCGGTATGATGCTGGTGACGCTGCTTCTGATAATCGAGGCGCGGCGCTACCGCTTCTTTGATATCTACCGCGCCCGAATCCGGCAGATCGAGCGCTGTTATTTCGCGCAAATCATGGCGCCGAACGCTTCGGCCGGCAGCGAATGGGCTGCGGTGATCGCCAACAGCCTGCGTCATCCACGCTTCCTGCTCAGTTATGGGGAAGCAATGCATCGGCGGCTCAAACGCAACTACGGCTGGATGTATTTTATTCTGCTGCTTGCCTGGTGCCTGAAGATTTCGACGCCGAAACTGCAAACGGAGGGTGTACCGACGCTACAGGCGCAATCGTGGACCTATGTCATCGACAATGCCGTGCTCGGGCCGGTTTCCGGCCTTGCGGTCATCGCAGCAGTCGCCGTCTTCTATCTCGGCATGCTCTATTTCGCGCTGCGTCCGGATCGCAACGAGGGCGAATTCGGCCATGGCGAGGCGCATGTCTGATCAGTGCAAGATGAACTCACCCTTCAGCGCCCGCCACTCGGTTGCCGAAATCAGCTTGCGGTGGACGTAGCGCACCGAGTGTAACGGCCCGTCGAGCTTCTCCTGCCAAAATTTCAGGAAACCGCGCATCTCAGGAAAATCGGGTGCGAGGTCATAATCCTGCCAGACGTAAGTCTGCAGGATCGTCGGGTGATCCGGCAGGTGGTAGAGGATCTGGGCGGTCGTCAAACCGTAACCCTGCAGTTGCTTTTCCATGTCCTTGTGCATCGTATTCAGCTTCTTCTCGTTCCCGCTCACGCTTTATTAGCGCCACGTGAAATGGAAGCACGCGAGTGGTTAATGCAAGCTTAACAGATGCGTTGCAAAGGAAGTATTCTTTTTTATTTTTCAATGGTTTGGCAGCATGGTGATGTGAGTGCTGCCAAGCTGCTTTAGCAATCCGCCGTTCCAAAACTGCGATACGCTTTTGGCGTCATGCTCAGCGCTTGAGATGCCGCGTCAGTCGACGCTCGATCCAGGCCCAGAGATGGCGTAGCGCCTCGACGATGGTGAGGTAGAAGATCGCTGCCCAGAGATAGGTCTGGTAGTCGAAGGTGCGGGAGAAGGCGTAGCGGGTTTCGCCCATCAGATCGAGTACGGTGATGATGGCGACGACCGCCGAGCCTTTGATCAAAAGGATGATCTCGTTGCCGTAGGGGCGAAGCGCCACGATGAAGGCCTGCGGCAGGATGATCTTGCGGAAGGCGATGATCCTATGGATGCCGAGGGCAGCCGCTGCTTCGCGCTGGCCGTGCGGCACGCTCTCGATTGCACCGCGCAGAATTTCCGCCTGATAGGCCGCCGTATTGATCGTCATGGCAAAAAGGCCGCAATACCAGCCCTCGCGGAAAAACCACCAGATGCCGACGGCTTCCAGCTGCGGGCGGAAGACGCCGAGGCCGTAATAGACCAGGAAGAGCTGTGCAAGCAGCGGCGTGCCGCGGAAGAAATATATATAGCCATAGGCGAACCAGTTAAGAGCCCGGTTCTTCGACAGCCGCGCCATAGCGAGCGGCAGGGAAAGGATGGCGCCGCAAACGACGGAGATGGCAACCAGGCTGAGCGTCACCCAGAGTCCGTGCAGATAACGCGGTCCGTAGCGGGTGAATTTCTCCGGATCCCAGCCGTTGATGACGGTGAAGATCAGCAGCGCGGCGAACAGAGCCCAGACCGCAACGAAGACGTAGCCGCACAGGCGTGCCGCCGTGACCGGCTTTGCCACCTTGCGAGGTGCAGGCTGCGGCGGGATCAATGTCTCAGCGTAGCTCATCGGCGGACCTCCGAACGTTTGGCCCAGCGGTCGACATAGGCAAGCAGGAAGGAGGAGAGGATAGCGAGCACCAGATAGAGACAGCAGGCAATACCATAGAAGAAGAACGGTTCCTTGGTCACCCGCACAGCGACGCTCGTCTGGCGCAGGATGTCGGCAAGGCTGATGATCGAGACGTAGGACGTGTCCTTCAGCAGCACCATCCAGAGGTTCGTCAGACCGGGGAGGGCGATGCGAACAAGCTGCGGCAGGATGACGAGCCGCAGCGTGCGGCCGCGATGCAGGCCGAGCGAATCTCCCGCCTCATATTGGCCTTTAGGAATAGCGCGGAAGGCCGAAAGCAGCACCTCCGAGCAATAGGCGGAGAAGACGACCGACAAAGCGATCACGCCGGCCAGGAAGGCGTTGATCTCGACCGGCGGCCCGACATAGCCGGCAAGCTCCAGGAGAGACTGGATGAGCATCTGCATGCCGTAATAGATGATGAATAGCGTCAGAAGCTCCGGCAGGCCGCGGAAGATCGTCGTGTAGATGCCGGCCGCCAGCCGCAGCGATTTTTCTTCCGACTGCTGCCCGAGAGCCACGAGGAAGCCGATGACAAGGCCGATCGGCAGGGTAACGATCGCCACCGATACTGTGACCTGCAGACCAAGGGCGATTTCGTCGCCCCAGCCGGTATCGCCACAAGCAAGAATCGTCGACTGACCTAACCAGGTGAAGATGCCGACGGGTCCGCAAAGCGGATCGAAAATGTGCACAATCCAGCTCCAGAAGGAGCCGAGCGCGGAAAACAATCCGCCCATGCGAGAATTCCCCTCACGGCTTTTGCCGTTTTGATCTTGCCACCTTTGTCAAACAAAAATGGCGGAAGAGCAAGCCTTCCGCCATTCGCTTGATCGGCCAGATACCGAATTTCCTATTCGCCGTAAACGTCGAAATCGAAGTACTTGTCCTGGATCTTCTTGTACTCACCGCTGGCGCGGATCGCAGCGATCGCGGTGTTGAGCTTTTCCTTCAGCGGATCGCCCTTGCGGATGGCGATACCGGCGCCGTTGCCGTTGATTTCCTTGTCGACCGGCAGGGTCGTCAGGATCTTGCAGCAGGCGCCGGCGTCGGACTTGACCCATTCGGAGAGAACGACAACGTCGTCGATGACCGCATCGACACGGCCGCTGGAAACGTCGAGCTTGTATTCGTCGGCCGTCGGATAGAGCTTCAGTTCGGTGTCGGCCAGGTGCTTCTCGGCGTAGTTTGCATGCGTCGTGGAAGTCTGTGCGCCGATCACCTTGCCCTTCAGGCCGGCAACGTCGGTGATCTTCGAATCCTTCGGCACGGCGATGGCCGGAGGGGTGTTGTAATACTTGTTGGAGAAGTCGACGAGCTTCAGGCGCTCCGGCGTGATCGACATGGAGGAGACGATCATATCGAACTTCTTGGCGTTCAGAGCCGGGATGATGCCATCCCAATCGGTGCTGACAAAGGAGCATTCGGCCTTCATCTCGGCACAGAGCGCCTTGGCGATATCGATGTCGAAGCCCTGGATGGTGCCGCTGGCATCGACGAATTCGAAGGGCGGATAGGTCGAATCGGTGCCGATCACGTATTTCTCGCCATCGGCCATGGCCGAACCGGCAAAGAGCGACATTGCCGCGATCGAGGCTGCCGCGAAGATACGGGTAGAGATATGCATGAGGATCCTCTCAGTTGTTAGCCATCGCGCTTTTTTCTCTTGGCTGACGGCTGCTGTTCAACGGTGACGGGCACCGCCTTGCCGCGATAATCAGACTTTTTTTCATGGAAATGCAACAGAAATCCCATGCAATTGTGCGGTGCAAATGACAGGCGAGATGAACGAAAGCAGACTGCAACATTCACGGGAGGTTAATCCGCGAATTCCTAGAAACGGAACAAATCGGCGGTTTGGCGCTTTGCCAATTCGCCGTTTCGCCTCATTGCGAAACTAGGGCGAACCGAGGCCTGTCGGCCTTCAGGAAGCTCAAACAGGATCGAGGAAACCCGATGGGCAAGAAATCAAGATTGTTTGCAAGCGCAGCTTTCCCGCTGCTTTCCCTGTCGCTGGCGCTGCAGCCGGCATCGGCAATGGCTGCCACACGCGGCTCCGCGCCCGAGGCCGCGGCCGCGCGGCAGATCGAACAGGGCAGTTTCGAAGTGGCACAGGACGCGCCCTCCGAAGAGGAGCTCTTGAAGAAGAAGCGCAAGCAGAAGCAGGAAGCCCCGGCCGAACAGGCGCCGGCGGCCGAGCAGCCGAAGGAGGCTCCTGCCGGGAAACCGAAGGCCGAGCGCAAGGAGGCTCCTGCGCCCGAAACCAAGGCAGAGCCGGAACCGCCGAAGGCCGAAGCGCCGAAGGAGGAGCCCGCGCCGAAGGCCGAAAGCAAGCCGGAGCGGAAAGCCAAGCAGGCAACCCAGCCGGAGGCCGAGCCGCAGCAGGAAGAACAGCAGCCGGTAACGCAGGAAAAGCCGAAAAAGCCGAAGAAGCAGCAGGCTGAGCAGGCCGAGCCGGAGGCTCAGCCAGAGCCTGAACAGCAACCGGCCGCAAAGCAAGCCCAGCCGGAGACGGAACAGGCCCAGCCCGAAGTCAAGCCGGAAGGTAGCAAACGGGAAAAGGGTCAAGACAAGGCCCAGAGCCGAGATAAGGGCAAGGCTAAGACCGAGACTGCCGCACCCGAGGCGGTGACGCCGACTGAGGAGCAGGCCAAACCCGCAGTCGAGCCGGAGGCAAAACCCGCTGCCGAAGCGCCTGCCAAGAAGCCGAAGAAGGGCGAGGCTGCAGCACCGGCGGTGAAGCCAGCCGAAGACAAGGCGGCCGCTCCTGAAGCTGCGCCCGCCGAAGCGCCGACGGAGGGCACAGCTGCAAAGCCTGCCGCCAAACAGCCCGCCGGTGAACAACCCGTCGCCAAACAGCCCGCCGGCGAACAGCCCGCTGGCGAACAGCCTGCCGCCAAACAGCCCACTGCGCCCGCCACCGACACGGCCCAGCCGGCGCCGGATACCAGCGGCGGCCAGCAGGTGGAGCAGGCTCTTCCTGCGCCGGAAAAGGTTTCACCCGAGGAGTTGCAGCGCCGCAAGGCGATTGCCGCCGACCCGGCCAAGAGCAACGAAACCGTCGTGCTGCCGGTCGAGAATGGTGCGGCCGTGCTCGACAGCGACAAGGATGCCGATCGCAGCAAGGGCCGCGAAAGCCGCCGTGACCGCGACAAGCTGCGGGCCGAGAGCCAGGAGGTGAAGGTGCCGACCTCGGATGCCGATGCGCAGGCCGCTGCGGCGGCGGCTGCGCCGGCGATAAAGCTCGAGGCAGTGACCAGCGAGAAGGGCACGAGGCTCGACACGCGGCCGCAATTTGCCCGTCCCGAGGGAGCGCGCATCGACGACCAGACCGACGATAACCGGGTGATCATCCAGTACAATAACCAGGTGATCGTGCGCAGTGACGACGACAGACGGTTCGTGCGTGACGGCGAACGGCCGATCTATGAAGAGCTGCCGGACAACCGCTACCGCGAGACCATCACGCGGCCTGAGGGCTATCGCATCGTTACGATCCGAAACCGCTACGGCGACATCATCCAGCGGTCGCGCGTCGATGCCCGCGGGCGCGAATATGTGCTCTACTACTCACCTGATCTTTACGAGGATCCTGATCGCGGCTATTTCGATGACCCGGGTGCTGATCTGCCGCCAATGCGGCTGCGTGTCCCGCTCAACGACTATATCATCGATACCAGCAGCGATCCTGACCGGGACTACTACGAATTTCTCAGCGAGCCCCCAGTCGAGCAGGTGGAGCGTGTCTATTCGCTTGACGAGGTGAGATATTCCGCCCGTATTCGCGACAAGGTACGCCGTATCGACCTCGATACGATCACCTTCGCGACCGGAAGCGCCGAGATCCCGATGACCCAGGCTCGCACATTGCGCAAGGTTGCCGACGCGATCAACCAGGTGCTGAAGAAGGATCCGAGCGAAACCTTCCTGATCGAAGGTCATACGGATGCTGTCGGTTCAGACCAGAGCAACCTGGTCCTTTCCGACCAGCGAGCGGAATCGGTCGCCAACGTGCTCTCAGACGTTTACGGCATCCCGCCGGAAAACATGGCGACGCAGGGCTATGGCGAGCGTTACCTGAAGGTCAACACACCAGGCCCCGAACAAGAAAACCGGCGCGTCACCATCCGCCGCGTCACCCCACTGGTTCGCCCAGTCGCAGCCAACCGGTAAATGCTGTGCCCCTCTCCATTCGTGGAGAGGGGGATCTGGCTTTCGCTTTGCGGCTCGGGCACGGGAAGAGTGGAATGATCCTGCTCGAACTCCTCGGTCCGAGGCTAAAGGTTGGATACGGGCGGCACGTGCAGTTCTCGCACCAGCCGCCCGTCCTGCCTACCTGCCGGTTTTGCTTGCCGCCTGCTCGATGACCTCGGCGACCTTTTCCGGTTGGGATGCGAAGACGGCGTGGCTGGCTTTGATCTCAGTCACTTCGCTGCCGGCTCGTTTCGCCATGTCGCGTTCGAGGTCAGGGTTGATGGCGTGATCCTCCGTGGCGATGATCGACCTGCTCGGCTTCGTCCGCCATGCCGGCTCGCCGATCTTGGCCGCAAAAGCCTGTTTCGCAGCGAAGACCTGGGACTTTGCCAGAAAGTCGGACTCTGCTTTGGGCAGGTCGGCGGCAAAATCAGCCGCGAAGGCGCCCGAGTCGAGATAGAGATATTTTCCGTCTTTTGTTTCCTTGATGTCCATGCTGCCGGCCGGCTTCGAACCGGCGAGACTTAGCAGGCTTTCCCCCTTGTCGGGCTGGAAGGCGGCGACGTAGACGAGGCCCACAACGCCTGGATTGTTGCCGGCTTCGGTTATGACCATGCCTCCGTAGCTGTGGCCGACGAGGAGCGTCGGTCCTTCCTGGAGGTCGAGGACCCGCTTCGTCGCCGCCACATCGTCGTCGAGTGAGGTGAGGGGCTCCTGGACGATGGTGACGTTGAAGCCGCGCTTTTCGAGGATCTCGGTCGTTTTGCGCCATCCCGAGCCGTCGGCCAGCGCGCCGTGGACGATCACGATGTTCTTGACCGCGGCAGCCTCGGCTGCGAACGCAATTCCGGCGGTGGCGAAGGCAAGGGCTGCGATGAAAGTCAGATGCTTGTGCATGAGGTTACTCCTTGTGGTCGATGTTGAAGAGCGGAATGTGGAACCGCCTCGGGTTCAGCCGAAGGTGAAGGCGTAGGCCTGGACGCCTGGATCGAGGAAGCGGACTTCGAAGTTGCGGGCGGTGACGGTGCCTGACTGGCGCACGAGCTGATAAAGCCTGGTCGCAGTCACCGTGCCGTTGCCGTCGGCATCGATGTCTGAGCCGTGATCGGGGCCTGGCGCCTTGCCATCGAGCCTCACCTGGAAACGGATCGGTTTGGCGTCGGCGCCGGGTCCGAGAACGAGATGCAGATCGCGGGCGCTGAAGCGATAGGCGATGCCGCCGCCCGCCTGGTCGAGCGTTGCCTGATCCTTACCGATGGTCCAGGTGCCGGACAGGCCCCATGCGTTGATGCCGGGCTCGGTGATCGAATAGTTCTGCGGCGTATCGGCTTGCAGCCCTTCGGGGGAGACGAAATTTTCGGTCTGTGCGTAGCCGAGGTAGGTCTCGCCGGAACGGATATTGGCGAGGTCGGGACCTGCTTCCACGCCTCTGGCGTCGGGCGCGACCGGTGCCGTATCCGCCATCTGGCTGCCGGCTTCGCGCAGCAGATCCTGGATGGCTTTTTCGGTCCTGCCGTAGTTGCCTTCGCCGAAATGATGATAGCGGATCTGACCTTTGGCATCGATCAGATAGGCGGCAGGCCAGTAGCTGTTTTCAAAGGCGCGCCAGATTTTGTAATCATTGTCGATCGCAACCGGATAGCCGATCTGAAAGTCGCCGATGGCCTTCTTGACGTTGTCGATTTTCTTCTCAAAGGCAAATTCCGGGGCGTGCACGCCGACGACTACCAGGCCTTGGTCCGCATATTTTTCCGCCCAGGCTCTGACATAGGGAATGGTGCGAATGCAGTTGATGCAGGAATAGGTCCAGAAGTCGACGAGCACCACCTTGCCCCGCAGCTGCTCCTTGGTCAGAGGCTTCGAGTTCAGCCATTCGACCGCGCCGTCGAAGGAAGGCGCATAAGCTTCGACGGGCAGATCACTGTGGAAAGGCTTGCTTCCATCGGCCGCGGGCATGATTATGTCGTTGCTCGCCACCGCAGAGGGTGTGCCGCCGGCTGGCCTGGCATGCAGCCTGTCCAGAACGGCCTGTTCCAGCGAGGCAGTGCTGGCATAGGAAAGGCGCGCCAGCAGGCTGGTGTCGAGACCGAGCGCGATAACCGCGACGCCCGCCAACACGGCAGCGCCGACAGCCTGGCGGATTCGATCACCAAGACCGAGCGAGCGCTTCATCGCGGCGAAGATCTTACTGCCGACAAGCAAGGCGACGGCAAGCGAAGTCGCAGCACCGGCGGCATAGGCGATCAAGAGCGCGGTCGTCTGCAGGTTGGCGCCCTGCAATGCAGCGCCGGTCAGCACGAGGCCGAGAATTGGTCCGGCGCAGGGTGCCCAGAGCAGGCCGGTGGCGACGCCGAGAATGAGCGCGCTCCTGACGGTCGGCGCGGTGCGTCCGCTACCGCAGGCGTTCAGAAGATTGTTGCCGAGATCGACGATAGGGCGGGCAAGCGTGCTTGCGAAGCGCGGAGATAGCAGGCTCGCTCCGAAGAGCGCGAGCAGGACGATCGCTGCGAGGCGGCCATATTCATTGGCACGGATCGCCCAGCTGCCGCCGACCGCTGCAAGCGTGGCCACCAGCGCGAAAGTAGCAGCCATCCCGGCCAGCATGGGCAGCGTGCTCCTGGCGAAAGGCTGGCCGGCTCGGGCGAACACGAAGGGGAGGATAGGGAGGATGCAGGGGCTGAGAATGGTGAGCACGCCTCCGAGATAGGCAATGATCAGAAGTGTCATCATCGTTTCCTTTGAAACCGGTTGATCGGGCTCTGGACGGCGATGGGCCTGAACCAGCAACGGCCGGGAGATAGTCGGGCGGAGGTATCTCCGATGTGTCTGGTTTGACAGGAAAATGTACCGAACTATTGCGCTGAACGCGGGCGATACAAAAGAATACAAACTGCCTTCTCCGCAGAGGCGGCGTCGAAAACTGCGATAGCCCGCCGGATGCCCTGCCGAGGTGGCGCGTTTGTATCAGAATGTATCTCGGCAGGCGGAGGTTACACTCGCATTCAAAAACCGCAGCCTGTGACATATGGGCGATACAAGCCGAACGTCATCTGAGCGCCATGATCCATTCGACAGGAGAGACCGATGTCAGAGCAAATCAATCATCACCGCCGCCGTTTTTTCGGCATGACGGCAATCGCGCTCGCAGCCGTGGAATTCGGCGTGGCCGGCGCGGCCGCAGCCCCACAGCCGCAGTCTTCCAGCGCAGCGCTGCCTGACGTAAAGGCCGGGACCAATACGTCGTTTGAAGCGCTGAAGCAGGTCAAGACCGATGTGCTCGATATCGGTTATGCCGAGGCCGGAAGGGCCGATGGTCCGGTCGTGCTGCTGCTACACGGCTGGCCATATGACATCTACAGCTTTGTCGACGTCGCGCCGCTGCTTGCCTCCGCCGGCTACAGAGTGATCGTGCCCTATCTGCGTGGCTACGGCACGACCCGCTTCCTCGATCAGAAGACACCGCGCAACGGCCAGCCTTCGGCGCTTGCCGCCGATATGATCGCACTGCTCGATGCGCTCAAGATCGAAAAGGCTGTCGTTGCCGGTTACGACTGGGGCGGACGGACCGCCAATATCATGGCAGCGCTGTGGCCCGAGCGCTGCAAGGCGATGGTGTCGGTGAGCGGCTACCTGATCGGCAGCCAGGAGGCCAACAAGAAGCCGCTTCCACCGAAGGCGGAACTTGCCTGGTGGTACCAGTTCTACTTCGCCACCGAACGCGGACGCCTGGGCTATCAGAGCAATACACACGACTTCGCAAAGCTCATCTGGCAGACGGCATCGCCGAAGTGGAATTTCGATGATGCGACTTTCGACAGATCGGCGGCCGCCTTCGACAATCCCGACCATGTGGATATCGTCGTGCACAATTATCGCTGGCGCCTGGGTCTTGTCGAAGGCGAGGCGAAGTATGATGCCTATGAGAAGAAGCTTGCCGCCCTGCCGATGATCTCGGTGCCGACGATCACGATGGAAGGCGATGCAAACGGTGCGCCGCATCCGGAACCTTCCGCCTATGCCGGAAAATTTTCCGGTAGATACGAGCATCGCACGATCGGCGGCGGTATCGGCCATAACCTGCCGCAGGAGGCGCCGCAGGCCTTCGCCCAGGCGGTCATCGACGTCGATCGCTTCTGATCGGCAACAGAGGCTCGTTGCTCGGGTCGGCGGAATATGCGTAGGTCGCGTCTGGCGCTTCGACATCGTGGGCGCGGCCGCAAGCGTTGAGGAAAGGCAATTATGGATCATGTCGATCAAATTCTGATCGTCGACGACGATCGTGAAATCCGCGAACTGGTCTCCGGCTATCTGCAGAAGAACGGCCTCCGGACGAGCGTTGCGGCCGACGGGCGCCAGATGCGCAGCTTTCTGGAAGCCAATGCCGTCGACCTCATCGTGCTCGACATCATGATGCCCGGCGACGATGGGCTGGTGCTATGCCGGGAATTGCGCGCCGGCCGGCACAAGGCAATCCCGATCCTGATGCTGACGGCCCGCACCGACGAGATGGACCGGATTCTCGGTTTGGAGATGGGCGCCGACGACTATCTTGCCAAGCCCTTTGCCGTGCGCGAGCTTCTTGCCCGCATCAAGGCGGTGCTGCGGCGCGCGCGGATGCTGCCGCCCAACCTGCAGATCAGCGAGGCGGGACAATTGCTGACCTTCGGCGACTGGCGGCTCGATACCGTCGCCCGTCATCTTTTCGATAAGGACGGGACCGCGATTGCTCTGAGCGGCGCCGAATACCGCCTGCTTCGTGTCTTCATCGACCACCCGCAGCGCGTGCTCAATCGCGACCAGCTTCTGAGCCTGACGCAGGGCCGTGACGCCGAACTCTTCGACCGCTCGATCGATCTTCTCGTCAGCCGCCTGCGGCAGCGTCTCGGGGACGATGCGCGCGAGCCGACCTATATCAAGACGGTGCGCAGCGAAGGTTATGTCTTCTCTGTTCCGGTCGAAATTTCGGAGCCGCGCCGATGAGCGCGAGCATGTCTATCCTGTCGGGCCTGATGTGGCCGAGAACGCTGCGATCGCGGATCTTTCTCATCCTGCTGATCGGCCTGGCTTTCGCCTATGGGCTTTCCTTCAGCGTTCTCTACATGGAGCGCTACATGTCGGCCAAGGCGGTGATGCTCGGCACGCTGGAGAATGACGTCGCAACATCGATTGCGGTCCTCGACCGCCTTCCGGCAAGCGAGCGCGGCGACCTCCTGGACTGGCTGAGCCGCGGCAACTACCGTTTCGAACTTGGACCTGGCCTACGCGGTGTGCCCGACAGCTCCAGCAAGGCGAGGGAGATTGCAGGAAAGATAGAGGCGGCCGCTGGGCATCGCTTTCCGATCCGCGTCGAACGGATTCCGGGTGAGGTGAACCGGCTGCAGGCGCATCTGACTCTGAGTGACGGCACTCCTCTGACGATCGATGTCACGCCGAGAGGCGTCATGCCGATCGCCGCATGGCTGCCCTATGTCTTCGCGATCCAGATGGCGCTGCTCGTTCTCTGCACCTGGTTTGCAGTCCGCCAGGCGATCCGGCCGCTCGGCGAGCTCGCCGCCGCCGCCGATGCGCTCGACCCAGATAAGGACGGTCAGGCTTTGAGTGAGGCCGGGCCGAGCGAGGTGGCGCATGCGGCAAGAGCATTCAATGCGATGCGGGAGAGGATCGCCCACTATCTCGAGGAACGGGTCCAGATATTGGCGGCGATCTCGCATGATCTTCAGACGCCGATCACCCGCATGCGGCTGCGCGCCGACATGGCGGAGGATTCACCCGAGAGGGACAAGCTGGTGCACGATCTCGCCGAGATCCAGCGTCTTGTCCAGGACGGCATAGCCTATGCGCGCAGTGCCCACGGCAGCGGGGAAAAGAACGCTCGCATCGACCTCGCATCGTTCGTCGACAGCATAGCCTACGACTATCAGGACACTGGAAAGGCCGTGACCGTCGTCGGGCTGGTTGAAGGCGCCGCCTTCACCAGGCCGCACGCCCTTCGCCGCATCCTGTCGAATTTCATCGACAATGCCTTGAAGTTTGCCGGCGCCGCCGAGATCAGCGTCGAGCGCGGCGCTGACAATTCCGTCGTCATGAGCGTCATGGATCGCGGACCCGGCATTCCGGATGATATGCTCGAAGCCGCAATGCAGCCCTTCTTCCGGCTCGAGCAATCCCGTAACCGGGAGACGGGGGGCACAGGTCTCGGGCTGGCAATTGCTCAGCAGCTGACGGCGAAGATCGGCGGATCTCTGAGGCTCTACAATCGCTCGGGTGGCGGACTGGTGGCTGAAGTCACCATTCGATGATCTTACTATACGATGGACTAGCCGACCTACTTTCAACCGTTCATGCGATGGTCGAGGCCAACACCAACACTATGCCCAAAAGGGCCTGAAGGAATCGAGCTGTCTTTTTTCTGCCTCGGACATCTTACCTTTGTAACCAGGCGCTCGATACCATGGTTCGGTATTCTGCTTACGCTTCCACCACATTGGTACTTCCTCCCCGGCGCACGCCTAAGCATAAATTCAGCATTTGATCTATTGGGTGCAGATGTCCATTGAGATGGGCGCACGGAGCTGATTAGCTCATCTCTGCGGTTATCGAGACGGCTGTGGTTTACGTGCCGCCCGAAACTTGATTCGGTGAATCGTCAAGTGCGAATCTATTAGCAGCAGGCCAACATATTTTGCCTCCACGGCAAACGCGACGTATGTTCCGCACTTGTTCGCGCCAGTTATCCCCCCGGTTGCCTGTGGACAACTGGGTCATAAGCCACTGAATTGATTGATGAATTTTTTTTTGGCCTGTGAATAGCTGGCTTTGCGTAGTTTTCATCCTTGCGCCAAATCACTGAGCCTGCCTACAGTAATAGCGTCCAGTAAGGGAAAGGAGAACATCATGTTCTACAAAACCTGGCTGGCGATAGCGTTCGCAACGGTGGCTGCCTATTACATTGGCCACAGTTATGCACTTATGAAAGAAGCCGTCTCAGCATATCACCGAGACGGCTCTGGCAACGCAGAGAAGTAAGTCCGAACGCTTAAGCCCGGGAGGGACTGGTCTTGACCACCGGTCCCTCTTGGCCCTCTCTGCAAGGACAGCTTTCAACAAATCCCTTGTCAAGTCAAACTTTACAAGACTCCGAGTAGGTTTTTTCCTACTCCGCGTCAGGGATTAGAACCTAAATCCCTTTCTCCCTGTGGATTGAGTCATATTCGCAAAGGAATTCCAGACCTCGTAAGATTTCTCCACAGTCGAATCCTTGAATTCCGGTGTCAATAATTGCGAATTGCAAGGACTCAGTTCCATGCTAGGTTGCCTTCGATCCAGGGGTCCCGCATGTTTAAGGTCATCAGCAAGCTATTTTCGAAGACGCCATCGACACCTTTAGTACCCTCGATGTCTCCTGAGGAACAGGCGGCATTTGAAAAAGGTCGAGAGATTTCGCGAGCACAGACTGCTGAGATCGAGCACTTCATCGGCTGGCGCTACGAGCAAATTCGCACCGGCTATTTGGCCGTCATTCAGAAGCAGTTCGACAGCGCTCGGCAGCAAGAGGAATACTCGCCAATGCTCGTCGCAAGGGCCGATTATTCCGAGTTCCTCGGACAAGTGAAGAAGGCTCAAGATCAGCTCAAGGCCGAGATATACCAGCACTTCTACGAGTGGACTGACCTAAACAAAGAGCTGGGTGTTGAAGACCTGATTGAGAAATGGCTGGACCAGACGCTTACAGACAAGTTCACGGCGCTCAGTCTCAATGGCCTCAAAGTACTCACGGACAACGCGGATATCCTTAAGACCACTGACGACAACTGGCGACGTAAATTTCCGGAACTCGCTGCCGTCCAGCCACTAGATTAAATCCAGGTCTCGCCCTCGAATCTTGCACGTTCCAGTGCCGCGCCCTGAGGGAACCGGAAACGTAAGAATGTTTTGTACGGGAAAATGTCATGGACGCCGGATGCTACCTTTTGTGACATTTCGGCGGTTTCCGGAAACATGCCGGATATATCGATCCGTCAAACCACACTCCGTCAACCCGGTCGCGTCGGCGGCCAGTCGCATGAAGCGACGCAACAAGGAGTGTTTCCATGATCAAGATCGACAAGGTTCTTTATACCGGCAGGACCCGCACAACCGGCGGGCGCGACGGCGCCTCGCAGAGCGATGACGGAGAGCTGGACATCAGGCTCTCGCCTCCCGGCAGCGCCCGCCCCGGCACCAATCCCGAACAGCTTTTCGCAGCCGGTTGGTCGGCCTGCTTCATTGGCGCGATCGGCATTGCCGCCGGCAAGTTGAAGGTCAAGGTGCCGGCAGAGACCGCCGTGAATGCAGAGGTCGATCTCGGCACGGCCGATGGCGACTATTTCCTGCAGGCCCGTCTCAAGATCAGCCTGCCTGGCATCGAAGCGGATGTCGCAAAGGCGCTGATCGATGAGGCGCACCGGACATGTCCCTATTCGAAGGCGACACGCGGCAATATCCAGGTCGAATTGAGCGTTGCGTGACTGGCAGGAGCCGAAAGCAAAAGGGGCGAGGCCGGTCGTGGCGTCGCCGACGGAGGATTAAATGAGATTGATGATCATCTGCGCCTTGGGGGCGGCAGTGTTTGCCGCGCCTTGCATCTACGACATTCGCTCGCAGGAGCCTTCGCCGCTTGCAGGCCTCGTAAAAGCGGCATCGCCAACTTCTGCGGCGCAAGGGCGGCCATTCATCCGAGACCATCAGGGAGAAAGACAATGAAGCTCTATCAAAACGAAATCTCCTCGGCGACGTCGCGCGTCAGAATCGCGCTCGCCCTGAAGGGGCTGACGGCCGAGGCATTGCCGGTCACCATTCTTGGAGAGGAGGCCGAGAGCCGGCAGGCCGAATATCGCAAGATCAATCCGCAGGGGCTGGTGCCGGCCTTGCTGACAGATAACGGCGTGCTCATCACCCAATCATTGGCGATCATCGAGTATCTCGACGAAAGCAAGCCTGAGCCGCCGCTGTTGCCTCAAACGGCGGAGGGCAGGGCGCTGGCCCGCTCGATCGCGCTGGCGATCGCAGCCGAGATCCATGCGCTGCTGCCGCCGCGGATCGGGCTACATCTCAAGACCACCTTCAATGCCGATGCCGATGCGGTCGCCGCGTGGAGCCGTCACTGGGTCGACGAGGGGATGGCGGCTGTGGAGACGATGATTGCCGGCCGCCGGCAAGGCGCCTTCGCAGTCGGCGACAGGCCAAGCATTGCCGATATCTTCCTTTTTCCGCAAGCGATCAGCGCTCGGCGCATGGGCTTCGATCTCGCCCGGTGGCCGAATATCGCGGGGATTGTGGCCAAGCTGGAGGGGGTACGGGCTTTCCAGGAGAACGCCCCGGCGCCGCGACGGTGATGCGGTCAATGAAGAAGCGGCCGTCAACGAAGGCGGCCGTTTCTCTTCTCAGCGGTTGACCCTTGCCTGCAGATGCGCGGGATACCGGTCGCCTTCCACCTTGATCTTGGCGAGCGCGCTTTCAATATTGGCGAGATCCTCAGCCGTCAATTCGACCTCGGCGGCCCGGATGTTTTCTTCCAGGCGATCCAGCTTGGTGGTGCCGGGGATCGGTACGATCCAAGGTTTTTGCGCCAGCAGCCAGGCTAGAGCGACCTGGGCCGAGGTGGCCTTCTTGTGCGCGGCGATTTCCGCGAGGAGATCGACGAGCGCCTGGTTGGCTTTGCGCGCCTCGGTCGAAAAGCGCGGCACGATGTTGCGGAAGTCCTTGCTGTCGAAGGTGGTCGCTTCGTTGATTGCACCGGTAAGGAAACCCTTACCGAGCGGGCTGAACGGGACGAAGCCGATGCCGAGCTCTTCGAGTACCGGCAGGATATCCTGCTCGGGCTCGCGCCACCACAGCGAATATTCGCTCTGCAGCGCCGTCACCGGCTGGACGGCATGGGCGCGGCGGATCGTCTGCACGCCGGCCTCCGAGAGGCCGAAATGCTCACCTTACCTTCTGAAATCAGTGCCTTGACCGTGCCTGCAACATCTTCGATCGGAACATCGGGATCGACGCGATGCTGGTAGAACAGATCGATGACGTCAGTCTTCAAGCGCTTCAGCGCCTGATCGGCAACCGCGCGGATCTGCTCCGGCCGGCTGTCCATGCCGCTCTGGCCGCCGTTTGCATCGAAGTTGAAGCCGAATTTGGTGGCGACCACCACCTCGCTGCGGAAGGGAGCGAGCGCCTCTCCCAAAAGCTCTTCGTTCTTATAAGGTCCATAGGCCTCGGCGGTGTCGAAGAAGGTTACGCCGCATTCGAACGCCTGTCGGATCAGCGCGATCGCTTCGCGCGTGTCGGTCGCAGGACCGTAGCCGTAGCTCAGTCCCATGCAGCCGAGACCGATGGCCGAGATCTCAAGTCCGCTCTTTCCCAGTTCACGAGTCCGCATAGTCGTTTCCTTTCTAAGCCTGATATTGGGCGTCGGTGACAGGTTCCATCCAGTCGACGACCTTGCCGTCGAGGTGTTCCTGGACGGCGATATGGGTCATCGCCGTCGTCGGTGCTGCGCCATGCCAGTGGCGCTCCCCCGGCGCGAAGCGGATGACGTCGCCGGGGCGGATTTCCTCGATGGGGCCGCCTTCGCGTTGGACGCGTCCGCAGCCCGATGTGACGACCAGCGTCTGGCCGAGCGGATGCGTGTGCCAGACGGTGCGCGCGCCAGGCTCGAAAGTGACGCTGGCGCCGGCGGCGCGGGCGGGCTCGATCGCCGCAAACAAAGGATCGATGCGCACGTTGCCTGTAAACCACTCAACCGGTCCCTTGGCCGAAGGCTGCGAGCCATTTCGCTTGATATCCATCTTGTCTTCCTTCCCTTATCGGAATGACGCCGTCCGGCGAACTTGCGGTGACAGGGTAGTTAGCGCGTGTGCTTGGTTTCGATTAGATGGTATAAACGACAAGGACCCATGAGGGATTTTCATAAATGTCGCGCCCTGCCGTCAACGACCTTATCGCTTTCCTCGCCGTTGCCCGGGCGCAAAGCTTCACCAAGGCGGCGGGCAAGCTGGGTGTTTCACAATCAGCGCTCAGCCACACCATTCGCGGCCTTGAGGAGCGGCTGGGTCTGAGATTGCTGACACGGACGACGCGCAGCGTCTCGCCGACGGAGGCCGGCGAACGCCTGCTCGTCTCCATCGGGCCGCGGTTGGATGAGATCGAAAGCGAGTTGGCCGCATTGAGCGCTTTTCGGGAAAAGCCGGCGGGCACGATCCGCATCAATGCGGGCGAACATGCAGCCGATTTCGTCTTGTGGCCAGTCCTGGAAAAACTCCTGCCGAATTATCCCGACGTCAATGTCGAGATCATCGTCGATTATGGCCTGACAGACATCGTTGCCGAACGCTACGACGCCGGCGTGCGGCTGGGGGAACAAGTGGCGAAAGATATGATTGCCGTCCGCATCGGCCCCGACATGCGCATGGCTGTGGTCGGCACGCCCGCTTATTTCGCCCACAGGCCGAAGCCGCTAACACCGCAGGATCTGACCGATCATAATTGCATCAATCTGCGTCTCCCGACCTATGGCGGCGTTTATGCGTGGGAGTTCGAGAAGGACGGACGCGAGATCAAGGTTCGAGTCGACGGGCAACTGGTCTTCAATAATATAGCGCTCCGGCTGAGCGCGGTTTTGGCGGGGATGGGACTTGCCTTTCTACCGGAGGACCTGGTCGAGGCGCCGCTGGCCGAGGGCCGGCTGGTGCGCGTCCTCGAGGACTGGTGTCCGCCGTTTCCGGGCTACCATCTCTACTATCCGAGCCGCCGGCATACCTCCCCGGCATTTGCTCTTGTCATCGATGCGCTTCGCTACAGAGGATAGATCTCGTCGCCGGCCGGATTCGAGACCCTCTATCGGATCTCCTCAAGCCCGACGGTCGCTGCGATGAAATCGGCGATGGCGCCTGTGTCGTCGAGATCGAAGATGGGCAGGAACGTGTCCATGACGGCGTGATCGGCGGCGATCGCGCAGATATGGGGATCGCTCGGCGCCAGCGGCTCGCGATTGGCGGCTTCCAGGCGGCGGGCCTCGATCTTCGGGATCGGTTCGCGCTTGTAGCCTTCGATCAGCACGAGATCGCAGGGGGCGAGACGGGCGAGGATTTCTTCGAATGCAGGTTCTGGCGCGCCGCGCAGTTCGTGCATGATGGCGTAACGCGTGCCGGAGACGATGGTGACTTCGTGGGCGCCGGCCTGGCGGTGGCGGTAGCTATCGGCCCCGACCTTGTCGATATCGAAATCATGATGCGCGTGCTTAATCGTCGAGATCCGGTAGCCGCGGCGAGTGAACTCCGTCACCAGCCGAACGGCAAGCCCTGTTTTGCCCGAGTTCTTCCAGCCGGCAATGCCGAAGATTTTCGGTGCGGTCATGTGCGCAGGGCCTCCAGCCAGCGTTGCGCCTCGATGAGATCGTCAGGCGTGTTGATGTTGAAGAAGGGGTCGAGCAGGCTGGCGCGGGTCGGATGCAGCGGAAAGTCCACTTCCGTAACGTCATGCCGCAACAGGAAGTCGCGCACGCGGCGTTTCTCGTCGGCAGCGATCCAGGCTTCCAGGTCGGCGGCCAGTGTCACCGGCCAGAGACCGAAGACAGGATGACTGCGGCCCTCTGAGGCGGCAATGGCGATCTGCGACGGGCGCTCCAGGGCTGCGGCCAGACGGGCGACGAGATCGATGGGAAAGAACGGGCAATCCACAGAGACCGTGACGACGTGGGTAATCGCCGGAAGGCCGGCGCCGTGGACCATGGCCGCGTGTATGCCGGCCATCGGCCCGGCCTTGCCAGGAATGTGGTCGGGAATAGCAGGCACGTCCTCGGCGACTGCGTCGGCATTGACGGCTACCGAGCTGACCTGCTGCGAGAGACGGAGCAGTACATGGCGGAGCAGGCTGTCGGTTCCGAGCATCACCTCCGCCTTGTCGCGCCCCATGCGTTGCGAGCGGCCGCCGGCCAGCACGACGCCTGCTATTACGGATCTATCGAGCGGGAATTCAGTCATCATCCTGCCTCAAACCGGTGAGCGCGGCGCCGATTCCTGCGCGATCGGGGGCACGCGGCGCTTGGCTTCACGATAGAACGTATAGAGGCCGGAAGCGATGACGATTGCGGCACCCAGGAGCGTCCAGCTGTCGGGCACTTCGGCGAAGAAGAAAAAGCCGAGCAGCGAGGAGAAGATCAGGCTGGTATAGCGGAAGGGCGCGACGAAGGAAATTTCCCCGGTACGCATGGCGAGGATGACCGATTGGTAGCCGACGAGCACCAGCACCGAGGCGAGCAGGAGATGTCCAAGCGAAGTCGCGCTGACCGGTTGCCAGCCGCCGAGTACGGGGATGAGAAGCGCGCCGAAGAAGGAGATGGAGGTCGCGGTGATGACGGTGATCATCAACGACGGGATCTCCGGATCGATCGAGCGGGTGGCGAGATCGCGGCCGGCCGTCGTCAGCACCGCGGCGACGCAGAGGAGCGCGGCGGGGGTGAAGCCTTCGGGGCCGGGGCGGATGATGATAATGACACCGAGGAGGCCGACGAGGATCGCCGACCAGCGCCGCCAGCCGACGGGCTCGTTGAAGAAGAGCGCGGCGCCAAAGGTGACAACCAGCGGCAGCGACTGCAGGATCGCCGAGGCATTGGCGATCGGCATCATGCCGAGTGCGGTGATATAGGTGACGGCGGAAAACATCTCGCAGACGATGCGCAGGATGATGATCGGCTGCAGCACGACGCGCCAGGAGCGCAGAGCGCCCATTTTCCTGGCGATGAGATAGACGAGCAGGCTGGTGAAGAGGCCGCGCAGGAACATGATCTCGCCGGCGTTCATATAGGCGACCACCGATTTGGAGAGGGCATCGCTCGCCGAAAAGCCGGCCATCGCCATGCTCATATAGATGGCGCCCTCAGTATTGCGTGACCGCGGCATGAAGAGATTCCCTTACCTGTGCGCCCCTTCTTAGTCGGGAAGATACGTGAAGGGAATCGAATGAATGTCACACCCGGGATAAAATCGATGGTGCGGCGCACAAGGGTGCTGACGCAGCGGCATGCGCCTCTGCGGAAACCGCGGCAACTTACCGTTTTATCTGATGAAACCGGTATTTCGGATCTGCCATAACGGGGCACTGATCCGGCCAAAACCATCTGTCATCGGCGAATTTTGTTTTTGCGGCGGGAAACGGGTGGCTGCACCGTCAGATGTTTGAGATCTGGGATGTCTCAACAACTGAGGAGAAACGGATATGACACTTCTTAACGGTAAAACCGCGATCGTCACCGGTGCAAGCTCGGGCATCGGCTGCGCGGCGGCGAAGGTTTTTGCACGGCAAGGCGCGAAGCTGGTGATCAACGGTCGGCGGCAGGATGCACTCGATGCCGTCGTCGCCGAAATCGAAGCAGAAGGCGGAGAGGCTGTCGCCGTTGCCGGCGATGTCAGGGACGAGGCGCTGCAGGCAAGACTGGCCGAAACGGCGGTCTCCTGTTTCGGCAAGCTCGATATCGCCTTCAACAATGCCGGCGGTCTCGGCGAGATGGGGCCGGTTGCCGGATTGTCGCCGGAGGGCTGGCGCGAGACGATCGAGACCAATCTCACCGCCGCCTTCCTCGGCGCCAAACACCAGTCGGCGGCAATGGGAGAGGGCGGCGGTTCGCTGATCTTCACCTCCACCTTCGTCGGCTACACCGCCGGCATGCCCGGCATGGGGGCCTATGCCGCGAGCAAGGCCGGCTTGATCGGTCTCGTGCAGGTGCTGGCCGCCGAGCTCGCGTTGCGCAACATCCGCGTCAACGCCCTTCTGCCCGGCGGCACCGATACGCCCGCCAGCATCACCAACGCGCCCGACGCGACGGCTGAAGTGCTTGCCTTCGTCGAGGGATTGCATGCGCTGAAGCGCATGGCTCGGCCGGAAGAGATCGCCAATGCGGCGTTGTTTCTGGCGTCGGATCTATCGAGTTTCGTGACGGGGACGGCTATGCTGGCGGATGGTGGGGTTTCGATTAGCCGGACGTAGGATGGGTGAGGGCGCTCATTTTGTCTTTGCTTGTGTTTGGCGAAACCAGGGAATGAATTATGTGCCCGTAGCCCTCTCATCTGCCTGCCGGCATCTTCTCCCCGCTGGGGAGAAGGGACTCGTGGCAGCCTCGCTCCGTTTGAGACGTTTGCAGTAGGTGTGGTCACCGTGCATCTTACTCCCCTTCGCCCCAGCGGGGAGCAACCATGTTTCATTTTTGCTGGTATTGTGGCGTCCATTCGGTCTTTCGAGAGAGGATTGTGTTGGCGAGAACGATGAGTTTGCGTGCGACGGCTATGACGGCGCACAGGTGATCCTTTCCGTTCTGACGCAAGCGGGCGTAGAAAGAGGCGAGATCCGGATTGTGCCGGGTTGCCGTAAACGCGCACATGAACAGGCTCTTTCGCAGGCGTTCGCGACCACCCTGGATGCGGCGTCTGCCATGATATTTTCCGCTATCATCGTCATAGGGTGCGAC
>NZ_MXPU01000011.1 GCF_002204185.1 Rhizobium esperanzae | reverse complement strand
TCGCCGTGGCCGTGGCGCCGGCGCTGTCGCGCATCGTGTAGCTGAAGACATCGCTCAGCGTGTTGGTCGACTGTCGCAGCGCCTGAACGGTCGCATTGTTCTCGTTGACCGCATAGCTATAGGTACCCGATGCATTGAGCACGAGACTGCCATAGGTGCCGTTCAGCGCCGAGCCGAGCGTACCTGACGTCGTCCCGAAACGGACTGCCGTGACGGTCTTGGTGTCACCGGTATCCGGATCGGTGTCGTTGGTCAGCACGTTGCCGCTCGCAACCACGCCGCCCGAGCCATTGGCCACACCACCCTTCTCCGTCGCATCCCCTGTATCGGCAACCGCCGTCGGCGTCGTATTCGAGCTCGACGTCGTAAACATCACATCGACCCAATAGTTCGTCGACTGGAAGGTGCTCGTGGGGAATAGGCTGTTGCTGCCATAGGCATAGACGCCGTTGCCGCTGGCCGGCGCCGTGAGCGGACCGCTGGTTACATTTGAGGTGAAGTAGCCGGTCGTCGACGAATAGTGACCGCTATTGGTATGGTAAGATGCGGTGTAGGTTTGTCCGACCGTCAGCGATACCGGACTGGTGAAATAGGCGGTCTGCCAGCCGCTGGCAGTCTCGTTTGTGAAAGTGAGGGTCGCAATCCGCGTGCCGGTACTCGACCACAGTGAACCGGTATGCGTGCCGGTATCCTGACTGCCCTTATAAAAACGAATGCCGGTGACCGTACCTGCCACGGACGTCTGGAATTTGAAGCCGAGTTCAACCGCCGAGGTATCGTTGGTGTTGACGACCGCTGGTGTCCCCGAACCGAAGAGAGAGGTGTAACTCGGCCCGCTGACGGTGACCGTTCGTCCCGCCGAGGGCGTCTCCAGGTTGACGTTATCATCGACTGCGCGAGACCGGATAGTATAGGTGCCCGCGGTTTGCGGCTGCCAGGTATAAGTCCAGTTCTCATCGCCCGTCGCCGGATGCCAGCTCGCACCGTTGTCGGTCGAAACCTCGACCGCGGCGATGACCCCGCCTCCGGTATCGGCAGCGGTGCCGGTAATCGTCACGGTGGATCCAACGGTCGCCGTGGCGGGCACCGTGATGACCGATGTCGGCGCAGTGTGGTCCGACGAAGCGGTCGCGGCGGTGAGCCCGGACTGTAGCGTTCCAGGCTGAATGCCCATGTCGGCAAGCAAATTGACCATTGCCTGCTGTACGCGCGAGTCCGTCCGGGTCGCCGTGAGGTCGTGATTGTCGCTGAGACCCCATGTCCAGTAGACCGTGCCGGCGCCGAACACCAGCGCGCCGCTGGGGGCGCGATAGAGCGTCAGATTGTGGGTCGCCGTCGCATTGCCGGTCGTGTTTCCGTAATCGAACAAATAGCTGCTTACCGGAAGCGTCGTCGACGACAGCTTCACCAGGCCAGCCGGATCGAAGCCGTTATCGGGCGCTTCGTCCCACTCGTAACCGAGATAATTCTTGGTGAGCGTTGCCGTCTGCCCCGGCTGGAGATTGGCAACGCTCGTATTGCGCCAGAAGCGAAGGTTGGCATCATCATAGCCAACGGTGATCGCACCGAGGTTGCTGCCGACATCGTCGACCTTGAACAGCTGGCCGGTCAGCGAATTCTCCGGATTGCCGCCGCCGATGGCAGGTGGGCTGAAGCGTGGGTCGCGGAAGGTGCCTGTCCATTGGTCGGAAGGATCGATATCGCCGCCCGCCCATGTCTCCTTGTAGGTGATCAGGGTGCGGTAGGGCGTGCCGTCGGCGCTATAGGCGTTGCCCCAGCGGGTGCGCCAATAGACTTCGTTGCCGCTCCAGAACATCAGGTTGACGCCCGCATCGCGCGCGGCCTCGACATTGGTTCTCTGCTGTCCCGACCAATATTCGTCATGCCCGGCATCGACATAAGTCTTGTGATTGAGCAACAGGCTGCCATAGCGATCGGCGTCGACACCCGACAGATAGGAGACATCATAGCCGTTCTGTTCCAGCCAGTAGATGCCCGCATATTCAGCACCGAACAGATAGTCCTGGGGACCGGCGTAAGTGCCGACCCCGCCGCGCGTCGCGATCGGCCTGTTGTAGCTAACGGCATAGGCGCGACCGGCACCCTGCCCTGTCGCCGGACCGTTGCCGCCATAGAGGTTTGCGCCACCCCAACCATTGTAAGCTTGCCAGGTCTCATCCGCGGTCTGGAAGACAACGTCGCTGTGGCTGTCGTCGTCGCGCACGATGAACGGGATGTGATTTTCGCCGGAGGTGCCATCCTGACGGACGAGCTTGGCGATATAGACGCCTGAAACGGCATCATCCGGTACGGTCCAGGACGCCGAGACGGCCCAGTTACCGGCGTCCACCGTGCCGGTCGTCGCATTGCGCAACGGACTAGGTTGGGTCTGCAATCCTGTGTGCTGCATCGTCGCGACCTTGCGCGCCCCCATGCCGCCATAATAGCCGAGCCGATAGATATCGATCCGGTAGTTGGTGGAATTGGTATTGATCTTGAAGCTGATCGTCTTGCCATTATCGACGCTGATATCGGTCGCAAACCCTTCGATGTTGGAGCTGCCGGCACCGTCGATGCCCCACTCGCTCTCCGGATTGCCCTGCTTCTGGTTTTCCAGCACGATCGCGTTGCTGACCGCCGCCGCAGCCGCCAGACTCTGCGTTGTCGATGACCCCTGCGTAGAAGGCTTAGGTGGCTTCGTCACAGAGCCGGACAGGATACCGATATCCTTGGATTTTGTTCCCGTTCCCGTCTCTCCCCCGCCTGGCAGGGTTCCATTGGTGAGCGCCGCGTCCGACCATGTTGCAGTGCCGGTCCAGCCCGAGAGTGGGGACACGTCACGATCGAGAAGCGGATCGCTGACCGAGGCGCCGATGGCCTGCTTGATCGTCGCCACATAGTCCGGCCCTTCGATCAGCCTGGTCCCCGGCAATTGACCGTCCTGTTGAAGCAGGGCACCGCCATGAGCCCAATCGAGAATCCGCGTTGGGGAGGTAAAATAGCCGCACCCGCACACGCCAAAGGGCATGCCGAAGGCCAGCGAATTCGCGCCGACGTCGTGCGCCGTCGCCTGCCCTGACGGGCTCGATTCGAGAATGACGACCTTGCCCGAATGAGCACGCCCGGCCGCCACCTTGGGAGCACCATGCCCCGAAGCTGTCGGTGCAGGGCTTTGCGGCAGATAGGGAGCAAGAGGATCGTCGCCCATGGAGCTTATTGCCGTGTCGGTGCGCTGAAGAGACGATGCGGTCCCGAACGCAACTCCATCCGCGCGCCACTGGAAACGTGCAAAATCCGGCATAGGCGCCGACAGCGCGGCCACATCGCCGCTTCGAATTCCCATTTCGCCAGGCGTTGCGAAAGTGTCAGGCAACGGCCGCTCTTCGAGGCTGTTGTCCGCGTCGCCGTTCACGTGCGCTCTCTGCCCGCCATCATGCTCGTTGAGGGCCGCATCCTTATAGGGATCGTCGACAAGGGTGCCCTGCTTGTGTCCATCGGCGGTTTGCACCGATGCCGCAAGTTGAGCACCATCCTTATGCTTTCCGGCAGGTTTGCGCGGTCTTTCCTTTCCACCGACGGTCAACCATCGGGGCACCAACGAATCCACCAGAAGTGAGTGCGAAATCCACCGGCGAGCGTTGCGATACATGGCGGGTACCCCTCGCTATATTAATCGGGATCAAATCTATGAGGATCGTTTGATACGACTCTGGGAAGTATAGTCGAAAAATAAGCGAGTATATCCTACGCCTTTCGCTCTACAGACGGCATCCTTTGGGCAACGGCCGTTGACGCTGTAAACGCCCAAACGGGAAGCAACGGCCCGGTCGACCAAGCGATGGCAAAGGCCGTCTGCATCGGGGTGTCTTCAATCCGGCACGCCTATGCGATCGCGGTCCTTCACGGCGAACGCACCTATTCCTGCGTGCATGATCTCGTGATTTTTCAGGATGATACCTCTCTGAGATATACGCTCCTGCTCGATTTTAGACTGATGCACCCACCCCATCTCATCAATAGTGATGAGGCAAAGCAAACGACCTTCACCTTCCTCAAGCCTTCGCCAGACGGCACACTAGCGATGCGGCTTCTGAGCTGCCGGCCGGCGGTCGAACAGCGTCAAGGCATTGGATCAGCATCCGTTCAAGGATGTTTTGCAGGCGAGATATGTATATGAATTCATCGCACCGCATCCCCCAGCTGCTCTTTCGCACGACGTTTGTCATCGGTGTACTCGCCCTACTTGCCGGAGCGGTGTCGCCGGCTCTCGCCGATAGCGCGTTCTTCGCTCCACAAACGAAAATCCGTCTGAGCGTCGTGCAATGGATACCGTCCAAGGGTCAGTTTGATCGGCTGGATGGGATCAGTGGGGAATACACTGTTTCGGATTCAGGGATAATCTCCCTGCCCTTCCTGGGGGCGCTGGCGGTCGCCAATCTCGACAATGAGGGCCTTACCATCGAGATTGCCAAGCGCCTTCAGGCAAAGATGGGTCTGACCCAGGCACCTGCAGTGACCATCGACGTTCTGGACTATTCCTCCATCTACGTGGTGGGAGACGTGATGGCGCCGGGAGAATACAAGTTTCGCTCCGGCCTCAGCGTCTTGCAATCCCTCGCAATGAGCGGCGGCCCGTTGCGGGCGGCGGCGCAGCAGCAATCGCAGGCGATCAGGCTTGCCGGCGATTTGCGGGACATTGACCATTCGCTGCTGCGCAGTTCGGCAAAGCTCGCGCGGCTGCAGGCGGAGATGGCCGACGCGAAGGAGATAGTCTTCGATCAGCCGCCCGCCGCCGATCGGCAATATGCCGAGAGTATCTACCAGGAGGAGCGGGTCATTTTTCAGGCCCGTGCAAGCGCGCTGGACAGACAGTCGGTAGCGCTCACCGAATTGCGTAATCTCTTGACTGCGGAAATCGAAACGCTGCAAGAAAAGCTGAAAGGCTCGGATGACAATATCCAGTCAGTGGAGGAACAACTGACGAGCGTGAAGACGTTGGTCCAGAAGGGCCTGACGATCAGCTCACGTCAGATGGATCTGGAACGATTGCTCACCACCTATCGCTCGGATCGGCTCGATCTCGTGACTGCCATCATGCGGGGACGCCAGGCAATCAACGAGACGACGCGTAGTCTCGAGGGACTTTCCGACACTCGCCGCAACGAGCTCGCTACCGAGCTACAGGCGGAAAAGGCCAGCCTCGATCAGCTCAAATTGAAGCGTGACACCACGCAACAACTGCTTCTCGAGGAGCTGTCGAGCGGCGCTAGCGTGAAGAATTACAATGAAGAACTGCCGCTGACGTTCATCGTGAGCCGGCGGGAAAAGGGTGAGGTCAGTCAATTCCAGGCTTCCGAAATGACGGAGCTGGCACCGGGCGACGTGGTCAGGGTGACTCGGGTACGCACCGCCGATGCGTCATCCGAAGACGCCGCCGCGCTGCCTGTCCAGACAGGGGCGAATGTCAGTCAGGTAAGCCGATGATAACGGGCTGGGGCTTTCGATGACTTTCAGAATGATCCCACCAAGCCAGACCTATACCCAGATCCTCAAATCGACGATGCTGATGGGCGGCTCTTCGCTCGTCAACGTCGCACTCAGCATCGTCAGAAACAAAGCCATGGCCGTCCTGCTCGGGCCGGAAGGCATCGGGCTGATGGGCCTTTACAGCTCGATCGTGGATATGGCGCAGTCCCTCGCCGGCCTGGGCGTCGGCGGCAGTGGCGTGCGTCAGGTCGCTGAGGCAGCCGGCACCGGCGATACAACCAGGATCGCCCAATCGGCGACCGTACTGAGACGCATATCAGTGGTGCTGGCGCTCTTTGGGGCGCTCCTTCTTGCCGCATTGGCGTATCCTGTCTCAAGTTTCACCTTCGGTGATTACCAGCACGTCGGGGGCATTGTGCTGCTGTCGCTCGCCGTTTTCTTCCGGCTGGTGTCTGCGGGGCAAGGCGCATTGATTCAGGGTATGCGCGGAATTGCGGATCTTGCCCGTATCAACGTGCTTGCCGGGCTCTTCGGTACAGCGGTGAGTATCCCTCTGATCTATCTCTTCGGGGTGCAGGCGATCGCACCGTCGCTTGTGCTCATTGCAGCTGCCTCAATCGTTCCGACGTGGTGGTACAGCCGGCGGATCTTTCCAAATCCCTACCCGATGTCGGCGCGCCAGTTCGGCCGGCAGGTGTCGGCGCTGCTCCGGCTCGGGTTCGTCTTTATGGCAAGCGGGCTTCTGACCTTCGGCGCGGCCTACGCCATCCGCATCATCGTGCTGAAGGAAGGCGGCGTCATGGCGGCGGGATTGTATCAAGCTGCCTGGGGTCTCGGCGGTCTCTACGCCGGCTTCATCCTGCAGGCCATGGGGACGGATTTCTATCCTCGCCTGACTGCAATGATCGACAACGATGTCGAATGCAACCGGCTCGTCAACGAACAGGCCGAAGCCAGCATGCTGCTCGCCGGCCCCGGTCTGCTCGGCACGCTGACGCTGGCGCCGCTCATGATGAGCCTGTTCTATTCGGCAGAATTCCACGGGGCAGTCGAACTTCTGCGCTGGATCTGTCTCGGCATGATGCTGCGCATTATTTCCTGGCCGATGGGTTTCATCGTCGTGGCGAAGAACACCCAGGCGATTTTCTTCTGGACTGAGGTTGCGGCTGCAGTCGTGCATGTTGGGCTTGCCTGGCTCCTGGTATCGCTGCTTGGTACCCAAGGAGCCGGCATGGCATTTTTTGGCCTCTATGTCTGGCACGGCATCCTGATCTATGTGATCGTCCGCAAATTGACCGGTTTTCGCTGGTCCGCCGCCAATCGCCGACACGCGTTGCTTTTCTTGCCCGCATCGGGGCTGGTATTCCTGATGTTCTCGATTTTGCCGCTGTGGCAGGCGACGGTGATCGGCTTCGTCGCCGTCCTTGTCTGTGGGTTGTATTCACTGCGCATGCTGGTCGACCTGCTTCCGCCGGAGTCCGTGCCGGCCATGATTCGCGGTTGGATCACGAAGTCAGCCTAGCTAGAGCGATTCAGCTCTTCACGGAAACTCAGGGCCGCTCGCGGTTTGCCTGGGAAAACCGTTTCGCACTTTCCTGGTGCTCTAACGAACAATGCGCGCATCCTCAGATCCGCGCATTGTTTGTTATGCAAATTGACGTATCAGGAGATGGCTTTCAGGCGACAGCGATATCCATGGGACGTTGGACCTTGGCGGCTCCGACGGTCGCCTCCTCAAGGGCTGCGCGAAGTGCCTCAACAACCCTGACGATGTCGAGGTCCGTAATCTGGGCGAAGAGCGGCAGGATCATCGTTTCCTGCTGTGCTGACACGCTTCGCGCCAGGCCAGTGGCGGCTCGATGGACGCTCAGCCCGGAATAGGCTCCTTCCAGATGAATGTTCATCACGCCGCGCCTGGTCGATATCCCTTGATCGAGCAGTACCTGCATGACTGCCCGTTGGTCGACGGCATCAGGTAATCTCACACAGAAGCTCTGCCAGTTGCTGCGGGCCCAATCAGGCTCCATCGGCAGCTTTAGGCCGGCGATCGTCGACAGGTGCTCGCAATATAGAGCGGCAATCCGCCTTCGCTCTGCAACCAGCTCCGGTAGCCGGCGGAGTTGCACCCGTCCGACCGCGGCCTGGAGGTCGGTCATGCGATAGTTGTAGCCCAGTTCATCATAGTCTTCGAAAATCACCTGTTTCGAGCCGTGGCGGACAGCGTCGGTGACGCTCATGCCATGCTGGCGCCACAGCCGGAATTTTCGGTCATATTCCGGGTTCGCCGTCGTCAGCATGCCGCCGTCACCCGTCGTGACGACCTTTCGGGGATGGAAGGAGAAGCAGGCAATGTCGCCATGCGGCTTGCCGATCTTTTCCCAACGCCCGTCCCAAAGGATTTCGCTTCCCGTCGCACAGGCCGCATCCTCGATAACCGGTATCGAATGGCGCTTGCCGATCTCCACGATCGAACGGAGATCGCAGGGCATGCCGAGCTGATGCACGCACAGGATTGCCTTGGTGCGGGGCGTGATTGCCGTTTCGATCAAGCTGGGGTCGATATTGTAGCCATCCGGCTCGATGTCGACGAAGACGGGCACCGCATTGCAGTACCGAACAGCGTTCGCGGTGGCGATGAACGAATGGCTGACCGTGATGACTTCATCACCGGTACCGATGCCGACCGCCATCAAGGCGAGATGAAGCGCGGTCGTGCAGTTGGAAACGGCACAAGCGTGCTCGGTGCCGACGAAGGCTGCGAATTCCTTCTCAAATGCCGCGACTTCCGGCCCTTGCGTCACCCACCCCGACAGGATGACGCGGCGCGTGGCTTCAGCCTCTTCCTCTCCGAGAACGGGTTTGGCGACGGGAATCGTCGATAACAGCGGGCTCATGCAGCCTGGCCTCCTGCCGAAGCAGTCTTCGACTGCCA
This sequence comes from Rhizobium esperanzae, assembly GCF_002204185.1. Taxonomy (GTDB): domain Bacteria; phylum Pseudomonadota; class Alphaproteobacteria; order Rhizobiales; family Rhizobiaceae; genus Rhizobium; species Rhizobium esperanzae. The sequence goes on along the minus strand of NZ_MXPU01000011.1, from coordinate 218,372 downwards.
CCACGCGACAAGATCACGAAGCCCCTGCTCCATCGAGATTTCCGCCTTGAAGCCGAGAAGCCTTTCGGCCTTGCTGGTATCGGCAAGACGACGCGTGACGCCGTTGACGGCGCGCGCCTCTTTGTGCTGCGGCTCGAGTGAGGATCCCATGATATCGCTCAGCATCTGCGCGAGTTCCAGCAGGCTTATTTCCCTGCCGCTCGCGACGTTGAACACCTCGTCCGTAACGTCGCTCTTTGCCGCCAGCATGTTTGCCCGCGCGATATCGCGTGCATCGACGAAGTCCATCGTCTGGCTGCCGTCTCCATAGACGAGCGGCGGCATTCCGGCCGCCAGACGTTCCATCCAGCGGATCAGAACTTCCGTATAGGCGCCGTAAACGTCCATTCTCGGCCCGTAGACGTTGAAATAGCGCAGCGCCACATAGCGCAGGCCGTACATTTCCGCGAAACTGCGCAATAGACCCTCGTTGAAGGTCTTGGCCGCGCCGTAGATCGTCCGGTTATTGTAGGGATGATGCTGTTCGGTCGTCGGGAAGCTTTCGGCAAGCCCCAGCACAGAGGCGGAGGAAGCAGCAACGACCTTCGACACGCCTGCCTTCACGGCAGCTTCGAGGACGTTGAACGTGCCCTCGGCCAGAACATCGAAGGCGAGCCGCGGTTCTTCCGCGCATTGCGTGATGCGGATCGCCGCCTGGTGAAAGACGATGTCGACGCCTTCAAAGATTTTCGCCAGAAGTGCCCTGTCGCGGATATCGCCCTCGATGATGTTGACGGAGCCGCTTGATATTGCCGTGCTGAGATTGTCCCGGCGCCCACGCACGAAATTGTCCAGGACGATGATCTCGCGAGGCTTTTCCAATGCAACAAGATCGGCAATATGCGAACCGATCAGACCGGCACCGCCGGTGATGAGCACTCGTTTGTTTCTCATGATCTTCCCTCACGCGACATGTTCGTCATCGGATCATTCTCCGAACGCCAACGTATGAATTTCGCCGGGACACCGGCGGCAACCGAGAACGGCTCGACGTCGGAAACCACGACTGCTCCCGCTCCAACGATCGCCCCCTTCCCGATGGTCACACCGGGAAGAATGGTCGCATTCGTTCCGATATCGGCCTCTGCACAGATGCGTACCGGCTTGATTTCAAGATCCGTACGGATGATCGGAACGTCTATCGGCACTGCGGTGTGGGTCGAGCCAAGCACCTTGGCGCCCGGCCCCCACCCGACAGAATCCTCGATCACGAGGTCGCGCGCGTCGAAATAGGCCATCGGGCCGATCCAGACATTGTCGCCGATGACGCAAGTGCCATCGTAGCGTCCCTGGATGTAGGCCTGAGCACCGATGAACACGCCATTGCCGATTTCGAACGTTTCCGGATGTTTGAAACCAGCGCCGCCTGCGACCTGCAGACCTTCGCCGCAGCTCCGCGTGATAGCCTGCCAGATGGCTTTGCGCATCAGCGCGTCGACGACGCCGTCGCCTGTCGCGAAGCGGCCGTAGAGTTCGATCAGGCCGGCGCGCCCATATGATTGCCTGAGCTCTTCGACGAGCCCCGCCTGATAGGCTGGATCTGCCGGCTTCTGGCTGCGGCCGTGGACGGCCAGCACGACGCGAGCCTCGCGTGGACTAGCTGACATAGGCATACTCCAGCGCAGCCGCGACCTGATCGACGTGCTGTACGGGCATTTCAGGATAGATCGGTAAGGAGAGAACCTCGCGTGCGGCAGCTTCCGAGACCGGGAAGTCGCCTGCTTGGTAACCGAGGTCGGCATGGGCCTTCTGCAAATGAACGGGAATAGGATAGTGCAGGCCGGATGGAATGCCCTCTGCTGTGAGCACACGTTGCAGGCCGTCCCGATCATGGCTTCTGATGGCGTAGACATGGTAGACATGCCGCCGCTCCGGCACTTCGACAGGCGTTCGCAAATGCGGCGATCCTGCAAGCAGCGAGGAGTAGCGGCGACCATGCGAACGACGGGCTTCGGTCCAGGCTTCGAGATGCCGGAGCTTGACACGCAGAATGGCTCCCTGGATGGCGTCCATGCGATAGTTGAAGCCCTTCAGCAGATGATGATAGCGCTGCTCCTGACCCCAATCCCGCAGCATGCGCATTGTCTTGGCCTGCTCATCGCTGTTCGTGACGGCGATCCCGCCCTCGCCGCAGGCGCCGAGGTTCTTGCCCGGATAGAAGCTGAAGCAGCCAGATGCGCCGATGCTGCCGGCGCGCACGCCCTTATACCGGGCGCCATGTGCCTGGCAGGCGTCCTCGATGACCGGGATCTGGTAGCGATCAGCGACTGCCATGATGCCATCCATACCCGCCATCTGACCATAGAGATGGACGGGGATGATGGCCTTGGTACGGGAGGTGATCTTCGCCTCGAGCTGAGCCGGATCCATGGTCAGCGTCACCGGCTCGACATCGACGAATACGGGTGTTGCGCCCGTATAGCAGATCGCCGAAACAGTCGCGACAAAGGTGAATGGCACTGTGATGACTTCATCGCCGGGACCAATGCCCGCCGCAAGCAAAGACAGATGCAGGGCACTCGTCCCGGTGTTGACGGCGATCGCGTGTTTGACGTTGCAATAATCCGCGAATTCCTGCTCGAGGCGGATGACTTCCTCGCCCAGTATGTATTGCCCAGAGGCGAGCACGCCGAGCACGGCGGCGTCGATTTCGCTCTTGATCGATTGATATTGTGCTTTGAGGTCCAGAAAGGGGATCATGCGATGCGCCTCGCCTCTTCGAGCTCGACGATACGACCGCGCTGTGCGAGCGACCGGCTTGCGGCTTCAAGGACTCGAACGACACGCAACCCGGCATGCCCGTCCGTAATGGGCCGGGAATTCTGTTCGATGCACTCGACGAAGTGATCCAGTTCGCGCTTCAATGCCTCGGTCATATCGAGCTTGGGCGCCCACATATCGCCGCTGCGGTAGCCGACCAGCATCTGATGCACCTTCTCGCCATACGCATCGGAATTTGGGCACATTGTGATGCCCTTGTCATAGACCTTGATCTTTTCGCTGGGCTCGAGATCGTCATAGACGATCATCTTGTTGCTGCCGCCGATCAGCGTGCGGCGCACCTTGACCGGCGCAAGCCAATTGACGTGGATGTGCGCGATGAGCTTGCTCTCGAAAAAGAGCGTCAGATAGGCGATGTTCTCCGGCTCGCCGAGCACGTGGCTCATGCCCGTTGCAGAAACAGCCACCGGTTTTTCCTGCAGGACGTGGTCCAGGATGGAAAGGTCGTGCACGGCGAGGTCCCAGATGACGCTGACATCATGCTGGAAGAGCCCGAGATTGACCCGAACCGAGTCATAATAATACATGTCGCCAAGGCCGCTTTCGACCAGTTCGCGCATTTTCCGGACGGCGCCGGTGTGGACGAAGGTATGATCCACGGCCAGCACGAGGCGCCGGCGCGCAGCTTCGTCGACCATTCGCGACGCTTCTTCCGCCGTCGCTGCCATCGGCTTTTCGACGAAGACATGCTTTCCGGCCATCATCGCCTGCATTGCAAGCTTGAAATGTGTCGAGACCGGCGTCGCGATGGCGATCGCGTCGACTCTCGGATCGCGCAAGACTTCCTCGAAATTGTCGGTGACTGTTATTGCGGGGTACCGGCTTTTGACGGCCCCTAACCGTTCGACATTGAGATCACAGACTGAAACAAGGTGGGCGCCGGCCGCTTCCGAGATGTTACGAACCAGATTCGGACCCCAATACCCATATCCGACAACAGCGATACCGATCATTCCATTTCTCCCAACGCAAACATATCTACCGGTCCGTCATTGACGCGGCCGATCACCCGAGCCGGAACGCCCGCGACGATGGCGCCGTCAGGCACGTCCTTCGTTACAACCGCCCCGGCGCCGACCTGCGCAGCCTCTCCGATGGTCACGCCGGGCAGAATGGTGGCGTTGCTGCCGATCGACGCGTGGCGCTTGACAAGTGTAGGGATGAGGATCCAGTCGGCCTCCGTCTGCAGGCTGCCGTCCGGATTAATGGCGCGCGGGTAGGTGTCGTTCGTAAACATGACCCCGTGGCCGATGAACACGCCGTCCTCCAGCGTCACGCCCTCACAGAGGAAGGAATGGCTGGAAATTTTGCAGTCTCTCCCGACGACGACATTCTTCTGAATTTCGACAAAGGTGCCGATGCGCGTTCCTGCGCCGATCGTGCAGCCATACAGATTCACGAGATCTCGATGGTGGATGACACTGCCGTCGCCCAGCTTGACATTTGATGCAATCATCCCTGAAAACTCCTACTACTCCTAACAGGGCCCGATTTTCAGTTGAAACCAACAATCGGGCGATTGCGTCCAAGGTTTCAAACCAACAGGACAAATATTTCTCTACACCTCAAAGAGAATTGTTTTCGTCACTCGAGTAAAGAAACAAAACGGTTAAGCTTACTCACCTAAAGGCGTATCTACTTATGACGACTTACGCCCTGGCTCATGCTATCGACCAGCACTGGCGGCAGGCGTCACCTCCCGCACGCAATGCGACCTACGCCGGAGACAGCGACTGTTTCCATGCATTTAGTGGCTTGTCATAAAACCGATATGTAAAAACAGAGACTATCCCGCGAGGAATCCAGTAAGACCTAAGTCTATACTCATGATTACCTTCCGATTTCCATCCAATTTTAGAAGTTGTGCTGTACTTAGCCTATATTAGCTACTGTAACGTTCCGCGAATTGTGGTATTCGATTCCTACTTTAGAGTTTCCTAAACCCCCGTATTGAGAGGGGTCGGTACTCGGGTCGTAGTGAAGCGTAACGTGTTAGAGGGAGGGTGAAGCTGTGAATTCAGCACTTATACCGAATTTGGACCTCAGGCAGGAAAACGTAGCTCTTCCCCTTAATAACGCGCACACACTTGCCCTGTCTGCAGGACAGACGCATTCGCTTGTCATTCTCGATAATCGCGAACTTGATCGTCAATGCCTGGCGCAATGCATGGCTGCCCAAAAGGCGGATTTGCAGATTCTGGCGTTTGGAACGATTGAGGAGTGGAAGCAGAAGCGCGACGAATACGCTCCGCTTGCGGCGATCCTCTTGAACGTCGGCGGCAAGAAGGTCGATGAACCGGCCGTTTCGGAACAAATCCGGAAGCTTTCGTCTGAATTCGCCTCTACACCCCTTATCGTACTGGCTGATAGCGACGATTTCGGCCAAATCGTCAGGGCTCTTGAGTACGGTGCCAGAGGCTTCATACCCGCCTCAGTCAGCGTCAGCGTCTGCATGGAGCTGATCGCGCTGTCGGTGGCAGGAGGAATATTTGTGCCTGCAAGCGCCCTGTTCGCCATGCGTCACCTGCTGGACTCGAGCAACTCGACGGCCCGTCCGCTCTCCGGCATCTTCACCGATCGTCAGGCAGAAGTGGTGGAGGCGCTCCGACGCGGAAAGGCGAACAAGATCATCGCCTACGAGCTCAATCTCCGAGAGAGCACCGTCAAGGTGCATGTTCGCAACATCATGAAAAAGGTCAAAGCGACCAACAGGACGGAAGTTGTTTTCAAACTCAACGACTTGTTCCAAGGTGGTGTTCCGGCGGGAGCGTGAATACAGCGATGCGCTGATACACTTCTCGGGGTAAATCTTTTCGTATTCTGCAGCACATTTGTGCTCAAATCACTCCGGTGGCGTGAAATGCGTCACCGGTTTTTTTGATACCGGGCAGGTCTGTCTCGTATGGCGTGAACAGCGATCGAGCGCTCAGCTGCCGACCGTTGTTCCCGTACTTGCAGATGAACTGACCCGGTTCCTGCGCATGCATCCTGCAGCTCGTCGCGCGATGGACTTCAAGGCGTACCAATACTTTGGCCCGATCATTTGCTTGCAGGCCAATTTGAAGCAGGGCAACGAATTTCGCAGCTCAGGAGAGACCTCCAGTGCAAAACGCTGAATGGCAGCGGCGGTTGCAAGGTCGAAGTTGTTGAAGGCGATGCCAGCCTGTTGAAGCGCCTTATTTCCGAGCTCCCTGGCAAGAAAGCGTCTCAGCGTCTGATCCTTTTTGAGGCTATCTGTCGTTTGGCTAAACAGCGCATCAAAAGCCTTTTTTCTTTGCAGAAGGTCGGAAAGAATGTTTTCGCCGTAGTATTGCAACGACATATTCGAAGCATGTCGGCGATATACTGCTTGATCCTCTTTGATGAAGCCTACATCGGCATGTGATGCGAGCCGCAGCCACATTTCCATATCGCCGGCATGCGGCAGCTCCTTACGATAGCCGCCAACCTGCTTTTGCAGCGCCGTCCTCACGACAGCCGTCGGCGTTGGAACGAGATTGCTTGCCCCACTCAACCGGATGAATTGCGGACCGGACAAGACCTGCATGGGACGCACGTTATCGCCGAGAGGATCAGCGCGGCTCGCATTACCGTCCGGCTCAGCTATGAGCGCGTTGCCGAACGCCATCCCCACATTTGGATAAGTGCGCATCAGTTCCGCCGCGCGGCCCAGCGAGCCCGGCAAAAGATAATCATCCGCAGAAAGAAGCAGGAATAAGTCACCGCCTGCCCAATCGATTCCCTCATTGTAGGTGGCGATGTGGCCCATGTTTGTCGTGTGCCGCCGATAAGTGACCCGGTCATCCCGGGACGCCAGCGCCTTTCCGACTTCCGGTGTATTGTCCGGCGAGCAGTCATCGAGAATAAGCACGCGCACATCGACGCCTGCTTGTGAAAGGGCACTCTCAACAGACTCCTGCAGGAAATGAGCGTAGTTATAGCAGGGAATGACGACATCAACACGTTGCAAACTTATTCCTCCGCTGGCACAGCGCCACGCTTGGTTCGACAGATCCCCCGCTTGCGGCATCGTCTTGCTGTTCAGTGGCGTTTGTTTCCCGCTCGCAGGTGCGTTGAGAGATGTTTCCGCCTCAGCACTCATGTTTTGGCTCCGAGATAGGAGTACGGGGAAAGTCTTGACAGCGCATATTGACCGACCAGCTTTGCTACCGTGCGCCGCCTGAGCGGAAAGCCGAAATCCTGCCAGATGCGCCAGCGGTCTCGAACTGGAAGGGACTTGAACCAGTAGTAGGGCTGGTCAGTGAATGCGAGGGTCTTGCTGCCCGCGGGGGCAGGTTCACCCATCCGCTTGTAGTCGGCTTCCCAAGTCGTGCGGTAACAGACCGTCGAGATCGGCTCATGAGAGCGCGACAGCCCAGAGCTCCGTATCGAGCTCCAATAGACAGAATCTCCTACTGGATAGAGTTCCCTCGGCATGTGAGCCCAACGCGCGATGATCGGCAGGCACGGCCGCGTGAGAAACAAGCAGTTCGTATCCACGTGCGTGCGGCCGTCGCTTTTTGAGTCGTCGAACATGTAGGTGCCGTCTGCGCGATGCATCGAACGTCTCGATGAGCAAACCGCAGCACCGGTACGGTGGTGAAGTTCAAGCAGACGCTGGATGTGGTCGGATCTGTACCAGTTGTCCGCATCGAGAAACGCCACCGCGTCATAACCCTGAGCGAAGGCGCTGAGGCTGCCGATCACGCGAGCCATGTTGCCCGCGTCGCCGTGAGCATTGGGCAGGATGAAATGTTTTGCGCCCCAGCGACCGACGGAACTGTTCGGAAAACCGTCGGCAACAAAGACATGGTCGCATGCAACGGTTTGGTCGACAACGCTCGCCCGGCACTGCTCAAGGAGTTCGTTAGGCTCCTTGTAATATGGTGTAATAACAGCAACGCGCATTGCCCATGTCCTCGGTGTTTTTTTGCGGCGGTTTGCACGTCCGACGATCGCCGCCCCTTTTTTCAAACCGCGATATGGGCTCGGTTCAGCAAACCCAAACCGAGCCATGATTTGCGCTTTGACGTTGCCGATCACGTTCCCAAGGGCGCAGCGTGCGGAACGGGAACGCCGACGGCCGGAGCAGGCGGATTGGTGTAGGCCATCTGTGGAAATCTGACGCCGGGCATGCTTCTGGCCTCCCCGGAAAGCTTCCACTCGAAATAGGCGATCGTTCTCTCGAGCCCTTGGCGCAGGCTCACCGTCGGCTGCCAGCCCAGTTCCTGCTTTGCCCGGCTGATATCGGGCTTGCGCTGGGTCGGATCGTCGATCGGCAGGGGTTTGAAGACGATGCTTGATTTCGATCCGGTCATGTCGATGACCATTTCGGCCAGTTCTCGGACCTGGAATTCTCCCGGGTTACCGAGATTGATCGGACCGGTTACGCCGGCCGGCGTACCCATCAGGCGGATGAAGCCCTCGATCAGATCGTCGACATAGCAGAAGGAGCGCGTTTGCGTGCCGTTGCCGAAGATGGTGATCGGTTCGTTTTGAAGCGCCTGAACGATGAAATTGGAGACGACGCGACCGTCATTGGTCTGCATTCGCGGCCCGTAAGTATTGAAGATCCGCGCCACCCGGATTTCCACGCCATATTGACGGTGATAGTCGAAGAACAGCGTCTCGGCGCACCGCTTGCCTTCGTCATAACATGCCCGCGGGCCTATGGGACTGACGCTTCCGCGATACTCCTCGGGCTGCGGATGGACCGCCGGATCGCCATAGACCTCGCTTGTCGATGCCTGGAAGATCTTTGCCTTGGTGCGTTTGGCCAGGCCGAGCATATTGATTGCCCCATGCACATTGGTCTTCACGGTCTGCACCGGATCGTGCTGGTAGTGGACTGGAGATGCCGGGCAGGCGAGGTTGTAGATCTCATCGACCTCCACATAAAGCGGGAATGTGATGTCGTGGCGGAGTATCTCAAAACGAGGATCGTCAAGAAGGTGCAGCACGTTGTCGCGCGAGCCGGTATAGAAATTGTCCACGCAGAGGACGTCATTGCCCTCTCGCAAAAGCCTTTCGCACAGGAATGATCCCAGAAATCCGGTGCCGCCGGTAACCATAATTCGCTTCTGTCCGTGCATTGATTTGCTCCGTTGTTAATGTTTGCCCACAGGGATGGAGAACATGTCAGCAGGCTCCCTTGCCTTTCAGGACCGCAGGAATTGTGCTGAGAAGGATGTGCCAGTCGAACCACAAGGATCGATTGTCGATGTAGAACTCGTCGAGTTGCTGCTGCAGTTCGATATCCGCATTGCTTCGTTCGGATATCTGCCAAAGCCCAGTCAGCCCCGGCGTTACCGAGCGCCGCTTGGCACGAAACTCGCTATCCATCGCCGAAAGGTGATATTCCGGGAAGGGGCGCGGTCCCACGAAGGACATCTCTCCCGCAATGATGTTCACCAGCTGCGGGAGTTCGTCGAAACTCGATGAGCGAAGGACATGCCCGATCACCGGCAGGATGCGCGGATCCTGCCGAAGCTTGAAGTGGTTCGACCACTCGGCTTGTATCTCCGGATTGTCCCGGAACAGTGTTTCGAGCCGCTGCTCCGCATCTCTGTACATCGTTCTCAGTTTCAGCACGCGCACCGGTTTGCCAGACAAGCCTTCCCTGGCGTGTCTGAAGAAGACGGGACCCGGATCGATTGCATAGATCGCGGCGGCGGCAACCAGAATACAGGGCATCAGCACCAACGTCGCAGGGATAGCGATCACGAGATCGAGGATTCGACGAACCAGGTTCGAGCTTGCCGATCTCCCGCCGACGGCCAAGCGAACACCGATCTCTCCGCCGACGTCCGCCGGTCGCAATCCGGTTATCTTGAGGTTCGGCGTGTCGGAAAGGAGGATGACTTCGGCGAACTGCCGACGCATCGTTGCCAACTCGGCGATAAATGAGCCGGTATCATCAGCGATCAAGGCAATCGACGGCCCATTGTCGGCTAATACTTCCGAAGTATCGGGAGAAAAGGATTCCGGCCGAATGCCGTAGTGCCAATGCTCTGAGAAATACGCCATGAGCGCGGGGATGCGATTGCGGGCACCGACGATCACTGCCCGCTCACCCCAGATACCAATCCTCCAGGACAGTCCTCGTGCGGCCCCACGCATAAGAGGTTGAACAACCAATCCGAGGCCCAGGAAGCCGATGACCGGAAGCAGCACTCCTAGCCCTTCCGGCAGAAGGATCGCCCCAAACGCTGCGATGACCCCCACCTTGAAGGACGCTATCGTGCGGCGGCGCAGATGTTCGTGGTCGTGAAGGCGATATCCGGGATAGAGCGCGTTCGATGCATAAAGAACGATCGCTGCCAGCGCTGCGAGGGCGAAAGCGCGCTCCGGCACCATATTCTCCGAACCGTACGGAAGAAACGGCAGCAGAAGAAGATAGGCTATCAGATAGCTTGCGATGTCGCCGGCAATCAGAAATGACGACGTAGCAAGCCGAGGCAACCTGCGCCTGAATGGAACCGGTATCTTCAGCCCTGCCCGCTTGTTGAATTCGTCGATCGGCGTGGGGTTTGCCACGAAAGGGTTCGCCTTCCGCAGGTCGGACGTGATTGCTGACGGCGCAAATAGGGACATGATTGCTTCACACCTTTACGGCTGTTGCTTTTGGCGCACTCGATCCAAAAACCTGGTCTTCGATCGGAAACTTCCGAAGCCCCAGTCTCTGGAATGCTGTCAGTGAGATGAAGGTCGGCACGACGAGCGCATAGCGCCGCCACAGCCGTCGCGGCTCGCATAAAAGACGAAAGGCCCATTCGAAGCCGCTTCTTTGAATGAACCTTGGAGCTTGCCGCTTGAGGCCGGCGTGGAAATCGAATGCAGCTCCGACGCCGATAAGCATCGATGCATCCAGACGGTCACGCATGCGCGCCATCCAGAGTTCCTGCTTGGGACTGCTCAGCCCCACCCAGATGATATCGGCGCCGGATCGATTGAGCCGGTCCGCAATATCGGCTTCCTCTTGCGGTGACAGTTTATGAAAAGGCGGCGCATAGGAGCCGGCTATCTCAGCTTCCGGGAATTTCGCGAGAAGCCGCGCCTGCAAGTGCTGCAGCGTCTCGGGCGTTGCGCCATAAAGGAAGTGGCGTATACCCTTCGATGTGCCGGCCTCGAAAACAGACAACATCAGATCAGGTCCGTAGACCCTGTCGCTGTCCACATGGCCAGCACGCTTCAACGCCCATACCAACGGCATGCCGTCGGGGGTCACGAGGAACGCCCGGTTATGTATCGACCGGAGCTCTGGGTCATCTTGACATCGGACGACACCGTGTGCGTCGCGAACACACACATATTCCCTCCTGCCGTCTTCAATCCCTTTTTGAATAAAACCGGTCGCGCTTTTAAGATTAACTGCCGAAATGCGAACACCAAGGACATTAGTCCATCCCAGGGAGTCCTTTTGTTTAAGAACTGAAGTTTGGCCTCTGTCTGCTGGTTGCTTTCCCATGACCTACGCTTTCGCGATTTAAACTGTCACCAGAATATGCCGGCAGAGCGATTGCCTCCATACTTTCAGTTCCAACTATTGGACGTAGAAGACACTTCATATTCCTACGCCTTCGGCCGAGATAAGTTACAATGTTCGAAGTAAGGCGGCGTACCCCCACGGCTTGCCACGTTGCTCTTTTTGATGAGTGCGATCCCGAAAGAGCGGTTTGACCTTCACAAAGCCGCGGAAGATAGTCACTCTCGCGCCAAGCCTGGGCGGACCTGCGCGCGAATAAAGCGGGGGGAGATGGTTAACCCAACAATCGAGATGACAGGCCCGGCTGGCGAGCCTTCAGAGCTGCCAGGCAAAACCAGCCAGCTGCAGAAGGACCTGAGCTCTGATGGGTATATCGTCATCAGAGAACTATTGACCCCTGATCAGGTGGAGCGCTTACGGTTGATTATCAAGCAACACCTGAAGTCGGGAGGTCGCTACCAGTACGGCGGCAAATTCCAACTTCATGCCATGTATGTCGCAGAGGAAATCGCCAAGTTTCTGACTTCCGATGTGATCCTCAGTCGCCTCAAGGAAATCACGCGACCGCTTGACGTCGTTCTCACGGGCGAATGCGATATGATGATCAACACGACATCGTCATGGCATAACGACGTTCCCCACCACCCTGCCTGCATCGACGGAACCATCTTCGCGGACGAGTCTTTCAGGGTCTACAAGATCGCATTCTATCTACAGGATCAGGATGAAAACTCGCCGGCGACATTGAAGGTTCGACCAAGATCTCACCTCAAGGGCCTGGTTGAGAGCATGCCGGAGAAGGGCTTGGGTATAGGGGCAGGCGATGCCATCATCTTCGACGTGCGCATCGAACATGCCGGTCAAATGCCGACACTGGTTGACAGAAGCCTACGCAAGTTCTTTGAGCGGATCGGGTCGCGACTTCGCCTCGACTCGCAAAAGGCTTTCACCCTGACACGTTCAGCCCTCCGACGGATGGTCGGGACCGGTGACCGCATGGCGCTTTTCATGACCTTTGGTCCGTCCGATCCATGGACCCATTCTTATGCCGAAGAAGGCTGCAATCGCCATCCCGGCGTTCGGGGAACGCTGAGTGCAGAGGTTCTGAAACAGCTCGCTGCCAATAACATCAGCCCGCCCATTATCGGCAAGCCGGTCGCACCCCAGCAGGCTTCCGGCCCGGGAACGTGATGCGCATAGCTCCGTCGGCGTATGCATTCGAACCTGACGCAGGATACGTTGGAAATTTTCGCTCTGGGCCGGTTCGTCGAGGCCATGACGTCATAGCTCCTACCGGCAGCAGTCATTTCCGTCGCGTTGCGGTCTTGTCATTTGGGGTGCGACACTACGCTGCCTATGTCGATCCCAGCCTTCTGAAGATCGCTTAGACTGCCAAACTCTCCCGACGGCATGGTCTCCGGATGTATCCTGAAGCTCTTGTCGTTCAGATTGCCGCTGTAGCGGTTACGCGTAAATTGCACCGATTCGAGCTTGTGGTCAGGCACGTAGATGTATGCCGCCAGCCCATTACCGCTGTCGACCGACACGATATTGTCCTCGATACGATTGGGGCCTGCCCAAGGGGGACGCCACCCCCGGCCCGTACCGTCATCGACGCGAAAGGCAGCCCCAGACCCGCCTGTAATGATGTTCCCCGTCACCAGGTTGCTCCAGCCGCCGTTTATGCCGATCGCCGATATGTTATCCGAAAGCGTATTTCCTTCGATGCGCACTCCACTCGCCTTGCCGTCGGTATAGATCGCCCAACTGATAGGAGAAGGCCATTCACTGGTATTTTCATATCCAGGAGGCCAGAATGTCCCATCGACCCTGTTCATAAGCTGACCTGTTCCGGTGACGAGATTGTAGCGAATGCTACTGTTCAAAGGGTCCGTCTGCTCACCCATCATCTTGATGGCACCGCCATCTGCCGTTTGCTGATTGGCGTTGCGGACCACGTTGTGTTCGATGACCGCGTCATGAACTGCGTCCTGATCTCCCCACAGCGAGCCACCGGCGATACCGAACTGGGCTGCATTTTCGATGAGATTATGAGCGATCCTGACATTGTCGGCAGCCTGGAACCAGATCCCAGCCGTTTCGAAATAGACCCTGCCGATGTCATGGATGTGGTTCGACAGGATTGTCGCACCGTGGGATTTGAGGAAGGTGCCGTAGGTCGTGCCGACATAAATCCCGTTGCCGGCCACATCCGCAATCACGTTGCCGGCAATCAGGACATCTTTGCTCTCGGAAACATGGATGCCGACGCCGACATTGTCGATGGAATTGCCGAGCAGCCGGACGCCGTCCGCCCGGTCGAGCCGTATGGCGCCGAAGCTCCTGGTGTCGGTACCGAACTTGCCGCTGCCGCGCGGATCCCCATCCCGGAACTGGAGCCCGGATACAACCATTCCATCGGCTCCATCCAGCCTGAAGAATGTCGGCAGGATGCCGGCGACAGCCGTAGAGCTGATTGGCAATCCATCGGTCGGGAGGTAGACGAGTTGCTCCTTGGCGCGGTCATACCACCACTCGCCGGGAGCATCGAGCAGGGCCGCCGCCCCTGCCAGGAAATAGCGGCTGCCTTCCGCGGTGAAGAAATAGGCAGTGCCTCTGGTGTTGATGGCCCGGTTCGCGGTGTCGATTGAGACCACTGGGAGGGTGTCACTGCCCCATTGGCTGCCGGGGCGAAAACCACCGACAATATGGGCGACAAGCCCCGCTGTATTTTTCGAGATCGCAAGATCGCCGGCATGGAAGCAAAAACGCGTGTTGCCATGCCATATGTCATCATCCTCAGTGCACTTGGCCGCAAAAAGCCATCCTTTGCGCGGATCTCCATCGAGCGGGGCGTTGGGAAAGCGTGCCTGCGTCTGCAGCGCGCCCTTGACGAAAAGGTCGCCCACCTCCCTGCCTGCAGGCAGCTTCAGTGATGCCGTCCAGCGGCCATCGGCCTGCGCCGTCCAATTGCGTACAAGCGGACCGCCGTGCAGAACCGGCGCTTCGTTGCACCTCGCTGCGATGACAAGGCCCGCGTCGCGTGCGTCGAAGACGATCGGTTCAGAGAGATAATAGTCCCCGCCGCCCATTGCAATCGTGTTTTGGCCGCCCTTCTCACGCGCAGCATCCTGAGCTCTCTCGATGCTGACAAACGGACCGTCGGTATGCTGAGGATTGGGTTTGGGAAGACGCCCACTCCAACTGTCCTTGCCATTAGGAGAAACATAGAATACCGCCCGGGCCGCAGATGTGCCCGTCAGTACTTTGCTCAGTGAAGTCCCCTTCAACCTGTCGGAAAAGATAGCCGGCGACGCTTCCGCGCAAGTCGCTTCCCTGAGCGCCGCCTGCAGCTTATCGGGCGCATCTGCGTCCGAAGTCACTGAGGCCAGGTTGCTCGGCTGCGGAAAGAGTGTCGCAAAGAGAATGCTCAAGATTGGTGCGAAACGCAGCCTCAAATCTGCATCTCCGCCGTTTTGCTGCGCGCCGATGCCCGCATTTGCTGGCCGGGGGTCATTGAAACAACGGGCTCGTATAGAGAGAACATGATGATGCCCGACATAAACAGAACGAAAATCGCGTCATTCTGGATTAGGAAGATGGTCTCGGTCATGTTCATCACCAAAATGACGACTGTGAAGACATTCAGCCAGAGCCAGCAATAGCGCGGGTCCCGGCATTGGAGGACCGCCCCTTGGCGCAATGCCTGTAGAAGCATCAGAGCGAACAAAATCATTCCGCTTATTCCGAAGTTCAGCAGCGTATCGCGGAATCCGTTATGGGCGTGGGGCGCCATCCATTGGATCTTCGACCAGATAATCCAGGCCTCGGGATTCGCCTCTGTCCAAAACGCCTGGTAGCCGAAGCCGAGCAGCAGATGATCGGCAATCTGACCATCGACCAGTTCCCACAAGGGCACTCGGCCCGTTAAAGTGGCATCCTTGCCAAGCGCCTCCAGGAATGGAACCAGGAATTCGTGAAGCAAAAGGAGGAGCCCGATGAACATTTGAACAAAAAACAGGATGAGGACGATGCGACTGATCCCACCGATCCGCCTCAACAGGGAATAGAACCCGATCAAGCAACAGGCAGATACCGTCGCAATGATCGCGGTCATCGATCCGGAGCCCATGAGACAGGCCCCACCCGCGATCAAGAAAAGCAAAGCGGTTCGCCGCAAACCCCGGTTACCGTCCATTAAAACGGCCGTCGACACCAGTATCATCATGGAGGCATACCAACCGAGACTGTTCTTGTGGATGAATATGCCACGCACGGCGCCGTCCATCGGCATGCGAGCGAGACCCGGCGACGCCACGAAGACCAGCAGGCTGAGGACGATGCATGTTCCGAAGGTGGCAAATGCCAGGAGAAGCAACTGCCGTGGTGTGAAGCGTATCGCCAGCACGTAAGCCAGAAGCACCGTAAAGAGCAGGCCGATGGCGCGCCTGAATGTCGTTGATGGGCCTACCGACCAGAAGACGGACACAAACGGCATGGCGACCATCAGGGGGACAAACCAATTTCGCTTGAGCGCCGTTAGAAATTGCGGAAAATTCCTGACCAGCATCAACAATGTAAAGCCGTATACGGGTAGGCAAAGCAGACGCAATATAGACCGGGCGTGATCGCTAAGGGCTCCGTCGGCGTCCGCCAGCATGAGCGGGAAAAGGGCGCCTGTCTGAAGGAAAAGGCAGAAGCCCGCGCCCCAGCATTCTATCGCTCGCCAACTGACGGTTGGCCCATTCGCGGCTCTAAGCGTATCGGCTCTCATTATCGGTCCCGATTTGCTTGGACAGATGAGAGGCTGTTGATCGCGGCAATTTGGAAAGACATGGGTCCCCTTTCACAGCTGCGCTGCTTACCAACGAACATCCCGCCACATCCCCAGTCAACTGACGCAAACGAAGACGGAGCTAAGCCTAACGCGCATACCCACCGTCCAAGGACGTTGGTTGGGTTAAGCTCACGGTCGACCCCTCCCCCAAAAGTTGGTGCTTGGGCCAGCGGCATTGCCCATAAGAGCAGATGTCACCCGTGACCAATCGCCGGTAGCTTGGCGATGAAAACATACCGCGAAGATCGCGCTGAGCCGCAGTTGGTGGTGAAGTGAGGCAATAATTCTGGCGCAGCTGGCTGTTGGCAGTGACGCTTGGAAGGGTTGGGATTCTTATGGTTCTGCGTCATGGTCCTGGTTTCGTATGCACTATAACGGAAGCGTCACGCATTGCGGTGACCCTACGAGCTCAGGGCGGAAGCCTGATCGCGCCGAATGATGCCTGTCCGCCTCTCATCTCTTTCCATCAATTCGCGTTGCCGAACGAACGAGCGTTCGCAACTCCGGCGTACCGATGTGTCGCGCAGCAACGCGCTTGAGAGGGGTGTCATGGAGCGGCCGACGATCAGCGTCCTCATCAACAACTACAACTACGGTTGCTTTCTTCCTCGGGCGATCGACAGCGCCTTACGCCAAAAGGCGTCTGATGCCGAGATTATCGTCATCGATGACGGCTCGAGCGATCAGTCGCGCTCGGTTCTCGAAGGTTATGAAAAGCGGGTGAAGGTGCTCTTCCAGGAGAACCAGGGGCAGGCCGCCGCCATTAATGCTGCTGTGAAGGCAAGCAGTGGTGACATTCTCTGTTTTCTGGATGCCGATGACTGGTGGGCGCCGGGCAAGCTGTCGGCAACAGCCGCTGCTTTCCAGTCGAATCCTCATGCATCGCTTGTTTATCACCGACTTCAGCCAACGCAGACCGATGGCTCAATAGCCTTCAAGCCAATTCCTCGAACCCTGTGTTCGGGAGATTTGTCGCTGCGCCTTGCGAGATCGGCTGGCTGGTGGCCCTTCCCACTGACATCAGCCATCGCAGTAAGACGTAGCGCCTGGAAAGCGGCAGGAGATATTCCCGAGCAGTTCCACATTTCCGCCGATGCCTGGCTCACGGGCATCTACCCATTTCTGGGGGATGTTGTCGCCCTGTCGGATTCACTCGGATTCTACCGGATTCACAACAATAACTGGTATCGGCCAGTCGATGACGCCGCCATGCTGCGAAAGCGGCTGGCCCATTGGCGGACTGTCGTTGACGCGACGAACCAGTTTCTTTCCGCGCACGGCTTAGACGGAAGGCTGCGTCTGACCGATCACTTTCCGTATCGGGTGGCCTCAGCCAGGCTGGAGGGCGCAGATGCACGCACCCGGTTCAGACTTGCCGCCGAAGGACTTTTTTTCGCCGGAGAACCAAACTTGCTGAGGCGTATGCGTGAGGCGTTGCGGACAGCCCGCGACCTTCCTCGACGCGGTCAGGCCGTTAGCTTGTCGGAGTCGGCACGATGAAGGCGCTGATGCTGGTTTCCGAACTCGAAGACTACACCATCTCCTTCGCCAGCGGTGTTGCGCAACACCTGCAGGTCGTGCTCGCAGTCCCGCGTCGGCGCTACGCCGACCTTGTCTCCTCTTTCGATCCGGCTGTCGATCTGCACCTTTTGGACTGGCCACGGCACCGCTCGCTCTCCAATCCCTGGTTCCTGCACCAACTCACGCGTCTCATCCGGCACGAGCGGCCGAACGTCATTCACCTTCTGAGCAATTCCACGCTCTGGCTGAACTTTGCTGCGCCATTCTGGCGGCCGATCCCGCTTGTGACGACTGTCCATGATGTTGACGTGCATCCCGGCGATTCCGACACGCGAACGCTGCCGGCCTGGGCTCCGCAATTGATCGTGCGGCAATCGGGTCATGTCGTCGTCCATGGCGAGGGGCTGAAACGAATGGTTCTCGAGCGATATTCAAAATCGCCCGAGTGCGTCCATGTCCTGTCGCATCCGGCCATTCATCGCTACGCGGAACTCGCTCGGCAGCACAAGATGGCGCGGCGCCGCGCAGATGGAACCTTGCGCGTCCTGCTTTTCGGGCGGATTTTTGCTTACAAGGGGTTGGAGCATCTGGTCCGCGCCGAGGCGCTGCTGAAGGACCAGCTCCCCAATCTGCGCATCACGGTCGCCGGCCGCGGCGATGATCCCTGGATCTTCCAGCCTCTTATGGGCGAAGCCGGCCGCTATGATATTCGCAACCGTTTTATCGAGGACATTGAAGTCGCCCAGCTTTTTCTGGATGCCGATATCGTTGTTCTTCCCTACACGGAAGCCTCGCAAAGCGGTGTACTCAACCTTGCCGCGGCATTTGGCAAACCGGTCATCGTGACCGATGTCGGCGAATTGCGCGCCACCGTTCTGCCGAACGGACTGGGAATGGTGGTTCGGCCAGGGGACGTCGAACAGCTCGCCAGCGCCATCCGGACGCTGGCCGATAACAGCGAACTGAGAAGCAGCTTCGGGACCAGCGCGCTCGCCTGGGCCACAGGTCCGAATTCGCCTGAACAGGTCGGGGCGCAGGCTGCGGCCGTTTATCGTGAGGTGGTCGGAGCATGCGAATGACGGCGCTCACAGAGGGGAATCGGATAGCGGTGCGGAATGCAGCAGCAACCGTGCGCCACTATGTCCCGGGTGGATGCGAGAACGGCGGCGGAATTGGCAGGCTGGTCGGCTATATATCGAGCACGGCGAAGGAGGCGGGCGAAACGCACGTCGTCACCGACACCAGAGGGCCGCGCTGGTCCCTGGTTACGTCGCCGATGCGCATGCTCGGCGCCATCTTGATGATGGCCAAGGATCGGATAATTGCTCCGGCGCGCATTCACCATATCCATATCGCCGGTCGCGGCAGCACCGCAAGAAAACTGATCCTCACCGAGGCTGCCCGCCTGCTCGGATGCTCTCACATATTGCACCTGCACGATTACGACTACGCGAGTGACTTTGCCGCACGCTCGCCACGGCAACAAATGCTCATACGCCGGATGTTCCAACATGCCGACCAGGTCGTAGCGCTGGGGCAGCGCGACCGCATGACGCTAACGACGCTTCTGGGCGTGGACGAGCGCCGCGTGGCCGTCATCCGCAATTGTGTTCCCGACCCCGGGGCGCGCAGTGTTCACGTCGGCAAGATGCCGTTGATCGTCTTTCTCGGCCGACTGAGCGAACGCAAAGGCGTTGGGGAGCTTCTGCTCGCCTTAAGTCATCCGATTATGAAGGCGCTCCAGTGGCGAGCCGTGCTGGCAGGCGACGGGCCTGTGGAAGACTACCGACGCCAAGCCGCAGCCCTGGGCCTTTCAGATCTGGTGAAAATGCCGGGCTGGCTCGGCGCCGACGAGGCGCAAGCTTTGTGTGCACGGGCAGATATCCTGGTCCTACCTTCGCATGCCGAGGGTTTGGCAATGGCTGTGGTCGAAGGGCTCGCCCACGGGCTTGCGGTCGTTACCACGCGCGTCGGCGCGCATGGCGAAGTCATCTCCGACGGTGAAACGGGCGTCTTCGTGCCTGTCGGAGACAAGGATGCCCTGGCTGGGGCGCTGGCGAAACTCGTCAGCGATCCGGAAATCCGCAACCGCCTCTCGGCCAAGGCCCGAGCTCATTATCTCGATCAGTTCAGTATGAAGGCCTATATGCGATCGCTGGAAAAACTCTACGACGCCGTCTCCGCGCAACCTCAAACGTCGGTTGGTGAACGATGACCATTTCAACTATCCCGCCAGACCGCAACACCTCGCTCTCGTCGATGCGCTACGATCCCCGGTTTCAGGTAGAAACGAGGTCGGACGACTTTGACCTCACATCGGGCCTGCGTCTTATCCGGCGAAGGATGGCGATGATCGCGGCTATCATCACGCTGTTTATGGCAATCGCCGCGATCATGGTTTCGGGATTGAAGCCGAGTTTTCATGCCGAGTCCCGGCTGATAATCCACACGCCTCTGGCGACGAAACTCGGCCCGGAGGATTCCGGCCGCAACGATCCGTTAGACGCCGCATCGGAGACCGAACGGCTTCTTTCCAGAAGCATTGCAGAGCGGGTAATCCGCGATCTGCGGCTCGATCAGTGGCCGGAATTCAATCCGGCGCTGCAAGAGAGCTCGCTTATCGACAGGATCCGAGCAATGTTGCGCGGTCTGGTCGACAGAGAAAAACCATTCTCGCCGGTACGAAACAGCATCGAGCCGATCATCCCGAAGTACTACAAGGCATTGCGCGTATGGCGTGATGGCCAGAGCGACGTTATTCAGATCGGCTTCGATGCGAGCGATCCCCAACTGGCAGCCTCGGTCCCGAACCGGCTCATCAGCATCTATCTCGAAGAGCGGAAGGACGGTCTGCGGGGGCGCCTGGACGCGGCAGAAGAATGGGTTCTCCAGCGCATCGCCGAACAGAAGGACCGCGCTGCGGCAGCACGCGATGCCGCCGACGCGTATCAGAAAACGATGGACGTCGTCTCAAATGACGACGATCAGGTTGAACAGATCAAGTCAATCATGGAGCTGGGCGAGCGGCAAACAAAAATCGAACAAAGCCGCACTGAAGCGAGAGCAACGATATCTGCACTGGAAGCGGCTGACGACCTCTCGCTTGCCCTGCAGAATATGGTTATTCCCGACAGCATTGGCGCGGCGCAACGGGAGCTTCGTACGCAAGAGCAAGATCTCGAGCGCCTTCTCGAGATATATGGCAACACCGCCGAAGCCGTTGTCGATATGCGGGCGAAAATTCTCAAATCCCGCACCGATCTCAGCCTTGCGGTCGATCGATATCTTCAATCCATCCGCTCCAAGCTTGCGGCGCTCGATCATGAGGATGACGCGGTCCGGTCGGCCTTGGCGGTTGCTCATGAGAAGCGCGCTCGCTCTGCCCTGGCGCAAACGGAGCTGGCGCGACTCCAACGCATGGCTGACAAGGAGCAGACCGCGCTTGATAGGCTCGAGGAGCAGCGCCGTGGCCTGGCTGCGCAAGCCATGCTGCCGGGAGCGGAACTGGAAGTTTTGTCACCGGCAGCAGTGCCGCTGGCACCGCAGGGGCGCGGACGACTTTTCTATCTGGTCGGCGCCCTCCTGGCTTCGATATCGATCGCGGTAACAGCCGCTTTCGTGGTCGAGATGCTGGATAACTCGGTCCGCAGCTTCGATCAGATGGCCGGAATGCCTCGCATAGCGCCAGCCGGATTCATCCCGCGCCTGAAACGGAAGGACCGGGGGGATCCATCTATGCTCTTTGGGTACATTCAAGACGGAATGTTTGACGAAGCAATTCGCTCGGTCATAACTTCGCTCAAACAGTCCAACGGTGGAAAGCTACCTAACAGTATTGTCGTGACGTCGGCTCACAGCGGAGAGGGCAAGTCGCTTGTCGCCAGATCACTGGCAATCGATCTCGCCGCAAACGGAATTCCGGTGCTGCTTGTTGATGGCGACCTCAGACACGGAAATCTCGACTCGTTTTTCAGGTCAGAGCTACAGCAGGGGTTGAACGAATTCCTGTGTGGACAGGCTGGAATCCGGGACATCATCGATCACCATCCGAGCGGCATCGACTTCATTCCGGCCGGCAATGCCACTCTCCATCGGCGCGCCCGCATGACGAATGCGGCCGACATCGTCTCGATGGCCGCCTCGCTGGGCCAAGTCGTCATCTTCGACAGCGCACCTGTGCTCGCCTCGGCTGATACGATGCATCTGACGGCCTTAGCAGAACGAACGCTCGTGGTCGTTAAATGGGGTAAGACGAGCCGTCGCGCCGTCGAATTTTGCTTACATCAGCTGAGGACCGCACGCAACGCAGAGCTCTGCGTTGCGATAAACAACGTCAATCCGAAACAACACGCCATGTACAACTTCAGCGATTCGGAATTGTTTGTGAAATCACTGAGGAAATACCACGAATTCACCTGAACCGGGAGTGCATTCACATCTGGTTCCGCGAAACAAATTACGGAGACCGTAGTGAAGAATAAAAACAAGGTTGCGTTGATTACGGGTATAACAGGTCAGGACGGTGCTTACCTGGCCGAGTTTCTCTTGGAGAAGGGTTATATTGTTCACGGCCTCAAGCGACGCTCATCGTCGTTCAACACCAGCCGCATCGAGCATCTATACGAGGATCCCCATGTCGAGAATCCCCGGTTCATCTTGCATTTCGGGGACATGACCGATTCAACGAACCTCATCCGTGTCGTTCAGGAAACGCAGCCGGACGAGATCTATAACCTCGCAGCACAGAGCCACGTTCAAGTCTCCTTCGAGACGCCGGAATATACGGCCAACGCGGATGGAACCGGCACACTTCGGCTGCTTGAAGCAATTCGCCTCCTGGGACTGACCAGGAAGACTCGCTTCTATCAAGCGTCCACCTCGGAACTCTACGGCAAAGTGCAGGAAGTTCCGCAAAGCGAAACGACGCCTTTCTACCCTCGATCACCCTACGCAGCGGCCAAGCTCTACGCCTATTGGATCGTGGTCAACTATCGCGAGGCATATGGCATGCACGCCTCGAACGGCATCTTGTTCAATCATGAAAGTCCGATTCGCGGCGAAACATTCGTGACGCGTAAAATCACTCGGGCGGCGGCTGCGATCCATCTTGGACTGCAGGAAAGGCTCTATCTCGGCAATTTGGATGCACAGCGCGACTGGGGACATGCGCGCGAATATGTCCGTGGGATGTGGCTGATGCTGCAACAGGACGAACCGGAGGACTATGTCCTTGCAACCGGTGAAACGCACTCGGTCCGTGCCTTTGTCGACAAGGCCTTTGCCAAGGTGGGCATGCCGATTGATTGGCGTGGGACCGGAGTTGAGGAAAAGGGGTATGACAAGGCATCCGGTCGGTGCGTGGTGGAAATCGATCCGGCTTATTTCCGCCCGACTGAAGTTGACCTTCTGATCGGTGATCCGACGAAGGCGCATACGAAGCTTGGCTGGAAACACGAGACCAGTCTTGATCAGCTGGTTACGGAGATGGTCCGCGAGGATCTGAAAGTCATGGCACGAAATGTTCCGGCGGTGAGCGTAACCAAGGGTTTTGCCTATGCCTAAGGTGATCTGTCGCCGGCCACCACGACATGGTGGGCTCCGCGATCGTGCGATCGTCTCGCTTCCGAGGGCTGCGGGATTCAAACACTACCCTGCACAAGACAAAAAGCCCGGCTCGAGAGCCGGGCTTTCCTGATCGACCGAAGTCAAACCAGATTAGAACGAACGCTGCAGGCGGAAGTAGCCCGAGGTGGAGTCGTCGCCGTCTTCCGGATCGAGATACTGAACCGAAGCCTTGGCGTAGAAGTTGTCGACGATCTGGTAATCAACCGTCAGACCAACCTTCCAGGCATCGCCGTCGGCGAAGTCGTTGCCGTCAACACCGTAGTCGCTGTAGTACTGGACGCCGGGGGTGATCTTGAGCTTGTCGGTTGCCTTGATGGCGTATTCGGCAGCGATCGCCCATTCAGCTGCGGTGTAGTAGGAGCTCGGGCCGGTGGCGTAGACGGCTGCGAGGCCGAGCGTGCCGGGACCGATGTCAACCGTACCCATTGCACGGATAGCGCCTTCTTCGTTGTCGACGTCGTAGCCGGCAGTGATCTGGTAGCTGAAGATACCACCCTTGCCGCCGAGGCCGACGGCAACGCCGACGTTGTTCGGATCTTCGTCAGACTTGAAGAAGCCGTCTTCGAGTTCGTCGACGCTGATGCCAGCGTAGAAGGCGTCGGTTTCGTACTGATAACGGATGGAGTTATGCAGCGTTACCGGAGAACCGATATCGTCGGTTTCGCCGGAGAGGCCGTCGTCCCACCAGCTGTAGAAGAGACCAGCGCGGAAGCCGGCGATGTCGAGGTAAGCGGAGTCGAGCTTGGCGTTCTGGTCGGTGGCATTGTCAGCATTGAACTGCATGACGATGACGCCGGTCAGCGGACCGTATTCGGTGTCGCTCTTGGCGGTGAACTGAACCTGGCCGCGAGTAACAGCATCCCAGTCGGAGTCGTTAGCACGCGTCAGCGAATTGCCAACCCGATCGCCAACGTTGACCTGGAAACGGATGTAGCCTTCGATCTTGAGGCAGGTTTCCGTGCCCGGGATGTAGAAGTAGCCGGTGCCGTAAGCGTCGCAGACGCGAACATATTCAACCGGTTCCGGCTCGGCAGCAACGATAGCGTCAGCAGCCTGAGCACCGGAAACTACTGCGAGAGCAGCAGCGGAGCCGAGAAGAAGGCTCTTGATGTTCATAAATGACCTCCAATTCAAAGTTTCGATCGGGTTTGAGATCTTTCGCTGAGCAGCGTTCCCTGCCCCATCCCCGTGTTTCAAGAAGTGGACGATCCGTCGCCCTTGCTTCCGAGGGTGAAAATACAAGACGGCGGCCGTCACGCAATCACCAACTTACTCGAATGGGTGGTTTGCGGGAGCCTTCCCGATACTCTGTTGCCGAAAGGACACAAGTCGGGCAACCGGCCCCGATTTCCTTTATGCTTTGTTAAGAAAATCCTGATTTTGCCGCAGCTTAGGCCAGCCAAACAAAGAGATGGACATGCGCCTTTCGACGCATTTGGGACACGTTTTTGACAAGTTCAGGCTATTGCGGGAGAGATGGCAGTTCCCGAAAGCGTAACCGGACGTTCACCGATCCGCTCCTAAGGGCAGAAGCGCGGGACGTGATTCCCGCGAGCGATTCTCTCTCTTCGAAGCAATTCTCCCTCGCGCGCGACTGGCAGGGCTAGCCGATTAAGCGACCGTGATTCGCCGACGGAAGTTGAGACCAGAGATATGCGGTGGAAATCAAAGTGGCGGAGAAGATGGGATTCGAACCCACGATACGCTTTTGACGTATACTCCCTTAGCAGGGGAGCGCCTTCGACCACTCGGCCACCTCTCCGGTGCCGCCTAACTAGGGTGAGCGGTCTGTGAATGCAAGGGTTTTTTGAGTTTTCACCAGAAGAAATGCAGGGCCGGCGTTTCGGCTTTTGACGGACGGACGAGAACAATCGCTCGTCTGCGTCTGCCCCAAAAGCTCGGCCGATCGATCCATCGAGCGCACACGCCTTGCGCGCGCGCTCGCCGACTCAGCTCAATAGGCTCTTGAGATCGGCCGAGGGGTCGGCGAGGATCGCTCGATCGGGATTGGTTCCGGATTCCAGTAGCTTCTTGCCGGTCACATAAGCTTTCGCGTCATTGATCGCATCGACAGCGATCAGCTGGCCCTCCCTGAAGTACCAGATCGAATGAGCCCCTTCGCGGGCGCCCGGACGCAAAAGCGTGGCGTCATAACCGAGATTGAACCCCGCGATCTGGAGTTTGACGTCGTATTGGTCGGACCAGAACCAAGGCTTCGGCTCATAGGGCTCGTCGCCTCCGGCGATGAGAGCTGCCGCAGCTTCGGCCTGGTCGACGGCGTTCTGCACCGATTCGAGCCTGATGCGCCCACCCTGCCATGGAAGTGCGGCGCAATCGCCGGCCGCAAAGATAGCTGGATCGGAGGTGCGGGCGTATTCATCGACGAGGATGCCGTTGGCGACCTCGAGGCCGGCTTCCTTGGCAAGCTGGTCGTTCGGCACGACGCCGATACCGACGACGACGAAATCGACATCGATGACCGAGTCGTCGGAAAGGGCGGCGCCGGAGACCCGGCCATCCTTGCCGATCAGATGTTTCAGGCCGGTCTTCTCGCGGATCACCACGTCGTGGCTCTCGTGGATGGCGCGCATGAGGTCGGCCGTTTCCTTCGCCGCGACACGCTGCAGGATGCGATCGGCCATTTCGATGACCGTGACTTCGAGACCACGATGGCGGGCGACGGCCGCAGCCTCGAGGCCGATGTAACCGCCGCCGATGATGAGGACGCGACGACCGGGGCGCATTTCATCGGCGAGCAGATCGGCATCGCGCTTATCGCGGGCGACATAGACGCCTTCGAGATCGCCGCCGATTGCGGCCGGCAGCCGGCGCGGCGTTGAGCCGGTGGCGAGCACCAGGGTGCCGTAGTCGAGAACGGAGCCGTCCTGCAGCAGAACTTGCTTGCTGTCCCGCTTGATCTCCTCGGCCCAGGTCGAAAGGCGAAGATCGACATCGTTGTCGGCATACCAGTGTTCCGGGCGGAACAGCAGGCGGTCGAAGCTCATTTCACCGAGCAGATATTTCTTCGAAAGCGGCGGACGCTGATAGGGAGCCACATCCTCGGCGCCGATGAGGGTGATCGGGCGCGTATCCTTCAAAGCACGCAGTTTGGCCGCCAAGGCGAAGCCCGCCTGTCCCGCGCCGATGATCACCACTCTATCCGTCACGATCTCACTCCTAAAACCAGGCTCGACACTTACGCCAAGGCCTATCCCCTGCCCCATGCGCCGTCAACGGAAAGCGGCTTCTTACATTCAGCCGATCTCGATCCAGCGACGCTCGTGGAATGACTGTGCCATGGCATGCACCGACTTCTCTATCCTGAGACCGTCTTTAAATGTCACGATCGACGACGGCTCGCCTGATATTGCCCGGATCAGCTCGCGGCACTCGATGATCTTCAGATCATTGAAGCCGAGGCCATGGCCGGGAGCCGGGATGAAGCGATCATAGGGCCGATGGGCAGGCGCCGCCAGTATCTTGCGGAAGCCCTGCTCCGAACCAGGCCCTTCTGCCTGATAGAGTTCAAACTCGTTCATTCGCTCCTGGTCATAGAGAATCGAGCCTTTCGAGCCGTAAATCTGCAGGGCGATGCGCCCCTTGCGACCCCAGGCGGCGCGATTCGCCATCAACACGGCGGAGATGCCGCCGCCGACCCGCATCAGCACGTTGGCGGCATCGTGATTTTCGACGGCACGGCGACCACCCTCGCTGAGCGGACGGTCGGCATAGGGCTTCACCATGTCCGTTATGACCGCCTCGACATGGCCGAAAAGATACCAGAGCAACGACAAGGGGTGCACGGCGAAATCATCAAGCGCACCATAGCCGGCGGAAAGCTCGCTCTTCCAATAAAAGAAGACGTCGGGATCGGCCATGAAATCCTCGTCCATTTCGACGCGGACATGATTGACCGTACCGATGACGCCGTCGCCGACGAGCGTCCTGATGTGCCGCATGATGGGATTCTGAATGTAATTATAGCCCAGAGCGGCAACCTTGCCTGATCGTTCCGCCGTCGCCAGCATGCGCTCGGCATCGGCATAGGCGGGCGCCATCGGCTTCTCACACCAGACATGCTTGCCGGCTTCCAGTGCCGCGATCGCCATCTCGGCATGGAACTGGTTGGGCGTGGTGACGGAAACGACGTCGACCTCGGGGTCGGCGATCAGCGCCCGCCAGTCGGCCGTTGCCTTCTCGAAGCCGAACTCGCCGGCACGGGCCTCGGCAAGCCCGGCATTGGCTTCAGCCAGATGCACGAGCCGCGGACGCTGGACATCGCCGAACACGGTCTTCACCGCATTCCAGGCCAGCGCGTGGCACTTGCCCATATAACCGGTGCCGATCAAACCGATGCCAAGTGGCTTCATTTCCGTCTCCTCCAGAGCTGCGCGCGGATTTTTGGAATATTTGGACCATTTTGACAAGAGACCGTCGCAAGCAGATGACTTTCATTCTCTCGGCGCGATTTGTCCAAAACCCTTCAATTACAGGCGATTAAAAACAATTAGGCGCATCGTTTGAAATCGTCTATGCTCGGCAATATGGAATATTTGTTTCATACCTTGAGCTGCAAGCATGGATAATGACCCCCAAAGGAACGCGCGCGTGCCGCGCGATTTCGAAAGCCTGCGCAGCACCATCATCGAGCGCAAGGCGAACATGCCGAAGCGGCTGGCGCAGGTCGCCGCTTTCGCGCTCGGCAATCCCGACGAGATCGCCTTCGGCACGACGGCGAGCATCGCGGCCGCCTCCGAGGTCCAGCCGTCGACGCTGGTACGACTGGCGCATCATCTCGGCTATGAAGGCTTTTCCGATCTGCAGAGCATCTTCCGCGAAAGGCTGCGCGACCGAACGCTGAGCTACGAAGAGCGGCTCGTCACGCTGGAGCAAACGAGCGGCGACGACGAAGACGCCAATCTACTCTCCGGATTCATTGCCGCGGCGAACCAGTCAGTCAATCGGCTGGCCGCGACGGTGCAGAGCGAGACGTTCACGAAGGCGGTGGATATCCTCGCCGCCGCCGAAACGATCTATCTGATCGCCAAACGGCGTTCCTATCCGCTGACGGCGCATATGAGCTACGCATTTTCCAAGCTCAACATCCGCCACCAGATCGTCGCCTCGCCGAACGGAGTCGATCTTGAAACGGTGCAGTTTGCGTCGCCGAGGGATGCGGCGATCGCTGCGAGTTTCTCGCCCTATGCAGCCGACAGTCTTAGCCAGAGTCAGGAGCTAGCCGACCGCGGCGTCCCGGTCATTGCGATCACCGATTCGGCCTTCTCGCCGCTTGCCGCCTGTGCCACGCATTGGTTCGAGGTGGCGGAAGCGGATTTCGCCGGCTTCCGCTCGCTTTCGGCCTCGATGGCGCTCACCATGGCGCTGCCGGTTGCGATCGCCGAGCGGCGTCGCAAGCGTCAACATCACAAAGCTGGAAAAGCGAAAATGGAATAAACATTCCGAATTGACAAAATATCGGAACCAATGTTTCATTATTGACATTCGCAGGCACTGGAAGCCGCGCAAAATCTAGCGGGAGGACATCATGGTACAATCGAATCCGGGCTCACAGCCGGAGCCGGCGCTTGATGTAATCACCATCGGCCGCTCCTCGGTCGATCTTTACGGCCAGCAGATCGGTTCGCGGCTGGAGGATATCGCCTCCTTTGCCAAATCGGTCGGCGGCTGCCCGTCCAATATCGCCATCGGCACGGCGCGGCTCGGCCTCAAATCCGGCCTCATCACCCGCGTTGGCGACGAGCAGATGGGACGCTTCATCCGCGAGCAGGCAGCGCGCGAGGGCGTGGCGACGGACGGCATCGTCACCGACAAGGAACGGCTGACGGCGCTGGTGCTGCTTGCGGTCGAGGCCGAGGGCGTGTCGCCGATGATCTTCTATCGTTCGGATTGTGCCGACATGGCGCTCGAGGAAGGCGATATCGACGAAAATTTCATCAAATCCTCGCGCGCGGTTCTCGTTTCCGGCACGCATTTCTCGCGGCCCAACACCGAAGCCGCGCAACGCAAGGCAATCCGCATCGCCAAGGAGAACGGCCGCAAGGTCATCTTCGACATCGACTACCGGCCGAACCTCTGGGGGCTTGCCGGCCATGCGGAAGGCTTCGAACGCTATGTGAAATCCGACCGCGTCTCCTCGAAGATGAAGGAAACGCTGCCCGATTGCGATCTCATCGTCGGCACCGAAGAGGAAATCCTGATCGCATCAGGCGCCGACGACGTGCTCGGCGCGCTGAAGGAGATCCGCCGCCTGACGCCGGCGACGATCGTGCTCAAGCGCGGCGCGATGGGCTGCATCGTCTATGACGGGCCGATCGCCGACGACCTCGAAGCCGGCATCGTCGGCCAGGGCTTCCCGATTGAGGTGTTCAATGTGCTCGGCGCCGGCGACGCCTTCATGTCGGGCTTCCTGCGCGGCTTCCTGCGCGACGAGCCGCTGAAGACCTGCGCCACCTGGGCCAATGCCTGCGGCGCCTTCGCCGTCTCCCGCCTGCTCTGCTCGCCGGAATATCCGACCTGGGCGGAACTCGACTTCTTCCTGAAGACCGGCAGCAAACATCGGGCGCTGCGCAAGGACGAGGCGATCAATCATATTCACTGGGCATCGACGCGGCGCGGCGAAATCCCGCTGCTGATGGCGCTGGCGATCGACCACCGCTCGCAGCTTGTCAGCGTCGCTGATGAACTCGGCGTCGGCCATGACAGGATCGTCGCCTTCAAGCGGCTGGCGGTCGAGGCGGCAGCGCGCGTTTCGAACGGCCGCGACGGCTACGGCATGCTGATCGACGAGCGTTTCGGTCGCGACGCCTTCTTCGACGCGGCGACCAAGAATTTCTCCTGGATCGGCCGGCCTGTCGAACTGCCGGGCTCGAAGCCGCTGCGCTTCGAATTCAGCCAGGATATCGGCTCACAGCTTGTCGAATGGCCGCTCGGCCATTGCATCAAGTGCCTGTGCTTCTATCATCCCGATGATCCGGCCGAATTGAAGACGGAACAGCAGGAGAAGCTGCGCACGCTGTTCGAGGCCGCGCGCAAGGTCGGTCGCGAGCTCCTGGTGGAAATCATCGCCGGCAAGAACGGACCGCTCACCGACGATACGATCGCGACCGCGCTGGAGGAGCTCTACGCGCTCGGCATCAAGCCGGACTGGTGGAAACTGGAGCCGCAGGCTTCCGGCGCAGCCTGGAAGAAGATCGATGCGGTCATCGCCAAAAATGATCCATGGTGCCGTGGTATCGTGCTTCTCGGGCTCGAAGCGCCCGCCGACGAGCTGATCTCCTGCTTCGAGGCGACGCTGGCAGCTCCATCCGTGAAAGGCTTTGCCGTCGGCCGGACGATCTTTGCCGATCCGGCGCGCGCCTGGCTCTCGGGCAACATGAACGACGAGGAGGCGATCGCCGACATGGCCGACCGCTTCCGGCAATTAACAGAGGCCTGGCTTAAGACGCGTGGGCTTCAGTAGGATAAAATTTAGACCCCTCCCCAACCCCTCCCCACGAGGGGGAGGGACTTAACCTGAGGCGCCGCCTCGAACTCGGCGGCAACCGTCCTGCTGGAAGAAGCGCTGCAATAGGCGTGAAACGGCACGGCAGGTTAACCCCTCCCCCTTGTGGGGAGGGGTTGGGGAGGGGAAACCAGACAAAGAGTTAAAAGTTCGGGAGGCCCCGATGGGCAAGACGATTCGGTTGACGATGGCACAGGCCGTCGCGCATTTCCTGAAAGTACAGATGACTGTTATCGACGGCAAAAAAGTGCCGATCTTCGGTGGCGTCTGGGCGATCTTCGGTCACGGCAATGTCGCCGGTGTCGGCGAGGCGCTCTATCAGGTGCGTGGAGAACTGACGACCTATCGAGCCCACAATGAACAGGGCATGGCGCATGCCGCGATTGCCTATGCCAAGGCGAATTTCCGCACGCGCTTCATGGCTTGCACCACCTCGATCGGCCCCGGCGCGCTGAACATGGTGACAGCCGCAGGCGTCGCGCATGTCAACCGCATTCCCGTTCTCTTCCTCCCAGGCGACGTCTTCGCCAACCGCGCGCCGGATCCGGTGCTGCAGCAGATCGAGGATTTCGGCGACGGCACGGTCTCTGCCAATGACGCCTTCCGTCCGGTTTCGCGTTACTTCGACCGAATCACCCGGCCGGAGCACATCATCACGGCGCTGAAGCGGGCCATGCAGGTGCTGACCGATCCGCTCGATTGCGGCCCGGTGACGCTGTCGCTCTGCCAGGACGTTCAGGCCGAGGCCTTCGATTATCCGGAAAGCCTATTCGAAGAAAAAGTCTGGACAACCCGCCGGCCGCAACCGGATGCGGACGAACTGGCAAATGCCATCGCCCTTATCAAGGCATCAGAGAAGCCGGTGATCGTTGCCGGCGGCGGCGTGCTCTATTCGCAGGCGACGAAGGAACTCGCGGCCTTTGCCGAGGCTCACGCCATCCCCGTCGTCGTCACCCAGGCCGGCAAGTCGTCAATCAACGAGACCCATGCGCTGGCGCTCGGCTCGGTCGGCGTCACCGGCACCTCGGCGGCGAACGCGATCGCCGAAGAGACTGATCTCGTCATCGCCGTCGGCACGCGCTGCCAGGATTTCACGACCGGCTCCTGGGCGCTCTTCAAGAACGACAGCCTGAAGATGGTCGGCCTCAACATCGCCGCCTATGACGCGGTGAAGCACGACAGCCACCCTGTGGTGGCCGATGCCCGCGAAGGGCTGAAGGCGCTTTCGGCAGGCCTTTCCGGCTGGAAGGCGCCGGCGGCACTTGCCGAGAAGGCAGCGGCGGAGAAGAAGGTGTGGATGGAGGCTGCCGCCAAGGCTACGGCGGCGACCAACACCGCCCTGCCCTCCGATGCGCAGGTGATCGGCGCGGTGGCGCGCACTCTCGGCGGTGAGAACACGACGGTGCTTTGCGCCGCAGGCGGTCTGCCCGGCGAGTTGCACAAGCTCTGGCCGGCGACGGCGCCCGGCAGCTATCATATGGAATACGGCTTCTCCTGCATGGGCTACGAGATCGCCGGCGGGCTCGGCGCCAAGATGGCGCGCCCCGAACGCGATGTCGTCGTTATGGTCGGCGACGGTTCCTACATGATGATGAACTCCGAGATCGCGACCTCGGTCATGCTCGGCCTCAAGATCAATATCGTCATGCTCGACAATCGCGGTTATGGCTGCATCAACCGGTTGCAGATGGGAACCGGCGGCGCCAACTTCAACAATCTGCTCAAGGACTCCTATCACGAGGTGATGCCGGAGATCGATTTCCGCGCACACGCCGAAAGCATGGGCGCCATAGCCGTCAAGGTCAGTTCCATCGCCGAACTCGAGCAGGCGATCGTCGATTCGAAGAAGAACGATCGTACATCCGTCTTCGTCATCGACACCGATCCCTTGATCACCACTGAAGCCGGCGGCCATTGGTGGGATGTTGCCGTGCCGGAAGTCAGCCCGCGTGAAGAAGTCAACAAGGCGCGCAAGGGCTACGTCGAAGCCCGCGGCTCCCAGCGCATCGGCTGAACAGGTCAGCCCTATTTTTCCGGAGGAGCCGACCCGCTCCTCCGCAATGTCTTTAAGGAGAATATTGATGAAGGCCAAACTCGGCATGTCGCCCATCGCGTGGTGGAACGACGACCTTCCTGAGCTTAGCGACGACGTGTCGCTCGAGGAATGCCTGCGGCAATCGCGCAGTGCGGGTTTCACCGGCATGGAACAAGGCCGCCGTTTCCCCAGCAACCCGGAAGAAATGCTGCCGATCCTGCGCGCCGCCGACGTGACGCTGTGCGGCGGCTGGTTCTCCGGCACGCTTGTCAATGAGGAGCTCTCGGCCAACAAGGACCGCATCGCGCCGATGATCGAGCTTTTCAAAGCGGTCAATGCGCCCTGCATCGTCTATGGCGAAGTCGGCCGCTCTATCCAGGGCGACCGCTCCAAGCCGCTGGCGACCAAGCCGCGCCTCGCCGACGACGAGATGAAGGTCTATGCGCGCCGCGTCACCGAATTCGGCGAATGGTGCGCCGAGCAGGGCATGCCGCTCTCTTATCACCACCACATGGCGGCCGTCGTCGAAACCGAGCCGGAACTCGACGCATTCATGCGCAATTCGGGCGAAGGCATTCCGCTGTTGCTCGATGCCGGGCACCTGGCCTTTGCCGGAGGCGATGTGCTGCGCGCCATCGACAATCACCACGCCCGCATCAACCACGTCCACGTCAAGGACATTCGCCAATCCGTTGTGGATGGGCTCGACCGCAGCCGGCAATCCTTCCTGGATGCTGTGGCGCTTGGCGCCTTCACCGTGCCGGGCGACGGCTCGCTCGATTTCGGCGCCATTGTCCAGCGCTTCGCAGACCATGGCTATGAGGGCTGGTTCGTCGTCGAGGCCGAACAGGATCCGCGCAAGGCGCCGCCGCAGAAGATGGCCGAGATCGGCCATGCCGAACTGATGCGCGTCATGACCGCGGCTGGTTATACTGTGGAAACGGAAGGTTTCCCGAAGGGGTAACGAGACGAAGGCCCTCCCCCGCCAGGGGGCTTAATAGCATCGTCGGGGCAAGGCGCCCCCTCATCCGCCCTTCGGGCACCTTCTCCCCGACGGGGAGAAGGGGGGAATGGAGACGGCACGGCACATCCCTTCTCCCCTCGGGGAGAAGGTGGCGGCAGCCGGATGAGGGGGCCGCGCCCGCTAACGTTATGAGGAGAAACACCAATGCCAAACCTCAAGGTGAAACCATCCGGCACGCATGGTCGTGTGACGCATGTCACCCCGGAGAATGCCGGGTGGACGTATGTCGGCTTCGATCTGCATCGAATCAAACCGGGTGAGACCGTTTCTGGGGAAACCGGCGAACGCGAGGTCTGCCTGGTCTGGGTGACCGGCAAGGGCAAGGCGTCGGCCGGCGCGAAGGATTTCGGGACGCTCGGTGAGCGGATGAACCCCTTCGACGGGGCTCCGCATGCGCTTTATATCCCGATGGGCTCGACATGGTCCGTCACGGCAGAGACCGATCTGGAACTGGCTGTCTGCTCGGCGCCCGGCGGCGGCAGCTATGAGGCAAAGGCGATCCCGCCTGGCACCCATCCTCAGGTCACGCGCGGCAAGGGCACGAATGTGCGCTACGTCAACAACATCATGCCTGAGGACGATAATTCGGCGCATTCGCTGCTCGTCGTCGAGGTTATCACGCCAGGTGGCCATACCTCCTCCTATCCGCCGCACAAGCACGATCAGGACGACCTGCCAAACGAAAGCTTTCTGGAAGAGACCTACTACCATCGCCTCAACCCGCCGCAGGGTTTCGGTTTCCAGCGCGTCTACACCGACGACCGCTCGCTCGACGAGGCGATGGCGATCGAGGACGGCGACGTCACACTGGTGCCGAAGGGCTATCATCCCTGCGCGGCAACGCATGGCTATGATCTCTATTATCTCAATGTCATGGCCGGGCCGAAGCGAATCTGGAAATTCCACAATGCCGCCGAGCACGAATGGCTGCTGAAGGCATGAAGGCCGTGCTCGATCGCTAAATAATCTGACAGCGCCAAACTGTCGGTGATGGTTCACTGCCTCCATCCAATGAGGATGGAGGATCATCATGCACAGCTCGAATTTCACGATACCGGCCCGCAATATCCGCTCTTCGCGGCGCATCCGGCCCGGCCTTCTTTCTGCAGTCGGCACCGCGGTCCGCTGGCTGGGGCGCAAGATCAGCGAACGGCGCAACTACAATGCGCTGATGGAACTTTCCGACGCTCAGTTGAAGGATGTCGGCCTCTCGCGGGGGCAGACAGAGAGCGACGTGCACGTTTACAGCCGCTACTGAAACATCAAATTCACTGTGGTACTGTGCCCCTGCGCAGCCTTGTCGGGCTGCCCGCCTGAACCCGGACGATACGATGTCGCAGTTTTCAACAGCACTGCTCCTGAATACGAAGACCGTCACCATTCGTGACGTCGTCTGCAATGGCGAGTGCCGCCACAAGAGCAACGAGGAATGTGCGCACAAGACTAGCCTCGTCTATCCCTATCGCGGAGTCTTCATGCGCCATGTCGGCCGCACGGATACTGTGGCTGAAGCCAATCAGGTGCTGTTCTTCAATGCCGCTCAAGGCTATCGGATCAGTCACCCGATCGCGGGCGGCGACGCCTGCATCGACCTGTCGATCGACGAATCCATGCTGGAAGAGCTGGCGCCGAAGGAGCAGGCGCAGCCCGGCCCGGCCTTTTCCTTCCGCCGCCAGCGCCGGCGGATCGACCCACGCGCGCAGGCGCTGGTCGCCCTGCTGCGTCACGGCCTCAGGCGCAACGTCGCCGAAATGCTCGAGGCGGAAACGCTGGCCCTGACGCTGGTTCGCCGCTCGTTCGGCGAGCGTACTTCGCACGCTGCCGGCGCCAGCGTCGGCCGGCAGAAACTCGTCGACCGCGCAAAGCTGGTGCTTTCCTCCGATCTCGCGCGACGCTGGACGCTGGCGGAAATCGCGTCGGAAGTCGGCGTTTCTCCTGTTTACCTCACCCAGGTCTTCCAGCAGGTCGAGGCCACGCCGCTCTATCGCTATCAGCTGAGGCTGCGGCTTGCCCGGGCGCTCGATCTGCTCGGCCAGTATGACGATCTGACCTCACTCGGCCTCGATCTCGGTTTTTCCAGCCATAGTCATTTCAGCGCTTCCTTCAAACAGGCCTTCGGTCAGACTCCGGCCGAATTTCAGCGCTCGGCGCAATTGCGGCGCCGACCGTAGAGCTTTTCCGCATTGATAATCGCTAAAGTTTTCGACAGCGGTGATGCGGTCTTCGATGCTCTCATGACGCTGTCCCGATCCGGGGACGATCGATGGAGGATTACCCGATGAAGAAGACCACATGCGCTGCATGCGACTGCGAACTCGGCGCCGAGATCATCACCGTCAAGCTCGGCGGCAGGACCGTCGAAGTCTGCTGTCAGGAATGCGCCGAGGCGCTGAACGAGGCGGAAGCGTCGACGTCGGCCGCTCAGAGCAGCAAGGAATAAAGGGCAATCGACGGAGGCCGCGCCAGGGAGGCGCGGCTTCCACGTCTCAGGCGGGCAGAAGCCCATATCGCCAGCCGCGGCGCCTGGCATTCTCGGACAGCACCAGCAAGGCAAGCGCCACCATGCCTGCCTCGGCAAAAACAGGCACCATCCAGATTCCCTGCTCGCCGAAGACGAAGGGCAGCAGGAAGGTGAGAGGCAGGGTGAGAAGATAGGGTCGCGACAGACCGAAGATCGCCGCGCGCGGCGCATCGCCGATCGACTGGAAATAGGACGACAGGATCAGCATCTGCCCGGAGAGAAAATAGGCGCCGATCGTCCAAGGTAGAATTCGCCTGACCTCGGCGATAATGGCGGGATCGCCGACGAAGACGGCGCCGATGCGCCCGGCCAGCAATTCCACCGTGATTTCCACCAGGCTGCAATAGACGAGCGCCGAGAGCATGGCGATCTGCAGGCTGCGGCCGACGCGCAATCCAAGGCCGGCGCCGTGATTGTTGCCGGCGATCGCCTGTAGGGCGATGCTGAGACCAAGCAGCGGCAGATAGGTGAAGGTCAGGATGCGGGTGATGATGCCGTAGGCGGCAATGGTGGCGGTATAGTCACGCGTGCTCCAGAGCGAGACGTTGACCAGAATCGCGGCCGAGGCAAACGATATGCCGATGAAACCGAGGCTCATAGGCGCGCCCAAGGCGACGATGCCGCGCCATTCGACAAGGGCGAATGCGGGAGCAGGTCTGAGCGTCGCCGGCCGGCGCCAGCGATAGACGAGCACGGCCACGAGACAGACGAATTGCGAAGCGATGGAGCCTGCAGCCGAACCGAGCACGCCCCAATGCATCACTGCCATGAACAGCCAGTTGGCGAGGATGTTGAGCAGCGACGCCGAGAGCGTCACCGCCGTCATGAAACCGATCCTGCCTTCACAGCGCAGCCCGTCGAGATGCAGCGACAGGAAGAAACTCACCGGCGTCGAGGCGACCATCGCGCCCATGAAAAGCATTGCGCCATCGGCTACAGCGGTGTTTTCGGCGGCGCCGGCATTGATGATCCGCCCGCCGAGGGTCCAGTAGACCGTGATGAGGATCACAATGACGGCGAGCGCCAGCGTATGGGCGCCGGAAAATACCCGACGCGCGCCCTGGCGATCGCCGGCACCGAGCCGGCGGGCGAGGATGCTTCCCATGCCGTTCGAGACGAGTGATTGCAGGGCGACCAGCAGCATTAACCCCGGGAAGATCAGGCTGACGGCTGAGAGCGCGTCGGGGCCGACATAGGCGCCCAGGAAATAGGCGTCGACGACAGTAAAAAGGCCGTTGACGGTGGTGATCGCGACGATCGGCGCCGCAGTCCTGATGAATACGCCCGGCAGCCAGCCGGTCAGGAAGGCATTGCCTTTGGAAGGATCGGTCATGGGGAAATCCGCGCGATATCGGGCGACACCGCTGCGGCTTGAACAAGCGCATGCGGGCAGCCTGGAAAGGATGAGTAGCAAATCAGAGATCGAGCACCAGATGAGGCACGCCGTTCGAGGTCTTCCTGGGCGAGACGCCGTCGGCATCGATCTGCGCAGTCACGCGCCGCCGAAAGGCTGAAAAGCTCTCGAAGGTGACCACGTCAACCGCTTCGTCGAAATGGATAGTGATCCGGTGGAGGCCGCCCGGCAGAGCCGAAAGCGAGAGGATTTCGCCAGTGAACGGCTGATTGAGATAGCGTCCGCGAATATGGGCGCCGACGAAGAGCGGCGTTTTCGCAGTCGCATCGGGCCTTGCCGCCAGAGCCGCAAGCGTGTTCCAGTCGCGCGTGCCGTGCTGTCGGGCGATCATTTCCAAGGCCGCACTGTGGGTCAGCGCGGTGCCGCGATCGTTCATCGCCTGGCGCAAGCGCTTGGCCTGGGCCTTCAGTTCTTCAATGCCGGGATAGGTCGTCATGAGTGGGCCTTCGCAAGGCATGCTCTTCGACTGCAAATGGGAGCTCGCGTTGCCGTCAGTCAGCATGCACAAGGGGCCGTGACCATGATCGCGAGGGCTTCACCATGGATTTTCATCCGCGAGCGGCCGGTGCCTCGAACCGGGCTTTGTATGCGCGATTGCCGTCGGCATGTCAAGAATGGCGCGATCGCCCGCGGAATTGCGCGAATTTGAGCAGATCTGGACGGAATCGGTGCGATTTTCAGCGATTTTCAGCAACAGCCTTCAACCTTAACGATGATCTTCAGCAATCGTCAGCACTCTTGCATTATTCTCTGCTTACGATGAGCGGAGGCTAAAAGGGCCTTTCAGATGCACCTCGACACAGAACACCCCAAGCCGGAACGTGCCTACAGGGAGTTTCACCTCGACAGGCCCGGCAATATCATCTTCGTTGGCCATCACCTCAGCACCGGGACGCAGGTGCGCTGCCTGATCCGCACGATCACACTTGCCGGCGCGGTGCTCGAAGTCAGTCCGAGCCTGGAGATGCCGAGCCATTTCTTTCTCGAAATACTCGGCATCCATGACGAGATCGGCGCCACCGTGGTCAAACGCGAAGACGAACTGGTGACGATCAGCTTCAACATGCTGCTCAATCCGGAATTCCTGCACCACGTGCTACGATTGAGCTTCGAAAACTGAGGCCGCCTCCAATCGCCGCCCGATCGGGGCGCGGCCTCCTGGCCTCGCCTCTTCTTGCTGAGAGATGCGCGATGATCGGTATGATCCAGAGAAGTCCGCGCCATTCCGGGCCATCGAGCGGATCGGCCATGGGATCGCGGCGCATCCGGTAATTGCTGGACGCGACTTCGTTGAAGAAAACTACCCAGTTGAGAAGCATTGCCTATCCTCCATCTATTGCTGGAGTAGTTCAGCTAGGCCTTCACGCCCCCGCTATGTAGAGGCATGGAGGAAAGGGGGTTTTCATCCATGAAAGAGGCGAGCTGGGACGATCTGCAGCTTTTCTTCCATGTCGCGACCGGCGGCGGGCTTTCGGCGGCGGCGGCGCGGACGGGGCTCAGTGCGCCGACGATCGGCCGGCGCATGCTGGCGCTCGAACGGGTGACCGGCCGGTCGCTGTTCAACCGCGGCCCCACAGGCTACCTGCTTGCAAAGGACGGCCAGGAACTGCTCGATCGCGTCCGGCTGATGCAGGATGCGGCGCGGGCGATCTCCGACTGGCGCGGTGAAGTGCTGACGCTGCCGATTGTGTCGACGGTCGTCGACAGCTGGACGTCGCGCTTCATCGCCGATCACCTGGCCAGTGTCTGGACGCCGAAAGACTGCTTTCGCATGTGCTACAAGACCTGTGACGCGAGCGTCGATTTCATCTATCGCGAGGCGCATATCGCCATTCGCCACAGCCGGCCGGATGGCGGCAACGTCGCGATCCGCCGTTCAGTCAAGGTGGCGCATGCGGTTTATCAGGCAGCCGATTATGACGAGACCAATTGCAACTGGATCTCGCTCGGAACGGACATCGCCATCACACCGGCGGACAAGTGGACTTTCGAACAGCCGGATTATTGGATCACCAGCTGGACGAACACGCCCCATATGCTCTTTTACCTGATCCGAGGCGGCGCCGGCCGCGGCGTGCTGCCCTGTTTCATCGGCGACCAGGAGCGCAAGCTCGTCCGCGCCGGGCCTGTTATCGATGAATTGACCTACGAGATGTGGATCGTCGCGCATGACGACGAGCGGCAAAGGCCTGAAGTCAGGACGGTCATCGATCGCCTGGCCAAACTGTTTGCCGATCATGAAGATCTGTTTGCCGGAGAGAGACCGTTGGTCTGAAACGAACAAGAACACCGGCCAACCGGCCCGCGTTAGCTCATCGGTTGGTTTCATCACGCGGCGAGATGCCGCTCGATCTCGTCTATCGGCAGATTGGTATAGTCTTTCGCCAGTTCCGCCGATATCGCCGCCTGCGTCTCGGCGCTCAGCGCCGGCCGCAGGGCGCCGAGCGCCTTCGGGGGCGCGATGAGGACGATACGGCGTGCATCCTTTGCCTGCGTCAGCTCGTCCATTCGCTCCGCCACATGTTTCAGAAATTGCGCTTCGGCCTGCTCCTGCCAGCTGGTCTCTTCGACAGCGCTGCGGCTCCATCCATCAGCGGCATGGCTGCGGCCAGGCTTGTCGGTGCCGAGCTCGCGATCGGGCTCGTTCGGCTGCGTCAGGGTTTCCAACACCTTCAGGTTCATCAGCTGGGCATCGCCGGCGTTCTGCATGATGAGGGCCTTGGCTCCATTGCAGACTACGACCCATGATTTCCCGGGGATTCTGATGTCGGTCATCTTCAACTCCTCGCTGTCGTCATCGAAGCGCCCTTGCTTCATCGATCGAAAGCGCGTCGCGATCTTTCTGATTCGCTCCTTGCGCTTTCGCTGTTTGTTTTTACGCATGTCGTTACCGCAAAACCGCTGACACTTGTGCGCGACATGCTTTAGGCAGAACGCCCGGCCATTGAAAGAGTTCGGGAAAACTGCGCCGAAATCGGTAGGGGCACAGTCCATAATACGTTTTGGCGGCACAGTCTGCGTACCGATTGTGAACATTCGGCGTCCCGCATGGAAACAAAATTTGAACTCGTTAAAATTGTCTTTTTATATTTGACGAATGTGCAAAACATTCATGTGACCGTGGCTGAAGCAAGATCAGCTTGCTCCAGAGCAAGAACCCCAATTGTGCCCTGTCTGACGGAGAATGCAAGATGACTATGCTCCGCGCCACACACCTTGCAACGGTCAAGTCCGCCATTTACGACCTGCGCTGGGAAGAGTTCAACGTCAAGCGCCCGGCCCGTATCGTCGCCGTCCGGCCGTGCCTCACCGGCGTCTCGATGCGAAGCGCCGAGATCATCGACATATCGCAGGGCGGCGCAACCTTCATCGTGTCGACCACCGCCGGTCTGCCGAAACATTATTATCTCAACATTCTCGGCCTGGCCTATCGCATCGGCTGCGCCGAAGTCTATCGCAATAAGGAACGCATCGGCGTACGGTTCATCAACCTCCTGGACCCCGAGGTTCTGCGCCGCGTCGTGCGCGCCGATTTCCTTGTCGGCAATATGGAAGCGATCGACGCCCGGCGTGCACCGATGTTCCGCGATACGAGGCTCGCCGCCGGTCCCGCATAAGTCCTTGGATGGAAATGACCCAAGGACAAATTGTTCGGCAATTCAAAGCGCTACGTCGCCCCCGCCGCTTTGAAAAGGACGCGCTGTGTGAGCGCTGCGGCTGCGGAATAATCTTGCTTGCCTTGGCCGAGCCCGGGCCTATTGTTGCGCCTGATCTCAACATGTCCGGGAAACCGCCTTCGCATGTCCGCCTTCTCGCGCTTCACGCCCCTCATCAGCGCCCTGCCCTCCACAGTTCCCTTCGTCGGTCCCGAAGCCATCGAACGCCAGCGCGGACGTGCCGTTCTGGCGCGCATCGGCGCCAATGAGAATGGCTTCGGCCCGGCCCCCTCCGTGCTTGCCGCGATGCGCGAAGAGGCACGCGACATCTGGAAATACAACGACTCGGAAAATTTCGCGCTGAGGGAAGCGCTTGGCGCGCATCTTGGTGTGACGGCCGCCAATATCGCCATCGCCGGCGGCATTGACGAATTGCTCGGCCAGATCGTCCGGCTGGTGATCGAACCGGGGGCACCCGTCGTTACCTCGCTCGGCGCCTATCCGACATTCAATTTCCATGTCGCCGGTTTTGGCGGCCGGCTGGTGACCGTCCCCTACGCAAACGACCGCGAGGATCTCGACGGGCTGCTCGACGCGGTCAGGCGCGAGAATGCGCCCCTCGTCTATTTCGCCAATCCCGACAATCCGATGGGAAGCTGGTGGGACGCCGACAGTATTGTCGCTTTCGCCCGGGCGCTGCCCGAGACCACGATGATGGTGCTGGACGAAGCCTATAGCGAAACCGGGCCGGCACATTCGCTGCCGTCGATCGCCTCGCTCATCGAGCTGCCCAACATCGTGCGCACCCGCACCTTTTCCAAGGCTTACGGGCTTGCCGGCTCACGCACCGGATACGTGATCTCGACCTCAGGCACGGCACAGGCCTTCGACAAGATCCGCAATCATTTCGGCATGAACCGGCTGGCGACGGCTGCAGCACTGGCCGCGCTCAAGGATCAGGCCTATCTGGCCGAGGTGGTCGGGAAAATCCATGCAGCACGGGAGCGGATCGGCCGCATCGCCCGGGCAAACGGTCTTGAGCCGCTGCCCTCGGCAACGAATTTTGTGGCGATCGATACCGGTCGCGACGGCGCCCAT
The DNA here is from genome assembly GCF_002204185.1 of Rhizobium esperanzae. Lineage (GTDB taxonomy): Bacteria > Pseudomonadota > Alphaproteobacteria > Rhizobiales > Rhizobiaceae > Rhizobium > Rhizobium esperanzae. The sequence goes on along the minus strand of NZ_MXPU01000011.1, from coordinate 175,814 downwards.
GCGCGGGCGATCGTCGATGGCCTGATGGATCACGGCGTCTTCGTCCGCATGCCGGGTGTTGCGCCGCTCAATCGCTGCATCCGCGTCAGCGTCGGACCGGAGGCTGAGATGGCGCTGTTCGAGGAAGCGCTGCCGCAAGTCCTGAAGACGCTCGCCTGAGCTTGTCATTCCTGTCCGTTCGCCGACATGGTCGGGTCTTCGCCATTTGCCTGCGTGTTGCGATCAGCTGAGTTCCTGGGCGAGGCCGATCAGAATCCCTTCAGGTCCGCGAATGTAGCAGAGCCGATACGCATCCTTATACTGAACGACTTCCCCTACGAGCTGCGCGCCGCGCCCGCGGAGCCTCTCAAGCGTCTCGTCAATGTCATCCACCGCGAACATGACGCGGAGGTAGCCGAGGGCATTGACCGGGGCGTTCCGGTGATCCGCGACGACAGGCGGCGCCAGAAAGCGGGAGAGCTCAAGCCGGCTGTGGCCGTCCGGTGTGCGCATCATGGCGATCTCGACACGCTGATCTCCCAGTCCGGTAATACGTCCGGCCCATTCGCCTTCGACCGTCGCCCGCCCTTCCAATTCGAGGCCGAGCTCGCGAAAGAAATCAATCGCCTCTCCGAGGTCTTCGACGACGATTCCGACATTGTCCATTCGCTTGAGCGCCATGTTTTGATCTCCAAGTGTCGTTGCAATCGACGAGGTATCGCCTCGTCCAGCAAAGAACGTTTGAGCGACCCCAATACCGACAATTGACTGTTTTCGATATCAGAGAATTGAAAGCACGGACCCGCTCAAACGGCAGCGTCGTTTGTGTGCCTTTCGGACGCACAAACGACGCTCTAATACCTTCGATCTTCGTATCGTCCTTTCCGAAACTCCGAACCGGATTTCGGGCCGATGCGTTAGTGGACGGTCATCCATTCGCGGGCAGCGCGCAGTGCTTCCACGAGCTGCATCTTGTTCATGGCAGCGGCCACGTCGGCGCGAAGCTCGGCGGCGCGGTCGTTGCCCTTGATCGCGGCAATGTTCAGCCACTTGTGGGCAGCAACGAGATCGACGACGCAGCCGCGGCCGGTTGCGTACATCAGACCCATTTCGCAGAAGACATCGGCGCTGTTGTTGTCGCCACCCACGGTGGCCGTTTCAGCATTGTGCATTTCAAAGCGTGCCATCGGTTTATCCCTGTTAGCCTGTTTACGACTTACCCTGTTTTACCTTCGGACCCTGCCGTCTATCGCGGCTTTGCGGCCCTTCCGGTCCGGCGGGTTTGCCCCGCTCGTCTGATGGCTTGACTATGCCAAACGGCTTTCAAAAAACGCCTAAAATGCATGATTAATTTGAGACAAACAAACTGCAAACACTTGGTAAAATTGGGTTTTTGTTAAACATCGGATTCCCTGGGATTTAGGCATTTTCGCTTAAATTTTACAAAAGATTCAGAATCGCAAATAAACGGATCATTCATCATGAAATCAGCAGGCGACGGGTTTACAAGCTCTACGGTCGGCTTTTCGGCTGCTTTCGGCGAGCGGCGAACGGACAGCCGGCTCTATTTACCTTTACGTTCGCGTCAGCTATTTTCGCGGCCGGTCAGAGGACATCAGGGAGGAAAAGATGATCCGCAGTCTCATTCTTGCCGGCGCTATCGCCGTGATCGCTGGTACAGCCCACGCCGAGGAACCTATCGTCGGCAAGTGGAAGACGGCCTCCGGCGAAACGGCGGTGATTGCCGCCTGCGGCGAGAGTTATTGCGTGACGCTGAAAACCGGAAAATATACCGGCCGCAAGATCGGCACACTCGCCGGGACCGGCGGCAGCTATGCCGGTGAGATCACCGACCCCGCCGCCGACAAGACCTATAGCGGCTCAGGAAAGATTTCCGGCAATTCACTGAAGATGCAGGGCTGCGTGATGAATATCCTCTGCAAGACGCAGACCTGGACGCGGCTCTGATGCGATAAGGCCGACGCAACAATCATCCCAAACGTATAATCATGCCGGCCGAAATGCCGGCATGCCTCATGGCCTTCTCCGGCTTGCCGGTCCTCACTGCAATCGCCCGAGCCTGCCCCGCAAGCTGAACGGCTGATGAACCGGCATCTCAGCACTCGTTCAGCCGAGGTGTGGCAAAACTCATGTCACGGTTAGGTTGCGTATCGGGGGCCTGGGATGAACTTCTATATTCTGGCAAGACGTTTCACCATCATCACGCTGTTCGCGGCTATCTTCGCCGTCACATTTTCGGCGGTCGTCGTGCACAATGGCGGCGGCGGCACGCAGTCGCATTTCGGTGCGAGCTATACCTGCCTGGAGAGAAGCGGAACCTTCTGCGCACCCACGGTGCGATGACCGGCATCAGACTCGCAAGAGGATAAAAAATCGGATTCCGCCGGCGCGCGTCGTTTGCTTGTCAAAAACAACTCTCTATAATGCGTCATGAACAAACGAATCTCCCCTCTGTCGCCCCTCGACATATCCTCTCCGCCTCCTTTCCAGCCCGAGAGTTTCGATGATCCGGCCAAGGCCGTCGAGACGCTGACAGCGCTTTACGAACGCAATACGGCGTTCCTGATCCAGAGCTTCACCGACCTTGCCCAGGGCGCTCCGATCGCCTCGCGCTACCGGGCTTTCTATCCGCAGGTCAGCATCGAGACGACGAGCTTCGGTCATGTCGACTCGCGCCTCTCCTACGGCCATGTCACGGCGCCCGGCATCTACACGACGACGGTCACCCGGCCGAAGCTCTTCAAGCATTACCTGAAGGAGCAGCTGTCGCTCTTGATAAGGAGCCACAATGTTCCGATCGTCGTCTCGGAATCCTCGACGCCGATCCCGCTGCACTTCGCCTTCGGCGAGGGCGCGCATGTCGAAGCATCGGCCTCAGCCTTCGTCGACGTTCCCATGCGCGATATCTTCGACACACCCGACCTCAACACCACCGATGACGAGATCGCCAACGGCGAATATATCCCGCCGCCGGGCGAGCCCTCGCCGCTTGCGCCGTTCACCGCCCAGCGTATCGATTATTCGCTCGCCCGGCTCTCGCATTATACCGCCACCCATGCCGAGCATTTCCAGAACTTCGTGCTGTTTACGAACTACCAGTTCTATATCGATGAATTCTGCAGTTGGGCGCGCAAGCTGATGGCGGAAGGTGGCGACGGCTACACCGCCTTCGTCGAGCCCGGCAATATCGTCACCCTGCCCGGCTCGAGCATGCCGGAAACCGATGCGACGCTTGCCCGCCTGCCCCAGATGCCGGCCTATCATCTGAAGAAGAAAGGCCATGCCGGGATCACCATGATCAATATTGGCGTCGGCCCTTCCAACGCCAAGACGATCACCGACCACGTCGCCGTGCTGCGCCCGCATGCCTGGCTAATGCTCGGCCACTGCGCCGGCCTGCGCAACAGCCAGCGGCTCGGCGATTACGTTCTCGCCCATGCCTATATGCGCGAGGACCATGTTCTCGACGACGACCTGCCGGTCTGGGTGCCGATCCCGGCGCTCGCCGAAGTGCAAGTGGCGCTGGAGGCCGCCGTCGCCGAAATTACCGGATACGAGGGCTTCGAGCTGAAGCGCATCATGCGCACCGGCACCGTCGGTACCATCGACAACCGCAACTGGGAACTGCGCGACCAGCGCGGACCGGTGAAGCGGCTCTCGCAGGCGCGCGCCATCGCGCTCGACATGGAATCGGCAACGATCGCCGCCAACGGGTTCCGCTTCCGCGTGCCTTACGGCACTCTGCTCTGTGTCTCCGACAAACCGCTGCACGGCGAGTTGAAGCTGCCCGGCATGGCGACGGCCTTCTACCGCACGCAGGTGAACCAGCATCTGCAGATCGGCATCCGTGCCGTCCAGAAGCTTGCGGCCATGCCGCCGGAAGCGCTGCATTCGCGCAAACTGCGCAGCTTCTTCGAAACGGCCTTCCAATAGGCCGTTTCCTCATCTGCCTGTGACGACGGGTGCCGCGTGCTGCGCAACCACCTGCGGCCTGCCGGCAGCAGCGTTCAGCCCTGCTATCAACAGCGTGAAGCCGACGATGGCGAAAGCTGTGCGTGAGAGAATCTTCAGCCCATCGCTTTCGTCGAACGCCTGACGACGCTTTTCATGGCGGCGAGCCCAGATCTGGCTTGCCAGCGCGATTTCAAGAATACTCATTGCTGTTCTCCTCGACGGGTTTCGATGAAGCCTTGTCGAGTGCTGCGTTGCGATTTCGACACCGGACCGGCACAAATTATTTTTCCCGCAGCTGTCGAAATGCGCGGCGATCGTTCGTCCAGGGATATGGAACACGGCAAAGGAGGCTGCCTGCGATGAAATATCTCTGCCAGGTCTGGTTCGATGGCGCGATACTCGACGCCATGACGCAAGAGGAGCAGGCCGAACTCGACGCGAATTCCTTGAACTACGATAGCGATCTCGTCGAAAGCGGACAGATGATCGTCGCCCAGGCGCTGCAGTCGCCGAAATCAGCGGTGACCGTCAGGGTGCGCCATGGCGAGATGTCGGTGACGGACGGCCCCTTCGCCGAGACGAAGGAGGCGCTCGGCGGCTTCATTCTGATCGAGGCCAAGGATCTCAATGACGCAATCCGGGTTGCGGCTTGCATTCCGCTAGCGAAACTCGGCGCGATCGAAATTCGCCCCATCCATGAATTCGGCTGAGGAGGTCACACAATGAAGTTTCTGGGTCAGGTCTGGTTCGATACCGAAACGAGCAGCAAAGTCACGCAGCAGGAATGGGACGCGGTCACGCAGGAGTGCATCGTCAGCGACGACCATTGGCGCGACAGCGGTCACATGCTGAGCGCGCTGGCGCTTTATGAACCGGAGCGAGCCGCAACGCTCCGCGTTCGCAACGGCACTGTCGCCGCTACAGATGGTCCCTTCGCCGAGATCAAGGAGCATCTCGGTGGCTTCGTGGTGATCGAGGCCAAGGACATGGATGAAGCGAAAGCGATCATTTCCACCTTCCCGATCCTCAAATATGCGTCGATCGAAATCAGACCCGCCTATTCGATCAAGGATGGGAGATAGCCATGCGCTTCGTCTGCCTCATCTATAATCCCGCCGATATGGATGGCACGCTCAGTCAGGCCGAGGGCGACGATCTCGTAAGGGCGCATTTTCAGTATGACGAGGAGCTTCACCGCAAAGGCATCATGATCCATTCCGATGCATTGGAAGGTCCCGACAGCGCCTCGGTCCTGAGAGTGCGCCATGGCATTCTGTCTTCGACCGACGGCCCTTACGTCGAGACCAAGGAACATCTGGCTGGCATCTACATCATCGAGGCAGCCGATCTCGAAGAGGCGCGCAAGGTCGTCGCGGGCATTCCAAGCGTCCGCGTCGGATCGATCGAATTGCGCCCGGTGAGGCTGCTCACCCTGCCAGAGTGAGGATTGCCCGTTGGAACAGGTGATCGAAGATATCTACAGGCAGCATTCGCGTCGGGTTCTGGCGACGCTGATCCGTCTGCTCGGCGATTTCGACCGTGCCGAGGACGCGCTGCACGATGCCTTTGCCGCGGCGGCACGGACCTGGCCTGCTGACGGCATTCCCGGCAACCCTTTCGCCTGGCTCGTTTCGACGGGACGCTTCAAGGCAATCGATACAATCCGCCGCCGGGCGCGCTTCGATGCCTCGCAGCAGCACATTGAGGACAGTCTCTATACGGTCGACGAAACGGAGATCGGCGACATGGAAGCGATCGAGGACGATATGCTGCGGCTGGTCTTCACCTGTTGCCATCCCGTTATTCCCGCCGATGCGCAGATGGCGTTGGCGCTTCGGGAAATCTGCGGACTGACCACCGAAGAGATCGCCCATGCCTTCCTCATTCCGGCGCCGACGGTCGCCCAGCGGATCGTGCGCGCCAAAGGCAGGATCCGGGCTGCGAACATCCCTTATGAAGTACCGGACCGCGAGGCGCTGCCCGAGCGGCTCGACCGGGTGCTGCATGTCATCTATCTCGTCTTCAACGAAGGCTATTCCGCCTCTTCGGGAGACGCGGTCGTTCGCGCCGACCTGACCGCAGAGGCCATCCGGCTGGCGCGGCTGTTGCTGGCGCTGCTGCCGCATCCTGATGTTTGCGGGCTTCTGGCGCTGATGCTGCTGCAGGATTCCCGCCGCAGCGCCCGCAGCAGCGAGGAGGAAGCGCTGGTGCTGCTTGCCGATCAGGACCGCTCGCTCTGGGACCGCGCCAAGATCTCGGAAGGTCTGACACTCCTTGCCGAGGCAATGCGGACAGGAGAGATCGGCACCTATACGGTGCAGGCGGCGATCGCCGCCGAACATGCGAAGGTGCCGACCGCCGAGGAAACCGACTGGCGGCGCATCGCCTTCTATTATGACCTGCTTCTGGCGGCCCAGCCCTCACCGGTCGCCGAACTCAACCGCGCCGTGGCGATCGCGATGGCGGAAGGACCGGCGACAGGCCTGGATCTGATCGATGCCATTCTGGGCCGCCAGGAGCTCACGGCCTATCACCTCACCCATTCGGCGCGCGCCGATTTCCTGCGCCGTCTCGGCCGGCGAGAAGAGGCAATCGCGGCCTATGAAACGGCGCTGTCGCTCTGCCGGCAGGAGCCGGAGCAGGCGTTTCTGCGAAAGCGGATTTCAGCGCTTGCCGCGGCGTCCGAGCGGCAGTGAGATCGCCGTGCCCGTCAGCGCCGAGACGATGATCAGCAGGTGGGCATTGACGCTCGCCTGCGCCAGTGCAGCCAGCGCCGCCCGCTCGCTCGAGGCTCCGAGCGCAATGGCGCCGGCGGTGATGCCGGCCGGATAGGTGCCGACGCCGCCCGGCGCGTGCACCGGCAGAACGGAGGAGAGTTCGCCGCCGAGCGCGCCGCCGAAGCTTGCCGCCATGGGCAGCACCCCCATCAGGCCGAGCGCCCATGCTAGCACGATCACCTTCACCAGCCAGTTGACGATGGTCATCACCCAGGCGCGCGCAAAGGCTGCGGCATCGAGCGGTAGCCCGTTTTCGATCTCGACGACGAATTTCTGCGCCTTATCAGGCAACAGCCTGGCAGCGAGCCGGAACAGCGGCTTGCGCGCGGCGAAAGCTGCGACCGGCAGCAGCAGGAAGACTGCCCAAAGCGACCATGCGACAAGTGCATCGGCCGCGGCGAGCGCAAAGCCGATACCGGCCGCCGCCAAGAGCGCGTGCAGGTCGAGCAGCCGCATGACGAGGAGCGCCGAGGTTCCGCGGGTCAGTGGGATGCCGAATTCGGTGCGCATCAACAGCGGAAAACTGGTCTCACCGGTGCGGAAGGGCATCATGATATTCAACAGATTGTGGATCTGCGTGACGCGGAAGAGAGTCGCGAACCGGCCGGCTGTTTCCTTGGGAAAATAATCGTAAATACGCCAGGTGCGCAGGAAATAGGTGCTCGTCAACGCCACGAGCGCGCCGATCACCGGGCCTGCCCCGACATCGGCCCATTGACTGATGATGACGGGCCAACCCCAGAACCATTGCACGAAGAGCGCATAGGCTGCGACAATTACGACCGTCAGCGCCGTCATGCGATTGCGCATAAACCAGGACTGCTGGCTTTCAACGATCGAACTCTTCATGTAGTAGGCATTCCTCGCTTGGCGTCGGCATGAGCCTCGGCTCCATTGCCAGGCGTTTTAGGAGAAATGAAGGTTGGGCACAACGGCGGAGTTGAAGCGACGGCGGCGAGATCGCTTTAAGGCCGACAACCGCCGTGGCAGACCGACAGATCACGGCGCCTTGCCGGCTTGACTTGGAGATCGATGTTGGAGCGCATTACCAAAAACATCACGAGCGCGAGCATTTTTCTGGCAGTCTATTTCCTGCTGAATATCGTGCTCCGCATTGCGCTGCCCCATACGCTCGATCTCGACGAGGCGGAACAATCGTTCTACTCGCAATATCTTCTGGCCGGCTACGGCCCGCAGCCGCCCTTCTACAACTGGATCCAATACGCCATCGTCTCGGTCACCGGGATCACGATGTGGGCGCTCTCGGTTCCGAAGAACATCATTCTCTTCGGCTGCTATCTTTTCTATGGGCTGGCTGCCCGCGAGGTGCTGAAGAGCCGTCTGCTCCCGCCCATCGCTATGCTGAGCCTGATCACCCTGCCGCAGGTCGGCCTAATGGCGCAGCGCGAACTGACCCATACCGTTGCCCTGCTGTTTGCGACCTCGCTCTTCCTCTTCGGCTTTTTTCGCACACTTCGGCAGCCGACGATCGGCAGCTATCTTGTCATCGGCATCGCCACCGGCATCGGCCTCATCTCCAAATATAATTTCGCCATTCTGCCGTTTGCCGCCTTCGTCGCAGTCCTGGTGGACCGAAAGTGGCGCAGTCGCCTGTTCGACTGGCGTCTGCTGCCGGCGTTCGCAATCGCCATTCTGATCGTTCTGCCGCATGCGCTCTGGCTGCCCGATAATCTCGTCAGCGCTTCGGCCCCGACCATGGAGCGGATGACCGCCGAGCACGAGGCCGCCGCTGGCCTTCCCCGTATCGGACAGGGGCTGCTGTCCCTCGTCATCGCCGTCCTCGGCTTCGTCGCGTTGCCGATCGTTCTCTTCGCGGCAGCCTTCCGACGGGATTTCTTCCGTGCGCTTTCCGCGTCCAGCCCGATGATCCGGGTCATCGAGCGGATGATAGTCGTCAGCCTGCTTGCCTTCGTCGGTGTCGTCATCGTCGCCGGCGCAAGCGATATCCACGAGCGCTGGCTCGACCCGTGCCTGCTCGTCCTGCTGATCTATCTATTCCTGAAGCTGGAAACCGCAGGCTTCGATCTTTCCGCCGGCCTTGCACGCTTCCGGCCTGTGGTGCCGGTCTTCATGGTCGTCATCCTGGCGATCCTTCTGCTACGGATCGTCGCCATGCAATATACCGGCGTTTATACGAGAACGAATGTGCCCTTCTCCGGCTACGTGGCCGAACTGACCGCGGCCCGCAAGCCGGTTCTCATCGTGGCGGGAACCAAGTTCGTGGCCGGCAACATGAAGCTGGAATTCCCCGACGTTCCCGTCGTGATCCCATTCTTTCCGGGCCCCGGGGTGCCTGAATATGCGACTGCGAAGGGTCCTGTGCTCGTCGTCTGGCGCGGAGAAACCGCAAATGACCCCACCATTTCTCCCGACTTTGCCGATGATCTCGTGAAATCGGGTATTCATCTGCAGGAGGTGAAGACGCTGACCCTTCCCTATCTTTTCGGTGACGGCAAACATACCTTCTCGATTGGTTATTCCTGGGTGGAAGGCGGCGCGAAGTAGGTTTCGGCAAGTCGGCCGATTGCGGGAAAGCGGCATTGCCCGCTGGCAACGGGCGGACACTTCATGTAGTAGCCTTCCGCAAGCGCGGCGGCGGCAGTAAGATTGCAAGGCCGCTCGGCCTTTTGGAGATGCAAAGTTGCAGACAACGGTAGAGCCCATTCGCGGCACGAATGATCCGGTACAATCGCTTGAGCTGTCGCTGGTCGTGCCCGTTTTCAACGAAGAGGAAAGCGTCGGCCCGCTGGTCGAGCGCATCGTTGCGGCGATGGCCGAGTATCCGCATCGCTGGGAACTGATCCTCGTCGACGACGGCAGCACGGATGCGACGCTCGTCAACGCCCGCAAATTCGTCGGACGCGAGGGTCTGGCGCTCCGGATTGTCGAGCTGCAGCGCAACTTCGGCCAGACCGCCGCCATGCAGGCCGGCATCGATACCGCCCAGGGCCGCCTGATCGCGACGATGGACGGCGACCTGCAGAATGATCCGAAGGACATTCCTGCGATGGTCTCCGAGCTGGAGCGGCGCCAACTCGACCTCCTGGTCGGCTGGCGCAAGAACCGCAAGGACGGTCTGTTCCTGCGCAAGATACCCTCCTGGTGCGCCAACTACCTGATCGGCCGCATCACCGGCGTCAAGCTCCATGATTACGGCTGCAGCCTGAAGATCTACCGTGCCTCGATCATCAAGCAGGTGAAGCTGATGGGCGAAATGCACCGCTTCATCCCGGCCTGGGTGGCCGGTGTCGTCCCGAGCTCGCGCATCGGCGAGATGGCCGTCACCCACCATGCTCGCGAGCACGGCGTTTCGAAGTACGGCATTTCGCGCACCTTCCGCGTCATCCTCGACCTGTTGTCGGTCATGTTCTTCATGCGCTACAAGGCAAGGCCCGGCCATTTCTTCGGCTCGCTCGGTCTCGGTCTCGGCGCGGTTGCCATATTGATCCTGCTCTATCTCGGCTTCGACAAGTTCATTCTGGGCAACGATATCGGCACCAGACCCATGCTGATGGTCGGGGTCGTTCTCCTCCTTTCGTCGGTGCAGATGATCACCACCGGCATTCTGGCGGAAATGATCGCGCGTACCTATTATCGTGACGACGCCTCCCCGAACTATATCGTGCGGCAGATCTTCGACGATCAAAGCCAACCGTAAGCCGGCAGCATGATGCTGGACCGCGCGACGAGGACGATCAGAACCGCGGCGCTGCTGCTTGCAGCCTATTTCGTGCTGAACATCGCGCTCAGGCTCGCGCTTCCGCACGCGCTGGAACTCGACGAGGCCGAGCAGTCCTTCTTCTCGCAATATCTGCTGGCGGGCTACGGTCCGCAGCCGCCCTTCTACAACTGGATGCAATATGCCGTCGTTTCGGTGACCGGCTTGTCGATGGGCGCGCTTATCATCCCGAAGAACATCCTGCTCTTCCTGTGTTACCTCTTTTACGGCCTTGCCGGGCGCGAGGCACTGAAGGACCAGAAGCTTGCCGCCGTCGGGATGATGGCGCTGATCACCCTGCCCCAGGTCTCCTATATGGCGCAGCAGGATCTGACCCACACGACGGCGCTGCTCTTTGCAAGTTCGCTCTTCCTCTATGGCTTCTTCCGCACGCTCGAGCGGCCCGGCATCGGCAGCTACCTCCTGCTCGGGCTCGCCACAGGCATCGGGCTGATCTCGAAATATAATTTCGCGCTGATGCCCGTCGTGGCGCTGCTCGCCATCCTGCCCGATGCCGAGTGGCGGCGCCGGGCACTGGACTGGCGTATCCTGGCAGCGATCGTCATCGCGCTCATTATCGTGCTGCCGCACGCGATCTGGCTGCGGAGCAACCTCGAATTCGCCTCCTCCGATACTCTGGTCAAGATGGCCGCCGGCAATGAACCGGCCGGCGCCTTGCGAATCGGCAAGGGCATTCTTGCCTTTCTCATCGCCATCATCGCCTTTGCAGCGCTGCCCGTCGCCATTTTCGCCGCCGCCTTCCGCCGGGATTTCCTCCGGGCGCTCTTGTCCGGAAACCGCTGGACGGGGATGCTGGAGCGAATGATGCTCGCGAGCCTCGCCGGCATCCTTCTGATCGTGCTGTTCACCGGCTCCACGACGGTGCGTGAACGCTGGCTCGACCCGTTCCTGCTGGTGCTGCCGATCTACTTCCTGGCAAAGATGCAGGCGGCCGGACTCGACCTTTCCGCCGGATTGCGCCGCTTCCGGCCCGTCGTGCCGGTGCTGATGGCCTGCGTCCTGGTCGCGCTCGGCTTCCGCGTCGTCGGCGCCGGGCTGATCGGCACCTACAGCAGGCCGAATGTGCCGATGGCGGATCTCGTGCGCGATATGACGCGACAGGCCGAGCCCGCGCTGGTGATTGCCTCGGATACCTATGTCGGCGGCAACATGCGCCTGCAGCTTCCCGACGTGCCCGTGGTGATCCCGGATTTCCCCGCACCCGGCATTCCGGCCTATGCGACAACAGGCGGACCAGTGCTCATCGTCTGGCGCGGCAAGAAGACGGCAACAGCTGCCGATGCGGTCATGCCGGAGCGATTTTCATCAGCGCTGGCGGCAGCCGATATCATGCCGCAGGAGATCGGCGCCTTGTCGCTTCCCTATCATTTCGGCCGCCAGGGCGATAATTTCGCACTCGGCTATGCTTGGGTTCGGCCAGGAGCGAGATAGATGAGCGAGACCCGCCTTCGCGACGTCAGGTGGATTTTCGTCCTGCTGGCCGCCTATTTTCTGCTTCAGGTTGGCGTCCGGCTTGCGACCTCACATTCGCTCGATCTCGATGAGGCCGAACAGGTTTTCCGCTCGCAATGGCTCGCCGCCGGTTACGGCCCGCAGCCGCCATTTTACAACTGGCTGCAATATACTGTCTTCCAGTTTACAGGCGTTTCGCTGGCTGCCCTGTCCGTCGTCAAGAACCTTCTGTTGTTCAGCTCTTATCTGCTGTACGGCCTGACGGCGCGCCTCGTCCTGCGCGACAAGGCGCTTGTGGCGATCGCAACGCTCGGGCTGCTGACGATCCCGCAGACGGTTTTCGAGATGCAACGGGATCTGACACACACAGTCGCGGTCTTCTTTTCTGCCAGCCTGTTCTTCTACGGCTTCGTTCGCAGTCTGAAACAGCCGAGCCTCGCCTCCTATCTGATCGCGGGAATCGGCATCGGTTTCGGCCTGCTTGCCAAGTATAATTTCGCCATCCTGCCGGCGGCGGCCCTGATTGCCGCGTCGGCGGATGCACGCCTGCGGCAGCGGATCTTCGACCGGCGGCTGGCGCTGACCGCGGTCGTGGCGCTCGTCATCATCCTGCCGCATCTCTTCTGGCTGAAGGACAATCTCGATTTCGCAACCGCGCGCACGCTGGAGAAGATGACCGCGAGCGGCCGTGCGAGTTATCCCATGCAGGTCGCTATGGGCATCGGCTCGCTCGCTCTCGCCGTCATCAGCTTCGCCGGATTGACCGTGGCCGTGTTTGCGGCCGTCTTCGGCAAGAAGCTTCGCTCGGCGCGCGCCGCCAGATCGGAATGGACTGGTCTTCTCGAGCGGATGATGCTCGTCTTCGTCATCGGCATTTTGTTTTTGATCGTCTTCGGCGGCGCGGCCGGCATCAAGGATCGCTGGCTGGTGCCGATGCTCTTCATCGTGCCGCTCTATCTCTGCTTGAAGATTGAGGCGGCGGGCGTGGAGACCGACAGGGCTTTCCGGCGTTTCCTGCCCATCGTTGCCGTCATCATGATCGGCGTGCCGGCCGCCCTTTACGGCAGCGTGGCGAGCGCGAGATTCTCAGGGCACTACGAACGATTGAACAGGCCCTATGCCACGATGCTGAAAAACCTGCGTCAACAGGCGGAACCGGCGGCAATCCTTGCCGGCGACAGCCTTCTTGCTGGCAATCTCAGGCAGGATATTCCCGGGGTACCGGTCCTCTCTGCGGATTATCCCGGCTTCCACCCGGATCTGACCGGCCGGCGACCGCTTCTCCTCGTCTGGCTGATACCGCCGAAGGGAGGCAGCGAAGCGCTCCCGCCTGATATGGTTCAATGGCTCCAGGCCAATCTCGGCGCCTCCGCGCCTGAAACGTCGGTGATCGACGTTCCCTATTTCTACGGCCGCGGCAAGGACAGCTATCGCTTCGGCTATGCCTGGATCAACCAGCCGGCTGAACGATCAGGATTTCAGCTCCCTCCAGGCCAGGTCCAGCGCTAACCTGGTAATCCTCGCCATCTCGTCCACCTCAGCGTGGCTGATGACAAGCGGGGGCGAGGCGAGCATACGGTCGCCGGTGGCGCGCAGCACCAGGCCGTTCGCCAGTGCGTGGTTGCGCACCAGCGCGCCGATCTGATCGGGCTTGTCGAAGCGAGTGCGCGTGCTCTTGTCGGCAGCAAGCTGAAGGCCGCCCATGAGGCCGATAGTGACTGCCTCGCCGACAAGATCGTGTTCGGCGAGCGCGGCCCAGGCCCTGCCGAAATAGGGACCGATATCGTCGCGCACGCGCTCGACCAGTCTTTCCTCCTCGATGATGCGCAGGTTTTCGAGGGCGGCGGCGGCGCAGACCGGGTGGCCGGAATAGGTGAAGCCGTGATTGAAGTCACCGACCTCGTTGATCAGCACGTCGGCAATGCGGCCGCTGACGAGCACGCCGCCGATCGGCAAATAGCCGGAGGAAAGCCCCTTGGCGATCGGCGCGAGATCCGGCTCAACGCCGAAATGCAGATGGCCGAACCAGGCGCCGAGACGGCCGAAACCGCAGATCACCTCGTCGGTCACCAGCAGAATATTGCGCGCCTTGCAGATGCGGTCGATCTCCGGCCAATAGGTCTCCGGCGGGATGATGACGCCGGCAGCGCCCTGCACGGGCTCGGCAACGAAGGCGGCGACATTCTCCTCGCCGAGCTCGTCGATCTTCGCTTCCAGCTCTCGGGCCACCTTGAGACCGAATTCGGCGGGTGAGAGATCGCCGCCCTCGCCATACCAATAGGGCTGGCCGATATGGACGATCCCCGGGATCGGCAGGTCGCCCTGCTCGTGCATGTATTTCATGCCGCCGAGGCTGGCGCCGGCAACCGTCGAGCCGTGATAGCCGTTCTTCCTGGCGATCACGATCTTCTTCGACGGCTTGCCGACGGCGCTCCAATAGACGCGGGCCATGCGGAACCAGGTGTCGTTCGCTTCCGAACCGGAGCCGGTGAAGAAGATATGGTTGAACCGTTCGCCGGCATGGGAAGTAACCTTTTGCGCCAGCAGCGTCGCCGGCGTCGAGGTCGTGCCGAAGAAGGTGTTGTAATAGGGCAGCTCATTCATCTGCCTTGCGACGGCCTCAGCGATTTCCCTGCGGCCGTAACCGATATTGACGCACCAGAGACCGGCGAAGCCATCAAGATATTTCCTGCCGTGGCAATCGAAGATGTAGACGCCCTCGCCGCGCTGAATGATGCGCGTTCCCTCGGCATTCAGCTTCTTCATGTCGGCGAAGGGGTGCAGATGGTGCGCGGCGTCGATCGCAGCAAGATTGGAGGGCGGGTAAGTATCGGGCATGACTGGTAAAAGACCCTCACGGATTGAAAGGCTGCTGTCGATGGGATAGGAGCTTGGCCTTGTCCCGGAGGATTTTCAAGGCCATGGCGAGCGACAGGATGGACGGCAAGGCCGGTGGCGACCCGCGTTTCGAGATCCTGATCGTCGGGATGAACGGCGAGTTGCGCGGCAAGCAGCTGCCGCCGGGCGCAGAGGACAAGGTCTGGGCCGGAGACATCCGCCTGCCGACCTCGACGCAATCGCTCGACATTTGGGGCGACGACAATGACGATATCACCGGTCTGTCGCTGACGATCGGCGATCCCGACGGCATGGTCGTTGCCGACCGACGCAGCCTCGCCCCGATGCCCTGGGCCCCGGAGGGCTCGATGCAGGTGCTGGCCACCATGTGCGAATTCGACGGCAGCCCGAGCTTCATGGATCCGCGCGCCATCCTTGCCTCGGTGGTCGAGCGCTACAGACTGCGCGGACTGACGCCTGTCGTCGCGACCGAGCTGGAATTCTACGTGATGTCAGGAGACTGGCGCGAGACCGGACACCCTTCTCCGCCCGAAAGCCTCACTTATCGCGGCAAACCGAACGGTTTCCAGCTCTACGAAATGAGCGCCGTCGATGCGCTCGACGCCTGTCTGCAGACGCTGAGGGCCTATGCGAAGGCGCAGGGGCTACCGGCGGATGCGACGACAGCAGAATTCGGGCCCGGTCAGTTCGAGGTCAACCTCATGCACCGCGCCAATGCGCTGGCGGCGGCCGACGACTGCCTCTATTTGAAGCGCATCGCCGAACAGGCGGCGCGCCGCCACGGGCTGAAATCGACCTGCATGGCCAAGCCCTATACCGACCATGCCGGTTCCGGCCTGCATGTGCATGTAAGCGTCATCGACGAACAAGGCCGTAACATTCTCGACGCCAAAGGCGGCGAGCCGAAGCTGCTGAAATCGGTCACCGCAGGCATGCTCGACAGCATGCGCGAGGCGCAGTTGATCTTCGCCCCTTTCGCCAATTCCTACCGGCGCTTTCAGCCGGGTTCCTTCGCGCCCGTCGATCTGACCTGGGGCAGCGGCCATCGCGGCACGGCGATCCGGATCCCCGACAAGGATGGACCGGCCGCACGCATCGAGCACCGCGTCGCCGGCGCCGACGCCAATCCCTATTTGCTGCTGGCGGCGATCCTCGGCGGCATGCTCACCGGGCTCGACCGCGACCTCGATCCCGGCGAGGAGACGACGCCCGCGCATACGCCCGCCAATACGACGCGGCTGACACATGATTTCCTGAGCGCGGTCGAGGTCTTCCGCACCTCGCCATTCGTCGCCGATATCTTCGGCAGCCGCTATCAGGCGCTCTACGGCGACACCAAACGCAAGGAAGCGCTGGCGCATCTGCGCACGGTCTCCGATTTCGACTATCGCACCTATCTGCCACGGCTCTAAAACCTTCGGCTTTTACGCCGCGGGTTCGCGGCGTTCGTCCGCGTTGACCTGGGCGGCAAGGCCCTGCTTTACGAGAACCTTCAGTTCACCCGGGTGCAGCCGGATCAAGACATTGCGTTCGAGCGGCAGCAGCTCGCCGTCCATGACACAATTGGCCTTGGAGCGCAGCTTCGGGAAATGCAGGCGCACTTCGGCCGGATGCATCACCATGACATCGGCATTCTCGCGCACCTTGCCGCGTAGCATATCGATGGCGAGGCGGGCGACACCGAGTGGTTTCAGCGGATTTGCCGTATAGAAGCCGAGCTCGCCGCTTCTGAGATTATCGGCATAAAGCAGCGCATTTTCGCCGAAGGGATTGTTGGAAACCGAGACCGCCGAGACCCTGCGGCGCTCGCGCCTGCCGGCCGCTTCGAACTCGACCTCGAACTCGGGCGGGTTGAAGATCACGCCGAGAGCCGCCTTCGTGCTCGCCCTGATCTTGCCCAGCCGTGAGCGATAGCTGTAGGCGTTGCGGTAGCGCACCATGCGGGCATGCAGGCCGGCGGAAAACTGGTGAATGAACGGGCGGCCGTTGGCGCTGGCGATATCGACATTGTCGATCTCGCCTGATGCAAGCACGTCGAGCGCCTGCCAGATATCGAGCGGCACCCGCAGCGAGCGCGCAAAAAGGTTCATGGTGCCAGCAGGCACGACGCCGAGGGCAATGCCGTTTTTCCAGGCGATCGATGCCGCCGCCGAAATCGTGCCGTCGCCGCCGCCCGCGACGATGCCATCGATATCGTCGCGCTTGGCCGCCCGCTCCATGGCGGGAATGATCTCCTTTCCGGAGAAGACGATGGCGTCGAAATCGTGCCCCGCTTCGCGGAAAGCTGCCTCCGCCCTCTTCTCGTAGGCCAGCATATCGGTGGTCCTGAAGGTGCCGCCGTCGCGATTGAAAAAGCCTACAAGCTTCATGAGGCCTCCCTTCTCCGGCGCGGAACTGCTCCTGCCTTGCTCCTGAGATGGTTGCGGCATCGGCGATTTCAAGCGCCGCTGCTTTTCCTCAGAAGAGCCAGAAACGCAAAAATTGCAATAGACATATGCACATAACAGGACGCTGCACTGCAAAAAATGCACTCGACCCCGGCGGGGACCTCACGGATAGATAGAGGTTCCCAATACCTCTCCACATCCTTCCAAACGATCGCCCGCCTCCGCGCCAGGGCCATTGCCAAGCAGAGAACCGTCTCAAGGAGCTCTCGTGAGCCAGATCGCGATCAATGAACCCGCCGAAATCCAGGCGGATGCCGAGCTGCCGTCGGCGGCGACTGTAGCCTTGGTTCAACTGGCGCTTGCCTGCGGCGGCTTCGGCATCGGCACCGGCGAATTCGCCATCATGGGACTGCTGCCCAATGTCGCCGAAACCTTCTCGGTGACGACGCCGCAGGCCGGCTATGTCATCAGCGCCTATGCGCTCGGGGTCGTCATCGGCGCACCGGTCATCGCCGTGCTCGCCGCCAAGATTGCGCGCCGCACGCTGCTGTTGACGCTGATGCTGGTCTTTGCTGCCGGCAACATTCTCAGCGCCGTCGCCCCGACCTTCGAGACCTTCACTCTGCTGCGCTTCGTCAGCGGCCTGCCGCATGGCGCCTATTTTGGCGTTGCGGCCCTGGTCGCCGCCGCGATGGTGCCGGTACATCGGCGGGCACGCGCGGTCGGGCGCGTCATGCTCGGATTGACAGTGGCCACCCTTCTCGGCACGCCGGCAACAACGCTCTTCGGCCAATCGCTCGACTGGCAGGTGGCATTTCTGACGGTCGGCGTCGTCGGCCTGCTGACGGTGGCGCTGATCTGGTTCCACGTTCCGAAGGACAGGGTTTCCGAAGAAGCGAGTTTCTCACGCGAACTCGGCGCCTTCCGCCGACCTCAGGTCTGGCTGACACTCGGCATCGCCGCCGTCGGTTATGGCGGCATGTTTGCCATGTTCAGCTATATCGCCTCGACGACGACCAAGGTGGCGATGTTGCCGGAAACCGCCGTTCCGATCATGCTGGTGCTCTTCGGCGTCGGCATGAATGCCGGCAATTTCATCGGCTCGTGGCTCGCCGACAAGTCGCTGCTCGGCACGATCGGCGGCTCGCTCATCTATAATATCGTCGTGCTGACCACGTTCTCGCTGACTGCTGCCAACCCCTTTATGCTCGGCCTCTCGGTCTTCCTCGTCGGCTGCGGCTTTGCCGCCGGGCCGGCGCTGCAGACGCGGCTGATGGATGTCGCTGCCGATGCTCAGACGCTGGCGGCGGCTTCCAACCATTCGGCCTTCAACATCGCCAACGCGATCGGCGCCTGGCTTGGTGGTCTCGTCATCGCCTGGGGCTATGGGTTTGCGGCAACCGGCTATGTCGGCGCGGCACTCTCCTTCCTCGGCTTGTTCGTCTTCGCCGCCTCCGCCCGCTTGGAGCGTCGCAGCACGCAGGTGGCGTAGCGCATCTCCGCCTGCAACGCGCACAGGTGCGACATTCTGGCGTTAAGCATTTAGCCGGCTTGACTTTTTCCGCGTTCGGGACCACCTAGCATACATGTGGACGGCACCTGTCGGCCACGGATTTCAACGGAGTCATCTTAGCGATGCCAAGCGACAGTAGCAGTCGATTGCCTTTGCCGTACGCGGCCGCCCTCGTGCGCTGACCGACTCCTGTCGGCTCGCCCGATCGGACGCTACGGCGGATCGACGGAAAGGCGAGCCTCATGAATATCAATCGCTTCCCTCTTCGGGCAGGCCATGCCGCCCGTGCCTTCATCAACAACAGCCGCGGCGCCACGATCGCCGAACGCGTCGACGCGTTGAACGCGCTCAGCATCCAAGACGCCGGGCGGGTGCTGTCGGCCATGCCGCTCGACTATGCCGTCAACATTCTCGACCGGCCGGAGCTTCGCAACGCCGCACAGATCCTCGCGCTGATCAGCGCCGAGGACGCCGCACGGCTGCTGCACGGCATGTCCAACGACCGCGTCGCCGACGTGCTGCTCGAACTCGACGGCGAGACCCGCGCCCGGCTGTTCTCCAGCCTCGACGAGCCGGTGCGCGTCGCCATCCAGCATCTGATGGGCTATCCGCCACGCACGGCCGGCGGCATCATGACGACGGAGTTCGTCAGCGTGCCCGACAGCTGGACCGTTGCCCAGACGCTCGATCATGTGCGCCAGGTCGAACGCTCGCGCGAGACCGTCTACGCCATCTATGTGCTCGACGAGCGCAGCCATGCGCTGATGCATGTCGTGACGCTGCGCCGCCTCATCACCGGCGAGCCTGACGCCTCCATACTCACGGTCGCCCAGAAAGGCGTTCCGGTTTCGGCCGATCCGCTGATGAAGCAGGAGGATGTTGCCCGGTTGATCCGCAAACACGACCTGCTCGCCTTGCCGGTGACCGACGAACATGGGCAGGTGCTCGGCATCGTCACGGTCGACGACGTGATCGATACGATGATTTCGGACACGACGGAAGCAGCCCAGAAGTTCGGCGGCATGGAGGCGCTCGGCCAGCCCTATATGAAGATCGGCTTTGCCGGCATGATCCGCAAGCGGGCCGGCTGGCTCGCCGCCCTGTTCCTCGGCGAGATGCTGACGGCGAGCGCCATGCAGCATTTCGAAGGCGAGCTGGAAAAGGCCGTGGTGCTGACGCTGTTCATCCCGCTGATCATGAGCTCGGGCGGCAATTCCGGTTCGCAGGCGACGTCACTGATCATAAGGGCGCTGGCGCTCGGCGAGCTGAAGCTTTCGGACTGGTGGAAAGTGCTCTTCCGCGAACTGCCGACCGGCATCGTGCTCGGCGCGATCCTCGGCCTCGTCGGCTTCATCCGCATCGTCTTCTGGCAATCGGCCGGACTCTACAATTACGGCCCGCACTGGCCGATGGTCGCCGTCACAGTGTTTGCCGCGCTGATCGGGATCGTCACCTTCGGCTCGATCTGCGGCTCGATGCTGCCGTTCGTGCTGCAGAAGCTCCGGCTCGACCCGGCCAGCGCCTCGGCCCCCTTCGTCGCCACGCTGGTCGACGTCACCGGCCTCGTCATCTACTTCTCGGTGGCGCTGCTCATCCTCAGCGGGACGCTGCTGTAGCACCCAAGACCCCTCCCCAAGCCCTCCCCACAAGGGGAGGAGCTTAAACTGCCGCACCCGCATCCCAACTATTGACCTTTGATGGGGAGCGAGACGGTGCGCCAGATTAGTCCCTCCCCCTTGTGGGGAGGGGCTTTTATTAGCGAGAAAAACTATTGGGAAAATTATCTTCCCTCGGGCAGTTTCAACGGCCCATGCGTCTTGATGCTGCGGATGGCGAAGTTCGAGCGGATGTCGCTGACGTTCGGCAAAGTCAGCAGCGTGTCCGTCAGAAGCCGTTCATAGGCGGCGAGATCTTCCACTACCACTTCAGCCAGGAAATCGGCTGTTCCCGAAATCAGGAAACAGGAGACGATTTCGGGGATGGCGAGCAATGCCTTCTGCTGTGCCTCGGAATTTTCGCGGCTGTGATGCACCACCTTGAATTCGACGAAGACCGTCAGGCCGAGACCGACCTCCTTGCGATCGATATCGGCGGTGTAGCCGCGGATGATACCGGAGCGTTCGAGATTGCGGATGCGACGCAGGCAGGGCGACGGCGAGAGGTTCACCTTCTCGGCGATCTCGACGTTGGTGGCGCGCGCATCCTCCTGCAGGCATTGCAGGATGGCAATATCGAATTTATCGAGATTTGGCATTTTCGGGATATCCGTCGGCACAATTCGGCAGAAGATTGCGTATAGCATGATTTTCCAGCCACAGATAGCAAGGACATGCCCTGGCTCCCGGCGCTAATCTCTTCCTCAACCGGACAAGATCCGGATGGAGGAAAGGATTAGGGACGATGAGCACGATTGTATTTTCAAACGACAAATCACCTTCGCAGACGTTCGGTTATGCCGCCGGCAGTATCACCGTGCTGATCTGGGCGACCTGGTTTCTGGCGACCCGCCACAGCGCGGCGACGTCGCTTGGCTCCATAGATATCGGCCTCATCCGCTTCGGCATTCCAGCACTGGCGCTTTCGCCCGTCTGGCTTCGCATCGGCCTGCTGCCGAAGGGCGTGCCGCTCTATCTGCTGGCGATCATGGTCGCCGGCTGCGGCGCGATCTTTTTTCTGGTCACGACGCTTGCCATTCACTCCACACCGGCAGCTTCCTCCGGCATCCTGCTCGGCGGCTCCATGCCGCTTGCCACCGCACTGATCGGCATTCTCTTGTTTCGGGAACGGCCGGATGCCACACGCATTGCCGGGCTGGTGGCGATCGTCGGCGGCGTCCTGATCCTGCTTGCCCGCAGTCTTGCCGATGCGTCCCTGCCCTGGACAAGCTTTGTCCTGCTGCCGGCCGGCGCCATCCTCTGGGCAAGCTACACGCATGCCTTCCGCCGCTCGGGTCTGACGGCCATTCAGGCCAGCGCGCTGATTGCCGCCTGGTCCTTCCTGATCATGGCCGTGCTCGCACTCGTCTTCGGCATCTCGCTGCCGCAGGCCCCGCTTGCCGAAATCGGCCTGCAGGTGTTGAGCCAGGGCATTCTGTCAGGCCTCGTCGCCATGGTTGCCTATGGCACGGCGGTCCGCATCCTCGGCGGAACGCAGGCCGCCGCCTTTACGGCTTTGACTCCTGTTCTTGCAACCCTCGGCGGCGGTCTCCTGCTCGGCGAAACGATCGGCCTTGCCGAAATCAGTGCCGCGGTGGTCACCGGCATCGGCGTCGCACTTTCGACGGGAATTGCCGCGCGACGCTGACCGTCAGCCGCGACCGACATTATTGAAGCCGCCGGCAGCCATCGCTGCGGCGGTTTTTCAGCGTGTTCTTTGTCGCTCAGGCCTGAATGACGACAACCCTGGCTCCGACCTCGACGCGGCTATAGAGATCAATCACATCGTGGTTCATCATGCGGATACAGCCGCTCGACATGGCGAGGCCGATCGATTCCGGCTGATTGGTGCCATGAATGCGGAAATGCGTGTCGTTGCCGCCGCGATAGAGATACATCGCCCGCGCGCCGAGCGGGTTATTCGGGCCGCCCGGCATGCCGCCGGCAAGCCTGCGATAACGTTCTTCGCGGCGCTGCATGTTTTCCGTCGGCGTCCAGCTCGGCCACTCGGCCTTGCGTCCGATATAGGCGTTGCCGGCAAATGCCAGTCCCTCGCGACCGACACCGACACCATATCGCATCGCCCTGTTGTCATCGAGGACGTAGTAGGCGCGACGCGCCGGCGTGTCGATGACGATCGTGCCCGGCGCATGCGGGCTTTCATAGGCCACTTCCTGGCGGCGAAGTTCCGGCTTGATCTTGTCGATCGGCACCTGCCTCAACGGAAACTTTTCATCCGGAAGTGCTGCATAATTCGTCTGGCTGTTGAGGCCGGTCGAGGAGCAGCCGGCGACAAAAAGCGGCAGAGCGATCAAAAAACCCCGACGGGAGATCGTCATGAATGTGTCCTTAGTGCGTCAACAAGATGTCGCAAGCTAAGGAATTTATGGTTAACGAATGGCTAACGGCAGCCGTCGAAAGGCGATCACGAAGACGTCAGCGGTGGAAATAACCGCCGATGTCCGCGATCCGCCTCACATATTCGGATAGACCGGCCCCTCGCCGCCCTGCGGCGGCACCCAGTTGATGTTCTGGTTCGGGTCCTTGATGTCGCAGGTCTTGCAGTGCACGCAGTTCTGGGCGTTGATGACAAAGGTCTTGTCGCCATCCTTCTCCACCCATTCGTAGACGCCGGCCGGACAGTAGCGGGTCGACGGCCCGGCATAGATGCCGAGCTCGGAGCTCTTCTGCAGCCCCATGTCCTTGACCTGCAGATGCACCGGCTGGTCTTCCTCATGATTGGTGTTCGACAGGAACACCGACGACAGACGGTCGAAGGTCAAGACGCCGTCGGGTTTCGGATAGGCGATCGGCTTGTGATTTGCGGCAGGCTCCAGCGACTGCGCATCGGTCTTGCCGTGACCAAGCGTGCCGAAGAAGGAGAAGCCGAACAGCGTGTTCACCCACATGTCGAGACCGCCGAGCGCGACGCCGAGCGCCGTGCCGAACTTCGACCACAGCGGCTTGACGTTGCGCACCCGTTTCAGGTCGCGGCCGATGTCGGTGCCACGCCATTCATTCTCGATCTCGACCACCTCGTCATGGCTGCGGCCTGATACAATCGCCGCAGCAATCTTCTCGGCGGCCAGCATGCCCGACAGCACCGCATTGTGGCTGCCCTTGATGCGCGGCACGTTGACCAGACCGGCCGAACAGCCGATCAGCGCCCCGCCCGGGAAGGACAGCTTCGGCACCGACTGATAGCCGCCCTCGGTAATGGCGCGCGCACCATAGGAGAGCCGCTTGCCGCCCTCGAAGGTTCCGCGGATCGCCGGATGGGTCTTGAAACGCTGGAACTCCTCGAAGGGGTAGAGATAGGGGTTCTTGTAGTTCAGGTGAACGACGAAGCCGACGGCCACCAGATTGTCTTCGAGGTGATAGAGGAAGGAGCCGCCGCCGGTCTTCATGCCGAGCGGCCAACCGAAGGAATGCTGCACAAGGCCCGGTCTGTGGTTCTCAGGCTTGACCTGCCAGAGCTCCTTGATGCCGATGCCGAATTTCTGCGGCTCACGATTCTTTTGCAGGTCGAACTTGGCGATCAGCTGCTTGGCGAGCGAACCGCGCACGCCTTCACCAATCAGCGTGTATTTGCCGCGCAGCTCCATGCCGCGGGTATAGTTCGGGCCGGGCTCGCCATTCTTCTCGATACCCATGTCGCCGGTGGCAACGCCGATTACCGCACCCTTGTTATCGTATAGCACTTCGGCGGCGGCGAAACCCGGATAAATCTCGACACCGAGTTCTTCTGCTTTCGCCGCCAGCCAGCGACAGACATTGCCGAGAGAGACGATGTAGTTGCCGTGATTGTTCATCAAGGGCGGCATCAGCACATTTGGCAGACGGATCGAGCCAGCCGGGCCGAGTACCAGGAAGTGATCTGCCGTCACCTCCGTCTTGAACGGATGATCGGCTTCCTCACGCCAGCCGGGCAGCAGCCTGTCGATGCCAATAGGATCGACGACGGCGCCGGAGAGGATATGGGCGCCGACCTCGGCCCCCTTCTCCAGCACCACCACCGACAGTTCCGGATTGACCTGCTTCAGCCGGATCGCCGCCGCCAGGCCGGCAGGACCGGCGCCGACGATCACAACGTCGAATTCCATGCTCTCGCGTTCGGGCAGCTCAGTCGTCTCGGTCATTCATTCGTCTCCGCTTGGCCAGTGGCCATCATCCCATGGCCATTGTCTTGTCAAAACCGCGAAGCATTGTCGAGCCGGGATGCGACAGCCAATCCTCAATTCGCACAAAGACATTTCAGCCGATGCGAGACTTACAGTACCGCTTACGTTAACGTCAAATGCGAAACTTGCGAGACCACGGCCCTCCCTTTCCTTTTCCGTCGCCCGCGCCTTATACATCGCTCGAAGACATCGGAGGATATCATGGATCTCGGTATCAAAGGAAAAAGGGCGCTCGTTCTCGCCTCCTCGCGCGGGCTTGGCCTCGGCATCGGCGTAGCGCTGGCGCGGGAAGGCGCAGACGTGCTGCTGTGTGGCCGCAGCGGTGAACAGCTGGAGGCCAATTGCAAGGCGATCAACAGTGAAGGCAAAGGCCGGGCCGACTGGATCTGGGCGGACCTCACCGACGAACGTTTCGTCGAGACGGTGACAGCGGCGGTGAAGGACAAGTTCGGCGGCCTCGACATCCTCGTCAACAATACCGGCGGACCGACGCCCGGTACGACGGAGGACATGACCGCCGAAAAGCTCGAAACCTATTTCCTCTCCATGGTCGCCCGGGTCATCACGCTCACCAACGCGCTGCTGCCTGACATGAAAGCGCAGGGCTGGGGCCGCATCCTCACGGTCGCCTCATCAGGCGTGATCGAACCGATTGCCAATCTGGCGCTGTCCAATACGCTGCGCCCGGCCCTTGCCGGCTGGAGCAAGACGCTTGCCTCGGAAGTCGGGAGTTTCGGCATCACCACTAACCTGCTCCTGCCGGGCAGCATCCTGACGGGACGGCTCGACGATCTCGACGGCGCCGCAGCAAAGCGGACGAGCAAAAGCGTCGAGGAGATCCGCGCCGATAAGGAGACCCGCATTCCGGTCGGCCGCTACGGCAGGGTAGAGGAATTTGCCGCAACGGCCGCCTTCCTCTGCAGCCAGCCGGCAAGCTACATCACCGGCTCGCTCATCCGCTGCGACGGCGGCGCGGCACGGTCCGTCTGAGGCACCTCTTTCACGCAAGGCGGGCCGCTGCGGCGGCCCATTTCGCCACGCTGCGGATCATCTGTTCGGCATTGGCCGGATCGTCGGCAAGTTCGGAAAGTTCGGAAAGCCGATGGAAGCCGGTCAGGATCGCAATGCGCCGCCGGTCGAGCCTGCGTCCGGTCAGGATTTCATAGGCGGAAATGATGCGAGCGGTCAGATCGGGCGAGATGAAATTCGAATAGATGAACTCCTGGTGCAAAGGACCGAAACCTGAATCGGCGAAATCGTAAATGCCGTTGAGCCTACCCTGCCGATAGTCGAAGGCCATATTCCAGCCGTGACCGTCGAAGAAACCGTAGACGTTGCCGTAGGGATCCGGCGGCAAGGCTTCGAAATCCGAAACAACGGTCTCGGCAAAGCCCTTGATATCAGCCGGCAGCAGCGGCAAAGCCTTCGTCCGAACCGCCTCCGGCGATTGCCATGGCTGGATCGCTCCGGCGCCGGCCGCCCGCAGGCGATCGGCATCGAGCGCGTGCAGTTCGGCGTAAAAACGCGCGAGATCATCCGCCAGGCGCTGGCGGTCGCCCTGCCCGAGCGCATCATAATCTTCGGCAATGAGATGTTCCCCCTCGAGCTTGCCGTGGCTGGAGAATATCGGCGGCCCGTCGTGAATGCGCATGTCGGGAACCGCCATCGACAGCGACGGTCGAACGATATCGAGGACCGCGGCTTCCTTCACGAGCGCTCTTTCGGCGCCGATATGGCGGGGAAACTTGAAGATCAGCGTATCGTCGACGTCAATTGCTGTCGAATCCCAGCCCTTTGCCGCGAGCTTGAAAACGGAGGCCGTCAGTTCCGGAAATACACTTGTGATGAGAGAGCGAAATTCGCTGACGTTCAACTCTGTCATGACGACCTGCCTTTTCTGTTTTCTCTGTTGTTTGGGTGCAGGCGAGCGGCATCGGCCCGTCGGAAACCGTCGGCGTGCAGCCGCCGAAACCTCCACCAAGTGGCACCCGCACTATATTAGTATAATTTGAATATTACGGAATATTCATTACAAAAATTTAAGCCGTTATAACCACTTAGTGATCGCGACACCGGAATTATGTCTTTTTTGCGCCGCAATATAAGCGGCTCAATCAAAGCATAAATTTGCACCCTTGCTCAAACCCCGGTCTAGCCCATGAAGAAATTTTGGATCACCGTCAGCTTTGTCGCAATCGCCGCGGTCGGCGTTTGGCAATTCGGGAATCTGGTCCCTTATGCCGCGCACATTCCCTACCTCTCGCAGCTCATCAAGCAGCCGGCCGGCGGCAATGGCGGCGGCAGGCAGCCACAGGGCGATCAGACGCAGGCCGATCAGGCGCCGACCACCGACCCGGCCGAGAATGGCGGGCAACGCCAGGGCGGCGGGCGCAGACACGGCGGCGGTCCGACCGTCGTCAAAACCGTCGCTGCGGTGAAAACGACGCTGCCGACTGATGTCACCGCGTCCGGCTGGGCCGATGCCGACGACAATACGACCATGGCCGCACAGGAACAGGGCCTGATCGTCAGCATCAATGCGCAGGATGGAGCCACCGTCAAAGCCGGCGACCTTATCGCCAAGCTGGACGACCGGACGGCAAAGGCGGCGGTCGACAAGGACAATGCGATGATCGTCCGGGATACGGCAACGCTTTCGGAAGCGGAGACGGCCCTGGTTCGCGCGCAGGACCTGTTCGACCAGAAGGCCGGCACCCAGCAGAGCCTCGACCAGGCAAGAGCTGCCCGCGACACCGCCGCGGCCACGGTCGAGGCTGACAAGGCCACCCTCGCCTCGGATCAAGTCATCCTCGAGAATACAGACATCCGGGCGCCCTTCGACGGCCGGCTCGGCGATATTGCCGTCAGCAAGGGCGCCTTCCTCAATGCCGGCTCGGCAATCGTCACCATCGCGAAATACGATCCGATCTATGTGAAATTTCACCTGCAGGAACGTTATCTGCGCGTCCTGAAGAAGGCGCTGGCAGTCGGTCCGGTCGAGGTCAGCACAGTTCCCGCTTCCACCAAGGGGCAGGTCCGCAAGGGCGAAATCAGCTTCTACGACAACACGGTCGATACCGCCTCAGGCACGATCCTGGCCAAGGCAAAGTTCGAGAATGCCTCCGGTGCGCTCTGGCCCGGCCAATCGGTCAACATCGTCGTGCACTTCAACAACAACGAACAGCAGGTGGTGGTGCCGACAGTCGCCGTCAGCCCCGGCCCCGACGGGTTCTTCGCGTTCGTCGCAAAGGACGGCAAATCGCATCTGACGCCGGTCACCGTCGCCCGCGCCAATGGCGGCTTCACCGCCATCGAATCGGGTCTTCAGCCGGGCGACCATGTCGTCATCGAAGGCCAGGGCCAGCTCAGCGACCAGCAGGCGATCAACGAGCAGTTCGACGACAAGACCCTTGATGTCGCCTCTGCCGAAGAGCCTCGGCAACCGCAGCAGTCCGAGACGATCGCGGTGGGAGCTCAGCAATGATCCCGAATTTCTGTATCCAGCGCCCCGTCGCGACGACGCTGCTTGCCATCGGCGTCATTCTGGCCGGTCTTGCCGGCTACCGGCTCGTGCCGGTTGCAGCCCTGCCGCAGGTCGATTTTCCGACGATCAACGTTTCAGCGCAGCTGAGCGGCGCCTCGCCGCAGACCATGGCGACCTCGGTTGCCACGCCGCTGATCAAGCAGTTCGAGACCATCCCCGGGATCAGCGAAATCAGCGCCTCGAGCTCGCTCGGCAGCACCAGCATCGTGCTGCAGTTCGATCTCAACCGCGATATCGACGCGGCCGCAGCCGACGTGCAGGCGGCGATCTCGCACGCGACCCGGCAGCTGCCCGACAACCTGACGACACCACCGAGCTATCGCAAGACCAACCCGGCCGATGCGCCGGTCATGCTGCTCTCCGTGCAGAGCAATACCATGCCGCGCAGCAAGCTCGACGAGATCGCCGAGGACATTATCTCGCCATCGCTTTCGACGCTGCCCGGCGTTGCCCAGGTCAGCGTCTATGGTGCGCAGACCTACGCCGTGCGCGTCGAAGTCGACCCCAACAAACTGCTCACCCGCGGCATCGGCATCGATACCGTCAACAAGGCGCTTGCTGCCGCCAACAGTCAGCAGCCCGTGGGGACGCTGCAGAACAATTCGCAGAGCATGACGATCACCGCCAACACGCAGCGCACCAATGCCGACCAATTCCGCTCGCTCGTCATCGCCAATCCGAATGGAGCGCCGATCCATCTGGGTGATGTCGCCGATGTGCAGGATGGGGTCGAGAACCAGTATACCGGCAGCTGGTATGACGGCCAGCGCGGCATCATCCTCGCCATCCAGCGTCAGCCGGACGCCAACACGGTCGATGTCGTCGATGCGATCAACGCCAAGCTGCCGCAGCTGCACGCCGAAATTCCGTCTTCGGTGACGACCGTGGTCATGAACGATGCCGCAAAACCCATTCGCGCCGCCATCGCCGATGTGAAGTTCACACTGTTCCTGACGATCGGCCTCGTTGTTCTCGTCATCTATCTCTTCACCGGCCATGCGACCGCGACGATCATTCCGGGGCTTGCCGTTCCGCTGTCGCTGATCTCGACGTTCGGGATGATGTATGTGCTCGGCTACAGCATCGACAATATCTCGCTGTTGGGGCTGACGCTCGCGGTGGGCCTGGTGGTGGACGATGCGATCGTCATGCTCGAAAACATCCTCCGTCACGTCGAAGAAGGCATGCCGGTGCGTGAAGCGGCGATCAAGGGAGCGGGCGAAGTCAGCTACACCATCATTTCCATGTCGGTTTCGCTGATCGCGGTCTTCATCCCGATCCTCTTGATGGGCGGCGTCGTCGGCCGCGTGTTCAACGAATTCGGCATGGTCGTTGCCATCGCCATCATATCGTCAGCGATCGTCTCGCTGACGGTTACGCCGATGCTCGGCTCGCGTCTTTCCAACAATCACAGCCGGCCGCCGCTCCTCATTCGCCTCTTCGATGCAGGCTTCGAGCGGACGCTCAACGGCTACGACAGGGCAGTTGGCTGGTGCCTTCGCCATCGTCTGACGATCCTCGGCATCTTCCTCGGCTCCGTCGCACTGACCTTCTATTTCTTCATGACGCTGCCGACGAGCTTCTTCCCGCAGGAGGATATCGGCCGCCTGTCGATCAGCACGCAGGCCCGGCAGGACATTTCCTATTCCGCCATGGAGGCGCTCCAGCAGCAGGCGGCAGCCGCCGTCAAGGCGAACCCGGCGGTCAACCACGTGATGTCGACGATCGGCGGCAACCCGAACAAACCGCAGAACAATGGCTCGATGTTCGTCGAACTCAAGGACAAGAAGGAGCGCCCGCCGCTTGATCAGACATTGCGTGAGCTGCGCACTGCAATCAACAAGATTCCCGGATTGCAGGCCTTCGTGACGCCGAACCAGAGCCTGCGCTTCGGCGGCCGCCAGACCGCCAGCCAGTATCAGCTGGTCATCCAGGCGCTGAGCGCCGACCAGACCAACCTCTGGGCCGGCAAGATCCAGGCGGCGATGCGTGGTGACCGCGGGCTGTTCACCGATGTGACATCGGATGCCCAGAACAACGCCCTGCAAGCCAATATCGTCATCGATACCGAGCGGGCTGCCGCCTATGGGATCGACAACGATACGCTGCGCACGACACTGCAGGAATCCTTCAGCGGATATGCAGCGGCGGAGATCCAGTCTACCGGCGACAGCTACGACGTCATCGTCGAATACGACACGAGCAAGCCCTGGGACGACCAGAAGCTGTCGGAGATTCGCGTCGCCTCGTCCAATGGCAGTCTGGTGCCGCTTTCGAACTTCGCGCACGTCCAGCGCACCACCGGCCCCGTGACGATCAATCAGACGGGCCAGCTCGTCTCGACCACCGTTTCCTTCAACCTGCCCGAAGGCGTTTCGCTCAGCGACGCGACGGCAGCGATCGACCAGATCAAGAAGGAGATCGGCCTGCCGGCCGATGTCTTCACCTCCTATGGCGGCACGGCCGAGATCTTCCAGCAGTCGCAAGGCAATACGCCCTATCTGATCCTGGCGGCCATTCTGACCATCTATGTCGTGCTCGGCGTCCTCTATGAGAGCTTCATCCATCCGCTCACCATTCTGTCCGGCCTGCCCGCGGCGGCCTTCGGCGCGCTGCTGGCGTTGAAGATCATGGGCTTCGATCTGTCGATCATCGCCCTTATCAGCCTGCTGATGCTGATCGGCATCGTCAAGAAGAACGCGATCATGATGATCGACGTGGCGGTGGAGACGATGCGCACGACCGGCGAAAAGGCGACGGCAGCGATCCACGAGGCATGCGTGCGGCGCTTCCGGCCGATCATGATGACGACGTTCTGCGCCCTGCTCGGCGCCCTGCCGATCGCGCTCGGCACCGGCGCCAGCTCCGAGTTGCGTCAGCCGCTCGGTATCGCCGTCGTCGGCGGCCTCGTCGTGTCGCAGCTGCTGACGCTGTTCATCACTCCGGTCATCTTCGTCGAGATGGACCGGTTCGGAGGCTTCCTCGGCCGGCTGATGGGCCAGAAGAAGGTCGAGGAGCCGGTGTTGCAGGAGACAAGGGCGCTGGCCGCCGAGTAAGGCGTTCTGACGATACCGGGCCTTGCCGGTCCGCTTCTTGCCCGAGCGGCGACGAAGCGGACATGGCAGCGCGCCTCGATCTTCAATCCACTTGAATGTGTCACGCCGCTATGGCATCAACCGCCCTCCTCGATCCGGGCGTCCTGACGCCCTTGCGGAGCGCTGCTCCGTCTCCAGCAACAATCGGCATGAAGAGGTGCGGGCATGGCTCAGGCGCTGGGTTTCGACTTCGGCACGACGAATACGGTTCTCGCCATGGCGGATGGCGGGGCAACGGGCTCGATGACGTTCACAAGCGCGGCCGGCACGGCCGACAGCATGCGGACGGCACTGTCCTTCATGAAGGACTCCCAGCTCGGCGCCTCGGCGCTGAAGGTGGAGGCGGGCCATGCGGCGATCCGGCAGTTCATCGACAATCCCGGCGAATGCCGGTTCCTGCAGTCGATCAAGACCTTTGCGGCAAGTGCGCTGTTCCAGGGCACGCTGATCTTCGCCAAGCGGCACAATTTCGAGGACCTGATGGAGATCTTCGTGCGGCGCCTGCGCAACTATGCCGGCGACAGCTGGCCCTCGGATGTCAGCCGCATCGTCACCGGCCGTCCGGTGCATTTCGCCGGCGCCAGCCCCGATCCTGATCTGGCGACCGAACGTTACAACGAGGCGCTGTCGCGCTTCGGCTTTCCCGAAATCCACTATGTTTACGAGCCCGTCGCCGCCGCCTTCTATTTCGCGCAGAATCTGAAGCAGGATGCGACGGTGCTGGTCGCCGATTTCGGTGGCGGCACGACCGACTATTCGCTGATCCGCTTCGAAACCGTCGCCGGCAGGCTGACGGCAACGCCGATCGGCCATTCCGGCGTCGGCGTCGCCGGCGATCATTTCGACTATCGGATGATCGACAACATCGTCGCTCCGCTAATCGGCAAGGGAAGCCATTTCAAGAGCTTCGACAAGATTCTCGAAGTGCCGTCCAACTACTATTCCAGCTTCGGTCGCTGGAACCAGCTGTCGATCTTCAAGACCACGCGGGAATTCGAGGATTTGAAGAAACTGGTGCGCACCAGCCTGGAGCCGGAAAAGCTCGAAATCTTCATCGACCTCATCGACCATGACGAAGGCTATCCGCTCTACCAGGCGGTGTCGGCGACGAAGATGGCGCTCTCGGCTGCCGACGAGGCGCCTTTCGACTTCGCGCCGCTTGGCCGCGGCGGACAGCGCAGCATCAAGCGCCGCGACTTCGAAGGCTGGATCGCCGAGGATCTCGCCCGCATCGAAGGCGCGCTCGACGAGGTGCTCGACAAGACCGAGACGAAGCCTGCTGACATCGACAAGGTGTTCCTGACCGGCGGCACCTCCTTCGTGCCGGCGGTGCGGCGCATCTTCACCGAGCGCTTCGAGCTTGATCGGATCGAAAGCGGCGGAGAGCTGCTGTCGATCGCCCATGGTCTGGCGCTGATCGGCGAACGCGACGACATCGCGCAATGGACTGTGCAATAAAGCCGACAAGCGCGGCCCATGTGCCCCCCGCCCTTTCAATGCCACGATCTCTTCGCTAGATTTGCCGCATGATCTCCGTCAACGACCTTTCCCCCGCCGAGCTTGCAGCGCTTCTGCATTTCCATGCGGATGCCGGCGTGGAATGGCTGCTGGAAGAAGAGGCGGTCGACCGCTTCGCCGAATTCGAGTCGATGAAGGCCGCGCGCCGTCCGGCGGCCCAAGCGCAGCAGGAACGGCCCGTTGCTGAGGAACGGCCTCTCCCAGGGCAGCGCCAGACAACGCCTCGTCCGAGTGCAGCGGCGCGTCCGGCGCCGGCCACCGGGCCGCAACCGGCGATCCCGGACGGCGAGGCCGTGCAGCAGGCGCGTTTCGTCGCCGAAGCCGCGCGGTCGCTCAGTGAGCTCAAGACCGCGATCGAAGCCTTCAACGGCTGCAATCTCAAGCACAGCGCCCGCTCGACCATTTTTGCCAGCGGCGATGCCGACAGCGGCATCATGGTGATCGGCTCGGCGCCGAGCGCCGAAGACGATCGTGAGGGCACGCCGTTCTCGGGGAAATCCGGCCAGCTGTTCGACAAGATGCTGGCGGCGATCGGGCTTAGCCGTTCCAGCGTCCTGCTGACGCAAGTCATTCCCTGGCGGCCGCCCGGCAACCGCGCGGCGTCGGCGGCCGAAATGGATATCTGCCGACCCTTTATCGAGCGGCAGATTGCGCTCGCGGAGCCGCAGGCAATCCTGCTGCTCGGCAATTTCGCGGCGCGGTTCTTCTTCGGAGAAAACGATACGATCCATGGCCTGCGCGGCCGCTGGAGAGAAATTGCCGTCGCCGAGCGCGTCATCCCCGCCATTGCCAGCCTGCATCCTCAGGATCTGTTGACCGCACCTGTCAACAAACGGTTGGCCTGGAACGACCTGCTGGTCTTCCAAGCCAAGCTCGACTCGCTCTCTTTGCTTAGAAATTAGTCGAAAATAAATAATTCATGAAGCGGTCCATGCGTTTTCCGCATAGCTGCATCGCGTCACGATGCATTGCAGAATCGATGTTGCACTGCAATATAAGGGCGTGTCTTGGGAGGAATTACAGGAACCAAGGCCATGAACAAGCGATTTCGTCCTATCCATTGCGGGTTTGAAACCCTTCGCCTCGCTGGCGACCAGATTCGTTCCACCCACGGCTATAGCTGTTTCGGCTTTGCCGCAAACGAACAGATGGTTGCCCGCGGCACCGGTATCAACGGCCGCACAGCGCGTCCGAACGCTATTTTTTCCGACTTCCAGCAATATTGAGTGGCGGGCACCACAGCCCCGTGCGTCTTTTCGGGGGGCGCGCGACGGCTTCGATCTAACGAAGCGTGCACTCCGTATCAGAGTAAGCCAACATGTCGACAATCCTGCTATCCATTCTTCGCCACATTGAAACCTTCGAGCATATCCGCGCCGCGGTCTGCGCCGCACGAGAGTACGAGCGCGAGCGGGTAAGGCCTGTCGATGGCGTCTCCGATTTCGGCGCGAGTGCAGCGGCGATCGTTCTCTGATCAGACCGCCAATCCTTCGATCCGGGTTTTCGCCCATTCGAAGGCTTCGTCGACATAGGCGAACTTGACGGCCTGCCAGGCGCAATATTCTTCGACAAAATCCCGCGATATCCAGAGCCGCGTCTTGCGCGGCTCGTCATGCCAGCCGACGCAGCCGCGCTGCGCCGCCTTTGCCAAGAGCCGCTGCAGGTGCGTGCGCGACATCATGAAATCGGCGGCGAGCGCGCGAGTTTCGACGCGGCCGACGACAAACCTGTCGGACTCGGTGTTCTCGATATCCATCCGGCTGATGAAGTTGTCGACGACGAGGCCGCCGGCTTCCGTCCAGAGAAACTGTGCCACCTGCTCCGGCGGCTCCCGCCAGGCGGCATCTTCCAGGCAATGGCGGGCAATGCGCGGCTGAACGAGCTTCATCAATGCTGGATTTGCCTGGAAAAAGGTCGCCCTTTCGCCGCCGTCGAGCAGGTCGAGGGCGGCCAGATTGGCGTAGATCCAGCCGAACATCGCCTGGTGGCTGACATTGGCCGGTTCGAAATGTCGCGGCCGGCGCCGCTCGTCGCCAGGCGTGTGGGTGATGAAACGGTAGGTATAGAGTTCTTCGATGAAGGCGAGCACGGTGTTACGGCTCGCCACCTTGTGTGCGGTGATGCGACCGGTCAGCCGAACGGCGGTGAATCCCGACGTCGGGTCGCGCGGATCAAATTCCAGGTGGAGGGCATAGGCGGTCTGAGTCAGGAGCCAGCGCTGATGTGAGGCGAGCAGTCGCGCCAAACGCGGACCGGCGTCGAACATGCCGCGCGTCTGCCCAGCCAGAAAGCGGATGCTCATCAGAAAGGAGTAGTTCCCCGCCAATTGCTCCGCCGTGAATGCCATTATGCTTTTCTCCACCTCCGCTCGCAGGCCAGCGTTCGGAGCAGTAATATCGAAGCCGCAAAGCGGCCTATCAGACATGCATAGCGTTGAATAAATGATAGTTTCTCATGTTCAACAATCATATTCCGCGGGTCGACGCCATCCCAAGAATTCGCCATTCTTTTCGCTCATCGAAAGCAAGCCTCGCACGGAGGCAATCTTCGCGTTAATGCCGGTCAGAGCGTCAGGCTTGCGGCGTCGTCGCCTTGCGCGCTTCGCGCTGTTCGATGCCCAGCTGATGCTCGCGATAGATGATGAAGATACCGGCGGCAACGATGATGGCGGTACCGATCAGCATGGTGACGGTCGGCACGTCGCCGAACACGAAGTAGCCGACGATACCGCCGAGCAGGATCGAGGTATATTCGAACGGCGCGATGGTGGAGACATCGGCATGGCGGTAGCTTTCCGTCAGCAGAATCTGGGCGACGCCACCGCAAAAGCCGGCAGCGACCAGATAAAGCGCCGACGGCCATGGCAGGACGAGCCAGCCGAAAGGAATGGAAGCCAGCGAGAAGACCGATGCGGTGAGCGAGAAATACAGCACGATCGTCGCCGTCTTCTCCTCCTCGACAAGACGCCGCACCTGGATCATCGCCATGCCGCCGAGAACGGCCGAGAGCAGCACGCAAAGCGCGCCGAGGGCCTGTTCTGCTTCCATGCCGCCGTCACGCAACAGCGTCAGTTTCGGCCAGGAGACGATAGCGACGCCGACGATGCCGACCAGAACGGCGCTCCAGCGATAGATGCGCACGGTCTCGCCAAGAAAAACCGCGGCGAAGATAACGGCGACGAGCGGCAAGGCGTAGCCGAGCGCGATCGCCTCCGGCAGCGGCAGATGCAGCAGTCCGTAAAAGCCGAAGGCCATCGACAGGATGCCGATCGTGCCGCGCTTCAGGTGCCCGACCGGGTTGGCGGTGCGGAAGGCTGCGCTGAGCTGGCCGATATAAGCGAGGTAGGCCATGATCGGGAATAGCGCGAAGAAGGACCTGCAGAAGGTGACCTGGCCCGGCGGGATATCCGGGCCGGCCAGCTTGATGAAGGTCTGCATGGCCAGGAAGACCACGACCGACGAGACTTTCAGCGCAATGCCTCTCATCGGGTTTCTGAGAACCGAGTGCATGATCCTGGCTCTGATGCTGACTTAACAGGAACGGGGAGACGCGCCCGACTCGGGGACGCGGCGAGTGACGTCTGTCATCGTAGCGAAAGAAAATCGAGATGGGCGAAAAAACCGCCACAAGGCGGGATAATCGCGAAACCGCTTTCCTCCGCAGCCGCACAGGCGGCGTGCCGCTGCTTACGACGCCTCGCCTGTACAGCGTCGCGTAACCGAGGGCGAGCAAGGCAGCGCTCAATCGCGTTCCCCGACGATTTGCTTTAACTTTAGTTCAGATTTTAATGTAATCATGCCCGGCAACTAGGCAGAGCGCGCCCGCCTCTGTATTCCGCGGTTGTCACATAACGGTCTTCAGGAAACACCATGCGAACAGATACCGGCCAGGTCATTCATCTGGCAGATTACCGTCCCACCGACTTCGTGCTGGAACGCGTGGACCTGACATTCGAACTTGATCCGACGGAGACGAAGGTCGAAGCGCGGCTCATCTTTCATCGCCGTCCGGGCGCCGACATTGCGGCGCCGATCGTGCTCGACGGCGACGAGCTGACGCTGGCGGGGCTGCTGTTCGACCAGGTTGAGCTTGACCCTTCACGTTATGACGCAACGCCGGAAAGCCTGACGGTGCGCGACCTGCCGGAGAGCGCTCCCTTCGAGCTGACGATCACCACGATCATCAATCCTGAAGCCAATACCCAACTGATGGGCCTTTACCGCACCGGCGGCATCTACTGCACCCAGTGCGAGGCGGAAGGCTTCCGCCGCATCACCTATTTCCCCGACCGGCCCGACGTGCTTGCGCCGTTCACGGTCAATATCATCGCCGACAAGGACGCCAACCCGCTGCTGCTGTCGAACGGCAACTTCCTCGGCGGCGCCGGCTATGGCCCCGGCAAGCATTTCGCCGCCTGGTTCGACCCGCATCCGAAGCCAAGCTATCTCTTCGCCCTCGTCGCCGGCGATCTCGGCGTCGTCGAAGACACCTTCACCACCATGTCCGGCCGGGAAGTGGTGCTGAAGATCTATGTCGAACACGGCAAGGAGCCCCGCGCAGCCTATGCGATGGATGCGCTGAAGCGCTCAATGAAGTGGGACGAAGAGCGGTTCGGGCGCGAATATGATCTCGACATCTTCATGATCGTCGCCGTCTCCGACTTCAACATGGGGGCGATGGAAAACAAGGGCCTCAACGTCTTCAACGACAGATATGTCCTTGCCGATCCCGAGACCGCGACCGATGCCGACTACGCCAATATCGAAGCGGTCATCGCCCATGAATATTTCCACAATTGGACCGGCAACCGCATCACCTGCCGCGACTGGTTCCAGCTGTGCCTCAAGGAAGGCCTGACGGTCTATCGCGACCAGGAATTTTCCTCCGACCAGCGCTCGCGCCCGGTCAAGCGCATCGCCGATGTGCGCCACCTGAAATCCGAGCAGTTTCCGGAGGATGGCGGCCCGCTCGCCCACCCGGTGCGGCCGACGACATACCGCGAGATCAACAATTTCTACACGCGGACCGTCTACGAGAAGGGCAGCGAAGTCACGCGGATGATCGCGACGCTGCTCGGCAGAGATGGCTTCAAGAAGGGCATGGATCTCTATTTCGACCGCCATGACGGCCAGGCGGTGACGATCGAGGATTTCGTCAAATGCTTTGAGGATGCGAGCGGGCGCGACCTCACGCAATTCTCGCTCTGGTACCATCAGGCCGGCACGCCGCTCGTCACCGCATCAGGCGCCTATGATGCGGCAGCCGGCACCTTCACCCTGTCGCTCGAACAGATGATCCCTGCTACTCCAGGCCAATCGAGCAAGGAACCGATGCATATTCCGCTCAGCCTCGCGCTCTTCGGCGAAAACGGCGGCAAGATCGAGCCGAGCGCGGTCAGCGGCGCGGAATATTCCGGCGAGGTGCTGCACCTGACCAGCCGCGCACAGACGGCGGTATTCCACGGCATCGGCTCGAGGCCGGTTGTCTCGATCAACCGCAGCTTCTCGGCGCCGATCAACCTGCATTTCGATCAGAGCCCGGCCGATCTCGCCCATCTCGCCCGTCATGAGACGGATCATTTCGCCCGCTGGCAGGCGCTGACCGATCTGGCGCTGCCGAACCTTCTCAAAGCCGCCCGTGACGCGCGTGAGGGCAAGCCGGTTGCCTGCGAGGCGACCTTCGTCGAGACCCTGGTGGCGGCTGCCGCCGACGAGAGCCTCGAGCCTGCCTTTCGCGCCCAGGCGCTGGCTCTGCCGAGCGAATCCGATATTGCCCGCGAACTCGGCGGCAATAACGATCCCGACGCCATCCATGCTGGCCGGCAGGCGATTCTGAAACAAATCGCCGATGCCGGAAAGAGTATCTTTGCCGGCCTCTACGCATCGATGACGACCTCAGGCGATTTCAGCCCGGATGCCAAAAGCGCCGGCTTGCGCGCGTTGCGCAATAGCGCCCTCACCTACCTCTCCTATGCCGAGCAGACACCGGTTCGCGCCAAGGCCGCCTTCGACGCGGCCAACAATATGACCGATCTCAGCCATGCGCTGACGCTTCTCGTCCACCATTTCCCCGAGAGTGCAGAGACGGGTGAGGCGCTGGCCGCTTTCCGCGACCGCTTCGCAGAAAACGCGCTCGTCATCGACAAATGGTTCTCGATCCAGGCCGGCATTCCAGGCGCCAAGACCCTGGAGCGGGTGCGCGCCCTCATGGAGAATTCGCTTTTCAAGCGGACCAATCCGAACAGAATGCGGGCGTTGGTTGGCACCTTCGCCTTTGCCAATCCGACCGGTTTCGGCCGTGCCGACGGCGAAGGCTATCGTTTCCTCGCGGGCGAAATTCTCGAAATCGACGAGCGCAACCCGCAGCTTGCCGCCCGCATTCTGACCTCGATGCGCTCCTGGCGCTCGCTGGAGCCGACGCGCGCCGATCACGCCCGCGCCGCATTGAGCAGGATCGAACAGGCGCCCAACCTTTCCACCGACGTCCTCGATATCGTCGAGCGCACGCTTAAAGGGTGATTTGCCGAACCGGCCGCCGCGCAGGACGTGACGGCCGGCCGGACCGCTGATTCGAATAGCGCAAAAAATACAGAAATTTAAATAGTTAACGGATTTTTACCTTTGCCTCTGGACAAGGCGAATCACCCGTGATTCTCTAGGTCAGGTTCGAGCGAGCGGCGCGCGAATCACACGAGGGACAAGGCGAAGAGATGATGGACGTGCGACGGGCAACCGTGGCCGGAGGACGGCTGCGTGTCGATTTTGGCGGGCTGAAAGCTTGGCGAAACAGCCTTTCCGGTCATCCGGCATCGGAACCGCTCCTTCGTCATCTGCCGAAGGCGGAACTCATCTTGAAGCGCACCATTCCGGCGCTGATCGTTGCCTTCCTCTCCGTCGTCGCCGCCTCGCATTTCTTCGGCATGATGAATGAATATGCCCGGCTGGAGGCTTCCGCCCGCCATGCCACAGCGCTCTCGGCGGCGACTGCCTCGGCGGTGTTTGCCGATGCGTCCCAGATCTTCGACAACGGCGATATCGGCCAGGCGCAGACCCGCCTCGCCAAATACCTGCCGCAGGACCGGCTGGACAGTGGCGCTTTCGTGCTGCTGGTGCAGGCCAGCGGCAAGGTTTTCGCCGCAACGACCGCCGGGCTTTCGCATGTCGGCAGCAATGTCGGCGATTTCTTCCCGGAGGTCTCGGCGATCCGGCGTTTCGGCGATCGTGCCGGGGTGATCGAAACCACGATCGGCGGCGTGCCGCACTATGCCGAGATCACCTTGATGGGCAATGCCGGCGGCTATATCGTCGCCGCCACCTCGCTTGAGGAGATCAGTCAGGTCTGGCGCGAGGAGCTGGCGCTCAACGTCACTCTGTTTGCAGGCATATCCTCGATCCTGCTCGTCATCCTCTACGCCTATTACACCCAGGTGAAACGCGCCCGCGACGCCGACGATATCTTCCTGGAATCGAACCTGCGCGTCGAGACGGCGCTGTCGCGCGGCCGTTGCGGCCTTTGGGATTTCGATTTCGAGAACCGCGAATTCTTCTGGTCGCGCTCGATGTACGACATGCTCGGCCTGCCGGGTTCGGACAAGACACTGGGGTTCGGCGAGGCCGCGCGGCTGATGCATCCGGATGACGGCGGTCTCTACGAAATCGCGCGCGCCATCGCCAACGGCCATTCCGGCCAGGTCGACCAGATCTTCCGCATGCGCCATGCCGGCGGCCACTATGTGTGGATGCGCGCCCGCGCCCAGGTGATCCGCAGCAATTCCGGCCGCATGCACCTGATCGGCATCGCCATGGACGTCACCGAACAGCACCGGCTCGCTCAGCGCTATGCCGAAGCCGACCAGCGGCTCGCCGACGCCATCGAATGCACCTCCGAAGCCTTTGTACTCTGGGACAAGAACGACCGGCTCGTCATGTGCAACACGCATTTCCAGGAAGCCTACGGCCTGCCGGATAGCGTGCTGGTGCCCGGCACCGAACGCTCGATCGTCAATGCCGCTGCCGCCCGCCCGGTCATCGAGCGGCGGGTCGCCGATGCCGACGGCTCGGGGCGCACGACGGAGGTGCAGCTTGCCGACGAGCGCTGGCTGCAGATCAACGAGCGGCGCACACGCGACGGCGGCCGCGTTTCGGTCGGCACCGATATCACGCTGATGAAACGTCATCAGGAGCGGCTGCGCGAATCCGAACGCCGGCTGATGGCGACGATCGGCGACCTCTCCGCCTCGCGCCAGACGCTGGAGCTGCAGAAGGCCGAGCTTTCGACGGCGAACGCCAACTATCAGGCAGAGAAGGAGCGCGCCGAGGCCGCCAACAAGGCGAAGTCGGAATTCCTCGCCAACATGTCGCATGAGCTGCGCACCCCGCTCAATGCCATCCTCGGTTTCTCCGAGATCCTGCAGAACCAGATGTTCGGGCCGCTCGGCTCGCTGAAATACGACGAATATGCCCGCGATATCCATGACAGCGGCAAACATCTGCTCAACGTCATCAGTGACATTCTAGACATGTCGAAGATCGAGGCCGGCCACCTGAAGTTGCACCGCGAGCGCATCGACCTCGTGCCGCTGATCGAGGAAAGCCTGCGTTTCACCGCCATTCCGGCCGCCGAAAAGAACATCGTCATCGAACAGCGCATCTCGTCGGGCCTGACGCTGACGGCCGACCGCCGGGCGATGAAACAGGTGCTGCTCAACCTGCTCTCCAATGCGGTGAAATTCACCGACAATGGCGGCCGCATCGCGGTGCGCACGCGCCGCGTCGACGGCGCCGTCTTCGTCACCATCGCCGACACCGGCATCGGCATTCCCCGCTCGGCGCTCTCGAAAATCGGCCAGCCGTTCGAACAGGTGCAGAGCCAGTACGCCAAAAGCAAGGGCGGCTCCGGCCTCGGACTTGCCATCTCGCGCTCGCTGACCTCGCTGCATGGCGGCCGCATGAAGATCCGCTCCCGCGAGGCGGTGGGCACGGTAATCTCGCTGCGCATTCCGGATGATGTCTAAGCTTTCACGGTATTGACGAATATTTTCCTCACCGCCTTCGATAGCCGCTTCACCTCTCCTTCCAGGGTCCTGATGTCAGGGCAGTCGCCGGCACGGCAGACGAGCTCGATGAGGCCGGCCGGCGCATCGTTCGGGTCGAACTCGCTCTCGATGCAGAGCCGGATCAGCTGCGAAAGACTGGTGTAGAGCGCAAAGGCTTCGAGGCAGGTGTCGAGGTCGGCCGCCGGCATCAGTCGGTCGCCGAGCAGCTTGAGAGCCTCGCCGGTGCTCTTGCCGTTCACGGCAATGCCGACGTCCCTCGTTGGCGCGATCAACGCCAGATATTGGGCAATGAATTCGAGATCGATGACGCCGCCGGGGATCTGCTTCAAGTCCCATAGACTGGATGGCGGCTTTTCCTTGTCGATCAGTTCGCGCATCTCGGCAACGTCATGCGCTACCTTGGCGATGTCGCGATCTGAAGTCAGAACCTCGCGGATAATATGCTCCGCCTCGGCGATCAGGCTTTCATCGCCCGAAATCAACCGGGCGCGGCTGAGCGCCATGTGCTCCCAGGTCCAGGCCTCCTCGCGCTGGTACTTGCCGAAGGCATTGATGCGTGTGGCGACGGGGCCCTTATTGCCTGAAGGGCGCAGCCGCATGTCGACCTCATAAAGCACGCCCTCGGCGGTCGGCGCAGATAAGGCGGCGATCAGTCGCTGGGTGATACGGGTGAAATAACGCGTCGCATCGAGCGGCTTCGGCCCGTCGGATTCGGAAGCTGCGTCGTCATAATCATAGAGCAGGATCAGATCGATGTCGGAACCTGCCGTCAGCTCGAAGCTGCCGAGCTTGCCCATGCCTGAGATGGCGATGCGACCACCGGGATAATCGCCGTGTGCGGCCCGCATCTCGCTCGTCACGGCACCGAGTGCGGCTGCGATGATGAGATCGGCGAGATGGGTGAAGGCGCGGGCGGCCATTGCGCCATTGATTGCGCCGGTGAGCAGGCGGATGCCGATCAGGAAGCGCTGCTCGGCGGCAAAGATGCGCAGCCGGTCGAGCACTTCCTCATAATGGCGCGCCTGAGCAAGCGAGCCCTTCAGGCGCTCGCCGAGATAGTCGCGCGTCGGCAGCTCGGCCATCAGGCCGGGGTCGAGCATGCCGTCGAAGACATGCGGCCTGGCGGCGATCACCTCGGCAAGCCGGGGTGCGGAGGACATGATGTTGACGATCAGCGACAGGAGCGCCGGATTGCTGCCGAGCAGCGAGAAGAGCTGGATGCCGGCGGGAAGGCCGGAGATGAAGCTGTCGAAGCGCAGCAGCGCCTCATCGGCGCGCTTGCTTTCGCCGAAGACACGCAGCAACTCGGGCGTCAGCTCCGTCAGCCTTTCGCGCGCCTCTACCGATTGCGTGGCGCGATAGCGGCCATAGTGCCAGGTGCGGATGATGCGGGAAATGTCGGATGGCCTGGTGAAGCCAAGCTTCTTCAGCGTCTCCAGCGTGTCCGGGTCGTCGCCCTGGCCGGTGAAGACGAGGTTGCCGGTTTCAGTGGAAAGCCTGGTCTCCTGTT
Source organism: Rhizobium esperanzae (assembly GCF_002204185.1). Taxonomy (GTDB): domain Bacteria; phylum Pseudomonadota; class Alphaproteobacteria; order Rhizobiales; family Rhizobiaceae; genus Rhizobium; species Rhizobium esperanzae. Next base: position 132,554 of record NZ_MXPU01000011.1, on the reverse strand, counting down.
CGAAAAGGCGGGCATACCGCCGCTCCACCGTCTTCAGTACGCCGACCAGCCTTTCGGAAAAGCTCGGCGTGTCGGAAAAGCCCATCATGAAGGCAATGCGCTTCAGGTCGGCATCGGTCTCCGGCAGAAGGTGAGTCTGCTCGTCGCGCACCATCTGGATGCGATGTTCGACATCACGCAGGAACCAATAGGCCTCCGTCAGTTCGTCCCGCGTCTGCGTATCGATCCATTTCGCCTTGGTGAGTTCGCCGAGCGTCTCCTCCGTCGCCCGGCCGCGCAGCGCCGGCATGCGGCCGCCGGCGATCAGCTGCTGCGTCTGGACGAAGAATTCGATCTCGCGGATGCCGCCGCGGCCGAGCTTGACATTATGGCCTTTGACGGCGATCGCACCATGGCCCTTGTGCGCGTGGATCTGCCGCTTGATCGAGTGGATATCGGCGATTGCCGCGTAATCGAGATATTTGCGGAAGACGAAAGGGCCGAGCCCGCGCAGGAACTCGCCACCGGCCGCAAGGTCTCCGGCCACGGCGCGCGCCTTGATGAAAGCCGCCCGCTCCCAGTTCTGGCCCCTGCCCTCATAATAGATCATCGCCGCGTCAACCGGGATCGCCAGCGGCGTCGAGCCGGGATCGGGACGCAATCTGAGATCGGTGCGGAAGACGTAACCGTCCGCCGTGCGCTCCTGCAGGATGCGCACCAGCCGGCGCATCAGCCTGGGGAAAATCTCGATCGCGTCATCCGGGTCGGGCACGATGCCGGCCTCCTCGTCGAAGAAGACAACGAGATCGATATCGGAGGAATAGTTGAGTTCGGACGCGCCGAGCTTGCCCATGCCGAGCACGATCAGGCCCGAGCCCTCGCTTGGCTGCGCCGGATCGCGCAGCCTGAGCTTCCCACCCTCATGCGCCGAAAGCAGCAGATGGTCGATCGCGGCCGCAACCGACGCTTCGGCAAGCCGGCTGAGCCAGGCCGTCGTCGCACGTCCGTCGAAGATGCGCGAGAGATCGGCAACGGCAACGAGGAAAGCAGCCTTGCGCTTGATGATGCGCAGCCTGCTCATCACCACAGATTCCGCTGGTGCGGCTCCCTCGCCGTCCGGCCGCCAGCAGCCGCGCGCCTCGGCGATCAGCGCCTCGATCTGCGGCTCCAGCGGTTCATTGATGGCGCCAGCGAGGATGGCGGGATCAAGACTGACGATTTCGCGCAGGTAGGGCGACAGCGACAGCACGGCGGCGATGAAATCGCGCAGCCGCCCTCCCGTCTTCAGCATCGCCGCGACCGACGGCTCGCTTTTGCCGGCCTCTTGAAGATCGGCCAGCGCCAGCTTCAACTCCGTCTGGCTCAGCGGACGCAGCAGCCCTTCTGCGACATCCTTCAGGCCATGCGTCGATTTCGTCAGCATGCGCTCTCCCTGGCTCTGCAAAAGAAGTGACGATTACCTGGAATCGCGCTCGCCGCCTCCGTTCCGAATTAACTTAGGGTCTAGGCGGAAAACCGCCAATACGCGATTCAGCCTATCGCAACTCGGACAAGACCTTCAGGCAGCCTTGGCCGGGAAGATCATGCTGACGGTCAGTCCGCGCTGTTCGGCTTTGTCGGGATTGGTGTCGGAGAGCTCCAGTCGGCCGTTATGCAGCTCCATCACTGCTTCGACCAGCGAGAGTCCAAGCCCGGTGCCCGGCTTCGAACGGCTTTCATCGAGGCGAACGAAGCGCTTCACCACATCGTCGCGCCTGTCGGCCGGAATGCCGCGGCCATGGTCCGCCACCGACAGGCAGATGCCGTCCGGATGGCGGGCAAGCTTGAGCGACACTTCGCCCGCCCCTTCCGTATCGGAGGAATATTTGATCGCATTGTCGAGCAGGTTGAAGATAGCCTGGCCGATCAGCTCGCGATTGCCCTGCACCTCGATGCCCGGCTCGACGCTGGCACTGAGACCGAGACCCGCTTCTTCAGCCGCCGGTTCGTAAAGCTCGGCGCTGTCGGAAACGATGGCCGAAAGCTCGACCGGCGACATCTCCGCCGCGACCGATCCGGCCTCGACGCGGGAGATCATCAACAGGGCGTTGAAGGTGCGGATCAGCTGATCCGATTCGGAAATGATGCCCTCGAGCGCCGTTCGTCGCGTTTCGCCATCGGCCATATCGAGAGCGTCGGCGGCCTTATTGCGCAGCCGCGTCAGCGGAGTCTTGAGATCGTGGGCGATGTTATCGGAGACCTGCCGCAGGCCTTCATTGAGCTTCTCTATGCGTTCCAGCATGGTGTTCAGCGACATAGATAGCCGATCGAATTCATCGCCGGACCCGCCGACCGGCAGGCGCTGCGACAGATCGCCCGCCATGATCTTCTTGCTCGCATCCGACATGCGGTCGATGCGTTTCAGCGCGTTGCGGCCGATGCCGAACCAGATGATGATCGCGCCGAGCCCCATGATCGCCAAAGCCACCATCAGCGCCTGGCGCACCAGAAGGCGGAAACGCTCGGGGTCGCCGAGGTCTCGGCCGACCAGAATTCTCAAGCCGTTGTCGAGCACGAAAATGTTGGCGATCGCCTTGTGCCGGCGCTCGACGCCACCACCGTCTGTATAACGCTGATAGGCGAAGGGAGCCGAGGTCCAGCCGACCTCCTCGAAGACACCAGGCTGCACCGAAGCGACATTGCCGGCGAGAATATCCCCCGAGGGACCGGCGATGATGTAGAGATTGGCGCCCGGCTGGCGGGCACGCCGCTCCATCGTGCGCAGCAGAAGGTTCATGCCGCCGGTGTCATAGGCGCGCTGCACCTGCTCCACTTCCTGCCGGACGGCGTCGCGGATCTGGCCTGTCAGCAGCCGTTCCGACATCGCCGTCACATAGAAGACGAGCGTCGCGGCGCAGATGGCGAATAGCAGAATGTAGAGTGCCGAAAGGCGGACTGCGGTGGACTTGAAGAGAACCCTGAAGCGGCTCATCCCTCGTCCTTGATCATGTACCCCGCGCCCCGGATGGTTTTCAGGAGCGGCTGGCTGAAGTCCTTCTCGATCTTCGAGCGCAGGCGCGAGACATGGACGTCGATGACGTTGGTCTGCGGGTCGAAATGATAGTCCCAGACGTTTTCGAGCAGCATGGTGCGGGTGACCACCTGCCCGGCGTTCTTCATGAGATATTCGAGCAGGCGGAATTCACGCGGCTGCAGCGGGATTTCCTTGCCGCCGCGGCGGACCTCGTGGGAGAGTCGGTCAAGTTCGAGATCACCGACACGATAGACGACATCCTGCTCCGGCGTGCCCTTGCGGCGGCCGAGCACCTCGACACGCGCCAGCAATTCGCTGAAGGCATAAGGCTTCGGCAGGTAATCGTCGCCGCCGGCACGAAGGCCGGTCACGCGGTCATCGACCTGGCCGAGGGCGGAGAGGATGAGGACCGGCGTGTGGATGCCCTTACGGCGCAACTCGCTGATGACGGAAAGTCCGTCCCGGCGCGGCAGCATGCGGTCGATGACGATGACGTCATAGGCGTTCTCCGACCCCATGAACAGGCCGGCCTCGCCGTCGCTGGCGTGATCGGCGACGATGCCCGCCTCGCGAAAGGCTTTCGTGAGATAGGCCGCGGCTTCGAGATCATCTTCGATGATGAGAATCTTCATGCGGCCGACATTACCCACCGGCTGCGTTTCGGCAAGGCTTAAAGCATCTTGCTGCGGGGCGGCGCTCATCGCGATCATCCTTGAAAGGTCAGAAGAAACGAGCCGCGCGGACCTTGGTCCGCACGGCTCCGATTTTCTTTGCGGATCAGCCCTGGCCGTTGATCGGAAGCGCGACGAAACGGCTTCCTTCGCTGGACTGGATCTGGAACAGCGCGCGGGTGCGGCCGTCCTTCTTGGCCTGATTCAGCACCTTGACGACATCGGCAGCGGTGGAGACCTCCTGGTTGTTGACCGAGGTGATCTTCTCGCCTTCCTTGATGCCCTTGTCGGCGGCGTCGGAGTCAGGGTCGATACCGGTGATCGCCAGGCCCTTGCCGTCATCGGAAGGGCCGACCGTCAGGCCGAGATCGGCGAGCGCCTTTTCGGAAGCCGGCGCTTCAGGCTGCTGCGGCTGATTGCTGTTGTCATCGGCATTGGCATCCTTCTGATCGGCCGGCAGCGTGCCGAGTTCGACCGTGAGCGACTGGGCCTTGCCGGCGCGCCAGACCGAAAGCTCGGCCTTGCTGCCCGGCTGCATCGCACCGATGCGGCGGCTGAGGTCACGCGCATCCTTAATGGTCTCGCCATTCAGCGCGGTGACGACGTCACCGGCCTTCATGCCGGCCTTGTCACCCGGCGATCCGGGCTGCGGGGCGACAACGAGGGCACCGCTCGGCTCGGAAAGGCCGATCGATTCGGCGATATCCTTGGTCACCGGCTGGATCTGGACGCCCAGCCAGCCACGGGATACCTGGCCGTCCTTCATCAGGTCGGCGACGACATCCTTGGCGGTTGAGGCCGGAATGGCGAAGGCGATACCGACGCTGCCGCCCGAGGGCGAGAAGATCGCGGTATTAATACCGACGACTTCGCCGTTGAGGTTGAAGGTCGGACCGCCGGAGTTGCCGCGGTTCACGGCCGCGTCCACCTGGAGGTAATCATCATAGGGACCGGAACCGATATCGCGGCCGCGGGCCGAGATGATGCCGGCGGTGACGGTGCCGCCGAGACCGAAGGGATTGCCGACGGCGACGACCCAGTCGCCGACACGGACATTGTTGTCGTCGGCCCAGTTGACATAGGTGAACTTCTTGCCCTTGCCGTCGACTTTGAGGACGGCGAGATCGGTGCGCGGATCCTTGCCGATCAACTTGGCATCGAGTTCGGTGCCGTCATTCATCACGGCGACGAAGGCCTGGCCATCCGAAACCACGTGGTTGTTGGTGACGATGTAGCCGTCCTCGGAGATGAAGAAGCCGGAACCCTGAGCGACCGGACGCAGACGGCCCTTGCCGGGACCATTCGGGCCGCCCGGGCCACCGGGGCCATTCTGGCCGAAGCGCCGCTGGTGGCCCTGCTGGTCGTTCGGATCCTGACCGAACTGCTTGAAGAAGCGCTTCAGCGGGTGATCGTCGGGCAGATCGTCGAAGCCGCGGCCATTGAAATCGAAGGAGAAGCCGTCATTGTTGTCGGCAACGGGATTGACGCGGTTTTCGACGCGAACGGAAACAACGGCGGGCGAAACGGCATCGACGACATTCGCGAAGCTCGGGACGGCGGGGGCCTGAACCTTGACGGCTTCGGCATAAGACCGGGTAATTTCGAGCGGAACGCCGGTCGCGAGCACAGCGGCTGCGATACCGGCGACGGTAGAAGCCTTGAGCACAGTGGCGAGGGACGGACGTCCGTTGAAATTGTTCAGCATTGGAGCACCTTCTCTTGTTCTTGGATCTTCAGACCGGCAGCGCCGGATCAGTCGATGACTTAAGATATAGGATGGCGCACCTTACTGCGAACTGTCCGGTCTATGAAAAGTTTGTAATGTTTCGAATGTTTAGGTCGCGGCATGCGGCTACTTTTCCAGAAGCTCGCTGAGCTTCGCCTGCTCTTCCGGAGTGAGCTTGCTTCCGGTCGGCCTGCCGGTCCTCTTGCGCGCAAAGACGAGCAGCGACACGCCGCCGGCAAGGACCAGCAGCACGGGCGCGCCCCAGAGTAACACCGTTCTCATGCTGAATCGCGGCTTCAGAAGCACGAACTCGCCGTAGCGTGAGACGATATAGTTGAGCACCGCCTCATCGCTGTCGCCATTGCTGATGCGCTCGCGCACCAGCAGGCGCAGGTCCTTCGCGAGTTCGGCATTGGAATCATCAATCGATTGGTTCTGACAAACCATGCAGCGCAGTTCGGCCGAAAGCGCGCGCGCGCGGGCCTCCAGCGCCGGATCGGCCAGCACCTCGTCGGGATTGACGGCGAAGGCCGGGACGGCCGAAAGCATCAGAGCCAGAACCAGGAGCAGACGCCGCATCATTCCGCAGGCTCCATCGCAGGCGTCGTCGGTTTTGCCTTAGCCTTTCTCCGCGGGGCGCCGACGCGCAGGCGCCGGTCGGAGAGCGAGACACAGCCGCCGGCGGCCATGATCAGCGCGCCGCCCCAGATGCAGAGAATGAACGGCTTCCACCAGATGCGCACGACGATGCCGCCGTCCTTGGTGGCGTCGCCGAGCGAGACATAGAGCTGGCTGAGGCCGAAGGTCAGGATGCCAGCCTCCGTCGTCGGCATCTGCCGGGCGGTATAGAGCCGCTTGGCCGACCAGGTGTCGGCAACCGCGACACCGGCGCGGCGGATGGTGAAGTGGCCGCGCTCCTCGGTGTAGTTCGGCCCCCTGCCCGCCCGCATGCCGTCGAACTGAAGGCTGTAGCCGCCGGCTTCGGCCGTCTGTCCCGGCTTCATCTCGACGACATGTTCGCTCTGGAAGGTGGTGACGGCGACGATGCCGAGCACACTGACGCCCAGCCCGGCATGGGCAAGCGCCGTGCCGAAAGCCGAGCGCGGCAGGCCCGACAGGCGGCGCCAGGCGACAGAGCCCGCCACCTTGCCGATGCCGGCGCGGTACCAGAGATCTGCTGCGGCGCCGAGGATCAGGAACAGCCCGGCCGCCAGCCCGAGCACGGAGAGCACCGGCCCGCCATGTTGGAGATAGAAGAAGACCAGAGCGGCGGCGAAGGCGAGGGCCGCGACAAGGTAGAGCCGCTGCAGGGCGCCGAGCAGATCGCCGCGCTTCCACGCCAGCAGCGGCCCGAACGGCACGATGACGAGCAGCGGCGCCATCAGCAGGCCGAAGGTCAGGTTGAAGAAGGGCGGCCCGACGGAGATCTTGTCGCCGGTCAGCGTCTCCAAGAGCAGCGGATAGAGCGTGCCGGTCAGCACCGTGCCGCAGGCGACCGTCAGGATCAGATTGTTGAGAACCAGCGCCCCCTCGCGCGAGATCGGCGCAAACAGCCCGCCGGCCGCAAGCTTCGGCGCCCGCAGGGCAAACAGCGACAGCGCCCCGCCGATGAAGATCAAGAGGATCGACAGGATGAAGACGCCGCGGGTGGGATCGCTGGCAAAGGCATGCACCGAGGTCAGCACGCCGGAGCGCACCAGGAAGGTGCCCATCAGCGACAGCGAGAAGGTCAGGATGGCGAGCAGCACCGTCCAGATCTTCAGCGCCTCGCGCTTTTCCATGACGAGGGCCGAATGCAGCAGCGCGGTGCCGGCCAGCCACGGCATGAAGGAGGCGTTCTCCACCGGATCCCAGAACCACCAGCCGCCCCAGCCGAGCTCGTAATAGGCCCAGTAGGAGCCCATGGCGATGCCGAGCGTCAGGCAGGTCCAGGCGGCCAGCGTCCAGGGCCTGACCCAGCGGGCCCAGGCGGCGTCGATGCGCCCTTCCAGGAGAGCCGCCACGGCAAAGGAGAAGCAGACGGAAAAGCCGACATAACCGAGATAGAGCAGCGGCGGGTGGATGGCGAGCCCGATATCCTGCAGCACCGGATTGAGGTCGCGTCCCTCGGCCGGGGCCGGATCGAGCCGCAGGAAGGGATTGGAGGTCAAGAGAATGAACAGGGTGAAGGCGAGCGAGATCCAGGCCTGGACGGCAAGCACATTGGCCTTCAGCGTCTCCGGCAGATTGGCGCCGAAGATCGCGACCAGGGCGCTGAACAGCGCCAAGATCAACAGCCAGAGCATCATCGAGCCCTCGTGATTGCCCCAGACGCCGGAATATTTGTAGATCAGCGGCACCAGCGAATGCGAATTCTCCCAGACGTTCTCGACCGAGAAGTCGGAGACGACATGGGCATAGGTCAAAACGGCGAAGGAGAAGGCGACGAGCGCAAACATGACAAGCGAACCGACGCTCGCCACATCCATCATCGCCCGATCATGGCGGCGGGCGCCGATGACAGGCACGATCGAGACGATCAGCGCCGTCGCCAGCGCCAGCACCAGAGCGTAATGGCCGATCTCGATGATCATGGCGTCGCTTTCGCCTCCTGCCCCTGCCCCGGATTTTGTTGGCTCTGGCCCTGCCCCTGCCCTTGGCCTTCCTGCCACAGCCCCTGCTGCTTCAGCTTGTCGGCCACCTCCTTCGGCATATAGGTCTCGTCATGCTTGGCGAGCACCGTGTCGGCTGTAAAGACGTTCGTTCCGGCGGCAAACATGCCTTCGGTGACGACGCCCTGCCCTTCGCGGAACAGATCGGGAAGGATGCCGGTATATCTGACCTTCACCGCATTGGCGCTGCCGTCGGTAACGGTAAATTCCACCGTCGAACCGGCGCCGCGCACGACGCTGCCGGCCCCGACCAGGCCGCCGAGCCGGATGCGGGTCTCCGGCGCCACCGGCGTCTTGGCCAGATCGGCCGGCATGTAGAAATAGGCCACCGACTGGCTGAAGGCGAACATCACCAACAACACCGCCGCAAGGATGAAACTCATCCCGCCAGCAATCACCGCAAGGCGCTTCTGCTTGCGCGTCATTGCGTCATTCCCTCCGTGGCAATGCCAAGTTCCCTGGCAAGCGCCAGCAATTGCCGACCCTGCTCGCCGGACGGCGGAAAGGCGGCAAGCCCGCGCTTCAGGGCGTCGGCTGCGCGATTCTTATCGTTCAATACGGCGTAAGAGCGGACGAGCCGCATCCATCCCTCGAAATTGTTGGGATCCTCGCTGAGCTTGGCATCGAGCCTTTCGACCATGCCGCGGATCATCTGCTGACGATCGCCGGCATTCATGTTTTCAGCCGCCGCCACATCTTCCGACGTCGGTCCACCGGGCGTCGCCGGCGGGGCGACCGCGCCGCCGTTCTTGGCGATATGTTCATTGACCAGCGGCAGCCAGGGCGCATCGGCCGGCGATTGCTGCGCCAGCGCCTCGAAGGCCCGGCGGGCCTCGTCGGCCCGTCCCGCCTGTTCCATGCTGAGCGCAATGTAGAAGCGGGCACGAGGATTATCGGGCTCCAGCGTCAGCGACTGTTCCAGCGCCTGGCGGGCCTCCTCCGTCACGACGCCGTCGGAGACCGCCATCAACGTCTCGGCAAGACCGTCGAGCCGGATCGGGCTCGGGCCAAGAAGCCGGATCGCGTTGCGGTAGGCCACCTCAGCATCGGCCACCCGCATCGTGCGGAAATAGATCGGCGCCAGCACGTCCCAGCCCTTGCCGTCGTCGGGATTTTGAGCCAGATGCCGTTCCGCCTTGGCGATCAGCACCGCCACGTCGTCACCGGGATTTTCCAGCCGCGCTTCCAGCGGCTGCGACGGCAGATCCGGCCTGCCTGTCGTCAGATAAAGACAGAGCCCGAGCGTCGGCAGGATCAAGAGGACGAAGACTTCGGCAAGGCGATGATGCCGTGCGGGTTTCTGCGTCATCTCCGCCTCTCCGGCAGAGACGGCGATCAGTCGTCGGCCGATTTCGGCTCTGGCGTAATCAGCCTCCTCAGGCGTGATCAGCCCGCCAGCAAGATCGCGGTCGAGTTCGCGCAACTGGTCGCGATAGACTGCCGCCTCGCCGGCGCGGCTGTTCTGCGCCGCCTTCGCACCACGCAGAAGGGGGTAGAGCAGGATGACGGCGACGGCTGCCGTCAAAACGGCAACGAGAATCCAGAACAGCATATCGGCCCAAATACGTGAAGCATACGCCTATTCCAACTGCCAAAGCCGGAATGACGAAGATTTGAGGCTATTCGCCGCAATCTAGAGCCGGATTTCTCAGCCGAGCGGCGACCAACTGCCGTCTTCGTTGCGGCAGGCTGCACCCCGCGCCACGGTTTCCTTGCCATCGACGGTCAGCGTATGGGTATATTGCCGGCAATTCTGCGATCCGACCTGATAGGGCGCGGCCGCCACGACCTTGCCTGTGACGTCCTTGCCGCTCCAGACTACCGGCTGGCCGACCGCCGCTCCTTCCAGCGCCCGATATTCCGCCTCAAGGGCCCGCTGCTTGTTGCTGTCGCTCAAGCTCACGCCGCTGCGGCCGACGATGCCGCCCTGGAGCGCGGTGATGAACGCCGCCGACGCGGAGGGTTTGCTCGAAAAAATGCCGCGCGAAGCGGCACCCTTCGTCGTCGTGCAGCCGGTGAGCGCGACGGCGATAAGAAGGATGGAAACCATCATGCCTTGCGAGCGTAGAATCATTGCGTCGAACCGCGATCAGAGGTCAAATTCAAGCCGATCGAAGTGCAGCGTCCCCGTGTCAGCATTATGGCAAAGCATGCTATACGTTTGCCACTATCCTTGTGACATCAAGCAGTTGGTCATGCAACATCCTTTGTGACGCCTGGCAGGATAAGCTTCGCCTTCAGGCCGCCCCATTCGCCGCGGGAGAGCTCAAGCCTTCCCTGATATTCGTTGGAAATCTCGGTGACGATCGAAAGGCCGAGCCCGGTTCCCGGCTTGCTTTCATCGAGCCTGCGGCCACGCTTCAGCGCCTCGCGGATCTGGTCGGGCTCAAGGCCGGGCCCGTCATCCTCGACGGCAAGCTCCACCCAGCGCCGGCGGGCGCTCGCCTCCGCCCCTTTCACGTCCTCGCCAGCCTCGATGGCCGAAAGCCGCACCCTGCTCTTAGCGAAGCGCGCCGCATTTTCCAGGAGATTGCCGACGGTTTCCTCGAGATCCTGCTGTTCCATGGCGACGGCAAGATGCGGCGGCGAGACGATAAGATCGAATTCGGTATCAACGTTCAGCCGGCGCATGACGCGCACCAGCCGCTCCAGCGCCGGTTCGGCATCGGTGCGGGCCAGCACGGATTCGCGCTGGGCGGCGATGCGGGCCCGGTTGAGATAGGATTGCACCTGCCCTTGCATCGATTCCGCCTGGCTGCGCACCAGTTCGCCATGGGATTTTTCCAGCACCCGCGCCTCGTTGAGCAGAACGGCGATCGGCGTTTTCAGCGAATGCGCCAGGTTGCCGACCTGCATGCGCGCCCGCTCGACGATGCGGCGGTTGCTGTCGATCAGCGCGTTCACCTCGTTGGCGAGCGGCAGGATTTCGCGCGGGAAGTCGCCCTTCAGTTGCTCGCTCTCGCCGGCGCGGATGCGCTCCAGGGCGGCGCGCGCCTTGTCGAGCGGCTTCAGGCCATAGAGGATCGCCAGCGCATTGACGATCAGGCTGCCGACGCCGAAACCGGCGAGCGCCAGATAGAGGCTGTGGGAAAAGGTGCGGACATCGTCCTCGACGACATCGACATTGCCGGTGACGCGGAAGCGCGCCGCACGCCCGTCGGTGTCGAGCACCACTTCGGTTTCAGCCACCTGCACGCGGTTCCCGGAGGCGTCCGTCACCTGATAATAACGCTCGTAATTCTTGTCGAAAGGCGCCTCGACGACGGAGGGTACCGGAATGAGCGCCGAGCCGAGCGAGGGGGAGACCAGCGGCGCAGTCGTATAGGTGCCGAGCGGCTCCACCACCCAATACCAGCCGGTCTTCGGCTGAGCAAAGCGCAGATCGCCGAGCTGCGGACTCCCGCTCAATGCCCCCTGATCGCCGATCGTCACGGAATTGATGACATTATAGAGCTGGGCCCGCAGCAGATCCTGGAAACCACGTTCGGCGCTCTTGCGGTAGAGCGTGGAGATCAGCAAGCCGATCACCACCAGCGCCACCGTCGACCAGACCGTGGTCAGCAGCAACACGCGTGCGGTGAGCGACTTAATTCGCATGTTTCGGCGCTTGGATGCGGTAGCCGAGACCGCGCACCGTTTCGATCAGGTCGACGCCCATCTTCTTGCGCAGGCGGCCGACGAAGACCTCGATCGTGTTGGAGTCGCGGTCGAAATCCTGATCGTACATGTGCTCGACCAGTTCGGTGCGCGAGACGACCTCGCCCATGTGATGCATGAGGTAGGAAAGCAGCCGATATTCGTGCGAGGTCAGCTTCAGCGCCGTGCCGTTGACCGTCGCCTTCGAGGATTTGGTATCGAGCCGGACAGGCCCGCAGACGATCTCCGAAGATGCATGCCCGGCGGCGCGCCGGATCAGCGCCCGGATGCGCGCCAGCACTTCCTCGACATGAAAAGGCTTGGTGACGTAATCGTCGGCTCCGGCGTCGATGCCGGCAACCTTGTCGCTCCAGCGGTCGCGCGCCGTCAGGATCAAAACCGGCATAGCGCGGCCGGCGCCGCGCCATTTTTCCAACACGGTGACACCGTCCATCTCCGGCAGGCCGATATCGAGGATGATGGCGTCATAGGGCTCGGTATCGCCGAGGAAATGGCCTTCTTCGCCGTCGAACGCCTGGTCGACGACATAACCCGCCTCCTTCAGCGTGTCGGTCAGCTGCCGGTTCAGGTTGACGTCATCTTCGATTACCAGGATGCGCATCGGTCCGCCTTCGTCCGCTTTAAATCGATCGTGTTTGAATAGACCGATTCCGCTTACATCGGAACCTTTACTGTTACCTTGCGTGGACGCTGGCCATTGCCCGACACGAGAACGGTAATGATGCAGCTATCGCCCACCGGTTGCACGGACAGGAGCTGGCCGCCCGTCTGTTCGACGACCTGGGCTGCGGCGGCGCTGCAATCGCCAGCCACGCGCAGGACGAGGGTGCCTGCGCCATCCGGTGAGGGCGCCGATGCCACCAGTCCGGCGGCCACTACTGCGACGCTCAGAGGAAAGGCCATGTCTTACGCTTTCAAGGTAATTCAACTTGCTGCGAATATGTACTCAAGCCACCTGAATGGCAAATGAATGCGCTGTAATACAGGGCATTTAGAACCGTTCTCGACTGTTTGGGGCAATCGATTTCAGCCCTTGGAATCGGCGGCTGTCACAAGTGCCGGCGGTCCGCCTGGCGCCTGGAAACAAGGCGCCCCGTCGCTGGAATCCGGATGCTGGCCAGCTCCTCCGGCAAGCATGCAAATCCGGGGTGATCCCACCGCGGTCATCGTTTCCGAACCGGCCGCGTCGTTCTGATTCGCGCCGAACAGCAATTACGCCAGGCCGGCCGACAGCGGCACACATCAGGGCGCAGGGGGTCGTCCTCAAATTGTACCGCTCTCTCATGTCGTTCGCTCATCTTTTCATCCGTTCGAGAAAAAACGCAGGCGTCAGGCATAGCGGAATTGCCGATCGCGGCTTTCGCCGGCTGGTTGAAACTGCTATCCCTTGCTGGCCTCGCATTTCAGAGCCCTTTCAGTCCCAATGCCAAATTCCTTCCGCTTCCGTTCGGCGCAGACGGTCACCGTGCTTGCCGCTACCCAGCTGATCGGCTGGGGCACGACGTTCGACATGCTCGGCGTCATGGGCCGCGCCGTGGCACCGGCTCTCGGCGTGGCGAACGAGGTTATCTTTGCCGGCCTGACGATCATGATGGTGGTCAGCGCCATTGCCGGCCCGACGACCGGCCGTTGGCTCGGCCGCTATGGCGCCGCCCGGGTGCTTTCGGCCGCCTCGCTGATCTTGGCGCTCGGCCTCTCTCTGCTGGCGGTGGCAAACGGCATTCTGCTCTACGCCGCCGCCTGGCTCGTCATCGGCATCGGCGGCGCATTGGGTCTCTCGGCACCGGCCTATACCGCCGTCGTCGAACGCGAAGGGATAAACGGCAAACGCGTCATCGCCATCCTCATGCTGTTCACCGGGCTATCGAGCACCATCTTCTGGCCGATCCTCAGCCTGCTCAACGAGGCGGTCGGCTGGCGGCTCACCTTTGTTTTCTGCGCGGCGCTGCAATTCTTCGTCTGCCTGCCGCTGCATCTTTTCGCTCTGCCGAAGCCGATCGTGACGCATGCCGAGAGCAGCGCGGCGGAGATTCCGCCGGTGCCATTGTCGAAGCCGGCTCGGCGCAAGGCTTTCCTGCTGATTGCCGCGGTGACAACGATCTCGACCTTCGTCACCTTCGGCATCGCCCCATCGCTGCTCGAAATCTTCCGCCAGTCCGGGGCTTCACCGGCGCTCGCGCTCCAGCTCGGCTCGGCGCGCGGCGTCCTCGGCATCTCGGCCCGTTTCCTCGACATGCTGGTCGGCCGCCGCGGCAACCCCATCCTCAGCGCCGTCATGGGCATCAGCCTGACGCTAATCAGCTTTCTGATCATGCTGACAGCCGGCCCATCGACGCCGGTCCTCGTCACCTTCATCCTGCTCTACGGCTTCGGCTCGGGCGTGATGGCCGTCGCCCGGGCCCTGCTACCGCTGGCGCTGTTCTCGCCGAGCGAATTCGGCCTGCATTCGGCCCGGCTGTCACTGCCGCAGAACCTCGCCAATGCCATCGCTCCCGTCGTCTTCACCGCCATTCTAGATCGCGCCGGCACCGGTCCGGCGCTGCTCGCCTGCGCTGTTCTCTCAGCATTGGCGCTCACTCTCGTGCTGATGCTGATGGCGCTGGTGCGGGACGCCGGGGCACCGGAGCCGAGCCCGGTCGTTTCGTGAGGCTCGGGCCTGGACGTCAGCGGTTCCGAATATCTCTCGATCAGCATCTTCAGGCCGCTGCAGCTGTTCCGACGAGCCATGATCCGTCGTGATCGGCGAGTCTTTTGAGTCCCTTGCGGCGGGTTTCTCGAAAAGTGATTCCGGTGTCTCAGAAGGTCGGCCCGTGTCGCAACGACCTAAATCCGAAAAATCGCTCGTCTCTCCGAAAAAATGGCGATTTTCCACCATTGCCCCAAGCGCGGCTACCGGAGGAAGGCCGGCGTCAGAGCGGCCGCGTCACGGCCGTGCGGCTGTCGTAATCGGCGGCGATGCGCTTTTCCCGAAGCGGGCGCACGCGCTCGATCGAACGCTGGTAATCGGGGTGCGCCTTATAAGCAGCGAGAGCCGCCTCATCGTCGAATTCGCCATAGACCACGAGATCGATCTCGGTGCCCAGCTGATCGGTCTTCACATTGGAGCCGATTTCCAGCAGGCGCGCGTATGGAATGGCGGTCAGGATCGAAAGTCCCGCCCTCACCTCCTCCAGATGTTCCTCCTGCACGGTGAAGAAGACGATATGGCGGATCACGCGGAAGCTCCTGTCAGATTCCAGAGGGTTGGCCCGCGCGATAACACGCGCGCCGTGGGCCTTCAACCGCGCGGCCTGCCCTGCGCGGCATCCGGACGCAGTGCCGCATGGAAGGCCTTGGCGTAACCCGCAAGCTTCTCGGCCCGGTCGGTGCCGTTGACGATGCGCCGCGCATTGACCCAGTCCTCGGTCATCGCATTCAGGTGATCGGCGAGTTTGTGGCCGGTAAAGCTGCCCTGCAGCATGCCTTCGATCAGGATCGTCACCGCCGCCTCCATCTCCATCGCCCGATCCGGATCGGCAACCAGATCGATGCCCGTCAGCGCGCTCATTGCATCGTAATTCCGCTTATGTGTGAGCTGTACCAGTCCGCGCCCAAGCCAGCAGCGGCCATCCTCGTCCGGCCGCCAGTAGGGCGTCTTCACCCAGGAGAGCCGGCCTGCGGCAAAGGCTGCCTCCAGGATCTCGACCGCGCGCGCATCGCTCTCAGCCAGTGTCTCGCGCACCGGCTGCATCGTATAGGCGGTCTCATGATAGGCGGTTGCGAGGATATAGGCCAGCCATCGGCGGTCGGTCGGCGCAGACCGCTTTTCCCAGGCGTCGAGAATCGCCGTCATCCCCACTACCTGGGGATGAGTCAGCTCTCCCCTGAAGAGCTCGCGCCGTACAGCGTCAAAAAAGAATAACCGGTTCATGTGAACAACCATTCCGCGCTTCCCGTAAGCCTTGTGGTTAAAACGGTCTTAATCGATTAAAATAAACTTAATCGTTTGAAGTGTCTAAGCCCCTGATTTACACGCCTTTTGTCTTGTGCAATGCATTTTTCACGCCCTGAAGCCTTACCACCACAAGAGGAGACTTCCGATGCAGACGCCCGCCAACACGCAGACCACCATTCCCCAGCATGTCGTCGACCAGATGGAAAATGAGTGGCGCCAGATTCGCCTTGAGCGCGAGAATACCCGCCCGGCACCGGCAGCCTCAACAGCAGCGCTGATAGATACAGGCAAGGCGGCGCGGATGTAAGGCCTGACCTCATCGTGTTGCAGCCTCAAGCCGGTTCCCCAGCGCTTCGAGCGACCGGGTGAAGACCTTTCCATCTCTGAGTGCGCGCGACAGTACCAACGCGCCTTGAATGCCGCAGACGCCTTCCTCAGCGAGCGTCTGCGCCTCCGTCTCAGCACAGCCAGCCCGCATCAGCGCCGAACTCAACGCCTCGATCCAGCGGATGAAATAATCGGCGATCTCCGACGAAAACCGCGCGCGGGTGTCGTCGAGCGCGAAGGCGCCGACAAGGCAGATGCGGCCGCCGGCACGGAAGTAGTCATTGACATTGACCCACATCGCCGCAATCGCCTGACGGGCGTCGTCATTTCTCAGCGGCCGATAGATCGCCTGTTCGAACCAGGCATCGATATCGGCGAGCACGGCGCCGGCCATCTCCTCCTTGCCGCCGGGGAAGAAGTGATAAAGGCTGCCCTTGCCGATGCCGGTGCGTTCGGTGATGCGGCTGAGCGTGGCGCCCTCATAGCCGAGTTCGCGGAAGGTTTCCGCGAGCAGCGGTACGATGTCGGCGCGTTCGTAGACGGTCTTCACCGGTCCAAGTTCATCCTATTCTAGAGGCCGAGCTCGGTCAGGCCGGGATGGTCATCCGGCCGCCGGCCGAGCGGCCAGTGGTATTTGCGTTCCGTTTCCCGGATCGGCAGATCGTTGATGCAGGCGAAGCGACGCTGCATCAAGCCGGTGGCGTCGAATTCCCAATTCTCATTGCCGTAGGAGCGGAACCAGTTGCCGCTGTCATCGTGCCATTCATAGGCAAAGCGCACGGCGATGCGATTATCGGTAAAGGCCCAGATCTCCTTGATCAGCCGGTAATCCAGTTCCTTGGCCCATTTGCGGGTGAGGAAAGCGACGATCTCGCTGCGGCCGGTGATGAATTCGGCGCGGTTGCGCCAGCGGCTGTCCGGCGTATAGACGAGCGAGACGCGCTCAGGGTCACGGCTGTTCCAGCCGTCCTCGGCAAGCCGAACCTTCCGGGTGGCAGTCTCGAGAGTGAACGGCGGGACGAGGCTGGACATGGTCTTCTCCTGTACTGATCCGTCTCCACTGTACCGATCGGTATATTAGTTTGCAAGCGGTCTGATGAGGCGTTTTCTCAGCGGTCGAGATTGCGGCTCCAGCGCAACGGCAGGGCATCAGGGCGAAACACTGTGTTTTCAGGGGTAAAACGCCAGAGTCTTTCGGCCCTTTCAAAGCTGGCGATCTCAGGCGAAGACAGCAATATTTCAGCTCTTCCGGTCATCTGCAGCATGTCGCCGGTTTCGAAATCGACGAAGACCAGCCCGGCCTTCGGATTGACGAGAAGATTGCCGAGCGTGTTGAAGAACCGGTTGCCGGGAAAATCGGGGATGGTCAGCACGCCATCGGCGCCGAGCCGCACGAAGCCGGCATTGCCGCCGCGATGAGAGACATCGACCTGCCGCTCGCCATTATCACGATCGACATAGGAGGCAACGAAAAACGTATCGGCGCCCTCGGCCACGCGCCTCGCCTGGTCGTCGAGGATGACGGAGTGAACCGGCCGCATCGCGGTCGGTTTATCGGGATCGCGGACAAAGGCGGCCGCGCGCGGCTGGATATATTGCGGGCAGTTGCCGAAGCTCTGGCCGACCCGCAGGCGGAAAGCCTCGGCATCCGTCCTGCGGATGACGCCGTTCAGCCGATTGCGCCTGCGGGTCTCGAGCTGGATGCCGAGCAGCGCAATCGCGTCTCCATCTTCCATGCCGGCATCGGCAGGATCGTCCGGATCGCGCCGCAGATCGACGTCGAGAGCCTCCGGCACCGGCGAGGACATGAATCCCGGCCGTCCCGCCCGCATCGTCGCCCAGACATCGCCCTTGGCGTCGACCGCGCCGAGCACGACGAAAGGCAGCATCGGGAAGAAGGCGCGGTGCTGTTCGGGCATGGCCTTGCGGATGAAATTGCGTCCCGGCCCGTCCATGCGTTCGACGACGCCGATACTGCGCTGCATGGCAAGTTCGCCCTCATGCCAAGGCGATGCGGTATCCTGTCCTGTCTCGTTCAGCATCATGGCCTCCTTATGATCATCGGGAGGCCGGGACGGTGCTCCGCCCCGGCGGCTCATCATGCGGCAAGGCCGATCTTCGTCTTGCGAAAGCCGACGAAACCCGGCAGCGCCTCGACACGCGCAAGCCATACGCGGACACTCGGATAGGCCGAGGTATCGACATTGCCCTCCGGCGCATTGGCGATGTAGCTGTAGAGCGCGATATCGGCGATCGTCGGCCTGTCGCCGAGCAGGAAGCTGCGGGCGCCGAGCTCCGCCTCGACCAGTGCAAGGATGCGGTGTGCCCGGGCGATCACCTCCTCCGTGCGGAAATCGGCGCCGAAGACGGTGATCAGGCGGGCCGCACACGGCCCATAGGCGATCTCGCCCGCGGCGACCGACAGCCATTTCTGTATCCGCGCCGCCGCAACCGCGTCCTCCGGCAGCCAATCGGTGCGGCCGTATTTGCGCGAGAGATAGACGAGGATGGCGGAGGAATCGGCAATGACCGTGCCGTCATCGTCGAGAACCGGCACCTGGCCGAAGGGATTGAGCTTGAGGAAATCCGGCGCCTTGTGGGCGCCCGCCGCCAAGTCGACCTCGACCAGTTCATAGGGCACACCAAGCAGCGACAGGAAAAGATGGGCGCGATGTGAATGGCCGGACAGCGGGTGATGGTAGAGTTTCATGATGGCTCCTCTGCGAACGAAGGCGATTGGCGATGGCTGCTTGGAACCATCGGAGTGAATCTACAGCCTTCCACTGAGACGCAGTAGAATGCTAATCTGAAAGACAGAGTTCCAGTTTATGGAAGGATAAGATGGACCGCCTCGAAGCCATGACCGTGCTTCTCACCGTCGTCGAACAAGGCAGCCTGTCGGCCGCCTCACGGCATCTGCACTCGCCGCTTGCCACCATCAGCCGCAAGGTTTCGGAACTCGAAGCACATCTCGGCGCCCGGCTTTTGCAACGCAGCAACCGGAAGATCGCGCTGACAGAGGCCGGCCGCTCCTATGTCGAAGCGGCGCGGGAGATTCTCGACCGCGTGGAAGAGGCGGAACGGGCGGCGGCCGGCGAATACAGCGCGCCGAAGGGCGAGCTGACGATGACGGCGCCGATCGTCTTCGGGAGGCTACATGTCCTGCCCGTCGTGGTGGACTTCCTGAAGGCCTATCCCGATATCAATCTGCGGCTGATGCTCGGCGACCGGCTGGCAAACCTCGTCGAGGATCATATCGACCTGGCGCTCAGGATCGGCAATCTGGCCGACAGCAACCTGATCGCCACAAGGCTCGGCGCCATCCGCCGCACGGTCTATGCAAGCCCGGATTATATCGCCCAAAGCGCAATCCGTCACCCCAGCGATCTTTCCGAACATGACTGCATCACCTTCGAGGGCATGGCCTCGACGCGAAGCTGGACATTCGTCGAGGGCAAACGCGACCTCGTCGTGCCGATCCGCTCACGGCTTGCCGTCAACACCGCCGAGGCGGCCGTAGATGCCGCCGTCGCTGGCCTCGGCATCACCCGCGTGCTCTCCTATCAGGCCGCCCGCGCCGAGAAGGCAGGCCTGCTGGCGCCGCTGCTTGCTGATTTCGAACCGCAACCGGCGCCGGTGCATCTCGTCTATCCCTCGCAGGGGCTGGTGCCGCTGAAACTGCGCGCCCTCATCGATTTCGCAACCCCGCGCCTGCGCGCAACGCTGAAATAGCGTCAGGCAAGCCTGCCCTCTTCCGCCTTGTAGAAATACTGGCTGGCGACCAGCCATCCTTTCAGCGGCCTGAGCGGCGGAATGCAGGTCGCGAGCATGAAGGGGCCGGTGACGAGAAGCTGCACCCAAATCGGCGCCGAGAATGCCACCTCCAGCCAGACGCCGAGCAACACGCTCGGGATGCAGGCGAAGCAGATGACGAAGAAGGCCGGGCCGTCAGCCGGGTCAGCGAAGGAATAATCGAGGCCGCAGGCCTCGCATTGCGGCTGCAGCGTCAGGAAGCCTTTGAACATATGGCCTTGGCCGCAGCGCGGGCAGCGTCCCCTGATGCCGGTATGCATCGGAGGAAGCGGGGGATATTCGGTGTCCATGACGATGTCGTCCTATCTTGCGGCTCATTCAATGCCGCACAATGTATGCATGCAATATAGATACATTGCATGGGAGGCGCCAATCAATCTGTCAGATTGCCGCAGAGGTCCGCTGGTCAAGGACCGGTCGCAGATGTCGCAAATCCATTCGAGGACGGTCCCGCCTGGCAGGCCCAGCCGCGACGGCGGCGGATCAGAAGAACGAACTCGCCATTTCCGGCGGACCCTCGAGCGCATGGGCCATGAACTCCAATGCGCCCTGCAACTTCGCCCGTGCGATCGGGCCGCCGAGGCAGACCCGGACTGCCTCGGGTGCGGCGCCCTCGACCGTGAAGGCATCGCTTGCCACCACGCCGATGCCGGAGGCATGCATATGGCTGCCGAAGGTGGAACGGGTCCAGCCGTTGCTCAGCGGCAGCCAGATATTGAAGCTGATCGGATCGGCGCGGTAGCTGCCGGCGGGCAGGATGGCGGCGACCATCTGCTGGCGGGCGCCGGCCTCGGCGCGGATGAAGCGCAGGATCGCATCGGCCGTGCCGTCCTCGATCCAGCGGGTGGCGAGCGCCATATTCAACGGAGAGGCCATGACGGTGTTGGCGCGCATGGCGCTGACGAAGGGCCACACTGCCCGGGTGTCGGGAGCCACCACATAAGCAAGGCGCAGGCCGGCGCCGAGGCATTTCGCCAGGCCGCCAATATGCCAAGTCAGATCGGGCGCCGTTGCCGCAAGCGGCGCGGGCCCTTCCTGCGGGATGAAGCCGTAGGCATCGTCCTCGACGATCGGCAGATGATATTTGCGAGCGACGGCTGCGATTTCCTCGCGGCGACCAGACGAAATCGTCAGCGTCGTCGGGTTCTGCAGCGTCGGATTAAGGTAGAGCGCCTTCGGCTTCAACCGCTCGCAGGCACTGGCCAAAGCATCCGGCCGGATTCCGTCCCCATCCATCGGCAGGCCGGCAAGATTAAGCCGCAACTGGGCGGCGATCGAGCGCATGCCGGGATAGGTGACGATTTCCGAAAGCACGGTGTCGCCGGGCTTTGCCAGCAGGCCGAAGATCGCCAGCAGGGCCGGATGGGCGCCCGGCGTGACGAAGATCCGCTCCTGCGAAGGGGTGAGACCGCGGCGGCCGAGCCAGGCGGCGGCGGCCTCCTTGTCCATGCCGGCGCCGCCGAAGCCTTGATAACGCAGAAGCGGGATCAGGCTCGCCGCCACCGCCGACATGCCCTCACGCATGCGGGCGATCAATTCCGGATCGTCCGGTTCCGGCGGCAGGTTCATCGAGAAGTCGACAACCGACCCACGGCGGGGATCGGGCGCGGCATCGGCGCTCAAATCCTGGCGCTGCCTGACCGCAGCGCCGGTGACGAAGGTGCCTCGGCCAACATGGGAATCCACCAGGCCGCGCTTCTGCGCCTCGACATAACCCCTCGCCACAGTGGTGAAATCGACGTTCAGCCGTTTGGCGAGTTCGCGCTGCGGCGGCAGCCGGTCACCTGCCGCCAGGTGACCGCTGCGCAGATCCATTTCGATCAGATCGGCGATCGCCATGTAACGCGGGCTGCTGCTGCGGCTGAGATCGGGATGCCAGTCCTTCATGTCGTGATCCGTGCACGTCTGATTCCTGGATTGACTGTATATTGTTGCGCAGCGCCCCACCACCCCCGCATATTCCGGTATTCCTTCACGCCAGCAGATGCGGTTGCGGAAATTCCCGCCGCTCCAACCTTGCCGCCGCCCCTTCATCTCCTTACCTATGGAAGGAGAAGTGCCGGCTTTCGGCGTTGCGCGGCGGCACTCATCAGGATGAAAGCATGAATATCGATCCGATCTTGCGGTCAGTCGTGGCCGTCCGTTCCACCATTCCGGAAGATGCCTTCACGGCGGAGACGCTGGGTACCGTCCGCGAGGGCAGCGGCGTGGTCATTCGCGACAATGGGCTGGTGCTGACCATCGGTTATCTCATCACCGAGGCCGAGGAAGTCTGGCTGACGACCCTTGACGGCCGGGTGGTTCCCGCCCATCCGCTTGCCTATGATCAGGAGAGCGGTTTCGGGCTGCTGCAGGCGCTCGGCGTTCTGAACGCTCCGGCGGTGGATTTCGGCGATGCGGCTGCGGCCAAGCCCGGTGATCCAGTCGTGCTTGCCGACGGCGACGGCGAATATGTCCGGGCAAATATCGTTGCCCGGCAGGAATTCGCCGGTTATTGGGAATATCTGCTGGACGAGGCGATTTTTACCGCGCCGGCTCATCCCGCATGGGGCGGCGCGGCCCTGATCGGCGCGGACGGCAAGCTTCTCGGCATCGGTTCGCTTCGTCTGCAAATGAGCCAGGACGGCGAGGTCGCCGATATCAATATGGTCGTTCCGATCGATCTTTTGCCGCCGATCCTCGACGATCTCCTGAACCGCGGCCAGGTCAACAAGCCGCCGCGGCCCTGGCTCGGCGCATTCTCCGCCGAGAGCAGTGGCGGCGTGGTGGTGATGAGCGTCGCTGAAGGCGGCCCGGCCGCCGAGGCCGGCCTGCGTCAGGGCGATATCATTTCGGAAATCCGCGACGAAGAGGTCGATGGCTTGGCTGATTTCTACCGCAAGCTCTGGAGCAGCGGCCCGGCCGGCGCCGAGATTCCGATGCGAATTCTGCGCAACGGCCGGGAAGCCTGGCTGCGGATCAAATCCGCCGACCGCAACAGCTTTCTGAAAAAGCCGCAGCTGCAGTAGCAATGCGCGCGCCAGAGATCCTTGCTCGCAAAGGCGACCTCAGATCAGCCGGCGGTCATCTTCCGGCGCCGCTTTCCGGCGACGCGGGCGGTCGTTGGTTGCTTTGCCGTCGGCCGCCGCGTGAATTTCCTTGAAGCCGTCGCCGCCAGCTTCTTCTGCCGGCGGCTGCGGGTCGCTCTTCTTCACGAAACGAATCATTGGTCAGGTCCCGACGGCAAGCGCCGTGGTGCAGCCTTGAACACTTCGGCTGTCGGCAGACGTCTGCCCGGGCATGGTCGCCCAACCGCCGGCTTCAATGAACTGACGCTGCTTGTAGCCTTCGGTCATCGCCTTGAACTCGATCAGTTTAGCGCTGGCATCCGGCGCCGCATTAAACCGCTCGACGCAAATGGCGGACGCCAGTTCTCCGCGTGCAATGTCACCGGCGGCTGCTGCCGCTTTGCTCGATGTGCCACCTGTTACCCAACCTCCCCAGCTGAACCCGATGACGATCGTGGCGATTGCCGTGACGACGCAGGCCCAGACGAGAAGCGTCTTGGATGGCTGGTAACTGTCGAAACGCTGGCTGATTGATGTCTTGCTGCTGCTCTGCACGGACATTGGAATTCTCCTTGTTTACTTCGGGTTTGCCATCCGGCGACGCCGGATCGGTTCAGGCTGCTTTCAGTATCCCATATCGCCCATGCCGCTATTTCCGACTGCAGGGGCAGAATTTCTTGCTGGAATGTCGGCGATCATCACCTCGGCAGTGATCAACAGCGCCGCGATCGAACCGGCGTCCTGCAGAGCAGTGCGCACGACCTTGGCAGGATCGACGATGCCGGCTTCGACCATATCGACATAGGTCTCGGTCTGTGCGTCGAAGCCCTGATTGTGATCATTGCTGCCGGCGAGTCTTCCAACGATGATCGAGCCCTCGAACCCGGCATTCTCGGCGATCTGCCGGATCGGGGCTTCTAGCGCCCTGAGCACGATCGAGATGCCGGCCGTCACGTCGGCGTTCTCCCCAACCATTCCCGTCAGCGTCGACTTCGCGCGCAACAGCGCCACGCCGCCGCCGGGCACGATGCCCTCTTCGACCGCCGCACGGGTGGCGTTCAGCGCGTCTTCGATGCGATCCTTCTTTTCCTTGACCTCCGTTTCGGTGGCGCCGCCGACACGGATGACCGCGACGCCGCCGGCGAGTTTCGCCAGGCGCTCCTGCAGCTTTTCCTTGTCGTAGTCGGAAGTGGTCTCCTCGATCTGCGCCTTGATCTGCTGGATGCGCGCCTGAATAGCCGCTTTCTCGCCGGAGCCGTCGATGATCGTGGTGCTGTCCTTATCGATCAGCACGCGCTTGGCGCGGCCGAGCATATCGAGCGTGACGTTCTCGAGCTTGATGCCGAGATCCTCGGAGATCATCTGACCTGATGTGAGCACGGCAATGTCTTGGAGCATGGCCTTTCGGCGGTCGCCGAAGCCTGGCGCCTTGACGGCCGCGACCTTCAGGCCGCCGCGCAGCTTGTTGACGACAAGCGTCGCCAGCGCCTCGCCTTCGACATCCTCCGAGATGAGCAGAAGCGGCCTGCCGGTCTGCACAACGGCCTCCAGAATGGGCAGCAGCGCCTGCAGACTTCCGAGCTTCTTCTCGTGCAAGAGGATGTAAGGATCCTCGAGTTCCACGCGCATCTTCTCGGCATTGGTGACGAAATACGGCGAGAGATACCCACGGTCGAATTGCATGCCCTCGACGACGTCGAGTTCGGTCTCGGCGGTCCGCGCCTCTTCGACGGTGATGACACCCTCATTGCCGACCTTGTCCATCGCCTTGGCGATCATCTCGCCGACGGCGGCGTCGCCATTGGCGGCAATGGTGCCGACCTGCGCGATCTCACCTGATGATTTGACCTTCCTCGCCCGCGCCTGAATCTCCTTGACGATAGCGGTAACACCGAGATCGATGCCGCGCCTGAGATCCATAGGATTTATGCCGGCCGCGACGAGCTTTGCGCCCTCACGAAAAATGGAGGCGGCGAGCACCGTCGCCGTCGTCGTGCCGTCGCCGGCAAGATCATTGGTCTTCGAAGCCACCTCGCGCACCATTTGCGCGCCCATGTTCTCGAACTTGTCGGCGAGCTCGATCTCCTTGGCGACGGTGACGCCGTCCTTGGTAATGCGCGGCGCGCCATAGGCCTTGTCGATGACGACGTTGCGGCCCTTCGGACCAAGCGTCACCTTGACCGTATTGTTGAGTAATTCGACGCCACGCAGCAAATGATCGCGCGCATCGGTGGAGAATTTGATTTCCTTGGCAGACATGATTTCTATCCAGTTCGGTCTTGAGATGGAGGGTCGGAAATCCGACCGTCAGGCGGCCTTGTCGGCGGCCGCCTCGGCCTTTTCCACGATGCCCATGATGTCGGCCTCCTTCATGATCAGGAGGGTCTGGCCATCGATCGTGACCTCCGTCCCCGACCATTTTCCAAACAGGATCAGATCACCCACCTTGACATCGAGCGGGGATAGATTGCCGCTTTGGTCACGCAGGCCAGGGCCGACTGCAACCACTTCGCCTTCCTGCGGCTTTTCCTTGGCGGCGTCTGGAATGATGATCCCGCCCTTGGATGTGACATCGCCTTCTGCACGCCGAATGACGACGCGGTCGTGAAGTGAACGGAATTTCATTGAGGTCTTTCTGCTGCCGGCGCGTATGGCGGCTGCAATCCATAAATAGCACTCGTGGCACTCGAATGATAGGAGTGCCAAGAAATATTGTTCACGGCAGGAAATTTTTCGAAAAAAATCTGAAATCGATCCAACCTGATATTTTGTAAAAATAGAAACTATGCGCCATCACGATACATTTTTATTCGGCCTATCAAAGAATTACTTCAGTGTTTTTCATAAACAAATCCGTATTTATCTTGATTTACACTCAATCTAGGTGTAACGATAGGCCTCGTCGATTTGGCCGACCGCGGTGTCGGAGACCTACGACCCGCCATACACCACCGAATTCTCGATAGCGAATATGTGACGTCGTTCCGGCGTGCATTCGCTTGTTCCGATCCGGATGAACCTGGCGCTGACCGCGGATGTACCGGCAGCATCGCGTTCGTCCGGTTCGGATCTCAACGCTACAGGAAACGCATCGGTGTATTCCTGGGGAGGCCAGCTATGACAAGTCGCACCACACAAACCGTCGTCCGTTTTTCATCTCCATTCCGCCTGCCGGGTTTCGATAAGGCACAGCCAGCCGGAGAATACCGCATCGATTACGATGAGGAATTGATCGAAGGCGTTTCCAGGCTCGCCTGGATGCGGGTCGGCGCCTTCATCCATTTACCGGCGATCGGCGCGCAGAGTTCGACGCAGCAGATGATGGCCATCCTACCGTCAGATCTCGAAACGGCACTCGAAACGGACCACCAGCAACTATGACCGCAACGGGCATCCCGCAGCGCAGTGGACTCTCGATCCGACGCGAGGCAGCAACACACATCTTCAAGGTGGGGCAGACCGTCCCTCCAAGCTCCCCCATACATACCGCATTACCGCCACGCTGCCTCCGAGAGGCAATCTGCTGCAATACCGCATCCGCTGCGACGACGAGCGTGACGAGCGGGTGACGACGGAAGACAGCCTGAAGCCCGTAAAACCATCGCCCGGCAGCGGCGCAACACTGATCGAGACTACGCTTGGCCATGGCCGAATAATGGAAGGTTGACATCGTGAACAGCCATGAAGACGAAGGACGACAGAACGCCTTTACTGGCGGCAAAAGCAAGGGTGGGGCGGCCGGCCGCTACTCCATGGACATCGGATGCGATCGCCGGATCGAACCCGCCCGTTTGTGGACCGTCTACCATGCGAACGTTCCGGCGCATACGGACCAGGCCGTGATCGGCGCGAGCCGCTCGCAGGGCAGGAGAGACATCCTGTCCGTCAATCTTCTCAACATAGGATACCGGAAGGAATGGCTCAGACTGTCGGACGCCGCGCAGATCCCTCGTGAGACCCCGGTTCAACCATGGCGCTAGGAACCGAACCCTGCTCCGCCCTTCCCCAAATCACGTGACAGCGTCGCAGGACTTGCGCTGAACGGCGGCAATTTCGGCGCGCCGAATTCTGCGACAAGACGCTGGACCGGATCGCCAGCCTTGAATGACGCCCTTTCGTTGACTTAGGACGGCGGTTGAAAGATGTTGGCATCTTAGTCATCTTGGGGATGAGCAGTCCTTCGGAGACTAAGAGAAGTCAGGGAGCTTTCGGTCCATGTTCGATCATATCTCCATCGGTGTCAAAGATCTCGAAAGAGCCCGCCGCTTCTACGACGCGGCGCTGGCGCCGCTCGGATATGAGCGCCTGTCGAATTCCGACGGCATGATCGGCTACGGTTCCGAACAGGTCGGCCTCTGGGTGATGCAGGTTGCGCATCCCGTTGTCGCCGATATGCGGTCCGGGCTGCATTTCTGCTTCGTCGCCCCGAACGAGGCCGCGGTCGACGCGTTTTTTGCGGCCGCGATTGAATCCGGCGGCACGGATAACGGCGAACCGGGCATCCGGCCGGATTACGGCCGCTTCTATTACGCCGCCTTCGTCATCGATCCGGACGGCTATCGCCTCGAAGCCTACTTCAACAAAGGCGAGATATAACGGCCGTCAGGCCGCAGCTCTGGGATCGGCATCTCCCTGCTTGCGGCCGCCGGGTGAGGGCAGCCCTCGCCCGTCCGCCAGCCGCAAAAATCCCGTTGCGTTGCCCCGGCGAAAGGCGCATTGTCTGAGCTTCGGCAGCCATCGCAGGGGCGCTGCCGACTGAGGGTTTATAACCCCGCCCCGACGAAAGGAGGACTTCGATGTCTTCCACTTCCGATAAGCCCTATCTGACATCATCCGATCTCGACATGCTTCAGGGCGTGCTCGATGCCGCCGGCTACAAAGCAAGAATCCCGGCCGGCGACGAACAGACCTGCAACGCCGCAGCCATACTGCTGATCAAGCTGTTCCAGGACGGCGTCACCTCGCCGGCCATGCTCTTGCGGGCGCTCGAATACCATTTCGGTAAACCGAAGAAGCAACCGAAACCTGTCACCCCCGTCTGTAACCGCTATGCGATCCAGGGATTGCCGCGCGAGCGCCGAACGACGCGGCGGGGCAATTCCGCGGGCCGGTAGCGCGCGGCTTTCAATTCCGATCCAAAGGGAGATCTATCCATGGCAAAGGGACAATTGAGAAGCAATCGCGAGGCCCGCAAGCCGAAGAAGGACAAGCTGGCGACAAAGCCGGAAACCAGCTTCGCCGGACAGATGAAGACGGCGGCCCAAACCGCGCCTCACGGCAGCAGCGCGCCCAAGGGCGGCGGTCAGCCTCACCGGTAGCCGGTTACATCAGCCGGTTTGCCCGGCTCCTGCACTTCCACCAGATAGCGCCAGCAATCCGGCCGCGAACCGTCGATGTCGTCGAAATCGTAAGCCTTGGCCAGTCCGCCGCTCGACAGCGACTGGCCGTTCCAGCGGGCGCGGTCGGGATCGGCTGACAGGGCCGCGACCGCACGGCCGATGAAGCGCGGGGTTTCGGAAATGGCGAAATGCGGCTGTGCCCTGGTCGCGTCACGCCAATTCTGCTCGCCAACGCCATAGGCCTCCAGCATCATTTCGGAGCGCAGCCAGCCGGGCGTGATCGAAACGGCGGTGGCGCCGTGTTTGGCGAGGTCCTGAGCATGCGCCCAGGCCATGCGGGTGACGCCCGTCTTGACGAGGTCGTAGAAGGGCGAGAGCCGGTAATGCGTGGCATTGTATTCAGCCGTGCCGTCGGTTACCTCCACCAGCAGCCCGCCCGGTCGCTCGATCATCAGCGCCAGCGCGTAATGGGCCGTGATCAGGTGCGTCTCGATGCCGAGCCGCAGCATGCGCAGGCCCTTGTCCAGCGAATGCTCCCAGACCGCCTTGTCCCATTCGAACAGTTTCTCGCAGCCCCAGATGTCGTTGACGAGGATGTCGAGCCGGCCGGCTTCCGCCCGGATCCGCGCGACGAGCGCCTCGACATCATGCGGAACGAGATGATCCACTTGCACGGCAATGCCCTTGCCACCCGCCGACGTCACCAACTCGGCCGTCTCCTCGATCGTTTCCGGCCGGGCATAATCGGACTGCTCGGCGCGTGTCGTGCGGCCGGTGACATAGACGGTGGCGCCGGCAGCGCCGAGTTCGACCGCAATGCCTCGGCCGGCACCGCGCGTCGCGCCCGCTACCAAGGCCACTTTCCCCCGCAAATCCGCTGTCACGTCTCCATCCTCCACGCTAGAACCGAGAGCCGGCCGATTGTGACTGGCCCCAGTTGAATATAAACGAATGTTCGTTCATATTCAAAATGAACGCAAGAGGAATTTCATGCCGCGCCGCCGCACCCTTTCTGACGAACAGCTTCTCGCCATGGTGCTGGCGCTGATCCATGCCGAAGGGCCGGATGCGGCGACCTTTGCCGCGGTGGCGAAAGCGAGCGGGCTTTCCGGTTCAACGCTGGTGCAGCGCTTTGCGACGAAGGCCGCCATGCTGCGCGCCGCCCTGCTCCATGCCTGGGACCGGCTGGATGCACAGACGGCGCGTCTTGCCGACAGCGTGGCGAAAACGCCGGAGGGCGCCGTCGCGCTGCTCGTCGGCCTGTCGCAGGATTACGGCGACGATGCCGCCGCCTATGGCGAGGGATTGCTGGTGCTGCGCGAGGATTTTCGCGATCCGGTGCTGCGCGCCCGAGGTGCGGCCTGGGGAACGACGCTGACGGCGGCGGTCGCACAATGTTTCGGCTCGGCGAAGGCACCCGAAACGATCGCCCGGCTGATGCTGTCACAATGGCAGGGATCGCTCACCTGGTGGGGGTTTGGCGCAGGCGGCCCGGTGGCCGCTTATGTGGAGACGGAATTGCGGCGCTTCCTATCAGCAGTGGAATTATGACCGCCGCTCACGCTTCTTCTTCATGCTTTTCCGCGCCCACGGTCAGCGGCCAGTCAACGACGTAATCCTCGAGATCGTCGATATCGATCTCGTTTTCATTGATCGTGCGGCCGCGGGCGGAGATGCCGGCGGCGTGAACCGTCTCAGGATCGCCGGAGACGAGCGGATGCCACCAGTAGAGATCGCGACCCTCGTTGATCAGGCGGTAGCCGCAGGTCGGCGGCAGCCAGGCGATCTCGGGCACATTCTCCCTGGTCAGTTGCACGCAATCCGGCACGAAATCCCAACGGTTCTCGTAGCTGGAGCAGCGACAGCTGTGACCGTCGAGCAGCTTGCAGCGGACCGAGGTGAAATAGACATCGCCGCTCTCCCATTCCTCGAGCTTGTTGAGGCAACAGAGACCGCAGCCGTCGCAGAGGCTTTCCCATTCGGCGGTGGTCATTTCAGCCAGCGTCTTGCTCTTCCAGAAGGGCAGATCGTTCATCGTCCGTTTCTTGCAACAGCGGCCCGCAAATTCACGTGACCGCCACTCTATCTCTCTTGTTATCCGCGACAAAATCAATCAATTCTTCAGCATGCTCCTGGTATTGGAGCGCTACAGGCCCATCGGGCCTCGCGCTTTCATCGCTTTCCGGCGCACCGGACATGAATGACGCGCGATCAGGCGGGAATACAGGACGTGCAGGATCCGGACAAGCCAGAAAAGGGGCCAGGAAAAGAGGCGGGTGACCCAGCGAACCGGCGGCCGGCCAAGAGCCGTCATATTCTGCTGCGCATCGATTCCTGGATCGACTCGACTGTCTGGAATGCCGGCTTCCGCGCCGCCGAGATCTGGGAAGACACAACCATTTTCTTCCGCCGCTTCCGCGTGCGCGGCTGGAAACGCATGGTCTTCGAACTTGCCGGCGAAGGGCTGACCCTCGGGGCGGTCGGCGCGGTGCTGATGCTGGTGCTTGCCCAGCCGGCCTTCGAGGCAACCAAGGAGGACTGGCGCAATCGCGGCGATTTCGCCGTCACTTTCACCGACCGCTACGGCAACGTTATCGGCCATCGCGGCGTCATCCACCAGAATTCCGTGCCGATCGACGAGCTGCCGGATTCCTTGATCAAATCCGTCCTCGCCACCGAAGACCGGCGCTTCTTCGACCATTTCGGCATCGACGCCATCGGTCTCTTCCGCGCCATGGTCACCAACGCCCAAGCCGGCGAAGTGGTGCAGGGCGGCTCGACGCTGACCCAGCAGCTCGCCAAGAACCTGTTCCTTTCCAACGAGCGCTCGATCGACCGCAAGATCACCGAGGCTTTCCTCGCTTTGTGGCTCGAGGCCAACCTTTCGAAAAAGGAGATCCTCTCCACCTATCTCGACCGCGCCTATATGGGCGGCGGCACCTTTGGTGCGGCGGCGGCGGCGCAGTTCTATTTCGGCAAGAATATTACCGATGTGAACCTTGCCGAATCCGCGATGCTTGCCGGCCTGTTCAAGGCGCCGGCCAAATATGCGCCGCATGTCAACCTGCCGGCCGCGCGTGCGCGCGCCAACGAGGTGCTGACCAACCTGGTGCAAAGCGGGCTGATGACAGAGGGCCAGGTGATCGCCGCCCGACGCAATCCGGCCACCGTCGTCGACCGCAACGAGGTGGAATCGCCTGATTTCTTCCTCGACTGGGCTTTCGATGAGGTGCAGCGGCTTTCGCCGCGGTTCCACCAGCATTCGCTGATCGTGCGCACGACGATCGACATGGGCATCCAGAAGGCGGCCGAGGATTCGGTCGAGACGTCACTGCGCGAATATGGCGAGGCCTATCACGCCAAGCAGGGCGCCATGGTGATGATCGAGAATGGCGGCGCCGTGCGCGCCATGGTCGGCGGGCGGGACTACGGCGAGAGCCAGTTCAACCGCGCCACCAAGGCGCTGCGCCAGCCGGGCTCCTCCTTCAAGGTCTATACTTATGCATTGGCGATGGAGAGTGGGATGACGCCGCAGACGACGATCGTCGACGCGCCGATTTCCTGGGGCAACTGGAGCCCGCACAATTACGCCAACCGCTATGTCGGCCGCATCACGCTCGAGACCGCCATCGCCCAGTCGATCAACACCGTGCCGGTGCGGCTCGCCAAGGAGAAGCTCGGTATCCAGCCCATCCGGGCAATGGCGAAGAACCTCGGCGTCGAAACGCCGATCCGCGACGACGTCACCATCCCGATCGGGACATCGGAGGTGACGGTGCTCGACCAGGCGACGGCCTATGCCACCTTCCCGGCCGGCGGCTATCAGTCGCGCCGCCACGGCATTACCCAGGTCCTCGATTACGAAGGCGATGTGCTCTACGATTTCGACCGCGACGAGCCGGCGCCGAAACGCGTGCTGTCCGAACAGGCCGATACCTATATGAACCAGATGCTGTCGCGCGTCCCCTATGTCGGCACGGCGCGCAAGGCGGCACTCGACAACGGCATCCTGACCGCCGGCAAGACCGGCACGACCCAGGCCTATCGCGATGCCTGGTTCGTCGGCTTTACCGGCAATTACACCTGCGCCGTCTGGTTCGGCAATGACGACTATACCTCGACCAACAACATGACGGGCGGCTCACTACCGGCAATGACCTTCAAGCGCGCCATGGACTACGCCCATCAGGGTGTGACGTTGCGCCCCATCCCCGGCGTCGAAAACCCCCTACCCTCGGAAAGGGATCTCGCCAAGACCGCCGCCGCCAAGCCGCAGGATGGACCGCCGCAGCTCATCCGGCCGCGCATGCTCTCGGTGCAATCGACAAACATCCTCAAGAAGCTCGGAGAGAAGCTGAAGGCCGCCGCGCCGCTGACGCCGCAGAAGGTGGCGAGCGCGGAGTAGAAGCTGCGTGGAAGTGTCGCTTTCTCTCTCTCTGCGAGCATGCAGACGAGACCAGCCGCCTCTGGACAGATCGGCGTTCATTCGCCACCCGGCATTCCACCCTGCCAGAATCAGTGCTAACCCTGTCATCCCGGTTTCCAAGGTCGTGACGTGTTTCGATTCCCCCTTTTCATCCTGATCACGCTGATCGTCGCCTTCGGCGGCGGCATCATGATTTCGCTTTATGCGCTGGATGCGACACAGGGTTTCGGGGCGATCAAGCTCGGCGCCTGGGAGGCTTTTCCGGCGCTGCAGACGGTCGATGCCGATCCTTACGCCAAGTCGCACCGGGCGCGCGCCGGTAAGCTGCTCTACGGCAGCGCCGAGGGCCTGACCTTCACGGCGAGCGTCGACGACGAAGGCGGACGGCTGAATGCCGGCTGCCGCTACCGCCTCAGCGGACAGACGCCGCCCGCCCGGCTTTGGACGCTGTTTACCGCCGACAATGGCGGCAATCCGGCGGCGGTGAAAACCGGGCTTCCGGCGGCGCTCAATTCCTGGACGGTGCTGCGCCAGCCCGACAGCAGCTTTTCGATCGAGATCTCCGCCGCCGCTCAGCCGGGCAACTGGCTGGCCTTGCCGCAGGCCGGCACCTTCCGGCTGGTGCTGACGCTGTTCGACACGCCGACCGCCGGCAGCTCCGGCGTGATCGATCTGGCCATGCCGAAGCTCACCAAGACCGGGTGCGGCAATGCTTAGGATCTTCTTCGCCATCCTGACCGGGCTTTTCGGTGCGGCGCTGCTGCATCTCGTCATCATTCTGTCGCTGCCGCATTTCACCGGCAGGGATGCGGCGACCCGCGTGGCGGCAGAGGGCGATCTCAACAATTTCTATCTGCTCGGCGAGCAGTACGACGAGGCCGGCCTTGCCAATGGCGACCCCTTCCTGCGGACCGCCGTCTGTTCCTTCGATGTCGAGGATGCGCCGGTGCATTTCACCGCCAAGGGCAATGTGCCCTTCTGGTCGATCGCCATCTACGACAGCGCCTCCAACGAGGTGTTCAGCATGAACGACCGGACCTCTGTCGGCGGCGCGCTCGACGTTCTGGCGGGCAGCCCGATCCAGTTGACGGACCTGCGCAAGAACCTGCCGCAGGAACTGGACCAAGCGATCCTGGTGGAAATGGCGCGGCCGGACGGTTATGTCGTGCTACGGACGCTGGCACCGCAGGCAAGCTTCGACGAAGCAGCACGCAACTTCCTGACGGAAGCGGGCTGCGAGCAATTCACCCCCGGCAATTAAGCGGGATGTCTGTTCACAATTTCGGCATCACGCTCTGGGGTTGAAGGAGCGCTTACTTCTTCCTGGCGCGCGGCGCAGGCGCCGGTCCATGTTTCGGGCTCTCGGTGAGCCGCTCGTAGCGGACCCCGGTGAACCAGAGAATCTTGGCTTCGCGCGGTTCCTTGTCCGGACGACGCGGCGCCCGCGGCCGCCGATCCGCCAATGCGACTACTATTGCCATTCTCGTCTCCATGCACTGCCCGAGACGGATGAACTTGCGATGGATTTCACCCTGCCCGCCAATCTGCGGGCCGGCGCGTCCTGCGGTGCCGGCATGGCCGAACCGAGGGCATTCGCGCCTTTCCCACGGCACCTGACTGAAATACCGTGATGCGGAGTTTCGACGATCCAAACACTCAAATCGCGTCGTTCCTGTCCGAATTGAGACACATGACAGTTAACAGTTTACTAATATTCGACGGATGCCAAATACAGTTTCCGTAACTTCCTCTTCAACGCTTGAGGAGTCGATTTGGTTTCATGCCCCCGCTGAAAGAGCGGAAGGTCGCCGCCAATATAAAACTAGAAATAATTCATATGGTTGACGGTATCTGTCTGCCGCAGGCGGTGGCGGTGTTGCAAATATGCGGCACAAAAATATTCGTTGGGGCATATCCGGATCGGCTTTGCTTTGACCTGCATCGGCCACGCGTTTCAGGAGAGGGACCGATCGCAGTTCCCGCTGCGCTCGAAACGGCTGCAAGCAGCGGCCCGACCGTCATCTTTGCAGTTGCGGCATGTTCACAGCGCCGGACCCGACCCGAGAACGAGCTGTTTCCGCCGTCGCACAGGCGGTGGGAACTGCCGCAGCGCTCTTTCAAAACCGATCGCATTTCCATTGCCGGCTAACCATCCGCCGCACGTTCGGCAGGTATATTTCCGTATGATTTTAATAAAATCTTCAGCATCCATTAACCGTACCGGTGTAGGATTTGTTCATATCCGTGTGGTCCGAAAGGCGTCCCCGCCAGCGCGATCGGCCCGTGGTTTCCCTTGGTTCTGCGTTTTCAGGGTGTGCTTGTGCGTGACCGGTTTCGAGACCTAGAGGGCCCGTTGGCCGTCAGGAAAAAGGACGTGGTGTTGATGGCGACTGTGAGCAGTTTCGAGAGCCTGTCTCATCCGACACGATCCGAACTGCGCCAATTCGCCGAGCTTTTCACGCCGCTGTTCCAGGCTTCCTCCGACGAGGCCAAGCGCCAGGCGGTCGCCGCCCTTTCCCAATGCGAGACCATGCCGGCAGCCGTGGCGCTGTTCATCGGCAATCAGCCGGTCGAAATCGCGGCGCCTTTCCTTATCGCCTCGAAGGCCGTTGCCGACGACACGCTGATCACCATCGCGCGCATGCAGGGTGCGGCGCATGTCAAGGCGATCGTCAGCCGCGACTCGCTCTCGCCGAAGGTCATCGACGCGCTGGTGGCGTTGCGCCAGACCCAGCCGCGCTCCGCGACCGCTTCGGCGCCGATCACGGAATCGGTGGCCGTCCCGCTTTCGCCAGTCCAGGTGGAGAGCAACGAGGCCGAAGCGCTGGAGGAACAGCGCATCGCCAATGAGGAAGCCTTGCGCGGGCGCATTCTGGATCTTGCCGGCCATCTGGGCCGTGACGATCAAGACAGGCTCGGCCTGCGCACCCTCACCGACATTCAGGAGGCGCTGCTAGTGCGCTTCGCCCGCTCGCAGGAGGCGACGCACTTCGCCACCGCACTCGCCGATGCGCTTTCCGCCAGCCGCTGGCTTGCCGAACGCATCATGCTCGACCTCTCCGGCCAGCAGCTCGCCACGACGCTGACGAGCCTCGGCATGGGCTTTCTCGACGCCGTCTTCGTGCTGGAACGGTTCTATCCGCATCTTGCCGAACAACAGCACAATGTGACGCGCGGCTGGATGGTGCTCGATGCGCTCGATCCGGAAGAATGCCACGAAAGGGTGGAGGCCTGGCGGCGCGCTGATCGCTACACCTACAAAGCCGAGGCATCCGATTCGCGCACATCTCGGGAGACTGAAACCCACCGCTTCGCCCGCCAGGCGCCGGCGCGGCGCGACATGCGCGCGCTGGGGCGGCGGTCACGTTGAGGCGAATAAGACCTGACCCTCAGCGATCCGCCGCCAAGGGGATCATGTCCCCCAATTCCTCCGCCTCCAGCTCGACGATCCAGAGATCGGGGTCGAAGCGGCGTTCGCGATCCAGCATCGCCCGCACCGCTTCCGGCTCGCTGCGCGCAAGACGGACTTCGAACAGCCGATCGCGGATCTCGTCTTCATCGAAGGCGGTCTGCGGCGCCGGCGCATAGAGCGTCTCCAGGCCGTCGCGAAAGTGTTGGCGGATGAAGATCGCGCCCGCCTCCTCCGCGCCCTTCTTCTCCACAGCGGCGAAATCGCCGCTTGCGAAGACGCGGCGCAGAAGCGAAGAAACGAAAATGTCGGCGCGTAATCTCATCGACGCGATATAGACTGGCGCGCGGGCGCGGGCAATCCGCAGTGATATTTTGACGGGTGCGTCAAACCATGACCGCCAGCCGCAAGCCGCCCCAATGGCGGCCTCTGACGGTGATTGGCGCGGAGATATCCTTCATCATCACGAAATTGCCGCCGCCCATGTCGCGGCGATAGGTCTGGACGAGGAAAGGCGCGGTGCTGCGGCCGGCGGCAAGACCGACGCGATCGGCGAAGATGCGGCGATTGCGGCAATTGGCAGTGTTCCAGACGATATCGCCCGGCCGCTGCGGCTGCGAAAACTTCCGGTTATGGGTCGGCAGATAGCCGTTTTCGTCGATCGCCGCGCAGAAGGCGATGCGCTCGTCAAGGGCAACGACGGGCTCCTGGATCGGCGGCAGCAGACGGTCGGTGAGTTCGGTGAAAGCGGCTATCATCTGAACCGGATCGGTGCCAGGCATCGGCCGGTAGCGTCGGTCGAAGAGGGCATCGAAACCGATTTTACCCTCGGCGACGGCGCGTTCGAAAGCGCCTGATATCTGCCTTGCCACCGATTGTGCTTCCTCGATCCAACGGCTGTCGGCGGTCTTGACGCCGGCGCTCGCCGTCAGCTGGATCAGCGTTTCCGAGAGACCGACGACGCTGTCGACGCGGTTTGCCGCCTGCTGCAGCCTGACATTCGAACCGGCGACCTCGCCGGACATCTCGCCGAGCTTCTGGACGAAACCGGCGCATTGCTGGTCGACCGCCTCGGTGGTGTTGGCCATGACCGTCGAACTGTCGAGAATGCGGGTGATGACATGTTCCATGCTTTCGAAGGCGCCGCGCATCGCGTCCGACTTGTCACGCACGTCGGCGGCACTGTCGCGGGCATCGCCGCCGACCGCCGACAGCCGGTCGATCTTCACCCGCAGCTCATCCAGCGTGTCCTGAATGGAGCCGGTCGCCTTTGACGTCTGCAGCGAAAGTGCGCGCACTTCAGCGGCGACAACGGCGAAACCCTTGCCCGCATCGCCGGCACGCGCCGCCTCGATCGCGGCGTTCAGCGCCAGGAGGTTGGTCTGGCGGGCTATCGTGCTGATCTCCTCGGCAATCTTGTCGACATCGGCAAGCGATTTCGAGAAGCCGGCGATTTCGGCGCCGATGACATTTGAAGCCTGAACCATATGGCCGATCTCGGCAACGGAGCCGGACAGGCGGTCGGCCGATTCCTTGAGCATCTGGCGGGCTTCGGCGGCCGTCCGGTCTGTCTCGCGCAGCGACAAGGCGACCGAACGGTTGGTTTCGGCAATCGAAAGCGCGGTGCTGGTGACATGATCGAAGGCGGAGGCATGGCGGGCCGACATCGCCGCCATGTCCTGAATGGCGCCGGCAATATCGACGAGATCGATGCCGAGCGTCGAGGCCTCCTCGGCAAGGCGCTGCAGGATGTGGCGCAAGGCGGTGCGATCCGGGCCTTCCGCTTCGACTGCCGGTTCTCCGGCCAGATCGTCCATCGTCTTCAGCGCATGCATGACCGACGCTCCCCCGCCTCAATCGGCAAAGCTTCGATCAACATGGTTAATAAGTTGCAAACGGCACCAGCGTCTTAGACTTAGGTTGTAGCCTCGGGCTGCGCGATATGTCTCAGATCGCGCCGATTTCCTTGAGTTTCTTCAGCACCGCCTCGTTTGGCTCGCCGTTTTCAGGCAGATTGTAGTGCTTCTGGAAATGGCGGATGGCGGCGCGGGTCTGCTCGCCGGCAACACCGTCGACGCCGACATTGGCATAGGCCATGTTGGACAGACCCTTCTGGATCTTCAGCACCAGGTCGACAGTGGTGAGTTCGCTTGATGGAAGCTGCTTTGCGGCTGATGGCGCCGTCTTGACGGTCTTTTCGGCGCTGCGGATCGCGGCGGCGACCGGGTCTTCCGCCGCCGCCTTCGAGGTGACATCCTCACGCGGTTTTTCCACCGGCACGGTCGAGGGGCCGGCAGCTTCGGTTTTCAGCGCCGCCAGCACCTCCGGCGTCGCTTCCCCAGTCTGGGCCATGCCGACGGTCTCCTGGAAGAACAGGATGGCAGCGCTGGTGCGGGGGCCGATGATGCCGTCGGCGGTGCCGTTATAGAGGCCGCGGCGCACCAGCTGCTGCTGAATGTCCATGACCAGCTGGCTCGGCTGCGGAGCGGCTGCGGCCGGCGCCGGCGTCCCGCTGGTGGTGGCGGCGGCATCCTCCGGCCGTTCGATCCGGAAGGTGGTGACATCAGCCGGCTGTTCGTCGGCCGCCCGGCGCGCACCGAGCACGTTTGGAGACTGCGGGTCGCGGGTGCGGAAAATCGGGTGCGGATGCAAGCCAGGCTGATACCAGAGGGCGTTGGCCGCAACGAAGGAGAAGATGACGAAGAAGGCGATCGCGCCGCCGGCGACCGACGGATTGCGGCCGATGACGCCGCCGAGCGCGGATGCGCCCTGCAGCCCGATACCACCCAGCACGGATGCACCCTGCAGGCCGAGGCCGCCGAGAGCGGCCGCACCCGACACGATAAGGCCCGGCTGCTGCCGCCGCTTCTTTCCCTTAGGCGATTTTCGCTTGCGCGCGGCCATCGAAAAGCCCCTCTTCCAATACTGCTCCGGTACCGACCGCGTCCTTCAGCCGCGGCGGAAATTCGACGGTTGCGCCATGGCCGGCATTTTCGGCGCGCCGGGCGCCCGAGCCATCCACCGCGATCTCGACGGTGATGATCGTACCTTCGCCCGGCTGGCTGGCAATGGCAAAATTGCCGCCATGCAGCGCCACCAGCCCCTTGACCAGCGAGAGGCCGAGACCGCTGCCCTCGAAGCGGCGGGTGTAATCGTTCTGGATCTGGACGAAAGGCTGGCCGAGCATCGCCAGCTTGTCGGCGGCAATGCCGATGCCGGTATCGCTGACCGTCAGCTTCAGAATGCCGTCACGCGCCGCCGCATCGACCGAGACGACGCCGCCGGCTTCGGTGAATTTCACGGCATTGCCGACGAGATTGATGAGGATCTGCTGGATGGCGCGCTGATCGGCGACGATCTCGCCAAGCCCGCGCTGAATCCGGCTCGTCAGCGTGACGCCCTTGGTCTTGGCTTGCAATGCCAGCATCGATTCGCAGGATCTGACGGAGCTCGAGATATCGAAGGCGTCGAGAATCAGCTCGTAGCGCCCCGCTTCGATCTTGCTCATGTCGAGCATGGTATTGACGACGGAGAGCAGATGCGCGCCGGATTCGCGGACGAGCCCGACATATTCACGCTGGCGATCGTTTTCGAACTTGCCGAAATATTCGCCGATCAGAATATCGGAGAAGCCGAGGATAGCGTTCAGCGGCGTGCGCAGCTCGTGGCTGACCGCGGCGAGGAAGCGCGACTTGGCATCATTTGCCGATTCGGCGTCGGCCGCACGGTTCTGGGCTTCGGCCCGCAGCTGCTGCTCGACGGAGACATCGCGCAGTTGGGCGATGACGGCGGCAAGCTCGCCATCGGCATCGCGTCGCGCCGTCATGTCCATTCTCAGATAGGCGAACTGGCGCTGATCGCGCGAGACCGAAGGCCGATCGAGGCGCAGATCGACGCTTGCAGCATCTTCGCCGCGCCTGAGCTCATCGAGCGCCTGCAAGAACAGGATACGGTCGGAGACATGCACCTGCTCCAGGAAGCCCCTGCCCTTCGGATCGCGCATCCAGGCAAGGAAATCGCGCCGGTCGCGGCCGCCTATGGTGGCGACGCTGCCGTGCGGATCCAGGAAGAAGACGAGGCCGGGGGTGACGGCGAGGAAGAAATCCTCGGCCGACTGTGTGGCAACGCCGGCGGACGAGCCCTGGCGGGCCAACGCGATGCTGCCGACGGCGGAAAAGAGAAAGGCGGCGCAGACCATGGCGACGCCGGCCGGCAGCGCGACGGCCGGGCTGGTGACCGCCGAAAGGCCAACAGGCGCGGCGACGAGAG
This sequence comes from Rhizobium esperanzae, assembly GCF_002204185.1. Lineage (GTDB taxonomy): Bacteria > Pseudomonadota > Alphaproteobacteria > Rhizobiales > Rhizobiaceae > Rhizobium > Rhizobium esperanzae. Next base: position 92,293 of record NZ_MXPU01000011.1, on the reverse strand, counting down.
CGGCCGAGGAGAGCAGCACGAGGCGGCGCAGAATCGCAAGCTCGCGCTGGCGCACGGCTTCGCCGCCACCCGTCCGGGAAAGCCAGCTTGTCGCCGCCCGGTCTACGAGGGTCGTCGCCCAGCCGCCAATGTCACTCAATACTCGCACGCAATACCCGCCCAAAGAGGCTGTCTGTCGATCCGGACAATAGGCCCCCGCGACTTAAGGAAAGGATAAGGCAAAGGCGCTGTTCACAGCCAGAAAGGGCAGAAATTCCCGTTTTGGAGCATCCGTGCGCCCCTTTGCTTTTTGTGGTTAATGGCCGGTAAGCGGCGGATTTCCTTCATATTTCAGCATCGCGTTAACTCCTGTGGCAAGGCGAGCCGGCAAAAGCCCTGCAATTGCAGGCAGGTGCTGCCCTGATGCTTAACGGCAATCGCTCACATTCGACTTAAATGCCGCTCAAATGGGCTTCGCTAAAATTTGAATTAAATTTGCCGCAAATGCGCACGAGTTTCGAAAAGCGGCATTCGCAACTTGCCGATAGGGTGAAAGCACACCGGACAACCGGCCTGATTCGGCGAAAAGAACCGGACGGGAAAACAGGATGGGCAACGACAATGTGGTTTCTGATCAAAGGATCCTTCTGGTTTGGCCTTGTGCTCGTGCTTCTTTCCGTCTTCAGCACGGAGGGATCCGACAAGCTCGCCGGCGGCCCGCAATTGCAGCTCTCCGACGCCTTCACGGCCGCGAGCGGCGCCTATGACTATCTCACCGGCATGTGCTCGGAAAAGCCGGAGGTCTGCGTCAAAGGCGCCGAGACCCTGACGGCGCTCGGCTACCGGGCCCGCGAGGGCGCCCGCGTCGCTTACGAACTTCTCGACAGCCAATTCACCGACGAACCGACGACGACCGCAAGCCCCGCCGAACCGGCGAACCGGGTGGCAGCCGCCGCCCCCTCCCTCGCCTCTCCTTCCGTTCAGGAGAAGGACCGCGAGGCAAAGGCTGTGCTCAACCAGCCGATGCCTTATCGTCCGCCGGTCGACGATGAAGCCGGGACCGTGGTAACCGGCGCGATCCCGCTGCCGACGCCGAAGCCGGCGATCTGACGAATTTGCGCGGGCAACCGGCCCGCCGCGCATAAGCAACGTTCCGGACGCGTCTCACGAGAATTCTACAGCTTGCATCGGTGGTCCGCATGACGCGGAAATGTCCCATGCCTGACGTGCCTGCCCTGTTTAATTCAGCAGATTGCTGCGCCGTGAGGATGCCCATCCTCACGGCGTTTCTTTTTGAGAGCATGTCGCACAAGAATGTGCAGTGGTTTTCGATAACGACATGCGTAAAAATAAAAGCTGGAGCGCGGCGTCACTAAGACGGCTCGCTTTAGTGGTTCAAATCTGCAGATCTATCACCTATATGCAGTCCTAGAGCATGTCCGGACGCAAAATTGCCGTGTCGTTTTGCCAGCATGCCAAAAGGTGAAAGGCTTTTTATGGCATCCCTCGACCAGATCATCGATGACTTCGCCTTCCTGGACGATTGGGAAGACCGCTACCGCTATGTCATCGAGCTCGGCAAGGCGCTGCCCGAACTCGCCGAGGAAAAACGCACCTCGGAGAACAAGGTGATGGGCTGCGCCAGCCAGGTGTGGCTGGTGACGCATACGTCGGGCGATCCGGAAAACCCAATCATGAGTTTCGAGGGCGATTCCGACGCGCATATCGTGCGCGGCCTCGTCGCCATCGTGCTTGCCACCTATTCCGGCAAGCCGGCTTCCGAGATCGCTGCGCTCGATGCCTTCGAGATCTTCTCGAAGATCGGTCTGGTGGAGAACCTGTCGTCGCAGCGTTCGAACGGGCTGCGCTCGATGGTGAAGCGAATCCGGGAAGAGGCGAAAGTCCGCGCCGCGGCCTGAACGCGATTGATTCGGTCGGCGACGCGGCCGAGTGCGCATTTGCGGAAACGGCCAATCGACTATATTAACACTTTCTTATAGTATAGGAATACATTCTACGCCGCCCTCCCAAGCGTAAGAGAGGCTTCCTGATAATATCCCGTCTCCCCCGTGCATGACTTGAGATAGCGGCGGAATAGTCAGGGAGATTATTATCCTCATTCAGAACAGGATGAACTCTGGGCCGTTCGGACCAAAGCCTGAATCGTGCTTTCCTTTAGCAGGCCGGGACAGACAGCGCCGGGAAACGCTTCCGGTTTTCGGCATCATGTTTGCGGTACAGACAGAAAAGCCGGGCACAAGACCCGGCTTTTGTCCTTGACTGCTTCGATAAGCTCAGCCGCGGCCGCGCTTGCGGCGCTGACCCAGGCCCATCTCCTTCGCCAGGCGCGAACGCGCTTCGGCATAGGCGGGCGCTACCATCGGGTAGTCGGTCGGCAGGTCCCACTTCTCACGGTATTCTTCCGGCGAGAGACTGTGATGCGTCATGAGGTGACGCTTGAGGGATTTGAAGTTGCCGCCGCATTCCAGGCACGTAATCTGCTCGTCCTGTACGGACTTGCGGACAGAGACTGCAGGCTTCTGCTTTTCGACGACAGCCGCAGCGGGCTGCGGTACGGACGTGTTGCTCAGTGCCGAATGCACGTCGGAAATCAGATTTGCCAGGTCGCTGACCGGGACAACATGGTTGCTGACATAAGCCGCGACGATGTCGGCCGTCAGTTCCACAAGCAGCTCCGGCCCATTGCCGGTCGCCATATCCGTCATATTTTTTCTCCTGTTAGCATGCTCAAACGATCTTTGACTGTCACGCCAAAGACCCGCCTCGTAGAAGCGAACAGCAAAAGCACAGGAAGCAATCTTCTGTTTCGAAAAACGTGAAATCCACCCCTAGATTCCGAAGTCCGAGACCTGTTCTTATACTGCCTGACCGAAAACCACTACCGTCTTGCTCCAGGCGATGGCCCCAGTTAGACATTGAAAAATCAAAACTGAGGGACTTGGAAGCAGTACGATTGTAGTTCACAATCAGAATTCTACTTGCATTTTCAAATACCATCGTTTGGCCGAAAGGCCAATTATTATTTGTCGTTTTTCTTGAGAAAAAATGGCTGATGAAGAATTATAGGACTTTAGCCCAAGCTTTACTCACAGCTTCCTGTGCATAAGTTCGGCGTAAAACAGGTTAAGACCCCAATAGCATGGGCTGAGAGAGTTGCCGTGATCAGGCCGGCGAGCGGGAGAGACGCGTCAGCAGCCGAACGACCGAACCGTGCAGGATGAACAGCAGAAGCGTCAGCGGCCAGAGCAGGCAGGCGAGAAGTCCGGCGAGACGATGGAACGTCAAACCGGCATGATTGGCCCAGCCCTCCAGCAGCGTGGCGGCCATGGCGGTCACGGCGACGAGGCCGTAGAGCAGGACGATTGCGGCTTCAAACACCAATGGCTCCTCAATGCACGTAACATTAACCCTAACAGAAAACCCTTAATAGATGTAAAAGCAGACGTCTTCCCTGATAGCTGCATGCCGCGATCCCCGCGGCCCGGCGCCGGAGGCTTGATGAAACAAAGATGGCGCACCACATTTCTCGCGAAACGGAACCGCCCCTCGGCGAAAGGAGCACGTCATGTCCGAAACTGCAACCACCGCCAAGATCCATAAGTCAGACGCCGAATGGAAAGAGCAGCTCACGCCCGAGCAATACCGCATCACTCGCCAGCACGGCACCGAACGCGCCTTCACCGGCCCCTACTGGGATTCCTTCGAGACGGGGCTCTACCGCTGCGTCGGCTGCAACGCGCCGCTTTTCCGCTCCGACACGAAATTCGACGCCGGCTGCGGCTGGCCGAGCTATTTCGAAGCGGTCTCTCCCGATGCCGTGACCGAGCATCGCGACACGAGCTACGGCATGGTGCGCACTGAAATCCGCTGCGGCACCTGCGACGCCCATCTCGGCCACGTCTTTCCCGACGGCCCGCCGCCGACCGGCCTGCGCTACTGCATCAACGGCCATGCCATGGTGTTCGAGCCGGGGGAATAGGCGCTGAGGCAATGATCGGCAATCTGCCGCCCGTGGCGCCGCGCATCCGTCAATGGCGATCACCGCGTCGCGCCGTCAACCAGTCTGATCGGCCGCCAAGCCTTTCCTCCAGGAGTGGCTGGCGAAGAGATAAGGAGAACGGGCCCGGACACCCGAGCCCGTTCGCACTCAGTCATGCGGCCGACAACGGATGGTTATGACTGAACCAGATGCTGCCCGCTGCGAGGGCAGCAACGACCAGGCCGGCAATCACATGCGCCCACATGGCCGCTGTCACGGCTGAAAAGCCGAGGAGCCACGGAGCTATCACAGCCCATAGCCCCAGGACCAGGTTGCACCATTCCTCGGCCTCATAGAAAGCGTAGAGAGCGGCAACGGCGATCAGGGTGATGGCCGCGCCAACGATCCACGCATTCCAGGCGGCATAGGTCTCAGCGGCGAAACCGAACAGCCATGGCGAGATCAGAAGGCCAAGACCGGCAACGATATTGACGATATCGAAAGCCGTCCGGTTGTTGGAAGACAGAGACTTCAGCATCGATCATTTCTCCTTCTTAGTTGGTTGCATCATCAATGGCCGCCTCCTGCGGGCAGAAGACGGTTGCGGCGGCAGCGTTGAAATCACCATCGCCGCAAAGCTCGGTGATCGTGTAGTGGGAAGCCAGAAATGAGATGCGGGAGGCGCTGTTCCCTTGGAACTGCGGAACTGTGAAAGGAAGATGTCTGCGCCGATTGTCGCTCGAGGCGCAGAAGCGGGAGATCGATGCTGTGTTTTCGCGATGTATACGTCCGATAATCTTCATCGTTTATCCTCCCCAACCTGGTGAAGGATGAGCGACGGCCAGCCAAGTGGCCGGCCGCCGCGTTCGTCAGCTTCTGATGGCGATGCGCTTGACCTGTGACTGCGCCTTTTCGGTCTTAGGCAGAGTGACGGTCAGAACGCCGTTCTTAAAGGTGGCGTCGACCTGGTCTTCCTTGACCTCGGTGCCGAGCGGAATGCGTCGTTCGAAGCGGCCATAGTAGCGCTCCGAAAACTGCTTTTCCTTGTCTTCGGTTTCCGAACGCTTCTCACCCTTCAGCGTGAGCACGCCGTCATTGAGGAAGACCTCGATGTCCTTTTCCTCAAGACCGGGTACTTCGGCCGTCACCTTGATTTGCTGGTCGGTGTCGGAGATCTCGACGCTCGGCCAGCCGGCGCCAAAGCTGCTGGCGCCGCGAAGCGACGGCAGGCCGGAGCCGAAGCCGCGGAAAACATCATCGAACAGCCGGTTGACCTCGCGGTGGAGCGACAGGAAAGGATCGCGCTCGTCATCGCGAAGGAGACTCGGCATCTGATTGCCGTTGTTGCGGCCCCAGGGAATCAAATCACGAACACTCATGGCTCTACTCCTTTCTGGTGGTTCTTTCGCACGGTTGGCGCCAGTCGGCGCCTGGCGCCCCGTCCCTGCTATTGGACGCTTAGGCCGCTACCTGCTTCTCACCTTCGATCTGCTTTGTCTCGGCCTTGGGCAGCACCTCGTCGGCCTTGATCTCGATCTGGCACGGCTTCATCTCTTCGGGAATTTCGCGCTTGAGATCGATGGTCAGCAGACCGTTGACAAGCCCGGCATCGACCACCTTTACGTGGTCGGCCAGTTCGAACCGACGCTGGAACGAGCGCCCGGCAATGCCGCGATGCAGGTATTGAACATCTTCGCCGTTGTCCTTGTGCCCGGACACGATGAGCATGTTCTGCTCTTGGGTGATCACCAGCTCGTCCTGCGAGAAGCCGGCCACTGCCATGGCAATCCGGTAATCATCTTCACCGGTTTTGACGATATCGTAGGGCGGCCAGTTGTCGATTGTCTCGGCGCGGCCTGCAGCCTCAAGCGCGTTCAACATCCGCTCGAAGCCGATGCTCGACCGGAACAGGGGAGAGAAATCGAGGTTTGTCCTCATAGCCATATCCTCCTTGCAAGCAACATGGACACAAGGAGACGCCAAGAGCGACCGGCGTCTCCTGGACTTTCTGTCGATCCCTTTTGGGCGATCCACAATACTGATATAATTCAGTGCCTTACAGTTTCAAGGGGATCGAATTTCTCAGCGAAAAAATTTGATCTTTTCGAAGACGCCACCATATGTTTTGGAGCTTGAGCGAGGAGCAATGGTTATGACACTGACTTTACACGATGTCGTCGCCGTCCTTGGGCCCGCCGACAAAACGCTTGTGGCCGAGATCGTCGCGACAGGTGCAACCCAAGCCGAGCTTGCCGAGGCGTTTGCATGGGCCAACAACGACGAGGCCCTGGTGGGTGAAGGCCGGCATCTACCGACCGGCAGGGTTGCTGCGCTTGTTGACCTGCTGAGGTCGGACGAAGAGGAACCGGATTAGAAAGGCGGTTGATCCGCCTTGCCTGCACCGTCCTTCATCAGGCCGTGGTGAGCACGCTGACATTGCCCTGTCGATTGATGACATCGACCACAACCTGGTGTCGAGACCGACGGATGGCCACGTCAGCCGAGCAATTGCCGATCAGCAGACGCCGCAAGATCACCTCGTCGAGAAACGAGGGAAGCCGCGGCACGCTGAAGCTGATCTGCAAACTATTCGGATCGAAGTCGAGGCCGAGGCAGGATTGCAGCAGCGACAAAGGGGCTGCTGCTGCCCATGCTTGCGGCGAGCAGGCAACCGGATAAGAGGTCGGTCCGCGTGCGCGTTGACGTGGCAGGCCGCAGAGGAGTTCGGGAAGCCGCCGCAGGTCGATATAGGTCGCAGCGGCAAACAGCCCCTCGAAGATTCGTGCGGCTTCGGCGCGATAGCCATAGCGGGCAAGACCACTGGCAATCATGGCATTGTCATGCGGCCAGATCGAGCCATTGTGATAGCTCATAGGATTATAACGTGCTTCGGTCGAGGGAATGGTCCGGATGCCCCAGCCACAGAAGGACGAAGCACTCATAAGGGTGCGGGTCACCTGTGCGACCCGTTCAGGATAAGCAATACCGGTGAACAGAGCATGGCCGGCATTGGAGGATCGGACCCGGCAAGGCCGTTTATCACCGTCGAGAGCCAATACATAGGTGCCAAGTTCCTCATCGAAGAAGCTCATGTCGAAGGCGCGGCGCAGTCCTTCCGCGCGCGCAAGAAAGCTCGCCGCGCGTTCCGGCTTGCCCCTCCACCGGAAGATTTCGGCAGCACTTTGCCAAGCGCCGTAGACATAGGCTTGGACTTCGGCGATCGCGATCGGGCCTCGGGCCAACGTGCCATCGGCATGGAAGACCGAGTCGTTGCTATCCTTCCACGCCTGATTGATCAGTCCTTCTTCCGTCAGCCGCCCGTATTCGACGAAGCCGTCACCATCGCGATCGCCGTGTTCGTCGATCCAGGTCAGTGCCGCTTCGACATGAGGCAGGATGCGATCGATGGTCGCAAGATCACCGGTTCGTTTAAGATAGTCGCCGGCCAGCATCACGAAGAGCGGCGTCGAGTCGATGCTGCCGTAGTAACGCCGGAATGGAACCTCGCCGAGTTCGGCCATTTCGCCGCAACGGACTTCGTGCAGGATCTTGCCGGGCTCGGCGTCTGAAGCGGGATCGACGTTCGTCGCCTGATTGGCGGCAAGATGACCGAGAACCCCGCGAGCGATCTCCGGATCGAGCCAAAGTGTCTGAAGCGCCGTGATCAGGGCGTCGCGGCCGAAAACGGTGCTGAACCAGGGAATACCGGCATAAGGATAGGGGCCTTCCGGCTTGTCGGTGATCAGCATGTAGAGGTCGGAGGCGCTGCGTCGCGCGACTTCGTTGAAGATCTCGTTGGAGGTTGTGACCGACGCCGCGCGTGAGGAGGAGGCACGCAACGCACGTCGGGCATCCCGCAAGGTCAGGAAGAAGGAAAGGCGGCTCAGCCGTTCGGCGGAGGTATGGTCGCAGCCGATCTGCATGAAGAGCGATTTGGTCTCGTGCGGCTCCAGCTGGAGGTCGTAAGTAACAATGTCGCTACGAATCTCGGCCGGTTCCGGCATGAAGGAAAGGCGCGTCGACCGCTTGCGATCGTCCAGGCCAACATAGGAAAGCAGGATCCAATCCTGTTCCACGACGGCGGGAAGATGGCGCCCTCTTCTTGCTCTTGCGGTGCCGCGGACTTCGAAAAGATCGGCGAAATCGGCCCCGAAAGAGATCTGAATGCGAACATGTTGCCGCCGCTCGTCATAATTCCTCACGGCCAGCCGTTCATAACAACAGGCATTCCAGAGAAAGCGCGATCTGCGCAGATGAATCACGTCATGGCCCAGAACCAGCCTTCCCTTCTCATCGAACTGATCAGGATTGGTGAGATCGCAGGTCAGCGTGGCATTGTCATCCCGCAGCGTCGACGACAGAAGCATCGGCCGCTGTTCGTTGATCGTCAGATAAAGATGCGAGAGATGACGGGTGTCCTGGTGGAAAAGGCCTTCCGGACTGCCGGGACCGGAAAGAGCATCGCCATTATGGTCGAAGACGGCGAAAGTATCGCCGTGCTTCAAGGTACGCGGCCGGCGCTCCTGCAGCGATGCGGCGGCCGGAATGAAGAACTGAGCGACAGGCACCGCCAGGCCCGACGATGCTGTGGCGGGGTTGCTGTCCGCAGACAGGTTCGACATGGTCTCCTCCTTGCCTCAGGCGACAGCCTGCAGGTCGAGCGCTTGACCATTCGACCGGCGGATCGGCGCGGCTTTGATGCGAACGCCCGGCAGGTTGCGATAGATGTCGAGATAATCGCACGCCATTCGCTGTGCGGTGAAGCGCTTTTCAAACGCGGCACGCACCTTCTGCCGATCGAGGCGGAGTGCCCATTCGACGTTTTCGGCCGCCTCGGTGACGCTGTCGACGAGGATGCCGGAGATGCCGTTGTCAATGACCTCGGGAACCGAGCCACAGCCGAAAGCAATGACCGGTGTGCCGCAGGCCATGGCTTCGATCATCACCAGCCCGAATGGCTCCGGCCAGTCGATCGGGAAGAGCAGAGCGCCTGCATTTCCCAGGAAGTCAGCTTTCTCACGTTCGTCGATCTCGCCGATAAATTCTACATTAGGATGGCTCTTGACCATCGGCTCGATGACGGTTTCCCAATAGGCCCTGTCGACATTATCGATCTTGGCGGCGATCTTCAACGGCATTCCGACCTTTGCCGCGATCTGAATGGCGCGGTCCGGGCGTTTTTCTGGCGAAATACGACCAAGGAAGGCAAGGTAATTGCCCCTTGGATCCGCCGTGAAGGGAAGAAGATCGGCCGGCAGACCATGATAGACTGTTCCGCGCCAGTCGACCGGAGGCATCGGACGGCGCTGATCATTGGAGATCGACACCAGTGGAATATCGGGGAACGTGCCGTAGAACGGCTTGAGATCCGGCAAGTCGAGTCGCCCGTGCAGCGTTGTCACCGTCCGATCGGCAAAATCGCGGATCAGCGGGAAATGCAGCAGGTCGATGTGGAAATGCAGCACGTCGAACTCGTGCGCCCGCTGTCGGATCTCCTCCAGCATCACGACCTGATGTGGCAGATGGTCCCTGACCGCCGGATTGAGCCGCAAGGCGACGTCCGCACACGCCACGAGTCTCGCCCGGGTGACGGAATCGCCGCTGGCAAAGAGCGTGACCTCGTGCCCCTGTGCGACGAGTTCTTCAGTAAGGTAGGAAACGATCCGCTCCGTTCCCCCGTAGAGCTTCGGCGGAACGCTCTCGGCGAGCGGTGCAATCTGAGCGATCTTCATCGGCAAAACCTCCTCAGTTGAGCAAAGAGCCGTCGGCAAAAATCATGCCCGCGTCCTCGAGAGGCACACGGCGGGTCAGACGAGGGTCAGGTTTCGAACAGCGGTCGACGCCGTCCTCCTTTCCAGTAACTGCACAAGCCAAGCCCGGGCAGTCGGCGTGCGGGCGGTTTTCGACGGCGGATCCTATGGCAACTCAGGGACGCGGACGTATCCTGCCTCGCGGGCGGTCGATCGCCATTATCCAAAGCCTTCAGCGCTTCAAGGATCTCGTCATAGGATACAGCTCTTTCGGCACCGGGGTAAAGGCGGAGCGCTGGTACGGATTCGACTGCGAAGATATCGGATGCCCATGAAGCGAGAATTGCCCGCTTCTCGTCGTTGTCGATCTCGGCGGCGGCAAGCACGTCACGCGGGTGACCGAAATGCTTCGCCGGATGAAGCAGATGCGCCGCGCTTATGGCTGCCACGGCATTCTGCTGTACGGAATTGCTGATGTGTTCCTTTCTCATAGCTTGGCTCCATTGATGTCGACCGATGGAACTTGTTAATTCGATAGTGCGTAGAACGGCCCGCCCCGATGGCAGAGCGGGCCGAGCGATCGCTTAGAAGTCCATGCCGGCGCCGGCCGGCACGGCCGGGGCAGCTTCCTTCTTCGGCTTCTCGGCGATCATCGCCTCTGTCGTCACCAGCAGGCCGGCAACCGAAGCTGCGTCCTGCAGTGCGGTGCGAACGACCTTGGCCGGATCGATGACGCCCTGCGCGTAGAGGTCGCCATATTCGCCTGTCTGGGCGTTCCAGCCATAGGAGAATTCGCTCTTCGCGCGGAGCTTGCCGACGATGATGGAGCCCTCCGCACCGGCGTTTTCGGCGATCTGGCGAACCGGTGCCTCGATCGCCCGGCGAACGATGTCGACGCCGACGCGCTGGTCGTCATTGGCAGTCTTGATCGCGTCGAGCGCCTTGACCGCGCGCAGCAGCGCCACGCCACCGCCAGGCAGAATGCCTTCTTCGACCGCCGCCCTTGTTGCATGCAGCGCGTCGTCGACGCGATCCTTCTTTTCCTTCACTTCGACTTCCGTCGAGCCGCCGACGCGGATGACGGCAACGCCGCCGGCGAGCTTGGCAAGACGTTCCTGCAGCTTCTCGCGGTCGTAGTCGGAAGTGGTCTCTTCGATCTGGGCGCGGATCTGAGCGGTGCGACCGTCAAGTTCCGCCTTCGAACCGGCACCATCGATGATGGTGGTGTTTTCCTTCTCGATCGCCACCTTCTTGGCCCGGCCGAGCATGTTGAGCGTCACATTCTCGAGCTTGATGCCGAGGTCTTCGGAGATGACGGTGCCGCCGGTCAGGATGGCGATGTCTTCGAGCATGGCCTTGCGGCGGTCGCCGAAGCCGGGCGCCTTGACGGCAGCGATCTTCAGGCCGCCGCGCAGCTTGTTGACGACAAGCGTGGCAAGGGCTTCGCCTTCGACATCTTCGGCGATGATCAGAAGCGGCTTGCCGGATTGGACGACAGCTTCGAGAACCGGAAGCATCGACTGCAGGTTCGACAGCTTTTTCTCGTGAATGAGGATATAGGGATCCTCCAGTTCGACCCGCATCTTGTCCTGATTGGTGACGAAGTAGGGGCTGAGGTAGCCGCGGTCGAACTGCATGCCTTCGACGACTTCGAGTTCGGTTTCGGCGGTCTTGGCTTCTTCAACGGTGATGACGCCTTCGTTGCCGACCTTCTCCATAGCTTCCGCGAGGTAACGACCGATCTCGGAATCACCATTGGCGGAGATCGTACCGACCTGGGCAATTTCGGAATTGTTGGAGATCTTACGGGCGTTGTTCTTCAACTCCTTGACGACGGCGTCGACGGCGAGATCGATGCCGCGCTTCAGATCCATCGGGTTCATGCCCGAGGCAACAGCTTTGGCGCCTTCCTTGACGATAGCCTGGGCGAGAACCGTCGCAGTCGTGGTGCCGTCGCCGGCGAGATCATTGGTCTTTGATGCCACTTCGCGCAGCATCTGGGCACCCATGTTCTCGAACTTGTCTTCAAGTTCGATTTCCTTGGCGACGGAAACGCCGTCCTTGGTGATACGCGGCGCGCCGAAGGACTTATCGATCACGACGTTGCGGCCCTTCGGACCCAGCGTCACCTTCACTGCATTGGCCAGCACATCGACCCCACGCAGCATGCGTTCACGGGCATCGCTATGAAATTTGACTTCTTTCGCAGCCATTCTGTAACTCCTTCAATAGGCAGCTTTTTTGACTAATGCGCGGAAATCGCCTCAGGCGGCGATCTTTTCGGCGGCCTGGGCTTCAATAATGCCCATGACATCGCTTTCCTTCATGATCAGCAGGTCTTCGCCGTTGATCTTGATCTCGGTGCCGGACCACTTGCCGAACAAGATGCGATCGCCGACCTTGACGTCGAGCGCCTGGATCTGGCCGGCATCGTTGCGGGCACCTGGGCCGACGGCGATGACTTCGCCTTCCTGCGGCTTTTCCTTGGCAGTGTCGGGAATGATGATGCCGCCCTTGGTCTTTTCCTCGGAATCGACGCGGCGGACGAGAATGCGGTCATGAAGCGGTCGGAACGACATGTCTTCCTCCAATGGACAAACAATAATGATGTTGTTCCCCTGGCCGGACCGGATGACCAGTCCGGGCGGGTGCAAAACCTCGATCGAGCGTTCTGCGCGCAATGATCTGGTTTTGCGCTTTTTCCATTTCAAGAGGGCGCCATAAAAAAATTAGCACTCACTCGAAGTTGCTGCTAACATCATGTAAAGGAACAATAAACAGGGTGGACGCGTTCGGAAATCCGTTGATGGCCGCAAAATTTTGCGCCACCTTTCGAGCGTCATGAAACGGAGATGAAGCATGCAATTTTCATCAGATCTGGAGCGTCAGCTGAACGGCTATGGACTGACCACCGCCCATATCCTCTATCGCATTCCTGATTTTGAATCCGTGCTGCAGACCTATGTCTGGCAGGATTACGACCTCGCCCCGGACTGTCCGGAGATGCACAAGTTTCTCGATTTCTGGCAGTCCACGCTCGACGGGCCGCTGCACTCGGTTCGCTACACCCATCAGCGACTGATCGGACCGAACGAATGGCGCCGCGTCATGGGCGAGTTCAAACTCCACTAGCTCAATCCGGCATTGATCGCAGCCCGATCATCCGGCCCGCGTGAACTGCAAAGCCCGACAAATCACTCGTGCTCGGCAGGGCATGGCCAAGTTGCCGGCGTCGAGAGGCCGGACGGCAGCTTGGTCGAGGCATCGCCGCAGGCCAGGTCAATCTGCGCCTGTTCGAGCCCGGCGGCAGCCGAGAGGTCCAGGCCTTCGATGCGGGTCAAGAACATGAAGGCGCGCTCGAACGTTGCCGGGCCTTCGAAGACGGCGCTGGAGAGATCGGCGCGGGAGAGATTGGCGAAAGAGAATTTCACCCCCGTCAGCACCGCCTTGTCGAAATCGGCGCGGCCGAGTTCGGCCTTTTCGAAGCTCGCGTCGGAGAGCCGGGCGCCGGCAAAATTGGCCCGCTGCAGCTCGGCGCCGGCAAAGGAAGCGCCTTCGGCGGCAATGTTGGCAAAGCTGGCGCGATAGGCCTCCACTTTGGCGAAGTTGGCCCCTTCGGCATGTGACCCCTCAAGCGAGGCACGCACCAAGCTCGCCTTTTCCAGGTTGGCGGATTTGAAATTCGAACCGCTGAGATCGGTCAGTGAGAAATCAGTGCTGAAGAGGTTGGCGCCTTGGAGATCACTGCCCTGCAGCATCAGGTTTTTCTTCGTGCATTCCTGCCAGTCGAGCTTCGGCGAGGCCGTGCTGCTGCAATCGGCAGCGCGTGTGGAGATCGGAGCGGAGGCGAGAAGAATGAGGGCAAGGAGGCCGAGCGGCGATCGATGCATTGCCATTGAACTGTTGATCTCCATGACGCTTATCACGCCGCCTCTCGCGAAGCAGGCGGCCTCTCTTTTCTACACAGCTCAGAATACAATAAAAAGATAGTGACCGCTCCGGCAATGATTTGCCGGTTCACTCCGTCCGGCGAGCGCTCATCCTCCTTTCCCCGGCAGGCCGTCGGCCTTGCCCCGAGCAGGCAGGTCAATCGGCCTCGCCGGGCAGACGGAGTTCCATGCAGGTCAGATCCAGCCAGCGGCCGAACTTGGTGCCGACCTCTGAAAATCTGCCGGCGACGCGGAAGCCGAGCTTTTCGTGCAGCCGGATCGAAGCAGCGTTGTCGGCCTCGATGCCGGCGATCATCACATGGATATTGGCGGCCGCCGCACGCGCGATCAATCCGCGCATCAGGGCCTCGCCGATGCCGGCACCGCGATGATCCTTGTCGACATAGACGGAATGTTCGACCGTGTGGCGATAGCCCTCGAAGGCGCGCCAGTCGCCATAGGAGGCGTAGCCCGCCACCTTGCCCGACTTCTCGGCGACAATGACCGGAAAGCCGCGGACCTTGCGCGCGCTCAGCCATTCTCGTCGGTTTTCGAGATCGACGAGCGTTTCGTTCCAGATCGCCGTCGTGTGCTCGACGGCATGATTGTAGATATCTCGGATGGCGGGAAGATCGGCTTCGGTGGCGTCGCGGAGAAGGATGGCGTCTGTCATGGTGGCCCGGTTCGGATTGACTGCGCGGGTTGGCATACGCCGCGGTTCAAAAGATGTAAACGGCTGATACAGCAGAGAAAGGCTTGCGGGTCGGCCTCGGGGATGCCGCAGCTCAGAACTCTGGCGTCGGCAGGCTGAAACAGGTGAAGACGGCGGAATAATGCACGGCCGCTGCAATGACGACGAAACCGTGCCAGATGGCGTTCTGGAAACGCAGTTTCTCCCAGACATGGAAGATGACGCCGAGCGAATAGATGACGCCGCCGATGACGATCAGCAGCATCGAAGCGGAGGGAATGCGCGCGGCGACAGGCCCCGCCACCAGCACGCCGCTCCAGCCCATGGCGAGGTAAAGCAGGATGGCGAGACGGTCGTATCGCCCTGGAAAGGCGCATTTCAGGACGATGCCGACGGCAGCGAACAGCCATATCGCCACCAGCATAAAGGAGAGCAGCGGATCGTCGGCGCCGCGTTCTAGGAATGGCGTATAGGTGGCGGCGATCAGGATGAAGATCGCCGAATGATCGAACCGGCGCAGGAACCATTTGGTGCGCGAGACCGGCCAGACGTTGTAGGAAAAGGAGATGGCAAGCGTCAGCACCAGTCCAACGCCATAGATCCAGGCGGCGGCGAGCGCGCCGTAGGTGCTCCAGACCGTGGCGTAGAAGATCAGCACGGTGGCGCCGATCAGCGCCAGCACGAGGCCGACGCCATGGACGATGCCATCGGCGATCAGCTCATATCTGTCGTAAGCCCAGCGAATACCGTTGAACTCGGCCATGCACGTCAACCCGTTTCGTACCCGATCGCGATGGTCGCACCGAACCGGCGAGGGCGCAACTGCGGCGCATCGTGCGGGCAGTAAATCTTCGTGACAGACCGCACAGGCCCCGCCCCCTCGACGGCGGCACGGATTCAGATCTTCTGCCGCTCGACCAGCACGGAGCACTTGGCGTGCCGCACGACGCGGTCGGCCGTGGCACCGATAAAGTAGTTGGAAAAGTCCGGAATATGCGAGGCGAGGATGATCAGGTCGGCGCCGTGGCTTTCGGCGGCCGCGATGATGGCCTTGGCCGGCGGGCCGTTGCGGATGTCGATCGTTGCCGCGACCCCGGTTGCGGCGACCAGCGCTTCCAGCTTGTCGCGGCCGTCCTTCATCGCGTCCTCGAGCATATTGGCCGGCAGTTCGATCGCGACATAGGTCGGTACATCCTCGACGACGTTGAGCGCGACGATCTGGCCGCCCGTGTCGAGCAGCGAGGCGGCCTTGCGGAGAATGTTCTCTCCCCTGTCGAGCCTGCCGAGCGCGATCGCCACGATGATTTTCCTGTACATGGCTCCCTCCATGACCGAGATGCATAAGCTTGCTCTGATGAAGATATGCACGCATTGACTGCGATCAAGCCGGTGCAGGTCATCGTCAACATCTGCTCAACGCTTCATCCTCAAAAACAAGCCTTCTGTGAACAATCGGGATGGGCCATATAGAGATCAAGTACGGCACCGAGGAGACCAGGCGCATGAACCGGCGACACCTCCTCGGATTTGCTACAGGCGGCATGGTTGCCGCCGCCGCCGGTACGCCTTCAACTGCCAAGGCAGGAGACCCATTGATGACGAGAGAAACATCCTATGCGCTGACGCGGCCTGCCTATATCGACCAGTCGCATCTCGTCGTTACCGACCTCGGTCTCGTGTCCGGCTTCTATCAGTCGATGCTCGGCCTGAAAGTCATCGAGAAGACGACCAGCGGCGAAGTGTTGGGTGTCGGGGGGCAGCCGCTGCTGACGCTGACGACGGCAAAGGACGCGGCAGTCGCGCCACGCAATGCCGCAGGCCTTTTCCACACCGCGTTCCTGGTGCCCGACCGCACCGAACTGGCGCGATGGCTGCGCCACGCCGCCCACAACAACGTCGTGCTCGACGGCGCCTCGGACCATCTCGTCAGCGAGGCGATCTATCTGTCCGACCCCGAGGGCAACGGCATCGAAATCTATGCCGACCGGCCGCACAAGGGATGGAAATTCCTTGAGGACGGCATGGTCGAAATGGCGACGCAGCGCCTTGACCTGCAGGCGCTCTATAATAGCGCATCGGAGGATCGCTGGGACGGCATGGCTGAGGGAACAGCGATCGGCCATCTGCACCTGCAGGTGGGCGATATCCCGCAGGCCGACGCCTTCTATCGGGACGTGCTCGACCTCAAGCTGATGGCCCGTTATCCCGGCGCGAGCTTCTTTGCCACCGGCGGCTATCACCACCATCTCGCAGCCAACATCTGGAACAGCCGGGGCGCCACTGCCCGCGCCGACAATATGACCGGGCTGTCGGATTACCGGATCCGTTTCAACGACAAGGCGATGCTCGACGCGGCGGTCTCCAGGTTCGACGCTCTGGAGATCAACAGCGAGAAGCGCGATGGCGGCGTTTTCCTCAAGGATCCCTGGGGCATTGGCCTGACGCTTTCGGCCTGACCCTGCACTATTGGACCTTCTCGGTTCCTGAGGGCGTCGTCACCTGCGTCGGTCCGCCGCCGTTTCCGCTCGGCGTTGGCGACCGGTCTGTCGCTTCGGGCGGCCGTGCAGGGCCGGAGGCCGGGTCGTTGTTGAAGGCGGCGGGACCGGAGGGCTGCGTATTGATCGGATCAGGCTTGGTCGAAGCCGTTGCCGTCGGATCATTGTTGCTGGGATTGGGCCAGATCGCAACGCTCACGCCGGCAATGATGAGAACTGCCGCGCCCGCCACAAGAACGGTCCAAACCCACCAACGCCGCTGATCGGCGGCTTTCAGCCTCGCCTCGTCCGCATAGGGGGGATCGGTCGAATAGGTCTCGGTGGTTTTCGTCTCATCGGGATCTGCAATCATGAGCACTCTCCTTCCGAAGTCGAACGCCGGCAACTGCGAGCTTGTTCCAGCGGCAGGATCAAATCGGCGCGAGCCGATGAAAGGGCGGATGCTTCAGCGCCCTTGCCCGCAGGCGGACCGATGTCTTTGCGATAGCGCCGCAGGCCGGCGGAACCGGAACCGCATCGGCGCGTTTTTGTGGCGAAGCAATGGGGCTTCGGGGACCTCACCGCATGGGCATCGCCAACGGCATCCGCAAACACGCAAAGAAGATCGCCATCGGCGAACGCCAAACCAGCGCCTGGGCTCAGTCGTTGCAGGAGACGGCGGAGGAACTGCCGTCTCCGCCCGTGCATCGGCTTGAGAAGGACGGGCTCGACATCAGCATGGCCTGGGCGATCATCGGCATCTTCGCCATCCTCGGCCTTGCCGCCGTCTACACGATGTCGCTGATCCTCATTCCCGTCACCCTTGCCGTCGTCGTCGGCATGATTCTCGGCCTCGCCGCTGAAAACCTGAGCAAAATGGGCGTGCCAAGGCTTGCCAACGCCTTCCTTCTGTCAAGCAGCGTCGCCTTGGTCATCGTCCTGCTGGTCAGCTCGCTTGCCGATCCGCTGGCGACGCTTGCCAACGAAGCCCCGGCTTTCGTCGAGCGGATGATCAGCCGCATCATGCCCTATCTGGAGCGCATCGAATGGCTGCACATCACGCCGGCGACGTTTGAAAGCGGGCCAATGTCAATCGGCGCGCTGCTCGAAAACACCGGTAACGTGCTGCATGTGGTAACGACAAGCCTGACGCCGGCGTTGGTACAGGGGCTAATCTTCTTCGCCGCGCTGCTGCTCTTCCTTGCCAGCCGGGTCAATCTTCGCAAGACGATCATCATGACCTTCCGCACCCGCCCACAACGGCTGGCGGCGATCCGTGTCATCAACGCGGTCGAGCAGGTGCTCGGCTTCTATTTCGCCACCGCCTCGCTGATCTATGTCGGGCTTGGCGTCGTCATGACGATCATCGCCTATGCAGGCGGATTGTCGGCGCCGGTGCTCTGGGGCTTCTTCGCCTTCCTGTCGAGCTTCATTCCCTATCTCGGCATCACGCTGATGACGCTTTCCGTCGCCATTGCCGGCATCATCACCTATGACGGCTTCATCGTCGGTCTGGTGCCGGCGGCGGCCTTCTTCACGGTGCATCTCGTCATGGAGAACCTGATCTTTCCGGCGGTCATGGGCCGGCGGCTGGAAATCAATCCCTTTATCGTCTTTCTCGCCATCCTGTTCTGGACCTGGATGTGGGGCGCCGTCGGCGCAATGCTGGCGCTGCCGCTGTCGCTGATCGTCATGACCATCATCGAGGAACTGCTGATCGAGGAAAAACCGCAGCCGCAATTGCCGAAGTGATCAAGCGAGGAGACATAAGTGGCGTCCGATCTCGATCTCGACGAATCCGATCATGACCAGGTGGTCAGTGGCCGTTCGTTCTGGGGGAAGAATGCCATACTTCCGCAATGGCGGCCGATGGCGCAGAGCTTTTCGACCGATGTCGCGGTGATCGGCGGCGGCATCACCGGCGCGCTGATCGCAGATCATCTGACGGCGCGTGGCTTTTCCGTTGTTATCATCGACCGGGAGGAGCCGGGCTTCGGCAGCACAGCCGCCAGCACCGCGATGCTGCAATGGGAAATCGACAGCACGCTCAGCGAGCTCGAGACCTATTACGGCTTCGAACGAGCGGCCGGCATCTATCGCCGCAGCGCCGCTGCCGTCGCCGGCCTTTCCAAGCTGATCGCCGCAAACGGCATCGTCTGCGGCTTCCGGGCGCGCAACACGCTCTATCTCGCCGCCAATCAGGAAGGTGCGCGGGACCTGCAGGAGGAGCGCCAGCTGCGCCGCCGGGCGGGTCTTCCCGGTGTCTATCTCGAACATCCCGATCTCTTCACCCAGTTCGAGCTCGATCGCGACGGCGCGATCTATTCGCCGGGTTCGGCGGAGGCCGATCCGCTGCTGCTCACCTGGGCGCTGATCGCGATGGCCGTGCGGCGTGGAGCGCAGCTCGTCAGCGCTTCGGTGACCGCGCTGCACAGCGAAGGCGATCGCGTCACGACAGAGACGGCTGGGGGCCACGCCATCGAAGCCCGACATGCGGTGCTGGCGACCGGCTATTCGATGCCGGGGCTTAACATGCCGAAGCTGCACCGCGTCAGTTCGAGCTGGGCGCTTGCCACGGTGCCTCAGGACCCGGCGCGGCTCTGGCGCGACAGGACGCTGATCTGGGAGAACAGCCACCCCTATCTCTACATGCGCACAACCGCGGACAACCGCATCGTCGCCGGCGGCGAGGATGACGGCACGACGGATCCCGCGGGGCGAAATCACAAGCTGCCGGCCAAGATAAGTGCGATTCGGGAGAAGATGAAGCGGTTATGGCCGGCAGCCGATACCCGCGTCGCCCATGCATGGGGTGGAACCTTCGGAGAGACGGCCGACGGCCTGCCGCTGATCGGCCCGATGCCTGGTGTGGCTCATGTGTTCGCCGCCTATGGCTACGGCGGCAACGGCATCACCTTTTCCTATCTCGCAGCCCAGATGATCGGTGCAATGATTGCCGGGATCCATCGCGACTGGTTCGAGGATTTCGCGCTCGACAGGGAGGGGCCGGGGTTGCGGCGGTTCGGAGAGGATGCAGTGCGGGCTGCGGATGAGTTGCGGTAGGGGCCTTGCGTTTGCTGTCGTGCCGTGGCCGCAGAACTACTCCGTCGTCCGATCGTCGCCCATATCCTCGACGTCCCGCAGACGAACGAATTCCGTGCCCTTGGCTTTCAGATCGATCAGCGCCTTTGCCACTCCCTCGCCCGCCGCATGGGTGGGCTGATTGATGTGGGAGATGACGACATCGCCGTCCTTGGCGGAGGCGATGCGTTTTTCGGTGATCGCTGCGCCGAGCAACGAGCCACCGTCGCCGTTTACCGAGTAGCCGGCGATGCGATAGCCCATGGTGCGTATCTCGCCGATGGCGGAAAGATCGTATTTGGCCGTGGATCCGCGGAACCAGTGAGGCGCGGGAATGCCGGATGCGACCATGGCAGCGGCCCCGCCTTCGACCTCCTGCTTTACCGCCTGCGGCGAGCCGGCCGAGGCTATGCCATAGACGAGCGTTGGCGTATCGACGGCTGGAATATGGTTCTCGCCATGGTTTTCGAGCTCGAAGAGATCGGGATTCTGCAGGAAGACGGCAAGGGCTTGCGGGTTACGCTTCAGCCAGCGGGCGGTGACGAAGATCGTTGCCGGAATGCGCTCGCGCACCAGAGTCGAAACGATGCGTTCGTCCGCATGCCCCATGCAGGCGTCGAAGGTGAGCGCGATGCGGGCATGGCCCGCTATGTTGGAACGGGCGATATGCAGATGCGGCTCGACAAGTTTGATCGCCGGCGCCTTCGAGAGCGGAGCAGCCGGCAGCGCCAACGACAACTCGTCCGCCGATGCGGCCGAGATCGCGGCCAGAAGGAACGCCGATGTGAGCAGGATGCGGTTCATGTCATCAACTTTACGATTCGAGCGCCGCGACTCTAGCCGCTAGCCTTGCCACACGCCATGTGGCCGGATGTCACCGCCGCCGGCGGGAAACCGCATCAATCGTAGAGATAATACTTGTCCCACTTCTCGCGCGGCACCTTCTCGCCGATCTGATAGTCGAGTTCGCGCACATTGATATGCTGTGGGCCGGTGATGCAATTGTAGGAAAGATGGTACCAGTCGCCCTTGCTGCGGAAGACCGCGCCCGGCGCCTGCAGCGAATTGTTGCCGGCGATCGGATCCTTGAACGTATAGGCGATCACCTTGTCGGGCTTGAAGCCAGTGCTGTCATTGTTGATCCGGCTCATCGCTTCCGCGTCGCAGCTCTGTTCCAGGCGGGTGGAGGGATCGAGTTTTTCCAGCTGCTTCTTGATGGCCGGGTCGACGGCAAACGCGGGGGCAGCCAAGCCGGCCAGGGATACAAACAGGAGCAGACGTTTCGGCATTGCGGAGGAAATCCCTTACTGTTGTACAGTCTTCATCCTGCCGCCGGCGGCTTGCCGGGGGCTGGGCACGTGCAAAATTCGCTCTGTGATAGCGGACCTCCTTAAATATTGTGGTGACATCAAGGCAAGCCAGGCGGTGCCGCCTCCTCGACTGTGGACGGTCACCTCGTCCCTTGGCGCTTGATCCGGCGGCGGTGCGCCTCTATCTGTTGCCAACCCGACATTCCCACCGGAGCCAATTCCTTGTCCGTTTTCAAGAACCTGCCGACACCGCCCGCCGCACCGAAGAAGCCCCTCTCCGATACGCGCCACGGCATTACCCGCACGGACGATTACGCCTGGCTGCGCGCCGACAACTGGCAGGCGATGTTCAAGGATCCCTCGATCCTCGAGCCCGAGATCCGCCGGCATCTCGAAGCCGAAAACGCCTATATGAATGCGGCGATGGAGGACACCAGGCCGCTGCAGAAGGCGCTGTTTGCCGAGATGCGCGGCCGCATCAAGGAAGACGACAGCTCGGTGCCGGTGAAGGACGGCGCCTATGCCTATGGCACATCCTACGTGACCGGCGGCGAACAGCCGCGCTATTTCCGCATTCCTCGCGACGGCGACGTTGCCGACGAGGCGATCCGCACCGTGCTGCTCGACGGCGACAAGGAAGCGTCCGGCAAAGCCTATTTCCGTCTCGCCGGCCTCGACCATTCCACCGACCACAGCCGCGGCATCTGGGGCTATGACGATAAGGGCTCGGAATTCTTCACGCTGAAAGTCCGCGACCTCTCGACCGGCCAGGACCTCGACGACGTGATCGAGAATACCGGCGGCGGCGGCGTCTGGGCGCCAGACGGCAAGAGCTTCTTCTATTCGGCGCTCGACGAGAACCACCGGCCATCGAAGGTGTTCCACCACATTGTCGGCCGGCCGCAATCGGAAGACCGGCTGGTCTATGAGGAAGCCGATGCCGGCTTCTTCATGGGCGTCGGCGGCTCGCTGCTTGATGACTTCGTCTATATCGACATCCACGATCACGAGACCAGCGAATACCGGCTGCTGTCGACCAAAGATCTGACGGCCGAGCCGAAGCTGGTGGCGGCGCGCGAGGAAGGCATCGAATATTCGCTGACCGAGGGCGGCGACGTCTTCTACATCCTGACGAATGACGGCGGCGCCAAGGATTTCAAGATCATGGAAGCGCCGGTGGACAATCCGGGCAAGGAGAACTGGCGCGAAGTCGTCGCTCACAAGCCCGGCACGCTCATCATCAGCCACATGGCCTATGCCCGCCATCTCCTCTGGCTGGAGCGCAAGGACGGGCTGCCGCGGATCATGATCCGCGACCGGAAGACCGGCGAGGAACATGCGATCGCCTTTGCCGAGGAAGCTTATTCGCTGGGGCTTTCGGGCGCGGCGGAATACGACACGGATGTCATCCGCTTCTCCTATTCCTCGATGACGACGCCGTCGCAGCTCTATGATTACAACATGGTGACGCGCGAGCGCACGCTCTTGAAGACGCAGGAGGTGCCGTCGGGCCACAATCCCGACGACTACGTCACCCGCCGCGTCTTCGCCCCGGCATGGGACGGCGAGACGGTGCCGGTCACCCTGCTCTATCGTAGGGATACGCCGCTCGACGGCAGCGCCCCCTGCCTGCTTTACGGCTACGGCGCCTACGGCATCACTATTCCGGCCGGTTTCAACACCAATTGCCTGTCGCTCGCCGACCGCGGCTTCGTCTATGCCATCGCTCACATCCGCGGCGGCAAGGACAAGGGCTTTGCCTGGTACGAAGACGGCAAGATGGACAAGAAGACAAACAGCTTCAAGGACTTCGTCGCCGCGGCCGACTATCTGAATCAACAGAGGTTCACCTCTTACGCGAAGATCATCGCCGAGGGCGGCTCGGCCGGCGGCATGCTGATGGGCGCTGTTGCCAACATGGCGCCGGAAAAGTTCGCCGGCATCATCGCCGCCGTTCCCTTCGTCGACGTGCTCAACACCATGCTCGACGACACCCTGCCGCTGACGCCGCCGGAATGGCCGGAATGGGGCAATCCGATCGAAAGCCGCGAAGAATACGAGCAGATCGCCGTCTATTCGCCCTATGACAATGTCGGCGCAAAACCCTACCCGCCGATCCTGGCGCTCGGCGGCCTGACAGACCCGCGCGTCACCTATTGGGAGCCGGCCAAATGGGTGGCGAAACTGCGCGACAAGACAACGGGCGAAGCGCCGATCCTGCTGAAGACCAATATGGACGCCGGCCATGGCGGGGCGTCGGGGCGGTTCCAGCGGCTGGAGGAGATTGCGTTCGAGTATGCGTTTGCGATCAAGGTGGCGGGAAAGATGTGAGGGAGTGGATTTGGTGGGGCTGAATGGGTGAGGCGTGCCGTGTGGCGCTCGCCTCTGCCCTTCCGGGCATCTCCCCCACAAGGGGGGAGATCACAAGTGGCTTAACCTTGCCGTCCATCTAGTGTTTCGCCGTGCTGAACGTTGATTGTTTGGGGAAGCCATCGTCCCCAGCCAATCTCCCCAACTGAGGGGGAGATGCCCGGCAGGGCAGAGGGGGGTGCCACACGGCACAAGGTCAAGGGAGACAGAAATGCCCGTCTATATCGCCCTCCTCCGCGCCGTTAATGTCGGCGGCACCGGCTCGCTGCCGATGGCTGAACTCAAGGCGATCTGCGAAGGTCTCGGCTTTACCGACGTGAAAACCTATCAGAGCGGCAATGTGCTGTTCCGCTCGGATGAAGCCGAGAAAACCGTTGAGGAAAAGCTCGACGAGGCGCTCGGGCAGAAGATGGGCAAGCGCCCGGGCGTGATGGTGCGCAGCCGGAAAGAGCTCGACGCGATTGCCGCCAACGCGCCCTTCCCGGACGCCAAGCCGAACTTCCTGCTCGTCTATTTCCTGCCCGAAAAGCCGCCCGCCGATGCGCTTGATAAAATGGTGGCGCCCGATGGCGAGGAGGCGAAGCTCACCGGCCGGGAGATCTATGTGCATTATCCGAATGGATCCGGCCGCTCGAAGCTGAAGCTGCCGGCGCTGAAGCCCGGAACCTCGCGCAATCTCAACACCGTGCGCAAGCTCGCGGACATGGCGGCCGACATGGAGAACACGGACTGAGTGCGACGCGCAGAATTTGATTCAAGCGACGCGCGTCAAGCCTTTGTTTCTCCAGGAACCTTCGTCCGTCTGGCCTTATAGCCGCTGATCTCCTCGCCTGCTGTCGGCGAGAAACGCAGGTTCCAGACGGTCGCTGTGATCGAGATGAGGGTGACGACGACGAAGGCGGCGGAGAAATCGCCGAGATCAGGCGTTTCGGTGCCTGACAAGGCCATGGAACCGTGCAGCGCCAAGGCCCCGATGCAGATTCCGAGCGACAACATCAGCTGCTGGAAGGTGGTGTAGAAGCTGGTGGCCGAGCTCATCCGCTCCTTTTCGATCTCGTCATAGGCGATGGTGTTGTAGGCGGTGAACTGGAACGACAGGAAAAAGGCGCTGAGCACCAGGACGACG
This sequence comes from Rhizobium esperanzae, assembly GCF_002204185.1. Lineage (GTDB taxonomy): Bacteria > Pseudomonadota > Alphaproteobacteria > Rhizobiales > Rhizobiaceae > Rhizobium > Rhizobium esperanzae. The sequence goes on along the minus strand of NZ_MXPU01000011.1, from coordinate 67,583 downwards.
AAGATCAGCGGCATCGGCCAATCCGGCCGAAAGGCGGCGCAGAGGGCATAGCCGGCCGTGCCGAGGATGCCGTTGAGGACGAGGCTTCTGCGGAAGCCGAGCCGGCTGAAGACGAACCGCGCCATCGGCTTCATGGCGAGCGCGCCGAGCGCGGTGGCAATGACGATCTGGCCGGCTGCGGCGGCGGAAAGGCCGAAGCCGATCTGGAACAGCAGCGGCAGCAGGAAAGGTTGGGCGCCCTGGGTGATGCGCGTCAGCGAACCGGCGATAACAGAGGTGCCGAAACTCGGCACCTTCATCAGTGAAAAATCCATGATCGGCGAGGAATGCCTGCGGGCATGCCTCAAATAGCCGATGCCGAAGAACAGGCCGACCGCGATCAGGAAGAGCGAGAAGGCGGCCTCGCCGTCATGGCTCGACATTTCGAAGCCGAAGAGCAGCGAGCCAAGCGAAATGCCCGAGAGCATGAAGCCGACCGTATCGAAGGGGCCGGTCGCCTTGCCTTTCACCTCGTCGATGTAGATCGAGACGAAGATCATGCCGATGATGCCGATCGGCACGTTGATGTAGAAGATCCAGCGCCAGTCGAGATAGGTGACGATGAAGCCGCCGAGCGGCGGACCGACGATCGGACCGATCAGCGCCGGCACCAGCAGCCAGGACATGGCGCTGACCATATCCTTGCGGGCGACGCTGCGCATCAGCACCAGCCGGCCGACCGGCATCATCATCGCGCCGCCCATGCCCTGCAGCAGCCGGGCCAGCACCAGGAAGGGCAGCGTCGGTGCCAGCGCACAGAGGATGGAGCCGATGACGAAGACCGCGATGGCGGCGCGGAAGACGGTGCGCGAACCGAAACTGTCGGCGATCCGGCCGCTGGCCGGAATGAAGATCGCCAGGCTGAGGAGATAGGAGGTCAGTGAGATCGACATGGCCGGGGCGCTGACGGCGAAATCGCGCGCCATGGTGGGCAGCGCGGTCGCCAGCACGGTCGCGTCGATATTTTCCATCAGCATCGCACTCGCGACGATCATCGCGATCACCCGAAAATTGGGCGCAGCGCGCCGAACCATCGGCGCCTGGTAAATCTGATCCGACATCGTGCGGAATCACTCGCGGTGGCGCGGCGGAGCAGAGGAAGCAGCAAGGCCGCGGGGATGACATGGCGCAAGGCCAAGGGGAGACGATCTGCTATACGCCCGAGATCATGGCGGGGCTATGTCCTTTATGGCAAAGCAGCTTTGACGAGAGGTAAAAGCGGATCACGATTCCTTGCATCGGCGCGATCTGCGTGACGGCCGATGGATCCGGCGCGCAAGACCTGCTTGCGCGCGGGGCACCCCAGCCCTACCTATGAACAATGACCTCAACCCCGCAGAAAATCCGGTCCGGTGCGGCCTTTCCGTTCGACAACAGCTATGTCGGCTTGCCCGAGCGCTTCTTTGCGCCGCAAACGCCGACGCCGGTGGCCGAGCCATGGCTGATCAAGCTCAATGAGCCGCTGGCCGCCGAGCTCGGGCTCGACGTCGAGGCACTGCGCCGCGACGGCGCGGCGATCTTTTCCGGCAATCTCGTTCCCGAAGGGGCCGAGCCGTTGGCGATGGCCTATGCCGGGCACCAATTCGGCGGCTTCTCGCCGCAGCTCGGCGACGGGCGGGCGATCCTGCTCGGCGAAGTGGTCGACCGCGACGGCAAGCGCTTCGACATCCAGCTGAAGGGCGCGGGGCCGACACCTTTTTCGCGTCGCGGCGACGGCCGGGCCGCAATCGGGCCGGTGCTCAGAGAATATATCATCAGCGAGGCGATGTTCGCGCTCGGCATTCCCGCAACGCGGGCGCTGGCGGCGGTGACCACGGGCGAACCGGTCTACCGCGAAAAAGTGCTGCCGGGCGCGGTCTTCACCCGGGTCGCGGCAAGCCATATCAGGGTCGGCACCTTCCAGTATTTCGCGGCACGGGGCGACACGGATGGTGTTCGGGCGCTCGCCGATTACGTGATCGAGCGGCACTATCCCGCGCTGAAGGAGACCGAGGCACCCTATCTCCGACTGTTCGAGGCAGTTTCGGAGCGCCAGGCTGCGCTGATTGCCCGTTGGCTGCATGTTGGCTTCATCCATGGCGTGATGAACACCGACAATATGACGATCTCCGGCGAGACGATCGATTTCGGTCCCTGCGCCTTCATGGATGCCTATAATCCGGCAACCGTCTTCTCGTCGATCGACCAGCACGGCCGTTATGCCTATGCCAATCAGCCGGCCATCGGCCAGTGGAACCTTGCGCGGCTCGGCGAAACGCTATTGCCGCTGATCGATACCGAACCGGACAAGGCGGTCGACAAGGCCAATGCGGTGATCCGCGCCTATGGCGAGCGGTTCCAGGCGCATTGGCTGGCCGGCATGCGGGCAAAGATCGGCCTTGCAGGGCAAGAGGATGGCGATCTCGAGCTGGTTCAAGCGCTGCTCTCACTGATGCAGGCACAGGGCGCCGATTTCACCCTGGCCTTCCGGCGACTCTCCGATCTTGCCGGCAACGACGATGCAGAGCCTGCCTTTGCCCGGAGCTTCCAGGAGCCGGAGGCCTGTCGCCCTTGGCTCATGCAGTGGCGCGAGAGACTGTCGCGCGATCCGCAGACGTCGGTCGAACGCGCCGGCGCTATGCGCCGCGTCAACCCAGCCTTCATTCCCCGCAATCACCGGGTCGAACAGGCGATCGAGGCGGCGGTCGAGAACGGCGACTTCTCGCTGTTCGAGGCGCTGCTCACCGTGCTGTCGAAGCCCTACGAAGACCAGCCGGATTTCGCCGCCTATATGGAGCCGCCGAAGCCGGAGGAACGGGTGCTGCAGACTTTCTGCGGGACGTAAGCGGCTTCAATACAACCGTACCGTGATGCCCGGCTGCGGCAAATGCGGCCGTTGAAAGGCATCTCCCTCGCTCTATCTGCCTGACCGGCGGGCCTTTTCCCGCCGTTCCCCACCCGGCTAACCCACGCGGGAGACAGCCTTATGGCGCTCGTCATCACCTCCATTCTCTTCATCATCATCGGGGTTGCGCTCGGCGGCGGCGGGCTCTGGCTCGTCATGCTCGGCGGCAGCGTCTTCTATCTGTTTGCCGGCCTGATGTTCCTCATCACCGCAGCGCTGCTGCTGATGCGCAAGGCGGTGGCGCTCTGGGTCTATGCGGTGCTCGTCGTCGCCGCACTCGCCTGGGCGATCTGGGAGGTGGGATTCGACTGGTGGCAGTTGGGCCCGCGCGGCGGGGTGATCATTCTTCTCGGGCTCTGGCTGCTGACGCCCTGGATCCGCCGGCCGCTCGGCTTTCGCAGCCCAACCGGCATCGTCTACGGCGCCAATCCCTGGCCGCTCGCCGTGCCCGTCATTCTCGCCATCCTCGTCGCTGTCTATTCGATGACGACGGATCCGCATGATCTGGCCGGCGATCTGCCGAAGGATGCGGTCGCCGCCAATCCGGCCTTCGGCGGCAGCGTGCCGGATAGCGAATGGCACCAATATGGCCGCACGCCCTTCGGCCAGCGCTACTCGCCGCTCGATCAGATCAATGTCGAGAACGTCTCGACGCTGACGGAAGCGTGGCGATACCAGACCGGCGACGTCAAGCGGCCGGAAGATATCAGCGAGACGACCTATCAGGTGACGCCGCTCAAGGTGAAGGACACGCTCTATCTCTGCACGCCACATAACTGGGCGATCGCGCTCGACGCCAAGACCGGCAAGGAGAAATGGAAATACGACGCCAATTCCGGCATGAACCCCAACCGGCAGCACCAGACCTGCCGCGGCGTCACCTATTACGCCGATCCTGATGTCGCCGCCGGCCAGCCCTGCGCCGAGCGCGTCTACCTGCCGACCTCGGACGCCCGGCTGATCGCCCTCGATGCGGCCGACGGCAAGGTCTGCACCGGCTTTGCCGATCAGGGCGTGCTGCATCTGGAAATCGGCATGCGCTTCAACCCGGCTGGCTATTATTATTCCACCTCGCCGCCGGTGGCGGTGGCCGGCAAGATCATCGTCGGCGGGGCGGTGAACGACAATTATTCCACCGAGGAACAATCCGGCGTCATCCGCGCCTTCGACATCAAGACCGGCGCCCTGATCTGGAATTGGGATTCCGGCAATCCCGACGTGACGACGCCGATCGCCTCAGGCCATACCTACACGACCAACTCGCCGAACAGCTGGTCGGTCTTCAGCGTCGACGAGGCGCTCGGCATGGTCTACATCCCGCTCGGCAACCAGGTGCCCGATCAGCTCGGCATCAATCGCAGCGACAATGTCGAGAAATTCTCTTCCTCGATCGTCGCGCTCGATATCGCCAGCGGCCAACTGCGCTGGGTGCGCCAGACGGTGCATCACGACCTCTGGGACATGGACGTGCCGGCGCAGCCGGCGCTCATCGACCTGACCAAGCCTGACGGCAGCGTGGTTCCCGCCCTCGTCGGCCCCACCAAGCAGGGCGATCTCTATGTGCTCGACCGGCGCAGCGGCGAGCCGATCATCCCGCTCAAGGAAATTCCGGCGCCCGGCGGCGCGGTTACGGGCGATCATACGTCGCCGACGCAGCCGATCTCCGACCTCACCTTCTCGCCCGAGCCGCTCAAGGAAAAGGACATGTGGGGCGTGTCGCTGTTCGACCAGCTCCTCTGCCGCATCGATTTCCACCGCTATCGCTATGAGGGCCGCTACACGCCGCCGTCGCTGAAAGGGACGATCGTCTATCCCGGCAATTTCGGCACTTTCAACTGGGGCTCGGTGGCGGTCGATCCCGAGCGGCAGATCATGTTCGGCATGCCGACCTATCTCGCCTTCACCTCGCGCCTGGTGCCGGCCGCCGACATTCCGCCGCGAGGCCAGGACGAGAAGGGCAGCGAACAGGGGCTGAACCGCAATGACGGCGCCCCTTACGGCGTCTTCATGGGCCCCTTCCTCGGGCCGATGCAGATCCCCTGCCAGGCGCCGCCATGGGGCTATGTCGCCGGCGTCGACCTGCGCACCGGCAAGATCGCCTATATGCACAAGAACGGCACCGTCCACGACATGACGCCGCTGCCGCTGCCCTTCAAGGTCGGCGTGCCCGGCATCGGCGGGCCGATGCTGACCAAAGGCGGCGTCGCCTTCCTCGGTGCGGCGGTCGACAATTATCTTCGCGCCTACGACGTGACGAACGGACGCGAGCTCTGGCGGGCACGCCTTCCGGCCGGCGGCCAGGCAACGCCGATGACCTATACGACCGACGACAGCAAGCAATATGTCGTCATGGTCGCCGGCGGCCACGGCTCGGTCGGCACCAAGCCCGGCGACTATGTGATTGCTTATACGCTGCCGTGATGGGGAGGTGCGCTCCTTGCGGAAGCAAAACCCCTCCCCAACCCTCCCCACAAGGGGGAGGGACTAACCCGCGGCGGGCCTTACAACGAAAATACGGAGTCACAAGCTGCATCGGCAGAAATGAAAATGCGACGGGCATCCCACGGGCAGCCCCTCCCCCTTGTGGGGAGGGGCTTTCCCGCGAAACGGACGGCTGTCGATCATGCCCTTAGCACTTGCACTCAAACCATCTCGACAATCATCCGCCCAACCTCGGCAAAGACCGGATTGAGCTCCTTCGCCGGCGCGGTCGCTTCGGCGATGTAGACGGCGGCGACGATCGGGCCGCGGTCGGGGGGCCAGATGACGGCGATGTCGCCGAGCGAACCGTTCGGGCCGGTGCCGGTCTTGTCGCCGACCTTCCAGTCCTGAGGTAGGCCGGCTCTCAGCCGCTCCTTGCCTGTGGTGCTTGCCACCAGCCAGGCGATCAGCCTGTCCGAGGAGGGTTCGGCAAGCACCGAGCCGAGCGTCAGGTTGCCAAGCGTGTCGAGCATCGCATCCGGGCTGGTCGTGTCGCGCGGATCGTCCTTCCGGCCCTCGTTCAGCGTCGGTTCGGTGCGGTCGAGTCGCGTCGTGCCGTCGCCGATCGAGCGCAACCAGTCGGTCAGCGCCGGTGGGCCGCCGAAGCTTTCGAGCAGCAGGTTGCCGGCCGTGTTGTCGCTGACCGTCACCGCCGCCTCGCAGAGTTCGGCGATCGTCATGCCATCGGCGCCGGCGTGTTTTTCGCTGAGCGGCGAATAATCGACGAGTTTGTCCCTGCCATAGGTCACCCGACGGTCAAGGCTCTCCTGCCCTTTGTCGACGCGGGCAAGGACGAAGCCTGCGGCGAGCGCCTTGAAGGTGCTGCACATGGGAAAGGTCTCGCCGCCGCGATAGCCGAAGGAAATGCTCGTCTGGGTGTCGAGCACCGAGACGCCGAGACGGCCGCCGATGCGTTTTTCCAGCGTGGCAAGCCGCCGCTCGATATTGTCGTCGCCCTCCCCGGCAGTTTCCTGTGCATTGGCCGCAAGCGCCAGCGTGGACAGGCCCAAAGCAGGCAGGCAGAGTGCCGTGCCGATCAGCGTGCGGCGAGTAAGGCTGAGATCCATGAATTCCTCCGACGATTCGGAGAATAGAGCTAAGGACCGATTGCGGCGGCATCTCGTCCCCGCTGCAACTTGTCGTCAGCCGCTGCAACTTGTTGTCAGCCGCCGCAGCCTTGTTGGGCGGCGGCGATTTCGTGCTCCACCGCAGCCGATCAGGCGGCGCGCGTGACCTCGACCGTCACATGCGACAATTCTTCCAGCGCTGAAAGCCGGCCCTTGTAGAAGGCCGGGTCACGCGGCTGCGAGGTGACGACGGCGACGATTGCCGCATGATGGCCGGGGCCGACCTGCCAGACATGCAGATCGGTGATCCGATCCTCCTCGGTCTCGATCGCCTGGCGGATTTCGCTGGGCAGCGTCTCGCCTTCGGGCACGAGGTCGAGAAGGACGCCGCCAGATGATTTCAGCAGGCTCCAGGACCAGTTGGCGATCACCAGGCCGCCAACGATGCCCATGATGGGATCGAGCCAGAGCCAGCCATAGAGGCTGCCGAGGGTGAGTGCCGCGATGGCGAGCACTGACGTGAGAGCATCGGCCATCACATGCAGATAGGCGGCGCGGATATTGTTGTCGCCGGTCTCGCCGTGGTGGGCATGGTCGCCGTGGCTGCCATGGCCATGGTGATGCGCGTGGTGCCCATTCGCGTGCGCATGATGAGCATGCGCGGCATGACCGCCGCCCGCCAGCAGCGAGGCGCTGGCGAGATTGACGGCAAGGCCGATAACGGCGACGGCGATCGCCTGGGCAAAGCCGATCGGCACCGGATTGGACAGGCGCAGCAGGCTCTCCCAGGCCATCAGCAAGGCGATCAGGGCAAGGACAATGGCGCTGGCGAAGCCGGCGAGATCGCCCAGCTTGCCGGTGCCGAAGGTGAAGCGCGGATTGCGCGCCTGCCGGCGGGCAAAGAGATAGGCGAGCGCGGAAATCAAAAGAGCGCTGGCATGGGTGGACATATGCCAGCCATCAGCGACGAGGGCCATGGAGCCGTAGACGGTGCCGGCGGCGATTTCCGCCACCATCATCACCGTCGTCAGCGCAATCACCAGCCAGATGCGCCGCTCGTTGCGCAGATGATTGGCGCCGAGGAACACATGATCGTGTTCGAGGGTTTTCACTTCGACTTTCCCGATCCCGGCATTCATTCCCAGGGTCCTTCTCTCATCAGCGGATATAGGTTCTCAGCACTTCAGATATTTCTTCGACCGCCTCGGCCCGGGCTCCGTCGTCCTCGGCATTGAGCACGTGCTCGCGCAGGTGATCATCCAAAACCTCGCCAGTCAGCCCGGTCAGCGCGCCCCGAATGGAGGCGAGCAGTTGCAGGATTTCGCCGCAGGGGCGTTCAGCCTCGAGCGCCCGCTCGACCGCTTCCAGCTGCCCCTTCAGGCGGCTGACGCGGGCAACAAGCTTCTTCTTCTGCAGGCTGGTGTGAGACATCGCAGACCTTCGTGTAGCATAGGGGGGTATCCTATTGAGGTTCTCGGCCGGCTTCAAGGGTCTACATGTTTCAGCGTCATGCGCTCACGCCATTGACAAATGCCGCGTTTGCGGCAATGGATGCTGCATGATCAAGAACGTGCACCAGAGCCGCTCGTATTTTTGGCTGTACCTGTAAAGGGCGGCCGGACAGATCATATTGTCAACAAGCCGCCGTCAGGCGGCTTTGTTGTATCGGCAGCGTCCTGACGGCAGATTATCAAAGGACGCGAGACCATGACCGAAATTGAAGACAGCGAAATTTCACTGATGCGCCCATCGGTAGTGACGATCCGCGCCGCCAAGCCGCGCGATCTGCCCGAGCTCAACGAGATGATCGCCCTGCTTGCTGCCCATCACGGCGATGCGGCCGCCGCGACGCCGGAGCAATTGGAGCGCGACTTGTTCGGCCCGTTGCCGTGGATCACTGCGCTTGTCGCCGAAACCGGCGAAGGGCTGATCGGCTATGCGATTCTCGTGCCGCTCTACAGGGCGCAGGAAGGCAAACGGGGCATGGACCTGCACCATCTCTTCGTGCGCGACGGCCATCGCGGCCACGGCACCGGCCAGTTGCTCGTCGACCGCGCCCGCGAGACGGCGCGCAATGCCGGCTGCGGCTACCTCTCCGTCAGCGCCGCGACCGGCAATGTGCTCGCCCACCGCTTCTACGAACAGATGGATTTCACGCCGAGGCCGGTGACCGGCATGCGTTACATGCAGTCGATCGCTTAACGGCGTTGCGGGTCAAGCCTTTGTTGTTATGAGGAGATTTCATGCCTGACTTCAAACTCCATTGCTTCGCTCTCTCGGGGAACGCCTACAAGGTCGCCCTCTTCTTTGCCCTTGCCGGCATCGAGTGGGAGAGCATTTTCGTCGATTATCTCGGCGGTGAAACGCGAACCGAACAATGGCGAGAAACCATCAACGAACAGGGCGAGGCACCCGTGCTCGAACATGGGCAAACGAAGATCAGCCAATCGGGGGTCATCCTCGACTACTTGTCAGAGGTAACGGGGCAGTTTGGGGCGCAGACAGCCGAAGAACGGCGCGAGATCATGCGCTGGATCCTTTTCGACAATCATAAATTCACGAGCTATTACGCGACGTTGCGGTTCATCTACGGCCTTCAGAAGAGCGGCGAGACACCGGTCGTCGAGTTTTTGAGGCTGCGGGCCAAGGCTGCCTATGCAATTGTCGACGGCCACCTTGCCCACCGGGCCTTTATGGTCGGCAACCGGCTGACAATCGCAGACCTCTCCTTGGCAGGCTACGTCTTCATGCCGGAGGAAACCGGGATCGATCACAGCTCTTATCCGGCCATCGCAGCCTGGAAAGACCGGATCAGCAACATGCCCGGCTGGCGCCATCCTTATGATCTGATGCCGGGCCCCACCTCCCTGTAAAGAGGCGTCGGTTTTGCAAAGGTGCTAACGCCCCGGCACGGCCTTGAGATAGGCGGCGATCGCCTCGCGGTCGGCAGCCGGCAGGCGGGCGATGTTCTGCTGCACGTCGACCATCGAACCGCCGACGGAATCGAAATCGGGGGTGAAGCCGGTTTCGAGGTAGCTGGCGATATCGGCCTCGCTCCAGCCGCCGATGCTTTTCGACGCCGGGGTGATATCGGGAATGCGGCCCCTGCCTTCCGGATTGGGCGCGCCGGCAAGCCACTGATCTGCCTGGAAGCCGCCGAGCGCATTGCGCGGCGTGTGGCACTCGCCGCAATGGCCGGGGCCTTCGACGAGATATTGCCCGCGCTTGATCTTGTCATCGTTCTTGGCGAGCGCGACCCGCGGCTGATCATTGAAATAGAGCAATTTCCAGCCGCCGAGTGCAGGTCGGATGTTGTAGGGAAAGGGCAGTTCGTGCGGGGGCGCGACGTTGGCGCTCTTCGGCAGGGTCTTCAGGAAGGCGAAGAGATCGTTGACGTCCTTGTCGCTCATCCGGGAATAGGAGCCATAGGGAAAAGACGGATAGAGATGCTCTCCGCCCGGGCCGACGCCGCGCTTCATCGCATTGCCGAACTCGGCGAGCGTCCAGGCGCCGATGCCGGCCTTTTCATCCGGAGAAATGTTCGGCACGTGGAAGGTGCCGAAGGGGCTCTTCAGCGCCAGACCGCCCGCCAGCGTCAGCCTGGCATCGCCTTTGGAACCGGGTGCTGCATGACAGCTGACGCAGCCGCCCGCCCAGAAGACCATCTCACCGTTTGCCGGATCCGGCGCGCCGAGACCGGCCCAATGGCTCTCCGGCAGCGGATCGGGCGCGGTAACGAGGTAGAAGGCGCCGCCGCCGAGAACGGCGACGCCGATCAGACAGAGCAGTAACCGGATGAACCTGCGGACCATGCGCCGCCTCCCCTCTTGCCGACGTTACCGCCGTCGATCCCACATAAGGCAATCCGCACCGGCGGAAGTTGCTCAGGCCGGCTTATCACTCCTTGATACGATAGGCCTTGTGACAGCCTCCGCAATTGGCGCCGAGGGTGTTTAGGGTGGCGCCGACGGCGGTGGCATCGGCCGGAAGCTGAGCCAGCGCGGTTTCGGCGTCAGTGGAAAGCTTTGCAGCGCGCGCCTTGAAGTCATCCATGTTTTCCCAAACCTTCGGGCTGACCTCGGAATCGTTCATATCGCTGCCCGGCTTGAACTGATCGGGGAAAACCTTGGCCGTTGCGGCAATCGTCGTCAGCGCTGTCTTAACCGTCTCGGCGTCATAGGGCTTCTCACCCTTGGCGATGGCGGCCATGGCACCCGCCGAACCGCCGATCTTCTTCATCAGCGCAATGCGCGAATCATGGGTGCCATCGGCGGCGGTCACCGATCCGAAGGCAATTCCTGCGATCGCTGCGGCGGCAGCTACTGCTTTCCAATTCATTCGTTCCTCTCCAATTTTCTGAAGGCCAAGGCGGCCGCTGGCCAATCTGCACCGGGAGCATGCCAAAATCCATGGCGCAAGGCAGTCACGTTTTGCCGGATCACTATAAAAACACTGTGATAAACAGCGAACGGACCCTGGGTAGGCTCGTGCCGGACAGGCCGACGCCCAGTTAACCCAAACCCAATCCTATAGGTCCGGCAGTCTCGTTGCCAGGAAGTCGATAAGGACTCGCGCAGCCATCGGCAGGTGCTTTCGGGAAACATAAAGAGCATGGATTCCAAGCGTGGCCGGCTGCCATGCCGGCAGGACGACCACCAGATTGCCTGTCCGAACCTCCTGATCGGCGGCAAAACGCGGCAGCATGGCGATGCCGAGACCCGATAGAGCGGCACGGCGCAGGGCAACAGCGTCATTGGTCTGGAAGGTTCCTTCCACCGAAGTAACGATCTGAGATTCGAAATTTCTCAGCGACCATTCCGTCCCTCCAAGGTGGGTGTAAGTGAGGCACCGGTGGCTACCGAGATCCTCCGGTCCCGAGGGAATTCCGTATTGCTCGAGATAGCGCGGCGAGGCGTAGAGCAGCGACGAGCACTGTCCCAGCCGTTTTGCGATCAAGGATGGGTCCAGGCGATTGGCGATCCTTATCGCCAGATCGATGCGGTCCTGCACGAGGTCGATCGTCCGATCGGAAATCTGTAAATCCACCTTGATGCGCGGATAGACGTCGGCAAAATCGGCAAGAAGTGGAATGAGCTGCGCCTCGGCGAGGATGGCAGGTGCCGTCACCCTGAGAAGACCGTGCGGAGTCTCTGCATGGCTTGCGACCTCCCTCACCGCGTCGGCAACACGGACGATTTCCCGACACATGTCGAGAACGCGTTCGCCCGCCGATGTCAGGCTGAGCTGTCGCGTCGTGCGGTGGAGAAGCCGTGTTCCCGACCAGTCTTCCATGGCCGCGATGTAGCGCGAGGCCATCGCTCGGGACATGCCCAATTCTTCGGCTGCAGCAGAAGCGCTGCCGCGCTCGACAGTCTTCAAGAGCACTTTCGCCGCGACTATCCGGTCCATTCATCCGCTCGATTGATGCAACATTCTGTCGACCACAGTGACGTTTATCTGCGATCCACGCAACAGTATATCCTCCTCGACACGAAGGAGATCGCAATGACCACCGACATCGAGCTTCAATATTTCTTCGATCCTTTCTGCGGCTGGTGTTACGCAAGCGCCCCCGCACTGGCAGGTCTTGTCAATAAATTTTCAGATCGGCTCAGGGTGCTTCCCTCCGGCCTTTTCGTCGGAGCAAGGCCGATCTCGTCGATCGCAGATCATGCATGGCGCAACGACCAGAGAATCGAGGTTCTGACGGGGCAGCGCTTCTCCAAGGAATATCATCAGAACGTCCTGCTCGCGCCGAACGGCATTTTTGACTCCGGTCCCGCGACGCTGGCGCTCACCGCGCTTGGAGAACACGATAGGAAGCTCGAGCCTCGTTTTCTGCACGCGATCCAGATCGCCCGTTATATCGAGGGGCGCGACACTTCCAGGGTTCCGGAGGTGGCGACGGTCGCCGTGCAGGTCGCCAGCGAATATGGCGTCGAACTGACCGCCGAAACCTTCGGCGAGAGGCTCCGGGACGACTCCGCTCTCAGGGAGCGCATGCTGGAGCGGGTGGAAGATGCCCAGCGTCAGATGAATATCCTCGGCATTCGCGGCGTCCCTCAGTTCGTCGCTCGCATCAACGGCGAGGCCCACGTCCTTAGCGGCGAGGCGCTTTATCAAGGTCCGGCTCGGCTCGTCGCAACGCTCGACGAGCTCTGTGCAGACGCATGAAACATCAACCCCAACCAGGAATATGATCATGAAAATCGCACTTATCGGAGCCTCCGGTCAGGCCGGCTCCCGCATCCTGCCCGAATTGTCAGCTCGCGGCCACACCGTCACCGCCATTGCCCGGGACCCTTCCAAGGTCGCATCTCTTCCGAACGTCACCGCCGCCTCCGCCGACATTGCTCAGCCTGAAGCTTTAGCAAAGGTCTTGGAGGGGCATGACGCCGTCATCAGCTCGGTGCATTTCTCCGCCAGTGATCCGGATAAGCTGATCGGCGCCGTCAAGGCCTCCGGCGTTCGCCGCTACTATGTCGTTGGCGGGGCGGGCAGCCTCGAAGTCGCTCCAGGCGTACTACTGGTGAACACGCCCAAATTCCCGGAAATCTACAAATCCGAAGCGCAGGGCGGCGTCGACTACCTGAACAAGCTCAAAGGTGAAAACGACCTCGACTGGACCTTCCTGTCCCCTTCGGCCGCATTCGTCCCCGGCGAGCGGACCGGCAGCTTCCGCCTCGGCAAGGACGAATTGCTGACGAACGAACACGGCAGCAGCATTTCCTTCGAGGACTTCGCCGTTGCGCTCGTTGACGAGATCGAAGCCCCGGCCCACGTTAGGCAGCGGTTCACCGTCGGCTACTAATCCGATCTCCCCAAACCGAATCCATGCCGCAGCGTGGTCGACGCCGTCCGGGTGTCGGCTGCGGCAGATCCCCTCTGCCTCGAAGGTAGGCTCATCCCACAAACCTCGGAAATCTACGATGATCAACAGACGCACCACCCTCAAGACGATCGCCGCAGCAGCGGTCATCATGATCCCGCTCGCCACATCCGGCGTGGCGCAGGAGAAGTCTCCACTGTCATGGACGGCGTTCAGGACGACCGAAGCGGGCTTCCTGCGCGCCCCGGTCCTTGTGACCGGGAAGACGGAGGCAGTCCTCATCGACTCGAGCTTCAGCTATTCGGACGGCAAGATCGTCGCCGATGCCATCAAGGCCAGCGGCAAAAAGCTCACGACGATCTATATCACCGCCAACGATCCCGACTACTATTTCGGTCTCGCACCCGTCCATCAGGCCTTCCCGGATGCCCGCATCCTTGCAGCGCGCGACACCGTCGCCCTGATGCGGGAAAAGGCCGAAGGCAAGATCAAGGCTTGGTCGCCTGTTCTGGGCGACAACGGTCCGAAGTCGGTGGCCGAACTGATTTTCCCGGAGGCCAGCGATATCAACACGCTGTCAGTCGATGGCGAGAAGCTCGAGATCGTCACCGCGCCAGGTCTGAAGGATCGCGGTCGCTATATATGGGTTCCGTCGCTCAGCGCCGTGTTCGGCGGCGTCCCTGTCTTCGGCGGCATGTATCCCTGGGTCGCCGACCTTCCGACAGCCGAAGAGCGAAAGGCCTGGCGCGCAGCACTTGACGGCATCCTCGCCCGCAAGCCCAAGATCGTCGTATCGGGTCATGGCACCCCGACATGGCCGATGGATGCGTCCGGCGTCAGCTACACGCGCGATCACCTGATAGCCTTTGACGCCGAGGCAGCCAAGGCCGCAGACTCCAACGCATTGATCGCAGCGATGAAGAAACTCTATCCCGACGCTGCCATGCCGGTTTCGCTGGAATTAGGGGCGAAAGTCGCCAAGGGCGAAATGACCTGGGGCCAGTGAGAAAAGCGGCAAAGCTCGCGGCTGTCGGAGCCGCGAGTCGCCGTGCCGGAGTGGCGGCGCGCTATCCGGCGGCGCTTTGCCTTGATGGCGAGGAAACTTCAAATATTCGTGGCGTTGTAGAATTCAAATGGCACAATGTGCTGCGAAACGGTTGGGGAGCGGTCAGCACTGAGCGCTTCCGCCATCGCGCGCACCAGGGTCTCCCCCAGCAGCTTTGCCGGATGAGACAGAACGACCTTGATCAGCCCCTCTGCAAGACCGGCTCTCGTTTCGTTCGTGAGCTCGTGTGCTATAACCACCAGGCGTTTGGCTGCCGGCCCACCATCCTCCCGAAGGGCTCGCATCACACCCGTAATGCCGCCGCCGGCAACGTAGAGCCCGACCCAATTCGGCTCTGTCTGCAAAAGGCGGCGCGTCGCCTCATAGGCGATTTCGGGTTCTTCGAGAGTGGCAATGGTCTCCAGCATCTGGAAGCCCGGCGCGGTCTCCCGGAAATATGACCGAAAGCCCATTTCGTTCAGGTCCTGAGCCAGGTATCGGTGACTTCCGACGAAGACGGAAACCTTGCCGCCATTGCCGTTCAGCCCGGCTATGAACCAGGCGGCCGTGCGGCCCTTTTTGACGCAGTCGTTGCCGACAAATCCAGCGCGGGAGGCGGTGGAAATATCGGAAATCATGGTCACCACAGGAATGTTTTCCGATGCCAGGCCATCGACGGCGTGGTTCACCTGCGGGTGGTCGGAGGTGATCATTCCAATGACATCGGCTTCGCGACTGAGAGCGTAGATCGCCTCGGCAGCCTTGTCGGGCGCTAGGTCGTCCATGAATCTGACGATGGCCCTTCCATGGGCGTCGGGAAACGCCTCGGTCGCCGCAACGAGAATGTCGCTCCACATTTGATAGAGCTTGCGGTGAGACTGCTTGAGAAGAAAACCGAATTTGATCACCGGCTTGTCGTGCTCGAGTCGGCGAGCGATGGCGGTCACCCCGTGAAAGCCGATCTGCCGAGCGGCGTTAAGAACCCGCTCGGCCGTCTGTGGACGGACGGGATCGCGACCGTTCAGCACGCGGTCGACCGTTGAAATGCTTACATTCGCGGCCTTTGCCAAGTCAGGGATCGTTGGGCGAGACATACCAGACCTCTCATATTGTGACGGTATCTATGAGAGGTTTTGGGAGAAAAATCTACCAGTTCGTTGACAGTTTGCGGAATTTTCGCGATTTCATCTTCCAGTAAGAGCCGGTTTGGCAGGAGGGCTTGGGAGAGCCCTTTCATCTGGAGGAAATACTCTCATGTCTGCGACCTTGCAAAAGGTGGCGCCGCTTTCGGGCGGCGAAGGCCATCGCACGCCTATGGATACCGGAGCCGGCGTCGTTCTTGAAATGCGCTCAATCACCAAGGCCTTCCCTGGCGTTCTCGCCCTCGATGGCATGAGCCTGAAGGTTCGTGCCGGCACGGTCCATGTCCTCGTCGGGGAGAATGGCGCGGGCAAGTCGACGCTTATGAAGATCCTGAGCGGTATCTACGCGATCGACGGCGGAGAGATCTTTTTCAGGGGCGAAAAGCTCGATCACCAGAGCGCTGCATCCGCGCTGGAGCGAGGGATCTCGATGATCCACCAGGAGCTCAGCCCCGTGCTCGACATGACCATCGCCGAAAACATCTTTCTCGGCCGCGAACCCACTTATACCAGGACGGGCGTTTTGTCCCGGTTCGTCGATTTCGATCGCATGAATTCAGATACGCAGGCGCTGCTCGACCGTCTGGGCCTGAAATACAGTCCCCAAACCAAAATGCGCGATCTGTCCATCGCAACGATGCAGCTCATCGAGATCGTCAAGGCGATTTCGCGCGAAGCCTCGCTCGTGATCATGGACGAACCGACGTCGGCGATCAGCGACACGGAAGTTGCGATGCTGTTCAGGCAGATCGCGGACCTTAAAGCAGCAGGCGTGGCGATCATCTACATCACCCACAAGATGGACGAGATCTTCCAGATCGCCGACGACATCACGGTGATGCGTGATGGCCAATTCGTCGCTGCCGCCCCGGCGAGCGAATATGAGCCGGCAAAGCTGATCTCGCAGATGGTTGGCCGCACGATATCCAGCATCTTTCCGAAAGAAGAAGTGCCGATCGGCGACATCGTCCTTTCCGTCGAGAACCTCTCTCGTGACGGCAGCTTCGAAAGTGTCAGCTTCGAGGTGCGCGCCGGCGAAATCGTTGGCCTTTCCGGCCTGATCGGCGCCGGGCGGACCGAGGTAGCCCGGGTCATCTTCGGCTTGGACGCTGCGGACGCGGGCGTCGTCCGCCTGAATGGAAAGCCGCTCAAGCTCGCGTCGCCCAAGGATGCCATCGCCAACGGCATCGCCATGGTCTCGGAGGATCGAAAGGCGGAAGGTCTGGTGCTTTGCCGATCCGTCGGCGAGAACATCTCGCTCGCGAACCTCAAGAAGTTCGCGTCCAACCTCTTCATCAGCGAGCGGCAGGAAGAGACAGCCGCCCAGCGCATGATCAAGATGCTCCAGATCAAGACGCCCGATACGGCAATGATCGTGGAGAACCTCAGCGGCGGCAATCAACAGAAAATCGTTCTGGCGAAATGGCTGCTGGGCGATCTGAAGCTGCTCATTCTCGATGAACCCACACGCGGCATCGACGTCGGATCGAAATCCGAAATTCACAGACTGATGACCGAGTTCGCTCGTCAGGGGCTCGCGATCATCATGATCTCATCCGAACTGCCCGAGATCCTCGGCATGAGTGATCGCGTGGTGGTGATGAGCGAAGGCCGGGTCACCGGCGAACTAACAAGAAACGAGGCCACTCAGGAAAGCATCATGCGCCTCGCCACGGGAGGACACTGATGAGTATCGAACGCGCAGACGCGGCCGTGAAACGACAAGGCCAGGTCATTCCAGGCTCTCGCAACATGAGCTTTTCCCAGATCTACCGGAAGTACGGCACGGTCCTCATCTTCGTCGGAATCTGCATCCTGGCGTCGATATTAAGCCCAACGTTCCTGACGGAAGCCAACCTGACCAATGTCCTGCGTCAGGTCGTCGTGGTGAGCCTTCTCGCATGCGGCGTCACCTTCATCATCATTCTGGGACACATCGACGTGTCGCTGGGATCTGTTCTGGCGCTCTGTGGTGTCATCGCCGCGAGTGTGATGGCCATCACCGGCAGCGTCATCCTCGCGGCCGTCGCCGGCGTAGCAGTCGGCATGGTGACCGGCATCATCAATGGCTTCGTCATCACCTTCTTCCGCATCCCGTCGTTCATCATGACATTGGCGATGACGACGGTCGCACGCGGCGCAGTGCTCCTTTATACGGGTGGATCACCCGTGACGGGCTTGGGCGAGTTCAGAGTGATTGGGCAAGGCTCGCTTGGACCAGTTCCGATCTCCGTGCTCATCCTCGCGATCGTCATCGTCATTTCCTGGATTCTTCTCAACAAGACCAAGTTCGGCCGATACGTCTACGCGGTCGGCGGCAATGAGCGTGCCGCTCGCGCTTCCGGCATCAATCCAGACAGCATCGTCGTGAAGGCTTTCATCTTCAACGGCATTCTGTGCGCCGTCTCAGGCATCGTCCTCATGTCTCGCATCAATTCCGGTCAGCCGGCCGGCGGCGTCGGCTATGAATTCGATGCGATCACCGCGGTCGTCGTCGGCGGTACCAGCCTGATGGGCGGCACCGGAACGATTACCGGGACAATCATCGGCTCGATGATCATCGGCGTCATCAACAATATGCTCAATCTCATGAATGTCAGCTCCTACTGGCAGCAGATCATCAAGGGTCTGATCATCGCGATCGCCGTGATCCTCGATGTCTGGACCAAGTCTGCCCGCAGCAAAAAGAAGGCATGACCGATGTTCTTCGGCGGGCTAGCGCCTGCTTCCGAACCACCTCTTTGTCGGCGGGAAATTTCTCGCATCCGGAATGAACCTGAAACTCAATGGGAGGACCCTATGAAAGCCATTTCCAAACTCGCTCTCGCCTGCGCCATATCCCTTGCCGCCATCTCCACCGGCGCCGCATTCGCCGCAGACAAATTCGTCGTCGGTTACGCCAATATGGCGGATACGGACGTCTTCGTCATGGCGCGCAAGAATGCCTTCATCGAGGCGTCGAAATCCGACCCGGCAGTCGAAGTGAACTTCTCCGACGCCAACAACGACGTCAGCAAGCAACTCGATCAGATCGACAACTTCATCGCGCAGAAAGTCAATGCGATCGTTGTCGTGCCGGTCGACTATCAGGGCATCGTACCGGGGGTCGAGAAGGCGAACCAGGCCGGCATTCCCGTCATCGCTCTCGGCATCCAATCGGCAGGCGGCAAGTACACGTTCGTCGGCTCGAAGAATATCGATGCCGGCCGTCTTCAGGGCGAATACATGAAAGAACATCTGCCGAAGGACGCCAAGATCCTCTACCTCGAAGGCACGCCGGGGCTCTCGCACACGCAGGAACGCAAGAAGGGCTTCGAGGATGCGCTCGGCCGGTCCGACGTGACCACCCTCGCCAGCCTCTCGGCCAATTACGACCGCGCTGAAGGCATGAAGGTTACGGAAGACTGGATCCAAAGCTTTCCGAAGTTCGATGCAATCGTCGCAGCCAACGACCAGATGGCGCTCGGCGCGCTCGAAGCACTTCAGGGTGCTGATCGCCTCAAGGGCGTGATGATTTCCGGTGTCGACGGTACGGCCGATGCTCTGAATGCGATCAAGGCCGGCACCATGTCGCAGACCATCTTCCAGGACGCAGCAGGCCAGGCCAAGGCCGCCTTCGAGGTCGTGGAAGGCCTGAAAAAGGGCGGGGATGCTCCGGCCGAAAAGCTGGTGCCGTTTGCTTCGATCACCAAGGACAACGTCGATCAATACGCCAAGAAGTAAGCCCTCCCAAGGGTGCGTGCCGGGATGGGGTTCCCGGCGCGCATTTGGCACGAGGAGGCGCAATGCCTGCCGCAAATCTCTGGTTCTCTAACGACAGGAAATATCGAAATGACAATAAGGATCGCCGTCATCGGGGCAGGACTGATGGGAGCCGATCATGCGAGAATCGTCGCGGAAGATCTGCCGGGGGCGAGCCTCCAGGTCGTTTGCGACATGGATGCGGATCGCGCCCGCAAGGTAGCGGACGCCTACAGCGCTCACGATGTCGCCTCTGACCCCGACCGGGTCGCCGCTCGCCCGGACGTAGATGCGGTCATCATTGCAAGCCCCGATTTCACGCACGCGCCCCTGTCGCTGTCCTGCATAAGAGCCGGCAAACGGGCTCTCTGCGAAAAGCCGCTGTCGCAATCTTCGAAAGAGTGCCTGGAGATCATGCAGGCGGAAGAAGCCGCGGGAAAGAAGTTCATCATGCTCGGCTTCATGCGCCGCTTCGATCAATCCTATGTGGAAATGAAGCAGGCTCTGGAGCACGGTGCGATTGGCCGCGCCCTGATGATGCACAACTTTCATCGTAATGTCGCGACGCCCGCGTCGGACTTCACCGGAGCGATGGCAATCACCAATTCCGCCCCGCACGAGTTCGATGTCGTCCGACACGTCCTCGACACGGAATACGTATCGATCTCCGCCTTCCAGCCGAAGCGGTCCGACGCGCTGGTCGCACCGGTCTATATGGTGCTCGAAACCGCCGATGATCAACTCGTTAATATCGAGATCAACAACAACGCAGCCTACGGATACGACGTCCGTGCCGAACTGGTTGGCGAGAAGGCGACCATCGCCATGAACGCCGTCAACTACACCCGCGTCGACCGGGAGCTCGGCCAAAGCACAAGCTACGAGGCGGATTGGCGCGGCCGCTACGCCGAAGCCTACCGCCGCCAGAACCGCGCGTTCGTTCGGTTCGTCGAAACCGGAGTGTTCCCGCACATCGCGTCGAGCAGTTGGGACGGATACTGCGCCGCAAGGGTCGCCGAAGCCGGCGTCAGAGCCTTGAACGACGGCCGCAAGATCCCCGTCGAAATGATTGCCAAACCGGAGTTTTACGCATGAAGCTTGGATTCGTATCAGACAGCCTCGGCGGCATGCCCTTCGAGGCGATGCTGGATCACGCTCAAAGACTGGGCGTCTCCGGCGTCGAGGTCAACACCTGCGGCTGGTCGACGGCGCCGCATTTCAATCTCACGACGATCCTGCGGGACAAGAACGCGCAGAAGTCATTCCTCGGAGCCTTAGCCGATCGCGAACTGGAAGTGATAAGCCTGAACGCAAACGGAAATCCCCTGCACCCGACCGATCTTGCCCAGGGACAGGGCCTTGAGGATACGATCCGCGCAGCCGGCGAACTGGGAATCAAGACGGTCTGCGCGATGTCGGGACTTCCAGCCGGGAATGCCGTCGATACGATGCCGAACTGGGTGGTCTCCTCGTGGCCGCCGGAGACGCAGGCGATGCTTCGCTACCAGTGGGAGGAGAAGCTCCTCCCCTACTGGACCAAGATCGTGGCGCTCGCCAGGGATCACGGTGTGGAACGCATCGCGCTGGAACTGCATGGCAATCAGTGCGTCTATAACGTCCCCTCGCTGCTGAAGCTGCGCGAAGCTGTCGGCCCGATCGTCGGAGCGAACCTGGATCCGTCACATCTCTTCTGGATGGGCGCCGATCCCCTTGCGGCCGCAGAAGCGCTCGGCGACGCTCTATACCATGTTCACGCCAAAGATACTTTCCTCAACGCTCCAAGACAGGCCGTCACCAGCCTTTTGGAGAACGGCAGCCTGATGGACATTCCGGCACGCAGTTGGTCCTACATCACGCTCGGCTTCGGCCATGGCGAAGAATGGTGGAGACAGTTCTGCTACAGGCTGAAGATGGCCGGTTACGATGGCTGGCTCTCGATAGAGCATGAGGATGTGCTTCTGAACAGCCTCGAAGGGCTGGAGAAGTCCGTCGCTCTGTTGCAGGGCGTGATGCCGGTCGCTGCCAGCGATTTCAAGCCGCAGGCGATTTAGTCGGAGCGAAACGCGTCCACTTCGCGCACCTCATGCGAGGCGCCGCCTCTGTGCAGGCTTCGACCGAGATTGCGTGAAGGTGGCTCTTTTGAAAGTGCGTGCGATGCTAAAGGATCGGGACTCTCCTCCTCCTTCAACACTGCAAGAACTCAAGCACCAGATTGCCGGCCGGCAGCTCGTATTTCCCGGCAGCCTCGAACGGGTCGCAAGGGAGATCCTGGAAAAACCTGACATAACGGCCTTTGAAAGTGCTGCCGCGGTTGCGCGCAGGTGCCGCGTTTCTCCAGCAACGGTCCATCGGCTTGTACGGCACATTGGGTTCCAGACATTCGGTGAGTTTCGCGCGATGATAAGAGAACATCTCCGCAGCACTGTCGCAAGTCATCGCTGAAGATGCAGCGACCTCCGCTGCCGCATCGACCTCAATCGGCAGATGCAGCGACGGTGCTCGACAACCGGCCTGAAGCGGCAGGAATTCGAGGCTCAGGCGCTTTTCCAACCCTGCCAGAGGCTGAGCGTGGAGACCGCGACCAGAAGCAGTCCGGCGCAACGCCCGACGAAGGCCGTGGCATCGGGATTGGCGACAAGAAGATCGCGGCTGCGGCCGGCGGTCATCGCCAGCGTGCCGTAAACGGCGAACTGGGTGGCGATCGTCATGGCGCCCATGATCAGGCCCTGCATCCAGACTGGGCCATATTCCGGTTTCAGGAACTGCGGATAGACGGCGAACATGAAGATATAGGCCTTGGGATTGACCAGACAGGTGACGGCGCCCTGGCGGAAGGCGCGCCAGCCGGAGCCCGCCGTTGCCGGCCCGACCGCCTCGACGGTGATTGAGCTGCGCATCAGCGAAATGCCGATCCAGATCATATAGGCGACGCCGCCAAAGAGCAGCACGTTGAACAGCTGCGGCAGCATGGTGACGAGCACACCGACGCCGGCAGCACCATAGGCCGAATGCACGGCGCCGCCGGCCATGATGCCGCCTGTCGCCGCCAGCCCCCGGCGGATACCGCCGGTCAGCGCGTTGGCGAGCACGAAGAGCATGTCCATGCCGGGCACGATGATGATGCCGAAGAGAAGGGTGAAGAAGAGCCAGAGGTTTTCGTGGTAATTCATGTCAGTTACCGCCTTGTCGTTCCGAGGGCCGTTTTCAAACACCCCGATAGATTTCAATCCGATAGGCGGCTCTATACGCAAACCCAACTGACAGTGTATTGTCAGGAGCGTAAGGGATGGGAGAGGCAAAATGCGCAAGGCCTCGCGGCTTTTCGAGATCATTCAGATCCTGCGGCTCGCCAGAAAACCGTTGACGGCGGCTGTTATGGCCGAGACGCTCGAGGTGACCGTGCGCTCGATCTATCGCGACATCGCCGCACTCCAGGCGATGCGCGTGCCGATCGAAGGCGAGCGCGGCATCGGCTACATCATGCGGCCGGGATTCGACCTGCCGCCGCTGATGTTTTCGATCGAGGAGATGGAGGCGATCGTGCTGTCGCTGGCTCTGCTCGAACGCACCGCCGACGAGGAGCTGAAGCAGGCCGGGCGCCGGGTCAACCAGAAGATATCAGGCGCCGTGCCGGCGCCGCTGCGCCAGGCGATGGACACCAAGGCGCTCTATGCCTGGGGCTCGACCGCACAGCCGGCCGGCTTCGACCTTGCGATCGTACGCCGGGCGATCCGCGACGAACGCAAGCTGATGCTCGCCTACCGCGACGAACTCGGCCGCGGAAGCGAGCGGACGATCCAGCCGATCGCGCTGATCTATTATTCGCAGACCGCCAATATCGTCGCCTGGTGCGAGTTGCGCCAGGCGATCCGCAATTTCCGCAGCGACCGGGTGGAGCGCTGCGCGGCGAGCGAGGATTTCTTCAAGGGCGACGGCGACAGGCTGCGGGAATTGTGGACGAGCGGGTGGGCGGAGAAGGCTGTGGCGGGGTGATGGGCAGGCATTGTGCGAACACGTCTGGCGGCGTTTAAGACCCGAGCAGGAGGTCAGTGTCATGCGGTCCGGGGAAGCGCCCTTGTGCCTGGCAGTTCTTCGACGTCCGCCAAAGGACTGCCGACATCTGCCCTCTCCTCCGTCATCCTCGGCCTTGAGCCGAGGATCCACCTTCGTCTCTATCAGCAGCGGGCATGGATCCTCGGCTCAAGGCCGAGGATGACGGAGGGTGGGATTGCGTTCCGCCAAACTCACCGTTGGAGCGTTGAGCGCTTCGTCGGAGAGGCGCCCCGCATACCTTGGTTTTGTTCCTGTTATAGAGCCAGCGTCCGGCTCTCTTCCCGACCGAATCCGCGGATTTCGAGGCGGTCGGCATGGACCTCAACGATGGCGAAGGCGTTTTCGCTTTTGGTGTCGACCACTCCCTTGAAGTTGACGAAGTGGCAGGCGCCGGCCTTGCCGTAATTGCCGACGTGGTCGTGGCCGTTGAGATAGGCGATGACATGGGCCTGCGAGGCGAGCAGCGCGACGACGCGCTCGCTGTCCCACATGCCGTGCTCGCTGGGCGGATGCACGGGATAGTGATTCATGACGATCACCTTTTCGCCGGCCTCGGCCGCTTTGCCGATTTCATCGGCCAGCCAGGCGAACTGCACGTCGCTCAGCGCGGCATTCCAGCGATGCGCATTCCTGGCGCCTTTCTCCTCTAGCTCGGCCAGCATTTGCGCGGCAAGGGCGCGATGTGGGTGGCCTTCCGGCGGAGCGAAGGTGCTGACCTCATTTCCGTCGAGCACGATGAAGCGCCAGCCGTGACGCGAGAAACTGTAATAGGGCGACGGCATGCCGAGACGGGTGGCGACTTCGGACAGATGCCCCGCGGAGACGGAGAAATCATGGTTGCCGAGCAGGAAGAGCGCCTCGTGCCTGAGCCTCCCATAGACCGGCAGGATCTCGTCGAAGCTCTTGAAGCCACGGTCGATGACATCGCCGAGCGTCATGACGAAGCTCAACTCCCAGCCGTTGAAGACCTCGATCGCCTCGGCGACCTTGGCGAGGCTGTTGGCATAGTAGCGGTCCATGGCCGCATGCGGAGGAATGGCCGCATATTGCGGATCGGCAATGATACCGAAGCGGAAGACAGGATGAGCGGACATGGACATGAGGCGTGGTTAGGATCGGCCGGTGACAGGGATGTGACGGCGGGATGTGAAAACAAACACCCGGCGTTCGGGGAACGCCGGGTGCAAATCAAGGTAGCTGAGAGATCGCCGCCAATGGCGGCAGCCTCGCACCGCTTACTTCGTGGCTGCTTCGTAGCGCTCCAGGACGTAGTCCCAGTTGATCAGGCTGTCGACGAAGGCCTCGAGATATTTCGGGCGGGCGTTGCGATAGTCGATGTAATAGGAGTGTTCCCAGACGTCGACGCCGAGGATCGGGGTGGCGCCGTGAACGAGCGGGTTTTCGCCGTTCGGGGTCTTGGAGATTTCGAGCTTGCCGTTCTTGACGGAAACCCAGGCCCAGCCGGAGCCGAACTGGGTGGCGCCGGCATTGGCGAAATCGGCCTTGAACTTGTCGTAGCCGCCGAGATCGGAGGCGAAAGCCGCTTCCAGCTTGCCCGGGAGCTTGTTGCCGCCGCCGCCCTTCTTCATCCACTTCCAGAAATGGATGTGGTTGTAGTGCTGGGCGGCGTTGTTGAAGAGGCCGGCATTGGTGCCGAAGGACTTCTTCACGACCTCTTCGAGCGAGAGATCGGCAAGGCCGGCTTCGGCGGCGAGCTTGTTGCCGTTGTCGACATAGGCCTTGTGGTGCTTGTCGTGGTGAAACTCCAGCGTTTCCTTCGACATGAACGGGGCAAGCGCTTCGTAATCATAGGGAAGTTCAGGCAATTCGAAAGCCATGTCAGATCTCCTCTTGGCAATAGATTGCGTCATCGGCAGGTGAGGCGGAACATAGGAGGGGAACGGGGGAGAGGCAACCGGCGAAATATCAAAAAACGACCGGACGGAGGAAAATTTGCCTCAGTTTCAGGGCGGGATTCGGGCGCGGAAAATCGCCCGGCATACCGCCCCGAAAACCGCTTCACCGGCGACCGACACCAATGGAGATCCGACATGAACAGGAATATAATCCCGCATCTCGCCATTGCCGCGCTTCCGTTTCTTGTCCCTGCGGCGCATGCCTCTTCGGACGAGGCCTGGAAACAGCTGGCCGCCGACGTGGAAGCCAAGTGCAGGAAGGCGGCGGTCGCGATCGAGAAGCCGAAGGCCGCCGTCGATCCCTTCGGCACCTTGCATTACGGGCTGGCCCTAATGACGGGAAAGCCGAAGGGGGCCAAGGGGCTCATCGTCCAGATCTGCGTCTATGACAAGCAGGAGAAATCGGTCGAGATCGGCAGCGCGATGGATGCTGAGAAGTTCGGGTTCACGCCGGCGAAATAGCTGCCCACCGTGACGGTTTGTGACTTCAGTCACATTCCGAGCGGAACCCAACTCCACTCTCAGGAGTTGAAGTCCCGGGTTTTTAGAGCGCCGCGCCTCTGTGAGAGGCGCTAAGGCGCTCTATGTTTGCGATAAACGCATGATCCTTGCCGAAAATCGATTCCGATTCTCGGGTTCATGCGCAGGGAGGTTCAGGCATGTCGGAGCTTCGCAACCGGGCGGAAGATCAGCAGAAAATCTATCAGCGCTGGGCACCGGTCTATGATCGCGTCTATCGCGGCATCCTGCGCGACGGACACC
This sequence comes from Rhizobium esperanzae, assembly GCF_002204185.1. Taxonomy (GTDB): domain Bacteria; phylum Pseudomonadota; class Alphaproteobacteria; order Rhizobiales; family Rhizobiaceae; genus Rhizobium; species Rhizobium esperanzae. The sequence continues at coordinate 41,624 of NZ_MXPU01000011.1, read as the reverse complement.
GCAAGCTTGCCGCGCTTGCCGCCGCGGCGGGCACCGATATTCTTGAAATCGGAGTCGGCACCGGTCTGACGCTCGCCCACTATCCCAGCCACTGCCGGGTGACCGGCATCGACATTTCCGAACATATGATCGCACGGGCGCGCGAAAAGGTGCGGCGCGAGAAGCTCCAGCATGTGCAGGCGCTCGAGGTAATGGATGCCCACGCGCTGAACTTCGCCGACCAGTCTTTCGACGCGGTCTGCCTGCCCTTTGTCATCACGCTGATTCCCGAGCCGGAGCGGGCGCTCGACGAATGCGCCCGGGTGCTGCGGCCGGGCGGCGAGATCATCCTCGCCAGCAAGCTCGGCGATGGCGCCGGGCTGCAGGGGGCAATCGAGGCGGCGGTGGCGCCGCTGGTGCGCCACATCGGCTGGTCCTCCGCCTTCCGCATCCACCGCATCCTCGCCTGGGCCGAACGTCGCGGCGATTTTTCCACGACCGATATTCTGCCGGTCTTTCCGAACGGCTTTTTCAAGATCGTCCGGCTGAAGCAGCGCGGACTTTCGGCGTGAGGTCAAAAGTGTCTCACGCATCGCGGATTCTGATGCTATCGTTCGTCTGAGGGGACTATATGACATCGGATATCTTCTTCTTCATCGCCGTCGGCTTCTGCGCGCAGATCGTCGACGGCGCGCTTGGCATGGCCTTCGGCGTGCTGTCGACCACGAGCCTGCTGGCCTTCGGAGTGCCGGCGGCCAATGCCAGCGCCATGACGCATGTGACGGAAATGTTCACAACGGCAGCATCCGGCATTTCGCATGCCTATCATCGCAATGTCGACTGGCGGCTGGTGGCGCGGCTGGCGCCTGCCGGCATGATCGGCGGGGCGATCGGCGCCTATCTGCTGGCCAATATCGACGGCAAGGTGATCGCGCCCTTCGTGTCGGCCTATCTGCTCGCCATCGGCCTGTTGATCCTCTACAAGGCGTTCCGGCCGCCATCCAGGCGCGAAGTGCGCGACTGGGTGGTGCCGCCTGTCGGACTTTGCGGCGGAATGCTCGATGCGATCGGCGGCGGCGGCTGGGGACCTGTCGTCACCAGCACGCTGATCGGGCGCGGCCATGATCTGAAGCGGGTGATCGGCTCGACTAACTTCACCGAATTTGCGGTAACGCTGACGATTTCGCTGACCTTCATCCTGACGCTCGGCTGGTCGGAGCTCAATTCGGCAATCGGCCTGATCATCGGCGGCGTCATCGCCGCTCCTTTCGGCGCCATCCTGGTCAAGCGGCTGCCGGTGCGGCCGCTGATGGTGGCGGTCTCGATGGTCATCATCACGACGTCGGCGCTGCGGATCTTCTAATTACAGATTCCGGCCGAAATAGACCTCTACCGAGGCGATCTTGCCGCCGCGGAAACGCAGGCTCTCCATATTGCCGAAGCTGCCGCCGTCGAGTTTTTCGGCGCGGTAGCGGACAGCGGCCTCATCGCCGTCGACCGCCAGGAATTCGATATGAATAGCGCGGAAGAACGGCTCCTTCGGCCAGCAGCGCTGGAAATACGTCGCGTGGTCGATATGATCGTCGTGCGGGCTGGAGAAGGTAAAGTCCTCCGTCAGCATGGCGCCGACAATATCCTTGCGGTTTTCGAGATAGGCGGCGTAGAGATCACGGACGGTCTGCTGCTTCGTGCGCATATCGTTCATGGCACTATCCTCCGATTAACCGATTGCATCACGCAATCAGTACATCTAGCACATTTACCTCAAATGATCCAGTTTCGGCGCAATTGCGCCGCGTGATCGACGCCGAGGCAGGAATGACCGATACGCAATTGGACGCGACGAGCGTCAAGGCAGGCTCGATCCATTGGAAGCGCAACCTCGCCGTCTCGCTGATCGGCTCCTTCACCACCATCGTGGCGATGACGCTGCTGTTGCCTTTCCTGCCGCTTTATGTCGAGGAGCTCGGCGTGGCCGACCATGCGGCGATCGTGCAATGGTCGGGCATCGCCTATGGCGCCACCTTCCTGGCCGCCGCGCTCGTCGCGCCGCTCTGGGGGCGGCTCGGCGATATTTACGGCCGCAAGTTGATGCTGGTGCGCGCCAGCCTCGGCATGACGCTGGCGATCTCGCTGATGGGCATGGCCGGCAATGTCTGGCAGCTGGTGGCGCTGCGCCTCTTCGTTGGGCTTGCCGGCGGCTACTCCTCCGGCTCGATGGTGCTGGTGGCGACGCAGACGCCGAGGGCACGCTCGGCCTGGGCGCTCGGCGTGCTTTCTTCCGGCATCATGGCCGGCAATCTTGTCGGGCCGCTGATCGGTGGGGTGCTGCCGCCTGTTATCGGCATCCGCGGCACGTTTCTCGCGGCCGGGGCGATGATCTTCCTCGCCTTTCTCGCCACCGCCCTGCTGATCAGGGAGGAGAAGTCGCCCGCCCGCAAGAAGGCAGCCAAGGCCAGCGGCGGCTGGATATCCATTCCCGATAAAGGCCCTGTCGTCGCCATGCTGGCGACCGGCATGCTGCTGATGTTCGCCAATATGTCGATCGAACCGATCATCACCGTCTATGTCGCGCAGATCGTGCCTGTCGCAACTGAGGTGACGATGATCTCGGGTCTCGTCATGTCGGCGGCCGCGCTCGGCAGCATTCTTTCCGCCTCCTGGCTCGGCAGGCTGGCCGACAGGATCGGCCACTGGCCGGTCATATCGGGCGCGCTCGCCGTCGCCGGGCTGCTGCTGATTCCGCAGGCCTTGGTCACCAGCTCCTGGCAGCTGATCGTCCTGCGTTTCCTGATGGGGGCCGCGCTAGGCGGGCTCCTGCCCTGTATTACCGCCGTCATCCGCCACAGCGTGCCGGACAGCGCGGCCGGCGGCATTCTCGGCCTGTCCGTGTCCTCGCAATATATCGGCCAGGTGGCCGGTCCCATCCTCGGCGGCTTTGTCGGCGGCCATATCGGCATGCGGGCGGTTTTCCTCGGCACCGCGGTGCTGCTTCTCGCCGGCGCCGCTTATGCCTGGTTGGTGCGGCCGCGGGATCAGAAGGCACCAAGCTCAGCTTAGGAACGTCCGCAGATCAGATCGACGCCTGAGCGGGCGATCGCCTCGAGCGTCTCGCGGCTGTCGCCGGCGCGGGCGCGCACGGCCAGCGAATGCATGACGGCCGAGGCGAGCCTTGCCAGCATCTGCGGATCGGCGCTCTCGGGAAGCTCGCCGCGTTCGACGGCAAGGCGCATGCGCTTTTCGATTTCGCCGTCGAAATCGCTGAGGCTGCGGCCGAGCACCTCGCGCACCCGCTCACGCTCGACCGCTTCGACGGTCGCCGTGCCGATCAGCAGACAGCCGCGGGCGGCGGTTTCGCCATGCAGATAGATATTCAGGGCGCCGGCGTAGACGCGGGCGAGATTGTCGCGCAGCGGAAGTGACTGATCGAGCGCCTCCGCCAGCACATTCATGCCGTCCTGCCGATAGGCCTCCAGCGTATCGAGATAGAGATCCTCCTTGTCGCCGAAGGCGCCGTAGAGGCTCGGGCGGTTGAGGTTGGTCGCAGCGCTCAGATTATCGAGCGAGGCGGCGGCAAAGCCCCGGTCCCAGAAGACGTCCCTCGCCTTGCCGAGCGCGGCCTTGGCGTCGAAAGCCCTCGGGCGGCCGCGCTTCTTCTCATCCTTCATATTTTGTACCGTTTCGCATTAAATTCTTGACGAAGGCTATTTTATGCGAAACAGTACAGATGTTCAATGATACCGAACAGGCGGCGTCGACCGCCTGCATGAGAGAGGAAATTGCCATGAAACTCTATATGAACGCCGCGGCCTGCTCGCTTTCACCGCATATCGTCTGCCGGGAGCTCGGGCTCGATATCGAGCTCGTCGAGGTCGACAGGGAGACCCACCGGACGAGCGACGGCAAGGACTATCTCGCCATCAACGGCAACGGCTATGTGCCGGCGCTGATGCTCGACGACGGCAAGGTGCTGACCGAGGGACCGGCGATCGCACAGTTCATCGCCGACAGCGTGCCGCAAGGCGCAGCGATGCTGCCCGAGGTCGGCAATATCAGACGTAACGAGGTGCAATCCTATCTGAATTTCATATCCGCCGAACTGCACAAGCCGATGGTACTGCTGTTCAACCCGGCTTATGCCAGCGTGCATGAGCAGATCCGCGCCCAGGTCGCAAAGCGGCTTTCCTGGCTGAGCGGCCGCTTTGCCGGACCCTACCTGACCGGCGAGGCCTTCAGCGTGGCGGACGCCTACCTCTTCGTCTGCCTGAACTGGTCGCCCTGGACACAGATCAATCTCAAGCAATGGCCGGCGCTGCACGGTTTCATGGCCCGCGTGGCGGCCCGCCCGAAGGTGCGCGAAGCGCTGCGGGCCGAAGATCTCGAAGCCTTCGACGTTGACGGCGTCTATTTTGCGCCGAATGCCTATCTCGCCTCGTCGAATTGGACGGGTTCGCCGGTGCAGCCCTGAGCGCGCCCCTCAGAGCGCGTTGACGGCCACCGGCAGCGCGCGCTTATGGGCGGTCGCCCGATAGGCGGCAAGGATGCGGCGGCGGGCAATCTCGCCGACCGGCTTGCCTTCGAGAAAATCATCGATCTCGTCATAGGAAACGCCATAGGCCTCCTCGTCGGGGCGCAGCGGCCGCTGGTCTTCGAGATCGGCGGTCGGCACCTTGAAGATAAGCTCATCAGGCGCACCGAGCCGCTTTGCCAGCAGGCGCACCCGGCGTTTGTTGAGGCCTGCGAGCGGCAGGATGTCGGCGGCGCCATCCCCGAATTTGGTGAAGAAACCCATGACCGCCTCGGCGGCATGATCGGTGCCGATGACGAGGCCGCCGAGCGCGCCGGCCAAAGCGAACTGGGCGATCATGCGTTGGCGGGCCTTGATGTTGCCGAGAATGAAATCCTGCCGGCCGGCATCGGCGAAAGCGAGGCCGCCGTTTTGTGCCGCCGCCAGCATCGCATCCGCCGCCGCCTTGATGTTGACCGCCATCGAGCGGTCGGGACCGATCGTTGCAAGCGCCCTCTCCGCATCGGCCTCGTCCGCCTGGACGCCATAGGGAAGGCGTACGGCGATGAACTCGGCCGCGTGGCCGCCAGCACGCAGCTCGCGCACGGCCTTCTGAGCCAGCAAAGCCGCCGTCAGCGAATCGACGCCACCGCTGATGCCGAGGACGTAGCCGCGCATGCCCGAGCCGACGAGATAATCCTTGAGGAAAGCGGTTCGCCGTTCGATCTCCCGCTCAGGGTCGATCTCGGCGGCGACACCCAGTTGGCGGATGATCTCGCCTTGTTCGTCGAACAGCACAGTCATAAGCTCCTCCTCCCGGCCTACGGAATTCCGGCGCCACTATGGCGAAAAGATGGGGGAAGACGAAGCCGTTTCGGGCAGACCTGCCATGCGTTTTATGCAAGGGAGGGTGGGGTTGGTATCTCGTCGGGTGTCGCACCCCCCTCTGCCCTGCCGGGCATCTCCCCCACAAGGGGGGAGATCAGCAAGAAGCTATGCCTCGCCCTCAATTTGCGAATCGTGTGACGGGCAGTTGTTTGGGGAAACCGTCGCGCCCAGCCGATCTCGCCCCTTGTGGGGGAGATGCCCGGCAGGGCAGAGGGGGGGTGGGCTTACACCTACCGCACGATCGTAAACAGCTCCACTGGCTCGGCAAAACCTTTCGGCCTATGCACCCCGACCGACATCACATCCCCTGCCCCGGCTTTCTCGCGGAACGGCTCCGACATCAGCAACACCTCGCCCAACTCACTGCAGGCGGTCTGGATGCGGCTGACCAGGTTAACGTCGCGGCCGATCAGGGTGAAATCGAGACGCCGGCCTGAACCGACATTGCCGTAGCTGACCTCGCCATAGTGCAGGGCGATGCCGGCCTTCACGCCGATGCCTTCGTACTGGAAATGGTCGATCTCATCGAGGATGGCGCGGGCCGATGCCAGGGCAGCGCCGCAGGCATGGGCCGCAGCGTAACCGGGAAAGAAGGCAAGCACGGCGTCGCCCATGAATTTCAGCACTTCGCCGCCTTCCCGGGTAATCGCCGGGACGACCCGGTCGAAATAGGCGTTGAGAAGCCCAAGAACGGTGCTGCCGGCGAGTTTATTGGACAGCTCGGTAAAGCCGCGCAGATCGCAAAGCAGCAGGGCGGCCTCCATCGATTCGATTTCGCCCTGGCGGATGCGGCCGGCCAAGATCCGGCTTGCGGTCAGCGGACCGACATAGGTGTCGAGCAGGCTGAGTTCGATCTGGCGAAGAATGCGCAGCTCGCTGGTGTTTCGCAGCGCCGGCAGAATGCGCTCGATCACCTGACGTTCGGAGGCTGTGAAGCCGACCGGTCGCCTCGTGCCGAAGACGGCGGCGCCGACCGGCCCGTCGATATTGCAGAGCGGCGCGATGACAAGCTGCATCAGACCGCGATCGGCGAAGACGTCGATATGCTGCCAGCGGCCATGCACGCTTTCGCCGGGGCCGACGACGAGCGGCTCCCGGGTTTCCATGACCTTGCGCAGCGGCGTGTTTGAAATCGCGACCCGTGCGCCATGTTCGCGGTCGTGGATCTCGACCGGCTCTCCCGGCGCCCAGGCAATGGTGCGACCGACGAGCTCGGGATGCAGCGTCATCAGATGCAGGGTCAGCCGGTCGACCGGCAGGCCGAGGGCCTGAAGCCGGCGGCCGAGGCCGGAGACGAGTCCGGCTTCGTCGAGCGCGTGGCATTCGTCGCCGGAGAGCCATTCGATGATCGAGAGCAGCGCGCCGGCACTGACGGCGTTGCCGGCGGCCTGTCGCTGCAAGCGATCGAGATCGGGAGCGTGAATTGCGGACGTCATGGCGTTCTCCTCCTTATGCTCTAATGCGCGCCGCCGCCGGAGAGTTGACCGGATTTGCGAAGCAACAGACTTGCCAGCAAGGCGACGACGAGGGCGACGCCGAGCAGGAAAAACGTGTCGCTGAAGGCCATGATATTGGCCTGCTTGCGAATTTTGAGCGCGATGGCAACGACAGCCTTGTGACTGGCGAGCGCCTGGTCGCTGACGCCGTGGTTCATGAAATAGGCCGTCAGCCTGGCGATGCGATCGCGGGTCGCTTCCTCGAAGACGGAGACCGAGTTGGTCAGGATGTTCGAGTGGAACTGCTCGCGCTTCGACAGGAAGGTCTGCAGCGAGGCAATGCCGACGGCGCCGCCGAGATTGCGCATCATGTTAAAGAGGGACGAGGCCGAACCGGCATTCTCCTGCTCGATGCCTGACGTGGCGATCGCCGAAAGCGGTGTGAAGACGAGTGCCTGGCCGACGGCGCGCACGATGTTCGGCCAGAACAGCTGGTCGCTCGCATAATCGCCGGTCATATGCACATTCATGAAATTCGAGGCGGCAAAGAGGGCGAAGCCAATGGCGATCAGCAGGCGGACGTCAAACCGTTTCATCAGGCGCGGCACCATCGGGATGAGCAGCAGCTGCGGAATGCCGGTCCATGCGAGGACCATGCCGATCTGCTCGGAATTATAGCCCTGGATGCGTGTGAGATAGATTGGCAGCACGAAGACCGAACCATAAAGCGCAATGCCGAGCAAGAAATTGGCGACGATGCCGAAGCCGAAGTTGCGGCGCAGCAGCAGGCGCAGATTGAGGAGCGGATGGGCAGTCCTCAGCTCGATGACGATGAACAGCGTCAACGAGACGGCAGCGACAACCGCCAGGCGGAGGATGAAATCGGAGCCGAACCAGTCCTCCTTGTTGCCCTCTTCCAGCACGGTCTGCAGGGCTGCCAGGCCGATCGCCATGGTGACGATGCCCGGCCAGTCCCCCTTGGCGAGCAGCTTCAGGTTCATTGGCGCACGGTCGAGCGAAGCAAAGAGCATGCCGACCATCAGCGCGCCCGGCACCAGGTTGACGTAGAAGATGTATTCCCAGCCCCAGTTCTCGGTGAGGTAACCGCCGATCGTCGGGCCGATGGCCGGAGCGAAGGTGGCCGAAAGGGCAAAGAGCGCCAGGCCGATCGGCTGCTTGGCCTTGGGCAGAAGCGTGATGATGATGGTGAAGGCCATCGGGATCAGCACGCCGCCGGAAAAGCCCTGGATGGCGCGCAGGATGATCATCTGCTGCAGATTGGCCGCGAAGGCGCAGGCGACCGAGAAGATCAGGAAGAGGATGGCGTTGACGAGCAGGTAGTTGCGAAGCGAGAAGACCCGCGTCAGCCAGCCACTCAGGGGAATGACGACGATCTCGGCGATCAGATAGGAGGTCGAGATCCAGCCGCCGTCATCCGTGCCGGCGCCGATGGCGCCCTGGATATCGGCAAGCGAGGCATTGACGATCTGGATATTGAGCACCGCCATGAAGGCGCCGAGCGTGGAGCCGACGACGGCCATCCACATGCGCAGCGGGCTGATGGCGGCGGGTTGGGCGGGCGCCGCGATGGCGGGACGCACAGCTGAATTGCTGTTTGCGGCAATCTGAAGAGTGGCCATGGCTGATCTCTTTCCGGCTCTCGCGGAAAGCCTTCTCATGACGAGGTACGGGCGATCATTCGGGAATGATCGGGAACAATTCGACAAAAACGGGCAGGATCATCCGGCGTGACCGGATGTTCCCTCACCTGTCGCTGCCTCGGTCTGGGCAGCCTTGGTGTCGATTTCGGGCTCGACCGACATGCCGGAGCGCAACAGGCCGCTCAAAGCCTCATCGTCGATGACGATTTTGACCGGGATGCGCTGGACGATCTTGGTGAAATTGCCGGTGGCATTGTCCGGCGGCAGCAGCGAAAATTCGAGGCCGCTGGCCGGCGATACACTGTCGACATGGCCTCTGATCGCCGTGTCGGGAAAGCTGTCGACCTTGATCTCGACCGGCTGGCCGGGGCGGACGTGGGTCAGCTGGGTTTCCTTGAAATTGGCGACGACATAGACCGCATGCAGCGGCACGACTGCCATCAACTGCGTGCCCGAGGTGACATACTGGCCGACGCGGATCGAACGGGCGCCGACCGTGCCGTCGACGGCGGCGACGATATCCGTGTAGGAGAGGTTGAGTTCGGCCTGGTGCGCGGCGGCCGCAGCCCGATCGCGCTGGGCCGCCGCCTGTTCCCGCTCAGTCCGGAGCACCGGCACCTTGTTCTCTGCCGCGACGAGCGCTGCCCGGTCGCGTTCGACGGCGGCAGCGGCCTGGTCGCGGGTCGACTGGCTCTGTTCGGCACGGGACTGGGTGCCGGCGCCGTTGGTGATGAGGCGAGCAGAGCGGGCGGCATCGGACACGGCAAAGTCCAGCGAGGCCTGCGAAGCGTCGACCGTAGCTTTCGCCTGTTCGATGACCGACTGCTGCAAGGCAATCTGGGCGTCGATGTTGGTGATGGCGGCCTCGGCTGCCTTGACGTCGGCTCTCGCCTGCGAAAGCGCTGCCTGGAAATCGCGGTCGTCGATGCGGGCGAGAACCTGGCCTGATTTGACCTGGTCGTTGTCGTTGACCAGAACCTGTTTGATATAGCCGGCAACTTTTGGCGCGACAGTGGTGTAGTCCGCCTTCACATAGGCGTCGTCGGTGGATTCGATGAAACGGCCAACCGTCCAGTAGCGATAGCCGAAATCGCCCGCGAACGCGGCGCCGGCAAGCAGTGCTGCGGCGATGACCGCACGCTTGAGCATCCGGCGGCCGGTCTTTTCAGGCGCTTGCGCGACCGGGGTTCCGGTCTCGGGTGTTGCGGGTGCCTCGGCGGCGGGCGCCCTGGCGGCCTCCTCGGCCAAGATCCGCTCGGCCTCTCCAGCACTTTCGAAAACCTGCTTGCGGGGTAGCTCGACCATCGTCCTTTTCCTTCGTCTGTCGCCCCGCTTAGGCGAGGCCTGTTCGATGCGAAGGAAAATGCGCTCTGCCATTCACTTTGATAATCTGCTTAAATCGGGAAGGATCATCAACTCTCAGCGGATAATCCGAGGGCAATATGGATCGGCTGACAAGCCTTGCAGTTTTTGGCCGCGTCGTGGAATGCGGCGGTTTTTCCGCGGCCGCGCGCCGGCTGAACATGTCCGTCACCATGGTCGGCAATCATGTGCAATCGCTGGAGGAGCGGCTCGGCGTTCGGCTGCTCAACCGCACCACGCGCAAGGTCAGCCTCACCGAAACCGGCAAATATTATTATGAGCGCTCGGCGCAGATTCTCGCCGAACTCGATGAAGCGGATCGGACGGCAAGCGCGTTGAGCACGACGCCGCGCGGCACGCTGAAGGTCTATACCAGCGGTTCCATCGTGCGTTTCCTGCTGCCTGTCTTCAGCGAATATATGGAGCTCTACCCATCGATCTCAGTCGATTTCAGCGTCGGCGAGCGGATGGTTGACATGATCGAGGACGGCTACGACCTTGTCATCCGCACCCTGCCGCCGGATTCGTCGCTCATCGCACGCAAGCTGACGCCTTGGCGCCATATGCTCGTCTGCTCGCCGTCCTATGTCGACAGCCATCCGCTCCCGCTGAAGCCGGCCGAGATCGTCGATCACAATTGCCTGCAATACGCCTATTACCCTTATGGCGATGAGTGGCGCTTCGAGGATGGCGACGGCCGGCAGGAGAGCGTCAAAGTCAGCGGCAACGTCGTCTCGAACAATGCCGAGATGCTGCGCTTCCTGACGCTGAACGGACGCGGCCTCTTCCTGGCGCCAAGCTTCGTCGTGTTCGACGACATCGCCGAAGGACGGCTGATAAGGATCATGCCGGATTATCGGCCGGTGGAATTCACCATCAACGCGGTCTACCCCAACCGCAGCCATCTGCCGACCAAGGTAAGGCTGTTTATCGATCTCTTGGCGGAGAGATTTGCGGAACATCGGAAGCGGATGATCTGAGGGGGTGGGATGGCACCCCCCTCTGCCCTGCCGGGCATCTCCCCCACAAGGAGGGAGATTGGCTGGGCGCGATGGCCTCCCCAAACAACTGGCCGTCACATGAATCGTGAACTTAGGGCGAAGTATCGCTTCTTGCCGATCTCCCCCCTTGTGGGGGAGATGCCCGGCAGGGCAGAGGGGGGTATCCCCGATCTCAATTCTGCCGGCGGAACCGCCCCGGCCCTGCGCTTGCGCTCCGGGCGTTCGCAGCTGCAATCGATTCACTGGATCGATTGCTTCGGCTGCGCCGAACCGCTGCTCACCCTCACTCTTCGCTCTCGCTTCTTCCGTGGGCCCAGTCCATGTAGAGCTCCAGCGCCTTGCGGGTGACGGGACCTTCCTGGAAATTGCGGCCGTCGAGGCGAGTGACGCCGACGACTTTGGAATAGTTGCCTGTCGTGAAGATTTCGTCGGCGGCGAGGAAATCCTCGACCGAGAGGGTTGCTTCGACGACGTCGAAACCGGCCTTGCGGAGCAGGCCGATGACGCGGGCGCGGGTGATGCCGGCGAGGAAGGTGCGGTTGGCGGCCGGCGTCATCACCACGCCGTCGCGCACCAGGAAGACGTTCGAGGAGGCGGTCTCGACGACGTTGCCGTTCAGATCGCGCACCAGCGCATTGTCGAAGCCGCGGCTGCGGGCCTCGGCGATCATGCGGCCGCTATTGGGATAGAGCGAGCCTGTCTTCGCCTCGGTCATTGCCGTTTCCGGCGACGGACGGCGATAGGGCGAGACGGTGAGGCTGGTGCCGCCATGACCGCCCATCGGCGCCTCGAACAGGCAGAGCGCGAAGCGGGTCGATTCCGCATCGACGGAGACAATGCTGCCGGGCGAACCATGTTCGCCCCAATACATCGGCTTGATGTAGATCGCCGTCGCACCGTCGAATTTTCCAACGCCTTCCCAGGCGAGTGCGGCAATCTCCTCGGCTGACTTCACCGGCTTCAGCCCCATGGCGAGCGCCGAGCGGTTGATGCGCTGGCAATGCAGGTCGAGGTCGGGCGCGATGCCGTCGAACCAGCGGGCGCCGTCGAAGACCGTGGAACCGAGCCACATGGCATGCGAGGTCGGCCCGATCAGCGGCGGATTGCCGGGAAGCCATTCCCCGTCGACGTGAGTCCAGGTGGTGGAACGCGGTGATGTATCGACGGCCATTGCTGCTCTCCCTTCAGAATTCGGGAAAGCAAAAACCTCGCTTGCAAGCCGGGTCAAGAACAAATCCCGGCCGGAAATACGGAAGCAAGAAAATGCCGGGTGACGGCGTCCGGCCGCAACATTCGTGCGCGACACCTGCGGCGTGAGCGATGGGTGCATCAGCAAAAATGATCGAATCTTTGTTGGAATGGCGGGCTGGCGCATGCGATCATCGGGAGAAATCGCCGGACAGCAGCAAGGGAGAACGCCGATGAAAGCCATGTATTATGAAGCCTTCGAGCAGGCGCCCGAAATCCGCACCTTGCCCGATCCGACCCCGACGGAGGATGGCGTCGTCATCTCCGTCGGTGCCAGCGGCCTCTGCCGCAGCGACTGGCACGGCTGGATGGGACACGATCCCGATATCCGGCTGCCGCATGTGCCGGGACACGAGCTTGCCGGGCGGGTCGTCGCCACCGGCCGCGGCGTGATGCGCTTCAAGGTGGGCGACCGGGTGACCGTGCCCTTCGTTTCCGGCTGCGGCCATTGCAGCGAATGCCATTCCGGCAACCAGCAGGTCTGCCCGAACCAGTTTCAGCCGGGCTTCACCCATTGGGGCGCCTTCGCCGAGTATGTGGCGATCGATTATGCCGACACCAATCTGGTGCACCTGCCCGATACGATCGAGGATGCGACGGCGGCAAGCCTCGGCTGCCGCTTCGCCACTTCGTTTCGCGCCGTCGCCGACCATGCGCGCACCGGTCCCGGCGAATGGATCGCCGTGCATGGCTGCGGCGGCGTCGGCCTGTCGGCGATCATGATCGCCACCGCGCTAGGCGCCAATGCGATCGGCATCGACATATCGGAGGAGAAACTCGCCTTCGCCAGAGAGTGCGGGGCGGTGGCGACGGTCAATGCCTCAAGCGTTGCCGACGTGGCCGAGGCGGTGCGCGAGATCACCAAGGGCGGCGCGCATGTCTCGATCGACGCGCTCGGCCATCCCGCCACATGCTTCAACTCGATCAAGAACCTTCGCCGGCGCGGCCGGCATGTCCAGGTGGGGCTGATGCTCGGCGAATATGCCACGCCGCAAATCCCGATGGCCCAGGTGATCAGCAACGAGCTCGAAATCTACGGCAGCCACGGCATGCAGGCCTGGCGCTACGACGCCATGTTGTCGATGCTGGCAGCCGGCAAGATCGCGCCGCAGAAGCTGATCGGACGGCGGATCAGCCTGGAGGAGGCCGTACCGGCGTTGATGGCGCTCGACAAGGCCGAGGGCACGGGGACCAGCGTGATTACGCGGTTTTCGTGAGGAAACGGGGCCCTGCCGGCCGGTGGCGGCCGGAAGGTTCGCCTTGGTCTATGCGCCGCTTCCGTGTCGGCGGCATTACAGGATCCGGGTCATTTCCACGCAGCCGGCGAGGCGTTGCCGGGCCTTGCGGAAGTTGCCGGCCACACCGATATCAGCCGCGACGCCATGATAAGGCGTATGTTGTCGCGTGATTCGGCGATCTGCCCCCGCAACGGGGCGGTTGTCAAAGGTCGCGCAAAGGTCTAACGGCTGCGCCCGCTGGAAAGAGCCTGTAAGAAGAAGAAAGAGACATGATGTCCAACTCATTTGTGACAAAGCCTGCCGGCGAAGAGGCGAAACGCTTTTTCGTCCTCGGCGACCGCATCGAACGACAGATCCGTATCCGCGGAACCTGGCTCAACATTTTCGACGTCACCGTACCACCCGGCAGCCGGACGCCGAGACATGCGCATGCAAGCCCGGAAGTATTCCGCATTCTCGAGGGTCGTTTGACGATCTGGCGGCTGACTGATAACGGCCCGGAAGAGATCGAGGCAGGTGCTGGCGACATCGTCACGATCGCGCCCTTCATGGTGCATGGCTATGCCAACCGCGGAACCGTTCCGGCGGTGTTTTCGGCGATCGTCGATCGCGACATGGCCGAATTCATCGAAGCGGAAGGCACGAGCGAGCCGCTGAAAGCCCCCTCGCCCGAGACCATCGCCCGGATTGACGGCCGCCGCCAATGCTTATGGGATCACCATTCTGGCGGCCTGACGGTTCGAGAGCGTGATGCCGGTGCGTTCGAGCGTCTTCGGCATCACGCAGACATGTGAATTGCCCCGAAATTCCCAGCCAGAAGGCATGTTCGCCGCCGTTTTCGAAACTGTCACATCAAGACGTTATAGGGAATTCGCCCAGCGCCTCTTGCGCCGGGCCCTTTTCACCGCCAAAATTGCGCCATGCCTGATAGCGACCCATCCAGTACAAGCTCCGCCCGCTCAAACCGGAAAGCCGCCGCAGAAGATGCCGGCGCCGATTGTAGACGGTGTTGCGATGTCTGCCTCGCCTCGTACCCAGCCGAGTTCACAGAAAGCTTTGCCGATGGGTGATGCGCATATATAGCGTCTCTGCGAAAGCCCCGCCGCCTTGCCGTATGCGGCATTAAAACCTCAACGAATAGGGTCCCTGTGTTTCTGGAAATTGGCATTGTGGCGTTTCTCACCATCCTGAATGGTGTGCTCGCCATGTCTGAGCTCGCCGTCGTGTCTTCTCGAACGGCACGCCTGAAGGTTCTCTCCGACAATGGGAGCAAGGGTGCAGCTCAAGCCATCAAACTTGCCGAAAACCCCGGTCGCTTTCTCTCCACGGTTCAGATCGGCATCACGCTGGTCGGTGTTCTCTCCGGCGCTTTCTCAGGGGCCACGCTCGGCGGCCGCCTGACAGCATGGCTGGAGGCGCAGGGGATGTCATCGACGGCTGCTGACGCCATCGGCGTCGGTTCCGTCGTCGTGGCTATCACCTATCTCTCCCTGATCGTCGGCGAACTTGTTCCAAAGCAGATCGCATTGCGGGAACCCGAAGCGGTTGCGGCGAGGGTCGCACCCGCCATGGCGATGCTTTCAAAAATTGCGCTGCCTCTCGTCTGGCTTCTCAACGCCTCGGGAAATCTGATGCTCAAGCTGCTCGGCCAGACAGGAAAAGCCGGCGATAACGTCTCTGACGAAGAGATCAAGACCGTTCTGGCCGAGGCGCAGTCGGCGGGCGTCATCGAGAGCGAAGAGTCCGCGATGATCTCCGGCGTCATGCGGCTGGCGGACCGCACCGCCCGAGCGCTGATGACGCCGCGGCGGGACGTCGAAATTATCGATATCGACGACAGCCTCGATGAAATCCGGGCGCAGCTGCACCGGACGAAGAGGTCTCGATTGCCGGTTCGCAAAGGCAGTTCCGACGAGGTGATCGGCATCCTTCCGGTCAAGGATTTCTACGACTCGATGTCCGAACACGGCAGCGCCGACATCAAGGCTCTGACACAGGACATCCCGGTCGTTTCGGACCTTGCAACCGCTACCAACGTCATTGAAGCGATCAGGAAATCGCCTGTTCACATGGTGCTGGTGTTTGATGAATACGGCCATTTCGAAGGGATTGTCTCGTCGGGCGACATTCTGGAAGCGATCATGGGCGCGATGCAGGAGGGACCGGTCGATGAGCAGGCCATCGCTCGTCGAGACGACGGTTCCTATCTCGTCTCCGGCTGGACGCCTATCGACGAATTCGCCGAGTTCCTGAACCTCAAGCTCGAGGACGATCTCGAATATCAGACCGTGGCCGGCCTGGTGTTGGAGGAGCTGAAACATCTGCCGGACCTGGGGGAGAGCTTCACGAGAGATGGATGGCGCTTCGAGGTCGTCGATCTCGACGGCAGGCGCGTGGACAAAATCCTTGTCTCTGAAGTTCGCGACTGAACGCGACTGGGCGCAACATCGACACGATCCGCATCTGCCACATGGAAGACGTGGCTCGACATCAGGAGGTATCGCCATGGCATGGTCCGCCAGCCAATATGTGAAGTTCGAAGACGAGCGCACGCGGCCGGCACGCGATCTTCTGGCGCAGGTGCCGCTGCAAAGCCTTCGCCGCGCCGTCGACCTCGGCTGCGGCCCAGGCAACTCGACCGAGCTCATCATCGCGCGTTATGGGGCTGGCGGCGTCTCCGGCCTCGACAGCGACATCAACATGCTGGAGGCGGCCCGCAAGCGGCTTCCCGGCACCGCCTTCGTCGAGGCGGATCTTGGCAGCTGGCAGCCGACGGAGCCCGCCGATCTTCTCTTTGCCAATGCCGTCTTCCAATGGCTGCCCGATCATCTCGATATCTTCGAGCGGCTGATGGACGGGCTTGCCGAAGGCGGCGTTCTTGCCGTGCAGATGCCCGACAATCTCGGCGAACCCTCGCATCTGGCGATGGAAGAGACCGCCCATGCCGGCCCGTGGAAGGCCGCCTTCGAGGAAAAGAGCGTGCGCCGCCAGCCGCTGGCTCCCCCGTCCAGCTATTACTCCAGGCTGATCGCCAAGGCCGCCCGCGTCGATATCTGGCACACGATCTACAATCATCCGATGGCAGACGCGGCTGATATCGTCGAATGGGTGAAAGGCACCGGACTGATGCCCTATCTCGCTCGGGCCGGCGAAAAACACCGCGAGGCTTTTCTAGCCGATTATCTGGAACGGATCGAAAAGGCCTATCCGAAATTATCGGACGGACGGGTGCTGCTGCGGTTTCCCAGGATCTTCATCGTGGCGGTGAAGGGGTAAGCGGACACTGATCATTACACTCCGTTTTATGCCGTTCCAAGACCCTTCCCCAACCGCTCCCCACAAGGGGGAGGGATTAACGCGTGGCGACCGACTGTGGCACGCATCAATCCTTTCTACGGATGAAACGGTGAAAGGAAATGCGGCGGTGCAACGTCTAAGCCCCTCCCCCTTGTGGGGAGGGGTTTTGAGTCAGCCGGATGAGCCTTCGTAGCCCTGAACGCCCGCACCCGATACTGTCAAATGCCTGTTACCCCTCGCCGCCTATGTTGCGGCCAAAGCGGCACGCATTATAGTCGGCCGGAAGAACCAGGAGATGACAATATGCACGCTGCCCCTACCCCGCCGGTCACTCTCGTCATCTTCGGCGCCACGGGCGACCTGACGCGCCGGCTCTTGGTGCCGGCGATCATCAACCTGACGCGCCAGCGCCTCGTCGGCGACGATCTCCACATCCTCGGCATCGGCATCGAAGCGGGTGACGACGAGTTCCTGCGCGGCCGGCTCGATGCCTTCCTCGAGCATCTGAACGGCGAGGAGCAGACGGTCAAGGACGAGGCATGGGAAAGCCTGCGCGGACGCATTTCCTATATGGCCGGAGATTTCACCAAGGAGGATGTTTTCGTCGAGATCGGCAAGCGGCTGGGGCGGAACACCAATGCCGCCTTCTATCTGGCGGTGCCGCCGTCCTTCTTCGGGACCATCGTCGAGAAGCTTGCCGCTCATGGGCTGACCGATGAAAGCGAGGGCGTCTTCCGCCGCGTCGCCATCGAGAAGCCGTTCGGCACCGATCTCGCCTCGGCCCGGGCACTCAATGCGCAGATTCTCGCCCAGATCGACGAAAGCCAAGTCTACCGGCTCGACCATTTCCTCGGCAAGGAGACGGTGCAGAACCTGATGACGGCGCGTTTCGCCAACATGATCATCGAGTCCTTGTGGAACAGCCGCTATATCGACCACGTGCAGATCACCGCCGCCGAGATCGTCGATGTCGGCAGCCGCGGCAAATTCTACGATGCGACAGGTGCGCTGCGCGACATGGTGCCGAACCACCTCTTCCAGCTGCTGGCGATGATCGCCATGGAACCGCCGAACAGCTTCGATGCCGAGGCGATCCGCAACGAGAAGAGCAAGGTGCTGAAGGCGCTGCGCATCTATACGCCCGAGGAGGCAAAGACGCATGGTGTGCGCGGCGCCTATACCGCAGGCCCGCTCAACGGCGTCGATCTTCCGGCCTATCGCGACACCAAGGACGTTTCGCCCGACAGCCGGACCGAGACCTATGTGGCGCTGAAGCTCTATGCGGATACATGGCGCTGGGCCGGCGTGCCCTTCTATCTGAGAACCGGCAAGGCGCTGACGGCGCGCGACACCGAGATCGTCATCACCTTCCAGCCGGTGCCCTTCGCGCAGTTCCGCGAGACCGAGGTCAATCGCCGCCTGCCGCCGAACCGGCTGGTGATCCAGGTGCAGCCTGATGAGGGCATGAGCATGGAGATCTCGATCAAGTCGCCGGGGCTTTCGGTCGATACGACGCCGGTGTCGCTCGACTTCCGCTATGCCGACAAGTTCGATATCGGTAAGACCACCGGCTATGAATCACTGCTCTATGATCTCTTCATCGGCGACCAGACGCTGTTCCAGCGCGCCGACGGCATCGAGGCCGGCTGGGCGGCGGTGCAGCCCTTCCTCGACATCTGGGCCGGGGATACGAGCACACCCGAAGCTTACGCGCCGGGCAGCATGGGACCGGCCTGCGCCGACGCGCTCATCGAGCGCGACGGGCGCAAATGGCACGAACTCGGCGTCGTCCTGCACCAGGATGGCCAGAACGGCAAAGAGAGGCTTGCCTAATTACTGACCTTCGCGGCATGCCGGGCTGACAGAGGCGCCGCTATTGCCGCCCTGCGTGGCAAGCGCGCCGCGGGCCTTGCGCGGCGGGCAGCGCGCCCAGTCGACACGGCCGCTCGGGGCGCTGTTGACGACGCTGCCGGTTTCGATCGAGTCGAGCGGGATGACCAGCCCGGTCTGCGGCTCGGCGCCCGGCGCGGTGCCGAGCGGCGGCGTGCCGTCGATGCGGCCGCTGGCATCCATGCCCATGTTCGACTGGGCCAGAACCGGGGCGGAAAGGCTGAGGAGAGCGATCGACGTTGCTGCAATGAACCTGCGCATGATGCTGTTCCTTCTGATGTCGGCAATGCGGCAGAAACAGCCATTCTACGCCCCTTGTTCCCTATCGGGCAGGCCCGGACGATCAAAGTTTGGCGAGCAGATTAAAAACGTCCCCGGGACTCAATCAAGCCAGCGCGACAGCACCCTCTCGAGGCCAGTCGGATAAAGATCGAGCCCGGCATCACGCAGCATGTCGCGGCCGAACCAGCGTGCCGTCGCCGCCGTCTCGTCGAGCTCGGAATAACGGATCTCATCGCGATCGTAGAGGGTTTTGTCGGCCAGCTCGATATCGGCGGCGAAGATGAATTCGTGGCCGATTGCGCCATGGTGTTCGAAGATGTTTTCGAGAAGATGCCAGGGGCCGACGATGCGGATTTCCGTCTCGATCTCCTCACGGATTTCGCGGTGCAGGGCCTGTTCGCGTGTCTCGCCGAATTCGATCGAGCCGCCGAGCGGCCGGACACCCTTGATGCGGCCGCTGTCATCTTCCACTTCTGCAGCGAGCAACCGGTTCTCTCGCCAGGCAAGGCCGATCACTTTCACCCTGATCTGCTGCGGCGGGCGCCAGACGGTCATGCGGCTCTCCTTCTGGGCGCGGACAAATAGAAAAGCCTCGCAGCGAATACCGCGAGGCTCCTGTTTTCCGCCGTCGTTCAGACGAACTGGCTGAGGCCGGGGACGGAGGCGACGACTTCGTCGACGACCTCTTCGCCGGCATATTGTTTGGCAATCGCGATGGTTTCCTTGGCGAGCGAGGTGATCTCGCCCATTCCGAGGCCCTCGCCCATCAACTGCTGGCCGAGACCCATGATGCCGCCGCCGCCGAGCGAGCTCATCAGCCCACCGAGCAGACCGCCGCCGCCGGCACCTGCGCCATTGAACTGGGCGACAAGATCGGCGCCGCCCGGAATCGCCTCGATCATCCGGGCCACCGGACCGTCGGCGGCCTCGCGCTGCAGGAAGCCGAGCATCATGCCGAGCGCCTTCTCCGCCTGCTCCGGGGAAATACCCACGCGATCGGCGATATCAGTCACAATTTCATTCATTCTCAGCCCTCCTATTATTTTGACGTTAACGTCAACGTTATTCGAGATTGGAGTACAACTCAAGCCAGCGATTTCGCTTCCCATGCGAACAGTTGTCCGCATCTGCCTGCCTGCTTATAACAGGGAAACGATGGTTCGATGAAGGCAGCGCAAGCCCGGCCTTCTCACAAACGGCGGCAGAGCCGAAGGGAGCATGGGGATGATCGAGGACGGCAAGATTTTTATCGGCGCGAGCCGCAATCCCGACGACAGCATCAACAAGCCGGAATATCTGGATCTGAAGTTCGGCAACCGCCACGGCCTCGTCACCGGCGCCACCGGCACCGGCAAGACGGTGACGCTGCAGGTGCTGGCGGAAGGCTTTTCCCGGGCCGGCGTTCCGGTCTTTGCCGCCGACATCAAGGGCGATCTTTCCGGCATCGCCGCCAAAGGCGAGCCCAAGGATTTTCTCACCAAGCGCGCCGAGCAGATCGGCTTCAGCGATTATGAATTCGACCAGTTTCCGGTGATCTTCTGGGATCTATTCGGGCAGAAGGGCCACCGGGTGCGCACCACCGTCGCCGAAATGGGGCCGCTGCTGCTTGCGCGGCTGATGGATGCCTCCGAACCGCAGGAAGGCGTCATCAACATCGCCTTCAAGATCGCCGATCAGGCCGGCCTGCCGCTGCTCGATCTCAAGGATTTCACCTCGCTTTTGAACTATATGGGCGAGAATGCCACCGAGCTTTCCAGCCAGTACGGCCTGATCTCCAAGGCCTCGGTCGGCTCGATCCAGCGGGCGCTGCTCGTGCTCGAACAGCAGGGCGCCGAGCACTTCTTCGGCGAGCCAGCGCTGAAGATCTCCGACATCATGCGCACCAGCAACAACGGCTACGGCCAGATCTCGGTGCTTGCCGCCGACAAGCTGATGATGAACCCGCGCCTTTACGCCACCTTTCTGCTCTGGTTGCTGTCGGAGCTGTTCGAGGAACTGCCTGAGGTGGGCGATCCGGAAAAGCCGAAGCTCGTCTTCTTCTTCGACGAAGCGCATCTGCTGTTCAACGACGCGCCGAAGGTTCTGGTCGAACGCGTCGAGCAGGTGGTGCGGCTGATCCGTTCCAAGGGCGTCGGCGTCTATTTCGTCACGCAGAACCCGCTCGACGTGCCGGAAACGGTGCTCGCCCAGCTCGGCAACCGCGCCCAGCATGCGCTGCGCGCCTATTCGCCGCGCGAACAGAAGGCGGTGAAGACGGCGGCCGATACCTTCCGCCCCAACCCGGCCTTCGACTGCGCCACCGTCATCACCAATCTCGGCACCGGCGAGGCGCTGGTCTCGACGCTGGAGGCCAAGGGCGCGCCGTCGATCGTCGAGCGCACGCTGATCCGCCCGCCGTCGGGCCGCGTCGGGCCGCTCACCGACGGCGAACGCCAGCAGGTGATGGACAGAAGCCCGGTTCTCGGCATCTATGACGAAGACGTCGACCGCGAATCCGCCTTCGAGATGCTGGCGGCGCGCGCCAAAAAGGCGGCGGAAGCCGAGGCCGCCAAGCGGGCGCAGGAGGAAGCGGCCGAACAGCCGGGCACGACCTCCGGCTGGAACCTGCCGGGCTTTGGCGGCGATGACGACAACCGCCAGGGCCGCGGCCAATCGCGCGGTCGATCCGGCTACCAGCGGGAAACGGTGGTGGAAGCGGCGATGAAGAGCGTGGCGCGCACGGTCGCCACCCAGGTCGGCCGGGCGCTGGTGCGGGGGATATTGGGGAGCCTGAAGCGGTAGAATTGCAATCTAACTGTTTCGGGAGCCGGTTCTCCATCTACGCCAGGCCCTCTCATCCGCCTGCCGGCACCTTCTCTCCGCTGGGGAGAAGGGAAGCAGGCCGAGAGATTTTGTGTAGACGATAGGTGATTTAACAGGGCAGAACATCGCCACATATCTCTTCTGCCCTCGGCGGGGAGACGATGCCGGCAGGCAGATGAGGGGGCGCCGAATTCCTGCCTTCCTTTGCCCCGGGTAAGGCTGGCACGATCATGCCTTTCCCTGAATACCTGCCCCGCCTTGAACCTTCAGCCTTTCTTCCTTAAATTACCCGGCATCGACCATTTCAACAGGATGTGTGCCGCAATGGATTTCAACCCGATCGCAATGCCAGTTCGCCTTGCCAACGGGGAAATCCATATCCATGCCTGCATCCATCACTCTCTCGCAAATTTCCTGGGCCACGCCTGACGGGCGGCCGCTTTTTTCCGATCTCGATCTCAGTTTCGGCAGGGACCGCAGCGGTCTCGTCGGGCGCAACGGCGTCGGCAAGACGACGCTGCTAAAGCTCATCTCCGGTCAGATCC
Organism: Rhizobium esperanzae; assembly: GCF_002204185.1. Lineage (GTDB taxonomy): Bacteria > Pseudomonadota > Alphaproteobacteria > Rhizobiales > Rhizobiaceae > Rhizobium > Rhizobium esperanzae. Next base: position 19,488 of record NZ_MXPU01000011.1, on the reverse strand, counting down.
GGCCGCAGTCGGGAACAGTAGCCGTCAGCGGCAGCGTCGGGGTGCTGCGTCAAAGCGTTCGGGTCGCTGCTGACGAAACCATCGCCGATCTCTTCGGCGTGGCCGCGACGCTCGAGCTTCTGCGTCGTGCCGAAGCCGGCGCGGCAACGGCCGACGAGCTTGCCTCGGCGGACTGGGCGCTGGAGGCACGCATCGCAACCGCGCTCAACCGGACGGGACTCGACGCGGAGCCGCAGACGCTGCTTGCCGCACTCTCCGGCGGGCAGCGGACACGCGCCGCGCTTGCCGCGCTCATCTTCAGCGAGCCGGATTTCCTGCTGCTCGACGAACCGACAAACAATCTCGACCGCGAAGGCCGCGAAGCGGTGATCACGCTGATTTCAGGTTGGCGGGCCGGCGCTGTGATCGTCAGCCATGACCGGGAATTGCTCGAAAGCGTCGATCAGATCGTCGAACTGACCTCGCTCGGCGCGACACGCTACGGCGGCAACTGGAGCCACTACCGCGAGCGCAAGGCCCTCGAGCTTGCCGCCGCCCGGCATGATCTTGCCGATGCCGAAAAGCGCACGGCGGAGATTGCCAGGAAGGCGCAGGCGAACGTGGAGCGCCAGGCACACAGGGACAGCGCCGGGCGGAAGATGGCCGCCAAGGGCGGCATCCCGCGCATCATGCTCGGCGGCATGAAGGAGCGGAGCGAAACCACCGGCGGCGACAATGCGCGTCTTGCCGAACGACGCCGCGCCCAGGCGCTCGAAGAGGCCAAGGCGGCGCGCGAGAAGATCGAGATCCTGCAGCCGCTATCGGTAAACCTGCCGCCGACGGGGCTGCCGGCCAGCAAGATCGTGCTGAAGATCGACGGCGTGACGGCAGGTTACCGGCCTGATGAACCCGTCATCGGCGATCTCTCCTTCGACGTGACGGGACCGGAACGCATCGCCATCACCGGGCCGAACGGCTCGGGCAAGACGACGCTGCTCGCACTCATTACCGGCGAGCTGAAAGCCTGGACCGGCACGGTCGCGGTGATGACCGGTTTTGCGATGCTCGACCAGAAAGTCGGCCTTCTCGATCCGTCAGCCTCGATCCGTGACAATTTCCGCCGGATCAATCCGCAAGCGGATGAAAACACCTGCCGGGCCGCGCTGGCCCGCTTCATGTTCCGGGCCGATGCCGCGCTGCAGACCGTCTCGTCCCTCAGCGGCGGGCAATTGCTGCGCGCCGGCCTTGCCTGCACGCTCGGCGCCGCACCGCCGCCGCTGCTGATCCTCGACGAGCCGACCAACCATCTCGACATCGACTCGATATCAGCGGTCGAGGCGGGGCTGCGGGCTTATGACGGGGCGCTGATCGTCGTCAGCCATGACGAGATGTTTCTCGAGAGCATCGGGATAACGCGGCGGCTGGAATTGCCGGGCGATGTGGCTGGGTGATTTCGGGACAACAGCAGCGCCTTCCGTCGACACCTCTCCATTCGCCACCCGCTTATGAGAGCACGGCATCCTCCAACGTCCCTCATGCTGAGGTGCGAAGCCCGAAAGGGCTAGCCGCGAAGCACGCCGTAACGCTGCTTCTTGCATCCCTTTGACGCCGGTGCACCCGCCTCGTCCTTCCAGCCCCCCGCGGGGCACCTCAGGATGAGGCTCTCGTGAGCACCGGGCACCAGCGCCACCGCTCCACTCAGCGGCGGCTGATGATGCCTCCCTTGCCTCATTTTGCCGGCAGTGGTATTTCCATCCTGCAACCCTTTCGAGAAAGGAGGATCACGCTATGCACTATTATTTCCGGCATCATCGCCAGCGTGGTCCCGTCAACGCCCTGCAAATGCGTTTGCAGGGCTGACCAGAGACCGTTTCCGAAATCTCTTCCTGGTCTGCCCTTCGTGGCCAATGTGGCGCGCCGTATCCCACGGTTCGCGTCCATCCCTGTAACTTCCCGGGCCCGATAGGCGCAATCCCGTGATGGCTGAACGCCCCGGATCGCGTTTCCCGGTCAAGACCAGAGAAGATCATGACCCTCATCAATATCCGCAATCTCGGCGTGACGCTGGGCAATCCGCTGTTTTCGAAGCTGAACCTCGTCGTCAATTCAGGCGACCGCATCGGCCTCGTTGCCGCCAACGGCCGGGGGAAATCGACGCTCCTTGCCTGCATCACCGGCGCGCTGGAGCCGAGCGCGGGCGAGATCACCAAGGCGCGCGGGCTGACCATCGGCCATGTCGCCCAGAATGTGCCGGCCGCCCTGTTCGAGACGCCGTTTTACGATGCCGTGCTGCAGGCGCTGCCGGCCGATCAGGCCGAAAGCGAGAGCTGGCGCGTCGATGTCGTGCTGGAATCGCTCGAAGTGCCGGAGGTGATGCGCGGCCGACCGCTGAAGCAGTTGAGCGGCGGCTGGCGGCGGCTGGCGATGATCGCCCGCAGCTGGGTCACCGAGCCAGACGTGCTGCTGCTCGACGAGCCGACCAACCATCTCGACCTCGAAAAGATCGCGCAGCTGGAAAGCTGGCTGAATGCGCTGCCGCGTGACGTGCCGGTCATCCTCTCCAGCCACGACCGCGCCTTCCTCGATGCGACGACGAACAGGACGCTGTTCCTGCGGCCGGAGCAATCGCCGGCCTTTGCACTCCCCTATAGCAGCGCACGCGCCGCTCTTGACGAGATCGACGCCGCCGAAGCGCGGCGCTATGAGCGCGACATGAAGACGGCGGAACAATTGCGCAAGCAGGCGGCCAAGCTCAAGAACATCGGGATCAATTCCGGCAGCGACCTGCTCGTCGTCAAGACGAAGCAGCTGAAGCAGCGGGCGGAGAAGCTGGAGGATGCGGCAAAACCGGCACATCTGGAACGCTCGGCCGGCGCTATCCGGCTTGCCAACCGCGGCACGCATGCCAAGGTGCTGCTGACGCTGGAGGATGCCGCGGTGACGACGCCGGATGGAACGCTGCTCTTCAGGACCGGCCGGCAATTTATCTGCCAGGATGACCGCATCGTACTTCTCGGCCCCAACGGCGCCGGCAAGTCGCGGCTGGTGACGATGCTGAAGCAGGCGATCGAAAGGCCGGAGGCGGCGCCGAGCGGGATCAAGGCGACGCCGTCGCTGGTTCTCGGCTATGGCGACCAGGCGCTCGCCGACCTTGCCGACCAGGACACACCGATCGGCACGATCATCCGCCGCTTCGATGTTGGCGACCAGCGGGCGCGGGCGCTGCTCGCCGGAGCCGGCATAACGATCGACATGCAGTCAAAACCGATCGGCCAGCTGTCCGGCGGCCAGAAGGCGCGGCTCGGCATGCTGGTGCTGAGGCTGACCGAGCCGAATTTCTATCTGCTCGACGAGCCCACCAACCACCTCGATATCGAGGGACAGGAGGCGCTGGAGAATGAGTTGATGGCGCACGAGGCGAGCTGCCTGCTGGTCTCGCATGACCGCAGCTTCGTGCGGGCGGTGGGAAACCGCTTCTGGCAGATCGAGAAGAAGCGGCTTGTGGAGGTGGAGAGCCCGGAGGGGTTTTTTGCTTCTGTGGCGGGGTGATGGATGGCGGCGGCGTGCCGTGTGGCCCCCTTATCTGCCTGCCGGCATCTTTGCCTGGGTCGAGCCACGGGTCTCGACCCGTCCTTCGGACCCCCATGGGGAGAAGGGATCTGCCGTACTGTTTCCTCCATCGCAAACGGCAGCGGCAAGAAGAGGCCGCTGCCGCAACTCCCCTTCTACCGATCGGGGAGAAGGGGGCCCGAAGGGTCGGATGAGGGGGCCTTACGGTACTACCGCCAATATCACTACCGCTTCGGCGCCACCAGACAGAAGAAGGCCCCCTGGGGATCGGTGGCCTGGATGATCCAGCTGCCGCCGGGGACTTCCATCGGGCCGTTGACGACCTTGCCGCCGCCTGAGGTGACGCGTTCGATCGCGGCATCGAGCGCCGGCACGATGAAATAGTAGCACCAGAAGGTCATCGGCAGGTTGTCCGGTTTGGTCATCATGCCGCCGGTCTGCCGGCCGTCATGGGCGAAGATGTAGTAGACGCCCATCGGCCCCATGTCCATTTCACTATCCTTCGTCCAGCCGAACCGCTTGGAATAAAAGTCCAGCGCCTCTTTGCCGTTGCCGGCGTAGAGCTCGCGCCAGCCGATATTGCCGGGCGCGTCGGGGGCCAGTTCCGGCCGGGTCTGCTCCCTCGGCGCCGGCGTCATGATGCAAATGACGGCGCCATGCGGATCGGCGACCACGGCGAAGCGGCCGATGGTCGGGATGTCCTGCGGCGGACGGCGCACCGCCCCGCCATTGGCGGCGAAATCCTTTGCCGTCTGGTCGACATCGTCGACGCCGACATAGCCCGTCCAGTTCGGCGGTATGCCCTGGCCTGCGAGATCGGACGGAAACTCCATCAGGCCGGCAACGCCGATACCGTTCGCCTCGAAGACCGTATAGGTCGGCATGCCTTCCACCTTCATTTCGGAGGTGGTCCAGCCGACGACGGAGCTGTAGAATTTTGCGGCGGCTGAGGTGTCGGGGGTCATCAGCTCACACCAGATGAACTTTCCATGCATCTTGGACATCATGCTCTCCCTCTTCTGACGCCTCCTTTTCGCTTGGGGGCGCCGTGATTGTCAGATCCTGCGGGTGTAATGCGCTTCCATGAACTGCTTCCACGAGCCGTCGGCCTGCCTGGCGCTGGATGTGAAGGTGCGGCGATGGTCGTCGATAAAGGTGATCCGCTCGCGGTAATCGGCGAGGCCCTCGCCGCTGAAGTCAGGTCCCGTCGTATAGAGGTCGAGAACATTGCCGGAGGCGTCGACCTCGCCCTCATAGACCCACATATAGTCCATCATGCTGCCGATCCAGCTGCCGACATATTTGTTCTTTTCGGCGTTGTAGCCGAGCGTCAGGATCGTGGTGGCCGGTTTGCCATCGGGCATATGGCCGGTCCCTTCGGCGACAAACCAGATGCCGTGGAGCGAGCGGACGGTCTCCCTCCAGTCGTTGCCGTCGGACATCTCGGGTGCGGTGACGCTCCAATCGCCGACCAGTCTTTCCAAAAAGGAATGCTCTTTCAGTACTTCGGCGGCCTTCATCATTCTCTTCTCCCTTCGAATGACGATATCCCAGATGTTTGATTGCTCAGTGACAGCAGGACGATGTCTTCGGAGCATCCTCATATTCGTCATGGCGGCGCACGAAATTCATGGTGCTTTCCTCGTTGCGGCCCTTCGGCGCGCGGTCGAGGATCATCAGGGTTCCGATCAGTTCTTCCGGCCCGCGGGCATAGCTCGAATAGGTATGGAAGACCTCGCCCTTGTCGTTGCGGTAGAAGGCACTGAGGCCCGGCAGTTCGTCATGGGCCTCAGCCGGCTCGATAGAAGTGAAATTGTAGAAGACTTTGTCTTTGGCAAGGTCCTCCGGACTGAAAGAGACGTGATAATCGAAATTGAAATCGCTGCCGAAGGACGAGACCCAGGGGAATTTCCAGCCCATGCGCTTTTTGTAGGCGGCGATCTTCTCGAGCGGGGCACGCGAAACAGCGACCCAGGTGACGTCGTGATGGTTGAGATGCGGCAGGGCGCCATCGACGTGATCCGACAGGAAGGAGCAGCCGGGGCAGCCGGCCTGCCAGTCGGGACCGAGCATGAAATGATAGATCAAAAGCTGGCTGCGGCCATCGAAGAGATCGGCAAGCGACTTCTTTCCCTCGGGCGTGTCGAAGACATAATCCTTGTCGACCTTCACCCACGGCAGCGCCAAGCGCTCGGCGTTGATGCTGTCGCGCAGCCTCGTCGCCTCCTTTTCCTTCAAGAGCAGGGCGCGGCGGGCCTCAAGCCATTTCTCGCGGGAAACAACCTCATTCTGCATGGGATGCGCCCTCCTCCGGCGCGGGCCGGTGAAGCCGGCTCATCTCCTTCTCCTTGACTAATTACATTGATATCAATAGAAATAGAGCATGTCAAATTCGGTTGAAATTCCTTTCTCTACAACGCTGCTGGTGCGCGATACCTGCCTCTGCCTGCATGCGCAGCGGGCGGCGCGGGCGCTCGCCCGCCTATTCGACGACGCGCTGCGGCCGGCGGGGCTGACCAACGGGCAGTTTTCGCTGATGATGTCGCTCAACCGGCCGGAGCCTCCGCCAATGGGACCGGTCGCAGCCCTCCTCGCCATGGACCAGACGACGCTGACTGCGGCCCTGAAGCCGCTGCAGCGCAAGGGCTGGGTAAGCGTGATGGAGAATCCGAAGGACAGGCGCGGCCGGCTGCTTGCCCTCACCGGCGAAGGCAGGACGGTGCTGGCAAGGGCGCTGCCGATCTGGAAAGACACTCATGCGGCGCTCGATCGAAAGCTGCCGGACGGAAGCTCCGCGCGGCTGCGGCAGGACTTGCAGACGGTGTCGGGGATGACGGGGGAGACGCCGAAGCCGGTCGTTCGCCGGTCGCGCCACAATGGGCCGACGATGGGCGAATAGGACGGCCGCCCCTCATCCGCCTGCCGGCACCGACCGGGGTCGAGACAAATGGCTCGACCCCGGCAAGGCTAGGGTACTACGTTGATGTTAGCAGCAGACAAGCGATGGCTCCAACCGAAGCCGAAGGCCATCGCCCGCAGCTGTTGCCCAGCGCGCCTGGATCAGGCGACGGTGACCGGAACTTCGGTCGAGGTGCGCATGGCGTGGCTGTAGGGGCAGACGATGTGGGCTGCGGCAGCGAGTTTTTCGGCGGTTTCACGCTCGAGACCAGGGATAGTGACGGTCAGCGCCACTTCGATGCCGAAGCCGGTGCCATCTTCGCGCGGGCCAATGCCGACCTTGGCCGAGACGGTCGTGTCTTCCGGAATCTTGACCTTCTGCTGGCCTGCGACAAATTTCAAGGCACCGAGGAAGCAGGCGGAATAGCCGGCAGCGAAAAGCTGTTCGGGATTGGTGCCGGTTGCGCCGTCGCCGCCGAGTTCCTTGGGAACGGTCAGCGTCACGTCCAGAACGCCGTTTTCGGAAACGGCGCGGCCGGCGCGGCCGCCGGTGGCGGAGGCTTTGGTTGTATAAAGAATAGGCATGACGATCTCCTTTGGTTGGCCCTTCGATCGGGTTGGCCTTTTACTATCGCACAATTAAATTGCACACAAGTGAATTTTGCAAATTGCATTTCACGGGTGGAAAGAGGACAATCGCAGCCTCGGGGATGACGGATATGAAAGCGCTAACGGCAAAGACGATGGAGATACCTGAGGAGGAGAAGCGGCTGGAAAAGCAGCTATGCTTCGCCGTCTACGCGACGGCGCATGCTTTTACCCGGGCCTATAAACCGATCCTCGACAGGGTCGGTCTCACCTATCCGCAATATCTGGTGATGCTGGTGCTGTGGGAACGCAGCGCCCTGCCGGTGAAGACGATCGGCGAGCAGTTGGACCTCGATTCGGGCACGCTGTCACCGCTGTTGAAACGGTTGGAACAGAGCGGGCTGATCAAGCGCATCCGCGATCTGCGCGACGAGCGGCAGGTGATCGTGTCGCTGACGCCGAAGGGCGAAGCGATGAAGGGAGAGGTCGATACGATCATGAGGGCGATCGGGAAAGCCGCCGGCTGCACGATCGAGGAAATGGCCGAGATGCGCGACATGCTGCACCGGCTGCGGGTCAATCTCGGCCGGGCCGGCGAGGGCTGAAAGCCCCTGCCCCCGAGCCCATTGGCGGCTATGGCGGGATCAGGAGCGCCGCTTGGCGACCTTCGCAGTTGAGCGCCGCTTTTTTGCAGGCGTAGGTGAGGCTTCCGATTCTTCGGCGGCCTGCTGCAGACGCAGCGCCCTCAGCTTCTCCGTCTTCTTGTCACGGGCCGATGCTTCGGCTGCGATAATGGCGCGCGCCGTGTGATCGGTGACCTCCGCCTTGTCGCGGGACGACAGCTTGGCGGGGTTGAAGAATTCTCCCTTGGTGGCGGTCATGTGCCCACTTTCTCAGATGATGGCGGCGTTTGATCCTTGCATTGCGGCTGCCAACATCATTTTACGGCCAGGACGCGATTCCACAAAGCCGAGATGTGGCGACCGGCCCGTGACACCACGGCCGGCATGCCACGGTCGGATCAGCGAGCGCGGACAGCCTTTTTCGGCGCCGGCAGCAGGCCTTCGCGCTGCAGCTTCTTGCGGGCAAGCTTGCGCTGGCGGCGAACGGCCTCCCCCTTTTCGCGGGCACGCTTCTCCGACGGCTTCTCATAGGCGCTGCGCGCTTTCATTTCCCGGAAAAGTCCTTCGCGCTGCATCTTTTTCTTAAGCACACGCAACGCCTGATCGACATTGTTATCCCTGACGAGTACCTGCAAACGAATATCCTTCCTGTTGGCGGCGAGGCCGCTATCATATGGTGAAAATGGTGGGCTACTTGCCCATGCGGATTCCCGAAAATTTCAGCCATGGCTCGGCGTCATCGGCTTTGGCAGCCGCCTCGAGTGCCGCCCGCCGTGGCGATTCCCCGATGTCGATATCGTCCTCGGTAATGCGGCGCTCGAAATTCTCGCCGGTGAACTGAACGCGATATTGCACGTGCCCGTGATCGTTGGGCAGGATGCTGGCGATCCGGCACCGCTTGTCTGCCTTTGCCGTGCGGGTCAGGCCGGACTTCAGCACGATCATGTCGCCGACTTTATAGCTTGATCTGCTCATCCCGCGTCCCTCAACTCTTCGGCTGCTCAATTTCAAAACAAAAAGGCCGGGCTTGAACCCGACCTCTTCCAGTCATTCAGCCACAAAGCTGCCTTTGATGGTCAGCGCGCCGCCAGTACATCCGTGGTCAGCTCGCCGCAATCTGTGGTCAGCCCAGACGAACGACAATCATGCGGCCTGAAGGTTATCGGCCGAATTCTTGCCGGACCGCTTGTCGCGGACCAGATCGTAGCGGACCTTCTGGCCTTCGGTCAGTTCGCGCATGCCGGCGCGTTCGACTGCCGAAATGTGGACGAAAACATCCGTGGAACCATCGTCGGGCTGGATGAAGCCAAAACCCTTGGTGCCATTGAACCACTTGACGACGCCTGAATTCATAACGATCTCCTTTTCAACCGTTAGAGTGCACCCGGGGAAGGATGTCCGCGGGCAATATCGATGTTGAGAGAGATCTGACGAAGCGCATTCAGCGCACGGACAAAGGTCGCAAGCAATATTCGATACGCCCCATGTAGGCTCTTTATCGAATTAAGCAATGCTATCTCGAAAATAAAACTTCTCCGGGCGGACGACAGATGCCCGACGAAGCGAGCTGAGGCGGCCGGATCGCGGCCGCCCCAGCGGCAGTTATTGCCAGACCACGATCGGCGCCTTCGTTGGGACGCGGTCGTAGAGATCGATGATATCCTGGTTCAACAGCCGGACGCAGCCCGAGGAGACGGCCTTGCCGATCGAGCGCCAGTCGGGGTTGCCGTGCAGGCGGTAGAGCGTGTCCTCGCCGTTCGAGAAGATATAAAGGGCGCGGGCGCCGAGCGGGTTTTTCAGGCCCGGCTCCATGCCGCCGTTATCGATCGAATATTTGACCAGTTCCGGCTGGCGGGCGACCATCTCGTTCGGCGGCTTCCAGCGCGGCCATTTCTGACGCCACTGGATGACGCCCGATCCCTGCCAGGCGAAGCCCTCGCGACCGATGCCGACGCCGTAGCGCATCGCCATGCCGTCGGCCTGGACGAGATAGAGGAAGCGCGACGGCGTATCGACGACGATGGTGCCCGGCGGCTGGCCGGTGGGGTCGAGGACACGCTGGCGATAGTAGCGTGGATCGATCTGTTCATAGGGAACGGCGGGAATGAGGAAGCCGCCGTCTTCGATCGGGCCGTACATCACGGCAAGCTCGGGGCCGCTCGGCACGCTCGAGGCTGCCGGCGACTGGAACAGGCGGCCCGGCGAACGGTAGATGATCGACGTGTCGCCCGATGTCACGGTGTTGGCGGAAGAGGCGCAGCCGGTGAGCGCGGAGGCGGCGGTCAGTGCCGAAAGGGAGAGAAAGCTGCGGCGGGAAAGATGTCTATCGGAACTCATGACGCGGGACTGATTTCCTGTTGATGCGGGAATCCATTACGACATCATGAAATCTATCGGCTTGCGCCAAATAAACCATAGCTTCACGCAGACGTGTTCCTGGTGGAACCGACGATATGAAGAGCGCTGTTGCAGCGCTACATCACAACGATCTCCGCCTTTGCGGGAAGCCGGTCGTAGAGGTCGACGACGTCCTGGTTCAGCATGCGCACGCAGCCCGACGATGTCGCCTTGCCGATCGACTGCCAGTCGGGCGTGCCGTGGATGCGATAGAGCGTATCCTGGCCGTCCTTGAAGATATACATGGCGCGCGCGCCGAGCGGGTTCTGAAGCCCGGGATTCATGCCGCCGTTTTCCGCCGAAAAGGCGCGAACTTCCGGCTGGCGCGAGACCATTTCGACCGGCGGCGTCCAGCGCGGCCATTTCTGCTTCCACTGGATGACGCCGCGGCCCGACCAGGCGTAACCATCGCGGCCGAGGCCGACGCCGTAGCGCATCGCCTTGCCGTTAGGCTCGACCAAATAGAGGAAACGTGCCTTGGTATCGACGACGACGGTGCCGGGGCGCTCGGTCGTCTGGTAGTCGACTTCCTGGCGCAGGAATTGCGGCTGCACACGGCTGACCGGGATCGCCGGCAGGGTGAAATCCTCGTCGCGCTGCTCGCCATACATCGCCATATGCACGGGATTGGTGAGCGGCAGGCCGTAGGTCTGGTGGAACTGGGTCTTGTAGAGTTCGCGCGTCTGCGGCACCGGCTGATCGGGGATGGGCCGCACCCGGCGCGGATCGACGCCCGGCGGCTGGTAGAAGACCGGCGAGGTTTCCTGGACGAAGCGGGCGGGCGAATCGGCGGCGACATCGGGGATCAGGATGTTGCAGCCACTGAGCGGCGCCACGGCAAGCATAAGCCCGGCAATCGGGAAAACCCGGCGCAGAAAATTCATGGGACCACCCTATCAAAGATCGGCAAGACAGCGATATCTGCCGGCAGGATGGCACCCGCGGCTGGCGCGAGGCTGGCGTCGGGGGAAAAGCCGGGAGATTAAACCGACCAGAGCCGTTGCGCTTCGCGGCGAAGGGCGCCAATTGCCCGTACGGCAAGATCGCCGTCCATCTGCAGGACGCTTGCGGCATACCTCAATTCCGTCTCTTCCTTAAGCTTCGCCAGGACCCAGCCGATCTTGCGTTCGATGTCCTGGCCATAAGCTTCGGTCGCCTTCAGAACGGCGACAGTGGGAATCTCCACGTAGCGGGTGAGAAGCATCCCCAGATCGATAGCATCACGGTAGGCGACAGTCCTGTCCTGGCAGCGGTCTGCGTTGGCGAGCAGCTTTTCGGCAAACATGTCAGGCAGCGACAGCATTGGAACGTTCAGTCGCGAATCGAAAGTGCCTTCAAGCGCGATCCGCGCCTCACGCACGATTTCGAAGCGAATAGCCTGATCTTGGAGAGTAAGGACCGTACGTATGCCGTATTGGTCGGTCCTGAAGTCCCTGAGCGTCGTGACCGGCTCTCCGAAAAAGGCTCCTGCTCCGCTTTCGATCGCCGCCAGGCGCAGGACGCGATATCCTTCGCCATCCGCACAGCGAAAATCGACGTCAAGCGACAGCCGGTATTCATCGAGATTCATGACGATGGCTGTTCCGCCGGCAAACCAACACTTATTGGCCAGAAAAAAATCCGCCCGCATCAGCCGAAGGGCCGCAGCGATGGTGCGATGTTCGGGACGTCTGAATTCCATAATGGCCACCTGGTTTCCGCCCAAGCCTAAATACGAAGGATAAAGAAACGGAAAATCAGGAGACGAGCAGGACGCCGTTGCCATAGGCGGCGGTCAGATGGCGGATCAGTCGCTTCTCCCGCTCAGTCAGCCTGCTAGCATCGACGAAACGCCAGTTGCGTTCATACAGCGCAAAAACCTCCGAGGCAGGTATCGCGCGCGCGGGGTCACGATTCCAGACGAGCCCTTTCAGCTCGGGGAAGTCGTTCGGCACGATCATGGTCTCTGCGTCCGTCGTCATACGGGGAATATAGGCCCAATGGGCCTGCATTTGAAGCGGCGGCGAAAAATCAGGCCGCCACTCCATGGAAGAAGCGGATGCTCTGTTCGATCTCGGCCGGCAGCGCCGAGGTGTGGTTGCCGGTGACCGTGTCGGTTTCGATATGGATGCCCGCGGCGCGGGCGCGGCGGGCGAGCAGATCGGCGCGGTCGTTGAAATGCGACTCTTCCGTGCCGTGAACCACCCGGATGGGGCATTTGAAGCTGTGGGCGTAACAGAGCGCCGAACGCACCTCGAATTCATGCGCATTGCTGTCGTCGAAACGGATGTCCTGGGGGTAGCGGCTGAAGAAGCGGAAGGCGTTGGGATTGCCCGATATCGGCGCGGCGGCGCGGAATTTTTGGGTGCTCATCGCCGCCAGCATGGTCAGCGTGCCGCCGATGCTATGGCCGGCGATGAACAGGCGGCCGGGATCGACGCCCGGCAGATGCGCCAGGCGCTCGGTGGCGGCAAGCACATCGTCGACCTCATCGTAGAAGCCGGAGAAATTGCCCCTCTGGCCGTTCTCGCCGCGCAGCGACGGCATCATCACGACATAACCCGCATCCATATAGGGCTTCATCAGCTGCCAGTGGCCGACGCCCATGGCATTGCCGCCGTGCAGGAAGAGCACGGCCGGCCTGGCGGTGCGCTCGCGCTTGTATCTGGAGACCCAGGCCGCCAGTTCCAGTTCGCCGCCATAGCCGGAGCGGTAGAAGATCTTCTCGGCGTCGGCAGGCGCGGTCAACGGTTCGTATTTGTCCGGCGCCGGCCCCTTCTGCAGGAGTTTCGTGCGGAACCGGCGGCGGACGGCGGCATAGTCGTGCTTGGCAAGGCGGGGCTCGTCCGGGACATCGAAGGCGGCCGCCATGCGCGGCAGGACGAGTGCGCCGGCAAGCCCCGCCAGGACGGCGCGGCGTTGGCGGAAAAAGGAATTTTGTTCATGCGAGCTCATGACGCAGCACCTAAATCATTTCCCCCGGCACGCCAGATTTGCATCGGAAAATCGGCGCCGCCAATACACATGATGTTGAAAATATTGCCCTGCGTCATTGTTGCACAGGAGCGCAATGCTCAACCCGGCTTTGCATCGATCATGGCGACCAGCGTGCGCAGGCGGTCGGCCTCGTAAGGTGGCTTGTCGGGGCGAAGGCGGGCGATGCGGGGGAAGCGCATGGCGACCCCCGATTTGTGCCGCGTCGAGCGGTTGATGCCCTCGAAGGCCACCTCGACGACGAAGCCGAAATCCCTGTCGGCCCGCACGGCGCGCACCGGGCCGAAACGCTCGGTCGTGTTGTTGCGCACGAACTTGTCGAGCAGCTCGAGTTCGGCATCGGTGAAGCCGAAATAGGCCTTTCCCACCGGCACCAGCTGTTCGCCGTCCTCGTCGTCGGCCCAGACGCCGAAGGTGAAATCGGAATAATAGCTGGAGCGCTTGCCGTGACCGCGCTGGGCATACATCAGCACCGCATCGACATTATAGGGGTTGCGCTTCCACTTGAACCAGGGGCCTTTCATGCGGCCGGCTTGGTAGATGCTGTCGCGCCGCTTGATCATCACGCCCTCGATGACCGGATCGGGCGGGGCGGCGCGCAGAGCGTCGAGCTCCTCCCATGAGGAGAAAGGCACGAGCGGCGAAAGGTCGAACCGGTCATGGGGCGCGCGGTCGATGATCTCGGAAAGACGCTCGCGGCGATCGACATAGGTGCGGCCGCGAATATCCTCCTCGCCGTCGAAAAGCATGTCGTAGGCACGGATAAAGGCGGGGTAATCGTCGAGCATCTTCGCCGTCACCGTCTTACGGTTCAGGCGCTGCTGCAGGTCGGAGAAGGTGCGCGTCGGGCTGTTGGAGCGGGCGGTGCCGCCGACCAGCAACTCACCGTCGACGACGCCGGAAAAATTGATCGCCTCGAGAATATCGGGAAAGGCGCCCGATATGTCGTCGCCGGAGCGCGAATAGATCTTGCGCCTGTCGCCGGAGCGGGAAAGCTGAACGCGAATGCCGTCCCATTTCCATTCGGCGGCGTAGTCGGCCGGGTCGAGACCTGTCAGGTCCCCCTCCTCCACCGCATTGGCGAGCATGACGGAATGGAAGATCGCCGGTGAAGCCAGGGCCGGTTTGTCGCCGCCGCCCGCCAGCCACTGGAACAGCGTCTCGTAAGGCGGCTGCAGGCCGTGCCAGAGGGTCTCGATCTCGGTGACGTCCTTGCCGCCGAGATCGGCCAGCGCCTGCTTGGCAAGACGGGCGGAAACGCCGATTCTAAGCGCGCCGGTCGCAAGCTTGATGAAGGCGAAACGGCCGGAGGAATCCAGCCGGTCGAGCAGATCGCGGACATAGCCGCGCACTTCGGTACGGCCGAGACCGTTCATGCGGGTGACGACCTCACCCAGGCGCGGCTGAGCCAGGGCCGAGCGGTCGATATCCCGCTCATTGTCCCAGACAAGCGAAATGGTTTCGGCGAGATCGCCGACATAATCGTAGGAATAATGGAACAGCACCTCGTCTATGCGCTCCAGCGCCAGGTCGCGCAGCATGGCGGGCTTGACATTGCGCACGTCAAGCGTGCCGGCGATGGCGGCAAGGCCGTAACCGCGATCCGGATCGGGCGTGTCGCGGAAATAATCGGTCAGCAGCTTGAGTTTGCCGTTGCGGCTGGGGGTCAGGACCAGGCGGTCGAGGAGGTCGGCGAAGGCTTTCATGCGGGCCTCCGTATTCCGGGGGAAAACCACTCCCCAACTTGGCGAGAAGAACGCCCCTCCCCAACTTGGCGAGAAGAACACCCCTCCCCAACCCCTCCCCACAAGGTGGAGGGACTAACCCGTGGCCGCGGCTTGCCCCAAAGTGTCGTCGCTGCATGCGGGGCCGTCAGACGTAAAATGCGACGAGCGCGGCGCGGTAGCCCCTCCCCCTTGTGGGGAGGGGTTGGGGAGGGGTTTTGACGCACGCTCCAGCTCATCTCAATCCGCCTCATCCTCATAGCCCACCAGATGCAACGGTTTCGCCTTGATGCCCTGCAGCTGGCACCAGCGCACCAGCGCCTCTTCGCGGCCATGGGTCACCCAGACCTCGGCCGGGCGCAGTTCGCGGATCGTTTCGGTGAGTTCCGGCCAGTCGCAATGGTCGGAGATGACGAGCGGCAGTTCGACGCCGAGCTGTTTAGCGCGCTGGCGCACCATCATCCAGCCGGAGGCGAAGGCCGGCAGCGGCTCGTTGAAGCGCCGGGCCCAGCGGTCGGCAAAGGCCGAGGACGGGCCGATGACGACGGCGCCCCGGAAGGTGGATTTGTCGCGGCTTTCGATCGTCGCGGGCAGCAACTCGCCGAGATCGATGCCTTGGCCGACATAATAGTCGCAGAGCTTTTCCATGGCGCCGTGGATATAGATCGGCTCGGCATAACCGGCATCGCGCAGCAGTCGGATGACGCGCTGGGCCTTGCCGAGCGCATAGGCGCCAACCAGATGAGTGCGTTCGGGAAATTGCCGGAGCGAGGCCAGCAGCTTGCCGGTCTCGTCGATCGGATCTGGATGATGGAAGACCGGCAGGCCGAAGGTCGCCTCGGTGATGAAGACATCGCAGGCGACCGGCACATAGGGTGCGCAGGTCGGGTCGGGGCGGCGCTTGTAATCGCCGGAGACAACGATGCGGGTGCCGTTCTTCTCGATGGCGATCTGGGCCGAGCCGAGCACATGGCCGGCGGGGTGAAAACTCACCTTGACGCCATTGATGAGCAGCTCCTCGCCGAAACCGGCAACCTGCTCGCTGGCGCAGAAGCCCTCGCCGTAACGCAGGCGCATGATGTCGAGCGTCTGGCGGGTGGCGAGCACGTTCACATGGCCCGGTCTTGCGTGATCGGAATGTCCATGGGTCACGAGCGCCCGTTCGACAGGCCGCACCGGATCGACATAAAAGCCGCCTTCCGGGCAATAGAGCCCTTCCGGGGTAGGATAAAGCAGCACATCAGCTCTCATGGACCAAGAGATAGCGGGAAATGGCCGCGAGGCCAGAGGAAGTGACCGTCATCACCTGATCCCGTCGAGAAAGGATAAGATCGCGGCGTTGAACTGCGCCGGCCGCTGCAGCGGCGCGAAATGGCCGACGCCGGGCAGGTAGATCATCTGAGCGTCCGGGATGCTGCCGGCAAGATATTCGGCATGTTCGGCTTTGATGAATTCGTCGTATTCGCCGAGCACGATCGCGACCGGAATGCCGATGCGGCCGAGGTCCTCCGCCCCATAATTCGGCTCGGTTCGCATCATCAGGCCGACCGCCTCGACGAACGAATTGAAATCGTCCGGCGTGGCGGACAATGCCGCATAATCCTTGGCGTGGCGAGCGAAACATCGGTCGATGACCGCGGTCGGAACGAATTCCAGCGTGCCGCTCGGATCCATGTTGCAGGCGAAGAAGAAGACGCCCTCGACACGCGACGGCGCCGTCATGGCGAGGATCAGCGCGATGCAGGCGCCGTCGCTCCAGCCGACGAACGCCGCCGTTTCCAGCCGCAGTTCGTCCATCACCGCCAGCACGTCGGCAGCCATCAGCTCATAGGTGTAGGGACGGTCATCGCGGGTGCTTCGGCCATGGCCGCGGCTGTCGATCAGTACGACGCGGCGGCCGCGGCCGAGCAGCGCCGGGACCTGGTAGCCCCAGTTGCCGCTATGGCCGAGGCCGCCATGCAGCAGAATGACGGCAGGGCCTGTCCCGTAGCTCGCATACCAGATGCGGGCGCCCTCCCGCCCGACATGGCCTTCGACAGCAGCCGGCGGCAACGGCGCGGCCCCTTGCGCTTCGAAATGGATGAGTTCGTCGTCCTGTCGTTCCACCACAATGCCAATCCTTTCCAGCGAATAACCCGCGCATAGAAAAGCCGGAAAACAGCCCAAGAACAACCAGAATCGCTTTCTAGCTGTTGCCTTCGTCGATGCAATCAGGAGGAGCGGAGATGGGCAGGAAGCTTTTCTATTGCGCGGCGGCGATCGCGCTCGCAGCCGCCGGCATCTATCTCAACAATACCAGCCTCATTGCCGAGCATCGGCCGGGAAAGCCGGTGCTGCTCGCCCATCGCGGCATCGCCCAGCGCTTCGACGAGACCGATCTGAAGAACGACACGTGCACGGCGAGCCGCATGCTGGCGCCGAAACACAACTATCTGGAAAACACTATACCCTCGATGGAGGCGGGCTTCGCCGCCGGCGCCGATATCGTCGAGATCGACGTGCATCCGACGACGGACGGCGAATTCGCGGTCTTTCACGACTGGACGCTCGACTGCCGCACCGACGGACATGGCGTGACGCGCGAGCATTCGATGGCTGAGATGAGGAGGCTCGACATCGGCTACGGCTATACCGCGGACGGCGGCAAGACCTTTCCCTTTCGCGGCCGGGGCGTCGGCATGATGCCGACGCTGGCGCAAGTGCTTTCGACCTTTCCGGATCGGCGCTTCCTCATCAACATCAAGAGCCGCGATCCGTACGAGGGGGAAAAGCTCGCCGCCGTGCTGAACGGGCTTCCGGCCGCACGGCGGGCCGGCATCATCGTCCATGGCGGCGACGAGCCGATCGACGTGCTCGGCCGGCTGACACCCGATGTCAAAACCGCCTCGCGCAAAAGCCTGAAGGGCTGCCTGTTCGGCTATCTCGGCTATGGCTGGACCGGCCTCCTGCCCGAAGCCTGCAAACATCGGATGATGCTGGTGCCAATTAATATCGCGCCGTGGCTATGGGGCTGGCCGGACCGCTTCCTCAACCGGATGGAAGATGCGGGAACGGAGGTCTTCGTGCTCGGTCCCTATCGCGGCGGCGATTTTTCGACCGGCATCGACGATGCCGCGCAACTGGCGCGCCTGCCGCAGAACTATGCGGCAGGCATATGGACAAACGAGATCGAGGCGATCGGCCGGCTGATGAAATGAGGCGCCGCCGCAGCGTGCCTCAGAACTCCTCCCAGCTACCGCCGGCGACTGCCGCATTGCCATGGAAGGCAGCGCTCACCTTCGCAGCCATTGCCCGCGGTTCCGAGGCGACGGGCCTGGAAGCGCCGGTTGCCGCGGCGGGGCGCGATTGCCGCGAGGCCACGTTGCCGATATTGAACTGCCCCAGCAGCTGGAATAGCGCGTCAGCCTCCTTGGCGAGACTATGGGCGGCAGCCGTCGATTCTTCGACCATGGCGGCATTCTGCTGCGTGCCTTGGTCCATGGTGTTGACGGCGGTATTGATTTCCTTCAAGCCCGTCGCCTGCTCCTTCGAGCTTTCGACAATTGCAAGAACATTGCCGTTGACCTGCTGAACCTGGGCGACGATCTCTTCCAGCGCCTTGCCGGTTTGGCCGACCAGCGTCACCCCGCTCTTCACATGCTCGTTCGAGGCGCTGATGAGTTCCTTGATCTCCTTTGCCGCTTTGGCCGACCGCTGTGCAAGCTCGCGCACTTCCTGCGCGACCACCGCAAAACCCTTGCCGGCATCGCCCGCGCGCGCCGCCTCGACGCCCGCGTTAAGCGCCAGGAGATTGGTCTGAAAGGCGATTTCGTCGATAACGCCGATGATATTGCCGATCTCGGCCGACGATGACTCGATCTTGCCCATCGCATCGACGGCGCTGCGGACCACCTCCCCGGAACGCTCGGCGTTCTCGCGCGTCCTTCGCACCAGTTGACCGGCCTCCTGGGCGCGGTTGCTGGAATCGGAGACCGTCGTGGTGATCTCTTCGAGGGCGGCTGCGGTTTCCTCGACGGAAGCCGCCTGCTGTTCCGTACGCTTCGACAAATCGTCCGAAGCGGCGCGAACCTGCTGGGCTCCGGCAGCGATGCCCGTTGCGTTTTGCGCCACAACCTGCATCGCTGTGCGCAGCTTGCTGACCGCAGCGTTGAAATCGGTGCGGAGCTTTTCCAGTGTCGGAATGAATGGTGTTGCGACTTCCTGGGTCAAATCGCCGCCGGACAGCGCCATCAAGGACGACGCCAGCTGATCGACATTGTTGACGCGGGCGGTAACGTCGGTCGCGAATTTGACGACCTTGAACACCTTGCCGTTCATGTCGAGGATTGGATTGTAGGTGGCCTGGATATAGAGCCTTTTGCCGCCCTTGCCGAGGCGCAGAAATTCATCAGCCACGAATTCGCCAGCTGACAGGCGCTCCCAGAAGCGTCGATAATCCTCACTGTTGACGTAGGCGCTTTCGCAGAACATGGAATGGTGGCGGCCCTGGATCTCGGCAAGCTGATAGCCGAGCGCCGACAGGAAATTTTCGTTCGCCGTCAGAATCTCTCCTTTCGGCGTGAATTCGATAACCGCCTGGGCGCGCGACAGCGCGCTTATCTTGCCGGCATCTTCGGCGCTTTGCATTTTCTGCCTGGTGATATCGGTCGCGAATTTCACCACCTTATACGGCTTTCCGCCACTGAAGACGGGATTGTAGGAGGCTTCGATCCAGATTTCCCTGCCGCCCTTGCCGA
>NZ_MXPU01000002.1 GCF_002204185.1 Rhizobium esperanzae | reverse complement strand
TAGGCCTTTACCCCACCAACTAGCTAATCCAACGCGGGCCGATCCTTTACCGATAAATCTTTCCCCCAAAGGGCACATACGGTATTAGCACAAGTTTCCCTGCGTTATTCCGTAGTAAAGGGTACGTTCCCACGCGTTACTCACCCGTCTGCCGCTCCCCTTGCGGGGCGCTCGACTTGCATGTGTTAAGCCTGCCGCCAGCGTTCGTTCTGAGCCAGGATCAAACTCTCATGTTGAGAATTCAATCATTGGCAATTACGTCACGTTCTGAATCGACGAGAACTTCACACCTGTTTTCCAAACGCCAAACCGAAATCCAACGTCAAAAACCAGTGTAACTTCTCTTGATAAACGTGACCGCCAAAGTCTCTTTCAAAGAACCAGCATCGCTGCCGATCCCGCAAGCTCCGCCGCCCACGTTTCTCTTTCTTCTCATCTTCAATTGTCAAAGAACCGACGACCATCAGCCGTCACCAAAACCCGTTCCAAACTCGCGCCCAGAACACAAACCAGCAATCGCCAATCCGCTTGAGTTTCTTTAGAACGAAAGACTTCGTCGCCAGCAGCGCCGCCGCCCTCGTTCAGTGAGTGGGCTTATAGAGCTAACCCCTTTTCTAAGTCAACACACCAAGCCAAAGTTTTTTGACATTTTTGTAACAGGTTGATTCACAAAGGATTTTTGATTTACCGTTCGAAACCGCGCAAATTTACTGCCCGATCTGGCAGTTCCGGGGATTCGTTTTCGCCGAATCTCGATAAATCGCTTCGACCGCGAGGCCATGACCTATATGGGAAGCGGCGAGATGAAATTCCAGGGCGCTTGCCTCTCACGCACGCCACTCGCTAGTTTGCCGGGGAGAAAATGATCGGCGGAGTGAAAAATGCTTGTCCTCAACGAAGAACAGACGCGCGCGGCCCTGCCCTGGCCTGAGCTGATCGAAGCGATCGCCGCCATGTTTGCGAGCGAATGCGTGATGCCGGTGCGTCATCACCACGAGATGGACGTGCCCGGGGAAGAGAGCGCGACGCTGCTTCTGATGCCGGCCTGGGTTCCCGGGCGTCATGCCGGGGTGAAGGTAGTTTCGGTCTTTCCCGGCAATACGCGGCGAAGCCTGCCGGCAATCTCAGGAACCTATCTTCTTTCCTCGGGCGCGACCGGCGAAATGCTGGCCGTGATCGACGGCGCCGAGCTGACGGCGCGGCGGACCGCGGCGGCATCGGCGCTCGCCGCCCGTTATCTCGCGCGCCCGAATGCGGAGGAAATGCTCGTCTGCGGAACCGGGAGGCTGTCGCTCAACCTGATGCTCGCCCACGGCACGACCCGGCCCATCAAGAGATACACGATCTGGGGACGCAACGCGCAGGCGGCGGAGAAGGTCGCGGCGGAAGCGCGGGCGCTGGGCCTCGATGCTAGAGCCGTCGCCGACAGGGAGGCGGCGGCACGGACGGCCGACATCATTTCCTGCGCCACGCTTTCCAGCGACCCGCTGATATCAGGGGAATGGCTGAAGCCCGGCGCACATCTCGACCTCGTCGGCGCGTTCAAGCCGAGCATGCGCGAAAGCGACGACGAAGCCGTTCGCCGCGCTTCGGTCCATGTCGATACCCGCGCCGGCGCCACCAGCGAGGCCGGCGACATCGTTCAGCCGCTGACAAGCGGCGTGCTCGACATGAACGACATCCGATCGGAGCTTGCGGAACTCGTCAGCGGCGCCCATGGGGGGCGAAGCCATGACGAGGAGATCACGCTGTTCAAATCGGTCGGCGCAGCACTCGAGGATCTCGCCGGCGCCATTCTTGCCTATGAGACGGTGGCGGGCCGCAAGTGACGATCAGTGCATCATTGCCGGAGCTTCCGGTTTCGCATGTCCTGCCCGCCGTCGCGGCGGCACTGGCCGAGCAGAGACGCGCCGTTCTTTCCGCTCCGCCAGGCGCCGGCAAGACGACGCTGGTGCCGCTCTACCTGCTCGATCAGCCCTGGCGCGGCGACGGCAAGATCATCCTGCTCGAACCGCGGCGGCTGGCGGCGCGAGCCGCAGCCAGCCGGATGGCGTCGCTCATCGGCGAACAGGTGGGCGAGACGATCGGCTACCGCATGCGCCTCGACAGCAGGATATCGGCGGCGACCCGGGTCGAAGTGGTGACCGAAGGGGTTTTCGCCCGGATGATTCTCGACGATCCGGAGCTTTCAGGCGTCTCGACCGTGCTTTTTGACGAATTCCATGAGCGGTCGCTCGATGCCGATTTCGGGCTGGCGCTGGCGCTCGACGTGCAGTCGGCGCTGCGCGAGGATCTGCGCATCCTGGTGATGTCGGCGACGCTCGACGTGGAGCGTGTGGCCACCCTGCTCGATCACCCGCCTGTCATCGAGAGCCTGGGGCGCAGCTTTCCGATCGATGTCCGCTATCGGGACCGCCCCGGCGGCGAACGCATCGAGGATGCCGTCACCCGAGCGATTATCGAAGCACATGCCGACGAGGAAGGCTCTATCCTCGCCTTCCTGCCCGGCCAGGCGGAAATCACGCGCACCGCAGAGCGCCTGCAGGGGCGATTCGGGCCTGAAACCTTGATTGCCCCTCTCTACGGCAATCTCAGCCAAAAGGAGCAGGATGCGGCGATCCGGCCTGCACCCAAAGGAACGCGCAAGATCGTCCTTGCCACCTCGATCGCCGAAACCTCGATCACCATCGACGGCGTCCGAATCGTGATCGACAGCGGATTGCAGCGGCTGCCGGTCTTCGAGGCCTCGACCGCGATTACGCGGCTCGAGACGGTGCGGGTGTCGCGGGCCTCCGCCGATCAGCGGGCCGGCCGCGCGGGACGAACGGAGCCCGGCATCGCCATCCGGCTTTGGCATCAGGGGCAGATGGCGGCACTGCCGGCCTTCACGCCGCCGCAGATCCTCTCCAGCGATCTCTCCGGCCTGGTGCTCGATCTCGCGCATTGGGGCGTCCAGGATCCGGCATCGCTTGCCTTCGTCGATCAGCCGCCGGAAACGACTCTTAAGGAGGCGCGGGCGCTGCTCGGCCAACTGGGAGCGCTCGACAAGGATGGAGCGTTAACCGTCCGCGGCAAGATGATGCGCGATCTGGCTCTGCCGCCGCGGCTTGCCGCCATGGTCGTCTCATCAGGCGAATCGGGCCATGCCCGGGAGGCGGCGATGATTGCCGTGCTCCTGACCGAACAGGGACTTGGCGGACCGAGCATCGACATTGAGGACCGGCTGCGGCGCTTCAAGGCCGAGCGCGGCGAAAGAGCCGATGCCTCGCGGCGGCTGGCGGGGCGGCTGGCTGCCGGCCTCGATACCGTCACCAGGGCCGCACCTGTACTGGCGGGTCAGCTTCTGCTGCATGCTTTCCCCGATCGGATCGCGCTTCAGCGCGGCGGGCGCGGGCGATTCGTCATGGCGAACGGGCGGGGAGCGGAACTGCCGGAAACCGAGAGGCTCGCCGGCAGCCAGATGCTCGTCATCGCCGATCTCACCGGGCGCGCGGCACAGGGGCGGATTCTGGCGGCGGCCGAAGTGACTCGTGCGGATATCGAAGCCGAACTGCCTGGCGAGATCAGAACCGATGACCAGACATTCTTCGACCGGCAAAGCCGGCAGGTGCGGGCGCGGCGGGCAACCCGGCTCGGCGCGATCATCTTCGAAGAGACGCCGTTGCCGCGTCCTTCCGGGGCCGCCATCACTCAGGCGCTGATGGAGGGCGTGCGCGAACTGGGGCTCGATCAGCTCGCCTTCTCGAAGGAGGCCCTGCAGCTTCGCGAACGGATCGGTTTCCTTCATCGGACGATCGGTGATCCCTGGCCCGATGTCAGCGACGATGCTCTGCTTTCCCGGCTGGAGGAATGGTTCGCTCCCTTCCAGGAAGACGCCCGCAGCCTCTCCGAGATTTCTGCGGCAGGACTTTCGAACGGGCTGATGTCGCTGGTGCCGCACGAGCTGCAGCGCGATCTTAGCCGGCTTGCGCCGACGCATTTCGAGGCGCCGACCGGTCAAAAACATCCTATCCAATATGAGGGCGAGGAGCCTATCTTGACGATCCGGGTGCAGGAGTTGTTCGGGCTCAAACAGCATCCAGCGGTCGCCGGAGGCCGCCTGCCGCTGCTCCTGGAGCTGACGTCGCCGGCGCACCGGCCGATCCAGACGACGCGCGACCTGCCCGGTTTCTGGGCGGGCTCGTGGAAGGACGTACGCGCCGAGATGCGTGGACGCTATCCGCGCCATCCCTGGCCGGAGCGGCCGGAAGAGGCGTTACCGACGACACGGGCAAAACCACGTGGTACATGAGAGCCATCAAGGAGCCCCGGCATGATCGACAAGCCCGGCGTGATCGACAAGACGCAAAGCCATACGCTGGAAGACCGGCACAGCAGCCGCAGGCTGCGGCTGCAGACGCTGGTGCGGCTGCGCTGGCTTGCCGTCGGCGGCCAGGCGCTGACGGTATTCATCGTCGCCTTCTGGCTGAAATTTCCCTTGCCGCTGATCGCCAGCTCCTCGCTGATCGCCGCTCTTGCCTGGGTGAATTTCTACCTGACGATCCGCTATCCGCCGACGCACCGGCTGGCGCCGCCGGCCGCCTTCGCTTTGCTTGGCTTTGATCTCCTGCAACTCTGCGCGCTGCTCTTCATCACCGGAGGCCTCGCCAATCCCTTCGCCGCACTCGTCTGCGTGCCCGTCATCATCTCCTTTGCCTCACAGCCGATCCGCTACAGCACGGCGCTGATCGGCTTTGCGATGGTCTGCATTACAGTGCTCGCCTTTTCGCCTTTCCCGCTGCCCTGGTTCGACGGGGTCGAGATCAATGTCCACAACGTCATGCAGTTCGGGGTCTGGTGCTCGATCGCCTCGACCATGGCCTTTGCCGCCTTCTATGCCTATCGCGTCTCGATGGAAGCAAGCCAGCTTGCCGATGCGCTGGCCGCGACCGAACTGGTGCTGCAGCGGGAAAAGCATCTCTCGCAGCTTGACGGCCTGGCTGCGGCGGCAGCCCATGAACTCGGCACGCCGCTTGCCACGATCAGCGTCGTCGCCAAGGAAATGGAGCGCGAGCTCAAGGACGATGATCGCTTTCGCGAGGATGTCATGCTGTTGCGGAGCCAGAGCGAACGCTGCCGTGACATTCTGCGGCGGCTGACGACGCTCTCCTCGGAAGGCGAGGCGCATATGCGCCGGCTGCCGCTTTCCTCGATGATCGAAGAGGTCGTCGCGCCGCACCGGGAATTCGGCATCACGCTCGAGCTTATCGAAAAAAGCCCACGCAAAAGCGAGCCGGTCACCGACCGCAATGCCGGCATCATGTACGGACTCGGAAACCTCATCGAAAATGCCGTCGATTATGCCAGGGAGAAAGTGACCATCACCGTCGAGCACGATCACGACAAAGTGCTGATCGTCATCGAGGACGACGGCAATGGTTATTCGCCTGACATACTGACGCGAATCGGCGAGCCCTATGTGACCAAGCGGCAGAAGGAAGATACGGCCGGCGGCCTCGGGCTCGGACTTTTCATCGCCAAGACGCTGCTGGAGCGCTCGGGCGCATCGCTGATTTTCGAGAACCGCGAGCCGGAAAGAGCCGGCGCGCGCATCCGCATCGAATGGCCGCGAATGCTGATCGACGCAAATTCGACAAAATGAGTTTATGGGCATAAGTAGAAGAAAAACGGTTGACCAAGATCAGGCCCAACCGCCGGGACTCGAGACGATGACAGAACAGAATCATGGAAATTTCGCCGCATCGGATGAAGACCATATCGGGCCCGACGCCAGCCTGCTGATCGTCGACGATGACGGGCCGTTCCTGCGCCGTCTCGCACGGGCAATGGAGACGCGCGGCTTTGACGTGGAGACGGCCGAATCAGTGGCGGAGGGCGTTGCCAAATCGAAAGGCAGGCCGCCGAAATATGCTGTGGTCGATCTTCGCCTCGGCGACGGCAACGGGCTCGACGTCATCGAAGCGATCCGCCAGCGGCGTGACGACACGCGGATCATCGTGCTGACCGGCTACGGCAATATCGCAACGGCGGTGACGGCGGTAAAACTCGGAGCCGTCGATTATCTGGCCAAGCCTGCGGATGCCGACGACGTCTTTTCGGCACTGACGCAACGGCCGGGCGAAAAGGCGGAACTTCCGGAGAATCCGATGTCGGCCGATCGGGTGCGCTGGGAACACATCCAGCGGGTCTATGAAATGTGTGAGCGCAATGTCTCGGAAACGGCACGCCGGCTCAATATGCACCGGCGAACGCTGCAGCGCATCCTTGCCAAACGCGCGCCGAAATAGACGAAACCTTCGTCAGACATCATCCACGGTGAACGGTTTTCCGTTCGCCCATTCGGCCATCATCAGCCTTTGCGCGGCGGCACGCGAGAAACTGAGCGTGACGGATTTGCGCGTGGCCGGCGCCATGCGGTGTTCCGGCGCCTCGCGAATCATGTGGGCGCCATAGCCATCCGAGAGAAAGAGCCCGCATTCCTCCGGAAAGATGTCGAGCGGCACACCTTCATAAGTCGCAAAGAACAGGCGATCGCAATGCAGCCTGTATTCCGGCCATTTGCGATCCACCCGAAAATCCTCGATCGATGTCTTGATTTCGATAATCCAGACTTCGCCCTTTTCCGAAAGCGTGATCAGATCGGCGCGGCGGCCGCTGGCGAGCGGCAGTTCCGGCAGCACGGCATGGCGCATTTCATGCAGCAATATCTGCGTTCCGCGCCGCACGATCATGGCCCTGTCCGATTGCCGGCCATCGATTAACGGATTGTTATTGTAAACGCTCAAAATCGTCATGGATAACCGTCGCAGAGCCGGGTGTGTTGTTGCAAAAAAACCATGCGCTTTTAATTTGCGCAGCAGACGAATTCGTCGCGCCACAGTAGCCTTGCAAAGCGCAAGTTAATCGAAAATAAACCATAATCAACGATGGTCGAAAGACTGTTCTCCTCGCCCAAAAACTTCAAGAGTTATCTATGCGCATCCGCAATGCATTCCTTGTATTTGGCCTGCTGACGACGCTCGCACTGGCCGGCTGCTCCACCAATTCCGAAAGCGCATCCGTCGACGATAAGGGCGCAGGCCCGACGGTACAGACAGCTCAAATCTTCAACGACGCCTATGGCGTGACGAAGGATGCCGGATATTCCCTCCCGGCGATCCCGATCGACAGGGTCAAGCCGCAGTTCCGCCGCCAGGTCGTCAGCTACCAGACCACCGAGCGTCCAGGCACCATCATCGTCAATACGCGCGAGCGCTTCCTCTATTACATCCTGCCGAACGGTAAGGCGATGCGTTACGGCATCGGCGTCGGCAAGCAGGGCTTCGCATGGGCCGGCACCGCCTACGTCGCCTGGAAGCAGGAATGGCCGACCTGGCACCCGCCGAAGGAAATGGCCGAACGCCGCCCCGACGTCGCCAAATACGTCGAAGACGGTATGGGCCCCGGCCTCAGCAATCCTCTCGGCGCGCGCGCCATGTATCTCTTCAACGACGACGGCAAGGACACCCTGTTCCGCCTGCACGGCACGCCGGAGTGGGCTTCGATCGGCACCGCCGCTTCCTCGGGCTGCATTCGCCTGATGAACCAGGACGTCATCGACCTCTACAGCCGTGTCCGTCCCGGCAAGGGGACCTCCAAGGTCATCGTCATCCAGTAAGCTAGATACCGAATTCGGTATAAAAAAGGCCGCCGGACTGTCGTCCCGGCGGCCTTTTCGTATTCTCGGTCACCCCGATTGTTTCGCCTTGAGCTCGAGGCGGCGGCGGTGAAGCACTGGTTCCGTATAGCCGTTCGGTTGCTCCCTGCCCTTCAGGACGAGATCGAGGGCGGCCTGGAAGGCGATCGAATCATCGAAATTGCCGGCCATTGGCCGGTAGGCCGGATCCGACTCGTTCTGCCGATCGACGATGGCAGCCATGCGTTTCATCGTTTCGACGATGTGAGCTTCGGTGACGACCTTATGATGCAGCCAATTCGCCATGTGCTGGGCCGAAATGCGCAAGGTCGCGCGATCCTCCATCAGGCCGACGTTGTTGATGTCGGGCACTTTCGAGCAGCCGACACCCTGATCGATCCAGCGCACGACATAGCCGAGGATACCCTGGGCATTGTTATCGAGCTCTCGCTGGATTTCCTCCGGCGTCCAGTTCGGCCGCACCGCAACCGGCACGGAGAGAATGTCTGACAGCTTGGCGCGGGCCCGGTCCTTCAGCCCCTGTTGAACCCGGGCGACATTGACGCGGTGATAATGGGTGGCATGCAGGGTTGCAGCCGTCGGCGAAGGCACCCAGGCGGTATTGGCGCCGGCCTTGGGGTGGGCGATCTTCTGTTCCAGCATCGCCGCCATCAGGTCCGGCATCGCCCACATGCCCTTGCCGATCTGCGCATGGCCGGAGAGGCCGCATTCCAGACCGATATCAACGTTCCAGTTCTCATAGGCCGATATCCACGCTGCCTGGCGCATATCGCCCTTGCGAATCATCGGACCGGCTTCCATCGAAGTATGGATCTCGTCGCCGGTGCGGTCGAGGAAACCGGTATTGATGAAGACGACGCGCTCGCGGGCGGCACGAATGCACTCCTTGAGGTTGACCGTCGTGCGCCGCTCCTCGTCCATGATGCCCATCTTGATGGTGTTGCGCGCCATGCCGAGCGCATCTTCGACCCGGGAGAAAATCTCGACGGCGAAGGCGACCTCTTCTGGCCCATGCATCTTCGGCTTGACCACATACATAGAGCCGGTGCGGGAATTCTTCTTCCGGCCGCCGGGACCGATATCGTAAAGCGCGATCAGAGCGGTGATGACGGCATCCATGATGCCCTCAGGCACTTCGTCGCCGTCCTTGTCGAGGATCGCGGGATTGGTCATGAGATGGCCGACATTGCGCACCAGCATCAACGAACGGCGATGCACCTCGAACGAAGCGCCATCCGGGCCGGTATAGTCCAGATCCGGGTTGAGTTCGCGGATGAAGGTCGTTCCGCCCTTTGCCACTTCTTCCCGCAGATCGCCCTTCATCAGGCCGAGCCAGTTGCGATAGACGACGACCTTATCTTCAGCATCGACGGCGGCAATCGAATCCTCGCAGTCCATGATCGTGGTGATCGCCGATTCCAGCCAGACATCGGAAATATGGGCCGGATCGGCCTTGCCGATCGCCGTTGTGGGGTCGATGACGATATCGATATGAATGCCGTTATTCTTCAGGAGAATGCGGGTCGGCGCCGCGGCTTCACCGCGATAGCCGGCAAAATGCCCGCCATTCCCGAGCATTGTCTGCTCGCCGTCGACCGATCTGACGACGAGCGTTCCGTCCTTGACGGCGAAGCTGCCGACATCCTTCCAGCGGCTGTCCTGGAGCGGCGCCGCCGTATCCAGGAAATCACGCACCCAGGCGATGACCTTTTCGCCGCGCTTCGGATTGTAGCCCTTGCCTTTCTCGGCGCCGTCGCCCTCGGGAATGGCGTCGGTGCCGTAGAGCGCGTCATAGAGCGAGCCCCAGCGGGCATTGGCGGCGTTCAGGGCGTAACGCGCATTCATCACGGGAACGACGAGCTGCGGACCGGCGATCGAGGCAATCTCTGGATCGACCTTTCCGGTCGAGACCTGGAAGTCCGATCCTTCCGGCAGAAGGTAGCCGATGCTGCGGAGAAAGGACTGATATTCGTCCATATCCAACGGGACGCCATGCTGGCGATACCAGTCATCGATCTTCGTCTGCAGTTCGTCGCGTTTGGCCAGCAGCGCGCGATTGCGCGGGGCGAGATCGTGGACGATCGCCGAAAAATCGGCAAAGAACCTGTCCGCATCGATCGCCAGACCCGGCAGAACCTCCTGCGTCAGGAAATCGTGAAGGACGGTTTCGATGGCAAGACCGTTCTTATCAATGCGGCTCATGCGATATTCTCCCTGGCAACGCCTGTGAATGCTGCCACTTTGCCCGGCTTTCATTCACAGTCAATTCCGCAATAGTTCGAAAGATTTATGCCGTTCGGGAAATTATGCGCGACGTCACGCGCATGGGAAGCCCGTTCTGCGGCTGAGTCGTCAGTTTCTGCACCGGCCAGGGATTGGTGGTTGCCGTCT
Organism: Rhizobium esperanzae; assembly: GCF_002204185.1. Classification (GTDB taxonomy): domain Bacteria; phylum Pseudomonadota; class Alphaproteobacteria; order Rhizobiales; family Rhizobiaceae; genus Rhizobium; species Rhizobium esperanzae. Next base: position 424,133 of record NZ_MXPU01000002.1, on the reverse strand, counting down.
GATCGAAACGGAAACGGTGCATCATCACGGCCAGTGCGATCACCGCCTCCTGCAGCGCGAAGGTCGCGCCGATGCAGACGCGCGGGCCAGCGCCGAACGGCAGAAACTGGAAGCGGCCGATGCTGCCACGGTTTTCCGGCAGGAAGCGCTCCGGCATATAGGCGCGCGGCTTTTCCCAATAAAGTTCGTGACGATGCAGCGTCCAAGGCATGATAAGCACGGTGATATCGGCCGGTATTTCGACCTTTTCGCCTTTGGCGTTTATCCAGAGGTCATCGGCTATGGCGGCGCGATTAATCGAGGGGGCCGGCGGATAAAGTCTGAGAGCTTCTTCAAAGGCCGCCCGCGTCACCGGCATCAGATCCAGCCATTCCACCGGTTCGGCTCCAGTCGCCAGGACGGCATCGATCTCCGTCTCCATCGCCTCGCGAATATGCGGGCTGTTGGCCACACAATAGAGCGTCCAGGCAAGCGCACGCGCCGTCGTCTCGTGCCCGGCACCGATGAAAGTCAGGATATTGTCCTCGATCTCCTCCTTGGTCAGGCCATCCGGACCTGCCTGTTCCAGGAGCAGCGTCAGAAAATCGTCCGGTGCGGCGGCGCGATCGGCCTTCATCTTCGCCAGACGCATATCCATGGTATCGCGAACGATCGCCCTGAATTTTTCCAGTACCTTCTGACCGCCGATTCGGGTGAGACGCGGCACCCAGGCGGGCGCGCGCAGCAGGTCCATCGGGTCGATGCGGCCCATGCGGTGGAGAAGCTGATTGACGTCGTCGGCGAAATGACCGCTCGACGAGACGATTTCGCCGGAAAACAGCGTCTCGGCAAGAATAGCAAAGGTCAGATCGGTCATGTCGGTGGCGATATCGAAGACCTGGCCAGCCGCATCGACATTCTCGTATTTGCGGACGAAATCTTCCGATTGCCGCAGCATCTGGCCGGCAAAACCTTTGGCGTGGCGCGGCGTGAAGACCGGCGCGACCGCCTTTCGTGATCGCTTCCAGACCTGGCCTTCCGCCGTCAACAACCCATCACGCAGGATCGGCCGCAGCACCAACTGGCGAATGTCGGACATGCGGTAATTGGCGGCATTGTCGACCAGCACGTGCTTGATCAAGCCGGGATCGTTGACGATGAGGGTGTGTTGCCCGAAGAAACTCGTCTTGATCCAGGGCAAAGTATAAGAAGGCTCGCCCCAGAGTTCGAGCGGGTTGCGCAGGATGATTCGGATGATATCCAGCCGGCTCGGGGGCACGGTGCGCGGCAGCGGTGCCGGCGGAACGAAGGGGTCCGGACGCATGTCCATCGTCAAAGCCTTTCGGGGAAGAGCGACGCCTTCCCGGCAAGCTTGAAGCTAGAGCAGGCCCTTGAGTTCGTCCAGCTTGTCGTTGATCAGCCAGCCGTAATAATTCTCTTCGGGCCAAACGGTCGCGCCGGAAGAGCGGTTTTTCGCAGCCAGGGCTGCGGCACGCTGGCGTGAGTTGCCGACATTGTACAGCGTCGCCGTCAGGCCGGGGTTGCCTGAGATGTCCATGCCGGCAATCTCCTTGTAATCATCGATCGACCGGCGGATCGAGGCCGCGACGAAGGCGAGCGAGATGTCGGGATCCATGATCGCCTTATAGACGTCGCCGGCATTCTTCTCGTTCAGCTTCGGATAGCCGGAGACGCGGCTGACGAGATCGGAAAGCATCAGCGCCGTCAGGGGATTGACCTGGCCGAGGCCGAAGGTCTGGCCGGCGTAAAAGGGCTGGAAGAAGACCGCGCTGAAGCGGTTGTTGGGGAAGCTCTCGCCGCCCACCGTCTTGCCGCGGAAATCGCTTTCCCAGACATCTTCGCGGCAGGACCAGAGCGTGTAGGAATCACTCTTGCCCTTGCACTGCGCAAATTGCGGCCGCGCCACGAAATCATCGACGTTTTCGCCGTCATAGGCGAAGCGGAAACTTTCCCCGGCATAAGAGGCCGCCTTGACATAATAGGCCTGCAGCCGGTCGTAGGCGTCGACATTATAGGTATGTTCGCCGACGATCGCGCCGATGACATGGATAGGATTGATGCCGTAAGCGCTGGAAACCTTGCGGATCTTGGCCATCAGCTCGCGATCGGTCGCGAGAAGCTCATGGACCTTCTCATATTTCAGATCGAAGCTGCTCTTGGTGCCCTTGGTGCGGCGGACGGACGCGCCGGGAATATCGGGCTGCTCAGCATGGCGATTGCCGGCCGGCACCGTCTGCATGGCGAAGGCAGGCGCCGAATTCACCAGGGCAACGGCAATCAAAAGGCTTGTCAAAAGGCGTCGCACGATCCGCTTATCCCGTCCGTTCATCGTCCTGTTCGCGATGCGGCTGACTGGACCAGAATCTTGGCCGAATAAAGCCGCGGCGAAAAACAAAACGGGCCTTCACTAAGAAGGAAAAGGCCCGTTGTCGATAGCCGAGGTCAACAGAATGCGGCATTCACATCGGTAAAGCCATGAACCGGTGCGTCGATATCACAGGATGAAGCGTGACAGGTCGGTATTCTGCGCAAGATCGCCGACATGTTCGCGCACATAGGCTGCATCGATCGTGATGGCTGCCCCGGCCCGATCGGGCGCATTGTAGGAAATATCGTCCAACACCCGCTCCATCACCGTCTGCAGCCGGCGTGCGCCGATATTCTCGACCGAGGAGTTCAAGTGCACGGCGACATCGGCGAGCGCATCGATCGCGTCCTCGGTGAAATCGAGGTTCAGATTTTCGGTTTCCATCAGCGCCCTATACTGGCGGATGAGGCTTGCTTCGGTTTCCGTCAGGATCCGGCGGAAGTCCTCCTTGTTCAGCGGACGCAACTCGACGCGGATCGGCAGGCGACCCTGCAGCTCCGGCAAGAGATCCGAGGGTTTGGAGACATGGAAGGCGCCGGAGGCGATGAAGAGGATATGGTCCGTCTTCACAGGCCCGTATTTAGTCGAAACCGTCGTGCCTTCGACGAGTGGCAGGAGATCGCGCTGGACACCTTCGCGCGAAACGCCGGCGCCCATGCCGCCGTCGCGGGCGGCGATCTTGTCGATCTCGTCGAGGAAGACGATGCCGTCGTTTTCGGTAGAGCGGACGGCCTCGCGCTGGATCACCTCGTTGTCGATCAGCTTATCGGATTCATCGCGGATCAGATCGGTATAGGAAGCCTTGACCGTCGTGCGGACCTTCTTGGTGCGGCCGCCCATCGCCTTGCCGAACATTTCCGACAGGTTGAGCACGCCGATATTGGCGCCCGGCATGCCGGGTATTTCGAAGCCGCCCATGCCGGAACCGGCGTCGGCCACTTCGATGTCGATTTCCTTGTCGTCGAGTTCGCCGTCCCTCAGCTTCTTGCGGAAACTTTCGCGGGTGGCGGGCGAAGCGGTGGTGCCGACCAGCGCATCGAGCACACGCTCCTCGGCGCTCACATGCGCCTTGGCCTGGACCTCGGCCCGCTTCTTTTCGCGCACCAGGCCGATGCCGACCTCGACCAGATCGCGGATGATCTGCTCGACATCACGGCCGACGTAACCGACTTCGGTGAACTTGGTGGCTTCGACCTTGATGAAAGGCGCGCCGGCAAGTTTTGCCAGACGGCGGGAAATCTCCGTCTTACCGACACCGGTCGGGCCGATCATCAGGATGTTTTTCGGCATGACTTCGTCGCGCAGGCTCGGGTCGAGCTGCTGGCGACGCCAGCGGTTGCGCAGCGCGATCGCGACGGCGCGTTTGGCATCATGCTGGCCGATGATGTAGCGATCGAGTTCGGAAACGATCTCGCGGGGGGAAAAGGTCGTCATTGCGTATCATTCTCCTGGCGGTCCGGAACCATCGGCGCCCGGCCGCAATTCATCGTTGTCGCGCCGCGGCAGGTCAGCCGCGGCAGCAGCCGAAAGGCCCGGGATTCAGCTTTCGACGTCCAGCAGTTCCACCACGATATTGTGGTTGGTGTAGACGCAGATGTCGGCGGCGATATCGAGGGCGCGCCGGGCGATCTCCTCGGCCGATTTGTCGGTATCCATCAGTGCACGGGCGGCGGCGAAGGCAAAATTGCCGCCAGAACCGATCGCCGTCGTGCCATGTTCGGGCTCCAGAACATCGCCGTTGCCGGTGATTGCTAGCGTGATCGACTTGTCGGCGACGAGCATCATGGCTTCGAGATTACGCAGGTATTTGTCGGTGCGCCAGTCCTTGGCGAGCTCGACGGCGGCGCGCATCAGCTGGCCGGGATATTGCTCCAGCTTCTTTTCAAGCCTTTCGAGCAGGGTGAAGGCGTCAGCCGTGGCGCCGGCGAAACCGGCGATGACCTCGCCCTTGCCGATGCGCCGCACCTTGCGGGCATTGCCCTTCATGACGGTCTGGCCGAGGCTCACCTGGCCATCGCCCGCCATCACCACCTTGCCGCCTTTTCGAACTGTAATGATTGTTGTCATAAAACACCTGTCTGCCCATGACGCGGGCCTTTATACGAGACCGCAAACCGGCCCTTGTTGAACCCTATGTAAGCAGGCCGGAGCCGATTGCAAATGGGCGGGCTTTTCTCCTGGCCGGCTTCTGGATATTTGCCGATGCGCCTGATAAGGAACGGCCTTATTCCGATGGAGGGCCACATGGCCGAGACCGCAGCAAGCCGCAGGGGCAGCGTTGCCCGCAAGACCAACGAGACGTCGATTTCCGTTTCCGTCAACCTCGACGGCACCGGCAAATCGAAGATTTCGACCGGCGTCGGCTTCTTCGACCATATGCTCGACCAGCTTTCGCGGCATTCCCTCATCGACATGGAAATCGACGCCAAGGGCGACCTGCATATCGACGATCATCATACGGTCGAAGATACCGGCATTGCGATCGGCCAAGCGATCTCGAAAGCGCTCGGTGACCGGCGCGGCATCACACGCTACGCTTCGATCGACCTCGCCATGGACGAGACGATGACCAAGGCTGCGGTCGATCTTTCGGGTCGGCCCTTCCTCGTCTGGAATGTCGCCTTCAGCGCGCCGAAGATCGGCACCTTCGACACGGAGCTCGTGCGCGAGTTCTTCCAGGCGCTCGCGCAGAACGCCGGCATCACCTTGCATATTCTCAACCATTATGGCGCCAACAACCACCATATTGCCGAGACATGCTTCAAGGCGGTCGCCCGCGCATTGCGCACGGCGACAGAGATCGATGCGAGACAGGCGGGCCGTGTTCCCTCAACGAAGGGCACGCTGGTCTGAGCCCCTCAGGGAGCGGCGACAATGACCTCAAGCTATATTTTCCTGACACCGCCGGGCGGGGCGAGCGTAGCGACCGAAGAGGTGCGCACGATTCGCGACGGCTTCACCTGGCTCGGCTTCCTGTTTCCATGGGTTTGGCTGCTGGTGCACCGGCTATGGCTGCATGCGGCCGCGGCGTTTCTCTTGCAGGCAATCGGCGGCGCACTGATGGACGAACCCGGTCTGGGGCCGGCGGGCGCGGCGATCATGCTGGGCGTGAATATAATGGTCGGTCTCGAGGGCCAGAATTTCCGCATCCGCAACCTTGCCGCCAAGGGCTGGAATGAGGACGCCCTCATTGCAGCCGATAAGCTCGATATTGCCGAGCAGGTCTACTTTGCGGACAAGACGGTCCCTGCGGCGAGTGACGACACGGTCGCACCGGGCTGGCAGACCAAGCCCGGTGCAAACAGCCCGCCTGGCCAGGCAACATCGCTTGGTCTCTTTGGTTTTGATGGAGGACGCTGACGATGCGCGTCGCGATTATCGACTACGGTTCCGGCAACCTTCGTTCGGCGACCAAGGCTTTCGAACGCGCCGCGCGCGAGGCGGGCATCGATGCCCAAATCGATCTCACCGATAAGGCGGAGGACGTTGCTGCGGCCGATCGTATCGTGCTGCCCGGCGTCGGCGCATACGCCGATTGCCGGCGCGGACTGGACGCCGTGCCCGGCATGAGCGACATGCTGATCGAGGCTGTCGGGAACAAGGCGCGGCCTTTCCTCGGCATCTGCGTCGGCATGCAGCTCATGTCGTCGCGCGGTCTGGAGAAAACCGTGACGCACGGCTTCGGCTGGATCCCAGGCGACGTCATCGAGATGACACCTGGCGATCCCGCCTTGAAGATTCCGCAGATCGGCTGGAACACACTCGACCTGAAGCGCGAACATCCGCTGTTCGACGGTATTCCCACCGGACCGCAGGGACTGCACGCCTATTTCGTGCATTCCTATCATCTTGCCGCCCAAAACCCCGAGGATGTCATTGCGACCGTCGATTATGGCGGGTCGATGACCGCCCTCGTCGGGCGCGACAACATGGTAGGCGCCCAGTTTCACCCGGAAAAGAGCCAGAAGCTCGGCCTCGCCCTGATCGCCAATTTCCTGCGCTGGAATCCGTAATACCTCCGCCTTATTTCCTCTTTATGGAAAGGGCGGAACAGGAGTGCACTCGATGCCGGCTTGGCGGAAATCAGGCAAGGTGTTCTATATGCTGCGGCCCTCCAAGGAGGGTCTGCCTCCCTTCTCGGACATCCGGCTTCCCGACGGGACGATCATTCGCCGTGTCGACGAAGCCCTCCATAAAAGAGCGCTTTCCAATGCGGCCAAGGCATTGAAAGAAAGGCTGGACCGATGATCCACGAATTCCTTGCCGGCAACGAGAATTCGCAGCTGCGCGCCAATGGGATCAACGCAAATGATATCACCGAAGCCGTGCTGGAATTCTATATCGAAGGCGAAGACGATCTGATCGGCCTGCTTGCCTATGCCCTTTACGAGCGGCAAAAGCGCGATTTCGTCGTCAGCTATCGCAAGCGGAATGCCGGCCGTTCACCCAATGAGGCCGAGCTTGCCGCCGTTTCCAGCAACTATCTCTCTACCGACCTGCGCAATACGCTGCGCGATCGCGCCTCGCAGATTCTTTCGAGCTATGCCGAGACCTATGTGGAGGCGATGGAGCCCGATATCCGGCTCGCCGCCGTCAACAGCGACGCGTTGCGGCGGGTGCGCGAGATCGAGACATCGGTGAAGAAGCGCCTCGGCTTCTGGCGCCAGGTGCGTGCCGGCTTCATCGTCATCCTTCTGCTTCTGCTGCTTTTGAGCGCGGCCGCCATTGCCGCTGTCTTTTTCCGCTCGGATATCGTAGATGCGTGGAATGCGCTGATGGCAGCGATCACTCTACGGACGTAAGACGACATGATCCTTTTTCCCGCGATCGATCTGAAGGGCGGCCAATGCGTTCGCCTCAAGCTCGGCGACATGCAACAGGCGACGGTTTACAACACCGATCCCGCCGCCCAGGCGAAGTCCTTCGAAGACCAGGGATTCGAATGGCTGCACGTGGTCGACCTCGACGGCGCCTTCGCGGGACATTCGGCCAATGGCGATGCCGTCGAGGCGATCCTGAAGGCGACGAAAAATCCGGTGCAGCTCGGCGGCGGCATCCGCACGCTCGACCACATCGAAGCCTGGCTGTCGCGGGGGTTGCGGCGGGTCATCCTCGGCACCGTCGCCGTCAGAAATCCCGAGCTGGTCATCGAGGCCTGCCGGAAGTTTCCCGGCCGCGTCGCCGTCGGCATCGATGCCAAGGGCGGCAAGGTGGCGGTCGAGGGTTGGGCTGAAGCTTCCGAACTCGGCATCATCGAGCTTGCCAGGAAATTCGAGGGCGCTGGCGTTGCCGCGATCATCTACACCGATATCGACCGCGACGGCATCCTGACCGGCATCAACTGGAGCTCGACGCTGGAACTCGCCGATACCGTGTCCATTCCCGTTACCGCTTCGGGCGGCCTGGCCTCCATCGCAGATATCAAGCGCATGCTGCAGCCCGATGCGCAGAAGCTGGAAGGGGCGATTTCAGGCCGGGCGCTTTACGACGGCCGCATCGACCCCAAGGAAGCGCTGGCGCTGATCAAGGCCAACAGGGCCAAGGAGACTGCGTAATGACCCTCAAGGCCCGTGTCATTCCCTGCCTCGACGTCAAGGACGGCCGCGTCGTCAAGGGCGTCAATTTTCTCAATCTCGTCGATGCCGGCGATCCGGTCGAAGCGGCGAAGGCCTATGACGCGGCCGGCGCCGACGAGCTCTGCTTCCTCGACATCACTGCTTCCTCGGACAATCGCGAGACGATTTTCGATGTCGTGTCGCGCACAGCCGATCAATGCTTCATGCCGCTGACGGTCGGAGGCGGGGTCAGAACCATCGCCGACATCCGCAAGCTCTTGCTGTGCGGCGCCGACAAGGTGTCGATCAACTCGGCCGCTGTCAGCAATCCCGACTTCGTCGCCGAGGCGGCCGACAAGTTCGGCGACCAGTGCATCGTGGTCTCGATCGACGCCAAGCGCAGGCGTCGCCAAGCGGTCGGCGGCGACAATCTCAGCGCCTGGGAAATCTATACGCATGGCGGCCGCAACGCGACCGGCATCGATGCCGTCGAATTCGCGCAGAAGATGGTGGCGCGTGGGGCCGGCGAACTGCTGGTCACCTCCATGGACCGCGATGGCACCAAGGTCGGCTACGACCTGGAGCTGACGCGGACGATCGCCGATGCAGTGCGTGTGCCGGTCATTGCGTCCGGCGGTGTCGGCGACCTCGACGATCTCGTGGCCGGGGTGAAGGAAGGCCATGCCAATGCAGTGCTCGCCGCATCGATCTTCCACTTCGGCACCTATACCGTCGGCGAGGCAAAACACTATATGTCGAAGTGCGGCATCGACATGCGTCTCGACTGAATTCTGAGAACGAACAATGAGCGGATTTTCCCTTTCCGACCTCGAACGCATCGTCGAAGAGCGATCGAAAGCCTCACCGGAGCAGTCCTGGACAGCCAAGCTCGTGGCCGCCGGCCAGCCCAAAGCGGCGAAGAAGCTCGGCGAAGAGGCAATCGAAGCGGTGATGGCGGCGGTGACCGGCGATCGCGACAATCTGACCTATGAAGCGGCCGACCTGCTCTATCACCTATTGGTCGTATTGAAGATTGCTAAAATACCGTTAGAGAATGTCATGGCCGAACTCGAGCGCAGAACCGCGCAGTCCGGTCTCAAGGAAAAGGCCAGCCGGCAGAGTTCATGAGTATCGCGACTGAGATTATCGGGGTGCCGGAGATATTGGATCACTTCCAGTCTGAATCCTATTCGCCCTACCATTTCTTCTCTTCCGAGCAATGGGCGAAATTCCGCGCCGACACGCCGCTGACGCTGACCGGCGACGAGGTCAAGCGGCTACGCTCGATGGGCGACCCGATCGATCTCGACGAGGTCCGGCGCATCTATCTGTCGCTGTCGCGCCTGCTCTCGTCGCATGTCGAATCCTCGCAGATGCTGTTCGACCAGCGCAACCGCTTCCTCAGCATGTCGGATGTGACAAAAACGCCTTTCGTCATCGGCATCGCCGGCTCGGTCGCTGTGGGAAAATCGACCACAGCCCGTATCCTGAAGGAGCTCCTGGGCCGCTGGCCTTCCAGCCCGAAGGTCGATCTCATAACGACGGATGGCTTCCTCCACCCGAACGCGGTGCTGCAGCGGGAAAAGCTGATGCAGCGCAAGGGGTTCCCGGAAAGCTACGATACCGGCGCAATCCTGCGATTCCTCTCGGCAATCAAGGCCGGGCGGCCCGATGTGAAGGCGCCGTGTTATTCGCATCTCGTCTATGACGTGCTGCCGGACGAATACAAGATCGTCGACCGTCCCGACATTCTGATCTTCGAAGGCATCAACGTGCTGCAATCGCGCGACCTGCCGGCCGACGGCAAGATCGTGCCGATGGTGTCCGACTTCTTCGACTTCTCGATCTATATCGATGCCGCGGAAGATGAGATCCACAACTGGTATGTGACGCGCTTCATGCGGCTGCGGGAAACCGCCTTCCGCGATCCCAACTCCTATTTCCATCGCTACGCCTCGATCACCGATGCGGAAGCGCTTGAAATCGCCGAAGATCTCTGGACGAACATCAACCTGAAGAACCTGCGGCAGAACATCCTGCCGACGCGGCCGCGCGCCGATCTCATCCTGAAAAAGGGCAAGGATCATCTGATCGAACAGGTCGCGCTCAGAAAACTATAGCAGGCGATCAATTTTCACGGACGAACACGGCGTAGCGTCAGATTGATGCGGCCGCCGTTCTTCAACAGCGTCGATGTCGCGGGGTAAATGCGGTCGACGCCATGATAACAAAGCCTCCCCTCGCCGCCCAGCACGACCAGATCGCCGCTCGCAAGCCTGAAGGATAGCGTGCGATCATTGCGATTGAGGCCGCCGACCCGGAAGAGGCAGCTGTTGCCGAGCGAGATCGAGACGACCGGCGCCTGCAAATCCTGCTCGTCCTTATCCTGATGCAAGCCCATGCGGGCGTCGTCCGAATAGAAATTGACGAGGCAGGCCTCTGGCGGCTTCCCATAGCCGGAAACATCATTCCAGATATCGAGCAAAAGCTTCGGCATCTCAGGCCAGGGTCTGTCGGTCGCCGGATGCGTCGGTTGATAACGATAGCCCCGCTCCTTGTCCGTTACCCAGCCGAGCGGCCCGCAATTGGTCATCCTGACCGACATCGGCTTGCCGGTGCCGGGCATGGCGGGCACATAGAGCGGCGCCTCGGCGACGACGGCACGGATCAGCTCGACCAATTCCTCCTGGCGCGCCCGCTCGAGATATCCCGGCAGATACCGGATGCCGCTCAGGAGCTCGGACATGTCATTCACCGCCGCCGGGGCGGCCGCGCATTTTCTTGACTTCCGAGCGGCCGGATTTCTCCTTCAGACGACGCTCGACCGAACCTTTGGTCGGCTTGGTCTTCTTGCGCGGCGGCGGCGGCGGCTTGGCGGCCTCCAGAATCAATTCCTTCAGCCGCTCGCGCGCATCCTCGCGGTTGCGGTCCTGGCTGCGAAAGCGGCTCGCCTCAATCATCAGCACGCCGTCCTTCGACATACGCCGGCCGGCGAGCTTGATCGCGTTGGCCTTGACGCGATCATTGAGGGAAGGCGAATTCGCAATGTTGAAGAACAGTTGGACCGCGGTCGAAACCTTGTTGACGTTCTGCCCACCGGGACCGCCCGCCAGAACGAACTGTTCCGTCAGCTCCCATCCCGCGATGGTGATCCTGTCATCGATGTAGAGCGCGTCGCTGGCCATGCGGCGTTCTATCTCATATCGGCCGGCAATTGAAAACATCGGCCATCAACGAGAAAAACCCGGCTATCCTGCGATGCCGGGTTTCACGTGAATCAGAGATTCTGTTTAGCGCAATCCCGGCAAAAGCGCTTCGCGCTTTGCCTGGCAAAACAGCTGCACACTTTTGCTGGAATTGCTTGCGCTTTTTATTCGGCGGCGGCCTTTACGCCCGGGGCCGCATCGCGGACGCCGCCATCGACGTGATTCTCGAACTTGGCGAAGTTGGCGATGAACATCGAGACCAGCTTTTCGGCCTGCGCGTCGTAGGCTGCCTTATCAGCCCAGGTCGAGCGCGGATCGAGAATGCCGACGTCGACGCCATCGACGGAAACCGGCACGGCAAAGCCGAAATTCGTATCCGTGCGGAATTCGAGCTGGCCGAGTTTGCCGCTGAGGGCGGCCGCGAGAAGGGCGCGCGTTGCCTTGATCGGCATGCGCTTGCCGGTGCCGTAGGCGCCGCCGGTCCAGCCGGTGTTAACGAGCCAGCACTCGACGCCGTGGCGGCTGATCAGCTCCTTGAGCAGGTTGCCGTATTCGGCCGGGTGACGTGGCATGAAGGGCGCACCGAAGCAGGTGGAGAAGGTCGCTTCCGGCTCGACGACACCCTTTTCGGTGCCGGCCACCTTGGCGGTGTAGCCGGAGAGGAAGTGATACATCGCCTGATCGGGCGTCAGGCGCGCGATCGGCGGCATGACGCCGAAGGCATCGGCGGTCAGCATGATGATCGTCTTCGGATGTCCGGCGCGGCCGGTTTCCGAAGCGTTCGGGATGAAATGCATCGGGTAGGCGCAACGGGTGTTTTCCGTCAGCGAACCGTCATCGAAGTCAGGCTCGCGACGTTCGTTGAGGACGACGTTTTCGAGCACGGTGCCGAAGCGCTGCGTCGTTGCGTAGATTTCCGGCTCGGCCTCGGCCGAAAGGCGGATGGTCTTGGCGTAGCAGCCGCCTTCGAAGTTGAAGATGCCGTTTTCGCTCCAGCCATGTTCGTCGTCACCGATCAGCGTGCGCGCCGGATCGGCCGAAAGCGTCGTTTTGCCGGTGCCGGAAAGACCGAAGAAGACCGCCGCGTCACCGTCCGGACCGACATTGGCCGAGCAGTGCATCGGCATGACACCCTTGGCCGGCAAGAGGTAGTTGAGCACGGTGAAGACCGACTTCTTCATTTCGCCTGCATAGGAGGTGCCGCCGATGAGAACGAGTCCGTTGGTGAGATCGCAGGCGATCACCGTTTCCGAGCGACAGCCGTGGCGGGCCGGATCGGCCTTGAAGCTCGGCAGATCGATGATCGTCAGCTTCGGCACGAAGGTCGGCAGCGCCGCCGCCTCGGGGCGGATCAGCAGATTGCGGATGAACAGCGAATGCCAGGCGAATTCTGTGATGACGCGGGTCGGCAGGGCATGGCCTTCCTCGGCACCGCCGACAAGATCCTGGGCGAACAGATCCTTGCCGGCTGCATGCGCCAGCATGTCGTCGCGCAGCAGGGCAAAATGCTCCGGCGAGAGCGGCTTGTTGTTATCCCACCAGATCTGCCCATCGGTATTGGCGTCGCGCACGATGAATTTGTCGCGCGGCGAGCGGCCCGTGTGCTGACCGGTGAGGGCCCGAAGCGCCCCCTGAGCGGTCAGTTCGGCTTCACCCCGGCGGATCGCTTCCTCGTAGAGCGCTGCGGCGGAAAAGTTGTAGCGAACGCTGGCTGCGCCGCCCAATCCAACCGTTGCAAGCTCCGTTGCCGGGTTATGAACTCCGAACTTTTCCATGGCTAGTTCCCTTTGCTCAGGCTCGCTGCCGTTAAAACTAAGCGGAAAAATACGGGGAGAAATTTTAAAAGACAAGAGACAAAAATCGAGAAAATATAGTAATATCAAATAATTAATCGATTTAAATTTGTTTCATTCTTTTTAAATCGTTTGAAGAGCCACGTTGAAACATTTCGACACACAACTTTTGGGTGCCGGGGAATTTTACAACAATCTTCCCCTTTATCTTTGCCACAATTTGTTCCACCTTTATCCTCCATAAGCGCATCCGGTCATTGAGACCGCCTGGGGACGACCAAAATCCGGGAGATTGCGCACTGATGACGGAGACCAACACCATGGCTACAATCGCGCTCGTTGACGACGACCGCAACATCCTCACCTCGGTGTCGATCGCACTGGAGGCCGAAGGATATAAGGTCGAGACCTATACGGACGGTGCCTCGGCGCTCGATGGCCTTCTGGCGCGACCGCCGCAGCTGGCGATCTTCGATATCAAGATGCCGCGCATGGACGGCATGGAGCTGCTGCGCCGCCTGCGGCAGAAGTCCGACATTCCCGTCATCTTCCTCACCTCCAAGGATGAGGAGATCGACGAGCTGTTCGGCCTGAAGATGGGCGCCGACGATTTCATCACCAAACCTTTCTCGCAGCGCCTGCTGGTGGAGCGCGTGCGCGCCGTCCTGCGCCGCGCCTCGAGCCGCGAAGCTGCGGCCGCCAGCGGCACGAGCCCCGGCGGTGCGCCGAAAGCCGGGGCGGTGCAGCAGGCCCGCTCGCTGGAGCGCGGACAGCTGGTCATGGACCAGGAGCGCCATACCTGCACCTGGAAGGGCGAGGCAGTGACGCTGACGGTGACCGAGTTCCTGATCCTGCATTCGCTGGCGCAGCGTCCGGGCGTCGTCAAAAGCCGCGACGCGCTGATGGACGCCGCCTATGACGAACAGGTTTATGTCGACGACCGGACGATCGACAGCCACATCAAACGGCTGCGCAAGAAATTCAAGATGGTCGATACCGATTTTGATATGATTGAAACGCTCTACGGAGTGGGATACCGCTTCCGCGAAGCAGCCTGAGCCTCGACGGCGCAGCGCGAGACATAATTGAGGGTTGCGGGCCGGTTATCCGGCCCCGCCCTTCGAAAGGGCCTGTCATTGGCACAATTGGTGCAGGAAAGGGATTTGGATGATGCGGAGGGCGTGAGCACCCGTCGCGTGCGAGGCCGCCGTTGGTCGCATCCCTTCACGCTGATTCGCCGCATCTTCGGCAATGCCGTCTTTTCGAGCCTGACGCGGCGCATCGTCTTCTTCAATCTGGTCGCGCTGCTCGTGCTCGTCGGCGGCATTCTCTATCTCAACCAGTTTCGCGAGGGATTGATCGACGCCCGCGCCGAAAGCCTGTTGACCCAGGGCGAGATCATCGCCGGCGCTGTTTCGGCCTCCGCATCGGTCGATACCAACTCGATCACCATCGATCCGCAGAAGCTGCTCGAGCTGCAGGCCGGCCAGAGCATCACACCGGTGCCGAACGACGAGGATCTTGAATTTCCGATCGATCCGGAAAAGGTCGCGCCGGTCCTGCGCCGACTGATCTCGCCGACACGCACACGCGCGCGCATCTTCGATGCCGACGCCAATCTGCTGCTCGATTCGCGCCACCTCTATTCGCGCGGCCAGGTGCTGCGCTTCGACCTGCCGCCGGTCGAAGAGGAGAAGCAGACCTGGAGCGATTGGTTCGCGACCCTGTTCAACAAGGCGCTGCAGCCCGGCAATCTGCCGCTCTACAAGGAAGCACCGGGCGGCGACGGCTCGATCTATCCCGAGGTGATGAACGCGCTGACCGGCGTGCGCGGCGCAGTCGTGCGCACCACCGAAAAAGGCGAACTCATCGTTTCCGTCGCCGTGCCGATCCAGCGCTTCCGCGCCGTGCTCGGCGTGCTGCTGTTGTCGACGCAGGCGGGCGACATCGACAATATCGTCCATGCCGAACGACTGGCCATCATGCGCGTCTTCGGCGTGGCGACGCTCGTCAACGTACTGCTGTCGCTGGTGCTCTCATCGACCATCGCCAATCCGCTGCGCCGTCTTTCGGCCGCCGCCATCCGCGTGCGCCGCGGCGCCAAGACACGTGAGCAGATCCCCGACTTCTCCGCCCGCCAGGATGAAATCGGCAATCTTTCCATCGCCTTGCGCGAGATGACGACGGCGCTCTATGATCGCATCGAAGCGATCGAGAGCTTTGCCGCCGATGTCAGCCACGAGCTGAAGAACCCGCTGACCTCGCTGCGCAGCGCCGTCGAAACACTGCCGCTCGCGAGGTCGGAGGATTCCAAGAAACGGCTGCTTGACGTCATCCAACACGATGTCCGCCGTCTCGATCGCCTGATCAGCGACATTTCCGACGCCTCGCGGCTCGATGCCGAACTCGCACGCGTCGACGCCGCCTCCATCGACATGGAGGTGCTGCTGCGCGACCTGATCGACGTGTCGCGCCAGATCAGGGGCAGCAAAAAGCAAGTGCAGATCGACTATGTCGTCGAACGCAAGCCGAACATCAAAACGCGCTTCGTCGTCAACGGTCACGACCTGCGCATCGGCCAGATCGTCACCAATCTGATCGAGAACGCCCGCTCCTTCGTCCCCGAAAAGGACGGCAGGATTACCGTGCGGCTGATGCGGACACGGTCGCGCTGTGTCACCACGATCGAAGACAACGGCCCCGGCATCCAGGCGGAAAATATCGACCGCATCTTCGAGCGCTTTTATACGGACCGGCCGGAATCGGAAGGCTTCGGCCAGAATTCCGGGCTCGGGCTATCGATCAGCCGCCAGATCGCCGAGGCGCATGGCGGATCGCTCAGAGCAGAGAACATTACCGATGTCGACAGCGGGCAGGTGCTCGGCGCGCGCTTTATTCTCGCCCTGCCCCTCGATCCAGCCGCATGACGGCGGCTGCCAACATCCATGCCACGGCGATCGTCGTCGGCAGAACGGGGCTGCTGTTCAGCGGTCCCTCGGGCTGGGGGAAATCGATGCTGGCTTTCACCTGCATGACCGAGGCGCGCCGCCTCGGGCTGTTCACGGCGCTGGTCGCCGATGATCAGGTGCTCCTGTCGGCAGAGACCGGCACGGTGATCGCCACCTGTCCGCCGTCGATCGCCGGGCTCATCGAACTTCGCGGCACCGGCATCGTTCGGCAGGACCACGTCCCTCAGGCGGCCATGCATTATGCCGTGCTTCCGGGCAGCGCTTCCGGCGAAAACCGCGTGCCTCCAGAGGGTGAGATCGTCAGCCTTGCCGCCGGTGTTTCACTTCCCGCATTGCGGTTGCTCACAGGCGTGTCTTCACCGCTTGCGATCCTGATGGCAAAAGCCCCTGATATCGGAGATTGAGGCCATCCGGATTGATCAATCTGCCTTATATATTTGCATTTTTATCTTGCACTTCGGCTTTTCATGGCCAAGATGTGCCCCCACCGGTGGACGTAATTGCTGCATTGCGATATTGGGGCCACCGTTTGCGTATATGGGAGCAGTAATATCATGATCGGACTTGTGCTTGTCACTCATGGCAAGCTGGCTGAAGAGTTTCGTCATGCTGTCGAGCACGTCGTCGGTCCTCAGAAATTCATCGAGACGGTCTGTATTGGCCCCGAAGACGATATGGACCAGAGACGGCAGGACATTCTGCAAGCCGTTTCCGGCGCCGATGACGGCCATGGCGTTGTCATCCTCACCGACATGTTCGGCGGCACGCCGTCCAACCTCGCCATCTCGGTCATGAGCAGCGGCCACACCGAAGTCATTGCCGGCATGAACCTGCCGATGCTGATCAAGCTCGCCGGCGTACGCGGCGAGAACAACATGGAGAAGGCGCTGGTGGAGGCTTCCGAAGCCGGGCGGAAATATATCAATGTCGCGAGCCGCGTGCTCAGCGGAAAATAACGGCGCTTCATGACATCGCTTTCCCGGGAACTCCTTATCATCAACAAGCGCGGCCTTCACGCTCGCGCTTCCGCTAAATTTGTGCAGATGGTCGAGAATTTCGATGCAGCCATCACCGTTTCCAAGGATGGAATGACGGTCGGCGGCACCTCGATCATGGGCCTCATGATGCTTGCCGCAAGCCCTGGCTCCAGCGTCGTCGTCTCGGCAAGCGGCAGCCAGGCTCAGGAAGCCCTGGAGGCCCTGGATCAGCTGATCCAGAACAAGTTCGGCGAGGAAATGTGAGCTCGGCCGAGTTCATATAAACATATAAAGACTTCTTTATATCCTTATTGCCATCCCAGGCGAAGCCTGCTAAACGGCGGACATGCTGTGCGCTTGCTTGCGCCTGCGCCAATTTTTGAGACGTTTTTCAGCCTGGAGACCTCTATGAGCACTGAAAAAGATTATGTCGTCGCCGATATCGGGCTTGCGGACTTCGGCCGCAAGGAAATCACCATCGCCGAAACCGAAATGCCGGGGCTGATGTCCTGCCGCGCCGAATTCGGCGACGCAAAGCCGCTGAAGGGCGCACGCATCACCGGTTCGCTGCACATGACCATCCAGACGGCCGTGCTGATCGAAACCCTGGTGGCGCTCGGCGCCGAAGTCCGCTGGGCCTCGTGCAACATCTTCTCGACGCAGGATCATGCCGCTGCGGCGATCGCCGCGGCCGGCGTTCCGGTTTTCGCCATCAAGGGCGAGTCGCTCGAGGATTACTGGGTCTATACCGACAAGATCTTCCAGTGGGCCGATGGCGGCCTTTCCAACATGATCCTCGATGATGGCGGCGACGCCACCATGTACATCCTGCTCGGCGCCCGCGCCGAAGCCGGCGAGGACGTGCTCTCCAACCCGCATTCCGAAGAAGAGGAAATCCTCTTCGCCCAGATCAAGAAGCGCCTAGCCGCTTCCCCGGGCTGGTTCACCAAGCAGCGCGACGCTATCAAGGGCGTCACCGAGGAAACCACGACCGGCGTCAACCGCCTCTACCAGCTGAGCCAGAAGGGCCTGCTGCCCTTCCCGGCGATCAACGTCAACGATTCCGTCACCAAGTCGAAGTTCGACAACAAGTATGGCTGCAAGGAATCGCTGGTCGACGGCATCCGCCGCGGCACCGACGTGATGATGGCCGGCAAGGTCGCCGTCGTCTGCGGTTACGGCGACGTGGGCAAGGGTTCCGCTGCCTCGCTCTCCGGCGCCGGCGCCCGCGTCAAGGTTACCGAAGCCGATCCGATCTGCGCTCTGCAGGCCGCCATGGACGGCTATGAAGTCGTGCTGCTCGAAGACGTCGTTTCGTCGGCCGATATCTTCATCACCACGACCGGCAACAAGGACGTCATCCGCATCGACCACATGCGGCAGATGAAGGACATGGCGATCGTCGGCAATATCGGCCATTTCGACAACGAAATCGAAGTTGCAGCACTTCGTAACCTCAAGTGGACGAACGTCAAGCCGCAGGTCGACCTGATCGAATTCCCCAAGGGCAACCGCATCATCCTTCTTTCCGAAGGTCGCCTGCTCAACCTCGGCAATGCGACGGGCCATCCCTCCTTCGTGATGTCGGCGTCCTTCACCAACCAGACGCTGGCGCAGATCGAGCTCTTCACCAAGCCCGGCCAGTACGAGAACAAGGTGTATATCCTGCCGAAGCACCTCGATGAGAAGGTCGCGCGGCTGCATCTCGACAAGCTCGGCGTAAAGCTTACCCAGCTCAGCGAAGAGCAGGCAGCCTATATCGGCGTAAAGCCGCAGGGCCCGTTCAAGTCCGACCACTACAGATATTGATTGGGTCATCAATATCCACAACATGTAGAAGCCGCGGCATTGACAAATGCCGCGGCTTATTTTTTGGCCGCTCCCTTCCCGCCGATTCCCTTCCGAAGTATTGTTTTAAGACTTGATTCGGGACGCCGGACCCCGTCCGATCGCTCCGAAAATGGGATGTCTTGTCGTAATGCGGCACATTGAAGGACGGAGACATACCGCGGATGTCGGAAGTGAAAAACAGCCTGCCCGGTCAGGCGGATGACGGCGCTCGCGCCGGTCGCCGCCCGCTTTCGGCAGGCCAAGACTATAAATCTGCAACGGCACACGAGGCCGCAAAGCAAGAGCATGGATCATTGGCGCGCTTCCTGAAAACCTGCGCAGCCGGCACGGCGCTTGCCGCGCTGGCACGGCCGGTACTGGCACAGACAGAGCAGCAGGCGGCGGCCTCGGCTCACCTTTTCACTTCCTCGCAGGTCATCGGCGTCTCCGTCGTCATCGGCGTCATCTCGGCGGCGCTGCTTTCCACGCTGTGGCTCGTGCGCCAGCGCGGCAATCTGGAAAATGAGAGCCGGGAAATTCGCTCGGCGCTTTCCGATGCCCAGCAGCGCATTTCGCAATATCAGGCGCTGATCGCCGACAAGAACCGGCGGATCGTCATCTGGGACGGCAATGCCCGTCCTGAATTGCTCGGCCAGCTTCCGGCGGAGACCGGCGCGCCGCAGGACGGCGAATTCCTGGCCTTCGGCCTCTGGCTGAAATCACGCTCGGCCTCGGAACTGGAAAAGGCGATCGACCGGCTACGTGACGGGGCGCAGAGTTTCGACATGGTGGTCGAGACCATCCGCGACGAAATTCTCGAGGCGCAGGGCCGGGTTTCCGGCGGACGCGCCTTCGTCCGCTTCGTGGCGCTCAACAATCTGCGCGCCGAGCTTGCCGAACTCAGGATCGAGCGCGACCGGCTGATGACCTCGATCTCGGCCTTCCAGACCATGCTCGACGCGATCGACATGCCGGCCTGGCAGCGCGACCCGGCGGGCCGGCTCACCTGGGTCAACCAGGCTTATGGCGACGCGGTCGAGGCACGCTCGCCGCAGCAGGCGATCAACGAAGGCCGCGAGATGCTGACGACCGTGGCGCGCGAACGCATTCGCGCGGTGACGACGCCGGAATCGCCTTTCCACGACACGATCTCGACGGTTGTGCGCGGCAATCGGACATTCTTCGATGTCGTCGACGTCAAGGTCCCCGGCGGCTCGGCCGGCATTGCGGTCGACGTATCCGACATAGAGGCGGTGCGCGCCGAGCTGGAACGGACGCTGAAGAGCCATGCCGAAACGCTCGACCATCTCGCCACACCCGTCGCCATCTTCGACGGCGAGCGCCGGCTGCAATTCTACAACCAGGCCTTCGTTGCGCTGTGGGAGCTGGATATTGCCTTCCTCGAAGGCCGGCCTGATAATAGCGAGCTGCTCGAACGCCTGCGCGCGGCCAAGAAGCTGCCGGACCAGCTCAACTGGAAAAGCTGGAAGGATGCCGCCCTTTCCGTCTATCGCGCGCTCGACACGCAATCGGATCTCTGGCACCTGCCGAACGGCCAGACGCTGCGCGTCTTCGCCACCGCCCATCCGCAGGGCGGCGCCACCTGGGTATTCGAAAATCTGACCGAGCAGGTCGATCTGGAAACGCGCTACAACACGCTGGTCAAGGTACAGGGCGAAACGATCGATCATCTTTCCGAAGGCGTGGCGGTGTTCGGACCCGATGGTCGCATTCGCCTGTCAAATCCGGCCTTCCGGGCGCTCTGGGGCATTACCGAAATCGAAGCCAAGCCCGGCACTCATATCCGGGCGCTGGGCGAAGCCTGCGCACCCTCCTATGACCGGCCGGACGGCTGGAAGACCTTCGCGGAACTGATCACCAGCTTCGATGACGAACGCCGCTCGAGCCAGGGAACGCTGGAACTCTTCTCCGGCCTTGTGCTCGATTACGCCGTCATCCCGCTGCCGAACGCGCAGACCATGCTGACCTTCGTCAACATGACGGACAGCGTGCGGGCCGAGCGGGCGTTGACCGAGAAGAACGAGGCGTTGCGTAAAGCCGACGAATTGAAAAACGACTTCGTTCAGCATGTTTCCTATGAACTTCGCTCACCGCTGACCAATATCATCGGCTTTACCGATCTGCTGCGCACGCAGGGGGTTGGGCCGCTGAATGAACGGCAGGCCGAATATATCGACCACATTTCCACATCCTCCTCGGTTCTGCTGACGCTCGTCAACGATATCCTCGACCTTGCGACGGTCGATGCCGGCATCATGCGGCTCAACTATGCCGAGATTGATCTCAACGATCTGCTCGACGACGTCTCGATGCAGATCGCCGACCGGCTGCACGAAAGCGGCGTTGCCCTCGAAATCACCGCCCCCGCCTATCTCGGCTCGATCGTCGCCGATCCGCAGCGGCTGAAGCAGATCCTGCTGAAGCTTCTTGCCAATGCGGCGAATTTCTCGCCGGAGGGCACCTCGATCGCGCTCGAATGCCATCGCGAAGGCACGGATTTCGTGTTCGCCGTGAGGGATCACGGCCCCGGCATCTCGCCGGACATGATCGCGACCGTCTTCGACCGGTTCGCGACGGGGGCTAAAAGCGGCAAACGCGGTGGCGCCGGCCTCGGCCTCTCGATCGTCGACAGCTTCGTCAGTCTGCATCATGGCGACGTGGCGATCGACAGCGAGCCGGGCAAGGGCACGACGGTCGTCTGCCGTATCCCCTCGGTCAACATCCCGCATTCCGCCGCCGCCGAATGACGACCGACGATACCATCTCGCTGTTCCTGAAGGACGAAGCGGCCACCATTCGCCTCGGCGAAGACCTGGCCTTGGCCTTGAAGGCCGGCGATTGTCTTGCCCTGTCGGGCGATCTCGGCGCCGGCAAATCCTCGCTCGCTCGTGCGATCCTGCGTGCCATTGCCGATGACGATGGGCTCGAAGTCCCGAGCCCCACCTTCACACTGGTGCAATCCTACGACCTGCGTATTCCCGTTTCGCACTTCGATCTCTATCGGCTCGGCGACCCCGGCGAATTGACAGAGCTCGGCTTCGACGAGGCCCTGCAGAACGGCATATGCCTCGTCGAATGGCCGGAGATGGCCGCGAGCGAATTGCCTACAGAACGCATCACCTTGACGCTGACGCATGAAGGCGACGGTCGCCGGGCGACGATCAGCGCCGCCGGCGCGCAGGCTTCTCGCATCCGTCGGGTCCTCGCCATCCGCGATTTCCTCAACGAGGCTGGTTATGCCGATGCCAAGCGCCGGTTCCTGACCGGCGATGCCTCGCTGCGCGCCTACGAGGCGATCTATCGCGAGAATACCGAGCGTCGCGACATCCTGATGGACTGGCGGCCGCATCCCGAAGGGCCGCCGGTCCATGACGGCAAGCCCTATCCCAAGGTCGCGCATCTTGCACAGAACGCCTATCCCTTCGTCGCAATTGCCGATACGCTGCGCGAACGGGGTTTTGCGGCGCCGGAGATTTATAAGGTCGATTACGAGCAAGGGATTCTCTTGATCGAGGATCTCGGCACGGAAGGCGTGCTCGATGACGACGGACGGCCGATCGCCGAGCGTTACCGGCAAAGCGTCGCTTGCCTTGCCCATCTTCATTCCATGCCATTTCCGCGGGATATTCCGGTTTCCGCCGCGCACACCCACCACATTCCGGACTTCGATCGCATGGCGATGAAGATGGAAGTGCAGCTTGTGCTCGACTGGCACATCGCCTGGAAGCGCGGCACCGCACCTTCCGATGCCGAGCGTCAGGAATATCTGGCAATCTGGGATGCGCTGATCGATGAGCTCGGCACGGCCGAGAAAAACCTACTGCTGCGCGATTTCCACTCGCCCAATATTATCTGGCGGGGCCAGGAACCAGGCATCAAACGGATAGGTCTCATTGACTTCCAGGACGCCATGATCGGCCCCACGGCCTATGACCTGGCCTCGATCGTCCAGGACGCACGGGTGACGATCGAGCCGGAGCTCTTCCGGCAGCTGATGGATGATTATCTCACCCTCCGCCGCGCGCAGGGCGGCTTCGACGAAGCGGACTTCTTGAAGGCCTGGGCGATCATGTCGGCGCAACGCAATTGCAAGCTTGCAGGTCTGTGGGTGCGGCTGTTGCAGCGGGACGGCAAGCCCGGTTACCTCAGACATATGCCGCGCACGCTCGCCTATCTCCAGGTCGCGCTCGAGCACGAGGCGCTTGCCCCCTTGCGCGATTGGTGCGCAAGGGCTGGAATAGGCCAGAGCGAATCATAAGTTCCGGATCAAGATGACCATCAGACAAGCCATGGTACTGGCCGCGGGTCTCGGGACCCGCATGCGCCCGATCACCGATACGATTCCGAAGCCGTTGGTGAAGATCGACGGCAAGCCGATGATCGATTTTGCGCTGGAGGCGCTGGTTTCGGCCGGCGTCGAGCGGGCCGTCGTCAACGTTCATCATCATGCCGAGCAGATGCTCGACCATCTCGGCAAATATAGCGGCCTCGACATCGTCATATCGGACGAGCGCGACGGGTTGATGAATTCCGGTGGAGGCTTGGCGAAGGGCCTGACGCTCCTGGACCGTGACGATATCTTCGTCATGAATGCCGATCTCTTCTGGATCGGCGAACAGCCGGGACGGCCGACGAACCTGCAACGCTTAGCCGGATTCTTCGATGCAAAGCACATGGACATGGCGCTGCTTTGCGTTAGGATTGAGGATACGACGGGTCACAACGGCAAGAACGATTTCAGCCTCGCTGCAGATGGCCGGCTGACGCGGTATCGCGACGATCCGTCCAATCCCGTCGTCTATGCCGGGGCGATCGCCATGAACCCGGCGCTGCTTGACGATGCGCCGAAGGATGCTTTCAACCTCAATATCTATTTCGACAAGGCGATCGCGCGCCGACGGCTGTTCGGCATTATGCTCGAAGGCCATTGGCTGACTGTAGGAACGCCAGAGGCGATCGGCGAAGCGGAGGAAACGATCCGCCGACTGCGGGCGTTCGCGTGAGCTCATGGCGGACCGGCACCAGCCACGCATCCTGACGATACCGGCGGGCCTGCCCTTCCTGAAAACGCTGGCGACGACGCTTTGCGACGGCCGCTTGACGCCCCTCTTTCGGCATGAGCCCGATGATCCGCTGTCGCTCGCCAGGGTGACGATCTACCTGCCGACCCGGCGCGCCGTGCGTGTGCTGCGTTCGGAATTCGTCGACCTGCTCGGCGGCCGCTCGGCGATCCTGCCGGTGATCCGTCCTCTCGGCGAAACCGATGACGACAGCGGATATTTCGAAGAGGCGTTGCCGGCGACGATCGATCTCGCCCAACCGCTGTCGAATACCGCTCGGCTCCTGGAACTGGCGCGGCTGATCCTTGCCTGGCGAAACAAACTGCCGGAGATCGTCCGTCACATCCATTCCGACTCGCCGCTCGTTGCGCCGGCAAGCCCGGCGGATGCGATCTGGCTCGCCCGCAACCTCGCGGAGCTGATCGATTCCATCGAAACCGAGGATCTTGACTGGTCGGAACTGTCGAAACTCGACACCGGCGACTACGCCGCCTGGTGGCAGTTGACGGCGGAGTTCCTGCAGATTGCCAGCGCCTTTTGGCCAGAGCGGCTTTCCGAGCTTGGTAAGTCCTCGCCGGCGCGGCACAGAAACGCCATTCTGCGGGCCGAAGCAGCCAGGATTTCGGCGGCGAAGCCGGCCGGGCCGATTATCATCGCCGGTTCGACGGGTTCGGTTCCTGCCACGGCCGATCTCATCGCCGCCGTTGCCAATCTGCCGGAAGGCGTGATCGTCCTTCCCGGCCTCGATCTCTCCATGCCCGAGAGGCATTGGCAAATGGTGGCGCCGGAGCCGGCGCCGGGCCAGCATGCCAACCCGGCCAGCCGGAGCCATCCGCAATATGGCCTGTCCTCGCTGCTGAAAAGGCTGAGGCTGACACGGGCCGACATCAGTCTGCTTGACTGGCCGGAGGCCGATCTCGATCGGCGCGCCGAAGTCCTGTCGCGCGCGCTCGCGCCGGCAGAGGCGACCAGCGACTGGGGAGCCTGGAAGAGCGCGCTGCCCGAGGGAGCGCTGACTTCCGCCTTTGCCGATGTTTCGCTGATCGAAGCCGCCAATGAGCGCGAGGAAGCAACCGCGATTGCCATCGCACTCAGGCTGGCCTTGGAAAGGCCGGGACGTGACGGCGAAAGCCGGGCAGCGCTGATCACGCCGGACCGCAATCTCGCCCGTCGAGTGATGGCGGAACTTTCCCGCTTCGGGATCCTCGCCGACGATTCGGCCGGCACCCCGCTTCCGGCCACACCGCAGGGCACCTTGTTGCAGCTGCTGCTGGAGGCGGCGCTGCGGCCGGGCGATCCGGTGGCGATCGTCTCGCTGCTCAAACATCCGCTGGCGCGCTTCGGCCTTGAGCGCGACGCCCTGATTTCTGCCACCGAGGCGCTCGAGCTGTTGGCACTGCGCGGCGGCGTGGCGGAGGTGGATATCAGTGCGCTGGAGTTGCTCCTGACCCACCAGCTCGGCGAACAGGTCCTCGACCGACACGCGCCGCAATGGCGAAAGGCGCTGCCAGCCGAGGCGGCCAATGCCGCATCCGAGCTTGCCCGCCGGGTCACCCGCGCAACCGAGCCTCTTGCCTCCGCGCTGATCCGGCACCGGCCGGAGGAGCGCGGCAAGACGGCGCGCTTCACGCTGTCCGAATGGGCGGAGCGGACCGGCCGCTCGCTCGAAGCGGTCGCGGCAGATCCGCAAGGCAATCTTGCCGATCTCTGGTCGCACGAGGCAGGGGACGCCCTTGCCTCGCTTCTTGGCGAAGTGATCGACACGGACGGCCAGATGGAGGCCGACGGACCGCAATGGATCGACATCATGGCCGCGCTCGCCGCCGGCCATGCGGTGAAGCCACGGGCCCTCAGCCATCCCCGGCTCTTCATCTTCGGCACACTGGAAGCCCGCCTGCAGAGCGTCGACACATTGATCCTCGGTGGGTTGAACGAAGGCTCCTGGCCAGGGCAGAGCGCCAACAATCCCTTCATTCCGCGCATGATGAAGACGGAGATCGGGCTCGAACCGCCGGAGCGGCGCATCGGCCAGCTGGCGCATGATTTCGAGATGGCGAACGGCACTCGCCACCTGATCTATTCGAGAGCACTGCGCCAAGGTTCGACGCCGACCGTCGCCTCACGCTGGCTGCAGCGGCTGCTGGCGCTCGGCGGAGAGGCATTTGAAGCGGCATTGAGAGAGCGCGGTAAGAGGTATCTGCAATGGGCCGGTCTCATCGATCGGGGAGAGGACCAGGCACCGGCGCAGCGGCCCTCGCCGAAACCGCCGTTGGCGCTGCAGCCGAAATCCTATTCCTTCAGCGAAGTCGGACGGCTGCGCCGCGATCCCTACGCCATCTATGCCCGTCGCATCCTGCGGCTCGATCCGGTCGACGCGTTCAACCGTGACCCGGGAGCGGCCGAACGCGGAACGCTCTATCACACGATCATCGATCGGTTCATCCGCGAGACGCATGTGGCCGGCACGCCGGAGGCGGCAGCGGCGATGGAGGGGATCCTTACCGAGCTTTTCGACATGGAGAAGCTGCCGCCGCATATCGATGCCGTCTGGCGGCCGCGCTTTCGCGAGGTGGCCCGTGCCTTCCTCGAATGGGAGGCCGGACGACGCCCCGCCATCCGCAGGACGCTGACGGAAGTGCGCGGCGGCGTGGAGCTGGAGGCGATCAATATCCGACTGAACGGCGTTGCGGACCGGATCGATATTACAGGACCGGGGGCGGCCGATATCATCGATTACAAGACCGGCTACAACCCCTCACCGGCACAGGCGCGCGCGCTTCTCGATCCGCAGCTCGCGCTGGAAGCGGCGGCTTTGAACGCCGGCGCCTTCCGCGACGCCGGCAGTCTGGCGCCGCAGGATCTGCTCTATGTCCGCCTGCGTCCGGGACGTCGGTTTCAGGTCGATACGGTGAACAATGAGAACTCGGCCCGCAGCGACAAAGCAAAATCAGCGATGGACCTCGCCGCGGACTCGATCGACCAGCTGATCAAGTTCGTCAGTTTGCTGCAGTCCGGCGAAAAGGGCTTTACCTCGCGGCTCATTCCGGCGCAGCAGTTTGATTTCGGCGGCGATTACGATCATCTCGCCCGCGTCTCCGAATGGTCGACGGCCGAGACTGAGGAAGGCGGCGGCGATGAGTGACCAGACCGCTCTTCCGAATGACGACGATCCCGGCGCGTGGATCGGCTGGACCACGATTCAGCAGGCGATCGCCTCCGATCCCGAGCGCTCGGCCTGGGTTTCGGCCAATGCCGGTTCCGGCAAGACGCATGTTCTGACCCAGCGTGTCATTCGTCTGCTGCTTGCCGGCGCGCGGCCTTCCGCCATTCTCTGCCTGACTTATACCAAGGCCGCGGCCTCCGAAATGTCGAATCGCGTCTTCGAACGGCTGGCAGACTGGGTGGTGCTCGACGACGAAGATCTCAGCCGGCGGATCATGCAGATCGAGGGAACGGCGCCCGATGCGCTGAAACTTGCCGAGGCGCGCCGGTTGTTTGCGAAGGCGCTGGAAACGCCGGGCGGATTGAAGATCCAGACGATCCATGCCTTCTGCGAAGCGCTGCTGCACCAATTCCCGCTGGAGGCCAACGTTGCCGGGCATTTCTCGGTCCTCGACGATCGCGCGGCGGCGGCACTGCTTTCCGATGCGCGCCGGGCGCTACTGACGGCAACGGCGCCGGAGGAAGGCAGCGCCCTTGCCGCGGCTTTCGCCTATGTGCTCAATCTCGGCGACGAATCCGGGCTGGAGAACCTGCTCGCCGACATCGTCGCCAACCGCAACGCCATTCGCCGCTTCACGGCGGCTGCCGAACGACGGGGCGGCGTGGAGGCGGTTCTGCGCGACAGGCTCGGCCTTGCGGTGAGCGATACGGAAAGCCGGATCTCGGCGCAATATTGGCCGTTGCCCGAGCTTTCGGGCCGCATGCTGGAGCTTTATCTGTCCCTTGCCGACCAGAAGGGCGGCGCCAAGGCACAGGAGGTTGCTTATGGCCTCAGGCTCGCCGGCCGGGAGCGCGATGATGGCAGGCGCGCCGAAATGCTGGAGAAGATCTTCCTGACGGCAAGAGGCGAGCCGAAATCGGACTCGCAGTTCCTGGTCAAGGCGATGCTCGCGGAGGCGCCGCAATTGACAGGCGCCATCGCCGCCGCCCGTGCGCATGTCGCGGCAAGCCGTGACCGGTTGAAACTGATGCGGATGTTCGGCGCCACGCAGGCGGCGCTGGTGCTCGCCGGTCGGCTGAACCACGATTACGAGGAGCTGAAGAGGCAGCGCAGCCAACTGGATTTCGAAGACCTGATCACCCGCACCGCCGACCTGCTGACCAGGAGTGGCGTCGGTCCCTGGATCCATTACAAGCTCGACCGGGGTATCGATCATATCCTCGTCGACGAGGCGCAGGATACCAGTCCGATCCAATGGAGCGTCATCCAGTCGCTCGCCGAGGATTTCTTTTCCGGCGAGAGCGCCCGGCCGGACGTGCGCACGCTCTTTGCCGTCGGCGACGAGAAACAGTCGATCTACTCCTTTCAGGGGGCGCGGCCCGAACGTTTTTCCGAAGAGAGCGACCGGACGCGGCGGCGTGTCTCCGACAGCGGGCAGAGCTTTTCTTCCGTGCGGTTGCCGCTCTCCTTCCGCTCGACCGCCGACGTGCTCGAGGCCGTCGACCAGATCTTCAGGACAGCGGACAATGCGCGCGGTCTCAGCGCCGTCGGCGAGCCGGTCGTGCATCGGTCCAGCCGAATCGGCCATCCGGGCGCCGTCGATCTCTGGGAAATGATCGCGCCTGAGGCGGTGGTCAAGGAGGAGGATTGGACGGCGCCCTTCGATGCGACACCGGAAAGTGCACCGGCCGCAATCCTCGCGCGGCGGATCGCCCATGCGATCGGCACGCTCGTCGGCCGTGAAACAATCGTCGACAAAGGCAAGGAACGGGTGATCGAAGCCGGTGACATTCTTGTCCTGGTGCGCAAGCGCGATGCCTTCGTCAATGCGTTGACACGCGCCTTGAAGCGCCGCGGCGACATTCCCGTCGCCGGCGCCGACCGACTGACGCTGACCAGCCATATCGCCGTGCAGGATCTGCTGGCGCTCGGCCGTTTCCTGCTTCTGCCAGAGGACGATCTTTCGCTCGCTGCCGTGCTCAAAAGCCCGCTTTTCGATCTTTCCGAGGACGATATCTTTGCGATCGCCGGCCTGCGGGGCGACAACGAGAGCGTCTGGAGCCATCTCAAGAGGTTTGCGGCCGACGGCACCGAACGTTTCCGTGCTGCCGTCGAAAGGCTGGAGCTGTTTCTGCGGCAGTCGAGGCGTCTGTCGGTCCACGATTTCTATGCGCGCGTACTGGGCAGCCATGGCGGGCGGCGGCAATTCCTTGCCCGTCTCGGCACCGAGGTCAGCGATATTCTCGACGAATTCCTGACCTTTACCCTCGACCACGAGAGTTCCGGCCTTCCTGGGCTGCAATCCTTCATCTCAACGCTGGAGCTCGAAGCGCCGGAGGTGAAGCGTGAGCAGGACAAGGGGCGAAATGAAGTCAGGATCATGACCGTGCATGCCTCCAAGGGTCTTGAAGCACCAATCGTCTTCCTCGTCGACGGCGGTTCCAAGCCCTTCACGCATACACATCTGCCGAAGCTTCGCCTGATCGAAACCGACGCCGACGAGCCGCCGCTGCCGGCCTGGGTTCCCGTCTCCGACCTCGCCAATTCGCTGACGCAAAACGACGCAGCGCGGATCCAGATGCTGGCGGAAGAGGAGTATCGTCGGCTGCTTTATGTCGCCATGACGCGGGCTGCCGACCGGCTTGTTGTTTGCGGCTATCGTGGCGTTCGTGTCAATAACGATACCTGGCATATGATGATCTCAGCCGCGCTGAGCGAAGGCCATCCGCATGTGGAGGCGGCCACCTTCTCCGGCCCAGACGGGGAATGGCCGGGCATCCGATGGCGCGTGCCGCGGGTGGAGCGGCGCTTCGAGCGTATCGACCGCAACGAGGCGCGCGACAGCCAGGAGGCGTTGCCGGAAGGCCTGTTGCGGCCATTGCCGCCGCAGACTGAGCTGCCCCGCCCCCTCAGCCCATCCGGCGCCGGGACGATCGTCGACGAAGACGAAGGCGGCTTGCTTGTCGCTTCGCCGCTGTTCGGCGAGAAAGAGCGCAGCGATCGTTCGCTGGAAAAGGGCAGGCTGATCCATCGCATGCTGCAGGCGCTTCCCGACATTCCACCGGTCGAACGGCCGGGTGCCGCGAGCCGCTATGCCGAGCGGGCGGCGCGGTTCTGGCCGGAAGCGGAACGCCGCCGACTTGTCGATTCGGTTCTGAAACTCATGGACGAAGAGGGTCTGCAGCCGGTTCTCGGAGAAGAGGCGCAGCCGGAAGTTTCGATCATGGGAACATTGACGCTCGAAGACAGGCGCTATGCGGTCTCCGGCCGTATCGACCGGCTCGCCGTGCTTGCCGATCGCGTCGTCGTTCTCGACTACAAGACCAATCGGGTGCCGCCTTCGACCGAGGAGGCGATCCCTTTCGCACATAAGGCTCAGCTCGCGATCTATCGTGAGATCCTGGCGCCGCTCTATCCCGGCAAACACATCGACTGCATGCTCGTCTACACCGAGAATGCGTCGCTCTATAAGTTGAGCGAAAAGGCGCTCGGTTTGGCGCTTGCAGGACTCAAGACAAAGTGAAATACCCGACATTGAAAATTTAGCGCCGCACCATCACATGTGGTTCAACATCTTCTTCGGTCAAAGGAGCAGCCTATGGCTACCGTGAAAGTCGATATCAATAACTTCCAGTCGGAAGTTCTGGAATCCGCAGAACCCGTCGTCGTCGATTTCTGGGCCGAATGGTGCGGTCCCTGCAAGATGATCGCTCCGAGCCTCGAGGAAATTTCCGTCGAAATGGAAGGCAAGGTCAAGGTCGCCAAGCTCAACATCGATGAAAACCCGGAACTCGCCGCCCAGTTCGGCGTGCGCTCCATTCCGACGCTCGCGATCTTCAAGGGTGGCGAAGTGGCCGATATTTCGGTCGGCGCCAAGCCGAAGACAGCTCTTTCGAACTGGATTTCGAACGCCGCCTGATCGATATCGTCCTTCATATCGCATGAAAAAGCCCGGCTTCGACCGGGCTTTTTTCGTCTGCTTATTTCGGGGGCGTGCCATTGTCGGCAAGCACATCGCCGACGAGATAGAGAGAGCCGCCGACAAGGATGCGGGGCGGCGGTGCCGCCGGGGCGAGGGCCGATTTTATCGC
This sequence comes from Rhizobium esperanzae, assembly GCF_002204185.1. Lineage (GTDB taxonomy): Bacteria > Pseudomonadota > Alphaproteobacteria > Rhizobiales > Rhizobiaceae > Rhizobium > Rhizobium esperanzae. The sequence continues at coordinate 393,100 of NZ_MXPU01000002.1, read as the reverse complement.
TTCCAGCGCCTCGCCGACCGTCGACATCGGTTCGGCGACCAAACCGGCATCATAGGCGGCGTTCGACAATAGCACCGGGTCGATCATCGCGTCGCTGCCGCGGATCGGCACGCAGAACACCTTCTCGACCAGGCCTGTGAAGGCCTTGAAATAACCGATCGGATCCTTGGTGTTGATCATGCCGATGATCAGGAAAAGCGGCCGCGGCTGGCGCTCCTCGAAATTGGCCATGGCTTCGGCGATCACTTCGCCGGCGCCGGGATTATGCCCGCCATCGACCCAGATCTCGGCGCCGAGCGGGGCATGCGACAGCAGCCGGCCTTCGCTCAGGCGCTGCAGCCGGCCCGGCCATTCCACGCAATTCATCGCCTTTTCCATCATCGTCTCGGTGACGGTGAAACCCGCCGCCTTGACGGCGCGGATGGCGGCGGCGGCATTGGCGTATTGATGGCGACCGGGAAGACGCGGCAGCGGCAGGTCGGCAAGGCCGTATTCGTCTTGATAGACAAGCCGCCCATATTCCTCATGGGCCATGAAATCCTGCCCGAAAACCGCGGTCGGGCAATGCAGCCGTTCGGCCGTCGACATCAGCACATCGAGCGCGGCATCATATTCCTGGTGACCGATGACGACGGGCAGTCCCGGCTTCATGATGCCGGCCTTTTCGGCTGCAATCAGCTCGACCCTATCGCCGAGATAGGGCTGATGATCGAGCGAGATCGGCATAATGACCGAGACCGCCGGATCGGAAATAACATTGGTGGCGTCGAAACGGCCGCCGAGGCCGACTTCGATGATCGCAGCATTGGCCGGATGTTCGGAAAACAGAATGAAAGTGACGGCCGTCAGAATCTCGAAGACGGTGATGTGCTCGCCGGCATTCGCATCGGCCACACGGCGCACGGCCTCGGCAAAGACGGCATCGTCGACGAGTTGGCCACGGCCGCCCGCCACGCCGATGCGATAGCGCTCGTGCCAATTGACGAGATGCGGCGAGGTATGGACATGAGCACTGTAGCCGCCGGCTTCGAGCAACGCGCGGCAGAAAGCGGTGACCGAGCCCTTGCCGTTGGTGCCGGCGACATGGATCACCGGTGGCAGTTTCCTGTGCGGATTGCCAAGTCGGTCGAGAAGACGGGTGATGCGATCGAGAGACAGATCGAACCCCTTGGGATGCAATCCCATGAGTTTTTCGATCTCCTGCGCTGCCTCACTCACCGCGGTTTGGCCTCTGGGTATCAATTCGGCACCCCGCCTGTTTGCCTGATATCAGGCGCTCGCCGCCATGGCGATCGCTCCACGAGTCACGTCGTTGGCTGCCGAGACGGGCTTCTTCGTCAGAATTTTCAGGACCCGCGCCAGCGTTTCCGGAATGTCGTGACGTTTGACGACCATGTCGACCATACCATGTTCCAGCAGATATTCGGAGGTCTGGAAGCCTTCCGGCAGCTTTTCACGCAGCGTCTGCTCGATCACCCGCTTGCCGGCAAAGCCGATTTCGGCGCCGGGTTCGGCCAGATGAATATCGCCGAGCATGGCGTAAGAGGCCGTCACACCGCCCGTCGTCGGATTGGTCAGCACGACGACATAGGGCTGGCCGGATTCCTTGAGCAGATCGACGGCAACGGTCGTGCGCGGCAGCTGCATCAGCGAGAGAATGCCTTCCTGCATGCGCGCACCGCCGGAAGCCGGGAACATCACCAGCGGGCATTTTTCCGACGTCGCACGTTCGAAAGCCTTGACGATCGCCTCGCCGGCGGCGATGCCGAGCGAACCGCCGATGAAGTTGAATTCGTGCACGACGGCAACGAGTTTCAGACCCTGCACCTTTCCGAGGCCGGCGAGGATCGTGTCCTCCTGTTCGGTCTTCAGGCGACTGTCGCGCAGGCGATCGCTGTACTTCTTCGAATCGCGGAACTTCAACGGGTCCTGGGCGACCTTCGGCTGCGGCAGCGATTCATACTCGCCATTGTCGAAAAGATCGGCAAGGCGCGCCTTGGCCGGCATCTTCATGTGATAACCGGATGCCGGAATGACCCATTTGTTGGACTCCAGGTCCTTATGGAAGACCATCTCGCCCGTTTCTGGGCACTTGATCCAGAGGTTCTCCGGCACTTCGCGACGGCCCAGCATGGAATTGATCCGCGGGCGAACGTAGTTGGTGATCCAGTTCAACTCGAATTCTCCTAACTGACTAGTGCCAATGTGGGCAAACTATTCGGCAGCAACAAGGCGCGCCGAACGTGCTCCCGATGAGAGGCCGCGCACCAACGTTGCGACTGCCTGAACCGTGTCGGCCGTCGCCTTTCCGTCTTTCGTCAAACTGGTTGCGACCTGATTGACGATGGCGGTGCCGACGACGACGCCGTCGGCAGAGCCGCCGATCACCTTCGCGTGCTCCGCCGTCTTGACGCCGAAGCCGACGCAGACGGGCAGCTCCGTATGCTGCTTGATACGCTGGACGGCGCCGGAAACCAGCGACGGATCGGGCAGTGCCGAACCGGTGATGCCGTTCATCGACACGTAGTAGACGAAGCCGGAGGTGTTCTTCAACACAGCGGGCAGACGCTTTTCGTCGGTGGTCGGCGTCGCCAAGCGGATGAAGTTGATGCCCTTGCGGATCGCCGGAATGCAGAGTTCGTCATCCATCTCCGGCGGCAGGTCGACGACGATCAGGCCGTCGATACCGGCGGCCAGCGCATCATCGAGGAACGTCTCGACGCCGTAGATGTAGATCGGATTGTAATAGCCCATCATCACGATCGGCGTCGCGTCGTTGCTCTTGCGGAAGTCTGCCGCCAGCTGCAGCGTCTTCTTCAGCGTCTGGCCGCCTTTCAGCGCTCGCTGACCGGCCAGTTGGATCGCCGGACCGTCGGCCATCGGATCGGAAAAGGGCATGCCGAGCTCGATGATGTCGGAACCTGCTTCCGGCAATGCTTTCATGATGCCGAGAGAGGTATCGTAGTCAGGATCGCCGCCCATGAAATAGGTCACGAGCGCCGGACGGCCCTCGGCCTTCAGCTCGGCGAAGCGTTTGTCCATGCGTGCGGTCATGTCTTACAGTCCCATTCCCAGAATCTTGCCGACGGTGAAGATATCCTTGTCGCCTCGGCCGGAGAGGTTCATCAGGATGATCTCGTCCTTGCCCATCGTCGGCGCGCGCTTGATGACCTCGGCGATCGCATGCGCGGCCTCGAGCGCCGGAATGATGCCTTCGAGGCGGGTCAGGGTCTGGAAAGCCTCGAGCGCCTCGTGGTCCATGATCGGCACGTAATCGACGCGGCCGATATCGCTCAGCCAGGAATGTTCGGGGCCGATGCCGGGATAATCGAGACCGGCCGAAATCGAATGGCCTTCCTTAATCTGGCCGTCGCCATCCTGCAGCAGATAGGTGCGGTTGCCGTGCAGAACGCCCGGAGAGCCTGCGGTGATCGAGGCGCAATGTTCGTCGCCCTGCAGGCCCTTGCCGCCGGCTTCGACGCCGACGATCTTCACGGAGGAATCGTCCAGGAAGGGGTGGAAGATGCCGATCGCATTCGAACCGCCGCCGACGGCAGCGACGACGAGATCCGGCAGGCGGCCTTCGGCAGCCAGAATCTGCTCTTTCGCTTCCGCGCCGATCACGGACTGGAAATCGCGGACCATCTCCGGATAGGGATGCGGACCGGCCGCCGTGCCGATCAAGTAATAGGTATCCTCGACATTGGTGACCCAGTCGCGGAGCGCCTCGTTCATCGCGTCCTTCAGCGTGCCGCTACCGGCTGTTACCGGTTTGACCTCGGCACCGAGCAGCTTCATGCGGAAAACGTTCGGCGCCTGACGCTCGACATCGGTCGCGCCCATGTAGACGACGCAGGGAAGGCCGAAGCGGGCGGCGACGGTCGCGGAGGCAACGCCATGCTGACCGGCGCCGGTCTCGGCAATGATCCGCGCCTTGCCCATGCGCTTGGCGAGCAGGATCTGGCCGATGCAGTTGTTGATCTTGTGCGAACCGGTGTGGTTCAACTCCTCGCGCTTGAAATAGATCCTCGCGCCGCCGAGTTCGGCCGTCAGCCGTTCAGCGAAATAAAGCGGGCTCGGCCGGCCGATATAGTGCGCGCCAAGATGCTTCAGTTCCGCCTGGAAGGCCGCATCGTTCTTCGCCTTGCTCCACTCGTCCTGCAGGTCGAGAATCAACGGCATCAGCGTTTCGGCAACGAAACGACCGCCATAGATGCCGAAGCGGCCATCTTCATCAGGCCCGGAACGGAAGGAATTCGGTTTAGGCGTTTCGTTCACTCTCAACTCCCTGAGGCCGTCACAAGCGTCTCCGCCCTTTCGACCGCATCAAAAAATTCATCGATCATTGCGACGCTTTTCACGCCGGGCTCAATTTCGACACCCGAGGAGACGTCGATACCACGTGCCTTGGTCTTCACAAGCGCATCCGCGACATTGTTCTTGTTCAGGCCACCGGAGAGCATGTAGTCGATGCAGCCGTCGAGCCAGCCGAGAAGGCTCCAGTCGAAGGAAATCCCGTTGCCGCCAGGCAGTTCCGAACCCTTCGGCGCTTTCGCATCAAAGAGGAAACGGTCGGCAATACCGATATAGGCTTCGACGCGCCTGAGATCGTCGGCCGTGCGCACGGAAAAGACTTTCATGACAGGCAGGCCATAGAGCGCCTTGATCGTCAGCACATGTTCGGGACTCTCGTTGCCGTGGAGCTGTAGAATATCCGGCTTCAGCAGCGAGACGATCTCGTCCAGATCGTCATTGGTGGGATCGACGACGACGGCGACGATCTTCGCCTTGCCGCGCGCCGGTTCGGCGAGCTTTGCCGCCACATCGGGCTCGACGTAACGCGGGCTCTTTCCGAAAAAGATAAAACCGATATGGGTCGCGCCGCGTTTCAGCGCCCGATCGATCGCTTCGGGCGTCTTCAAGCCACAGATCTTGATATCGAGTTTCATGGCAGCGAAGTGACACGAAATGCTGCAAGAGTCGAGCCAATTTGCATGGAAAGCTGTATTTAGCGGGGCTTGGGTCTAATCGAAATCAATGGCGTGCAGCTGGCTGCCGTGCCGCTTCAGCCACAATTTCGCTTCCTCCATGCCAGGGCAAAGCTTCTTGCAAAGCGCCCAGAAGCGAGGGCCGTGATTCATCTCCTTGAGATGGGCGACTTCGTGAGCGGCGAGATAATCGATCACCGAAGGCGGCGCCATGACGATACGCCAGGAGAAACTCAAATTTCCCTCCGACGAGCAGGAGCCCCAGCGGCTGCGGGTATCCTTCATCGAAATCGAGCGGATCGGCGCCCTGATCGTTGCCGCATGCATCGCCGCCAACCGTTCGAGATCGGCGCGCGCCTCTTTCTTGAGGAAGGCCGCGGTGCGCCGTCCGACATGTTCGGGCAGCCCGCTGACGCGCAGCACAGGACTGCCATCCACGGAGACCACCTCCGTCAAGCCGCGCAGGCTGCCGGTGTGCTCGATGAGATGGGAAACGCCGCGCAGGAGGATCTTGCTGCCGTCGCTTAAGCCGGTATCGGTCGAAAACTTGGCAAGCTTGGTCAGCAGCCACCCCTGGTGCCGATCGAGGAAAGCATTGACCTCCCGCGCCGCAAGGCCTCTCGGCACCGTCATCTTCAGGGCCCGACCGCCCGGCTCGATGCGAAGCGTGATACGGGTTGCCTGATCGTGCTGCTTGATGGTCAGCGGCATGAGCCGGCCGGCGACATCGAGCGTCCGCGTTTCGGGCGGAACCGGCTTTCGCGCCTTTGGCCGTGTCTTCAGAAGCGGAAACATGGGGTTTTCTAATACGATTCGCCGGTGAATCTACACGATTTGCGAGGCAGGTGGCATGGAAAAACCGGCATCGCGAGATGCCGGTCATTATGTCATCGCCTAAAGCGCGTCGCGATCTTTCAGATTCGCTCCTTGCGCTTCAGGTCTTTGTTTACGCATGTCGTTGCCGCAAAACCGCTTCACACGTTTGCGCGACATGCTTTAAGCCTTCACGGCGTCTGGAACTCCGCCACCGGGCCGTTGTCGTCGCGCTTGGCGTTCTTGCGGTCACGCATGAAGCGATCAAACTCTTCCTGGTCCTTGGCGCGGCGGAGTTCACGCAGATATTCGTCGAATTCCTCGCGCATTTCGTCGAGCTTGCGGCGCTCTTCCTCGATCCGGTCGAGCTCGGCCTTACGCCAGTCGTCGAAGGCGACATTGCCGGTCGAGAAATGCGGGCGGTGACGGCCATGCGAACGGCGGCAGGAGGCAAAGAAACCATCGGTCGCCTGGTTGACGTCGCGCTTGAAGCCGCGCAGACGATCGCCGAAGATGATATAGGCAAGCATGGCCAGACCCAGAGGCCAGAAAACCATGAAGCCGAGAATCATCAGGGCAATGGTAGCCGGAGTCCAATCCGGTCGAAGCAATGCTGACTGGTTCATCGTGCGGTATCCTCGCTTTCGGCGCCCGGCAAGATGCCGAACGCTGGAAATCGATGTGGTAACCGCAAGAACCGCCTTCAAGACGATTGCCGGCGAAATCGGACAAAGCCTTGAATCGACGTTGCTAATTCAGACGTTACTGAATCACGCTGTCCGTCCACCCTTGATGACGCGCTGCACGGGGCGTTTGACGGCGGCGCGGGAATGCTGGCGGACGAAATTGACGATGCGCGGCGCGATCTCGCGGCGGAATCGCGAACCGTTGAAAACGCCGTAGTGGCCGACATCCGGCTGGAGATAGTGCATGCGCATATCTTCGGGGATGTTGACGCAGATGGTCTGCGCCGCTCTGGTCTGGCCGACGCCGGAAATGTCGTCATTCTCGCCCTCGACGGTCAGGAGCGCGACCTTGCGGATCGCCGCCGGATCGACGCGCTTGCCGCGGTGCATCAATTCGCCCTTCGGCAGCGAATGCTTCATGAAGACCTGTTCCACCGTCTGCAGATAGAATTCGGCGGTCAGATCCATGACGGCGAGATATTCGTCATAGAAATCGCGATGTTTTTCCGGCTCGCCGTCGTTCTTCACGAGATGCATGAAGAACTCCTTGTGAGCGACGAGGTGCCGGTCGAGGTTCATAGACATGAAGCCCGACAGCTGCAGGAAACCCGGATAGACAGGCCGCATGAAGCCCGGCTGCGGCCAGGGCACGTTCATGATGACATTGTCGGAAAACCATTGCAGCGACCGCTCCTGGGCGAGCTTGTTGACCGCCGTCGGGTTGATGCGCGTGTCGATCGGCCCACCCATCAGCGTCATCGATGACGGCGACAGCGGATCCTGGGCCTCCTCCATCACCGCGGCTGCGACCAGCACCGGCACCGACGGCTGACAGACGGCGATCACATGCGTGTCGTGACCGAGGAAATGCAGCATCTCGATGACATAGTCGACGTAATCGTCGAAATCGAAGGTGCCTTCCGTCATCGGCACCATGCGGGCGTCGATCCAGTCGGTGATGTAGACATCGGCGCTCGGCAGCAACGCCTCGACAGTGCCGCGCAGCAGCGTCGCATAGTGGCCGGACATCGGCGCAACAATCAGGATGCGCGGATCGCTGGCGCGGCCGGGCGGAATGTTGCGCGAGAAATGCAGAAGGTTGCAAAAGGATCGCGACCAGACGATCTCCTCGCGAACGGAAACCGTCTGATCGCCGATCACCGTCTGCTTCAATCCGAATTCCGGTTTCCCGTAGCGGCGCGTCGTACGCTCGAACATTTCGAGGCTTGCCGCCATCGTACGGCCGAACGGCGTCTGGGCGAACGGATTCAGCGGATTGGCATAGGCGAACCGCATGATGTCAGCCGCGGCGCGAAACGGCGCCATGGCGGCATGATTCAATTCATAAAGCTGATAGAACATAGAAGGCGCTGCCTTTCTCTATCGGAAAGATGACGTCGCTTGATAGACATCGAGCTCTTTCCGCACGCTGGCACGTAACGCAGACTAACAGGTTTTTGTTGCACAGCAACATGAACGTCCCAGGCCTGCACAGGAAATGCCAGAGAGTTGATCTCTGGCATCACCATAGAACGGAAAGCTTAAGGTTCCGCTGAGGAAGTGTCGTTAACGATCGGCAACGAAGCTCTGCTTCTGGCTGCCGAGACCTTCGATGCCGAGTTCCACGACATCGCCATCCCTGAGGTAGCGCGGCGGCTTCATGCCCATGCCGACGCCGGGCGGCGTCCCCGTCGAGATGACATCGCCGGGATGCAGCGACATGAACTGGCTGAGATAGGAAACGATGTGGGCGACGCCATAGACCATGGTCTTGGACGAACCGTTCTGCATCGTCTGGCCGTTGACCTTCAACCACATGCCGAGATTCTGCGGATCGGCAATCTCATCCTTGGTGACCAGCCAGGGTCCAATCGGGCCGAAGGTGTCACAGGACTTGCCCTTGGTCCACTGGCCGGCGCGTTCCGTCTGAAAGGCGCGTTCGGACACGTCATGCGACACGCAGTAGCCGGCGACGTGGTCGAGGGCCTCGGCTTCGCTGACATATTTTGCCGTCTTGCCGATGACGACGCCGAGTTCGACTTCCCAGTCGGTTTTCTCGGAGCCGCGCGGGATGAGAACGGTGTCGTTCGGGCCAACGATCGCCGAAGTCGCCTTCATGAAGATCACCGGTTCGGGCGGCACGGTGGCGCCGGTTTCGGCGGCATGGTCGGAGAAATTCAGGCCGATGCAGATGAATTTGCCGGTACCGGCGACGCAGGCGCCGATCCGGCCGGGAGCAAGCTCCGGAAGAATCTTCGGATCGAGCGCGGCGATCCTCGCAAGGCCCGCCGGCGAGATTGCCTCGCCGCCGATATCGGCGACATGCGCCGAGAGATCGCGGATCTTGCCATCGGCATCGAGAAGCGCCGGTTTTTCACGACCTGCTTCGCCAACACGCATCAGCTTCATGGAATGCCTCCTCATCGAAAACGAATTTGCAGCCACCTATGAACGAATTATTCATCGGTGTCATTACGGCTTTGCCCGGAAGCGGTACGGCGTTCCTAGAAAATTTCGGAGAGATCCGGCCCGGCAGGAACGATTTTCGTCGGGTTCAGGCTTTCGACCGAGTAGTAGCCACGCTTGATGTGGTCGAGATTCACCGTTTCGGCAATGCCCGGCCAATCCAGCATGCGCCGGCAGAAGGCGCGCAAATTGGCATAATCCGAAAGCCGGCGCAGATTGCATTTGAAGACGCCGTGATAGGCGACGTCGAAGCGCACCAGCGTGACGAAAAGGCGGATATCGCTTTCCGTGGGGTGATCCGCGAAGAGGAAAGACCTGCCTTCGAATTTCGGTTCGATCCAATCGAGGCAGGAGAAGACATCGGCGAAGGCTTCCTCATAGGCGATCTGCGTGGTGGCGAAACCGGCGCGATAGACCCCGTTGTTGAGGGCGGGATAGATGCGTTGGTTGAAAGCATCGATCTCGGCGCGTCTTTCGATGGGATAAAGGTCAATCGGATTTTTCGCCAGATCGCCGAAGCCGCTGTTCAGCATGCGCAGGATATCGGCCGATTCATTGTTGACGAGTCCCAAAGAACCGGCACGGTGGCGCGGCCGCTGAAGTCAGGCGCTGCCCTCGTATAGATTTCATGCATGTAGGTCGTGCCGTTGACATGATCCTGCGTCGCACCGGGATAGTCACCGAAGCGCCAGCCCTGCTTTGTCAGCGCCGGTTCGACGACGGAGATGGAAATGACGTCTTCCAAACCCTTGAGCTTACGGCCGATCAGGGTGCGCGAGGCCCAGGGGCAGATGTAGGCGACGTAGAGATGATAGCGGCCGAGGCCGGCTTCAAAACCGCCCTCGCCCGTCGGCCCGGCGCTGCCATCCGGCGTCACCCAATTGCGGAAACTCGAAATCTGCCTGACGAAGCCGCCTTTTTCATCCTTTGCCTGAACGGGCTGCCAGTCTTCCGTCCATTTCCCGTTCACCAGCATGCGCATTTCTCCGACCGATTGATTGAAGCAGTCCATTACTCTGCTTCGGCGCGTGCGTAAGGCCGCTTTTATGGAGACAGTCCGTCCACCCAACTGCGACGACGCTGCGCTTGCCAAGCCGGCGAAGCAGGAAATATGACTTGGCTCTAAAGCGCGTCACGATCTTTCAGATTCGCTTGATCCACGCTTTAAGTCCTTGTTTTACGCATGTCGTTACCGCAAAACCGCTGCACAGTTTTACGCGACATGCTCTTGTCCAAGATGAGATGGAGTTCGATATGCACCTCTCCAAGGCCGTCGTACGCACCGAACATGCGAGCCGCTACCTGCAGCAGCTCTGCAAACACTGGAGCCACAAGTTCAGCGTCGATTTCGATCCGCATAAGGGCCGGGTGCCGTTCAGCGATAGCGCTGAGGTGACATTCGCCGCCGACGATGCAGCGCTCACCATGACGCTTTCCGTTGCCGATCCCGACCAGCAGGCAAGGATGCAGGGGGTGATCGACGATCATCTGAAGCGTTTCGCCTTCCGCGAGGAACTCGACATCGTCTGGACCGATTGACCTCAACGATTTTTATGCCCCAACCCTGGAACAAGCATGACGCAGAGCAATAACCGCGAATCCCAATATCCGATCGATCCGATGTTTCTCGACCGCTGGTCGCCCCGCGCCTTTACCGGCGAAATCATTGAGGAGGCACAACTGCTCAGCCTGCTCGAAGCCGCCCATTGGGCGCCGTCCTCTTCCAACCAGCAGCCCTGGCGCTTCATCTATGCCCTCAAGGGCTCTGAGCACTGGGAGAAATTCGTCACACTGCTCGTCGATGCCAATCAGGAATGGGCCAGGAACGCGTCGGCGCTGATCTTCCTCGTGTCACGCAGTTTCACCGGCGTTGCTGGATCCGGCGAGGAAAAGCCGAGCTACACCCATTCCTTCGACGCCGGTGCAGCCTGGGGATATCTGGCCCTGCAAGCGCGCCTTTCCGGCTTCTATGCCCACGGCATGGGCGGCATCAAACATGAGGACATCAGAAAAACGTTCGATATCCCCGAGGGTTACCGGGTCGAAGCAGGCGTTGCCGTCGGCCGTCTGGCCGACAAGAGCGTTCTTTCCGAACGCAATCAGGCGCGCGAAGTCCCGAGCCAGCGCAAGCCGCTCTCCGAGCTTGCCTTTAACGGCCATTTCCTAGTCAACTGAGCGAGATCAGAATAAGCGAAAGCCCCGCCGTTCTGCGACGGCGGGGCTTTTTTGTTGAAGGCATATCGATCAGATATCGAGGTTTGCGACGCTCAGCGCATTGTCCTGGATGAATTCGCGCCGCGGCTCGACCTCGTCACCCATCAGGCGGGCGAAGAGACCGTCCGCGTCGGTGGCGTCGGCAACCTTGACCTGCAGCAGCGAACGGACATTCGGATCGAGCGTCGTTTCCCAGAGCTGCTCGGCATTCATCTCACCGAGACCCTTGTAGCGCTGCATGCTGAGACCCTTGCGGCCGCTGGCAAAGATCGCGTCGAGCAAGGCGCGCGGCCCTGAAATCTCGATGTCGCCTTCGCGCCGGTGCAGCGACGGCGGCGTCTGATAGATTTCCTTGAGGCGCGCGGTCAACTGGTCGATGTGCCGGGCATCGGAGGAGCCGATGAGCGCCATGTCGAGCACCACCACTTCCTTGACGCCGCGGACCATGCGCTCGAGGCGCAGGCCGCCATCGCTCGCCAGGTCGCCCTGCCAGCCGCGTTCGGTCTCTTCGGCAATGATGTCGAGACGGCTTGCGACCTCGCTCGCCAACGCCTGCGCTCTTGTCTGATCACTGACGAGCTCGGCGTTGAGAGCACCGGCGATCGCCGCCTGTTCGACGACGGCGCGATTGTAGCGCGAATGGAGATTGTCGAGCAAAGCGCGCATGCGCAGCGCATCGAGGATGACTTCGCGAAGGTCCTGTCCGGTGCGGACCTCGCCGCTGCCGAGCCTCAACGCGGCATCCTCCAGACCCTGGGCGATGAGATATTCCTCGAGCGCCTTCTCGTCCTTCAGATACTGCACCGACTTGCCGCGTGCGACCTTATAGAGCGGCGGCTGGGCGATGTAGAGATGGCCGCGCTCGATCAGTTCCGGCATCTGGCGGAAGAAGAAGGTGAGCAGCAGGGTGCGGATGTGGGCGCCGTCGACATCGGCATCCGTCATGATGATGATCTTGTGGTAGCGCAGCTTTTCGGCATTGAACTCATCCTTGCCGATGCCGGTGCCGAGCGCGGTGATCAGCGTGCCGATTTCCTGGCTGGAGAGCATCTTGTCGAACCTGGCCCGCTCGACGTTCAGGATTTTGCCGCGCAGCGGCAGGATCGCCTGGTTCTCACGCGACCGGCCCTGCTTGGCCGAGCCGCCGGCGGAATCGCCCTCGACCAAGAAGACTTCGGATTTGGCCGGGTCGCGCTCGGAGCAGTCGGCGAGCTTGCCCGGCAGCGAGGCAATATCGAGAGCGCCCTTGCGACGGGTCAATTCGCGGGCTTTGCGGGCCGCTTCGCGCGCGGCCGCCGCTTCGACGACCTTGCCGACGAGGATCTTGGCTTCGCTCGGATGCTCCTCGAACCAGGTGTTCAGCGCCTCGTTGACGAGGCTTTCGACGACAGGGCGAACTTCCGAGGAAACCAGCTTGTCCTTCGTCTGCGACGAGAATTTCGGATCGGGCACCTTGACCGACAGAACTGCCGTCAGGCCTTCGCGGCAGTCTTCCCCCTGCAGCGTCACCTTTTCCTTTTTAGTAATGCCGGAATTGTCGGCATAGGAAACCACCTGACGGGTCAGGGCCGCGCGGAAGCCAGCCATATGGGTGCCGCCGTCACGCTGGGGAATGTTGTTGGTGAAGCAGAGCACGTTCTCGTGATAGCTGTCGTTCCACCACATCGCCACTTCGACGGTGATGCCGTCCTTTTCGCCGCGGATGGCGACCGGCTTGTCGACCAGGGACTTCTTGGCACGGTCGAGATAGGCGACGAAAGCCTCGAGGCCGCCATCGTAACGCAGTTCTTCCTGCTTGATATCGGAATGGCGCTTGTCGGTCAGGAGAATGCGGACGCCGGAGTTCAGGAAGGCGAGCTCGCGCAGGCGATGCTCCAGCGTGCCGTAGTCGAACTCCGTCATGGTGAAGGTTTCGCTGCTCGGCATGAAGCTGACTTCCGTGCCGGTCTCATCGGGCGCGTCGCCGGTGACCTTCAGCGGCGCATCGGCCACGCCGTGGGTGAAGCTCATTTCGTGGATCTTGCCATGGCGGCGGATCTTCAGCTTCAGCCAGACCGACAGCGCGTTGACGACGGAAACGCCGACCCCGTGCAGACCACCCGAGACCTTGTAGGAGTTCTGGTCGAATTTGCCGCCGGCATGCAGCTGCGTCATGATGACTTCGGCTGCCGACACGCCTTCGCCGCTATGAATGTCGGTCGGGATACCGCGGCCGTTATCGGTGACCGTTACCGAGCCATCCGGGTTGAGGGTCACGGTGACGATGTCGGCATGGCCGGCCAGCGCTTCGTCGATCGCGTTGTCGACGACTTCGTAGACCATGTGATGCAAGCCGGAGCCGTCGTCGGTATCGCCGATATACATGCCGGGACGTTTGCGCACGGCATCGAGGCCCTTCAGGACCTTGATGGAATCTGCGCCATATTCGGTGCTTACGCCGTTTTCCGTCGCGGATGTATCGCTCATTCTGTCGAGATTTTCCCTGTTGTCGTAAAGCGGCGGCGCGCCCTGCGAATCACCGGCTTTCTTCACCTTCGTATATAGGTTTTTTGAGCCCGGTTCCCAATGGCAAGTCCCCTGAACAAGCCATTAAACAGGGGATTATGACGCTTTTCCGTCGCCTTTGCCGCCATTTTCGAGAACAGCCGATAGCCGGGCGATCTCGGCGCTGTCAAGATCACGGATCCGCCGGGCCAGCCGGTTGGCGAATTCGGTATATTCCGGCGGCAGGCCGGAGGTGTCGATGACGACGCGCGGGTCGGAGGAACGGGCGAGCAGGAACAGTTCCTCGGCCTCGTCCCAGATGATGTTGAAATAGCCGGCGATGCGCTGCAGCAGGTCGAATGTCGGCAGGCCGCGCTTGCCATGTTCGAGCGCCGAGAGATAGGCGGGCGAGACGTTCAGCGCTTCTGCCATCTCCTTCTGCGAGACCCCTTTGCGCACTCTCAGCCTGCGAACCGCCTCTCCGAAGGGCGTCATGGCTTTTCCCCATGCCACCGCGACAGGCGAATATAGAGCGCGCCCTCACCGCCATGATGCTGTGCGGCGGGCTCGTAGGAGGAGATCAGGTAACGGAATTCCGGCTTCGAGAACCACAGGGGAACCGCCCGTTTCAACGCACCTTCGCTGCCGAGCGAACTGCCTTTGCCGGTGATGACAAGCACATGGCGCATGCCGCGCTCATGGGCGCGGATTAAAAAATCGAGAAGAATGACGTGGGCCTCGCTCTGCACCAGTCCATGCAGGTCGATGCGCGCCTCGAGTGCCAGACGGCCTTTGGCGATCTTGCGCTTGACCGGCCGTTCCAACGGATGGTGCACCTTGGCCGGCTGCCTCGGCGTCGACGGTGGGGCCGGCTGTGCTGCCGTCGGCGAAACGGAGGTCTGCTTTTCGGCTGCCTGCCGTTCGGCTGCCGCTTCCGTTTCGACGAGAAAGGCATCGAGTTCGTTAAGCTCACCGGCCTTGCCCGGCATCGGCCGCGTGCTGCGGGCAACCTTGCCCCACAGGATCCTCTCATCGACGCTGAGCTTGCGATCCCTGGCCATCAGTCGAATCGTCCGGCGGCGGCTTTGGGGATGAGGATGACGAAATCGGCATCGTTGCGGACGGTGCCGGCGCGCGCTCCGGCCAAGTCCCCCGAACCAGTGAAGATATCGCCGCGCGCAGGCCCGACGATCGCCGAGCCCGTGTCGAGCGCCAGCATCAGCCGGCGGAAAGGGCGGCCGTGATCAAGATGGGTGAGGCTGTCGGCGCGGATGAAAAAGGGGAAACCGAACGTATGGATCATCCGGTCGACCGCAAGCGAGCGCCCGGCGAGAAGCGGCACCTTGGCGGCGGCGATCGGACCGGCCTCAGGATCGGCAACCGCCGCTTCCCGGAAGAAAATATAGGAACGGTTGTGCCATAGCACCTCGTCCACCCGCTCGGGATTGCGGGCCAGCCAGGTGCGGATCGACTGCATGGAAATCTCGGCGCGGTCGATCTCACCGCGGTCGATCAAAAGCTTGCCGATCGCCGAGAAGGGATGGCCGGCCTTCGCCGCATAGGTGATGCGGCCGATGCGGCCGTCTCGATAACGCAGGCGCGCGGCGCCCTGCACGTGCACGAAGAAGACATCGACTTTCGATTTCGCCCAGGCGATTTCGAGGCCGCGGCCGTCGAGAAAGCCCTGGTCGATCGCACGGCGATCCGGATAGGCGCCAATGCGGCCATCGTCATGCAGGCGGCCGAAAACATAGGATCCATCCAATTCGGCCGGGCGATTGCCGTCATCGAGATCGATCAGATCGTTCGGACGGCCGTAGAAGGGGAAACGGAAAACCTCGTCCGGCCGATCCGATACCTCGATCTCCGGCTCGTAAAAGGCGGTGACGAAACCGGAACTACCGTCCTTGCGGCGGATCAGAAAGGGCAGGCAACGCGTTTCGAAAAAGGCGCGCGCCGCTGCCGGCGACGACGGCGTAAAATTTTCAGCGTCCATGAGCAGCGGAAGCAGGTCCTCGGCGCTCAGGCCGAGCGACCCGGTGCGGTAGGGTTTGACGTCGGTAATCTGCCGGCGGCAGTGTCGCATCACTTCAAAAAGGCCGGAGGGATCATCATCCTTCCAGCCTTCCAAACAATCGAAGCTGATGGCCTGCAGGACGAAGCCCGATGCCTGATCACTCATGTTCCGATTCGGTCGCCACAAGTTTCCAGTTCGGATCGCGCGAACGGGTGTCGCGGGCGAAGGTCCAGAGATCGTTGACCTCGGCGACGTTTTCGGCGTCGCCCTCGATCAGGACATCCGCCTTGTCGTAAGTCGCCGATATCATCTGGCTGACGATGCGCACGGTGATCTGCGCTTCGCTGCCCTTCGTCTCGGCATGGGTGATTTCGGCCTTGTCGATACCGACGAAGGTGGACTTGACCTTTTCGCCGCGGGCTTCGCGCTCGGCGATCGCCGTCTCGAATCCGTCATAGACCTCGCGGGACAAAAGGCTCTTCAGCGTTTTGCGGTCGCCGTCGGCATAGGCCATGACGACCATTTCGTAGGCCATGCGGGCGCCGTTCAGAAACTCCTTCGGGCTGAAGGAAGGATCGGCCTTGTTCAGAGCGCGCAGCGATTCATTCAGCGGTGTCCCCGGTGCGGCAAAAGCGTCGATGGCGGAGAAGCGATTCTCATCGTCGGCCGTCGCATCACGGCGCGGCAGGGTCACGACCTTACCGGCATCAGCGGCTTCGGGTGGAGCCGCATCTCGCGGACTATAGAGATCGCGCGGCGGCTTCTCATTTCCTGTGCGGCGCCCGAGCACGGAGCGGAGCTGAAAGAAAATCAGCACCGCCGCCACCAGGAAGAATAATGTGATGAAGTCGTTCGAACTCATGTCGTATCGCAACCGCCGTTAACATCTCTGATTTGTACTCCCATATAGTCCGCCTATACAGATGATTCAAATCATGGCTGGCATCTTCGCCGGCGCCACGAGGAGACCGGCAAACACCGGGACATACCACTATGCGTTTTTCAATTCTGCCGGCTTTCATTCTGTTGCTGCCGCTTGGCGAAATTGCCGGCTTCGTCGTCGTCGGCCGGGCGATCGGCCTGGCGCTGACGCTTGCGCTCGTCATGGCGAGTTTCATTCTCGGCGTGGTCCTGCTGCGCCGGCAGGGGATCGGTATCCTGCGGCGCATGTCGAGCGAAGGGCGGAACGGCGTCATGCCCGGACGCGATCTGCTGAAGCCGGCGATGACGGTCATTGCCGCGCTGCTCCTGATCATTCCCGGTTTCCTCACGGATATCATCGCCATCCTCATTCTCATTCCGCCGGTGCGCGATTTCGTCTGGCGGTCGATCGCCAAACGCTTCGTCGTCGTCAACGCCAAAGGCGGCTTTTCCGACGGCCCAAATGCCGATTTCCGCGATCGCAACTCAAATTCAAAGGTGGTCGATCTGGACGAGGAGGACTATCATAGGGAGCCGGATCGTAACTCGCCATGGTCCGGCAAACATCTCGGTGACTGAGGTCTTGCCGGCGAGCGGGTGCGGCTTGCGCCCAGGGTTGTAAGCCCCTCCCCGAAATGTTAGATGGCGGCACCATTCCCATGCCCTTCGAGGAAAAGCCAATGGCAGACGATAACAACAGCAACGGCGCGACCAACCCCACTCTTTCGATCCTTGCGCAATATACCAAGGACCTCTCCTTCGAAAATCCGGGTGCGCCGCGTTCGCTGCAGGCCCGCGACAAGGCTCCGACGATCAACATCAATGTGAACGTCAACGCCAATCCGCTTTCCGACACGGATTTCGATGTCGTGCTGTCGCTGAATGCCGAAGCCAAGGACGGCGACAAGACGGTGTTCCATACGGAACTCGTCTATGGCGGCGTCTTCCGCGTCGCTGGTTTCCCGCAGGAGCACATGCTGCCGGTTCTCTTCATCGAGTGCCCGCGCATGCTCTTCCCCTTCGCTCGTCAGATCATCGCCGACGTGACCCGCAATGGCGGCTTCCCGCCGCTGATGATCGACCCGATCGACTTCACACAGATGTTCGCTCAGCGCGTTGCCGAAGAACAGGCCCGCGCCAAGGTTCAGGCCGTTCCGAACTGATCGAATTCTTTTGATTCTGATATGCGGATGCCCGGGCCGGTCCCGGGCATTTTCAATTCGGGCTGGCGTATTTCGCCCAGATGCCCTTTTCGCCGAGCTTGGCGACCAGCGCCTCGTGCGCCTGCGCTTCGGACTGGCTGAGGCGGGAGCCAAGCGGACGAGGGCGTTCGAGCGCCGCGGCAAACGCCATATCGTCTTCCATCGCCATTTCACCGCGGGCCGTCTGGCCGGGTTGACCCGATATGCTAAGGCCGAACGCTGCCTGTCTGCCGCCGATCATCTCGATATAGACTTCGGCCAATAGTTCGGAGTCGAGCAGCGCGCCGTGTTTGGTACGGTGCGAGTTGTCGATGCCGTAACGCCGGCAGAGCGCGTCGAGCGAATTCGGTCCCATCGGGTGCTTGCGCCGCGCCATTGACAGCGTATCGATGACCTTGTCCGGCAGGATCGGCGGCAAACCAATGCGCGCAAATTCAGCGTTGATAAAGCCCATATCGAAGGTCGCGTTATGAGCGATCCATTTCCCGTCGCCGAAGAAGGCGAGAATTTCGTCGGCAACCGCGGCGAAAGGCTTTTTGTCCTTCAGAAACTCATCGGTGATGCCGTGTACTGCGAGTGCATCCGGATGGACCTTCTGGTCTCCGGGATTGATGTAGATATGCAGCGTGTTGCCGGTCGGAAAATGGTTGAAGAGCTCGATGCCGCCTATTTCGATGATACGGTCGGCACGATTATCGAGGCCGGTGGTTTCCGTATCGAAAATGATCTCACGCATTCCGGAAATCTCCCTTGGCAATCCGCATTTTCAGCTCGGCGATGATCTCAAGCACCTGCGCCCTCGTCTCGGCAATGCTGTGGCTGGTGTCGACCAGATAATCGGCGCGGCGTCTTTTTTCCGCATCCGACGTCTGGCGAGAGAGAATCATGTTGAATTTTTCCTCGGTCATGTCGTCGCGCGCAAGCACCCTCTGGCGCTGAATCTGTGGATCGGTGCTGACGACGACGATGACGTCCACTCTTTCCCAGGCGCTGGTTTCAAAGAGCAGCGGAATATCGAGCAGCACCATTTCGGCGCCGTCTGCCCGTTGTTTCGCCAGAAATTCCATTTCGCGTTTGCGAACCAGCGGATGGACGATCGCTTCGAGGCGTTTAAAGCCTTCGGGATCGAGCGCGAGCTGGCGCCCCAGCTCATGCCGGTCGACTGCTCCATCCTTCATCGTGCCGGGAAAAGCGGCATTCACCAACGGCGCTGCCTCGCCGGCGTAAAGGTCGTGGACCACGGCGTCGGAGTCGTTCAAGGGGATTCCAGCCTCGGCAAAGAGTTTGCCGACCGTTGATTTTCCCATTCCGATTGAACCGGTGAGTCCGATCTTCAGCATCAGTGGACTTCCATGTCAGCAACGATCAGAGCGCGCAACGCCGCGTCGACGACGGGGCGCTTGCCGAACCATTTTTCGAAACCGGGAACAGCCTGGTGCAGCAGCATGCCGAGACCATCGACGACCGACAGTCCCTGCTCTTCCGCCTGTCTCAGGATCGGTGTCTTCAGGGGGATGTAGACGATATCGGTGACGACGGCATCCGCTGCAAGCGGCGCAAAATCGATCGACGGCGCCGCTTCGCCATCCATGCCGAGCGAGGTCGTGTTGATGAAAAGGCCGGCGCCATGCATGACTTCGGCAAGCGCGCCCACCGGATGGGCTCGAACTCTCGGACCGAAGCGATCAGCCAGCTCTCGTGCGCGTTCGATGGTGCGGTTGACGACGTGGATTTCTTTAAAGCCACGATCGCGGACCGCCTGAATGATCGCCCGGCTTGCGCCGCCGGCACCGAAGACCACGGCCGTATCATGACGGTCCCAGCCGGGATGGCGCTCATCGAGATTGGCGGTGAAGCCACGGCCGTCGGTATTGGTGGCATGCAGGAGGCCATCCTCCAGCCAGAGCGTGTTCGAGGCGCCGAGTTCGTGCGCCAGATCGTCCGGCTTGTCGGCGAGCCGGAAGGCAAGTTCCTTATGGGGGATGGTGACATTGCCTCCGATGAAATCGGAACTGCCGTCCTTCAGCGAGGCAATGAAATCGGGAAAGGCATCGGGCGCCACCTCGTGGGCGCGGTAGCTGCCCGGTAGGCCAAGCGTCTTTAGCCAGTATCCATGTATCAGCGGCGAGCGCGAATGCTTGATGGGAAAGCCCGTGACAAACGCATTCGGCCCCAGTGTTTCACGTGAATCATCCATCGATCGCCCCGAATTCTCGCAATTTTCCCAGGAGCGGAAGCATCGGCAGCCCGAGTATGGTGAAATAGTCGCCCTCGATCTTCTCGAAGAGTTGAACGCCCTCGCCTTCCAGTTGGTAGGCGCCGACGCTAGAAAGCGCCCGTTCACCGACCCGCGATAGGTGCCTGGCGATGAAATCTTCCGTCAAGGGTCGCATCGTCAGTTCCGCATGGCCGACATGCTCCCACAAGACGGCGCCGCCGCGGACGATCGCGATGGCGCTGTTCAGCCGGTGGGTCGTGCCCGACAGGGCGCGAAGGTGGTTCGCTGCGTCGCCCATGTCCTTCGGTTTGTGGAAAACGCGGTCGCCGAGCGACATCGTCTGATCCGAACCGATGACGAGACCCTCGGGAAAACGGGCGCTGACATCTTCGGCTTTAGCCTTGGCCAGGATGCAGGCGACGGTATCCGGCTTCGCACCGGCTTTTTCCAGCGGCGCCTCAACCGCCCTTTCGTCGATCTCCGCGGGGTGCGCCTCAAAGGAGAGACCGGCATTTTCCATCAGCATCCGCCGAAAAGGGCTCGACGATGCAAGGATGAGTTTCGGTGTCATGGATTCTTCCACTCCCGGCTTTTCGTCAGCGCTTAGCGCAGCTTCGGGCGGAGGGCAACAATGGCGGCCGCCGTTTCCTCGATCGAACGGCGAGTAACGTCGATCAGCGGCCATCCGTGGCGGGCGCAGAGAGAGCGGGCATATTTCAGCTCCTCGGAGATCGTGGCCCGATCGGTATAGTGCTCGCGGTCGAAACCTTGCGTCGTCCCGAGCACGCGATTTTCCCGAACCTGGGAAATGCGGTCGGTGGTGGCGATCAGGCAGACGATCAGCGGTTTTGTTGCCGCGAGCAGGTTTTCCGGCAGGGGTACGCCGTAGACGATCGGGATGTTCGCTGTCTTGATGCCGCGGTTGGCGAGATAGATGCTGGTCGGCGTCTTCGATGTCCGGCTGATCCCGATAATGACGACATCGGCATCGTTGTAATCATCCGGCATCTGGCCGTCGTCATGATCCATGGTGAAGTTCAGCGCCTCGATGCGCGCGAAGTAACCGGCATTCATCACATGCTGGGCTCCGACACGGCGGCGGGACGGAGCGCCAAGATAGATCTGGAACGCATTCATGACCGGCTCCAGCACATTGACCGAGGCGACACCCATCTCGACGCAGCGCTCGTCGATCAGGTTCGCCAGATCGCGGTCGACAATGGTGTAGAGCACGATTCCCGGCGCATGATCGATCGCCTGCAGAACCGGCAGCAGCTGTTTGCGATTGCGGATCAGCGGATAGACATGCTCGATCGGCTGAGCCGATCTGAACTGCGCCGAAGCGGCGCGGCCGGCGGAGATGAGAGTCTCGCCCGTCGAGTCAGAAATCAGGTGCAGATGAAAGAAGTTCGTTCTGTTCTCCACGTTATTTTCCGCTGCCTGTTGAAAAGACTGGATGATGGAGAGCTAAGGCGGCGAGGCTGCCTCGGGCAAGGGAAAACATGCTTGTTTATCCACATTTCGAATTTTGCGGACCGGTTTCGATCGCTCCTGTGGAGGCTGGGGATGAAATCGACTTGTCGTCCAGCGGCCCACAGCCTATCCACAGGCACGAAAAAACTCGTCCTCCGGCAAAGATTTGGAATCGCTTTCGGATTCGGATTCTCCCCGGAATTTAACAGAAGCGGAGAAATTCTTTCGAGTTCCTCGTCGAACGCGCGACAAATGGCATCGGCAGTGGATGGATTTTAATCCTTGATAGACACCGACTCTAAGAAATAGAAACCTTTTAAAATATCTTTGATTTTTTATAGGGAAGACGCGCTTGAGCGATAGGCGGCGAAAGATCATGAGGGTTCTCGACGGCGAAAGCGTCTTCCCTCCTCCTCTCTGGCTGATGAGACAGGCAGGACGCTATCTGCCGGAATACAGGGAGACCCGGGCAAAGGCCGGAAGCTTCCTCGATCTCTGCTACACGCCCGATCACGCCGTTGAAGTGACACTGCAGCCGATCCGCCGCTATGGCTTCGATGCAGCGATCCTGTTTTCCGACATTCTCGTCATTCCCGACGCGATGAAGCGGAATGTTCGTTTCACGGAAGGCCATGGACCGGAGATGGATCCGATCGATGAAGCGGGCATAGGCAGATTGAACGGCGACGACGTTGTCGATTATCTCAGACCGGTTCTGGAAACGGTGCGGCGGTTGCGGCAGGAATTGCCTGAAGAGACGACTCTGCTCGGTTTCTGCGGCGCGCCTTGGACGGTTGCGACCTATATGATCGCCGGCCACGGCACCCCGGATCAGGCCCCTGCCCGTCTCTTCGCCTACAAACATCCCCGCGCCTTCGAGCATCTGCTGATGCTGCTTGCCGAGGTTTCGGGCGATTATCTGGTGGCGCAGATCGACGCCGGCGCCGATGCCGTGCAGATCTTCGATTCCTGGGCCGGTGTTCTCGGCGAGAAAGAGTTCGACGCCTTCGCCGTCAAGCCGGTTGCACGGATGATCGCCTCGATCAAAGCGCGGCGGCCGCAGGCGCGCATCATCGCCTTCGCCAAGGGTGCGGGCTACCAGCTGAAAACCTATCGTCAGAAGACCGGAGCGGATGCGATCGGTCTCGACTGGTCCGTCCCGTTGGCCTTTGCCGCCGAACTTCAGAAGGATGGTCCCGTTCAGGGCAATCTCGATCCGATGCGCGTCGTTGCCGGCGGCCGGGCGCTGGAAGAGGGTATCGACGATATCCTAAGTCATCTCGGCAATGGACCGCTGATCTTCAACCTCGGCCACGGCATCACGCCGCAAGCCGACCCCGAGCATGTGCGTTTGCTGGTCGAGCGCGTGCGGGGGTCACGGATGCCCGAGGCATGACGACGGAAAAACAGACGGATCGTAGAGCCGGCGCTTACGCCCGGCGCCGCGCGCATTTTGCGCTCGCCTTCTTCGCGCTGATGGCGGTTGGGCTTTTCGCCTGGAATCCCGACAATCTCTATCTCTGGATCAAGGCGCTTCATATCATCGCGGTCATCTCCTGGATGGCAGGACTGTTCTATATGCCGCGGTTGTTCATCTATCATACCGACGCCGAACCAGGCTCGGTGCAGTCGGAAACCTTCAAGGTGATGGAGCGCCGGCTGCTTCGCATCATCATGACGCCGGCGATGATGCTGACCTGGATCTTCGGCCTTTATCTCGCCTGGTCGGTCTACGGGTTTCAGGGCGGCTGGCTGCATGCAAAGATCGGGCTGGTGGTGCTGCTGACCGCGATCCACATGTTCTTCAGCAACGCCGTGCGCGCGTTTGAGCGGGACGAAAATCGCCGTTCCGCGCGCTACTGGCGGTTCATGAATGAGGCGCCGACAGTGCTGATGATCGCGATCGTGATCCTCGTCGTGGTGAAGCCATTCTGAGGAGAAATCCTCTCTCAGGTTAAATTTGCTTCATTTTAAGCAGCCCCCTTGCGGCGGCGATAACGAGTCGCTATTTTCCGCGCATCTCATCTACGTGGCATGTGTGTAGATTTCAGTCGTCTGCGAGCCCCTTTCGCAGTACCGAATACGACCCAACATCGCCTTTCCCCTTCGAAATTGAAAAGAGTATTGGTCACTTCATGGCTGAAATGAAGCTTCAGGAACTTAAGAGCAAATCCCCGACGGATCTTCTGGCTTTCGCCGAATCGCTCGAGGTCGAGAATGCAAGCACGATGCGCAAGCAGGAGCTGATGTTTGCGATCCTCAAAATGCTTGCCAGCCAGGATGTGGAAATCATCGGCGAAGGGGTCGTCGAGGTGCTGCAGGACGGTTTCGGCTTCTTGCGTTCGGCGAATGCAAACTACCTGCCCGGTCCCGACGACATCTACATCTCACCGTCGCAGATCCGCCGTTTCTCGCTGAAAACCGGCGACACGGTCGAGGGACCGATCCGCGGGCCAAAGGAAGGCGAGCGTTATTTCGCGCTCCTCAAGGTCAACACCATCAATTTCGACGATCCGGAAAAGATTCGTCACAAAGTTCATTTCGACAACCTGACGCCGCTCTACCCGAACGAGCGCTTCAAAATGGAACTCGAGATCCCGACCTCCAAGGATCTGTCGCCGCGTGTGATCGACCTGGTGGCACCGCTCGGCAAGGGCCAGCGCGGACTGATCGTCGCGCCGCCGCGCACCGGTAAGACCGTGCTTCTCCAGAACATCGCGCATTCGATCACGGCCAACCATCCGGAATGTTATCTCATCGTCCTTCTTATCGACGAGCGTCCCGAGGAAGTGACCGACATGCAGCGCTCGGTTCGCGGCGAGGTTATCTCCTCGACCTTCGACGAGCCGGCGGTGCGTCACGTCCAGGTGGCCGAAATGGTCATCGAAAAAGCAAAGCGTCTGGTCGAGCATGGGCGCGACGTCGTCATCCTGCTCGATTCGATTACACGTCTCGGCCGCGCCTATAACACGGTCGTTCCCTCCTCCGGCAAGGTTCTGACGGGCGGCGTCGACGCCAACGCGCTGCAGCGGCCGAAGCGCTTCTTCGGCGCGGCGCGCAACATCGAGGAAGGCGGTTCTCTGACGATCATCGCTACCGCGCTGATCGATACCGGCAGCCGCATGGACGAAGTCATCTTTGAAGAGTTCAAGGGTACCGGCAACTCCGAGATCGTCCTTGACCGCAAGGTTGCCGACAAGCGCATCTTCCCGGCGATGGATATTCTGAAGTCCGGCACACGCAAGGAAGACCTTCTTGTACCACGCCAGGATCTGCAGAAGATCTTCGTTCTGCGTCGTATTCTCGCGCCGATGGGCACCACCGATGCGATCGAATTCCTGATCGACAAACTCAAACAGACGAAGAACAATTCGGACTTCTTCGAGTCGATGAACACCTGATCCTTAGCCGGATTCCTCCTATAAGAGCTGGCGCATCGTCTCGATGTCGCCAGCTTTTTGTTTGAGAGAGTCGATTCGGACTCGAACTGAAAAACCGGACGCATGGCCATGTTGAATGATACCATCTATGCGCTTTCGAGCGGTGCTCCGCCCGCAGGTGTTTCGGTCGTCCGCATCAGCGGTCCGCTGACTAAAGATATATTGATCCGACTGGCGGGATCGGCACCGGCTGCCCGAGCGGCGTCCTACCGAACGATTCGGACTTGTAACAACCAGCCGATCGACAACGGCTTGGTGCTGTTTTTCCCCGGCCCGCGCTCCTTTACCGGCGAGGACGTGGCCGAGTTGCAGGTCCACGGCAGTAAGGCCGTGCTGGCAGCATTGTTCTCCGAACTGGGTGATATTCCAGGTGTTCGTATGGCCAACGAGGGCGAGTTTTCGCGGCGGGCCTTCGAAAACGGCAAACTTGATCTTGTCGAGGTCGAGGGGCTCGCCGACCTGATCGGCGCCGAAACCGAAATGCAGCGCCGTCTCGCCGTGGAGCAGAGTGCCGGCGGTGTCTCGGCAATTTACGATTCGTGGGCGGAACGATTGACCCGGGCTCGGGCCTTGATCGAGGCGGAGCTTGATTTTCCCGACGAAGACGACGTACCAGGATCCGTCTCGGATATGGTCTGGACCGACATGAAGCGGCTTCGCGACGATATCGGCCTTCATCTCAACGCGGCCTCGGCGGGCGAAATCATCAGGGACGGCTTTAAAGTGGTGATCGCCGGCGCTCCGAATGCCGGAAAATCGAGCCTGCTGAACGCTCTGGCCCGGCGTGACGTCGCAATCGTCACCGACATTGCCGGAACGACCCGTGATGTGCTGCAGGTCGATCTCGATATTGACGGCTATCTTGTCAAACTCTATGACACCGCCGGTCTGCGCCAGGCGGACGACCGGGTGGAAATGGAGGGCGTGCGGCGCGCGCGTGTTGCGCTTCGTGATGCCGATCTTGCGCTGCTGTTGGTCGACATGAGCAATCCGACGATCCCCGGCGACTTGGAGCAGAATTTGCCCCATGTTATTGTCGGAACGAAGAAGGATCTCGTTGAGACTGGTTCGGATCGCTATGACCTGCAGATTTCGACGCTGACCGGTGACGGTCTGTCGGAGTTGCGCCAGCTGATCGGGCGCATTGTCGCCGATCGTTTCACTGGCCTGTCTCTGGCCATTCCTAGCCGGCAGAGGCATAAGGATTCGCTGACGAAATGTTTGGCAGCGCTCGACGCGGCGATCTTGGAGATTGACACAGATCTTGAACTGCGCACCGAGCAGCTTCGGCTTGCGGCTGAATACCTGGGGAGAATTACCGGGCGAGTGGACGTCGAACAGCTGCTCGACGTGATCTTCTCGGAGTTTTGCATCGGCAAGTGATTCACGTGAAACCTTTTCCGGCGCCCTCAGGTTCACGAGAAACCCTGCTGTTTTGGAGTTTTGATATGACCGATAGTGGCTATGATGTCATCGTCATCGGCGGCGGCCATGCAGGGACCGAGGCGGCCAGTGCGGCTGCGCGCCTCGGTGCGAAAACTGCGCTTGTTACCCACAGGCGAGACACGATCGGGGTCATGTCCTGCAATCCGGCGATCGGCGGGCTCGGCAAGGGACATCTGGTTCGTGAGATCGACGCGATGGATGGCCTGATGGGCCGTGTTGCCGATGTTGCCGGCATCCAGTTCAGAATGCTGAACCGCAAAAAGGGTGCGGCCGTGCGAGGTCCACGGACCCAGGCAGATCGAAAGCTTTACCGGCTGGCGATGCTCGCCGCAATCGACGCGACGCCAGGCCTGGACATTGTCGAGGGCGACGCATTCGATCTCGATGTGCTCGATAACCGGGTCGCTGGCGTCATCATGAAAGACGGCCGACGGCTGCAAGCGCCGGCTGTCGTCTTGACAACCGGCACCTTCCTGCGCGGCCTTATTCATATCGGCTCTGAAAAGACACCCGCTGGTCGTGTCGGCGAAGCGCCGTCGATCGGCCTGTCTGCCACCTTGGCGCGGTTGGGGCTGCGGCTGGGACGGTTGAAAACCGGAACGCCGGCCCGGCTGGATGGCAAGACGATCGACTGGCAATCCGTCGGCCGACAGGGGGCGGATGAGGAGCTTGTGCCCTTTTCCTTCATGAGCGATTCCATCACCACACGGCAGGTTGAATGCGGCGTCACCAGGACCACCGAGGCGACACATCGTATCATTGTCGACAATATCAAGCGCTCAGCGATGTATTCCGGGCAGATCGAAGGCGTCGGGCCGCGTTACTGCCCGTCCATCGAAGACAAGCTGGTGAAGTTCGGAGAGCGCGACGGACATCAGGTCTTTCTTGAACCCGAGGGACTGGATGATGACACGGTTTATCCGAACGGCATTTCAACGTCGCTACCGGCCGAAATTCAAGCCGCGTTTATTAAAACCATTCCAGGCCTCGAATCGGCCAGGATCCTGCAGCCGGGCTATGCCATCGAATATGACCATGTCGATCCAAGAGAGCTTACGCCATCGCTTGAGGTCAAGCGACTGAGGGGTCTGTTCCTCGCGGGCCAGATTAATGGCACCACCGGTTATGAGGAGGCAGCGGCCCAGGGACTGGCAGCCGGTTTGAACGCCGCCCTACGCAGTTCCGATTCGGAACCGTTCCATTTCAGTCGTACAAGCTCCTATATTGGCGTGATGATTGACGACCTGACGTCGCGTGGCGTTACGGAGCCGTATCGAATGTTTACCTCGCGTGCGGAATACCGCCTGACATTGCGTGCCGACAATGCCGATGTGCGGCTGACACCGCTGGCTATGGAGCTTGGATGTGTGGGCGCCGAGCGCGCCGAGCGATTCACGGCCTATCAGGCCGAGATTGACACTGGCCGCGCCCAGTTGATGGCGCTGACGGTGACGCCCAATGAGGCGCGACGGGCGGGCTTGAACATCAACCTCGATGGCCAGCGCCGGACGGCCTACGATCTCCTGTCCTATCCGGCCTTTGATTTCGCCACACTTCGACGGGTTTGGCCGGAGGAATTGGGCAGACTCCGGCCAAAGGCCGCGGAGGCGTTGGAGATCGAGGCAGGTTACTCGGTCTACCTTGATCGGCAGGCGGCGGCGATCGCCGATCAACAACGCGACGAGGAGCGGCGGATACCGGCCGATTTTGATTATGACGCGCTCTCGGGGCTTTCGAACGAGCTCAAGGCGAAGCTCAGTGCTGCTCGCCCGTTCAACGTTGCCCAGGCTGCGATTGTCGAGGGCATGACCCCCGCCGCCATTGCGCTGCTGCTGGTGCACTTGCGTCGGCAGCAGGGATTCGAACGCCAAAGCGCCTGATCGAGATGTGAGAGCTTTTGAGTATGGAATTGAACGGTTTGCGTGTTTCACGTGAAACACAGGAACGACTTCAACATTTTGCGACACTGTTTCAAAAATGGGCCAAGACGATCAACCTGGTGGCGCCCTCGACGCTCGATGCGCTGTGGCGCCGCCATATTGCTGATAGCAGTCAGATTTTTCAGATCTGCCCTCGGCCCGTCACCTGGGTCGATCTCGGCAGTGGCGGCGGCTTTCCCGGTGTGATCACCGCAATCTTTCTGGCAGAGCTGCAAGACGGTTGGGTGCATCTTGTCGAAAGCAACCACAAAAAGGCTGCGTTCTTGCGAACGGCTCTGCGGGAGACGAATGCACGGGGAAGCGTACACGCCAGTCGAATCGAAGACGCCTATGCGGAGATCGGCGACTGCGACGCGATCTCGGCGCGAGCCCTTGCCGATCTTAATGGGTTGATCGATTATTCGGCGCCTTGGATGCTTGGCAGGGAAAATTGCCGGGGGTTTTTTCACAAAGGCCGGGATTACCTGAGGGAAATCGCCGAAGCCCGTGGTCGGTGGGAATTCGATCTGATAGAACATGAGAGCGCCGTCGAGCAGGAATCCGTGATTTTGGAAGTATCGAATCTCCGGCGCTTGGTTTAACAGATCGGATATTGCAGCAATGGCTGGCGAACGACATCGGATAATAACCATCGCAAATCAGAAGGGTGGCGTTGGCAAGACGACCACTGCAATCAATCTGGCAACGGCGCTCGCTGCTATCGGCGAGCGTGTCCTGATCGTCGATCTGGATCCGCAGGGCAATGCCAGCACCGGCCTCGGTATCGACCGTCGCGATCGCAAGCTCTCCTCCTATGACCTGATGGTCGGTGAACGCGGGATCAGCGACGTGACGCTGGAAACAGCCGTTCCCAACCTTTTCATCGTTCCTTCGACAATGGATCTGCTCGGCATCGAGATGGAAATCGCGCAGCAGAGCGATCGGGTCTTTAAATTGCGGAAGGCACTGTCTTCTCCCGAGGCTATGGCATTCTCCTATATTCTTCTCGACTGCCCGCCCTCTTTCAATCTGTTGACGATGAATGCCATGGCGGCCGCCCATTCGGTGCTGGTGCCGCTGCAATGCGAATTTTTTGCGCTGGAGGGGCTCAGCCAGTTGCTCGAGACCGTCAGTCAGGTTCGTCGGACAGTAAATCCGCGGCTGGACATCCAGGGCATCGTCTTGACGATGTTCGATGCGCGCAACAATTTGGCCCAGCAGGTGGTCAATGATGTGCGGACGCATCTCGGGGAAAAGGTTTATCATACGTTAATCCCCCGTAACGTCCGGGTGTCCGAGGCGCCGTCCTACGGCAAGCCCGCTATTCTCTATGATCTGAAATGCGCGGGTAGCCAGGCCTATCTGCAACTGGCCTCCGAGGTCATTCAGCGTGAGCGCCAGAGACTGGCCGCGTAAAATCATTTCCGGGGTATAGGTGGGTGTAGATTATGAATGACGACGTATCGAAAAGACGACTGGGTCGCGGCCTTGCAGCACTGATTGGTGAAATGGATCAGCCTGTTCCGGTCGAAGCTGAGCGCACCGTCAGCGCCGACCGGATGATTCCGATCGAATTCGTCAGCCGTAACCCGCGCAATCCCCGTCGTTTCTTCGACGACACCGAACTGCACGATCTTGCGAGTTCCATCCGTCAGCACGGCATCGTTCAGCCGATCGTGGTGCGGACGATGTCGCAAGACAGATATGAAATCATTGCCGGCGAACGGCGTTGGCGGGCAGCTCAGCTCGCCGGCCTGATCGAAATTCCCGTCATTATTCGTGACGTTGACGATAAGACCGCGCTTGAGATTGCGATCGTCGAAAACGTACAGCGAGCGGACCTCAATCCTCTCGAAGAGGCATTGGGTTATGAGCAGCTGATCGCCGAATATGGCTACACCCAAAACGATCTCGGCGAGATTATCGGAAAAAGCCGCAGTCACGTCGCCAACTCGTTGCGTTTGCTGAAACTGCCGGAGCCGGTTCGCGATCTTCTTGCCGCCGGGAGCCTTTCCGCCGGACATGCCCGCGCGCTTGTGTCTACGCCCGACCCGGCAAGCCTTGCCCGCACCATTGTCGCCAAGGGCATGTCGGTGCGTGATGCCGAGAAGTTGGCGCAGAACAATATCAAGGCGCAATCAGAGCCGCAGCAGCCGGCCCTCCGTCGCGATCAGAAGGATTCGGATACGCTGGCGTTGGAGCGAACGCTTTCCGATGCCCTCGGTCTGGAGGTTTCAATCAATCACAGGAACGGCGGCGGCCAGATCAAGATTGCCTATAAGTCGCTGGAACAGCTAGAGGAAATCTGCCGCCTGCTGGAAAGGCGATGATCACGCGGATTTGCGGCCGGATTGAAGGGTGGTGGAGAGAAGTGTTTGCATCGCAACACTGTCTTCCAGCACCTGCCGCCGCCGGCTCTGGAGGATCGCCGCCTGCAGCCGATTGGATTCACGTGCGATGTTTTCCGCCGACCAGTGGCGGAGCGCCTGCTCGATGATCGGCTTGCGGCGAAAATGCAGATGCCGACCCATCGTCTGCATGACTTGAGGCGCCTGCACACGCTTTTCTTCCATTTCAGCGCGCATCATGTCCAGGAGTTGGAATTGCTTCAGACAGGCCTGGAGCACCAGAGAGATCGCGGTTTTTGAACTGCTGATCTTTTGCATGGCATGCAGGAAGCCGTTGAGGTCACCGCTGAGGATGGCATCGACGGCGTCATCAACGGAGATAGCGCTGGCGTCGCCAATTATTTCGGCAACGTGATGTTCTTCGACCGTATTGAGTCCGCTGCAATAGAGGGCGAGCTTCCGCACTTCGTTACGAGAGGCGATGCGATCACCGCCGATCAGTGCGATCAGCGCCTGACGGGCCGCCGGGGTAATGCCAAGCTTCTCCGCCCCGAGTTCAGCGTCGATCAGGCCGTTCAGAGCGCGGCTGTCGTCGGCGTAGGAGGGGATGGTCATGACGGATCGTGCGGCTTCCGCCGTCTTGCGGAGCAGGGATCCTTTTTTCAGATCGCCGGCCTCGACGATCAGGTAAGCGGCTTCGAGCGGCTTTTCGGCCAGCACCGCCAGCGAGTCCACGAGGTATTTTTCGTTGGCTGCACCGCGAATCCAGATGAGTTTCTCGCCGCCGAACAGCCCGATAGACTGAGCCTCGTCGACTAGGCGTCCGGGATCCTTCTGCAGATCGCCGATATCAAGTTTGGTCAGCGAGAAAGGGTCGTCGAGTGCGACGCCGGTCTTGCCGGCGATCTGGCCGGCCCGTTCGGAAACCAGACCCCGGTCCGGCCCGTAAATGACGAAAATCCGATAGTTCCCCGCCGATTTCTGCAGGAAAGTCTCGAATTCATGGGACTTGATTTCAGCCACCGCCCCGCCCTCAGCGGCTGAGGGCAGCGGCGAGATCCGCTCCTACGAATTCCGCCGCCTGGTCGGCCGCGCGGTTTTCGGCATCGCGGATCGCCCTTTGCTTGGCGAATTCCTGCTCGGAGAAATCCACCAGAGCCGTCGTCTGGCGACTGCCGGCCTTGATCACGTGACCGTCAGCTACGGCGCTCAGCGTATAGGTGACGGTGACGGTGACGCGACCGGCGCGCGATGTATCGCCGGATTGCCGCAGCAGCGTATCGGCGACGCTCGAGGTAGCGCGCATTTGGACGTGATATTGTGGATTTACCGCTTCGCCGGCGCCTCGCGATGCCAGGAAGATCAGGTGATTGCGCACCTGCTGCTCGACGCGACTGGCTGCATCGGAAAAGCCGACCGAGGACAGCTTTTCGACGACACCCGAGTTCTCCGAATAAAGCGGCCGAACCTGGCAGGCCGAAAGAAAGGCCGAGGCAGCAAGGATCATGGCGATGCCGGCATTGCGAGCCAGCCTGCGGGAGATATCAGACGACAATGTTCACAATCCTTTGGGGAACGACGATGATCTTCTTCGGTGCCTGCCCGTTCAGCACGTTCTTCACCGCATCCAGTTCCAGCACGGCGTTGGTGACGGCATTCTGATCTGCATCGCGAGAAATTGTCAATTCGGCGCGCTTCTTGCCGTTGATCTGCACGGGCAGAACGACGTCATTTTCCATGACCAGCGCTTCCACGTAACGCGGCCAGTCCGTGCGGGCGAGCATCCCGGCATTGCCGAGCGTCGCCCAGCATTCCTCGGCAAGATGCGGCGTCATCGGCGCGACGAGCTGGATCAGGATCTCGGCAGCGTCACGCACGGCGGCGCGATAGGCGATATCGCCTTCACCCGCAGCAACCCTCGTCAGCGGCGCAGCAAGTGCATTGACGAGCTCATAGATGCGGGCGACGGCCTTGTTGAACCAGAGCTTGTCGTAGTCGTTCTGAACGGCCTTCAGCGTCTTGTGCGCCGCCTGCGAGACTGCCAGAGCCTCCCCTTCGCTTGCCGGTGCGGGTGTTACGGTCGACAGCCCGCCGGCCGCTTCGGAAATCAGCCGCCACAGGCGCTGGGTGAAGCGATGGGCGCCTTCGACGCCGGCTTCCGACCAGATGACGTCGCGTTCCGGCGGCGAATCGGACAGAACGAAGAAGCGGGCGGTATCGGCGCCGTAGGAGGCGATGATATCGTCGGGATCGACGACGTTTTTCTTCGATTTCGACATCTTCTCGATCGAGCCGATGGCGACCTCCTCGCCTGTCGTCAGCAGCTGGGCGCGGCGTTTACCGTCGACCTCCTCGATGCGGATATCGGCGGGCGCCACCCATTCCCGGCTGGCGCCGGAGCCGCGGCTGTAGGTCTCATGGACCACCATACCCTGGGTGAAAAGGCCCTTGAAAGGCTCGGTGGCGGCGACATGGCCGGTCTCGCGCATGGCGCGGGTGAAGAAACGGGAATAGAGCAGATGCAGGATCGCATGCTCGATGCCGCCGATATATTGGTCGACCGGCAGCCAGCGATTAGCCGCCTCAGGATCGGTCGGTTTGGCTTCCCATGGCGCGGTAAAGCGGGTGAAATACCAGCTTGAATCGACGAAGGTGTCCATCGTATCCGTCTCGCGGCGAGCGTCCTTGCCGCAGTTCGGGCAGGCGACGTGACGCCAGGTCGGATGGCGGTCGAGCGGATTGCCGGGCTGGTCGAAGGTGACGTCCTCGGGCAGCTTGACCGGCAGATCCTTCTTCGGCACCGGCACGACGCCGCAGGCGTCGCAATGGGTGACCGGGATCGGGCAGCCCCAATAGCGCTGGCGCGAAATGCCCCAGTCGCGCAAGCGGAAATTGATCATCCGCTCGCCCTGAGGCGCGTTGCCGAGGGAAGTTGCCGACAGCCGGTCGGCGACGATATTGAAGGCTTCTTCCGTCGTCTTGCCGTCGAGGAAACGCGAATTGATCATCACGCCGTCGCCGTCATAGGCGGTGTCGCCAACGGAAAAGCTTGCGGCGTCACCATCCCTCGGCATGACGACCGGCACAACCGGCAGTCCATATTTCCGCGCAAAATCGAGGTCGCGCTGGTCCCCCGACGGGCAGCCGAAGATCGCGCCGGTGCCGTAATCCATCAGCACGAAATTGGCGATGTAGACCGGCAGTTCCCAGGAGGGATCGAGCGGATGCCTGACGCGGATGCCGGTATCCATGCCCTTCTTTTCGGCGGTTTCGAGCGCGGCAAGCGAGGTGCCGGCGCGGCGGCACTCCTCGCAGAAGGCTTCGATCTCAACATTCTTCGCGGCGGCATCCTTGGCCAGCGGATGATCGGCGGCGATCGCCAGGAAGGAGGCGCCGAACAAGGTGTCCGGCCGTGTCGTATAGACCGTGATTTCGGTCTCGCCGGCGGGCGCCGTTTCCGGCACGATCTCCCACCGGACCGTCAGGCCTTCTGAACGGCCGATCCAGTTCTTCTGCATCAGGCGCACTTTTTCCGGCCACTGGTCGAGCGTATCCAGCGCGTCCAGCAGGTCCTGGCTGAAATCGGTGATCTTGAAGAACCATTGCGTCAGCTCGCGCTGTTCCACCAGTGCACCGGAACGCCAGCCGCGGCCGTCGATCACCTGTTCGTTGGCAAGAACAGTATTGTCGACCGGATCCCAGTTCACCTTCGACTGCTTGCGGTAGACCAGGCCCTTTTCCAGGAAGTCCAGGAACAGGTGCTGCTGGTGCTGGTAATAGTCGGCGTCGCAAGTGGCGAATTCGCGGCTCCAGTCCAGCGACAGCCCCATGGCCTTCAGCTGCGCCTTCATCGAAGCGATGTTCTGGTAGGTCCAGGATGCCGGGTGCACGCCGCGCTCCATAGCGGCGTTTTCCGCCGGCATGCCGAAGGCGTCCCAGCCCATCGGATGCAGCACATTATAGCCGCGGGCACGCTTGTAACGGGCAACCACGTCGCCCATGGCGTAATTGCGGACATGGCCCATATGAATGCGCCCCGAGGGATAGGGGAACATTTCGAGGACATAATATTTTTCGCGCGGATCCGAATTGTCGGTCTCGAAGACCTTGTCTTCGTTCCATTTCTGCTGCCAGCGGGGCTCGGCGTCGCGCGGATTATAACGTTCGGTGGCCATGGTATTCAAAATTCCGGAAAATCAGGGGAGTTGGCCGAGACCTTCACCATGAAACCACCGTAGCGTCAAGTTTTGCAGGCGTTGCAAGCGTCCGATCTTCATGCCGCCGAAGCGATTTCACCAGCGCGGCTCTTGGCAAGCACGGAATGGCTGGCTAGTTCATTGCCAATTCTTTTCACGCTGATATGTCGAGGCAGAACGATGGACCTTCAAGAGCGGTTGAACGACGTGCGGTCGCGGATCGCGGCTGGGGAACGCCAGGCAGGCCGTCCGGCTGGGTCCGTTCAGCTCGTCGCCGTATCGAAGACGTTCGAGGCGGATGCGATCCGCCCCGCCATCGAGGCCGGGCAGCGGGTGTTCGGTGAGAACCGGGTACAGGAAAGCCAGGGCAAATGGCCGGCGCTGAAAACCGCACATTCCGACATCGAACTGCATCTAATCGGACCGCTGCAATCGAACAAGGCGGCGGACGCGGTGGCGCTTTTCGACGTGATCGAGACCGTCGATCGGGAAAAGATAGCGCGCGCCCTTGCCGAGGAGATGAAGCGGCAAGGTAAGACACCGCGGCTTTACGTCCAGGTCAATACCGGGCTCGAGCCGCAGAAGGCCGGCATTGCGCCTGACGACACGCCGGCCTTCGTCACGCTTTGCCGCGACGAGCTCGGCCTATCGATTGAGGGTCTAATGTGCATTCCGCCGGCCGAGGAAAATCCCGGGCCGCATTTTGCCCTGCTGGCAAAACTCGCATCGAAATGCGGCGTTGACAAACTCTCCATGGGCATGTCGGGCGATTACGAGACGGCGATCGCCTTCGGCGCCACCAGCGTTCGCGTCGGTTCGGCAATTTTCGGCGCGCGCTGATACGCTGCTTTGGTCGGGCTTCCCGTTCCCCTCCCCTGTGCCTAAATTAACATCGAGGCTTGCATGTCCTGGGGAGGAGCAGATGCAGAACGGCTACCATCAGGCCTATGCGGCCTGGAAAAGCGATCCCGAAGCCTTCTGGCGCGAAGCCGCCGCCGAGATCGACTGGTTCAAGCCGCCGGAGCGGGTGTTTTCGCCCGATGAGGGTATTTACGGCCGCTGGTTCTCGGAAGCGGAAACCAATACCTGTCACAATTGCCTGGACCGGCAGGTCACGGCCGGCCGCGGCGGCGAGACGGCCATCATCTTCGACAGCGCCATGACCGGCGAGAAGCGCCGGTTCTCCTATGACGAGGTGCTCGGCGAGGTAAAGGCCATCGCCGCGACGCTGCTGGCGCTCGGCATCGCCAAAGGCGACCGCGTTATCCTCTATATGCCGATGCTGCCACAGGCGGTGTTTTCCATGCTCGCCTGTGCTCGCATTGGCGCGGTCCATTCCGTCGTTTTCGGCGGCTTTGCGGCCAGCGAGCTTGCGGCGCGTATCGACGACAGTGGCGCCAGGCTGGTGATCACCGCGAGCTGCGGGCTGGAGCCAGGCCGCGTCGTCGCCTATAAGCCGCTGGTCGATCAGGCGATCGAGATTGCGCGGGTGAAGCCGGAGCGCTGCCTGGTGCTGCAGCGGCCGCAGCTCCGGGCAGAACTCGTCGGCGGCCGCGATGAGGATTTCGAGGCGGCTGTGGCGCCCCACCGCGGCGCCGAGGTGGCCTGTGTTTCCGTCAAGGCGACCGATCCGCTCTATATCCTCTATACCTCGGGCACGACCGGGCAGCCGAAGGGCGTGGTGCGCGACAATGGCGGGCATATGGTCGCGCTGAACTGGTCGATGCGGAATATCTACGGGCTGAAACCGGGCGAGGTCTTCTGGACGGCGTCCGATATCGGCTGGGTCGTCGGCCATTCCTATATCGTCTACGCGCCGCTGATATCGGGCGTGACGACTTTGATCTTCGAGGGAAAGCCGGTCGGCACGCCGGATGCCGGCGCATTTTGGCGCATCGTTGCAGAGCACGACGTGCGCGTGCTCTTCACCGCGCCGACCGCCTTTCGCGCCATCCGGCGAGAGGACGGGGACGGCGACCTGATCGCGCGCTACAAGATGCCCAATTTGCGGGCGCTGTTTCTTGCCGGCGAGCGGGCGGATCCCGAGACCTTGAAATGGGCCGAACGCATGCTTGCCATCCCCGTGATCGACCACTGGTGGCAGACGGAGACCGGCTGGCCGATCGCCGCAAATCCGCTCGGCCTCGGCGCCCTGCCCGTCAAGCACGGTTCACCGGCGCTGCCGATGCCGGGCTACGAGGTAACGGTGCTCGACGATGCCGGCCATCCGATCGAGGCGGGGACGCTCGGCAATATCGTCATCAGGCTGCCCCTGCCGCCCGGCTGCCTGCCGACCCTCTGGCATGCGGATGACCGTTTCCGATCGGCCTATCTCGATGAGTTTCCCGGTTATTACAAGACCGCCGACGCCGGCTATGTCGATGAGGACGGCTATCTCTTCATCATGTCGCGGACCGACGACATCATCAATTGTGCCGGTCATCGCCTCTCGACCGGCGCGATGGAGGAGGTTTGCGCGCGGCATCCCGATGTCGCCGAATGCGCGGTCATCGGTGTCATCGATGCGCTGAAGGGTCAGGCGCCTTGCGGCTTTCTGGTGCTGAAGCGGCATGTTTTGCGCGAATCGACGACGATTGAATCGGAGGTGGTGGCGATGATTCGCGATCAGATCGGGCCTGTCGCCGCCTTCAAGACGGCCATCACCGTGAACCGATTGCCGAAGACGCGATCGGGCAAGATCCTGCGCGGCACCATGCAGAAAATTGCCGACGGCATACCTTGGAAAATGCCTGCGACCATTGATGATCCGGCGGTTTTGGAGGAGATCGCCGAGGCCTTGCGCAAGCGCGGTTTCGGCTCGCTGCCAATGTAAAAGTTGCGCAGTCGATGAGCCCAAATGAGGAATTGTTAACCACGGTGCGCAGGGACTTGTTAACCGCAAAGGTTTGTATAGCAGGCTCTGCATGACACAGTCGCCGTTACCAACAGCAGCTCGGCAGCCAGTCGCCTTCGATTGCAGCTCAGCACAGAACATCCTCACCCTGTTCCGCAGCTGATCCGGGACGGGCGATCTCCATCAAAAAACCCCGTCGGGCGGTTCGCTCGGCGGGGTTTTCTTCATGAGACCTTGGATATCTCAGTACTGGTCGTCCTCGTCGTCGTTCTTCGGGGTCGAGCGCAGCGAGCTCAGCTTGCGGAAGACGGCGTCGGCGTCGATTTCCTTTTCCTCTTCGCGCTCGTAACTCGGGGTCAGGCGCTCGGTTTCCTGCGCCGATTGCAGCGTTGCGCCCAGCTCGGCGGCGGTCGGCAGCGGACGACCCTTGGAAGCTTTTTCCACTTCCATGTCGAGGTCGATCTGGCTGCAGAGGCCGAGCGTAACCGGATCCATCGGCGCCAGGTTGGCGGAGTTCCAGTGAGTGCGCTCGCGGATCTGCTCGATCGTCGATTTCGTCGTGCCGACGAGGCGGGAAATCTGCGCGTCCTTCAACTCCGGATGATTGCGCACCAGCCAGAGAATGGCGTTCGGGCGGTCCTGACGCTTGGAGACCGGCGTATAACGCGGACCGCGGCGCTTGGATTCCGGCACGCGCACCTTCGGTTCGGAAAGCTTCAGCTTGTGGTTCGGGTTGGCTTCGGCACGGGCGATCTCGTCGCGGGAGAGCTGTCCCGTCGAGATCGGGTCGAGGCCCTTGATGCCCTGCGCCGCTTCGCCGTCGGCAATCGCCTTGACTTCGAGCGGGTGCAGTTTGCAGAACTGCGCGATCTGATCGAAAGACAGCGCCGTGTTGTCGACAAGCCAGATGGCAGTCGCCTTCGGCATGAGCAATGTTTGAGCCATGGATATAGTCCTTCTATCGTCCGCGCCGGTCGCGGTCCGTGGATTGTCACCACAATGTCCGGGAAATATGCCGCTATATAACCGGACTGTCGCAGAATTGCAATTCTTCCGAAATGAAATGACCTTTGTCTAATTGCCGTAGCGATGCGAACTGCTATGAATTGCCGTGATTTGAAGTTCGGGCCCTGTATAGCTCGCGGTCCGTCGCATGTCCCATGAGGAGGAGTTCCATGTCGGAGAAGATCTATCCGGTCACGAAGCCGGTGAAGGCGCGCGCCCTGATCGATAAGGATAAGTACCTGAAATGGTACGAGGAGAGCATTGAAAATCCGGACAAGTTCTGGGGCAAGCACGGCAAGCGGATCGACTGGTTCAAACCTTATACCAAGGTCAAGAACACCTCCTTTACCGGTAAGGTCTCGATCAAATGGTTCGAAGACGGCCAGACGAACGTCTCCTACAATTGCATCGACCGCCATCTGAAGACGAATGGCGACCAGGTGGCGATCATCTGGGAAGGCGACAACCCCTATATCGACAAGAAGATCACCTATAACGAGCTCTACGACCATGTCTGCCGGACGGCGAACGTGTTGAAGAAGCATGGTGTCAAGAAGGGCGATCGCGTCACCATCTACATGCCGATGATCCCCGAAGCGGCCTATGCGATGCTCGCCTGTGCCCGCATCGGCGCGGTGCACTCGGTCGTCTTCGGCGGCTTCTCGCCGGAGGCGCTGGCGGGGCGCATCGTCGACTGCGAATCCACCTTCGTCATCACCTGCGACGAGGGCGTGCGCGGCGGCAAGCCGGTGCCGCTCAAGGACAATACCGATACCGCAATCCACATCGCCGCCCGCCAGCATGTCACTGTCAGCAAGGTGCTGGTCGTGCGCCGCACCGGCGGCAAGACCGGCTGGGCGCCCGGCCGCGACCTCTGGTATCATCAGGAAATCGCCAGCGTGAAACCGGAATGCCCGCCGGTGAAGATGAAAGCGGAAGACCCGCTGTTCATTCTCTATACGTCAGGTTCGACCGGCAAGCCGAAGGGCGTGCTGCATACGACGGGCGGTTATCTCGTCTACGCTTCCATGACCCATGAATATGTCTTCGACTATCATCACGGTGACATCTACTGGTGCACGGCCGATGTCGGCTGGGTTACCGGCCATTCCTATATCGTCTATGGGCCGCTGGCGAACTGCGCGACGACGCTGATGTTCGAGGGCGTGCCGAATTTCCCGGATCAGGGCCGTTTCTGGGAAGTGATCGACAAGCATAAGGTCAATATCTTCTATACGGCGCCGACGGCAATCCGCTCGCTGATGGGCGCCGGCGACGAATTCGTCACGCGCTCCTCCCGCTCTTCGCTGCGCCTGCTCGGCACGGTCGGCGAGCCGATCAATCCGGAAGCCTGGGAATGGTATTACAATGTCGTCGGCGACAAGCGCTGCCCGGTCATCGATACCTGGTGGCAGACGGAAACCGGCGGCCATATGATCACGCCGCTACCGGGCGCCACCGATCTGAAGCCGGGTTCGGCGACGGTGCCGTTCTTCGGCGTCAAGCCGCAGCTGGTCGACAATGAGGGCAAGGTGCTGGAAGGCCCCGCCGACGGCAATCTCTGCATCGCCGACAGCTGGCCGGGCCAGATGCGCACCGTCTATGGCGATCACGACCGCTTCATCCAGACTTATTTCTCCACCTACAAAGGCAAGTATTTCACCGGCGACGGCTGCCGGCGCGACGAAGACGGCTATTACTGGATCACCGGCCGTGTCGACGACGTACTCAACGTCTCCGGCCACCGGCTCGGAACGGCGGAGGTGGAGTCCGCCCTCGTCTCGCATAATCTGGTGTCGGAAGCCGCGGTCGTCGGCTATCCGCACTCGATCAAGGGTCAGGGCATCTATTGCTACGTGACGCTGATGGCCGGCCACGAAGGCACCGACACGCTTCGCCAGGAACTGGTGAAACATGTGCGTGCCGAAATCGGACCGATCGCCGCGCCCGATAAGATCCAGTTCGCGCCCGGCCTGCCGAAAACCCGCTCCGGCAAGATCATGCGCCGCATCCTGCGCAAGATCGCCGAAGACGATTTCGGCGCTCTGGGAGACACTTCGACGCTTGCCGATCCGGCTGTCGTCGACGATCTGATCGCCAACCGGCAGAACAAGGTGACCGCCTGATATAAAGAGCCGCTCCGGCCATCCGAGTCCCGGGGCGGCTCACTTTGTTTTGGCTGGCTGAATTTGGATGGCCCGCACGAGGCCCGGATTCGGGCCTGACAATCCTGCTTTAAAAATCGATTGCCCGGCCGTTGATCTCGTAATCACCGAAGCGCGCGGGCTCGGCTCCGCCGCGGCCGCCGATCTCAGGCGGAAGCTCCAGCGGCTTCTGGTTCTTCCGTCGTTCCTCAGCCTCGGCAAGCGCACGTTGGGCCGCCGGGGACAGCACTTTGCGCGGCCGCTCCGATTCCTCCGCCGTCGGCGTTTGGCTATTGTCGTTATCGGCTTCCTGCATGACCTTCTCCTGCCGGAAATATTGAAAATGGCGGGTGAATAACCAAATCATAATGCGCGGTCGCCGGGAATGAAAGCTTGTGACGCCGAAATCGGAGTTGGAGATTCGCAATGAACCTCGTTCGCACTGCCATGTTGCTTGCCTTCATGACGGCGCTTTTCATGTTCGTCGGCTTTCTGATCGGCGGTCGGGGCGGCATGATGATCGCCTTTCTCATTGCCGCCGGCATGAATTTCTTCTCCTATTGGAACTCCGATCGCATGGTGCTTGCAGCCTATCGCGCGCATGAGATCGATGAGCGCAATGCGCCGGAATTCTTTGCGATCGTGCGCGATCTCGCCCGCAATGCCGGCCTGCCGATGCCGAAGGTCTATCTCTACGACAGCCCGCAGCCGAATGCCTTCGCCACCGGCCGCAATCCCGAAAATGCCGCCGTCGCCGCGCCGACCGGCCTGCTCGCTGCCTTGTCTCCCGAGGAGGTCGCCGGCGTGATGGCGCATGAGCTCGCCCATATTCAGAACCGCGACACGTTGACCATGACGATCACGGCAACGCTTGCTGGCGCGATCTCGATGCTCGGCAACTTCGCATTCTTCTTCGGCGGAAACCGCGACAACAACAATAATCCTCTCGGTTTCATCGGCGTTCTCGTCGCGATGATCGTCGCACCGCTCGCCGCCATGCTGGTGCAGATGGCGATCAGCCGCACGCGTGAATATTCGGCCGACCGGCGCGGCGCCGAAATCTGCGGCAATCCGCTCTGGCTCGCCTCCGCACTTGGAAAGATCGCCCGTGGCGCGGCTCATGTGCCGAACGAGGATGCCGAGCGCAATCCGGCGACGGCGCATATGTTCATCATCAATCCGCTTTCCGGCGAGCGCATGGACAATCTGTTTTCCACCCATCCGAACACCGAAAACCGCATTGCCGCGCTGCAGGAGATGGCGCAAAGCGGCATGAATGTCTCGACGGGACCGGTGCGTGCTGCTAATCCGTCGCGCAAATCGCGCTCTGTTCCGAATACGGGTCGCGGTGGTTCGCAACCGCCAAAAGGTCCGTGGTCTTGAATTCAGACGGCACGAAAAAGCCATTCCGGAAACAGAAACCTTCGGCCGTTCGATCGGCGCCAGCCAAGCCCGGCCTGCAGGCCCGGGCGGCGGCCGCAAAAATTATGGCTGCGGTCGTCGACCGCAAGCTGCCACTCGACGGCGCTCTCGATCATGAACATGGCAATCCGGCCTATAAGGCGCTTGGCGAAAGCGATCGCGCCCTTGTCCGCGCCATTTTGAATACGACGCTGCGCCATCTGCCGCGCATCGACGCCGCGATTGCCTTGCTGCTGGAATCGCCGCTGCCGGAGGGTGCTCGGGCCTTGCACCATGTTCTGGCAATCGCGGCTGCGCAGATCCTCTATCTCGACGTGCCGGATCATTCGGCCGTCGATCTTGCCGTCGAGCAGGCCAACCTCGATCCACGCAATCGCCGCTTCGCCAAGCTGGTCAACGCGGTCCTGCGCCGGCTCGGCCGCGAAAAGGACGAGGTGCTGGAGCAGATCGGCAAGGTTCCGCCGATGCCGGGCTGGTTCCTCACACGGCTGGAGAAGGCCTATGGCCGGGACGCGGCGCTGGCGATCTCGCGATCGCAGCTCGAACCTGCGGCGATCGATTTGACTGTCAAATCCGACGCCGAAGCCTGGGCGAAGAAGCTGAACGGCGTTATCCTACCGACGGGCGGAGTCCGGCTTGCCGCCTTTGACGGCGGAATTCCTTCACTGGAGGGCTTCGACGACGGTGCCTGGTGGGTGCAGGATGCGGCGGCAAGCATTCCGGCCAGGCTTTTCGGTGATCTCTCGGGCAAACGTGCCGCCGATCTCTGTGCGGCACCCGGCGGCAAGACAGCGCAGCTCATCCTCGCCGGCGGCGCGGTGACCGCACTCGATCAGTCGGAAAGCCGGCTAAGACGGCTGCGGTCGAATCTCGAGCGGCTTGGCCTCAGGGCGGAAACGGTTGCGACAGATCTGACGACATTCAAGCCGACGGAAGGTTTCGATGCGATCCTGCTCGACGCCCCCTGCTCTTCCACCGGCACGACGCGCCGGCACCCCGACGTGCTGTGGACCAAGGGGCCGGATGATATCGCGAGGCTGGCGGCGCTGCAGGAGCGGCTGCTGCGTCATGCGCTGACCTTGCTGAAGCCCGGCGGCACGCTGGTGTTTTCGAACTGTTCGCTCGATCCCGCCGAAGGCGAGGAGGTCGTCGCCCGGGTTCTTTCCGATACGAACGCGATCGAGCGTGTTGCGATCAACGCCGGCGACTGGCCCGGTCTCGAAGCGGCGATCACGCCGCTCGGCGAATTCCGCACGCTTCCGACCATGCTGAAAATGCCCGACGGGATCGCCTCCGGTCTCGATGGCTTTTACGCGGCGATGCTGCGGCGAGCGGGCTGACCAAGCTCAAAGGCCGGCGCAACCATGCGAGGATTGGAAATCCTCGCATCATCGCCACGGTGCGTTGCGAACCGCCTAATGATCTCAACTGACATGCAGTAATTTGCGTATATCCGAATTTTGTCACGAATTAATTCATTGCGGGCGATGAAATCGGCTGCTTTTCACCTATTCTTAACTACGAGGGTCAATAGACAATAGAATATGCAGTCCGGTCGGCGTTTTGCGAGCATGTATGTTCGGGAAGCTTGGCGGCGCGCCTTGCGCCGCGTCGCATTGCTGCGCCTGAAACTCATTCGTCATTCGATCAAACCGCCCGAGCGTCTGATCGTCGCTCCGACCGATCTTCGCGGCATCGATTCGCATGTGGCCGACGAAATTCTCAATGGACGCTTCCTTCTGGCCGGGCGCATGCTGGAAACGAACGGCAAATCGCCCTTCACCTTCACCCTGCCCTCGCGGCCTTTTGCGACCCGCCTGCACAGCTTCGGTTGGCTGCGGCACATGCGGGCGCACAAGACGGAGCGCAGCGCGGCTGCTGCCCGCGCCATCGTCGACAGCTGGCTTTCCATCCATGCCGGCCGTATGGAAGGAATTGCCTGGGAGACCGACGTCACCGCTCAGCGCGTCATCGCCTGGCTGTCGCATTCGCCTGTTGTGCTGCAGAATGCCGACCGCGGCTTCTATCGCCGTTTCATGAAGTCGCTCGCTTTCCAGGTCAGGTTCCTGCATCGCATGGCGCCATATACGCTCGGCGGCCTGGAGCTGTTCCGGCTGCGCATCGCCCTCGCCATGGCCTCCGTCGCCATGCCGGCCCGCGCCTCCACGCTTCGAAGAGCGGCGCAGGCGCTCGACCGTCAGTTCGATAGCCAGATTCTGCCGGATGGCGGCCACGTCTCGCGCAACCCGCGCATCGGCCTGGAACTGCTGCTCGACCTGCTGCCGCTCAGGCAGACCTATGTAAATCTCGGCCATGACCTGCCGCAGAAGCTGATCTCCGGCATCGACCGCATGTATCCGGCTTTGCGGTTCTTCCGGCATCAGGACGGGGACCTGGCGCTTTTCAACGGGGCAACCTCCACGCTCGCCAATGAGCTGATGTCGGT
Organism: Rhizobium esperanzae; assembly: GCF_002204185.1. GTDB lineage: Bacteria > Pseudomonadota > Alphaproteobacteria > Rhizobiales > Rhizobiaceae > Rhizobium > Rhizobium esperanzae. The sequence goes on along the minus strand of NZ_MXPU01000002.1, from coordinate 348,398 downwards.
GCTCAGATATGACGAGACCGCCGGCCAGCCGTTCAAGGCCTTGCCGCAGTCGCGCTATCAGCGGCTTTCCGGGGGCAAGACGGTTATCATCGCCGATACCGGCACGCCGCCTTCGGGCGGCGCGGTGCGGACCGCGCATGCCGGCAGCCTTTCCTTCGAAATGTCGTCCGGCCGCCATCGCTTCATCGTCAATTCCGGCTCGCCGAAATTCGCCGGACACCGCTATGTGCAGATGGCGCGCACGACCGCGGCGCATTCGACCGTCATCCTCAACGACACCTCATCCAGCCGTTTTTCACACTCGCCTTTCCTCGATCACGCGATCACCGAACCGGTAAAAACCGTCACAGTCGAACGTTTGGAAACGGAGGATGGGCGCGACAGCATCAAGCTCAGCCATGACGGTTATCTCAGGACGTTCGGCGTGCTCCACGAGCGTGAGCTGACGCTCAATGCCGCAGGTTCGATGGTGACAGGTCACGACCGGCTCATCCGGCGTGAAGGATATGAAAGTGACGAGGCCCTGAAGGCCGTCGCCCGTTTTCATATTCATCCGTCCATCGTTCTGCAGCAGAGCGATGGAGAATCCGTGCTGCTGACGGCGCCGGACGGCGAAAGCTGGCTGTTCTCCGCGCCCGGCAACGAAGTGCTGATTTCCGAAGACATCTTCTTTGCCGACAGCTCCGGCATTTGCGGCTCGGACCAGATCGAGATCGATTTCGATCTGGCCGAGAAGACGGAGATCCGCTGGTTTCTCTCCCGTAAGGCTTAGACGGGATTGCCGGCTCGCCAAATTCCAATCCGGGACTAAATCGAAAGGCAGAGCATCAGCGCTGTTTGCGTGGCGTCAAAGCTGTGCTAACGCGGCGACAGCAAGAAAACGTCCCTAAGGCAGGATCTCGTCCGAAAAAGCCGCTCACACTTTTCGGCCTCATGCTCTAGCGGATATCTCCCGAAGCCCGAACGGAGAAGGTTCATGGCCGTCATTTCCAAAAAGATCCCCGCCCCGGACAAGGTCGAAATCAAGACCGCGCTCCTTTCCGTTTTCGACAAGACCGGCATCGTCGAGCTCGCCCAGGCATTGTCCGAAAGAGGCGTGCGTCTGCTGTCGACCGGAGGTACCTATAAGGCGATCGCTGCCGCCGGTCTCGCCGTCACCGATGTCTCCGACATCACCCGTTTTCCAGAGATCATGGATGGCCGCGTCAAGACGTTGCACCCGACCGTGCATGGCGGCCTGCTGGCGATCCGTGACGATAGCGAGCACCAGGAAGCGATGAAGAAGCACGGCATCGAGGGCATCGATCTGGCCGTCGTCAACCTCTATCCCTTCGAAGAGGTGCGCGCGGCCGGCGGCGATTATCCGACGACCGTCGAGAATATCGACATCGGCGGTCCGGCGATGATCCGGGCATCGGCCAAGAACCACGCCTATGTGACGATTCTGACCGATCCCGAGGATTATGCCGAGTTCAAGGAGCAGCTTTCGGCTGATGCCGGCAAGACGGCCTATGCCTTCCGCCAGCGCATGGCCGCCAAGGCCTATGCTCGCACCGCGGCCTATGACGCTGCGATTTCCAACTGGTTTGCCGAAGCGCTGTCGATCGACACGCCGCGCCACCGCGTCATCGGCGGCGTGCTGAAGGAAGAGATGCGCTACGGCGAAAACCCGCACCAGAAGGCCGCCTTCTATGTCACGGGCGAGAAACGCCCGGGTGTTTCGACGGCGGTCCTTCTCCAGGGCAAACAGCTCTCCTATAACAATATCAACGACACAGACGCCGCCTATGAACTCGTCGCCGAGTTCCTGCCGGAAAAGGCGCCGGCCTGTGCCATTATCAAGCACGCCAATCCCTGCGGCGTCGCCACCGGTTCGAGCCTGGTCGAAGCCTATCGGCGGGCGCTCGCCTGCGATTCCGTTTCCGCTTTCGGCGGCATCATCGCGCTCAACCGGATACTGGACGCCGAAACGGCCGAAGAGATCGTCAAGCTCTTCACCGAGGTGATCATCGCCCCCGGTGTCACCGAAGAGGCAAAGGCGATCGTCGCCCGCAAACCGAACCTGAGGCTGCTGTCTGCCGGCGGCCTGCCCGATCCGCGCATTGCGGGGCTGACGGCGAAGACCGTTTCCGGCGGCCTGCTTGTCCAGAGCCGTGACAATGGCATGGTCGAGGATCTGGAGCTCAAGGTCGTCACCAAGCGTGCGCCGACGAGCCAGGAGCTCGAGGACATGAAGTTCGCCTTCAAGGTCGGAAAACATGTGAAATCAAACGCCGTGGTCTACGCCAAGGACGGCCAGACGGCCGGGATCGGCGCCGGCCAGATGAGCCGGGTCGATTCGGCGCGCATCGCCGCGCTGAAGGCCGAAGAAGCCGCCAAGGCGCTCGGCCTCGCGGTTCCGATGACCAAGGGTTCGGCGGTTGCCTCCGAAGCCTTCCTGCCCTTTGCCGACGGTCTCCTGTCGATGATTGCCGCAGGCGCGACGGCAGTCATCCAGCCGGGCGGCTCGATGCGCGATCAGGAGGTTATCGATGCCGCCAACGAACACGGCGTCGCGATGGTCTTCACCGGCATGCGTCACTTCCGGCACTGAAGAAGTGCTGGAAATGACCGAGCATTCCTATGCCCGGTCGGCCGGATACGGTGTGCGGATCAAGAGCACCAGGCCGCCGGCGAGAAACAGGATCAGCGTTGCCATTCCGAGCCGCGGTGAGCCGCTGAGATAGGTCACCAGCGAGAAGAGCAGCGTCGCCATGAAGCTCGTGGCGCGTCCTGAGAGGGCGTAGATGCCGAAGTAGCGGCCGGCTTCCTCCAGGCTGACGCTGCGGGCGAGATAGGAGCGCGACGAGGCCTGCACCGGCCCGAAGGCGAGACCGATCAGCAGGCCATAAAGGATATAGGCCTTTTCCGCGGCGGTGCCGAAGAGGCCACCGGAATCGGCGGTCGGCAGCGCCATCAGGCCAAACAGGGTATAACCCGGCCCGGTCGAGATGATGCCGATGGTGGCGAGAAGCAGCATGGTGAGGCTGATGACGACGGTCACCTTGGAACCGACGCCCTTGTCGATCCGGCCGGCGATCAGGCAGCCGAAGATCGCGACGACGTTCAGGATGATGCCGTAGAGGCCGATCTCGATCGTCGCCCAGCCGAACATGCCGGCGGCGAAGACGCCGCCGAGAATCAGCAGGCCGTTGACGCCGTCCTGATAGATCATGCGGGCGACGAGGAATTTCAGAACTCCGCGCCGCTCCTTGAGTTCGCCGAGGGTGTTTCTCAGTTCCCGCAGGCCGGCGCGGATGGCGGTGCCGAAGGGCAGCCCTCTGCCGACATCGGGTGTGAAAAAGAACATCGGCAGGATGAAAATCAGGTACCAGACGGCCGAGATCGGTCCCGTGATGCGCGCATCCTGGCCGGTCTTGGGATCAAGGCCGAAAAGCGGATCGAGGCCGAGAATGGTCTTGCCGCTTTCCGGGCTTGCCGCCAGAAGCGTGACGACAGCAATCAGCACGATCATGCCGCCGAGGTAACCAAGCCCCCAGGCGGTGTTGGAGAGCTGGCCGACCTCGTGCTTGGCGACCAGCCGCGGCATCATCGAATCGTTGAAAACGATCGAAAACTCGGCTGAAACCGAGGCGAGGATCATGAAGATCACGGGATAGAGGACAGGCGAACCGGGGGCTGCAAACCACAAGCCGAAAAGACTTGCGATCTTGATGATGGCGAAGAAGCCGATCCAGGGTTTGCGCGCGCCGGACTGGTCGGCGATCGAGCCGAGCACCGGTGAGAGCAGGGCGATGATCACCGATGAGATCGTCGCCATGTTGCTCCACGTCGTCTGCGCCGACACCGGGTCATCGGTCAGGCGCGAGACGAAATAGGGGCCGAAGATGAAGGTGGTGACCACCGTGAAGAAGGGCTGCGCCGCCCAGTCGAAGAACATCCACCCCCAGATGCCCTTCTCCGTGGCCTTTGGTGGCTGCGTCCCTGTCCAGTCAATGCGATTCAACATCCGCTCCTTTTTGGCGGACTGTCTCACCTCGCCCGGTCGCGCGCAAGATCGGTCAGGATGCCCGCGGCAACGGTAATGCGCGCAAGATTGGGATCGCCGCTGTCGCTGAGGCTCGAAAGTTCCTCGACGATGCGGTTGATGCGGACGCGATCCTGCGCATGCCAGGCCTGGACGGGCAGCTTCTCCTTGCCGTGATCGGAAAGCGCCGAGATGACGATGTCGCGCCGGGCGCTGGCGATCTGGTCGATGCTGCGGGCGAGCGCCAGATTTTCGTAGTGGTCGGAGGTGAGGATTCGGCCGCCTGCCGCCAGCAGCCGGGCGATCCGGAAGGTCTTCGACACCGCGAAATAATTTTCGGCCGCACGCACCAGCGGCTCGCCGGTGCGCTCGGCGATCTGCATGATCTCCGGCACCAGCGCAAAGCTCTGGAGGTTGGCGATCTCGGCAGCGAGCTTTTCGGGCACACCCGCCTGCACGTACTCCGCCTGGCGTGCGGCGGCATCGGCGGCTGCCTGTTCTGCGAAAGCAGGCCGCAACTTCTTGAGAGCGACCTGCAGCCGGCTAATTACCTCGGCCATGTCCGCCTTGGTCATGGCGGTCTTCAACAGCAGGCGCGTGAGCACGACAAAGCTGTGGCTGATTTCCTCGTAGATGCTGTTCTGCACCCCGCCCGATATCTTGCCGTCGAGCGCATCCGTCTCTGCCCAGAGTCGGGTGAGGTCGAAACCGTCACGTGCAACGATTGCGGCGCGCACCACTTCCGGCGCCGAAGCCGCCGTTGCATCCATCATCGCGACGATGAAGCTCGGCCCGCCGCGGTTGATCGCTTCGTTGGCAAGCACGGTCGCGATGATTTCACGCCGCAGGCGGTGGCGGGCGATATCGCCAGCATTCGACTTCTGCATCTTGACCGGGAAGTAATTAGACAGCGTCGACGCAAAATAGGGGTCGTCGGGCAGATCGCTTGCGGCGAGCGCGTCGAAGAGCACGATCTTGGCATAGGACACCAGCACGCCGATCTCCGGCCGCGTCAGCGGCTTGCCCGCCGTATAGCGTTCAGCAAGGGTCTGGTCGTCGGGCAAAGTCTCGACCTTGCGGTTCAGCTGACCGGCGGCTTCGAGCACGCTCATGAAGCGGCCGAGCTCCAGTCCATTTGCCGTGCCCTTGCGCTCCGTCAGCGAGATCGCCAGCGACTGGAGATAATTGTTGCGCAGCACGAGAGCCGCCACTTCAGCAGTCATCGACGAAAGAAGCTGATCGCGTTTTGCTCGCGTCAGCCGCCCGTCATGCATGGCGGCCGCCAGGGCGATCTTGATGTTGACCTCGACGTCCGAGGTGTTGACGCCGGCCGAGTTGTCGATGGCGTCGGAATTGCAGCGCCCGCCCCTGAGGCCATAGGCGATGCGGCCCTTCTGCGTGACGCCGAGGTTGGCGCCCTCGCCGATCACCCTGGCGCCCACTTCCGCCGCCGTGATGCGGATCGGGTCATTGGCGCGGTCGCCGACTTCGCTATCGGTTTCGGACGCCGCTTTCACATAAGTGCCGATGCCACCGAACCAGAGCAGATCGACAGGGCTCTTCAGGATCGCCGTCATGATCTCGAACGGCGTGGCCAAGGCTTTGTCGATGCCGATCGCGCTCACCGCTTCCGGCGTCAGCGTCACCGATTTCGCCGAGCGCGAAATGATCATCGCGCCCCTCGAAAGGACGTTCTTATCGAAGTCCTGCCAGCTCGAGCGCGGCAGATTGAAGAGGCGCTGCCGCTCGGCCAGCGTCTTTTCCATATCGGGATCGGGATCGATAATGATGTCGCGGTGATCGAAGGCGGCGATGAGCCGGATCTTCGGGGAGAGCAGCATACCGTTGCCGAAGACGTCGCCCGACATGTCGCCGACGCCGGCGACGGTAAAGGGTGTCGTCTGGATGTCGATGTCCATTTCGCGGAAATGGCGTTTTACGGTTTCCCAGGCGCCGCGCGCGGTGATGCCCATCTTCTTGTGATCGTAACCGGCCGAGCCACCGGAGGCGAAGGCGTCGTCCAGCCAGAAACCCGCCTCCTGCGCCAGAGCATTGGCGGTGTCGGAGAAGGTCGCGGTGCCCTTGTCGGCGGCGACGACGAAATAGGGATCGTCGCCATCAAGCCTGATCGTATCCGTCGGCGGCACGACCTCGGCGCCGGAGATGTTGTCGGTGATCGACAGCAGCGTGCGAATATAGGTCTTGTAAGCCTCCCGGCCAGCATTGAAGATCTCGTCGCGGCTGCCGCCCACCGGCAGCTTTTTCGGGTAGAAGCCGCCTTTGGCGCCGACGGGCACGATGACGGCGTTCTTCACCTGCTGTGCTTTGACCAGGCCGAGTACCTCGGTGCGGTAATCCTCGGCCCGGTCCGACCAGCGCAGACCGCCGCGCGCCACCTTGCCGAAGCGCAGGTGCACGCCTTCGACCTCGACGCCGTAGACGAACATCTCGCGGAAGGGTTTCGGTTGCGGCAGCCCGTCGACCAGGTGCGGATCGAGCTTGAAGGCCAGCATGGCTTTCGCCGACCCGTCGGGGTTCTTCTGGAAATAGTTGGTGCGCAGCGTCGCGTCGACGATGTTGACGTAACGGCGCAGGATGCGGTCGTCGTCCAGGCTCGGCACGTTGGCAAGCTCGGCCTCGATCGCCTGGTGCAGGTCGGCGATCTTCTTGACGCGGGCCTTGTCGGAAAGCTTGGGATCGAGCGTGTCGTGGAACAGGCGGAAGATCGCTGCGGCCACACCAGGATATTTGTCGAGCGTCGTTGCGATATAGTCCTGCGAATAGGCGATGCCGGCCTGTCTGAGATAACGGGCATAGGCGCGCAGCACATTCGTCTCACGGGCCGAGAGCCCCGCCGAAAGGATCAGCCGGTTGAAGCTGTCATTGTCGATCGTGCCGGCGAAGGCGGCGACGAAGGCTTCCTCGAGCGCAGCGCCATACCGGTGCAGATCGATTTCGCCGCCGGTGCGGGTCTCGAGCTCCATGTCGTGCAGCACGACGAGTTTGGTTTCGCCGTCGGCGACCGGTACTCCGATATCGAAGGTGCGTTCGCTGACGACATTGAAGCCGAGATTCTCGAGAAGCGGCACGCGGCGCGACAGCGCCAACTGACCGCCGGCGTGGAAGATCTTCAGCGAGAGGATGCGGCCATGGCCTTCCTGACGATGATAGAACTGGATGCGGAGCGGCTCGCCGGCGGCGCAGGCGCCGATATCGGCGAGATCAGCGACGGTTTCTTCCGGGGTGAAGGAATCCTGGAAGGCCTGGTCGACCGATATTTTCGGCGCCTTGGGCCCGGCCAGCGCTTCGAAACGGTCGTCCCAGCGGGCGGTGATTTCGCGGATCGTCTGCTCGAGCTTGGCTTGCGGAATGCGTGGCGTCTTGCCGCCGGAACGGCCGATGATGAAGTGCACGCGCGCGACGCCGCCTTCGGGAAAAGCCGGGTAATAGGCGGAGACACGGCCGTCATAGACCGTCTTCAGATAGGTGCCGATCCGCTCGCGCACGATCGAGTCATATTCCTCACGCGGAACATAGACGATGACCGAGACGAAGCGGTCGAAATGGTCGATGCGCGGCAGGACGCGCACGCGCGGCCGGTCGGCGAGATCGTTGATCTGCTCGGCAAAGCTTGCAAGCAGCGTCGTGTCGATCTGGAAGAGGTCGTCGCGCGGGTAGGATTCCAGCGTGTTGTCGAGCATGCGGCCGGAATGGCTCATCGGGTCGAAGCCGAAATGCTCCTTCACCTTTTCGATCTTCGAGCGCAGCAGCGGGATTTCGGAGGCGAGCGAGGTATAGGCCGTCGAGGTGAAAAGACCGACGATGCGCAGCTCGCCGGTGACGTTGCCCTCGGCATCGAACCGTTTGACGCCGACATAATCCATATAGGCGCGGCGATGGACGATCGATTTTACATTCGCCTTGGTGACGATCAAAAACTCGGGGCCGTCGAGGAAGGCAAGGATCTCCGGCGTGGTGGTCACGGCGTCCTTGCCGGTGCGCAGCACGAGAACGTCTGGGTTGGAGAGGATGCCGAGGCCGGCGCCCTTGTCGCGCTCGACCTTGGCGTCGGCGCCCTTGCCCGAATAAATATATTCACGCATGCCGAGGAAGGTGAAATTCTCGTCGCGCAGCCAGGTCAGGAAGGCTACCGCCTCGGCATGTTCGGCCTTCCTGCGGCCGGCGCCGTTGGCCGAAAGCTCGGTGATCACCCCGTCGAGCTTGGCAAGCATCGGCTTCCAATCCGAGACCGACAGGCGGACCTGTTCGAGCACGGTCTGGACGCGCTTGACGAGATCGGCAGCCTGGGTGGAGTTCAACGGGGCAATGTGGAGCTGGATATGGCTGACTCGGGCGGCGGGATCGCTCGGGTGGTCGGCGGAGTAGAGCGCGGGAGCTTTGCCCTTTTCCATGACGAGGATGGGGTGCACGGCCATGAACAGATCGCGATAGGTGCTCGTCACTTCACCCATGACCGATTCATACAGGAAAGGCATGTTCCGGTCAGTCACCGACAGCACCGAAACGGCGGTGCCGCCAGGCGTCACCTCGGCAATTGTGTCGATGCTGACGCGGGGCGCCTTGCCGCTCCAGGCGGCAAGTTCCTTTGCAGAATGCACGGCAGAGCGCGCCAGCATGTCGGGCGTATAGAGTTCCAGATCGTCATTGCTCGCCCGGCCGAAGAGAATTTCCGGATCGAGATGCGCCTCGCTCATCGCCTTGGCGATCTTGCGCGCAGTTTTGATCTGCTTTTCCCGTTTCGGATTGTTTCTGGCAGCCATGAATCGCCTCCCCGCAATGGACTGATTTTTTGCAAGCTAGCAGAAGATTTCTCGAAAAAATCCCTAAAAGAGAGGCCTCAGGCATTGTTTTGATGCTTTTTTGCCGATGGAAATGGGAAATTGTCAGAGATTTTTTCGCTTTTGAGGCCAAAACGCATTGGCAAGGCCTCTCTTCCGGCTTTGCTTTCGCGGCACATTTCCATGCTCACGTGAAGAATGGTTGACAGCCCGGCGTCAAAAAGATCATCAAACGCCATCATCATTCGGACCTCGATTTCATGTCGGAAAATGCAGCGGGCGCAGTCATCGTTATTTCCAGCCACGTCGTGCGTGGCTCGGTTGGCAATCGGGCGGCGGTGTTTGCGCTGGAGACGCTCGGCCATCCGGTCTGGGCGCTGCCGACCATCGTCCTGCCCTGGCATCCCGGCCATGGCCGTTCGACGCGGCTGACATTTGCCGAAGGGGATTTCGACGCGGCGATCGACGACCTGATCCGCGCGCCCTGGATCGGTGAAGTCAGGGCAGTGCTTTCGGGCTATTTCGGCAATGCCGCCCAGGCACGCTCGGTCGCCCGGCTGATCGCTGCGCTCCGGCAAAACAATCCCGAACTGCTTTATGTCTGCGATCCGGTCATGGGCGATCTCGGCGGCCTCTACGTGCCGGAAGCCACAGCCGAGGCCATTCGTGATCATCTCATTCCGCTGGCCTCGCTCGCAACGCCGAACCGGTACGAGCTCGCCTGGCTGTCGGGAGCAGCGCTCGATGACAACAGCGCAATCATGGAGGCAGCGCTGGCGCTCGGGCCGTCGCGCATGCTCGTCACCTCGGCGGTGCCCATGATGGCGGGCGGTACCGGCAATCTCTTCCTTTCCGGCCGTCACGCGCTGCTTGCCGAGCATCGCATCGTCCAGAACCCGCCGAATGGTCTCGGCGACCTGCTCGCCGCCGTTTTCCTGTCGCGCCTGCTGTCCGGCCTCGAGGATGAAAAGGCGTTGCAGCTTGCCACCGCCAGCGTGTTCGAAGTGCTTGCGCGTGCGGTCAAGCGCGGCAGCAACGAGTTGATGCTGGCCAGCGATGCGTCCAGTCTGTCGACGCCGATGGCCATGGTGCAGATGCGCCGGCTCGTACACCCGGCGCAGCGGCGGAAAAAATGACGCATTTGTCAATGTGCGCATTTTGCGGTGCAGCAGTTGATCTTGTCTTCCGCCCGCGCTAATCCAGAGGCATGCAGCGTTTTCCCAACACCCTTCTGAACGGTTATCGCAACTTTATGAACGGGCGTTATGCCGACGCCCGCGACAGGTATCGGCAACTTGCCGAAAACGGCCAGAACCCGAGCACGCTGGTCATTGCCTGTTCGGACTCGCGTGCGGCTCCCGAGCTGATCTTCGATGCCGGCCCGGGCGAGCTTTTCGTCATCCGCAACGTTGCCAATATGGTGCCGCCCTACGAGCCGGACGGTCATTTCCATTCGACGTCGGCCGCTCTTGAATTTGCCGTGCAGGCGCTGAAGGTCTCGGATATCGTGGTAATGGGCCATGGCCGCTGCGGCGGCATTCGGGCGGCACTCGATCCGAATGCCGAGCCGTTATCGCCCGGCGATTTCATCGGCCGGTGGATGTCGCTGGTCAAACCCGCAGCCGAGCAGATCCAGAGCAATGACGTGATGACCGCGGCCGAGCGGCAGACGGCGTTGGAGCGTGTCTCCATTCGCAATTCGCTCAACAATCTCAGAACCTTCCCGGAAATCAAGGCGCTCGAGGACGCAGGAAAAATGCACCTTCATGGCGCCTGGTTCGATATCTCGACCGGCGAGCTCTGGGTCATGGACGCCGAAACACGCGATTTCATCCGTCCCGAAATCTAGGAGCGTACCGGTTTATCACTTTTTTAAGGATTGCTGTTAAGCTTCTAATCGGCTGCACATGACCGGCATTTGACCACGTGGCGATTGGCGATGAAGTTTGAAACCATCAAAAAGGTTATCCTGGCCGCCATCCTGCTGCCGTTCGTCTTCATGCTCATTGAAGGCGTCTTCGTCCTTCGAACTTCGATCCTGCAATACAGAGATCTCGAGAAGGACCGGCAGTTCGCCGACGTACTTGCGCGTGGCGGGTCGATCGCGGCCACGGAAATTCTGAGCGAAATCGATGCCACTCGCCGCTATCTCGCGCATCCCAGCAGCGGGACTGCTGTCGACATGCAGCAAAGCCGACTGACGCTGGATCGCGAACGCCGCGCTTTCTATGCCAGCTTGCCGCCTCGCGATACGCTCGATCAAGGGCTTGCAGGTGAATTGTCGGCCCTCAGCCTTGCCTATAGCCGCATCGTCGCCGCGCGAAGCGCGGTCGACCAGGGCCGTTATTCCGGCAGCAATCCCGGTTCCATCTACTGGTATGCGGCTCTCAAGCAGCTTGCGGTCGTCGACGCACTTTCACCGCTGATCAGCGACCCGGTGCTGCTTGAAAAATCCAACCAACTGATGGGCATCCTGCTCACCTACTACGGCGAAAGATTGATTACCGGAATCGGCACTCGTTACCTCAATCAAGATGTTTCTGCCCGATTTCCGATCGAATTGTTCATTCAAGGCAAGACCATGCTCGGTGCCGGCATGGATCACATGGTCTTCCATTCGACCGCGCCGATCGTGCGCGACATCGTTGCCTATCTCGGTCGCGGCGACCAACTGAAGGCGAATGCGATCACCGACGCCATTCTCGCCGGGTCGCGGCCGTCGCGCGCAATGGGCGACGCCTGGGCGGCCGCACAGCGCGAACGCATGGCTTTCCTTCAGCAAAAGATGGTCGAGGCTGCGAGCGATATTCACGAGACCGGCGAACAGTTTTCCACGCTCTCGCACATACACCTGATACAGATTCTGGCGCTGTGCGCAGGCCTGTTGATTCTCGCCACGCTGGTAATGATGCTGGCGGCAAGAGGACTTCGGCTGATCGACAAGCTCGCTCGGGACCGGGAGACGCTGGTGGGTGAGTTGCGCAACGCTGCTCAAACCGATCTTCTGACGGGGCTCTACAACAGGCGCGGCTTCGAGGTCGCCGCCTCCGCGCTCCTTACGCAGGCCGAGCACGGCTCGCACTGGATTTCCGTCGTCCTCTTCGATCTCGATCATTTCAAGAAAATCAACGATATCCACGGCCACGATGCCGGCGATGCCGTGCTGCGGCACGTCGCCGGCGTTGCGCGCCAGAATTTTCGTTCCTTCGATCTCTTGGTGCGGCATGGGGGCGAGGAGTTTCTGGCGCTTTTGCCGGATTCGACGCCCGACAACGCCGCCATCGTCGCCGAGCGCGTGCGACAGGCGATCGAGGCGGCGGAAATCCCTCTTGCGAGTGGCGATCTCCTCAAGGTCACGGCGAGCTTCGGATGCGCCGGCCGGGCAAACGACGCCGCCAACCGGAACTTCGAGGATCTGGTCAAACGCGCCGATCTGGCGCTCTACGCCGCCAAGGCCTCCGGCCGCAATTGCGTGGTGTCGGGGCCGGTGGTGCCGGCTCCGCCGCAGGAGGAGCGACGCAAGACGGCATCGGGCGGCGGTTTTGATTCCCGCATATGAAAAACGCCGCCTTCGCAGCAGCGTTTCCAGAGCTTTTCCAGGTTAGGCTGGAAAAGCTCGGTATCGTTGTCAATGAAGTGTTATCTGCCGCCGTCGATCTGCTGGCCGATATAGGCAATCGCCTGCTGATAAACGCTGGCGGCGTTCCAGCCCTGGATCGCGGTGAAATTTGGCTCTCCCGGCTGATAGCCGGCGCCGGCACGCCAGCCGTGGCCCTTGAGGAAATTTGCGGTCGAGGCCAGCGCATCGGCGCGGGAGCCGACCATGTCGACCCGGCCATCGCCATCGCCGTCGGCGCCGAAGCGCACGACGTTGCGCGGCAAAAACTGCGTCTGGCCGATTTCACCATGGGCGGCACCCTTGGCCTGCGGGCTCAGATAACCCTCGGAAACCAGCTGGAGCGCAGCATAGAGCTGATCGGTGAAATAGTCCGAACGACGGCAGTCATAGGCAAGGGTCGACACAGCCGAGAGCGTATGCTGGTTGCCCATATAGCTGCCGAAACCGGTCTCCATGCCCCAGATTGCGATCAGCGGACCGGCGGGAACGCCGAAGCGGCGTTCGATCGAGGCAAAAAGGGCCTGGTTGGCCGCTTTCATCGACCGGCCGCGGGAAATGACGGCGGCACCGCCGCGCTTCTGCATGAAGGCGTCGAAGGAGAGCTTGAAGCTTTTCTGGCCGCGGTCGGCGGCGATCGTCGGCTTGTTGTAGTTGACGTTAGCGAAGGCGCGGTTGAGCACCGATTGGCTGACGCCATTGGCCGCTGCCGTCTGCTTGAAATCGGCGACCCAGGCGTCGAAGCCGGCGCTGGTATTGCCACATTGCGGTCCTTGTGCGAACGCCGGTACCGCGTGGAGGACGCCCATTGCCGCAGCGGCCGCCAGAAACAACTTTGTCATGCGCATTGAGAAACCCCGCTCTCGATCTGCATAGTTTTTAAGCGGGCAAGAGAATGCCAGCCACTCGCGATTTTGTCACGATCATCGTTTAGCGAGCGCTTATACAGTCGTATTTGCCCCGGAAAAAGCCCCGCTCAACGAGCAGGGCTTTAACATCTTATGGTTTACAAATGGTATCAGGCTGCCTGCTTGCGCGGCTTGACCAGGCCGCGATTGACGAGCAGCTCGGCGATCTGGATGGCGTTCAGCGCCGCGCCTTTGCGCAGATTGTCGGAAACAACCCACATATTGAGGCCGTTTTCGACCGTGGCGTCCTCGCGGATGCGCGAGATATAGGTCGCATCTTCGCCGGCGGATTCATAAGGCGTGATGTAGCCGCCGTTCTCGCGCTTGTCGATGACGAGGCAGCCCGGGGCATCGCGCAGGATATCGCGGGCCTGGTCGGCGGTGATCTCGTTCTCGAATTCGATGTTGACCGATTCCGAATGACCGATGAACACGGGCACACGCACCGCGGTGCAGGTCACCTTGATCTTCGGGTCGAGCATCTTCTTCGTCTCGGCCAGCACCTTCCATTCTTCCTTGGTGTAGCCGTCTTCCATGAAGCTATCTATGTGCGGGATGACGTTGAAGGCGATGCGCTTGGTGAACTTCTTGTTCTCGATCGGATCGGCGACGAAGACCGCGCGCGTCTGGTTGAACAGCTCGTCCATGCCGTCCTTGCCGGCGCCGGAGACCGACTGATAGGTGGAGACGACGACGCGCTTGATCTTGGCGAAGTCGTGCAGCGGCTTCAGCGCCACCACCAGCTGCGCGGTCGAGCAGTTCGGATTGGCAATGATGTTGCGCTTGGTGAACTGCGTGACGGCGTCCGGGTTCACTTCCGGCACGATCAGCGGTACGTCGGCGTCGTAGCGCCAGGCCGAGGAATTGTCGATGACGACGCAGCCCTGCTGGCCGATCTTGGGCGAGAACTTCTTGGAGACCTCGCCGCCGGCCGACATCAGGCAGATATCGGTATCGGAGAAATCGTAATTCTCCAGATTGGAAACCTTCAGCGTCCGGTCGCCGTAGGACACTTCGGTCCCCTGCGAACGTGCCGAGGCGAGCGCCACGACCTCATCGGCGGGGAAGCCGCGTTCGGAGAGGATGTTGAGCATCTCCCGGCCGACATTTCCGGTCGCTCCCGCAACTGCTACTTTAAAACCCATTTCTCAAGCTCTCTTTCTCTTCTCTCCTCTTGTCCGGTGAGGGGAAAGGCGCGACGGATCGCGTCTTCCTGTCCCCAGCCGAGCCGGGGAGAGAGCGGCAGGCCAGAGACGTCAGACAGTTTTCGTCGTCGTTTTGGCCTTGGTTTTGGCAGAAACCGGAACGGCAATATCCACCCCGGCAACCCGTGCCCGGTCATCGCATGCGGCAATGGCGTGTTCGTCGCGAACCATGGAGATTCCTTTTCCGCTGTTGCTCTTAGAAGGTTTTCCGCAGGAGTCAAGGTTTTTGCGTGAGCAGACAGCAGGTCAAAAGGGGCGGCCGCAAGCCGGGCTTTTTGTCATGCCGCTGTCATGCCCGGGAGATATCCCAACCCGGTTGTTAATGTCTGCAACGAAAACGGGGGTTTTCCATGCGTATGCTTCTCGCCGCCTTTGCGGCCACCACCATCCTCGCGGGCGCCGCTCAGGCGACGACAGTCTATCCGCTTGATCGCGCGACGATCCTTGCCGGCTCCCCATTCGATTTCAAGGTCGAGCTCAACAAGCAGGTCAAGCCGGAAGATGTGAAGGTCACGGTCAACGGTCAGGATTACAAGACTGTCCTTGGGGGCGAAGCGCAGTTCATCGAGCTGGAAAAAGGCAAGGAAGACAAGGCCCTCGGTTCCGCTCTTCTGCTCCGCGGCTTGAAGATCTCGGAACCCGGCGCCTACAAGATCGAGGTCTCCGCCGGCAATGAGACGAAGTCGGTCACCTGGGACGTTTACGAAACCGCCGCTCAGCCGAAGGCCAAGAACATTATCTTCCTCCTCGGCGACGGCCTTTCCGTCGCGCATCGCACCGCCGCCCGCATCATGTCCAAGGGCATGACCGAGGGCAAAGCGAACGGCCGCCTGAATATGGACGATCTCGATCATATGGCTTTTATCGGCACGTCAGCGACGAATGCCGTTGCCACGGACTCGGCCAACACCATGTCGGCCTTCATGACTGGGCACAAGACGGCCGTCAACGCGCTCGGCGTCTATGCGGACCGGACACCGGCCGCACTCGACGACCCGCGCGTCGAAACCTTTGGCGAGGCCGTTCGCCGCACGACCAAGAAGTCGATCGGCATTGTCGCGACGTCCGAAATCGAGGATGCGACGCCAGCTGCGGTCGTTTCCCATACCCGCAGCCGCAACGAAAAGGCCGACATCGTCGGCATGCTGCTCGAGGTGAAGCCGGAAGTCATCCTTGGCGGCGGCTCGGCCTATTTCCTCGGCAAGGAAGTCGCCGGCTCCAAGCGCAAGGACAATCAGGATTACATCAAGCTGTTCCAGGATGCCGGCTACAAGCTTGCGACCGACAAGAACGAACTCGCCGCCAATGCGTCGGCTGAAGGCAACCTTCTCGGCCTCTTCCACACCGGCAATATGGACGTCACGCTCGATCGCGAGTTCCTGAAGAAGGGCACTGTCGACAAGTTCCCGAACCAGCCAGGTCTCGTCGAGATGACCAAGGTTGCGCTCGACCGCCTGTCGAAGAATGCTGACGGCTTCTTCCTGATGGTCGAAGGCTCCTCGATCGACAAGATGTCCCATCCGCTGGATTGGGACCGTGCGGTTATCGACACCATCGAATTCGACAAGGCGATCGGCGTTGCCCGCGAATTCCAGAAGGCCCATCCGGACACTCTGATCGTCGTCACCGGCGACCACACGCACGGCGTATCGATCATCGGCACCGTCGACGACGAGAAGCCCGGCACGGAAATGCGCGAAAAGGTCGGCACCTACGCCGAGGCCGGCTTCCCGAACTACAAGGATGAAAATGGCGACGGTTATCCCGACAAGATCGACGTCAGCCGCCGCCTGTTCCTGAGCGCCAACAACGGCCCCGATCACTACGAGACCTTCCGTCCGAAGCTCGACGGTCCTTTCGTTCCGGCCGTCCAGAACGAGAAGAAGGAATATGTCGCCAACGAACAATATAAGGATGTTCCCGGCGCCGTCTTCGTACAGGGCAATCTTCCGAAGAGCAGCGAGAGCGGCGTTCATGCCGTCGATGATGTCGTCCTGCAGTCGGCCGGTCCGGGTGCCGAAGGCTTCCATGGTTACATGGAACAGAGCGACGTCTATCGCGTGCTCGCCGACACCTTCGCCCTCGGCGCCAGGCAAACGAACTGATTTTAAGCCGATCTTGCAGGGCCGCTTGCCGGCCTTGCCTCTTTTGTCGATCATGGTCCTGGCCGTTCACCGGCCGGGATTTGTTTCCTGGAGGCTGCCATGGACATATTCTCTTCGCTGTATCTCAGCCGCCGCCGGCTGATCGGCGCCGCCGTTGCGCTCCCCTTCACCGCTCACGCCGTTCGTGCCGCCGGCGCTTTGCTCTCCTTCGACGAGCTCTATGGCAAGTTCGGCGTGCTCGGTCTTGAGTTCTCCGATAAGGTGAAGCGCCTTGCCGGCCAGGAAATCAGCATGAAGGGATTTATGGCGCCGCCGCTGAAGGCCGAGGCGCAGTTCTTCGTACTCACCGAAGTACCGATGTCGCTCTGCCCCTTCTGCTCTTCGGATGCGGACTGGCCCGACAATATCGTCGTGGTTTACCTCTCGGAAAAACAGACCTTCGTGCAGCCGCGCCAGACAATCGAAGTGCGCGGCACGCTGGAATACGGCTCCTGGACGGATCCGGAAACCGGCTTCGTCAGCCTGCTGCGCATCCGCCAGGCCGAATATTTCGCCGTGTGAATCCGATGCTCGCGCTCGATATCGAAAACCTTGACGTTACCTTTCCAGGCCTCTCCTCGCCGGCGCTGGCGATCGGCCGCCTGTCGATCGTGGCCGGCAGCAGGGTCGCGATTACAGGAGCATCAGGCTCCGGCAAGAGCACCTTCGTCAATGTCGTCACCGGTCTGGAGCGGACGCGGCAGGGCCAGATCCGCTGGAACGGTGAGGATATCGCCGCTTTTTCGGAAAGCCGGCGCGACCGGTTCCGCGCCGTCAATATCGGCCTTGTCATGCAGGAATTCCATCTTTTTCCCGGCCTGTCGGCACTCGAGAACGTGCTTCTGCCTGCCCGGCTTGCCGGCGCCGCGACGGCCGCCGTCATGGAGCGGGCGCATGTGCTTTTGAACACGGTCAACCTGTCCCGGCCCGGCCAGAAGATCGAGACCATGTCGCGCGGCGAGATGCAGCGCGTGGCGATCGCCCGCGCGCTGCTGCGCAAGCCCGGCGTCATCATTGCCGATGAGCCGACCGCGAGCCTTGACGCCGAAAGCGGTGAGGCCGTCGGCGATCTCCTCCTCGAGCTTGCCAATGCCGAAGGCAGCACGCTGATCGTCGTTTCCCACGACCAGCGGCTCGCCGGCCGTCTCGACCGGCGCATCACGCTCAGCTCCGGTCGAATCAGCAAGGATGCCATTGCCGCTGCGGGGGAGGCCGCATGATCCGCTTCATTTGCGCCGATCTTCGCCGCCTGTGGGCGGGATCGCTGGTTGTCGTGCTGTTGGTGGCGCTTGCGACCGCGCTCGGCGTCTCCGTGGTCCTGCAGGAGCGGGCGCTTCGCCTCGGCAGCGCGCGCGCCGCCGATAAGTTCGACCTCGTCATCGGCGCCGGCGGCAGCGAGACGCAGCTCGTGCTCTCCTCCGTCTTCCTGCAGCCCTCGCCCCTGCCGCTGATGCCGGGCGAGGTGCTGGCAAGACTTGCCGCCGATCCCCGGGTCGACTGGGCGGCGCCGATCGGCTTCGGCGATTCCTTCTCCGGCTACCCGATCGTCGGCACGACGACAAAAATGTCGAACAAGCTGTCCGGCGACTTTGCCGAAGGCAAGGCTTTCACGCATGAGGGAGAGGCAGTGATCGGCTCCGCGGTCAGGCTTTCGCTCGGCGATGAAATCAAGCCGATGCATGGTTCGGCGGAAGAAGGGGGCGAAACCCATACCGAACTCGCCTATCATGTCGTCGGCCGCCTGCGGCCGACGGATACTGCCTGGGACCGGGCGATTCTCGTTCCCATTCAGGCGGTCTGGCACATTCACGGGCTGGAAGCGGAGGAGCATGCGGATGACGCCGAGGAGAGCGAAGGCGATCATGATCATGCCGGCGCCGAGCATGACGAGCATGGTCATCACGGCGCGCTCGATCCGGATGCGACGCTGAACGAGACCTGGGCCGCAGATGCTCCAGGCCTTCCGGCGATCCTCGTCAAGCCGAAAACGATCGCCGACGCCTATAAGCTCCGCCAGGACTATCGCAACGGCAACACCATCGCCGTCTTCCCCGGCGAGGTGCTAACCAGTCTTTACGCCACACTCGGCGATGCCAAGCAAATCCTTGTTGCGGTCGCTTCCGGCGCACAAGCTCTCGTCGCGGCCTCGCTGGTGCTGGTTACGGTCATCCATATCGGCCAGCGCCGTCGTCAGATCGGCGCGCTCAGAGCCTTCGGCGCCCCGCGCGGCGCGATCTTCGGCATCGTCTTCCTTGAATTTTTCTTCCTGGTGGCAGTCGGCATAGCGCTTGGGTTTGCACTCGGTTTCGCCGCGGCGCTGACCTTGTCCGGCATGCTCTCCCAGACCAGCGGCGTCGCCATGCCGGTTGGCTTCGCCCGGGAAGATGCCGGGCTTATGGGGGTGTTGCTTGCCTTTGCCGGCATTCTCGCCGCATTGCCGGCAGTGCTTGCCTACCGGCAATCGCCGGCGCAGGCGCTGAGGGCGTAGCAGGTCCCTTCGCTACCAACTAAAACTGTCCGCCGCCAAATGTCATCACCCGGCAGAAGGGCTGAGCAACGCTGCGATGCGAGTGATGAACGCGCGCTCGTTAGACTAAAGTCATAATCCCAAAGCATCTCTCTTTGCGGCCCGTCTTTTCTGGCACACTCTCGTCAGGCGTGTCGCGGCCAGGGGTATGCTTTGAGGAGAGTAGGCCGCGCGCGTTGCTCATCACTCTGTGGAGGACAGACAATGGCAAATGTCGCAAGCATCGACGGCGCGAAGGCCGGTCCGATGACGGGCGAGGAGAAGAAGGTCATCTTCGCCTCTTCGCTCGGTACCGTTTTCGAATGGTATGATTTCTATCTCTACGGTTCGCTCGCCACCTATATCGGCGCGACCTACTTCACCCAATATCCCGAGGCGACGCGCAACATCTTCACGCTGCTCGCCTTTGCCGCCGGCTTCCTGGTGCGTCCGTTCGGTGCGCTGGTCTTCGGCCGTCTCGGTGATCTCGTCGGCCGCAAATACACCTTCCTGGTGACGATCCTGATCATGGGCATGTCGACTTTTCTCGTCGGTATCCTGCCGGGAGCCGCCAGCATCGGCATCGCGGCTCCGATCATCCTGATCGGCCTGCGCCTGCTGCAGGGATTGGCGCTCGGCGGTGAATATGGTGGTGCGGCAACCTATGTCGCCGAACATGCGCCGAACGGCCGGCGCGGCTATTTCACCTCCTGGATCCAGACGACGGCGACGCTCGGCCTGTTCCTGTCGTTGATCGTCATCATCCTGGTTCAGTCGCTGATGGGGCCGGCTCAATTCGCCGCCTGGGGCTGGCGTATACCGTTCCTGGTCTCGGTCGTCCTGCTCGGCATTTCGGTCTGGATTCGCCTGAAGATGAATGAATCGCCGGCATTCCAGCGCATGAAGGCGGAAGGCAAGGGCTCCAAGGCGCCGCTGACCGAAGCTTTCGGGCAGTGGAAGAACGCCAAGATCGCGCTCATCGCGCTTCTCGGCGCCACCATGGGACAGGCGGTCGTCTGGTATGGCGGCCAGTTCTATGCGCTGTTCTTCCTGCAGAACGTGCTGAAGGTCGACCTCTTCTCGGCCAATGTCATGGTCGCTATTGCGCTCTTCCTCGGCACGCCATTCTTCGTCATCTTCGGCGGCCTTTCCGACAAGATCGGCCGCAAGCCGATCATCATGGCGGGCCTTCTCATCGCGGCGGTGACCTATAATCCGCTGTTCAAGGCGATGACCTGGACGGCAAACCCGGCACTTGCCGAAGCGCAGGCCTCGATCCGTGCAACAGTTACGGCCGATCCGGCGGATTGCAAGTTCCAGTTCAACCCGACGGGCACGGCGAAATTCACCAGCTCCTGCGACGTGGCGACGGCGTTCCTGACCAAGAACTCGGTGCCTTATGACGTCGTGCCTGGCCCCGCCGGACAGCCGGCGACGGTGAAGGTCGGTAACGCGACGGTCCCGAGCTTCGACGCCGCTGCCGCCGGCGACAAGGCGAAGGGCATGACCGCCGCTTTCGAAAAGGCCGTCAACATTGCTCTTCACGATGCCGGCTACCCGCTGAAACGCGGCGTCGCCAAGGTGCCGGATGCCAAGCTCGATGCCTTCATCGCCGCCAATCCGGAACTTTCGCTCAATGCCGATGCTGTTCGCGCCGGCGAGAAGGAAACCATGCCGGCAGCCAAGCTGGTCGAAGGCAAGCTGCTGACGGCCGATGAGGCCAATGGCGTCACCGACATGGCGGTCTACAACATCGCCAATGCCGGCAGCTTCGCCATGGTCGCCGACCCGAATCGCGTCAATTGGATCGGCACGATCGCCATCCTGTTCGTCCTCGTGATCTATGTGACGATGGTCTATGGCCCGATCGCGGCACTTCTGGTCGAGCTCTTCCCGACCCGCATCCGCTACACCGGCATGTCGCTGCCCTATCACATCGGCAACGGCTGGTTCGGCGGCCTGCTGCCGGCGACGGCCTTCGCGATGAGCGCTGCCGCAGGCGACATCTATTACGGCCTCTGGTACCCGATCGTCTTTGCGGCGATCACCCTTGTCATCGGCGTGATCTTCCTGCCGGAGACGAAGAACAGGGATATCCACGCCCTGGATTGATTACGCGATCGAGCGTGAGAAACTCGAAAAAGGCCCGGCGCTCACAAGGCGCCGGGCTTTTCAATGTCGGGGAAAAGGCGTTTGGCGAGTGGCCAGCCATCCGGCGCCAGTTTGAAGAGCAGGCCACAACGGGCATAGACGATCGCCGTCAGCAGCGAAAACCAGCCGCCGAAGGCAAGACCGGCGATGACGTCGCTCGGATAATGGGCGCCGACCATGACACGCGTCATGGCAAGCCAGATGGCGCAGGCGATGAAGAGAATGCGGTAGCGCGGAAACAGAAGCGCAAAGGCGGCGAAGAAGGCGCCGACCGTTGTGGAATGGCCGGAGGGAAAACTTTCAAAAGCGGCATGGCCCGAAAAGGGCGTGAAAGAAAACATGCCGTAATCGTGGAAATGGTCGGGACGC
The DNA here is from genome assembly GCF_002204185.1 of Rhizobium esperanzae. GTDB lineage: Bacteria > Pseudomonadota > Alphaproteobacteria > Rhizobiales > Rhizobiaceae > Rhizobium > Rhizobium esperanzae. Next base: position 326,673 of record NZ_MXPU01000002.1, on the reverse strand, counting down.
GCCCTTCCAATCGCCCGTTTCAGGAGATTGGCGAGAAGTCCGGAGAAGACGACCGTGGTGAAGAGATAGGCGCCGATCCAGCTGACATAAAGCGCCTGCGCCTTGGACCGCGCGGTCTTCAAAAGCTTGTAACCCGCCCTGCCCTGAAAGAAGAGCAGAATGCTGATGCAGATCAGCCAGGCGGAATCGCCGAAGCCGGTCAGCAGCTGGCCGAGCTGCTTCACCGCCGCAGGGCGTTCGCTGGCGCCGACCGGGGCATCGAAGAGCAGCATGGAAAGAGCCACGGCATTGATGGTGACGAAGAGGCAGGCCTGCCAGCGCAAGGGCGGCATGCCAACGCCGCCGCGGCGCCAGCGCCTATCAAGGGAAGCCCAAAATGCCCGCATCCTGTCGTCCGTTCGATTTTGCCGGGTTAAAATTCGGCGCAAAATACACGAGATTGTGGCTGAGAATAGCCCGTTTCGGATATTTCGACCGACCCGGCTGCGGCTGCTCGGCCTCACATGAAAAAGCCCTCCGCATGCGTGATGCGAAGGGCGGGAAACTGTTTCACGTGAAATATATCAGACGGAAAGCGCCTTGAACTCGGCGAGGATCGCATCGCCCATCTCGGCGGTGCCGACTTGCCTTGCGCCATCGGCCATGATGTCGCCGGTGCGGATGCCCTTGTCGAGCACGTTGGCGATCGCCTTTTCCAGATCGTCGGCTTCCTTCACCAGGTTGAAGGAGTAACGCAGGCACATGGCGAAGGAGGCGATCATGGCGATTGGATTGGCAATGCCCTTGCCGGCGATGTCGGGGGCCGAACCGTGCACCGGCTCGTAGAGCGCCTTGCGCTTGCCGGTTTTACCATCCGGCGCGCCGAGCGAAGCCGAGGGCAGCATGCCGAGTGAACCGGTCAACATGGCGGCGACGTCGGAAAGCATGTCGCCGAAAAGATTGTCGGTGACGATGACGTCGAACTGCTTGGGCTGTCGCACGAGCTGCATGCCGCCGGCATCGGCCAGCATATGTTCGAGCTGAACGTCGGAATATTTCGCCTTATGCGTTTCGGTCACGACCTGGTTCCACAGCACGCCCGACTTCATGACGTTGCGCTTTTCCATGGAGCAGACGCGGTTCTGCCTTGTGCGGGCCATTTCGAAAGCGACGCCGGCGATGCGTTCGATCTCGTAAGTATCGTAGACCTGCGTGTCGATGCCGCGCTTCTGGCCGTTGCCGAGGTCGATGATCTCCTTCGGTTCGCCGAAATAGACGCCGCCCGTCAGCTCGCGGATAATCAGAATGTCGAGGCCTTCGACCAGTTCAGGCTTCAGCGACGAGGCCGAGGCAAGAGCCGGATAGCAGATGGCGGGACGCAGGTTCGCGAAGAGCTGCAGGTCCTTGCGCAGGCGGAGCAGGCCGGCTTCCGGACGCACTTCGTAAGGCACGCTATCCCATTTGGGGCCGCCGACCGCGCCGAAGAGAACGGCGTCGGCGGCAAGCGCCTTCTGCATGTCGGCTTCCGAGATCGCCGTACCATGGGCATCGTAGGCAGAGCCGCCGACAAGGCCTTCGTCGGTAACGAAACCGGCATTCATCGCCTCGTTCATATAGGCGATGATCTTGCGGACCTCGCCCATGGCCTCGGGACCGATGCCGTCACCCGGCAGCAGGAAAACATTGCGCGCTGTCATGGAGCCCTCCTGGAAAAACAAGCTGCGGCTTCTTAGACCCCGGAACTGGGCATTTCAAGCGAGGGAACGGGCGAATCGGTACGCCTCGTTCTCAGCGCCGACGGTTGCTCCGACGCCTTCAACTGGAATAGAACGGTAGGCTCCAGCATTTATTTCCGGAATGTTTCCATGCCTTCAGCGCCTCTTCATCTCGACACGCCTCTGGCTCGAACAGCGCCTGATTACAGCGCCAGCGGCAAGCCGCTCTGGCTGAAGCTCGATGCACTGCAGCCCTCCGGCAGCTTCAAGCTGCGCGGCGTCGGTCGGCTTTGCCGGCACGAGGTGGACAATGGCGCGCGGGAGATCTTCTGTGCTTCCGGCGGCAATGCCGGTATTGCCGCGGCCTATGCCGGCCGGGCGCTCGGCGTGCCGGTCACGATCGTCGTGCCGGAGACGACGGCGGCCGATGTCCGGCAGACGATTGCCGCAACCGGCGCCAATGTCCTCGTGCACGGAGCCGTTTTCGACGAAGCCAATGCCCACGCGGTCGAACTCGCCCGCAGCCGCAAGGCAAGTTATGTGCATCCTTTCGACCATCCGCTTCTGTGGGATGGCCATGCGACGCTGATCGACGAAGTGGTGGCGAAGGGTGCAAAATTTGACTGTGTCGTCACCAGCGTCGGCGGCGGCGGGCTGCTTGCCGGCATTGTCGAGGGGCTGAAGCGAAACGGGCTGCCCGACGTGCCTGTGATTGCCGTCGAAACCGAAGGGGCAGCTTCGCTGCATGAGAGCCTCAAGGCAAATGAGCGCATCGCCCTGCCCGCAATCACCTCGATCGCCACATCGCTCGGCGCGCGGCAGGTGGCCCCGCATGTCTTCGACCTGCCGAAACGGCATCCGATCGAAAGCGTTCTCGTCAGCGACGCCGACGCCGTTGCCGCCTGTCTGAAATTTGCCGATGCGCAGCGCATCCTGGTCGAGCCGGCCTGCGGTGCTGCCCTTGCCGTTGCCGATGTGCATGCCGGGCTGCTTGCCCGCTTCGACAATCCGCTGATCGAAGTCTGCGGCGGCATCGGCGTGTCGCTGGAAAAGCTGAGGCTCTGGAAAGAGAAATTTCTCTGAGCTGCGGCAGTTACAGCGTCCTTTGCGCGCGTGAGATGCGCGCCGCTATAAAGAAAAAGCCGGGCGAAAGCCCGGCTTGATCGATCGGCAGTTCGTCAGGGTTTAAGCGGCCCAGGGATGCGAAGCGGCGTTCTTCTTTTCGAATTCGTCGATCGCCTTGCCCTTTTCCAGGGTCAGGCCGATATCGTCGAGGCCGTTCAGCAGGCAGTGGCGCTTGAACTCGTCGAGATCGAATTTGATCGAGCCGCCATCGGGGCCGGTGATTTCGAGGTTTTCGAGGTCGACGGTCAGGATGGCGTTGGAGCCGCGCGAGGCGTCATCCATCAGCTTGTCGAGGTCTTCCTGGCTCACCTTGATCGGCAGGATGCCGTTCTTAAAGCAGTTGTTGTAGAAAATGTCGGCAAAACTGGTGGAGATCACGCAGCGAATGCCGAAATCGAGCAGCGCCCAGGGAGCGTGTTCGCGCGAGGAGCCGCAGCCGAAATTGTCGCCGGCGACCAGGATCTTGGCATCGCGATAGGCCGGCTTGTTCAGCACGAAATCGGGATTTTCTGAGCCGTCTTCATTGTAGCGGGCTTCGGCGAAAAGGCCCTTGCCGAGACCGGTGCGCTTGATGGTCTTCAGATAGTCCTTCGGAATGATCATGTCGGTGTCGATGTTGACGACCGGCAGGGGCGCTGCAACGCCCGTGAGCTTCACGAATTTATCCATGACCCATGCTCCATTTCAGCAAATGTACTTTCCTGAATGTGCATCTAGTCCAGTTTTTTGCCGAAATGAAGGAGAATCTTTCTAAAGCGTACCGCGATCTTTCAGATTCGCTTGCTACGCTTTAGGTCTGGTCTGCCGCATGTCGTTCTCGCAAAACCGCTGCACACTTTTGCGCGATATGCTTTCAAATGGTGGCCACGCGGCGATTCGCGTGGCCTGGCAACGGTACGCGTCGCGTTATTTGGCGGGCGCGTTCAAACCCCAGATGACGCCGAACGGGTCGCGAAGCTGGCCGTAACGGTCACCCCAGAACATCAGTTCGACCGGCATGACGACTTCGGCGCCGGCGGCCACGGCACGATCCCACCAGAAATCGATATCGTCGATGACAAGCTGGATGGCGAAGCCTTCATGACCTTTGAAGGGATGGCCGTATTCGGGATAGGCATCCGCCAGCATGAGGGAGCTGCCATTGATATAGAGATGAATATGCATCGTCCGGCCGCTTTCATCGACCGGCACTCTGTGGGCCTCTTCGGCGCCGAAGGCCTTCTTGTAGAATTCCGCGGCCTTCACCGCGCCGTCGACGGTCAGATAGGGCAGCAGGCCATTCTTCACCGGCGGCAACTTGGCCGGCTTGTTTTCCGTCGTATCCATACTCGTCCTCCATCGTTTTTGAAGCGCCGGCTGAATGCCCGGCTGCTTCAAAGACGTATCATGGAAGCGTGATGCGACAGTGTCGGCGATTTTTTTGAAAGCAGGCCTCAGAGATCGATGATCGTGCCGCGACCGTCGTTCCAGATGCGCATCTCCGGCTTGCCGTTGTTTGCCTTGGCGCGGACCGGAGCGGGCTTCATCTTCAGCGAAAGCGCGCGTCCGACCATGAGCACGGTCAGGATGCCGCCGACGGCAAGCGTCACCGAGAAGGTGAGAAGCAGCATGGCGACAAAAAAGGTGGCGCCGGCCAGCATGAAGAAGATGGAGCGAATGTTCTGCATGGGTTTGAGACCTTTCTACAGAAAGGAATGTGGTCCTTCCTTTTCCTCTCTGCAAGGCAAGCATGGCTTTTTGTTGTCTTGCCCGGCTTTGCGAAGCTTGGCACTAATGGCTGATGAAGCAAACTACACCTCTGCGTTCCTCAAGTCTGCGCCGCTCGGTGCTGAGTGTCCCGGCCATCAATCTCCGGGCGCTCGAAAAGAGCCGTTCCCTTGATTGTGATGCGGTTATTTTTGATCTGGAGGATTCCGTCGCGCCCGAGAACAAGGGTCAGGCGCGGGAAAATCTGCGGGCTTTTTTTGCCGGGCCGCCGCTTGCGGGCAAGGAAAGGATCATCCGCATCAATTCTCTGTCATCCGCATTCGGGGCGGCGGATATCGATCTGGTCAAGGCGCTTTTGCCCGACGCCGTTCTCCTGCCGAAAGTGGATGGCCCCCAGGATGTCACCGACATCGGCGATCTGCTTGCCGATGCGAATGCGCCGGAGGAGCTGCGCATCTGGGCCATGATCGAGACGCCGCGTGGCGTGCTGAATGTCGGGGCGATCGCCGAAGCCGGCTGCATGCCGGGGGCGCGGCTCGATTGCGTTGTCGTCGGCCTCAATGATCTGCGCAAGGAAACCGGCGTCCTGCCGCAGCCGGGGCGAAGCTTTCTCGTGCCTTGGCTGATGCAGGTCATTCTGGCGGTCAAGGCCTATGGGCTCGATGCGCTCGACAGCGTCTTCAACGATTTCCGGGATGGCGAAGGTTTCGACGTCGAATGCGGGCAGGGACGCGCCATGGGTTTTGCCGGCAAGATGCTGATCCACCCCGCGCAGATTGCGGCCGCCAACCGGCATTTCGGCCCGAGCGCGGAGGAGATTGCCGAGGCGCAGGCAATCATATCAGCCTTTGCTGATCCGGCTGCCAGGGGCCTCAACGTCATCAATGCGAACGGGCGGATGATCGAGCGGCTGCATCTTGTCCAAGCCGAAGCTCTGGTTCATAAAGCGCGTCTGATTTCTGCAAGAAAGCACGCCTGATGAAACTCTACCGCTTCCTGACCGGCCCCGACGACGCTTCCTTCTGCCACAAGGTTACCGCCGCCCTCAACAAGGGCTGGTCGCTGGAGGGGTCGCCGACCTATGCCTTCAATGCCGCAACCGGCGCGATGCAGTGCGGACAGGCCGTCGTCAAGACTGTCGAAGGCAAGGATTATGATCCGGAGATGAAGCTCTCCGAGCAATAGGACCTTCTGCCGAACGCACGGTTTCAGCGCTCGGCAGCTTCCTCGGCGCTGGCCTCGATCCGCTCCATATCCTCGTCGCTCAGCCCGAAATGGTGGCCGATCTCGTGGATCAGGACGTGGGTGATGATATCGCCGAGCGTCTCGTCGTTTTCTGCCCAATAATCGAGGATGGGGCGGCGGTAGAGACGGATGCGGTTCGGCATCTCGCCGGTTTCCACGGTGAAACGTTCGGAAATTCCCCTGCCTTCGAAAAGGCCGAGCAGATCGAAAGGGGTTTCCAGCGCCATGTCCTCGAAAACGTCGTCATCGGGGAAATCCTCGATCTCGATCGTGAGATTGGTCGTCAGCTGGCGGAATTCATCCGGTAGATGGCTGTAAGCCTCCATGGCCAGCGACTCGAAGGTGCTGATCGTCGGCGCATGGCGGTCCTGCCAATCATCGCTCTGGTCTATGCGGGCCATGAATATTCCTTCCTTTGCGGGCCCATATAGAACCTTTGCCGCCGATTTTCGAGTGCGGAATCAAAGGCAGGAATAAATTCATAGAAAATGGTTGTTGACTCTTCTTCAGCTCTCTGGAATCCATAAGAACATAACAGGAACAAGACGGACGGAGTAAACGCCATGGCGCAGAACGCCCTGGCGCGCGAGCGGCTTTTTGCGCTCCGCGAAACCATTGCCAAGCTGGAAGGAAAGCCTGCGCCGGCGCTTGCGGCAGCGGAGCGGGAAGCCTTGGCTTCGGGTGAGACCGGGCGGCCGGATGCGGAACGGAATGGGCGCGCACAGCGCCTGCCGTTTGGCGTGACATCGCTCGACGAAGCGATGGAAGGCGGGCTGCCGCTCGATGCGATAACGGAAATCCGTTCGACGCTTTTCCGGGATGCGGGAGCTGCCAGTGGCTTCGCCCTTGCGGCCGCAGCGCTGCTGCAGCGAGTGGAGGAGGCGAGCGATTGTTCGCCAATACTCTGGATCGGCGATACGGTCTCGACGATGGAAGCCGGGCTTCCCTATGCAGTGGGTCTTCAGGATTTCGGCCTGCGGCCCGAGTGTTTCCTGCAGGCTTTGCCGCGCAAGCTCGACGAGGCGCTCTGGCTTGCGGAAACCGCGGTGGAAAGCGGCGCTTTTTCGGTGGTCATCCTGGAGATCAGGGGCAATCCTGCGCATTTCGGCCTGACCGAGAGCCGGCGGCTCGGTCTTCGCGCCAAGGCGGCCGGCCGGCCCCTCTTCCTGCTTCGGCAGGCCGGAGAGGAGGAGGCGAGCAGCGCCGCCTTCCGGCTGCTTGCCGAACCCGCGCCCTCCGGCATGCGGGCTCTGCCGGATGGATCGAGACTTGCCGGCAGTATCGGCAATCCGGTTTTTCATCTCAGCCTGGAGAAGAGCCGCAACCCGGCTCCGCTCTCCCTTCTTCTGGAGTGGAACCCCCATGAACGTCAGTTTTTCCCCATCGACGAGCCAAGGCGCGCTCTTACTCCAGACGAACGGTCAGCGCATCCTGGCGCTCAGCTTTCCGCATCTTTCGACGGACAGGATCGCCCGCAGAAAATGGGGTCTTTCCTGGCGTTCGAGAGGGCGTCCTGAGGCTGCGCCGATCGTCTGCGCCGGAAAGCACGAAAATGCCATGCGGCTGACGGCGCTGGACGAGGCCGCGGAGGCGCTTGGCCTGAAGAAGGGTCAGGGTGTCGCGGAAGCGCGCGCCATGCATCCGAAACTCGATATCGTTGAGGAGGATTCGGCCGCCGATGCGCGGCTGCTCGAAGCCATCGCCGACTGGTGCGACCGCTATACGCCGCTGGTGGCGATCGACGGACGGGACGGGCTGTTTCTCGACATTAGCGGCTGTGCCCATCTTTTCGGCGGCGAGAGAGCGTTGCTGAAGGATATTCTCCTTAGGCTTTTCCATATGGGGCTCGACGTCCAGGGTTCGATCTCCTCTTCGCCCGGCCTTTCCTCGGCCATCGCTCGTTTCGGCAATGGCGGCGTCATCGAAGACGAGGAAATGGAGGATGTGCTGGCGCCGCTGCCGGTCGCCGCGCTTCGGTTGAACGAAGACACCGTGGCATTGCTGAAGAAGCTCGGGCTGAAATATATCGGCGATGTCATGAATGCGCCGCGGGCGCCGTTGACCCGCCGTTTTGGAGCGAGCCTGCTTTTGCGGCTCGATCAGGCGCTCGGACATGACGAGGAACCGGTTTCGCCGCGCCTGCCGGTTGCGAGCCTTTCGGCCGAGCGGCGGCTGGCCGAGCCGATCGGCACCGAAGAGGATATTCTCGCCCTTGCCGGCCAGATCGCCGTGTCGCTGAAACCCTCCCTGGAAGCTCGCGGCGCCGGTGGCCGCGTCTTCGAACTCGTGCTGTTTCGGGTCGATGGCCGGGTTTTCCGGATTTCGGTCGGCGCTTCACGGCCGCTCAGAGAGCCGAAGCGGATCGCGGATCTTTTTTCCCAGCGTCTGCAGGCAATTCATGATGATCTCGATGCCGGATATGGTTTCGAGATCCTGCGGCTGAATGTCGTGCGCCATGAGCCCTTCGAAGGCACACAGGGTGACTTCGACGGCGGCCGGCAAAGAGAGGTCTCGCTTGCAGCTTTCGTCGACCGCGTCGCGGCCCGCCTTGGCGCGGACTGTCTCCAAAGCTTTCAGCTCCGCGAAAGCCACGTGCCGGAGCGTGCCGCTATTGCAAGCCCGTTCATGGAAAGTTTTCCGGCGCATCGCAGGAGCGAGGGATGCCGTCTTTCCCCAGCTCGCAGCGAGCGGCCCCTGAGGCTTTTTGCCAGACCGGAACCGGTGGAGGCCTTGCTTGCCGAAGTTCCGGAAGGGCCGCCGCAAAGTTTCCGGTGGCGCCGTATGCAGCATCAGGTTCTGCGCAGCGAAGGCCCGGAACGGCTTGCCATGGAGTGGTGGATCGATGGCGCCGACGCCAAAACGCGTGACTATTTCCGTGTCGAGGATAATGCCGGGCATCGTTTCTGGATTTATCGCGAAGGCTTTTACGGTGAAGAGCCGCCGCCGCGCTGGTTCATGCACGGGATTTTCGCATGAGTGCGGCACCTGCATTTTTCGAGATCGGCGCCCGCACCAATTTCTCCTTTCTGGAGGGTGCTTCGAAGCCCGAGGAAATGGTGGTGCAGGCCGCTGCGCTGAAACTTTCCGGTCTTGGAATCGCCGATCGGAATTCGGTAGCCGGCGTCGTTCGGGCGCATGCGCAGGCGCAGGAGATCGAAGAGAAATTCAGAAGAAGGCACGAGAAGAACCTCGACGGCAGAGAGGAAGAGAAGGTTTTCGATCCGATCCGGATTCAGCCGGGCGCCCGTCTCGTTTTTTCGGACGGAACGCCTGATATCCTTGCTTATCCTGAGAACAGGCGAGGGTGGGCGCATCTCTGCCGTTTGCTGAGTGCGGGAAATTTGAGAGCGGAAAAGGGATCCTGCCTGCTTTACGAGGCGGATATCATGGAATGGGGAGACAAGATGATGCTTGCCCTCGTTCCCGGCCAGGCGGCTGCCATCGAGCCTGTCGCCCAGCAGGAATTGGAAGCCTGTCTCGCCCGGTTCCGGAACCGTTTCGGCAAGGCGTTTCACGTGGCGCTGGCGCCTGCCTATGATGGCCGCGACAGGCAGGTTTTCGCGGCACTTTCCGTGATCGCCGCCCGCCACCGCATTCCTGTCATCGCGACCAACCAGCCGCTCTATCACCATACGGATCGCCGTCCCCTTTCCGATATCGTCATCTCGATCCGGGAGCATGTGCCGATCGCCGAGGCAGGATTTCTTCTTGCTCCGAATGCCGAGCGTTATCTCAAGGATCCACGTGAAATGGCCCGGCTGTTTCGCGACTATCCGGAGGCGATTGCCAATACCGGGACATTTTTCGGCAGGCTTTCGTTTTCGCTCGATGAGCTGAAACACAATTACCCGCCGGAAAACGATCCCGGCGAGACGCCTTATGAAACCCTCGAGCGTCTAACGAAGGAGGGCGCTGTGAAGCGCTATCCGGATGGCGTTCCTGCTCAAATCCAGACCCAGATCGACTATGAACTCAATCTCATCCGGGAGAAGAAATACGAGCCCTATTTCCTGACGGTCCACAAGCTTATCCAGCATGCACGTTATGAATTGAAGATCCTGTGCCAGGGCCGCGGTTCTGCAGCCAACTCGGTCATCTGCTATTGCCTCGAGATCACGGAAGTCGATCCGACCAAAAGCACGTTGCTTTTCGACCGCTTCATCTCGATGGATCGTGACGAGCCACCTGACATCGATGTGGATTTCGAGCACGACCGACGCGAAGAAGTCATCCAGCACATCTACAGAAAATATACCAAGGAGCATGCCGGGCTGACGGCCGGTGTCACCACCTATCGCACCCGTTCCGCCGGCCGCGAGGTCTCCAAGGCCTTCGGGCTTTCGGAGGACGTCCAAGCGGCGATCAGCAGCCTGGTCTGGGGCTGGTCGGAGGATAATCTGTCGGAGCGGGATGCCAAGGCGGCGGGGCTCGATATTTCGGACCCGGTGACATTAAACGTTCTGCGCTATGCGTCCGAGCTCCTCGGATTTCCGCGTCACCTGACCCAGCATGTCGGCGGCTTCGTCATCACCCGGGACCGGCTCGATGAAGTCGTGCCGATCATGAAGACGGCGATGCCGGATCGCTACATGATCGAATGGGACAAGGACGATCTCGACAATGTCAAGATCCTGAAGGTCGATGTTCTGGCGCTCGGAATGCTGACCTGTCTCAGGAAAGCTTTCTCGCTGCTCGAACTGCATTACGACGTGAAGAAAACCCTTGCCGATCTCGGCAATAGGGAACACGGAGACGAGGGCGTACCGGTTTATGACATGATGTGCCGGGCCGACACGCTGGGCGTCTTTCAGATCGAAAGCAGGGCGCAGATGAGCATGCTGCCCCGGCTGAAGCCGCGACGATTCTACGATCTCGTGATCGAAGTGGCGATCGTCCGTCCGGGACCAATTCAGGGCAATATGGTCCATCCCTACCTGACGCGACGGGAGCAGTCGCATTCTCCCGGTTTCAAGATCGACTATCCGAAAGACGAGATGATCCCGATCCTCAAGCGGACGCTTGGCGTCCCGCTGTTTCAGGAACAGGCGATGCAGATCGCGATTACGGCGGCGGGATTCTCGCCTGCCAAGGCCGACCGCCTGCGCCGCTCGATGGCGACCTTCAAGCGGTTGGGAAAGGTCAACGCGTTCAAGGATGATCTGATCAATGGCATGACCAGCAGAGGCTATCCGAGGGATTTCGCCGAACGCTGCTTCAGCCAGATCGAAGGCTTCGGCGAATATGGCTTTCCGGAAAGCCATGCGGCTTCCTTCGCCCTGCTGGTCTATGCCTCGTCCTGGATCAAGGCCTATTATCCCGACGTCTTTTGCGCTGCCATGCTCAATTCGCAGCCGATGGGCTTTTACGCGCCGGCGCAGCTTGTTCGTGATGCCAGGGAACACGGGGTCGAGGTCCGACCCGTCGACATCAACAGATCCAATTGGGATTGCCATCTCGAAGAGGCGGTATTCGACAGAACTGCCGTCGATAGGCGGCATGCCGATATGCGAGCCATCATCAAGGCAAAGCGAGCCGTTCGCCTCGGCTTTCGGCAGGTCAAGGGTCTGTCCGAGAAAGCGCTGGAGAGCCTTCTCGCCAACAGGGGCGATGGTTATGGCTCGGTTCGTGATCTCTGGCTGCGGTCCGGTCTCGACAAAGCCGATATCGAAAGGCTGGCGGATGCCGATGCCTTCGGCTCGATCGGCCTGTCGAGACGCGAGGCGCTTTGGGCTGCAAGGGCATTGGATACGAAATACGCTCCTGAAAAATTGCCTCTGTTCGATCGGGTGAACCATATCGATCTGCAGGTCGAACCGAAGACCAGTCTGCCTGATATGCCGCCGGGCGAGCAGGTGATCGAGGACTATCGTTATCTGTCATTGTCGCTGAAGGCGCATCCGGTGTTTTTCCTGCGGGAGGAATTCCGAAAAATGGGCATCACGCGCAATGTCGATCTCCTGACGGTGCCGAACGGAAAGAGGGTGACCATCGCCGGTCTGGTGCTGGTGCGCCAGCGCCCGGGTTCGGCCAAGGGCGTAATCTTCATGACGCTGGAGGATGAGACCGGCGTTGCCAACGCTATCGTCTGGAGCAAGATATTCGACAAATACCGGGCGGTCGTCATGGGCGCCCGGCTCGTGAAAATCCGAGGCAGGCTGCAAAGCCATAGCGGCGTAATCCATACGGTCGTCGAGCATATCGAGGATATGACGCCGGCACTTGGCATCCTACAACGCGAGGCCCGACGCTTCGGCGCCTGCGAGCGCGCCGACGAGGTACTGAGGCCAGGGGTCGATCCACGACAGAGAAGGCTTGCGAATGCGCAGGAAAGGGTGGAATTGGAAAGGCAGGCGGGTGCCGCGGACCGCCATGCCGGTGCGGCGGAAACCGCCGGGGTCATGCCGCGCGGGCGGAACTTTCATTGAGCAGTCGGATCGACCGGGGCATGCCTCATCGTGCGATCGCCGCACAGTTTCAGTCAATCTGCAACAGGCCGCGCCCATCGCTTCCAATCGATGCCGTCGGATTCGAATTTTTTCTTGACAGCCGCCATCTTCTTTAGCAGAAAACACGATAGTCAGTGTCATGTTTGGAAATGAAGACGTGCTTGTCTGCAGCTGCAATTACATAACCGACAAGGAAATCCGGGAGGTTATCATCAACCTTCTCGACGAAGATTGTTGGCAGCTTATCGTGCCTGCGAAGGTCTATCATGCGATGGAAAAGCGAGGCCGTTGCTGCGGCTGCTTCCCAAATGTGGTCGACATCATTATCCGTACAACCGAGGATTATCACGCCCGCCGCCACTCGACGGAAGCCGAAATATTTGATTTCATGTCGCGCTTGAAGCAATTCCATGAGGAAAACAGGAGAGCGGACATTGAAAGGCGACAAAAAGGTCATCGAGCGGCTTAACGAGGCACTGTTCCTCGAACTCGGGGCGGTCAATCAATATTGGGTTCACTATCGTCTTCTCGAGGATTGGGGCTACACCAAGCTCGCCAAGAAGGAACGCGCCGAATCCATCGAAGAGATGCATCATGCCGACCGGCTCGTCGCCCGCATCATCTTCCTCGAAGGCCATCCCAATTTGCAGACTCTGGCCCCTCTGCGCATCGGCCAGAACGTCAAGGAAGTCCTCGAAGCCGATCTCGCCGGCGAGTACGACGCCCGCACGGCCTACAAGAAGTCGCGCGATATCTGTTATGACGCCGGCGATTACGTCTCGATGAAGCTGTTCGAAGAGCTGCTGGCCGATGAAGAAGGCCATATCGACTTCCTCGAAACGCAGCTCGATCTGCTCGAAAAAATCGGTGAAAGCAAATACGGCCAGCTCAACGCCGATTCCGCTGACGAAGCCGAATAAGCTGCTATTAGATGTCGGCCGCTTCAGAGCGGCCGGCACTCCCGCGCTCGCCGCTCGCAAAACGGAAGCATTCCGGCATGATCAGCCTTCCGATTGCAACGCCGCCAGATGCTGGAACTCGGCGATCACCTGGTCGTAGACAGCGCGTTTGAAAGGAACGATCAGGCCCGGCAGTGCCTGCATCGGCTTCCATTCCCAGGCATCGAATTCGGGATCGTGGCCGCCGGGCGGCGGATTGATGGCGATCTCGCTCTCGTCGCCCTCGAAGCGGAAGGCGAACCAGCGCTGCGTCTGGCCGCGAAACTTCCCTTTCAGCCCGATGCCGATCAGCGCCGGGGGCAGATCGTAATTGATCCAATTGCTTGCTTCGGCGAGCAGCGTCACCGTCCTGATGCCGGTTTCCTCATAGAGCTCGCGATAGGCGGCGTCCAGGGGATTCTCGCCCTTGTCGATGCCTCCCTGAGGCATCTGCCAGAGCTGCGGCGAGCCGTCATATTCGGAATTGCCGTCAGGGATACGCCGGCCGGCCCAGACCAGGCCATCGCGGTTCAGGATCATCACGCCGACGCATGGGCGATAGGGCAGATCCTCGGCTTTCACAGTGGCCTGGTTCATCTTCTTCTCCGTTGAGGGCATCATCTCAGGGGTTTCTGGGGTCGTTGGAAAGCGACGCGACGCCGACGATCTCGATGCCGCGCATCGAAGCCTCTTCGCTCCACTTGGCAATGGCGTCGACGCTTTCGTCAAAAGCCGAGGCGATGCCGATCGCCTGGCCGTTCTTGCGAGCGATGCGTTCGAGCTCATCGAGTTTCTTGAGGATGGCGTTGACGTCAAGCTGGCCGTCGAGCTGCAGATCGGCAAAGGCATAGGGCAGTTCGGTCCCCTTGGCGACATCAGCCGTTTTCGACTGCGCCGACGTCCCGTCATCGAGGAAGAGCAGGCCACGCTTGCCGATATCGCGCATGATGGGCTCCATGGCGGCAGGGTCGGAAAGGAAACGGCCGCCGAGATAGTTCATGATGCCGGTGTAGTTGGTGATCTCGCCCATCGCCTTGTGCAGGTTCTCGACATTGCGGGCGACCGGCTTGGAGGTGAGCAGGGTCTCCGGGCCTGGATCATTGGCCGGGTAATCAAAGGGTTCCAGCGGCACCTGAAGAAGGATTTCATGGCCGCCGCGGCGAGCCTCCTGCATCCAGCGCTGGAGGCTATTGCCGCTTGCGGCAAAGGCCAGCGTGATCTCCTCGGGCAATTCGGCGATGGCGCGCTGCGTTCCCGTCTGGCTGAGCCCAAGGCCGCTGACGACAATGGCAACGCGCACACCGCGGGCACCGGACGAGGGACGGGCATACTGATCCATCGGCCGTCGGCCGTCGGGACCGACTTTCGGCAGCCTGCCATAGGCCGAATCCTCAAGCAGTGTCTCGTTCGGCAGCGCCGCCATGCGCGGATCCTGGCCGATCTGCATTGCATCGACCAATACCGGCCCGCTGCCGTCGCGGGGACGGGGGCTGTACTTGGTAACGACGGAGCCGTCACCGGTGACCATCTGCTCGACATTGGCGCCCGAACCCGGTTCGGCGCGCGGTATGCCATCCGCCGCCTGGCCGGCCGGCGTCTGTGCCGGTTGAGGCGTGCTGGAAGAGGGCGCTGCCGCTTGCTCGGTTGTCGGCGGTTTTTTGCGTTCGAGCCCGTCGCCGCGAAACGCCGTATAGAGAGAGAAGCCGCCTATCGCGAAAAGGCACAGACTGGCGGCGATGCGGCCAAGGCGCAGCACTCCCGGCCGCCGGCTGCCGGTTTTGCGGTTGCGCCCCAAAGGCGCATGCAGGTCCGTTCCCAATTTTCTCGCCCGCTCCAAACCGGGAAACAGCAGAAAGGGTCAAGGCCGGGCGAGTGCCCGGCCTTGCAATGATCGATTACTTGGCGACGACGGCCTTGTCCGGGTTCGGCGGGAAGGCCGGATCGGTCTTCTTGCCGCGCAGCAGGTCGAGCGCGTAGTTCAGCTGAACGTCATCCTTCGGGTCCGGCGGCACATAGGCGACGGAGCCCGAACCTTCGTCGGTTTCGCTCTGGCCCTTGATGTGGCCGCGCAGGCTGGATTCGCCTTCGGTCACCATCTTGCCCTGCAGTTCCTCCGGCAGCGGCTCCTCGACCTTGATGTCGGGGGTGATGCCGGTGCCCTGGATCGAGCGGCCCGACGGCGTGTAATAGAGCGCCGTGGTCAGGCGCAGCGCGCCGTTTTCGCCGAGCGGGATGATCGTCTGGACGGAACCCTTGCCGAAGGAGCGGGTGCCGAGAACGGTGGCACGGCGAAGATCCTGAAGGGCGCCGGCGACGATTTCCGATGCGGAGGCCGAACCGCCGTTGATCAGCACGATGACCGGCTTGCCATCGGTCAGATCGCCCGGACCGGCATTGAAGCGACGGGTTTCATCGGGATTGCGGCCGCGGGTCGAAACGACCTCGCCACGCTGCAGCAGCGCGTCGGAGACGTTGATCGCCTGGTCGAGCAGACCGCCCGGGTTGAGACGCAGGTCAAGGACGTAACCCTTCAGTTTGTCGGTCGGAACGGTGTCCTTGATCTTCTTGATCGCCTTCTCCATGTCGGGATAGGTCTTTTCGGTGAAGGAGATGATGCGGAGGTAACCGACATCGTCCTCGACGCGCGACTTGACGGCCTGGACGGCGACCACATCACGGACGATCGTCAGTTCGATCGGCTTGTCGGCGCCCTTGCGGATCAGCGTCAGCTTGATCGGCGTATTGACGGCGCCGCGCATCTTCTCGACCGCGTCTTCCAGCTTCAGGCCGCGCACGGACTGGCCGTCGATCTCGGAGATGTAATCGCCGGCGAGAACGCCGGCCTTGGCGGCGGGCGTGTCATCGATCGGGGTGATGACCTTGACGAGCTCGTCTTCCATCGTGACTTCGATGCCGAGACCGCCGAACTCACCCTTCGTCTGGGTGCGCATGTCTTCGGCGTCCTTCGCATTCATGTAGCTCGAATGCGGATCGAGCGAGGACAGCATGCCGTTGATGGCATTCTCGATCAGCTTGTCCTCGGCCGGCGGCGTGACGTACTGCGCGCGCACGCGTTCGAAGACGTCGCCGAATACCGACAGTTCCTTGTATGTGGAGGATCCGGCTGCTTCTGCCGGCACACCTGCCGAGTAAATGACGCTCATCGCGGTCGCACCCATCAATGCGCCGACCAGAACAAGAGAAGCCCTACGAATCATTGCGTGCCTTTCCAGTGTCCTTGGCGGTCCACCACGGTCGGGAATCGACCGGTTTACCGTCTTTTCGAAATTCAATGTAAAGCGTTGGCCGGTCCGTTTCCAGCGCCAATGCAGTTGCGCTCGCCACTCTTTTCGCTCCCATCACGGCGAGCGGCTCGCCGGAGAAAACGAATTTTCCCTGACGGGTATTGATCGCATCCATTCCCGAGAGAACCAGGTGGTATCCGTCGCCCGCGTCGAGAATGATCATCTGACCGTAACTGCGGAACGCGCCGGCAAAAACCACCAGGCCATCGGCAGGCGCCGTCACCACTGTCTCCGGGTTGGTGGCGACGGTCATGCCCATGGCTTCGTGCCCGGTGCCATCGGCATCGCCGAACTGGCGCAGGATATCGCCGGCCACGGGCAGTTCCAATTTCGCCTTCAATTCTGCGAAGGGATATGCGGGCGCAATGCGGTTTTTATCGGGCACGCCGCTGTCGGCCAGCGCCTTCGCCTGAGCCCGCTGCTCGTCGGTCAAAAGTTTGCGGTTCTCCTCGGCCTGGCGGGCGGCGGCAGCCGCTTCGCGCACCGAAGCGATCTCGGATTCCATCGAGGCGACAAGGCCTTCGAGGCTGGTCGCCTTGCCCGCGAGCTCCTCCGAACGTTTCCTTTCGGCCTCCAGTTCGGCGGCGTTGCTGCGGCTGAGCTTATCGTTTTCGGCAAGCAGCAGGTCCATGCGCCGCTCTTCCTCGATGCTGTCGGTCATCGTCGCCGTAAGCTGCGTCTTCTCGGCGGCGCTCGCCGTCTGCAGCGCAGCCAGGCTTGCGAGATCGGCGGCGAGCTTGTCGGTTTCCTTGCGAATACCGGGCACGACGGCGCCGAGCAGTATGGCGCTGCGCACGGAAGCAAGCGCGTCGTCGGGCGTGACGAGCAAAGCCGGCGGCGGATTGCGGCCCATGCGCTGGAGTGCCGCCAGCACCTCGGCCAGCAGGCCGCGGCGCTCATGCAGGGAACGGCGAATGCTATCCTGCTTGACGCCGAGATCGGCAAGCTTCTTCTCGCTCTCGAGAATCTGCTTTTCCAGCCCTTTGCGGCGGGCGGCGGAATCGATCAGCGCCTGGCGAATGCTCTGCGTGCTCTTTTCCAGATTGGCGATACTCTGCTGGAGTTCGCTCACCTTGTCGGAGGACAGGCTGATCGTCTTCGAGAGGGTTTGGAGTTCGGCGCGGGTCTGATCGCGTTTGGCGGCAAGTTCGGCGGCCGGATCGGGCGGCGCCTCGGCGGGCGGCGGGTCTGAAGATTGCGCCGCTTCCGGGGCGGCATCCTGGGCCCGGACCGAAAACGGGCTTGTCGAGACGAGTATGACCGCAACACCCAAACCGGCCGCAAGTGCCGGCAGAATCATGCGGTGTCGCCTGGTTGGAGTCGTCGTCATGCGTGTCCGGGCACTCTCTCAAATCGCGCCGAGACTAAGCTGATTTGGCACGCTTTGCCAGAAAGTTTGCAGGAGAAAGCCTGCCTGCGCAAAACAAGGCTGCGTGACAATGCGACGCATCGCCAAAGCCATGGACCGAGCCGGAATGGTCAGACGCGGTGATAGGGATGGCCGGACAAGATGGTGACGGCGCGGTAGAGCTGCTCGGCGATCAGCGTGCGCACGAGTTGGTGCGGCCAGGTCATTTTGCCGAGGCACAGTGTGGCGTCGGCCCGGTCGTAAAGGGCGGGATCGAGGCCGTCGGCTCCGCCGATCGCAATCGTCAGCTCGCGTTTTCCCTGGTCACGATAGGTGCCGAGCAGGTTTGCGAAGGCTTCGCTGTCGAGCGCCTTGCCGCGTTCATCGAGAAGAATGAGAACACTGCCCTCGGCCAGCGATTTCAAAAGCATCGCCGCCTCTTCGCGCTTGCGGGTCTCCGCATTGGAGGCGCGGCTTTCGCCCACTTCGGCAACACGGGTGAATTCGAGACCGACAGCAGAGCCGGCCTTGGCGAAACGATCGAGGTAACGGGCCACAAGATCCTTTTCGGGGCCGGACTTCAGCCGTCCCACCGCAAAAAGACCAATTCGCATTTCCCCGCTCCTGCTCGTGACGGCATTTCAGGCGCACGATGCACCGCAGCCGGCTTCTCATGTTTTCCGGCCAGTCAAATGCCGCATCTCAGGCGCCGGGCGATGCCGGCCCGCCTGTCAGTGCCGTGTTTCTTCATCCATATCCGGAGCCGCCCACATCTTTTCGATGTTGTAGAACTCGCGGATTTCGGGACGGAACACATGCACGATGATGTCACCGGTGTCGATCAGGATCCAATCGCCGCCTTCCTGACCTTCGACGCGGGCTGAACCGAAGCCTTCGTCCTTGAGATCGGTGAGCAGGTGATCCGAAATCGCCAGGACATGCCTGTTCGAGCGACCGGAGACGACGATCATGTAGTCTCCAAGCGCCGATTTTCCGGCAATGTCGATAGTGACGATATCTTCAGCTTTGGAGTCCTCAAGGCTGGTGAGGACGGCTTCTAAGGCGCGGGCGGCGGCATCGGCGCCACGTTCCGCGCTCTTCGGGACAACGGCGAGCGTTTTTCCCTTGGCGTGTACTGTTGTCAGTTTTTTCCCTTTCCTGGAATGACAAACCATGCACAACACGAGATCCGATCACGACCGGATCATGGTTAAGATAGGCATCAAACCACTAATGTTTCAAGACGTGCTAAGGTACAGAGCGGCCGAAAATCCGATCTGGCGCCCGAATTGAAGAATATTGCCGCCCAGGCTGCTTGTGCGGTCGGTGTACAGTTTCCGTACCGCGGCGTAAAGTGCCGCAAATTCCTCGATTTCTCGATGCGATGACCGACCCAGCCGCAAAAACACCTGTTCCCGTCCTGCGAATCAGCTTTCCGAATGAGCACCGCCTCGGTCACGGCAAGATGGAACTGCTGGAGCATATCCGCGCGACCGGATCGATCTCGGCGGCCGGACGGGCGATGGACATGTCCTATCGCCGAGCCTGGCTGCTCGTCAGCGAGATGAACCGGATGTTCTCAGAACAGGTGGTGGAGCCGCAACGCGGCGGGCAGAAGGGCGGCGGTGCGGCATTGACGCCATTCGGCGAAGAATTGCTCGCGCGTTTTCGCCGGATGGAAAAGACGGTGCGGGAGAGCCTTGCTGAGGATCTCGCCTGGCTCGAAGCCAAGCGCAACCTGCCGCCTGGCGAGCACGGCTGATCAGCTTTCCAGGGCAACCGTCTTGATGATGGCGAAGACCGTCTTGCCGGGCCGGAGATCAAGGCGCTCGCAGGAGAGCGCGGTTATACGCGAAAGAATGGCGTCGCCGGCACAATCGATCCGGATTTCGACCGTTCCGTCCTCGCCCGACGATATCGCTTCGATCCTGCCTTCGAGAATGTTTAGCGCGCTGAGGCCCTCGGGCCTGGCGGTCGCCAGCATGACGTCGCGCGACGGGATGCGGATGCGCACTGGTCTGCCGGGCGTAAGCACTGCGCTCGGAATATGCAATTGAGAGGATTTCAGAGTGACGGTCGACAAGCGGTGACGCGCATCGAAGCTTTCGACGGTGCCTTCGAGCAGCGCGCCGGCCTCTTTCCGGTCGGCGGCCGCAGACGGGCGGCTCAATATGTCGACGGCCGGGCCGGTCGCTTGCACCTTGCCGTCGCTGAGGACGACGACCTGATTTGCCAGCCGCGCCACCTCGGCGATCGAATGGCTGACATAGACGATCGGGATTTCGGTCTCATCGCGCAACCGCTCGAGATAGGGCAGGATCTCGGCCTTGCGCGCCTCGTCGAGGGCGGCAAGCGGCTCGTCCATCAAAAGCAGCCGGGGCGAGGAGAGAAGGGCGCGGCCGATCGCGACCCGCTGCTTTTCGCCGCCGGAAAGTTTTGCCGGGCTGCGTTCCAGCAGCGGCCCGATGCCGAGCAGGTCGATGATATGGTCGAAACTCTCGCGGCGCGCCGCCTTTGGGGCAAACCAGCGGCCGTAGGAAAGATTGGCGCGGACGCTCAAATGCGGAAACAGCCGTGCCTCCTGAAAGACATAACCGAAACGGCGGCGGTGTTTCGGGACGACGATGCCAGCTGTCGTTTCGGTGAGGCGCTCGCCGTCAAGCACGACGCGACCTTCATCCGGCCGGGCGAGACCGGCGATGATGCGGATCAGTGAGGTCTTGCCGGAGCCGGAGCGGCCGAACAATGCGGTCACACCGCCTTCGGAGGTGAAGGCGGCGTCGAGCGAAAAGGCGCCGAGTCTCTGTTTTGCCTGGACGATCAGGGTCATTCCGGATCGATCCTTCGGCCGGCGAGACGAGCGAGCAATTCGGAGGTGAGCACGGCAGCCATGGAAATGACGATGGCGATCAGCGTCAGCCGCAGCGCGCCGGCATCGCCGCCCGGCACCTGGGTAAAGGTGTAGATCGCGGACGACAAGGTCTGGGTCTCCCCGGGAATATTGGAGACGAAGGTGATTGTCGCGCCGAATTCCCCCATCGCCTTGGCGAAGGAGAGGATCATGCCGGCGATGATGCCGGGCAGGGTCAGCGGCAGGGTGATCGTCAGGAAAATCCAGACAGGGCCGGCGCCGAGCGTTCCGGCCGCCTCCTCCAGCTTGCGGTCGACTGCCTCGATCGACAGGCGGATGCTGCGAACCATCAGCGGGAAGGCCATGACGGCGCAGGCAAGTGCGGCGCCCGTCCAGCGGAAGGAGAAGACGATGCCGAAATGCTGGTCGAGCAGGCTGCCGATCGGACCGCGGCGGCCGAAGAGGATGAGAAGAAGAAAACCGGTGACGACGGGAGGCAGGATCAACGGCAGGTGAACGATGCCGTTCAGCACCGACTTGCCCCAGAAGCGGCCGCGGGCCAAGAGCAGGGCAACGAGGATGCCGAAGGGCAGGCTCGCCAGCATCGCGACGATCGAGACGCGCAGGCTGAGCAGGATCGCCGTCCATTCTTCGTTGCTCAGGCCGAATATGTTCAACTGCGGTGGTCTCCCTGGAAAATCCGGCATCACCTGACGCCTGCCCCTCATCCGCCTGCCGGCACCGCCGGGGTCTGGCCACGGGTCTCGACCCGTCCTTCGGACCCCGGCTCGCGGGGCGAAGGGGGATCGCCGCAACCTCTCCGTCCCTCACTAACGTCTCGGAGCGCAACCATCCGCACGAAGTGGGCAGCCAGAATAGTAGGTCAGCAGCCTTGACGCTAAGCTGTCGCCCCTGATTCCGCAATCGTCTCAGCTTCTCAATCACTTCAGGATAGTGAAGCCCTGCGCCGTGAAGAAAGCGGCTGCCTTGTCCGATTTCAGGAAATCGAGATAGGCTGCTGCATCCGGGTTCTTGCTGTCGGCAAGAATTGCCACCGGATAGATGATCGGTGGGTGGGAGTCGGCCGGGAAGGTGCCGACGATCGCGACACCCTTATCGGCCGCCGCGTCGGTCTGGTAGACGATGCCATAAGGTGCTTCGCCGCGGGAGACCAGGGCGAGGGCGGCGCGCACGCTTTCCGCGCCGGCGACCTTGCTTTCGACCGATGTCCAGACGCCGAGTTTTTCCAGTGCGGCCATGCCGTATTTGCCTGCGGGAACCGATTTCGGCTCACCCATGGCAAGCCTGCCGTCACCGAGCAAATCGGCGAGATCGAAACCCTGTTTGATCTCTACCGGCTTTGCCTTGTCCTTTTCGGCCACGAGTACGATCCGGTTTCCGAGCAGGTCCGAACGGCTCTCGGCTTTGATCAGCTTCTTCTCGGCAAGATAATCCATCCAATCGCCATCGGCCGAAATGAAGATATCGGCCGGGGCGGCATTTTCAATCTGCTTGGCAAGCGCCCCGCTCGCCGCATAGGAGGCGACGGTTTCCTTGCCGCTCTCCCTGGTCCAGGCGGCATTGGCGGCGTCGAGCGCATTCTTGAGGCTCGCCGCGGCAAAGACGGTCAGTTTTTCGGCGGCTGCGGCCGGCGCCGGCAGCGCTGCCGCGCCTAACCAGAGAGCCGCGATCGCGGCGGTTGCCAGGTTCATCCATCGGCCGCGGTTCTGCATACTTTCACTCACCAGGATTCGAAATATTTTAACGAATATAACGGCTCTCACGGTTTGGCTAGGGATGTATCCAAGAAAATATAACTGTATCGATGGCCTTACCTATTCATGAGGTGCATTGCGCGATCGGTACGCCAGAGGACCGCAAGGGCCAAGACGCTCTTTAGGTTTTGCCGATTAAAACGGCAGCGTACCAGGGCTCGCAGCCGCAGTATTGCATCGTCCGCATTGCTGCATTGCACAAAATGACATTCACCTTCCCGCGGAATATGGTACAACACATCCATCGAAACGGCTTTCTCCTCCTCCCATAGCCGTTCGACAGGATCGGCAACACTCCTCCTCCCAGTTGTCGGTCGAGTTTATAAGCCCGACGGATCTCCTCCCCCGTCGGGCTTTCTCGTTTCCGGGAGTTTTCCTGAAATTCAGCTATTCGACCGTGCCCGGCAAAGCGCCGTTGCGGATTGCCGTCGAGCTCAAGCCGGAGCGCGGGCCGTGAATGAAGGTCCAGGCCGGCGCCGGCTTCTTCCAGAGAACCCGCGCGTCGTCCTCGTCGATGCGGGCGAAATCGAAGGTCCTCGTCATTTTCGAAGAGAGATAGGAGAGTGTGGCGCCCGGTCGGTCGATCACGGCGATCGGAAAGGTGCGGGCGATCTCCTGCCATTTCTGCCATTTGTGGAAGGTCTGCAGGCTGTCGGCGCCCATGATCCAGATGAAATGCACATGCGGATTGCGGGCTTTGACGCGGGCCAGCGTATTGGCGGTGTAGCTGACGCCGAGCGCCTGCTCGAAAGCGGTGACCTTGATGCGCGGATCGGCGGCGACACGCTCGCTTTCGGCAATGCGCTCGGCAAGCGGCGCGAGAAGATTGCGGCTTTTCAGCGGGTTGCCGGGAGTCACCATCCACCAGAGCTGGTCGAGGCCGAGGCGCTTGATGGCGATTTCGGCGACGAGCGCATGGCCCTCATGCGGCGGATTGAACGACCCGCCGAACAGGCCGACGACCATGCCGCGCTCGCTGTGCGGCATGCGGAGATAACGTCGGTCCAGCTTTTCCGTCGTCACGTCAGGGTCGGGTCTGTCCGGCACCGCGCACCCGGTATTTGAAGGATGTCAGTTGTTCGACACCGACGGGGCCACGGGCATGCATCTTGCCGGTGGCGATGCCGATTTCCGCGCCCATGCCGAATTCGCCGCCGTCGGCGAACTGGGTCGAGGCGTTGTGCAGCAGGATCGCCGAATCGACTTCGGTGAAGAAACGCGCGACCACGCCGGGGTCTTCGGCGATGACGGCCTCGGTATGGTTAGACGAATATTTCTGGATATGGGCGATGGCGCCCGATATGCCGTCGACCACCGCGACCGATATGATCGCGTCGAGATATTCGGTCGACCAGTCCTCCTCCGTCGCGGGCTTAAGGCCGGGCGCAACCTTCAGCACTGCCGCCGAAGCGCGGATCTCGCAGCCGGCATCGGTCAGCACCTCGAGCAGTGGCGTCAGATGCGTGCCGATCGCTGCCGCATCGACGAGCAGGGTCTCGGCCGCGCCGCAGATGCCGGTGCGGCGCATCTTGGCGTTGACGACGATTTTCTTCGCCATCTCGATATCGGCCGATGCATCGACATAGATGTGGCACAGGCCTTCGAGATGCGCAAACACCGGCACGCGCGCTTCGCTCTGGACGCGGGCTACCAGGCTCTTGCCGCCGCGCGGCACGATGACGTCGATTGCACCCTCGAGGCCGCGCAGCATGGCGCCGACGGCGGCGCGGTCGGTGACCGGAACGAGCTGGATCGCATGCTCCGGAAGTCCCGCCGCCTTCAGGCCTTCGACCATGCAGGCATGGATAGCCTGCGATGAACGGCGCGAATCCGAGCCGCAGCGCAGGATGACCGCATTGCCCGCCTTGAGGCAGAGCGCGCCGGCATCGGCGGTGACGTTCGGCCGGCTTTCGAAAATGACGCCGATGACGCCGAGCGGCGTGCGGACGCGCTCGATCTTCAGGCCGTTCGGCCGGTCCCAGGCGGCGATGATCTCGCCGACCGGATCGGCAAGGGCGGCAATCGCGCGGATTCCCTCGGCCATCTCGGCAATGCGCTTGTCGTTCAGCGTCAACCGGTCGACGAAGGAGGCAAGCGTTTCGCTGCCTTCGATGTCCTTCAGGTCCTTGGCGTTTTCGGCGAGGATATGCGCCTTGTTCGCCAGGATCGCGTCGGCCATGGCGTTCAGGGCCTTATTCTTCGCCTCGGTGGAGGCAAAGCCCAACGGCCGCGCGGCAGCCTTCGCCTTGCGGCCGATGTCGTTCATCAGCGCATCAATGTCAGGGCCCGGCGCAACGGTATCAAGCATAGCTCGCGTCCTTCTTCTGCCTTTCCGATTTCGACCCGATCTGCGCGGTCATCACCATGTCGTCGCGATGAACCATAGCGGCCCGCCCGGCGTAACCGAGAATGGCCTCGATCTCCGCCGATTTACGGCCGGCGATGCGGCGGGCATCCTCGGCATCGTAGCTTACCAGGCCGCGGGCGATCTCGCGGCCGGCCGGTCCGATGATCGCCACGGTGTCACCGCGGCTGAAGAGGCCGGAAATGCTGCGCACGCCGGCGGGAAGCAGGCTCTTGCCAGCGCCGAGCGCCGTGACGGCACCCTCATCGACGTGCAGTTCGCCGGCCGGCTGCAATTGTCCGGCGATCCAGGTCTTGCGGGCGGTGACGGGCGTTCCGGAGGGGGCGAACCAGGAAGAGCGCGCGCCGTTTTCGATTGCCGACAGCGGGCTGTCGGTCTTGCCGGAGGCGATGATCATGGCGCAGCCAGAGGTGGTCGCGATCTTGCCGGCATCGATCTTGGTGCGCATGCCGCCGCGCGAAAGCTCGGAGGCCGCACCGCCGGCCATCGCCTCGATCTCCGGGGTGATTTCGGCGATCGTCTCCAGGAAGGCGGCATTCGGATCGAGATGCGGCGGCGCGGTGTAGAGGCCGTCGATATCGGAAAGAAGGATGAGCAGGTCGGCGCCGGTCATCGTCGCCACGCGGGCGGCCAGCCGGTCGTTGTCGCCATAGCGGATTTCGCTGGTGGCGACCGTGTCGTTCTCGTTGATGATCGGCACGGCGCCGATCTTCAGCAGCTGATTGATGGTGGCGCGCGCGTTGAGATAGCGGCGGCGCTCTTCCGTGTCGCCAAGCGTCAGCAGGATCTGGCCGGCGACGATCTCGTCGCGCGACAGGCTCTCCGACCAGGCGCGCGCCAACGCGATCTGGCCGACGGCGGCGGCGGCCTGGCTTTCCTCCAGTTTCAAGGCGCCAGAGGGAAGATCGAGCACCGAGCGGCCGAGGGCGATGGCGCCGGAGGAAACCACAAGCACGTCGATCCCCTTGGCCTTCAGGCCCGCGATGTCGGCGCACATGGCATCGAGCCAGGCCTTCTTCAGCCCGGCCTTGCGGTCGACCAGAAGGGCGGAGCCGATCTTGATGACGATGCGGCGGTAGCGGCCAAGCGGCTTACGGCTGGTCATCGGCCCCATCCTCGTCGTTGCCGTCTTCACTGACGACCATGTCGCGATGCCGGAGTTTCGGCGCCTTGGCCGGCTTCTCCTCGGCATTGTTCTCGACGATGATGTCGCGCAGTGCACGCAGAACCTCGGTCATGCCCCTGCCGGTAACGGCCGAGATCTGGAAGGGGGTCTTGCCGCAGGCTTTCGCCAATTCCTTCGTCTTCTTCTTCAGTTCGGCCTCGTCGAGCACGTCGATCTGCGACAGCGCCACGATCTCGGGCTTGTCGGTCAGCTCATTGCCATAGGCTTCGAGTTCGTGTTTGACCGTCTTATAGGCCTTGCCGACCTTTTCTTCCTGAGCGGAGACGAGGTGAAGCAGCACGCGGGTGCGCTCGACATGGCCGAGGAAACGGTCGCCGATGCCGACACCCTCATGGGCACCTTCGATCAGGCCGGGAATGTCGGCAAGAATGAACTCCCGCTCGTCGATGGTGGCGACGCCGAGATTGGGATGCAGCGTGGTGAAGGGGTAATTGGCGATCTTCGGCCGGGCGCGGGTAACCGCTGCCAGGAAGGTCGATTTGCCAGCATTTGGCAGGCCGACAAGGCCGGCATCGGCAATCAGTTTCAGCCGCAGCCAGATGGTTTTTTCCTCGCCGGGCAGGCCGGGATTGGCCCAATCCGGCGCCTGGTTGACCGAGGTTTTGAAATGGGCGTTGCCGAAGCCGCCATTGCCGCCGTGGGCGAGGCAGTAACGCTGGCCTTCCTCGGTCAGGTCGCAGATCATCGTTTCCCGGTCTTCCTCGAAGATCTGCGTTCCCACGGGGACCTTCAAGGTCACGTCGCTGCCGTTGGCGCCGGTGCGATTGCGGCCCATGCCATGGGTGCCGATCGTCGCCTTGAAATGCTGCTGGTAGCGGAAATCGATCAGCGTGTTAAGGCCGTTGACGGCCTCGACCCAGACGTCGCCGCCGCGTCCGCCATCGCCGCCATCCGGGCCGCCGAACTCGATGAATTTCTCGCGCCGGAAGGAAACGCTGCCCGCGCCGCCATCTCCGGATCGGATATAGACCTTTGCTTCGTCGAGAAATTTCATTTTACTTCCAGTATCCGGTGGCAGTTGGACGGCCCGTCTTGGCCCATTCGATATAGGCGGTTCCGACGGAGGTCAAAGATTATCGTGAATTTCGTGAGCTATAACATACAGTACGGCTTCGGTCTCGACGGCCGATACGATCTAAAGCGGATTGCCCGGAGCCTCGAAGGCGCCGATGTCATTGCACTGCAGGAGGTGACCCGCGGCTTTTCCCGCAACGGTTTTGCCGACATGGTGGCTGACATTGCTGCCTTCTTTCCCGACCATTTCTGGGTGTATGGGCCAGCCTGCGATATCCATATCGACGGGGGCGAAGGCGGGCTGCAGCCGGTGCGCGGCACGCGTTTTCAGTTCGGCAATATGGTGCTGTCGCGCTGGCCGATCCTGTCGACGCGGACGCTGCTTCTGCCACGCAGCCGGACGATCGCCAAGATCAACCTGCAGCGCGGCGCAACGGAGGCGCTGGTCGCCGCTCCCGGCGGGGCAGTCCGCGTCTATTCCGTCCATCTCGACCACGTCTCCGCCGACGAGCGCATTCGCCAGCTGCAATTTTTGAACGCCCAGATCAAAGCCTTCATGCAAGAAGGCGGGTCGTTGACAGGGGGCGCCGAATTCGAACTGCCGGAGCCGCCGCTGCCGGAGGATTATGTCATCGTGGGTGATTTCAACATGGAGCCGGAATCGCCGGAATATTGCGCGCTTGCCGGTGCCGGTGGCGGATATTACGGCCGCGTGGCGAGGATCGGCACGCCGGTTGACGCCTTTGCGGCGCTTCAGGCCTATCGCCCGGAGAGCTACAGCTGGATGGATCCTGAGGATCACGGTAAACGCATGCATCTCGATTACTGTTTCGTCAGTTGCGGCCTGGAGGGCCGGTTGAAATCCGCCCGGATCGATACGCAATCCGTCGGGTCCGATCATTTTCCGGTGTGGGTCGAGATCGGAGACTAACGGAGGCGCCGCCGGTGCGGCGGCGCCTCCTGTTTGACTAAGCAACCTTCCGCGGCTGCAGCGCGCCCGGCTGCAGCACGGTTTCGATGTGCGACACCATGGTGTTGCGGGCGAAACAATAGATTTCGCCGCAACCCGTCATGCGGAACCCGAGCTTCTCCTGCAGCCGCAGCGAAGCAGGGTTGTCGGCGAAGACACCGGAATGAACAGGCGTCTCAGGCATGCGGCGCGAGAAGCGCTCGATGATCGCCGCCACCGCCTCGCTCATATAGCCGCGTCGCCAGTAGTAGCGGTTCAGCCAATAGCCGAGGTGCCAGCGGCCGTGGCGCAGCTCGATCGAGACGGTGCCGATATGGACATCGTCCTTGCCAGTGATTGCCAGCGACCAGTCCGGCAGCGTGCCTGACGTGACCGGCATCAGCCAGTCCAGCGCATCCTGCCGGTCGAACGGCGCGGGGACGCGGGAAAGCATGCGCGTCACCGCGAAATCGGAGAGCGATTCCGCGATGGCGGGCGCATCGCTCAGCCGGTGGGGGCGGAGCGTCAGCCGTGCAGTCGGGATGACCGGCGCGGGGCCGGGCATCATCGGCCTGGTGTCCGGCCTTTGCAGTGCCGACGTGCTCATGCGATGTTCCCCCAGCTTCGGAGCGACATCCAGGTCTTGCGGTCGAGCCTGTACCATTCCACAGGCACGTTGCTGCCGAGCGCCAGCGAAGCGGCAAGCCCCGATCCCTGGAACTGGAAGCCGCACTTCTGGATGACGCGCCGCGAGGCGACGTTCATCACCCGGCAGCGGGCGTCGATCTGGTCTACGTCCTGCCGCGTCCGGAACACCATGTCGACGAGGGCATGGCAGGCCTCGGTGGTGTAGCCCTGGTTCCAGTAGGGCTCACCCAGCCAGTAACCGATCTCGACGGTCTTGCCGTCGTTATGCGGTTCCACGCCGCAGCACCCCATGAAGGCGCCGTTTTCGGCTTTGGTGATGGCATAGACGCACTTGCCAATCTCGCCATTTCGCGAACGCCAAACAAAGTCGGCGGCATCATTGGCGGTATAGGGGTGCGGCATACGCGATACCATGGTGGCGACTTTGGCGTTGTTGGCGAGATGGGCAAGGGCGTCGATGTCTTCTTCGTGGGGCGCGCGCATGACGAGCCGTTCCGATAACAAGACAGGGCAATCGGTCCTTAACCGCTCCGGCCTCAGCCGTTCCTTGGAAGACCGCTGGTCTTCCCGGGAAGACCGTGATTGGTCCACCCTTATCAATTCGCCTTGCATGTTCAGTCCTCCTGTTTGGACAACGAAAAAGGGGAGATGGCGCCCCATCTCCCCTGTTTTCTGGACTGAACCTGGTACGGCCAGCCGGGTCGATGAGACGCCGGCTGTTTTAGAGCGCTACCGGCTTATTCCGCTGCTTCCGCTTTCGGCATGACAGACACGTAGACGCGACCGTTGGCCTTCGTTCGGTAATCCACATTGCCGGCGGTAAGTGCAAAGATCGTGTGATCCTTGCCGAGGCCGACGTTGGAACCGGGATGCCACTGCGTACCGCGCTGACGCACGATGATGTTGCCTGCGATGACGGCTTCGCCGCCGAACTTCTTCACGCCAAGGCGCTTGGATTCGGAATCGCGACCGTTGCGCGAGGAACCGCCAGCTTTTTTATGTGCCATTGGAGTTCTCCTTTAAACCTGAAACCCGTTGATCTTACTTGGCAGCCACGATGTCCGTGATACGGACGACCGTGTGATGCTGGCGATGGCCGCGCGAACGCTTCGAATTCTGACGACGGCGCTTCTTGAAGGCGATGACCTTCTTGCCGCGGGTCTGGTCGACGACTTCCGCCTTGACGGAGGCGCCGGCTACGAAGGGCGCACCGATCGCCGCGTCGGCGCCTTCGCCGATCACGAGCACTTCGGTGAATTCAATGGAGTCGCCAGCGGATGCTTCAAGCTTCTCGATGGTCAGCACGTCGTTGGCTGCCACACGGTACTGCTTACCGCCGGTCTTGATGACTGCGAACATTTTTTATCCTTTCATGTTCGTTCCGGCGCTCCCCGCGATCGAAGCAGATGGCCGTCTTTTTATCAGTCGAAGTTAAGCAGGGATTTCAGGGAGCTAGCCCGGAATTCTGGTCTGCCGGTGAAACCCCGCGCGAGCGCGAGGCGGGCAAGGGGCGGACTACTCCACTCCTATTGCGGATGCGGGATACGCGAGTGACGGAAAGGTGTCAAGGCAAAAGGATGGAAAAGCTCGATATTTCGGCTTGCCAACCTGGCATAGGCCCGTTATGAGAACGCCCGCGCCGAACAAGCGCCGACCTGACCGCGGAGAGGTGGCAGAGTGGTCGAATGCACCGCACTCGAAATGCGGCATACCTGCAAGGGTATCGTGGGTTCAAATCCCACCCTCTCCGCCACTCGTTCACTGTCCATGCCGGCTTCACAAATCTGATTTTTCAGGCGAGATCGGCCGCCCCCTCTGAATGCAATTGGCGGTCAAGGCCGGCGGTAGTTCGCCGCCAGCAGCGCCGCCAATTCGGCGCGGCAATCGTTGAGCGGGCCGACATCCTGGCTTGCCTTTGCCATTGTCATGGCGCCGGAATAGGCGGCAATGACCAGCGTTGCAATTCTCGATGGAATAAGCCCGACGGCGCGTTTTTCTTCCAGATCTGCCGCAAACTTGGCGGAGAGCGCTTCATGCCAGGCTTCGAACACGGCACCGACAAGCGCGCGCATTTCCGCGTCAAGCTGCGAAACTTCCATTGCCATATTGTTGAGCGGGCAACCGGAGACCCGGTCCTTTTGCGTCAGTTCACCGATGATGGCTTCAAAAATCAGGTCTATGGCGGTCGGTGCATCCACACATGTGTGCAGCGGTTCGATCCATGTCTGCCGAACGGCGGCGGCGACGCGATCGCGGATGACTGCAAGCCCGAGGTCACGCTTTGCAGGAAAATGATGTGCCAGTGCGCCGCCGGACACTGAGGCCCTCTCGCGCAGTTCCAGCATGCCGGTTGCGAGATAACCCTGGGTGACAAAGGCGTCATAGGCAGCATCGATGATCCTGCGGCGCACGCCTTCGGGGTCGTTGATTCTCTTGTTTTCGATCATGGCGTCTCACGGGAACCGACGCTCACTCTAGCAGCTTGACAAAACAGGTCAATTGTCCTGTGATAAAACAGGATGATTGACCTGTCAGGAAAAGCCATGGACTCTCACATCATATTCGAGCTTCGCCGCTACCGGGTTCTTCCCGAGCGCAGGGAGGCGTTGATCCACCTGTTTGATCGCGAGTTCGTTGAGCCCCAGGAGGCGTTGGGCATGCGCGTCGAAGGGGAGTTTCGCGATCTCGACGACCCCGATTGTTTTGTGTGGGTTCGCTCCTTCAAGAACATGGATGCCAGAACGGAGGCGCTCGCATCCTTTTATTCGGGCCCAGTCTGGAAGGAACATGGACCGGCCGCCAACGCGACGATGCTCAATTCGGACAACGTCCTGCTGCTGAAGCCGGCGGCCGGCGTTCTTCCATTTGCGCATAACCTGCCGAGGGAGAAGGAGGCGGAGCGCGCGCCCGCACAGGGGCTGATCATCGTGAACATCTGCTCGCTCGCACCCGGAACGGATGAAGGCTTCTCGGAATTTTTCAGCGACAAGGCGATGCCGGCCATGCTGGCGGCCGGTGCGCGGATCGAGGCGGTGTTTATGACCGAGCGAAGCAGCAACGGTTTTCCTCGCCTGCCGGTTCGCGAGGGAGAAACGGTGTTCGTGTGGTTTGAAGCTCACGCGGATCAAAGCGGTGCCGCCGCCTACCAGCATCGATTGCGGCAGAATCCAATCTGGACGGCGGAGATTTATCCATGGATGGACAGTCAGTGCTGGCGGAGGATCGATGTCGCGCGGTTGACGCCGACGTCGCGGTCGCTTTGCGCCTGGTGAGTGCCCGCTGATCGGCGCAACTCGGTTCCAAAGGCAGATCGTCGACAAGTTTTGGATACCGCAGTCCGGATTATCGATCTCAGAATCGACCCGAAGCAACTTTGTCATGTCTTTGCGGTTGAACGGCTCGTTTTGCGAACTATCATCAGGATCATAGTGGCGGCGCGTCCTCTCGCCCCCATCTTCATCTCATCGCCACCCATTCCGTCGTGATTGCTCCCACTATCAACCGAGGTTTCCCATGCGCATCGCCGTCGGTGGCATTCATACCGAATGCAGCACATACAATCCCGTTCTGAATGAGGAGAAGGATTTTCGGGTGTTGCGCGGGGAAGGGCTGCTGGAATCCCCCTATTTCGCTTTTCTGAAGGATTATGATGCCGAGTTCCTGCCGACGATCCATGCCCGCGCCATTGCCGGCGGGCCGGTTTCGCGTGCCACCTATGAGGCCTTCAAGAGCGAATTACTCGAGCGGCTGAAGCCGCTGCTGCCGCTCGATGGCCTCTACCTCGCCATGCACGGCGCCATGTATGTCGAGGGCATGGAGGATGCCGAAGGCGACTGGATCGGTGCGGCCCGCGCGCTGGTCGGCGAAGCATGCACCGTCTCGGCAAGCTACGACCTGCACGGCAACGTCACCCAGCGCATCATCGATGCGCTCGACATCTACTCCACCTATCGCACCGCGCCGCATATCGATGTCGAGGAGACGATGCGCCGCTCGGTCTCGATGCTGGTCAAGAGCCTGAAAACCGGCGTAAAGCCATTCGTTCTCTGGGCGCCGACCCCGGTCCTCCTGCCCGGCGAGCGCACCAGCACGGTCGATGAGCCGGCGAACAGCCTTTATGCCAGGTTGCCCGAGATCGACGCGATGGATGGCGTCTGGGATGCGTCGCTGATGGTCGGTTACGTCTGGGCCGACGAACCGCGCGCCACGGCCGCTGCCATCATGACCGGCACTGATCGTGCCGTGCTGGAGCGTGAGGCGAGGCGGCTCGCCAGGGCCTATTGGGATGTTCGCGAAGACTTTGTCTTCGGCTGCGAGACCGGTCCGGTCCAGGAATGCGTTGCCAAAGCGATCGCCAGCCCGACCGCTCCTGTCGTGCTCGCCGAATCCGGCGACAACCCGACAGGCGGCGGCGTCGGGGACCGGGCCGATGTCCTGGCCGAATTGATCGCCAAAGATGCTGACGGCGTCGTCTTTGCCGGTATCGCCGACAAGGCGGCGACCGAAGCCTGTTATGCCGCGGGGGTGGGTGCGCAGCTTGTCTTGAGCGTCGGCGCCTCGCTCGATACCAAGGGCAGCAGGCCGGTCAACGCGCGCTTCACCGTCAAGTTCCTGTATGAGACCCCCGACCTCGCCGATCGACAGGCGGTCGTTTCGATCGGCGGCATCGATCTCGTGGTCTCGGCCAAACGGCGGCCCTACCACAATATCGCCGACTTCACCCGGCTCGGCCTCGACCCGCATGGCGCCAAGATCATCGTCGTCAAATCGGGCTATCTTTCGCCGGAACTGGCCCCGATCGCCAATCCCAACCTGATGGCGCTGTCGGAGGGCGTGGTCGATCAGTTCGTCGAGCGTCTGCCGCGGCTGCGCAAGCAGCATCCGACCTATCCGTTCGACAAGGATTTTGCCTTCGAGCCGCAGGTCTTCCTCTCCGCGCGCTCGCCACAGGCTTGAGTCCCAGCGATCCGAACGGGAGATGATTTCCCAAGGAGGATGTTCGGCATGACCGGATTTACCACCCGACCTGAAATTCTCGGCACTTTCGGCGTCGTCACCTCGACGCACTGGATCGGCTCTGCGGTCGGCATGAGCATTCTCGAAAAGGGCGGCAACGCTTTCGATGCGGCGGTGGCGACCGGCTTCGTGCTGCAGCTCGTCGAGCCGCATCTCTGTGGCCCCGGCGGCGACCTGCCGGCGGTGATCTATTCGAAGAAGAAGGACAAGGTCGAGGTCATCTCAGCCCAGGGGTCAGCACCCGCCGGCGCGACGATCGAACACTATACCGGGGAAGGCCTGACACTGATCCCCGGCGACGGCCTGCTGGCGACGGTCATTCCCGGCGCCTTCGACGGCTGGATGCTGATGCTGCGCGACTACGGCACGATGAGCGTGCGCGAGGTGCTGGAACCGGCGATCTATTATGCCGAGCACGGCCATCCGTTGCTGCCGCGGGTTTCGGCGACCATCAAGGGGCTTGCGGCATTTTTCGAAAAGGAATGGCCGACCTCCCACGAAACTTGGCTGCCAGGCGGCAGCGTTCCCGAAGCGCAGGCGAATTTCCGCAATCCGGCGCTGGCCGAAACCTGGAAGCGCGTCATTGCCGAAGCCGAAGCAAAGCGCGGTCGGGAAGCACAGGTGCAGGCGGCCCGCGACACCTTCTATCGCGGCTTCATAGCCGAAAAGATCGACGCCTATCTGAAGACCGCCGAAGTGATGGACGCAAGCGGCAGCCGCCACAGGGGCGTTTTGACCGCCAACGACATGGCCAACTGGTCGGCGACGATTGAGGAACCGCTGACCTATGATTATCACGGCTGGACCATCGCCAAAACAGGGCCCTGGGGTCAGGGGCCTGTCTTCCTGCAGACCCTTTCGATTCTGAAGGGGTTCGACCTCGCCGCGATGAGACCGAATGGCGCCGATTTCGTTCATACCGTTGTCGAGGCGATGAAGCTCGCCTTTGCCGACCGCGAAGTCTATTACGGCGACCCGAATTTTTCCGAGGTTCCCGTCGCGCATCTGCTGTCGGAGAATTATGCTGCCGAACGCCGCAAACTGGTCGGCGCGGATGCCTCCTTCGACCTTCGACCCGGCATCATTCCGGGTTTCGAAGCGCAGCATGATCTGACGATGAAGATGCTCGGCGCCGATTCGCAGACCGGCGCCGTCTACGAGCCCACCATGGCTCATTTGTCTGAAAAGCGCGGCGACACCGTGCATATCGACGTGATCGACCATGACGGCAACATGGTCTCCGCCACGCCGTCCGGCGGCTGGCTGCAGTCTTCGCCAACCGTGCCCGGCCTCGGCTTCTGCCTCAATTCCCGCGCGCAGATGTTCTGGCTGAAGCCTGGCCTGCCAACATCGCTTGCTCCGGGAAAACGGCCGCGCACGACGTTGACGCCGTCCCTCGGCCTCTATGAAGGCCGCCCGACCCTTGCCTTCGGCACGCCGGGCGGCGACCAGCAGGAGCAGTGGCAGCTTTCCTTCTTCCTGCGCCATATCCATCACCAGCTGAACCTGCAGGCGGCGATCGATCAACCGCTCTTTCATACCGCTCATTTTCCGAGCTCCTTCTATCCGCGCAGCCGCGAACCCGGCAGCCTGATAGTGGAAGAGAGTTTCGGTCCGGATGTACTCGAGGCGCTCGCCCGAAAGGGCCACAAGCTGACGATCACCGATCCTTGGGCGATCGGCCGGCTGACGGCCGCACGACGCGATGCCGACGGGCTGATGCGCGCCGCAGCCACCCCGCGCCTCATGCAGGCCTATGCTGTCGGACGATAATGGGCTGCTTTCCAGAGCGCCCCCGTCGGCAACAAGTATTGCCTGACATAGACTGTGCCGGTGCGGTGCGCGGCGGTGCTTTTGCTGCACCGCTTATATGACTTATGCTAGATATTAATTCACCGATAATTGTTAACGACCGACCGCCTCTGTTTGTGTTCTCTTATCCCTACGAATCAAAATGGTTTGATTTGCCTGGGGACGACCACCATGTTCAAGCATGGGTCGATGCAACAGTTGGGTAGGAGCCTATGCTGCAACGGATCGAAGACATTGATGCAGCCCTCATCGACAGGTTGCAGCATTCGGCTTTCAAGTACTTCCTGAAATATTCCAATCCCGAAAATGGCCTGGTGGCCGATACCTCGATCGCCGGCGTGCCCGCGAGCATCGCCGCCGTCGGCTTTGCACTTTCCTCCTATCCCGTTGCCGTCGAACGGTGCTGGATCAGCCGCAGGGAAGCGGCCGAGCGCACGGTCAATACGCTGCGTTTCTTCGCCGAGGCGCGCCAGGGCGACGAGCGCCATGCGACCGGCCATCGCGGTTTCTTCTACCATTTTCTCCACATGGATAGCGGCAATCGTGCCTGGAACAGCGAGCTTTCGACCATCGACACGGCGCTGCTCATCGCCGGCGTGCTGACCTCAGCGCAATATTTCAATCGCGAAGACGAGACCGAGACTGAAATCCGTGAGCTCGCGACCTTCATCTACGAACGCGTCGACTGGCGCTGGGCGCTGAACAAGGGCGACACGATTTCCATGGGCTGGAAGCCTTCGTCGGGCTTCCTGCGCTGGCGTTATCACGGTTTCGACGAGGCGATCATTCTTTATGCGCTGGCACTCGCCTCGCCGACACATCCCGTGCCGCAGTCGAGTTACGACGCCTTCACATCGAGCTATTCCTGGATGACGTTCGGCGACCAGCCGTATCTCTACGCCGGCCCGCTTTTCATTCATCTCTTCTCGCATGCCTGGATCGATTTCCGCGGCATCCAGGACAGACCGATGATGGATCGCAACTGGGACTACTTCCGCAATACCCAGGTCGTCATCAACATGCAGCGCGACTATGCCGAGCGCAATCCCGGCGGTTTCGTCGGTTACAACAGGAATGTCTGGGGCTTTACGGCCTGTGACGGCCCGCCGCCCACCCGGCGCATGCGCGGCGGTCGGCAGCCGAAGGTCCTGGGTTATGCCGCCCGCGGCGCGCCGCTCGGACCCGATGACGGCACGATCGCACCCTGGGCGGCACTCGCCTGCCTGCCCTATGACCGGCAGGCGGCTCTCGACGGCACCAAGGCGCTTTTGACCACCTATCCGAACCTGCTGCTGGAAGGCGGCTTCCCCGGCGGCTTCAATCCGACTGTGCAGACCAAACGTCCGGAGGGCTGGGTGGACGACCGCACCGTCGGCATCGACCAGGGCCTTGTCGTCATGACCATCGAAAACGAGCGTTCCGACTTCATCTGGAAGCTGATGCGGCAATCGCCGGTCATCCGCCTCGGACTTGAGCGCGCCGGCTTTACCGGCGGCTGGCTCGAGGGCGCCGAGCCGCAAGAGCTGGTGCGCCGGGTCGGTTAGCCCGCATGTCCAATAGGACGCGCAGGCTCTATTGTTCAGCGCTCGAAGACGTGCGCCTTGCCTGATATATCCAGGCGAACGAGATCGCCTCGCGAGGGAAGGGCGACGCTCGAGGTCTTGATCCGGATCGGCGGCAGGGCAACGCCGTCGAGCGAAACGGCGACGGTGCAGACCGCGCCACCGAATTCCACCTCGACAACCCGTCCGCCGTAGTCGCGATCGCTTTCATCGGCAACGACGCGGATCTGCTCGGGCCGCAGCATGATTTCCGCCTTGCCCTGACGGCCGCCTTCGACGGCGACATGGCCGAGGGCGCAGTCGGCAAGGCCGTTCCTTATGATTGCCGGAAGCAGCACGGCATCGCCGAGGAACAGCGCCGTCTCGCGATCCCTGGGATGCAGATACAGGGTTTGCGGTGATCCCGCCTGGATCAGCCGCCCTTCCCTCAGAACCGCGACCTGATCGGCAAAACTCAGTGCCTCTTCCTGATCGTGCGTCACGAGAACAGCGGTAATGCCGGCCGCCTGCAGCACGCGCGCGACAGCCTTGCGCATGTTTTCCCGCAAACCGGTGTCGAGCGCCGAGAAAGGTTCGTCGAGCAGCATCAGCCGCGGCTTGCGGCCGAGCGCGCGGGCGAGCGCCACGCGCTGCTGCTGACCGCCGGAAAGCTGATGCGGGCGCCGCACCAGCATGCCGCGGTCGAGCTCGACCATATCGAGCAGTTCGGCGATGCGCCGCTCACGATCGGCAGCACCCCGTTCGAAGCCGAAGCCGATATTTTCAGCCACGCTCAAGTGCGGGAACAGCGCGCCATCCTGGGAGACGATGCCGATGCCCCGTTTGTGAGCCGGCACCGCCGCCGAGCCATCGGCCAGCACGTCGCCATCCAATGTCACCCTGCCGGCGTCGGCTTGCTCGAAGCCTGCGATGATGCGCAGCAGCGTCGTCTTGCCCGAGCCGGACGGCCCGATGACGGCGGTGCGGCTACCGGCCTGGACATCGAGCGAGATATCCTTCAGCGCCTGGACAGGCCCGTAGCGCTTGCTGATGTTTTCGATCGTAAGCAGCGTCATTGGCCGGCGGTCCGTTTCGATTGCGTATAAAGCGTCAGGGTGAGCGGCAGCGACAGCACGACCATCATGAAGGCGTAAGGGGCGGCCGAGACGTAATCGATCTCGCTCGTCAGCGACCAGAATTTCGTCGCCAGCGTATCGACCCCGTTCGGAGAGAGCATCAGAGTTGCCGTGAGTTCATTGGTTATGCCAAGTGCGGTCAAGGCGATGCTGGCAGCGGCTCCCGGTGCGGCAAGCCGCATGGTGATCTGCCGCACTGCCTGACCGGGGGTGCGGCCGAGGCCCATCGCGGCGCGCTCCAGTTCCACCGGTGCCTGAGCGATGCTGGCGCGTAAGCCGACCATGGCACGGGGCAGGAAAAGCATCACATAGGCGACGAGCAGCGTTGCGAAGGTCTGATAGAGCGGCAGCACGAGACGGACGGTGATCGTCACCAGCGCCAGCGCCACGACGACGCCGGGCAGCGAGCCGACATAATAGTGGCAGGCTTCGAGCACGCGCTGGAAACGGCCGGGCGCGCGAACGGAGAGCCAGGCCATGGGGGCTGCGGCAATCGTCGCCAGCACGCCGCCGGCAAGAGCGAGCGCCATCGTCTGCAGGAAGGCACTGCCGACCTCGATGCGCCAGATCCCGCTGCCGCCGAGATAGAGCCAGCGGCCGAGTGTCATCAACGGCACGCCGAGCGTCAGCACCGCCAGGACGACAGGCAGCAGGATGGCCGGCACCACGAACCAGCCGAGACGCCGGCGATCGGCCGGACGCGGCGAGCCAGAGCCGACGCGGGCATAACGTTCGTTGCCGCGCAGCAGCACTTCGAGGCCGAGCAGGAAAAGGCAGCAGGCAACGAGCACGCCGCCGAGCATGTTGGAGGCCGGGCTGTTGTAGGAGGATTGGAACTGGTCGACGATCGCGGTGGCGAAAGTATCGAACCGGATCATGACGAACAGGCCGTATTCCGACAGCAGGTGCAGCGCAATCAGCAGCGAGCCGCCGCAAATGGCAAACCTCAACTGCGGCAGCACGGTGCGGAAGAAGACGCGCCAGGGATCGAGGCCAAGGGAGGCGGCGGCATCCTCGATGGCCGGATCGAGACGGCGTAGCGTTGCGGCGACCGGCAGGTAAAGGAATGGATAGTAGGCGATGATAGAAACGAAGACGCCGCTCTGCAGGCCGCGCATGCCGGGAATGAGGCTGACCCAGGCATAGCTGTGCACGAAGGCCGGCACCGCGAGCGGCGCGATCGCCAGCCAGGCCCAGAGCCTGGCGCCCGGAATGTCCGTTCGTTCGGTCAGCCAGGCAAGCGTCACGGCCAGCGCGATCGACAGCGGAATGGTGGCCGTTTCCAGGAGGACCGTATTGATGAGGAGTTCGCCGACACGTGGCCGGAAGACGAGCGTTTTCACCGTTTCCCAGCCGACATCGTAAGTGATCCAGCCGATGAAACCGAGCGGCACGAGACTGAAGATCGCGATGACGGTCGCGAGAAGCATCACGGACGCGTGCGGCTTGCGCCGGCGCGGCAATAGTATTCGCGCGGCCTTCGGCGCGACCGGCGCCTTGTTGCCGGCTACGAAAAATCTGTTGTCCTGCAGCAAGGCCGATGCCTTCATACGCTGAAAAAGGAGGGCAACCGTCTTGGAAAGACAGTTGCCCGATCCCGTCATGCCCTAAGGTTTTCTTGAGCCAAAAGCAATAGTTTTGGCTGCTGCAAGCCTGCGGCAGAAAGCCCAAAGCATTCCCCGCATCAGCGCTACGACACTAGAGAGCCTAGATCAGACCTGCCGCCGTCATCAATTCCACGACCTTCTTGCTGTCCAGCGTCGAAGCTTCGACCTTCGGCGCATTGAGGTCGGCAAGCGGAACGAGCTTGTCGTTGGAAGGAGCGTCCTTGCCGACGGCATATTCATAGGACGTGCCGTCCTTCAGCACGGCCTGGCCTGCTTTGCTGGTGACGAATTTCAGGAAAGCCTGCGCTTCCTTCATGTGCTGCGTGGACTTCAGGACGCCGCCGCCCGAAACGCTGACGAAAGCGCCCGGATCCTGGTTCTTGAAGTAATGCATGCCGACATTCTTGCTGTTCTCGCCGGTCTTCGCCTGATCGCCGAACCAGTAGTAGTGATAGATGACCGCGCCTTCGACTTCACCAGCATTGACGGCCTTCATAGCGACGCTGTTACCCTTGTACGGCGTCGCATTGTCCTTGAGGCCCTTCAGCCATGCCTTGGTGGCGTCTTCGCCCTTCAGTTGCAGCAGGGCGGCGACGATAGCCTGGAAGTCGGCGCCGGCGGGCGCTGCACCCCAGCGGCCCTTCCAGGCGGGATCGGCGAGGTCGAGCAGCGACTTCGGCAGCTTGTCTTCGCTGAGCTTCGTTTTGTCATAGGCAAACACCGTCGTGCGGGCGGCAATGCCGGTCCACATGCCGTCGGCAGGACGATACTGCTCCGGAACCTGATCCAGTGTTTCCTTTTCGACCGGGGCGAAGAGGCCGGCGCCGTCGACCAGCGTCATGGCCGGCGAATTCTCGGTCAGGAAAACATCGGCGGGGGATGCGTCGCCTTCCTGAATGATCTGGTTGGCGAACTGCATGTCGCTGCCCTGGCGCATGGTGACCTTGATGCCTGTCTCCTTGGTGAAGGCATCGATCCATTCGCGGCCCAGGCTTTCGTGCTGCGCATTGTAGACGACGAGACCTTCATCCTGCGCATTGGCGCTGCCTGCGAGCGCCGTGGCGGAGAGAAGCGACGCGGCGAGCGTCAGCACGCGGGAAAAACGGTTAAAAGCAATAGTCATGATGGCCTCCATGGCAATGTCACCCTGCGGGTAGGCGTATATTTTTCTTGACTACCTATTTCAAGTTTCGTCGCCGAGAAAAAAGCATCACGATATCTTGACCCGATAATTCAGATCGCCGGGAATAAACTCGATGGTGCCAAAAAGGCGACGCTCAGCCAGCGTCGCCCTCGTTTGCCGACAAAGTCTCCTCCGTCATGCTCGGCCTTGTGCCGAGCATCTAACAACCGCAGTTTCTTTTCAGAAAATCGTCTATTTTCAGATGCTTAATTGGCCGTCGCAGATCCTCGGCATAAGGCCGAGGATGACGTCGCGGTTTTTGAGCGGTTTGTCAGCAGCCAAAAGGCGACGCTCAGCCAGCGCCGCCTTTCCAGCGATTTTGCTTATTCGACGTCGAACTTGACGCCTTGCGCAAGCGGCAGTGTGCTGCCGTAATTGATCGTGTTGGTGGCGCGGCGCATATAGGCCTTCCAGGCATCGGAGCCGGACTCGCGTCCGCCGCCGGTCTCTTTTTCGCCGCCAAAGGCGCCGCCGATTTCGGCACCGGAGGGACCGAGGTTGACGTTGGCGATGCCGCAATCCGATCCGCGCGCCGAGACGAAGGTTTCCGCCTCGCGCATGTCGTTGGTGAAGATCGACGACGACAATCCCTGCGGCACGGCATTGTGCAGCGCCAACACCGCGTCGAAATCACTGTATTTCATCACGTAGAGAATGGGCGCGAAGGTCTCGTGCTCGACCGGACCGGTCTGATCTGGCATTTCGACGAGCGCGGGGCGAACGTAGAAGGCATCGGCGGAACCATTGTCGACGCGTTCGCCGCCCGTCACCTTGCCGCCGGCCGATTTGGCCTCGCCAAGCGCTGCCTGCATCTTCTCGAAAGCCTGGCCGTCGATCAGCGGGCCCACCAGTGTGCCTGTTTCGAGCGGATTGCCGATGGTGACCGAGCCATAGGCCTTCTGCAGGCGCGGCACCAGCTGGTCGTAGACGCTTTCATGGACGAAGAGACGGCGCAGCGTCGTGCAGCGCTGGCCCGCCGTTCCCATGGCGGAGAAGGCGACGCCCCGCAGCGTCAGGTCCAGATCGGCGCTGGGGCAGACGATGGCGGCATTGTTGCCGCCGAGTTCGAGAATGGCGCGGGCAAAACGCTGCGACAGGCGCGGGCCGACGGCGCGGCCCATGGCGGTCGAGCCGGTGGCGGAAACGAGCGGGATCTTCGGGTGGTCGACCAGCACCTCGCCGACCTCGCGGCCGCCGATGATCAGGGTCGACAGATTGGCCGGCGCCTTGCCGCCCTCGGCGACGAAGCGCTTCACGGCCTTTTCGAACAGCGCCTGCACCGCAAGCGCGGTCAACGGCGTTTTTTCCGACGGTTTCCAGACGGTGGAATTGCCGCAGACCATCGCCAGCGCCGCATTCCAAGACCAGACGGCGACCGGGAAGTTGAAGGCGGAAATGATGCCGATCGCGCCGAGCGGGTGCCAGCTTTCCATCATCCGGTGTTCGGAGCGTTCGGT
This sequence comes from Rhizobium esperanzae, assembly GCF_002204185.1. Lineage (GTDB taxonomy): Bacteria > Pseudomonadota > Alphaproteobacteria > Rhizobiales > Rhizobiaceae > Rhizobium > Rhizobium esperanzae. The sequence continues at coordinate 284,325 of NZ_MXPU01000002.1, read as the reverse complement.
GGCGATCGTCAGGCCATAGAGCTGGCGCGACAGGCCGACGGCGAAATCGCAGATGTCGATCATCTCCTGAACCTCGCCGAGGCCTTCGGAGGTGATCTTGCCGACTTCGATCGAGACGAGGCGGCCGAGCGCCGTCTTGGCGCTGCGCAGCTCCTCGCCGATCAGGCGGATCAGTTCGCCGCGCTTTGGCGCCGGCACGGAACGCCATTCGAGGAACGCTTTGTGCGCCTCTTCGATCGCCACTTTCGTTTCGGAAACGGAATGTTCTCTGAGCTTGCCGATTTCCTTGCCGGTGACGGGCGAGGAGACAGACAGCGTGCCGCCCTGATAGCGGCCGGCATCGACGCCGAGTTCGGCGAGCAGCTTGGCGGTTTCGGTGGCGAGATCGAGGACGGCGATGGTCATTGTCGTGTTTCCAATCTTATTGTTCTCAGAAGCGGGCATCGGCGAAATGGGCGACCTGAGCGCCGGCTTCGTACCATAGTTCCTTGAGCGCACGGAAGCTCGGCTCGCTGGGTGACGTCAGCGGCAGCGGCAGATCGGCCTCGGCAAGCCGGCCGAGAATATGGTCGGCCAATGTGCGGCCGAAGACCGTGCCGGGGGCTATGCCGCGGCCATTATAGCCCGAAAAGCCGATGACGTTCGGGGCGAATTTGTGGAAGCGCGGCAGCGCATTGTCGGTCATGCCGATCTGGCCATACCATTCGCATTCGAATTCGACATCGCCGATAATGGGAAAGAGCCGCTTCAGCGCACGTTTGGCCCAGCCCTTGTGTACGGCAAGGCCGGTATTGCGCAGCGCGCCGACGCTGCCGAAAACGAGACGTCCAGCCTGATCCATGCGGAAGGAGGAGAGAATATCCTTGGTGTCCCATGCGCCTTCTCGCCCCGGCAGGATCGACTGACGCAGATTGTGGCCGAGCGGCACGGTGGCGAAATTGAAATAGGGCAGATAGACCTGCTCGTTGCGCACCTGCTCGAAGGGGCCGGTGCTGTAGGCATCGGTCGCGACGATGATCCAGTCCGCGCTGACTTCGCCGCTTTCCGTCTTCACGGTCCAGCGGCTACCGCGACGCTCGGTTGCGATGACGGGGCTCGATGTATGGATGGCGACGCCCGCCTTGACGGCGGCATGGGCGAGGCCGCGCGCATAGGCAAGCGGCTGCAGCGTTCCGGCGCGCAGATCGAGCAGTGAGCAGGCATAAGCCTCGCTGCCGGTGCGCTTGGCCGTTTCAGCCGCATCGAGCAGCACGACGGGCGCGCCGCGGGCAGACCATTGCGCCGCACGCTCCTCGATCTCCTTCAGCCCGTCGGCGCCGACGGCGCAGTGCAGCGTGCCGTTACGCTCGAGTTCGCAGGCGATCGCATGTTTGTCGATCAATTCCATGACGAGCTTCGGCGCGTTGCCGAGCATTTCGAGCAGGCGTTCACCATGGACGGGGCCGAGCACGCCGGGCAGGTCGTTGGGCATCACCCACATGCCGGCATTGATCAGGCCGACATTGCGTCCAGCACCGCCGAAGCCGATCTCCTTCGCCTCCAGCAGCACCACCTTCGACCCGGCTTCGGCTAGATGCAGGCCGGAGGACAGGCCGGTATAGCCGCCGCCGACGATAACGACGTCTGCCGACACCGCGCCTTGGAGAGGCGAGGTCGCCGGCGGTTCGCCGGCGGTCTTTTCCCAGAGGCCGTGGGAGCGCGGGTCATTCAGCATGGCATAGTCCGACCGGATTGAAACCGGACTACTCTAGCGCATAAGAACAGGTGTTGAAGCGGCGATTTCACGCAAGGGTCCTCAGCTGCAGGCCCGCGACCCCGAGCGCCTCCATCGCGGCCTCCAGCGATGCGGCCTGCCGTTCCGCATAAAGCGCCAGTTCGTCCTGAGCGGTTGCTCCAAGTGCGGTCTCGAAGGCATCGCGGTTCGAGCGCGTCGCATAATTCTGCTGCTGGTCGGTGCCGAGATTCGACTGGAAAATGCCGGCCGCGCTGACGGGCAGGAAGTCTTCGTAGACGATCGGCGCAAAGGCGAGGTAGCCCTTGGCAACAAGCGCTTCTGGATCGCGCGGCAGTGGCCCGGCGACCGCGGCGGCGATGCCCGCCGGCGTGGCGGAATAACGGAAGAAGGCGAGATCCTGCTTGCGCAGCTCATCCCAGCCGTCCGGCAGCGCCTTGAAGCGCTCGGCCAATTCCTGGTCATAGGCGCCGGCCTTGGCGCCGCCGGCGCCGACCTGCACTTCGCCGCGAACCGAGGCGAGCAGCCGGTCGTAAAGCGCGCGGCCCTTGGCCGTCAACGCCACGCCGCGCTGCTCGATCTCGCCGAAGCGGGCGGTGTGCGTGCCCTGGACCGTACCCTCGTCACCTGAGAAGACGATCGCCTCCTCCAGCGCTTTGAAGCTCGTCTGCCGCAGCAGGATGTCGCACTGCCGGCGCGGCGGTCCTTCGATGACGGCTTTCGGGGTAATGCCGCGTTCCGGCATGCGGGCCTGGACCGCATCGATATCGAGCGTGCGCGGCGTCAAGTGGTTGATGTGCGGCCCCTTGAAGCTGACGACGTCGGCGATCAGCCGATGCGCGTCGTGCAGGCGCTTGTAGGTTTCGGCGCTGACAGTGGCCTCGCCGTGCCAGCGGAAGGTTTCAAGCGCCTCAGCGACGAATTCGCTCGCTTCCGCTTCCGTGAGACCGCCATTCTGCTCATGACGCTCGATCAGCGCGATGGCGCGCGGCGTATAGATGCGTCGCGCTGCCAAAATGGCCTCGGCTTCCCGGCGCAGGCTTTCATCCTCGATCAGCTCCAGGCGCAGCAGCGAGGTGAAGACGCGGAACGGATTGACGTTCAGCGCCGCCTCGTCGATCGGCCGGAAGCAGGTGGAATGAACCGGCACGCCGGCGACCGAAAGATCGTAATAACCGATCGCCTGCATGCCCATGACGGCAAACAGCCGACGGATGGTGAAAAGCTCTTCCGCCGTTCCGAGCCGGATGGCGCCGTGACGCTCGATATCGATGCGCTCAAGTTCGTCGGCGCTGGCGAAGCGTTCGCGCAGAGCGGGGTCCCTTTCGAGGCAGCCGGCATTCACATCCGCGACCAGTTCGATCAGCGTGCCGTATTGCGGCACCTCCGTCCGGTACATCTGCGACATCGCCTCGGTGAAAAGCGATCGTATATGGTCTGTGGAAACGAAGGCGTGCGGCATCTTGGAAAAACTCCGGCTCATTCCGTTTTTGCAGGATGAAACTCTTTACAATCGCGGGAAACCCGAAAATATCGACATTTCGGAAATAGCTCATTCTGAAACGGAATGATCATGCTCGCTTCAAGACGTTTTCTGCCGTCGATTTCACATCTCGCCGCCTTCGAGGCGGTCGCCCGCACCGGCAGCGTGACGGCGGCGGCGCGCGAACTCGATCTGACACAGAGCGCCGTCAGCCGTCAGGTCAGCGCACTGGAGGAGCAGCTTGGCGTCGAGCTCTTCCTGCGCGAACGCCAGACCATGCGGCTGACGCTCGCCGGCGACGGCTATGCCCGGGAGATTCGCGAGGCGCTGCGGCGCATCTCGAGCGCTTCCTTGAACCTGCGCGCCAATCCGCATGGCGGCACGCTCAATCTCGCCATCCTGCCGACCTTCGGCACGCGCTGGCTGGCGCCACGCCTGGGCCGCTTTCTTAGCACCAGTCCCGGCGTGACCATCAATCTGGCGACCCGGCTTTCGCCCTTCGACTTCCGGCTCGATTCGATCGACGCCGCGATCCACTTCGGCCACGCGCACTGGCCCGGCGCGGAACTGACCTTGCTGATGTCGGAACGCACAGTGCCGGCCTGCAGTCCCGATTTCCTGAAGCAGCACAGGATTTCGCGCCCAGAGGATCTGCTTGCGGTTCCGCTTCTGCATCTGACGACGCGCCCCGATGCCTGGGAACAATGGTTCGCCGGCAATGGCGTTTCCTTCGAAAGCGTGCACGGCATGCTCTTCGATCAGTTCGCCACCGCAGCGCAAGCCGCGATCGCCGGTCTCGGTGTCGCCCTGTTGCCGACATTCCTGATGCAGGAAGAACTCGGGCGCGGCGATCTCGTTGCCGCCGTCGACCGGGAGATGGAGAGCCGGGAGCGCTATTATCTTGCCTGTCCCAGCGAGCGCGCCGATTATGCCCCGCTCGCCGCCTTTCGCGACTGGATCGTCGCGGAAGCGACGGCCGGACGGACCACGTGAGGAACGGCTTGCATCCGCATGGCGCTTTCGACCATTATGCGGGCCAAACAACGTTGCAGGAAATTTCCATGAAGCCGATCTTCGTCCAGCTCCAATGCGCCCCCGGCAAGACCTATGAGGTCGCCGACGCCATCTACCAGACCGAGCTGGTCTCCGAGCTCTATTCCACAAGCGGCGATTACGACCTGCTGTTGAAGGTCTATATCGAGGAAGGCCAGGATATCGGCAAGTTCATCAACGACAATATCGCCAATATTCCAGGCATCGTCCGGTCGCTGACGACGCTCACCTTCAAAGCTTTCTGAACTCCCGTCAGACACGATTAACCCTGTTGCGAAGAATCGCTTCCGCAGGACGTTGCTGAACCCACGCCTTAACGCCTGAGATATCTGGTCGTTGCTATAAATCCGCGCCAACACGAGTTTGGCACGCGCAGCGATAGGTGGAAAATGGCGATCGTCGAGGCAGATAGTGGGCGCGAGAATCCGCAGCCGCAAACGGCTCCGCTGATCGTCCATGTCGTGCGCCAGTTCCTGCCCAATCGCGGCGGCCTGGAAGACGTCGTCGCCAATCTCAGCCGCCAGACCCTCCGGCGTGGCTATCGTGTCCGCGTCGTCACGTTGAACTCGCTGTTCACCGCGCCTGAAGATAAGCTGCCGGCTTGCGAGAATATCGACGGCATCGAGGTGGTGCGCATCCCGTGGTCCGGCAGCAGTCGCTATCCGTTGGCGCCGCAGGTTTTTCGTCATCTCGGCGACGCCGATCTCGTGCACGTCCATGCCATCGACTTCTTCTTCGATGCGCTCGCCTGGGGCCGGCTGCTGCACGGCAAGCCGATGATCGTCACCACGCATGGCGGTTTCTTCCACACCAGGAAATACGCGGCGATCAAGAAGATATGGTTCCGCACGCTGACTCGCGCCTCGGCGAGGGCCTATCGCCGCGTGGTCTGCTGCAGCGCCTCCGATCTCAAGCAATTTTCCGAGATCGTGCCGGACAGCGTGCTGATCGAGAATGGCGCCGATATCGGCAAGTTCGCCGACACCGCCTCACGCCTGGCAAGGCGCCGCGTCGTCACCATCGGTCGATTTTCGGTGAACAAGCGGCTGGACCACCTGCTCGACGCGATGGCCGTTCTGAAGAGCCGCGATTCGGAATGGCATCTCGATATCGTCGGGGCCGAATCCGACCGGAATCGGGAGGATATCGAAGGCAAAATCGAAAGCCGGGACCTGACCGGCCGCGTCACCCTGCATGTGTCGCCAGACAATGATACTATCCGCCGCATCATCACCGCAGCCTCGCTCTTCGCCTCCGCCTCGGAATATGAAGGTTTCGGCCTGGTCGCGCTGGAGGCGATGAGCGCCGGCCTACTGCCGGTGCTGAACGCCAACGATGCCTTTCAAACACTCGCCGACCGACATGCCGTCATCAGACTTGCCGATTTCACCAGTCCGGAGACTGCCGCGACGGCCATGGAATCGGCTTATGCCGACCTTGCGTGCCGACCGCACGCCCTTCGCTCGGAGCTCCTTGACGCCGCGCGCGGCTATTCCTGGGATATCGTCGCCGGGCGTTACATCGATCTCTACAGATCGCTTGATATCGCCACTGCGGAAAGCCTCTGATCCTGCCTAATCGAACACCCGCTTACGCTCTCGCCAGGCGAATGATCTCGTCGAGGACGAATTTGCGCGATTGCGGCGGCGTCAGATTGTGGTCCGCATCCGGCAGCATGAGCAGCCGCACGTTTGGGTAGCGGGAGAGCCTGGCGCCGCGCGGGCCGAAATGGAAATAGACATGATCGAGACCGACGTCGCCTTCGCTGTAGATCAGCGTCAGCGGCACCTTGCGCCTGCCGAACAGCGCGAAGGACTGTCGGACCTCGCGGGCGATATGGCGCCGGTCGGGAAGCAGTTCGAGCAGCGGCGCGACGAAGGGCGACAGTCGCCGGCCGCCGGCGATGACGATATTGCGCAGCGCCGACACCACGTCCACCTGACCGCGCAGCAGCCGCTTCAGCGTGTCGAGCCGCGCCAGGCGCTGACCGTAATCGTCGAGGCTGCGGGGAACGGAGACGACATGCTCGCGGCGCACCGGCACCTTCGGATCCCAGTAATAGACGAAGGGATTGATCGAGACGACCGCCTTCAGCCGCTCGTCGGCGACGCCGGCGCGGAAGGCGACATAGCCGCCGCTGCAGCGGCCAGCGACCATGACGGGGCCGGCAACGACGCTTTCGAGCAGATCGAGCGCGGCGATCGCATCGTCGGTCTGCGTCATCGAATAAAGCACCTGCTCCGGCGCATCCGGCCGCGGCGGACTGTCGCCGACATTGGCGGAATCGAAGCGCAGCGACACGACGCCATGGCGGGCGAGTTCGCGCGCCATGTCTACCGTCGTCCGTCCCCAGCCGGCATGCCGGTCATAGGCGGTCGACAGGAAGAGCACGGCATTGCCCTTGATCTCGCCGAGCGGCCGGCTGACGACACCGACCAGATGATCGTGACTTCCGAAACGCACCGGCGTTTCCGCGAAGCCTTCGCCGGCAAGCGATGTCGTTTCGACCGCTGCCGGCGAATGAGCGGCCGATGTCTCCACCGTCGCCGTCTTCAGCCAATCCGTCAGAAGCTCGACGACATCAATGGGTGTCTTGGCGAAGAGCGGATTGGTGACGAGCTCGTCATAGCCGTCGAACACTTTCTGCTCGACATTGGCGCCAAGCGCCTGCAGCGCATCGGCAAAGCCGGTATCTTCGGCCCTGACCGGACGTTCGAGGATCAGGTAGCGGGACGCCGCGAGCCCCTGCGGCACGGCGATGTTGAGCTTGCCGAGCTCGGCGGCGATCTCTTCCGGCATGACAAGCCCGGCGATCTGCACCTTTGCAGCCTGCACGTGCTGCTGGCCGAGGCCGAGATCGGCGTCGATGATCTTCGACCACATGTTGAGTTCACGCATATAGGCGCGGCCGCTCAGCACCGGTGCCAGCATGACGAGGCTGTCGAGGCCCTCGATCGAGGAGCCGATGCGCTGGGCAAGGGTTGCGCCAAGACCTTGGCCGATCAGGATGATGCGGTCGCGGCCGGTCAGCGATTTCAGCTTGGCGGCCGCCGCGCGGATCGAGTTTTCCCAGGTTTCCAGCCTTGCCGGAAGCGCACCGAAATCGAGCGCATCGCCGGTGCCGCGGTAATCGAAGCGCAGGCTGGGTACGCCGATATCGGAGAAATGTTCGGCCGCGACGCGGAAGAACTTGCGGCTGCACATTTCCTCAAAGCCCCAGGGGCTGACGAAGAGCACCGCGGCCGAGCGTTTCCCGGCTTCGGGATTTTCCGGCATGAACAGCCCGATCGTGCCATCGAAGACCACGGGCAGGGCGGCGCTGCGTCCCGCACCTTCGGCCGGTTCGAGCGAAAATTCGCCAGGCGCGACCTTGGCGCGGTCGGGATCGCCGGGGCGCCCCGGCGCAATGAAGTCGATCACGCGGCCGACCGGCCGCCGCAGCGCCGACGGCATCTTTTCGACAATGGAGCGCATGACCTCGACATCCTCGGCGGGCACGGCGCGCAGCACGCGGAGTGCGGCGAAATGTGCGAGCGTGCCGGCGATGATCGCTAGGATAAGACCGATCGGGCCATGGACGAATTCCAGCACTGAAATCGCCGCGCAGGCGCACAAGATGGAGGCCAGCGTCACCTTCGTCAGGCTTGCGTAGAGACCCGAGAGCTGGGACCCGAATCCTGTCTGTCTGATCATCATCACCGACATCGCAACGAACACGAGAATGCGTACGATTGCGGCCCCCTCGGCGGCAAGCCTAGGTACGATCAGTAAACAACCCGCTACCATGAGGAGGCCACCTATCACGCTGATGTTGAGGCGGGAGCGGGCCTGGTCCATCGACAGCAGATAGAGGCTGAGGATCTGCATAAAGGTGTAGGCGGGAGCGACGAGCGCGAGCAGCGCGACCACCGTGCCGCTGCGGCGGAAGGCTTCCCCGAACACGACGAGCACCAGTTCGCTGGAGATCGCGGCCAGCCCGAGGCTCATCGGCAGCACGATATAGGCCATGCTGCGGGTGACGGCGGCGAAGACCTCGACCGGCAAGGTCGAATCGTCGCTGCTGTGCCGCCGTTCGGAATAGTAGGGCAGCAGGCTGCCGGTCATCTGGATCGGCAGTTGCAGTGCGATGTTGGCGATCGACAGGCCGACGGCATAATAGCCGACCATCTCCACAGACCAGAACTGCTGCAGGAAGAGCAGTTCAAGCCGGTTGAGGAAAATGGAATCAATGATGAACTGGATCGACAGGATAATGGAGGAGGAGGCGAGGTACCTCAGTGAAACCCCGCACCAGTCGCGCCGTGCAAGAAGGATCGGCATTGTGGCGAAAAACAGCACGAGCTGGCCGAGCGCATAGCCGACGAGAACGCCTTCGACCCCGTAGAGGACGGCGCCGACGGCGACGCCGGCGAGCTGTAGGGTAGAGACGGCGACGGTCAGTTTGAAGAAGCTGCCCAGCCTCTTTTCGCCGATCAGGTAGAATTTGACGAAAGATCCGATCGCCTGGACGAAGAACAGCACGCCAGTGACGAGCGCGACGGAAGGCGCGGTTTTCGCCCAGTGCATCTCCTCGGAGGTCAGGAAGAACAGGGCGTAGAGCGCCAGCAGCAGCACCGTCGAAAACATCATGAAGCTGACGAGGATGGCGGCAAAGCCTCTCCGGCGTCCCGCGTCATAGCCCTCCGCCGAAAGCTGCGGCAGGGTCTTCAGCAGCGTGATGCTGGAGCCGAGCTCGGCGATGGAGGCGCCCGTCATCACCAGCCACAGCGAGAAGGCGACGATGCCGTTGGCCTCCGGTCCAAGCAGACGCGCGGTGATGATCGAGGAGACGAAGCCCGTCAGCAGCAGCAGCATGCCTGCCGCCGCGTTCATCACCGAATTTGCGATAATACCCTTCGACATCTGTCCATCCGCGGGATCAGCCTAAAACGCGTCGCGATCTTTCAGATTCGCTCCTCGCGCTTTAGGTTTTTGTTTTTACGCATGTCGCTATCGCAAAACTGCTGCACACTTTTGCGCAACATGCTTTGCAGCCGCATGCCCGTCATCACTAATGCGAAAATGTTAAAATAACGCGGAGTGGCGACCTCACCTTAGCTGGCCTGCATCGCCGCCAGCTTCTGGAGCGCCTTCTCATAACTGTTCTCTGCGAGGTAGCGCAGCAGGAACTCCCGTGCCTTCCCGGCCTTCTCCCGTGCTCGCTCGGGCGCACGGAAGATATCGCCAAGATGCGCGGCCGCGATTTCAGGAGAGGGATCCGCCCAGACCGCGCCCGGCAGCGCCGCAAATTCGGGATGAGAATCGACGACGGGAATGAGGGGAGAGGCGACCAGCCAGCTGTTCTCAGGATCGCAGAAATCTTCCGTGCCCGACCAGTCGGTTGAAATGACCGGGGTGCAATGCATGATCGCCTCGGCTACCGTCAGCCCGAAACCTTCCGAGCGATGCAGCGAGAGATAGGCATTGGAAGAGCGGATAAGGCCGTTGATCTCGGCGTTCGAGAGCTTGTCGGTGATGATCCTGATGCGGGGATCGCCGGCGACCGAAGCGATCAGTTCGCGCAAGCTCTCATCCTTGTCGATGTTGCCGCTCGCCTTCATCAACAGGAAGGCGCTCGGGCATTCAGCGCTGAATAGCCTGAAGGCTTCGATGACGGCTTGCGGGTTCTTCCGGTTGATCGAGGAACCGGCGCTGAAGATGAAGCTGACGAGAAAGGCGTCCTTGTCGATGCCGAATTTCTTCCGCATGCCCTCTGCCGCCGGCTTCTCGGTTACGGGATGCGGAACCACGATAACGGGCGCCGCCGTCAGCGGCGCAATCGTCCGCCTGGTGAATTCCGAGGGCACGAAGACGGCATTCATGTAACGCAACCCGTTGCGCCACTCCGCCGGCACGACTTCAAGCTCCCAGGCGAAATAACCGATGTTGAAAGCACGGGTGAATTTGGTGACACCCATCTTCAGGATGGCGCGCGGCAGCATCGGCGGATTGAGATGCCAGATACGGCTTCCCGGCGGTTCGGTCGAACGGTGCGAAGACGCCCAGCCGGCAAAGGATTTTTCGTCCGGGTGCGTGCTGACGTCTGAGAGCGAAATCGCCCGTCCCGCTTGGGAAAGCGCCCCGGCACAGAGCCTTGCCGATTCACCGACACCAACGGGCATAGAGAGATAGCCGACGATTTCGACCGGCTTGCGCGGGTTGAAGGCGAGGCGCGACCGCGGGATCAACTGCTGCAGGATATGGGCGCGTAGATAGCGGTATACCGTTCTCAAATTACGATCTTTCGGTGAGCTTGCATCGTTCCCTGCGAGCCTCAGCCCGCGAACCCGATGCGGCGCGAACTGCCTAGACTTCTGATTTCGCCCGTCGGCGGAACATCGCTCTCCGTGCCGGACAGCGCGGAGAGCTTCACGCGCCGCACCCGGCCGGGAGCAAGGTGGAACCAGTCGTCGTCGGCCCTGTAGCCTTCGACGTCGATATGCACCGATTGCGCCAACCGGTCGGTCCTGAGATCGATGACCCAGCTGTCGCCGTCTCTGCCGAGTGACGCCTCGATGCCGGCGTCGTGCAGTGCTTTTCCGCGTCCGCAGGGGAAATGGAAGCTCTCGGCGAGAACGGCGCCATCGGCGAGGGATCGCAGGCGCGCCACACTTGCATCATGCGCCGGCGGGCCGAAACGGAAGGCATAGGTCGTATCGAAGAAGGCGCCGAACAGCGTGGTCGCGGCAAGGCGTTCCGCGCTTCTTGCCGCGAGCTTGAAAGCCATGTTGCCGCTGACGACCTGCTGTTTTCCATCACGCAGGCAGACGACCTCGAGTTCCAGATCGAGGTCGGTGTCCGTCTCGTTGACGACATGCACGTCGAGACCGTTGGTTCCCTCATCGGTGAAGACCGCCTGAACCGGCCGGAAGGCACGTCGCATCGCATACCAGACAGGTTTCGGCTCGCCGGTGGAATCGATCACGCCCCAGCCGGGGCCGGGCAACAGGTCCTGCAGCGTCCAGACCAGCCCTCCGTTGCAGCCGGAGCCCTTGCGCCGCCATTCGGCGAAGGTCTCTTCGATCACCTCGCCGGTCACGGCACGGGAAAAGTCGAGATACCGTTCCGGATCTTCGCGGCGCAGCCGGGCCGGGTCGAAATCGTAGAGAAGCTCGAGATAAAAGTCGCGAACATCCTCGAAATCCCACGATGCGCTGCGGTCGCGGGGCACCCGCGCCCTCCACTGCGGGCTATGCACGGCGGGCACGTCGAGATGGCGCTGCAGCGTCCTTTGCTGCGGCACATGCGCAAAGGCGAGGCTTTCGGAGGCAAAGCGCACATCGGCGCGGCGGGCATCGGCAATCGGCCGCATATAGGCGCCGACGCCGTAATAATGCGCAATGCCGGCATTGGGCGAAAAGGGCATCGCTCCGCCGTAGGGTGAATTCGGCACATAGGGCACGTCGGGACGCATGCGCGCGGCAATGGCCGGGATGATTTCGTCGGTCACCGGTCCACTCCAGAATTCCATTGGCAGGCCGAGCATTGCCGCCTGCTGATGGATCTCGCTGCCGCCGCAGAGGACGGCAAGGGAAGGCGACGCCTGGACGCCGTACAGGAATTCCTCGATCTCGGCATGTACATGGCCGAGAAAGGCCTTGTCGTTGCGCGGATAGTCGAAATTGGCGAACATGAAATCCTGCCACACGAGCAGGCCGAGCTCGTCGCAGAGCGCAAAGAAATCGGGCGTCTCGTAAACCATGGTGCCGCCGATGCGGATCATGTTCATGCCGGCTTGGCAGGCAAGCTGCAGGAACGGCTCATAATCCGCCCGCCCGCCCGGCAGCCGCGCAATATCGGCGGTCGTCCAGACCGCACCGCGGCAGAAGACTCGCTCGCCGTTGACAAGGAGCGCGAAGTCTTCGCCATCCGCACCGCGGTCGACGTCGATGCGCCGGAAGCCGGTGCTCCCGAGCGAATATTCCTCGCCGTCGGAAACCAGCGTCAGATCATAGAGGCGCGGAGTGCCGTGTGTATGCGGCCACCAGGGCTCGATGTCGGACAGCTTGAGGATAGCCGAGTAATGATTTTCGCCGATCTTCTCGAAGGGCTGTTCCATGCCGCCGCAGCGCAGCAGCATCGCTGGGCCCCCGGCATTGTTATGCAAGGAGACGCTCAGCCGGCCGACGCCGCTCTCTTCCAGGACCGCGCGGATGGAGACATTATCGATCGATATGGTATCGCGTTGCACCAGTGAAATCGGCCGCCACGGCCCGACCGCATGGATATCCGGGCACCAGCCCGGCATATGGCCGAGCAGTGTCGTGCGGAAATTCTTCAGGCCCGCCGGCGTGATCATCTGCGGCCGCCAGCGCGCCCGCGGGCCGGGTTCGGACAGCCGGGGACCGAGCGCCCGGAAGCAGAGCGCCAGCTCGTCGCCGCCCGAAAGCGTCACCGGGAGCTCATGCGCCGTGAACATGCTTTCGGAAAAGAGGATTTCCTGACCGTTGAGGAAGACATTGCAAATCGTGGCCAGCCCGCCGAACCGCAGGATGGCTTCGCCGGGCTCGGCATCAAAAAGCCGGCACAGGTACCAAGCGTCCTTCATATTCAGCGGTTCGGGATTTTCCCGGTCGAAGAGCCCGGCTTTTTCAAGTGCGGCCGCAACGGTGCCGGGAACGGGCGCAGGAATAAACTGCGCGGAAAGATGAATATCGTGGGGTACGGCGCAGGCGCCCGGCTCCGTCAGGATCAGGTTCCAGCCTTCGGAAAGCATGCTTTCCCGGGCTCCGATGCTTGCCAAACGCCCCCGCATTGTCTGATCTCCGGCCTCAGATTCGCTCCGCAAGCGATGCCATCATGGAATCCCATGCATCGGCGGCCGGATCAAGGGCTGCCTGCAGCGGCTCGAACTTCCTGCGGGCGATAGCGCGGGCAAGCTGGAACTGCACGGATTTCGCCGCGTCGGAAATGCGCCGGGCATCCTCGGCGGCCGCCGTGAATTCGGTTGAGGACAGCCAGGTCAGATAATCAGCCGCCAGCTCGAAATTGGCGCCCGCCTGACGGAGCGTGTTGAAGGCATATTTGTGGAAGAAACCGAACGGCCGCTCCGCCACCGCTTCCACCTGTTGCGGGAAGACGCGGGCGAAGGCGCGGATCGGGTTTTGGCGGGGGCGCCTGGCGAAGTGAAAACCGGCAAGCCGCCGCGCGGTCGCGCGAAGATGCGCTTCGTCGGCGGGCTTTTCCGGAAGCCGCGCAAATTCCGTATAGGGCAGAAACGGCGGATCGCTTTCCGTCAGCTGCAGCTGGAACAGCCCGTCGAAATCCTCACCCCCGAGCTGGAAATAGCCTGCGTTGTGAAAATATTCGACGCGCTTTGCCGCAACATCAAGCCGGTTGATCGCAACCGTCGTCTTGCCGTGCTCCTGCCGGTAGGCGGTGCCGCGCGTATCCGGCATATAGAAGGAATCCATCTCGATCAGGCAGAGACGACCGCGCGCGAGCTGCACTTCGACATGCCGTTCGACGCGGTCGTAGATCGCAAGCTCGGTCGCGCGGATGCCGTAGAGCGCTTCGAGATCTTCGAGCGGCACTTTGAAGAAGGTGAACTGGTCGCCCTCGAAATCCTGCGCCAGGGTAAAACCCAGCATCGCCTCGGGGGCGACGCCCGATGTCGCCAGCACTTCGATCCAGAGATCGACATAGCAGTTGGTTTCCGGCCATGCACGTTCGCCGGAATGCAGCGCGTGCTGCCGGTAGGTTTCCGGGCTGATTCCCGGGAAGACCGATGTCATCGCCGTCATCAGCCCCACAGCGTTTTCCGTACGCTGGCCGGCCATTCCTTTACGTCGAGGCCATGGTGGTGGAAGAGGGCGAGCGCGATACGCTCCAGGCCGAAGCCGACGCAGGCGGTATGCGCGACGCTGCCGTCTTCGAGATTGAGGCCCCACTTCAGACCGAAGGAGTCCTGATGGTAATTGAAGCTCATGCAGGCGGTCGGCTTGGCCACTGAGGTAATCGGGATCAGCAGCTCGAATTTCAGGTTCTGGTCGCGCTGATTGTTGACCATCATCTTGCCGGCGCGGCCGAAGAACGGATCGTTGGCAACGTCGATGGTCACGTCGAGGCCGACCTGCTTCATCATCTCGACGCCGCGGTCCATCCAGCGCTGGCGGAAATCGGTGACGTGCTGCTCCGTTCCCATGCAGACATATTCGCGCATGCGGAACAGCTGCTGGCGGGCCGGATCCTTCGACGGTTCATGGCGGAAGCAGTAGGACTGCAGATCGAACAGGCCGCCCGTCTTCGGCAGGTTGCCGCGCTTGGCGACGGTTGGATAAAGCGGGTAGCAGGCGGCTGGCGTCAGCACGATATCGGTCGCTTGCTGGTCCTTGGTCCAGTCCTCGCCGACCTCCATGCATTCAAGCAGGCTCATATGATCGAGCTCGCTGCCGCAGAAGCTGTGCACCGTGCCGGCAAGCTGCGGAAAGCTCTTCATGTAACCGCTCTTTTCGAAGAGCGCACGGTTCATGCCGGGCGGGAAACGCATCGCTTCGGCGCCGTCGGCACCGCCGAACCTGTCGATCAGCCGTTCGAAGGCGGTGATGACATCTTCGAACTGGCCGCTGCGGCCATAGAGACCGTCAACGCCGGTATCGATCAGCAGACCGGACTCGAAGAGCCGGTCGAGAAACGAGGTCTGCATATCCATGGCTTTACCCCAGTAGGCTAGTGTCCTGCTTATGGACGAGAAGCATGCTCGACGTGTTGCCGAGGATGCGGTCGTTGGAGATCATGAGCTGTGCGGAATGGGCGTCGCGCAGATGGCGTCCGAGGCTGAAGGGCGTGCCGTTCTTGTAGCCCATGATGCCACAGATCAGCATGGCGTGGTTGACGATCTCCAGGATCGTCTCGGAAGAAGCGATCTTGACGTTGTTCATCGCCACGGCAAAACCCATCGACGACAGCCGGTCCGGATCTGATTTGGCGTCTTCATAGGCCTTGAGCCCGGCCACGACATTGGATTTCACCATCTGTAGCAGGTTCGAGACCTCGGCGAGGCGCAGCGCGCCCGGCGGCTGGGCGTCGGGGGCCTTGCGGGCAGCGGCGCGGACGAATGTCTGTGCGCGGGCGACTGCGTCGACCGCGATGCCGTACCAGACGCCGCTCCAGAGCAGATGCGAGGAAGCGAGCATGGATTGCGCGGCGATCTCGGCGAAAGGCTTCGGCAGAATTTGCCGAGCCGGCGCTTCGCCTTTGAAGAGGAAACCGTCGGAACAGGTGCCGCGCATGCCGAGCGTGTTCCAGGCATGCGTTTTTTCGAGCGTATACTGGTCCTTGAGGAAGGCCGTCAGCACCTGATCGGAAGAGGCTGCCTGCGGATGGCTGCGCGAAGTGATGAGGATGGCGTCGGCATGCGAGCCGTAGGAAATGACGGTCGCATCCTTTTCGAGGCGGCAAGTATCGCCGTCGACCTCGATCGCACAAATGCTGTTGCGAAGGTTGCCGCCGATGCCACCCTCGGTGGTGGCCGATGCGATCAGCAACTGTTCGGCTGCGATGCGGCGCATGAAGCCGCAATGCCACTCGTTTTCGGCGCCGTGCTCGACGAGGCTCGACAGCTTGATATGGTGCATGGCGAAGACCATGGCGCTTGCGGCACAGGCCTGGCCCAGCATCGAGCACAATTCGGCGATTTCGGTGATCGAGGCCGATTCACCGCCGAGATGGCGCGGCACCTGGATGCCGAGCAGCCTTTCGGCCTTCATCGCATCCACGGCTTCCTGGGGAAAGCGGCCTTCGACGTCGACGGCCTCCGCATGTCTTGCCGCAACTTCGGCGACACGGGCGACCCTTGCGACAAGACCGTCCTCTATGATCTTGACGGAGAAGTTCATTAGGCGACCTTCCGACCAGCCTGGATGATATCGACCGTCTTGGCGATGGCCGAGATGCTCGCGAAGGATTTGCGGTTCAGCAGATTGTCGGGAAACTCGATGTCGAAGGCCTCTTCGATGCCGAGCATGAGCTGCACCGAGGCAAAGGACGTCAGACCTGCCGCATAAAGATCGGCGTCGTCGGCGATCTGGTCGACCGACGTAGGAAGTTTGCCGAATTTGGCTACGAGGTCGCGGATTGTCTTATTCATCCCATCACTCCAAGATTCTCATGATCCCGAACCGGCGTTCATCGCCTTGTCATGAGCGTTCTTTTAGTGCGGAAAACAGAACATTCCGCTAATTTGTTGGGTTAAAGATGATTGTTCCTCATGGTTAGGATTTTAGCGATCCTTCCGGAGAGGGCGCGAATATTTATTTTATATCAATCGGCTAAGATCATTTCGGCGATAATGCTCGATACAGCTTCCGGCGCCGCGAGTACAGAAATGATACGGAAAGCCGCTAAGCCTCGTCAGTGGGCGGATAGCAATGCTCGCCGCCGCGGTAATCCGAAACGGAATAACAGCCGTCGCCCGTCGGCCGGATGCTACTTCCGCTGACGACGGCCTTGCCGTGACCGCCCGGAATATCGAGGATGTAGGTCGGCTGGCAAAGACCGGAAATCCGTCCGCGCAGCGCCGCCACGATCCTCTGCCCCTCCTCGATCGTCAGCCTGAAATGGCTAGTGCCCGGCGCGAGATCGGGATGATGCAGGTAATAAGGTTTGACACGGGTCTCGACGAAAGCCTTCATCAGTTCGGCAAGAATTGCGGGATCGTCGTTGACACCCTTGAGCAGCACCGATTGGCTGACCATGGCGATTCCGGCATCGATAAGGCGCGCGCATGCCGCACGCGCTTCCGCCGTCAATTCTCTGACATGGTTGGCGTGCAGCGCCACATAGACTGTCTTGCTGCTCGCTTTCAGCGCGGCGATAAGCGCCGCGTCGATTTTCTCCGGATCGACGACGGGAACGCGCGTGTGAAAACGCACGATCTTCACATGCGAGATATCAGCGAGCGCCTCCATGATCTCGCGGAGCCGGCGCGGCGAAAGCACCAGCGGGTCGCCGCCGGTCAGGATGACCTCCCAGATCTCCTGATGGCTCCTGATGTAATCGAAAGCCGCCTCCATCGCCGCCGCATCGAGCGTGCCGAGGCCCTGCGGCCCGACCATTTCGCGGCGGAAGCAGAAGCGGCAATAGACCGGGCAGACATGCACGGCTTTCAGCAGCACCCGATCGGGATAACGGTGCACGATGCCCTCGACCGGGCTATGAGCGTGATCGCCGATCGGATCGGCACGTTCTTCCGGCGCGACGATGAGTTCGGCGGTGTCAGGCACGAATTGCCGGGCGATCGGGTCGTTGGGATGGTTGCGATCGATCAGTGTGGTGATGGCAGGCGTCAGGGCAATTGCGTAACGGGCGGCCACCGCCTCGAGCGCTGCGCGGTCGGCAGGCGCGGCAAGCCCGGCCTTCACCAGATCGTCGACGTTTTTGACCGGTTTGACGGCATTCATCTTCCGCACTCCGCGACCGGCGCCCACAGCACCTGATCGATGCGCGACGCTCCCGTCGCCAGCATCACCAGCCGGTCGAAGCCGAGCGCGATGCCGCTTGCCTCGGGCATCAGCGACAGCGCGGCGAGAAAATCCTCGTCGATCGGATAGGTCTCGCCGTAGATACGCGCCTTCTCGGCCATCTCGATCTCGAAGCGCCGGCGCTGCTCGGCAGCATTGGTGAGTTCGCCGAAGCCGTTGGCAAGCTCGACGCCGCAAGCATAGAGCTCGAAACGCTCGGCAACCCGGGGGTCGCGCGCCGAGGGACGTGCAAGTGCGGCCTCAGAGACAGGATATTCGTCGAGGATGGTGATGCGGCCGAAACCGAGATGCGGCTCGATCTTTTCGACCAGCACCCGGCTGAACAGATCGGCCCAGCCGTCGTCTTCGGCGACACGCATGCCGACGCGCTTGAGCTCGGCCGCCAGATGATCGCGATCGGTCGATCCGTCAGCAGCGACGGAAGCGAGAAGATCGATACCGGCATGACGCTCGAAGGCTTCGGCGACACTGATCCGCTCCGGTCCCGCGAAGGGATCGCTCTCGGCGCCGCGATAGGCGAACACCGGCGTCTTTACCGTTTCTGCCGCCAGCGCCAGGATCCGCACGCAATCCATCATCAGGCTCTCGTAGCTTTCACCGGCCCGATACCATTCGAGCATGGTGAATTCGGGATGGTGCAACGGCCCGCGTTCGCGGTTGCGGTAGACATGGGCAAAACAGGAGATGCGCTCCTCGCCGGCCGCAAGCAGCTTCTTGCAGGCGAATTCCGGCGAGGTGTGCAGGTAGAACGGCGCCGTCTGACCGTCCGTCGTTATCGCCTGCGTCGCGAAGGCATGCAGATGCGCTTCGTTGCCGGGCGAAACCTGCAGCACCGCCGTATCGACCTCGATGAAATCCTCGCGCGCGAAAAACCCGCGCAATGCCGCCTGAATCGCGTTGCGCCCGATCAGGAACGGGCGGCGATCGGCGTGCACGGACGGGGTCCACCAGGGGGACGCTTTGGCCGAAAAATTCATTCCAAGCTTTCTTCGCCGGAGAAGCCGGTATGGGGGGTGGCTATTTCCCGGATTTTAGGTTAGTTGCGCCCCCAAAGAAAAACATTTGCGTCTTCGGGGCGTCTCGACAGTCCTCTACGACGCCGAAAGCCGAGTTACAAGGAAGTCTTATGGTCAAGGTCATCGCCTCTTCGGTCCGCAAGGGCAACGTTCTCGACGTGGACGGCAAGCTCTACGTCGTTCTCACCGCCCAGAACTTTCATCCGGGCAAGGGCACGCCGGTCACTCAGGTCGACATGCGCCGCATCGTCGACGGCGTGAAGGTCTCCGAGCGCTGGCGCACCACCGAACAGGTCGAGCGCGCCTTCGTCGAAGACGTCAACTTCCAGTACCTCTATGAAGATGGCGAAGGCTTCCACTTCATGAACCCGGCGACCTACGACCAGGTGGTCGTCAGCGCGGAAACTATGGGCGATCAGAAGGCCTATCTCCAGGAAGGCATGACCTGCATCCTGTCGATCCACGAAGGCATTCCGCTGGCACTCGAACTGCCGCGCCACGTCACGCTCGAGATCGTCGAGACGGAACCGGTCGTCAAGGGCCAGACGGCATCCTCTTCCTACAAGCCGGCCATGCTCTCCAACGGCATCCGCACATCGGTGCCGCCGCATATCGACGCCGGCACCCGCGTCGTCATCGCGACGGAAGACAATTCCTACGTCGAACGCGCCAAGGACTGATCCTGGTTTTTATCCGTCGAGGAGGCCGGCTCACGTCGGCCTCTCACTGAAATCTGGACTTCAGGCAGGTGTCGATGACCGCTCATTCTGCCGGAAGTATCTTCGCTCAGCCAAAGCTGGATCTAATTCCTAGAGCCGAAATCAGATAACCTTTCGGACCTCGCTCTCGAAGCTCATGACATGAGCCATTGCGATCTTTTCAGCCTCATCTGCATCCCCTCTGCATACCGCCTCAAGCATGAGAACCTGATCATGCAAGACGTCCTCAAGGCGCGGCACCAGAGTCGGAAAGCGTTTCATGGCGACGTAAAGGATTCTCAGCGACAGATTATGGTAGTGATCCAAGGTATCGAACAGGAAAGAGTTCTTCGCCACTTTGTAAATGAAGCGGTGAACCCGCCGATCCAGGGCAAGAATATCTTCCAGCGCCATCGGACCGGTCGTTTGCTTGAGTTCATCAATCAGCAGCCGCGCTTCTTGCCGCTCAAACTCGCGCAGCCTTTCCGCTGCTAACCGGGTCGCCCAGGACTCGATCCGTGCCCGCGCCTCGTAAACCGCAGTAAGATCATTGATATCGATCTTGCTGACAAATGTGCCGCGCCGCGCGCTGACGACAACGAATCCGTCATATTGCAGACGCTGAAGCGCCTCCCGGACCGGGGTGCGCCCGACTTCCATGCGTTTCATAAGATCGGCTTCCCGCAGAAGCGTGCCCGGAGGAAGCAGTGTCGTGATGATGTCGTCGCGCAGCCGAATATAGGTCCGCTCCGCCAGCGTTGCTTCAGCCGCTTCGTAATCCACTTCGAATGCCGACATATTCAGCGTGTTCCTCTCTGTCCATTTCCGCATAGCTAGAGGTTGCTCCGCCCAGATAAAGGCGCTCAACGAATCTGCTTGACTTCGTATCTTGTCTGCATATTGTCAATATATCAGCAATATATAACCACAAAGAGGGGTTTCAAATGAAACATGCTGAATTGACAAAAAAATCGCAGGCGAATGGGATCATTGCCGCGGCGATCTTGAGTTTGGGGCTGTTTGCGACGGCTGTGCCATTCCATGCGAACGCCGACGATCTGGAGTTGATGAAGCCGGGCACGCTCGTCGTTAGGTCCAGCCTTACATGCCCTATACGGCGGTCAAGGATGGAAAGCTCATCGGCCTCGACAGCGACATCTTGACAGCCATAGCCGATAAGCTCGGCCTCAAGATCGAAATCAACGTCACCGACTTTCCAGGCATGCTGGCTTCCGTCCAGACGCAGCGGGCCGATATAACCATTGGCGGAATCGCGTGGTCCGACGCTCGCCAGAAAGTCGGCTTGTTCACGGACCCGCCGTATTATTCGCCGCCGGCCATGGCGGTAAGCGGCACGGCGAGCTTTCCCGATGTTGCGAGCCTGGAAGGCAAAAATCTCGGCACCGTCACCGGCTATGTCTGGGCGAAATCCATCGCTCAGGTGCCCAACGCATCACCCCATACGTTCCCGAGCGCCGATAGTGTGTTCCAGGATATTTCTGCCGGGCGCCTGGACGTCGGCTTTCTCGATCCGCTGCTGATCACCTATCAACAGCAGCAGCGCCCCGACATGAAGGTCCGCATCGAATATCTGAAACCGCCGACAGACGAACAGGTCGCCGCCCATCCCGATTACAAATATTTTCAAGCCTACATGACCGGATTCTACCTTCCCAAGCAGTCGCCGAAGCTGGCCAAGGCTGTTTCCGATCAGATCGACGGCATGTACAAGGACGGGTCCCTTGCGGCTTTGATCACGAAATGGGGCGGCGATCCCCAGCAGTTCTTGGTCCCATCGCCCGAGATGGCGGCACAGCGGCGCGGCGTCGACCGTCCGGCCGACTGGAACCCGCCTTCCGTGGCGAAGTGAGATCGAAGCATGACGGCGTTGTCATCCTTCACCGACATCTTCCAGGTTCCCTGGAACGAATACGTCGGAAACATTGCCGGAGGTCTGCTGAAGACCCTCGGCTATACCGTGGTCAGCTTCGTCGGCGCGACGATCCTTGGTCTTATACTTGCGCTGATGAGGCTCAACCGGCTGCGACTGGTCCGCATCCCTGCGGCGTTCTACACCGAGCTCTTCAAAAACGTACCGCTTCTGGCGATCATTTTCCTCACCTATTTCGGCCTGCCCTCCGTGGGCATTAGGCTGGAGGTTTTCGAGGCCGGAGTGTTGAGCCTGGTGCTCTTCTACGCTGCCTACCTGTCCGAGATCTTTCGGGCAGCTATCGCCGGCGTGCACCAAGGACAGCAAGAGGCGTCTCAAGCTCTCGGGTTAGGGCGCGGCAAGACTTTCACCCATGTCGTCCTGCCGCAGGCGGTGCGCCTGGCGCTTCCCGGTACGAACACGATGTTCGTCGATCTGATCAAGTCGACCTCGCTGCTTGTCACGATCTCCGCTGCCGATTTGATGACGCAGGCGCAGTTGATCGCATCGGAAACATTCCGGGCGCTTGAAGTGTATCTCGTGATCTCGGCCATCTATTTCGCTATCTGTTATCCGGTGTCGCAATGTCTGCTTCTGCTGGAGCGCAAGATCCAAGCTGGTGTGCCATTGTCATTGGCCAGAAGGCGCCGGCTCAGGTTAGCCAGGACCTATCTCGCCGAGGGAAAGGTCTGACCCATGACGGCCACTCCTGCCAAAACTGCCTTTGTGCCAAAGCAGCCGGTCCGTCCCCCTGCTGTCGAAATCAGCGGGTTGCGCAAGTCTTTCGACGGGCGCCTGGTGCTCGATCGCGTCGACCTCGAGATCCCGCTTGGCAAAATCGTGAGCATCATTGGCCAGAGCGGTGGAGGAAAGACCACCCTCATGCGCTGCGTCAATTTGCTTGAGCGTCCCGATCAGGGAACGATCACTGTCGGCGATGAAACGATCTTTGCCGATGGCAAGGTGACCTGCCGCAACCTTGCAAAGCTTCGGCAACGTGTCGGCATGGTGTTCCAGCGTTTCAATCTGTTCCCGCATCTGACGGCGGTGGAGAACGTCGTTCTCGCTCAGATGCACGCAGCCGGGATCAGCGAGACACAGGCTGTGGAACGGGCCGTGAAACTTCTGACGAGAGTGGGCCTTGCCAAACGGGCGATGGCCTATCCGGAACAGATGTCAGGCGGCGAGCAGCAGCGTGTCGCGATTGCACGCGCCCTGGCGCTGGAACCAACAGTGTTGCTGTTCGACGAGCCGACGTCGGCGCTCGATCCTGAATCGACCGGCGAAGTACTCCGCGTCATGCGCGAACTGGCCGCCGACGGCATGACGATGATCCTGGTCACCCACGAGCTGCCCTTTGCAAAGGAAGTGTCGGACTGGGTCGTGTTCATCGATGGTGGTCTTATCATCGAGCAGGGAACCGCCGGAGATGTGCTCGACCGTCCAACGGAAGCACGCACGGCTGCCTATGTCGCGCGCTACGCTTCCCCAGGCTAGCCCTTGGTCGGGTCGGCATCCAAGCGTCGTTTCTCTAAGATAAATCCACCTCCGATGAACAAGCTAACAACAGATATCGCCGTCATCGGCGGCGGCGTGATCGGCGTGGCAACCGCTCTGCGGCTGTGTGCCGACGGTCGCGATGTCGTGGTGATCGAACCCAACAAACCCGGTTCGGGAGCATCTTACGGCAACGCCGGAACGATCGCCGATTATGCAATCATTCCCGTGGGCACGCCCACTGTCCTTAAAAACCTGGCCTCACTGCTTCTCAACTCCGACAGCCCGCTATCCATCCGCAAGGCGGCATTGCCGACGCTGTTTCCATGGCTGATGCGTTTTGCCTACGAATCCCTCCCTCACAGATACAGAGACAATACCAGCCGTATCGCCGACCTTCTGTCCGACGCTTCATCGGAATGGCTCGAGCTTGCAGCAGAGATCGGCGCATCCGATCTCTTGAGCGCGAGGGGATGCCTCTATCTCTACCAAACGCCCGAGGCCTTCAAGGCGGCCGCTTCGGATATCGAGCTTCGCCGAAACTACGGAATCGCGCAGCAGCTCCTCACTCCCGACGAGGTGCAAAGCCTGGAGCCTCGGCTGCCGCAGGTCCATGGCGGCGGGCTTTTCTTTCCGAAAGCGATAAACTTCACCGATCCCGGCGAGGTCATGAGCGCCATGGAAGCCGCCGCCAGACAAGCGGGCGTCGAGTTCGTCCGAGCCGCCGTGACGACTATTTCGCGCGAGCGGAATGGAGTGAAGATGATGGCTTCAGGCCGCAGCATTCATGCCCGAGCGGCAGTCATCGCTGCCGGCGCACATTCCCGCCGCCTGGCTCTGCAGCTCGGAGAGCGGGTCCCCCTGGATACCGAGCGCGGTTATCACCTCGAGTTCGATATGGAAGCACCGCCGGTGGAACGACCGGTGTGCCCGACGCATCATGGATTTTACTTTTGTCCGATGCGTGGCCGCCTGCGCGTGGCCGGCACGGTGGAATTCGGAGGCCTCACCGCGCCTCCGAATCCACGGCGCCTCGAAGTGCTATTGGCAAACGCCCGCAGGATTTTCCCGACGCTTGGTGAACCAAGCCGGAGCTGGATGGGCTTTCGCCCTTCCATGCCCGATTCCGTTCCCGTCATCCGGCCGTCAAGAGGAGGAAGGGACGTCGTGTTTGCTTTTGGACACGGCCATATCGGCTTGACGCTGGCACCGCGGACGGCCCGCATGGTCAGCTCAATTCTCGCAGCTTGATCGCCTCACGAATCCTGCCTGCGACAGCGGCAGGCTTTATCCGCTTTTTCACAGATGCGGGTTGCGCGGCCGGTATTTCTTGACGAGCTTCTGATTGATCTCGGCTGCACCCGGCATGTTGGCGCTGAGATAAACCGGCGCATTGCCTGACTTGGAAAGCTCCGAGGCGACTTCGGCAAAGATCGCGTTGATGATGGTCACCCCGACCGCCGTCGAGACGGGCCCGACCCGAAGTCCTGTTCCTTCAAGATCGACAACGGCATCACCTGGCGGCAGTCCGTTGTCGAGCACCACGTCGGCGACGTCGGCGAGCCGGCGGCGGCCATTGGCGATCGCTGAGGAATAGGCGATCGAGGTGATGGCGATCACCTTCGCGCCGATGTCGCGGGCGTAGTCGGCGGCCTCGATCGGCGCGGCGTTCACGCCCGAATTCGACGCAATGATGATGACGTCGCCCGGCTGCATTCCGTAACGCTCCAGCATCGGCCGCACCAGGCCCTGTGTGCGCTCATAGACCGAGCTGATCACCGCCCCCTCGTGCAGCATGGCCGAGCCGACGAGCACCGGCACGGTGAAGGCGAGCCCGCCGGCACGATAGTGCACCTCTTCCGCCAGCATATGCGAATGGCCGGTACCGAAGACATAGACGCGTTTGTCGCCGCGGGCGGCGTCGAGAATGACCGCCGCAGCCTGCGCCATCGGTCCGGCAAGCGTCTGCTTCAGCTCTTCCAGCCGGCCGATCAGGTTGGAGAAATAGGCATCGGTAATGTCGGTCATCCTACTTCTCCTTGAATTCAGACCACTTCGCCGGCAAGCCAGGTGGCGGAGACGGTGAGCGCATCGGTGAGATGGACAAGATCGGCACGCGCGCCCGGTGAAAGATGGCCGCGATCGGCAAGTCTCAGGAAACGGGCGGGATAGAGGGTCGCCATTCGCAGCGCCTCGGCGAGCGTCAGGTCGAGATAGGCGACGCCGTAGCGGATCGACGAAATCATATCGACGTCGGAGCCGGCGAGCGTTCCGTCGGAAAGCACCAGCTTCGAGCAGAAGCCGCCCCTTTCGCGCCGGACGGTGCGGCCGTTCAGCGTGAACGAGTCCTGCTGCGAGCCGACAAGCGACATCGCGTCGGTGACGAAGAACAACTTGCCTTCGCCGCGTTTGGCGCGCAGCGCCGTGCGCAGCGCCTTCGGATCGACGTGATGGCCGTCGGCAATGATGCCGCACCAGGTTGCGGGGTGATCGATGGCCGCGCCGACGAGGCCGGGGGCGCGGTGTCCCATCTGGCTCATGGCGTTGAAGAGATGCGTGACCCCGCGCGCTCCGGCATCGAAACGTTCCTCCGCCGCCTCACTCGAACAATCGGAATGGCCGATGCTGACGGTAACGCCGGCTTCCGCAAGTTTGCGCACCTGAGCGACCGTCACCTGCTCGGCCGCGATGGTGACGAGCAGCGTGCCGATCGACTCACGTGCCCGGATGAAGGCCTTGACGTCGCGATCCTCCACCGGCCGCATTAGCTCGGCCAGATGCGCGCCCTTGCGGGCGGGCGCCAGGTGCGGGCCTTCTAGATGCAGGCCGGCGACGCCGCGGTTCTCTTTTACAGCCTCCTTCGCCGCCTCGATGGCGGCATTGGTCGCCTCCGATGTATCGGTGATCAAAGTCGGCAGCAGCGACGTCGTGCCGTAGGGCCGATGCCCGCCGGCGATGATATCCATCGACGCCGGACAGGGCTCATCGTTCAGCATCCGTCCGCCGCCGCCATTGACCTGCGCATCGATGAAGCCCGCCGACAGGATACCGCCTTCAAGGGTTACCGTCTCGCCATCGGGCAGGTCGTTTCCCGCGACGATCGTTTCGACGCGGCCGTCGGCAACGATGAGTGCCTTGTCGTCATGGAAGCGCCCGCCGTCGAAGATCCGGGCGCCAGTGAAGATCTTGCGGACCATCAGACCGTCTCCGTCACCTTGAGCAGGTTTGCGGGTTTGTCGGGATCGAAGCCCTTGCGGCGCGTCACCGATTCGATCAGCCGGTAGTAGACGAGCAGCGACACCAGCGGATCGACGAGGCCGTTGCCCGTCGTCGGCACGCGCAGATTGATGCCCGAAAGCGGCTGCGTGGAGAAGCCGACGGTGGTGGCGCCGAGCTTCTGCAGGCGTTCCAGCGCCTTGCCGTTATTGGCGAAGGCCGCATCGTCAGGCGCAAAGGCGACGATCGGAAAGCCCGGCTGCACCAGCCGCATCGGGCCATGCATCAGTTCCGCCAATGAAAAGGCCTCGGCATGCAGACCGGAGGTCTCCTTGGCCTTCAGGGCCGCCTCGAGCGCGATCGCGAAGGCCGGGCCGCGGCCGGCGGTATAGAGCGAGGTCGCATGGAACAGCACCTCCTCGGCTGCCGCCGTGTCGATGCCGGCCGTCGCCGAAAGCGCCTCCGGCAGTTTTTCCAACGCTGCCTGCAGGTCGGATGCGCCGCCGATCGCAGCCGTCACGCCGGAAAGGGCGGCGACGGAGGCGATGAAGGATTTCGTCGCCGCCACACTCTTTTCCGCGCCGGCATTGAGGCCGAGAACGATATCGGCCTGCTTGGCAAGCGGGCTATCGGTGACATTGACGACGGCGATCGTCGTCGCGCCGCCCTTCTTCGCCGCCTCCTGCAAGGCGATGATATCCGGGCTCGCGCCCGACTGCGAAACGGTGAAATGCACGCCGCCCTTCAGGTGCAGGACCGCGCCGTAGACGGAAGCGATCGACGGGCCGACCGAGGCGACCGGGACGCCGCAGGTGATCTCGAACAGATATTTGAAGAAGGTGGCAGCGTGGTCCGAGGAGCCGCGCGCCGCCGTCGTCACGACGCTCGGGCGGGCGGACGAAAACAGCCGGGCGATCTCGGCAAAGACCGGCTTTTCCTTGTCGAGAAGCGTGGCCACCACCTCGGGTGATTGGCCGGCTTCCTGCAGCATCAGCGACTGGTTCTCACTCATGGTCATCTCCAATTCTCAATTCGGCAACGAAATCATAGGCATCGCCGCGATAATGCGAGCGCGTGTATTCGACGACGCGCTGGTCTTCCAGGCGCGAGACACGTTCGATCAGAAGCGCCGGCGCGCCTGTTTTGACGTTCAGCATCGCGGCATAGGAGGCATCGAGCGTGACGGCGGTCAGCCGCTGCAGCGCACGCACCGGCCGATGGCCGCTCGCCGCCAGCGCATCGTAGAGCGATCCTTCGCCGCCGGCGTTCTCTCCCAGAAACTTGACCGGCACGACGGCGCGCTCGATCGCCAGCGGCAGGCCATCGGCGAGGCGCAGCCGGTCGAGCCTCAGCACCGGTTCGTCGCCGCCGAGGCCGAGCAGGAAGGATTCCTCCGGCGACGGCGTGTTGACCTCCCGCGATAAGATGCGTGCGGCCGGCAGACGCCCGCGCGAGCGCATGTCGGCGGAGAAGGAGGAAAGCCGCCAGAGCGACTGTTCCATGCGCTCCACCTTGCCGGATACGAAAGTACCGCTTCCATGGCGCGATTCCAGTGCGCCCGCCGCCATCAGGTCGCGATAAGCGGTGCGCACGGTGACGCGGCCGAGCTTGAGAGCCTCGGCAAGGTCGCGCTCGCCGGGCAGCGCCGTGCCGGCTTTCAGCAAGCCCTCCTGAATGAGGCTGGTCAGCGCTTGCGCCAGCCGCTTGTAGAGCGGCCCGGCCAGCGCTTCGCCGCGCAGGCCGCGTCTATTGAGTTCAGCTACTAGACTGGTTCTATCCATGGACACGCAATAGAACCTATATAGAACCAATCGGCAAGCCTGAATCGCAAGACGCAGAAGAAAAAACCCTCTCCGGCAATCCGAAGAGGGTTCATAGCGGTCAAATTTGACAGCCGTGCGTCTCAGAGCATGCGCGCAAAAGTGTGGGGCTGTTTTGCGATAACGACATGCATAAAAGCAAAACCTAAAGCGCGAGGAGCGAATCTGAAAGATCGCGAGAACGTTCAGCTCTTGGTGAAGATATAATCCGTCTCCTGGCGCAGCACCTCGCCCGGACGCAGGACCGCATTCGGGAAGCCCTCGTGGTTGATCGCATCCGGCCAGACCTGCGTCTCCAGGCAGAAGCCCGCGAACGGGCCGTATTTGCGCCCGCCGAGGCCGGGAGCCCCTGTATTGAGCTTGAAGCCGGCATAGAACTGCACGCCGGGCTCGGTGCTGCGCACTTCCAGCGACACGCCGGAATAGAGGCTGCGGGCGAGTGCCACAGTCCGCTTGGCGGTGCGTTCGCGGGACAGGCAGAAATTATGGTCGTAGAGCACCTGTTCGCTGCCGACGAAACGCTTCATCGGGGCCATCTCACGGAAATCGAATTCGGTGCCGGCAACGGGCCGGATTTCGCCGGTCGGCACTTGCTTCTCGTCGGTCGGAAGATAGTGATCGGCGGCGATCATGATGTCGTGGCCCAGCGCATCGTCGCGGCCGTCGAGATTGAAATAGGCGTGCTGGCAGACATTGGCGAGTGTCGGCTGATCGCTTGTTGATTCGTAGGTGATCGACAGTTCGCCGTTGCCGTGCACCCGGAACGTTGCCTGGATGGTGCAATTGCCGGGATAGCCGGCGCGGCCGTCGGGATCGACGATCTTCATCACCAGGCGGTCCGCCTCATGCTCGACGATCGTCCAGTTGCGCTTGGCGATATTGTCGCTGCCGCCATGCAGATGTGTGACGCCGTTTTCGTTCGGCTCGAGGTGATAGTCCTTGCCATCGAGCGTGAACCTGCCGCCGCCGACGCGGTTGGCGCAGCGGCCGGGCGTCGCGCCGAAATAGTCCGAATAGAGGGGATAGCTGTCGAAATCCTCGAAGCCGAGTTGAAGCGGCGCCTCATGGCCTGCTAGGCGCAGATCCTGGATGACGGCGCCCCAGGTGATGATCTTGGCCGTCAGCCCGCCGCCCCTGATGACGACGCGATAGACGGTTTCGCCCGCCTTCGTCTGCCCGAAAACTTCCCGCTCCAACTTATCCGACATGATCGACCGTCCGTTCCTTTGCGCGTCCCATAAAGACGTGCGGCGCTATAGGGTTCCGGACCGGAACCTGCCCGCATTTGCTCCAAACCGCAACCGGGCAGGTCAGAAAGAAATGCCGTTCAGAGATCCATGCCGATCTCTTCGACGTCATAGGGCGTCGTCTGGTAAATCTCGTTGATCCAGTTGCCGAACAAGAGATGCGCGTGGCTGCGCCAGCGGTTCTGCGGGGCAAGCGTCGGATCATTATGCGGGAAGTAATTGTGCGGCATCTTGATCGGTACGCCGGCATCGACGTCGCGGAAATACTCGTCGGAAAGCGAGGTGGAATCATATTCGACATGGTTGAACATGTAGAGCCGCCGGCCCCTCTTCTCGTGCACGAGGCACACGCCCATCTCGCTGGATTCCATCAGGATTTCCAAGCTTGCGGATTTCTCTATGTCTTCGCGGCGCACCTCGGTCCACCGCGACACCGGCACCTCGAAATTGTCGGAAAAGCCGTTCAGATAGACGGAAGCGGGCTTCAGGTTCCGGTGGCGGTAGACGCCAAAGGCCTTTTCCTTCAGCTCATATTTCGGAACGCCGTGGAAGTGATAGATCGCCGCCATCGCGCCCCAGCAGACGTTCATCGTCGAATGGACGTTGGTCTCCGTCCAATTGAAAATCTCCTGCATCTCTGCCCAATAGGTAACGTCCTCATAGGGCAGAAGCTCGATCGGCGCTCCTGTGATGATGAAGCCGTCGAACTTGCGCTGCTTCACCTCTTCCCAGGTCTGGTAGAAGGCGAGCAGGTGATCTTCGGATGTGTTCTTCGCCTTGTGGCCGCCGATGCGGATGAGCGACAGCTCCACTTGCAGCGGCGAAGCGCCGACGAGACGGGCCATCTGTAGTTCGGTCTTGATCTTGTTGGGCATCAGGTTGAGCAGGCCGATCTGCAACGGTCTTATATCCTGACGGATCGCCATCGTCTCGGTCATCACCCGCACACCTTCCTGAACCAGGGTTTCGAAAGCGGGCAGCGTATCGGGGATCTTGATGGGCATTTGCGGTCAACTCGATCAAAAATAAAAAACCGGCGGCGAAAAAATCGCTACCGGTCCGCACGCGGCCCTTTAGCGACTTTTTTAACGTGGCTGCAAGCCGGCCGGCCAAATCACCACGGAGTGCCTTAATTAGTCCCAGTTGAGCCGCGAATCAACTCCGAATGCATGCAGGAGCGGCACGTCAAGAATCATCACACTTTAATGACTGATAAAATCTGTTGATAGACCGGTAACGTCACCATGTTAATAATGACAATATGGGCGGTGTTGGAAAAGCGTGATGGCAGATAAGATCGAAGGGAGGCCGGGCATCCGGAAGCAGGATAGAGTAGGGTATGATTTCAGCCTGACATATCGCCTCGGGGTGATGTTCTCAGCATTCTGGAATTCGCAAGTGCGTGGCAAGGTGCTGTTTCTGGCGACCGTGCTGATCCTCGTTATCCTGGTGACGGCCTATGGCCAGGTCATCCTCAACGAGTGGAACGCCCCCTTTTACGATTCGCTGGAGCGCCGCGATCTCGGCGAATTCTTCCACCAGCTCGAAATCTTCGCAATGATTGCCGGCACGCTGCTGCTGCTCAACGTGCTGCAGGCCTGGCTGAACCAGATGACGGCGCTCTATATGCGCGAGGGCCTGTCGCGCGATCTTGTCGACCAATGGCTGAAGCGCAAGCGGGCGCTGCGGCTCGCCTCGAGCGGCCTGATCGGCGTCAATCCGGACCAGCGCCTGCACGAAGATTCCCGCAACCTCGCCGAAAGCACGACGGGACTCGTGCTCGGCCTCTTGCAGTCGACCATCCTTCTGGTGAGCTTCATCGGCGTGCTCTGGGAGCTGTCGAGCGGCTTCATCTTTCGCATCAGCGGCCACAGCTTCTCCATACCGGGCTATATGGTCTGGGCGGCGATTTTCTATGCCGCTTCCGCCTCAGTGCTGAGCCAGGTCGTCGGCCGCAAGCTGGTCAAGCTCAATGCCGACCGGTTCTCGAAGGAGGCCGAGCTGCGTTTCACGCTGATGCATGCCAATGAGAACATGCCGGCCATCACCGTCGCCCGCGGTGAGGAGAACGAGCGCCGGCGCATCAATACCGACATCAGCTCGGTACTGAGGGTCGTCAAGCGGCTCGCCATGGCCAATACCAATCTCACCTGGGTTTCGGCCGGCTACGGCTGGCTGGTGATCGTCATTCCGATCATCGTTGCCGCGCCCGCTTATTTTTCCGGCGGCCTCACCCTCGGCCAGCTGATGATGTCGGTCGGCGCCTTCAACCAGGTCAATACCGCCTTGCGCTGGTATGTCGCCAATTTCGGCCCAATCGCCGAATGGCGTGCCACGCTGATGCGCGTCACCGACTTCCGCCAGGCGCTGCTCGACATGGACGAGGACTTTGGCGTGAAAGGCAGCATCGCCTATGAAAGCACCGCCGCCGACAGGCTCACGCTGAAGGATGTGGTGATCAATGCCAAGATCGGCGAAGACATCGAGGAATGCGGCGGTTTTCGCCTGCGTGAAACCGATATCGTGATCAAGGCCGGCGAAAAAATCATGATCAACGGCGATCATAGCGTCAACCGCAAGCTGCTGTTTCAGGCCTTGGCCGGGCTCTGGCCGTGCGGCAGCGGCACGATGGGTCTGCCGCCGATCGACGACATGCTGTTCGTTCCGCAGATCGCCTATATTCCGGGCGGCACGCTGCGCGAGGCGCTTGCCTTCCCCGAAAGCCCCGATGCCTACGAGCAGGCTGCCGTCGAGGCCGCCCTTGAAAAAGCCGGCCTGCACTCTCTGATCGCAAGGCTCGATACCCGCGCCCGCTGGGACAAGCTGCTCGACGGCGATGAACAGAAGGCGATCGGCTTCGCCCGCCTGCTGCTGGTGCGCCCGCGATGGATCATCTTCGACGAAGTGCTCGAGGGCATGGAGCCGGAATGGCAGGAAACGATGTGCAGCGTGCTGACTTCGATGCCGGAAACCGGCATGATCTATATCGGCCGCTCTGAAACTTATCTGGAGGCGCTGCAGCCGCGGGTGCTGCATCTGCAGGCTCTGCCTTCGAGATCCGAAGAGCCGCAGCAGCAGGTCGTCCAGACCGGCGCCAGCGCCAGTGCCGGCGCAGCCGCCGTGCCCGCGCCGGCGCTTTAGAGCTGCCCCAATCGTCTGGCAGAATCTTTGCCCACACAGATGAGGCGAGCGGTTGAGTGCGAGAGTCTCAGCCTTCCAGCTCTTCCCGCAGCATTTCGAGCTCCAGCCACTCCTCTTCCATCTTGGTCAGGCTGGCACGCAGCTTTTCCATCTCGCCTGCAAGCCGGTTGAAGGCAGCGGGATCGCGTGTGAAGAGACTGGGATCGGCCATGACCAGTTCGCGCTTGGCGATCTCGGTCTCGGTCTTGGCCATCTCCTTCGGCAGATTGTCAAGCGCGAATTTCTGTTTGAAGGAAAGCTTGCCCTTCGAGACTGCGCCGGAAGCGGTTGTCTCCTGCGTCTTCGGTTTTTCTGCCGCCTTCTCGGCTTTCCTGCGCTCTTCGAGTGCGCCCTTGCGCTGCGCCAACATGTCCGTGTAGCCGC
The DNA here is from genome assembly GCF_002204185.1 of Rhizobium esperanzae. Lineage (GTDB taxonomy): Bacteria > Pseudomonadota > Alphaproteobacteria > Rhizobiales > Rhizobiaceae > Rhizobium > Rhizobium esperanzae. The sequence continues at coordinate 251,549 of NZ_MXPU01000002.1, read as the reverse complement.
CGGCATATTCGATCCATCGGCCGTCGGGCGCATCCGGCACGGCGGGCGCGATCGTCGAGGTTACGGTGCGGTCGAGGAAGTCACGATCGTGGCTGACGAGGATGACGGTGCCGGGAAAGCCGGCGACGATTTCCTGCAGGAGGTCGAGCGTCTCGATATCGAGATCGTTTGTGGGTTCGTCGAGAATCAGGAGGTTTGCCGGGCGCGAGAGGATGCGCGCCAACATCAGCCGGGCGCGCTCGCCGCCGGAGAGGCTCCTGATCGGCGTGCGCGCCTGTTCCGGTTGGAACAGGAATTCCTTCATGTATCCGGTGACATGGCGCTGCTCGCCGTTGACGATCAGGTTTTCGCCGCGCCCGTCGGTCAGGTAGTTTGCAAGCGTATCCTCGGGATCGAGGTCCTCGCGCTTCTGGTCGAGGGTGGCGATCTCCAGGTTGGTGCCGAGTTTTACCGTGCCGCTATCCGGCGAAAGCTGGCCGGTCAGCATTTTCAGGAGTGTTGTCTTGCCGGCGCCGTTCGGCCCGACGAGACCGATGCAATCGCCGCGATGCACGCGGATCGAAAATGGTGTGACGATGGCCCGGTCGCCGAAGCTCTTGGTGATCTTCTCGGCCTCGATGACCAGCTTGCCGGAGTCCTGCGCGTCCGAAACCGTCGCCTGCACCGTGCCTTGCGGTCCCTTGTGGCCGCGATATTGCGAACGCATCGACTGCAGCTCGCCGAGGCGGCGCATATTGCGTTTGCGCCGGGCCGTGACGCCGTAGCGCAGCCAGTGTTCCTCGCGCTCGATCGCCTTGCCGAGCTTGTGCTGCTCCAGCTCCTCAGCCTCCAGCACCTGGTCGCGCCAGGCCTCGAAATGCGCGAATCCCCTGTCGAGGCGGCGCGAGGCGCCGCGGTCGAGCCAGACGGTCGCGGTCGAAACCTTCTCCAGGAAACGCCGGTCGTGCGAGATCAGCACAAGGGCGCTGCGGGTCTTCTGCAGCTCGCCTTCCAGCCATTCGATCGTCGGCAGGTCCAGATGGTTGGTCGGCTCGTCGAGCAGGAGAATGTCGGGCTCCGGTGCCAGCACGCGGGCAAGGGCGGCCCGGCGCGATTCGCCGCCGGACAGGGTGCCCGGATCTTCCTCGCCGGTCAGGCCGAGATGCGACAGAAGATAGGTGACGCGATAGGGGTCGTCGCCCGGTCCCAGCCCGGCCTCGGCATAGGCCTGGACCGTGCTGAAGCCGGCAAAATCCGGCGCCTGTTCGAGATAGCGCACCGTCGATGACGGATGACGGAAGACTTCGCCGGACTGCGCCTCGACCAGGCCGGCGGCAATCTTCAGCAGTGTCGATTTTCCCGAGCCGTTGCGGCCGACGAGGCAGATCTTGTCGCCAGGCTCGACCTGCAACGCTGCACCCGCCAGAAGCGGTGCGCCGCCGAAGCTCAGGAAGATATCGTCGAGTTTCAGGATGGGAGGGGCCAAATATCAGACTCCGGAAAGATCATAGGGGCGGGCAAGCACGATCGCCCGGCCGCTCTCGAGCGAAAAGCGAACCTTGCCTTCCGCGACGTTGGAAATGGTGCGCGATGAGCCGAACGGCAGGTGGAAATCCGTGAGTGGATAACGCGCATTCTCGATCGAAAGTCCGGTCAGCGGACCAAATCCGGGCACGGAAAACAGGCTGCCTTTGGGAAGATCGAGCTCGATCGTGCCGGGAACCAGCGGCACTGCCTCTTCCTTGCCCGAGGTCAGCAGAACGTCGAAACCCTTTTCCGCCAGGCCGACAGCCGACAGCAGATGCTGAAGCGCATGGTCGGAGCGGTCGCCGCCGAGCGCGCCGGCGAGGATCAGCCGCCGTGCACCACGCGCGATCGCTTCCGACACGGCGATTTCGCCGTCCGTTGCCGCCTTGGCTGCGGGATAGGGCTGCTTCGGCACATCGAGAAAACCCGCTTCGAGATCGGGGGGCGTCGAATCGAAATCGCCGACCCAGAGCTCAGGCATGACGCCAAGCGCCATCGCATGCCGCATGCCGCCATCGGCCGCGATGAAGCGGCTGCCGCCGATCGCCTGGCGCAGGCGTTCCGTCAGGCTGAGTTCGCCGCCGAGCAGAATGGTGAAGGTGGATTGGCTCATGGGCATTGCCCTTAGCGCAAACGGGGGGGCGAGGGGAAGGGGCACCGACGGACGGCGCTTTCGCCTCAACCGGGCGTGTCCTTGTCGTGCGACAGAAAGATCGCCTCGTAGCCACCGATGAAACGTTCGAACAGCGTCGCGAAACGCTCTATATCCTCGCGTGGCCAATCGGACACGATCTCAGAAATGATGGCTATTTTCTGCGCGTGGATCTCGGCAAGCAGCGCCTGGCCAGCGTCGGTGATGACGACGACGATCCGCCGTGCATCGGCCTGTGAGGCCTCGCGACGCAGCACGTTGCGACCGACCATCTCGGCCACCACCCGGCTTGCTCGCGACGGATCGATGCGCAACATCTCCGCGATCGTGCCGACAGTCACCTCGCCGGCAGGCTCTGCACGCCGCACGGCGTCCAGCACGTCGAGATGGGAAAGCTCAAGCCCCGGCGCGGCGCTCTGGATTGCCAGCCTGCCGATCAGCCGCCGCCCGGTCATCAAACGCATGCGGGCCATACTCCGGCCGATGCGCGGCAGGTTTTCGTCGTCCGGCTCGGCCGAGCTGTTGGACAGGATCTTGGTCAGAGTCTCGTTCATCACGGAACCATAACAGAGCCGCCGCAAAAATTGAATATGCCGATGTCATTCGTGTGTCATTGACAAATACGTGCTGACAGCACATAAAACAGGTCGAACCGGGAAGTGAGCCTCATGGACATGCAACTCGCGCCTGCGCCGCTCGTGACGGATCCTCGTCGCCGGCTTATCCTCTTCTTCTTTCTGATGACCGCCATGTTCATGGCCACACTCGATAATCAGATCGTCTCGACGGCGCTGCCGACGATCGTCGGCGAGTTCGGCCATCTTGAACGTTTCGGCTGGATCGGCTCGGCCTATCTCCTGGCGCTCAGTGCGGTCATGCCGCTCTACGGCAAGCTCGGAGATCTCTTCGGCCGCAAATATGTGATGATGACAGCGATCGCAATCTTCACGGGCGGCTCCGCGATCTGCGGCCTCGCCGTCTCGATGAACACGCTGATCGCCGCCCGTGTGCTGCAGGGCCTCGGCGGTGGCGGCATCATGGTATCGATCTTTGCCGTCAACGCCGATCTGTTCGGCCGCGCGAGCGGGCGCGTTATCAAAGCTATTCCAGCCTCGTGCTGATGGCTTCGGGTGCGATCGGCCCGGTGCTTGGGGGAACGATGAGCGATCTCTTCGGCTGGCGCTCGATCTTCCTCGTCAACGTGCCGATCGGTTTCATCGTGCTCACCGGCCTTGCCTTCATGCTGCCCTACCGCAAGCCGCATCGACGCCCGAAGATCGATTATGCCGGCGCGCTCCTGATCGCGCTGACGACGACGAGCATCGTGCTTGCCACAGACAGCAGCGAATTGTTCGGCTCGTTGATCTCACCACAGAGTATCGGGATCGTCGCCTTCGGCGCCGTCTGCGCCGTCGCCTGGGTGTTCGTCGAGCGCCGCGCGCCGGAGCCGATCGTTCCCCTGCAGCTCTTCCGCAATGCGACCTTCAGCCTGCTGCTGGTAATATCGGTGATGGGCGGCGCCATCGCCATCGGCATGGTCAACTATCTCGCTCTCTTCCTGCAGACGACGACCGGCCTTTCGCCATCGGCCGCCGGCCTTCTGTTCATTCTGCTGACCGGTGGTCTCGTCTGCGGATCGCTTTCGGCCGGGCGTATCATCTCGATGACCGGCCGCTACAAACCATTCGCCATCACAAGCCTCGCCTGCAGCGCCATTGCCTTCGCGCTGATGTCGCAGGTCCATGCGGGAACTCCGATCGCTTTCATCGGCGCTATCATGATGCTGCATGGCATCGGCATCGGCCTTGCGCAGCAGGTGCCTGTCATCGGCGTGCAGAATGCCGCCCCCGCCCGCGACGTCGGCGCCGCGACCGGCTCGGTGACGCTCTCGCGCATGGGCGGCGCCTCGATCGCCATTTCGATCTACGGCGCGATCATCGCCTCCGGGCTCGGCAAGGTCGGCGCTCCCATTCCCGGTGTTGCGGATATCGAACAGCTGACGCCGAAGATGATGGCTGCCCTTCCCGAAGCGAGCCGCCAGGCCGTTGCGGATGTCTATGCCGCCGCCTTCTCGCCCCTTTTCATGACTTCCTGCGCCATTGCCCTGATCGGCCTTGCTGCCGCAATGACGCTGAAGCCCGTGCAGCTGCCGCGCACCGGGGAAACGAAGCGACCGCAATCGGCGGCGGCGGAAGCGGCGGAATAGCGGGCGGCATAACGGGAATATTCACCAGCAGACGTTCCATTATCGCGTAAATAAATTAAAAGTTGCGATTTTCACGGAGAGCTGCCGTTCTCCACCCTGTTGCTTCAATCACGCCGTTCTTTTTTCGTGCCGCCGACAAATCTATGCCTGGTGACGGAACTTTCGCCATAATTTCATCCGAGCGAAGGGAACCTTGATGCCTGAGGCTTGCTAAAATGCAACGGCGCCACAATTAAACAGAGTCTCGCTATGCAACCGATGCGTAAATCAGTTACAGCAACGACGTGTATCGGCCTAGCATGCGGCGCGAGATCAGGGGTGCGCACCTGTTGAGTTCCCCTTGCCAAGGCCGGTCCCCATCTGCGGCAAACCGGCAAAACAGCGACATGATGCGGAGAACCAGACTGGACAGCTTGACGACGTGGAAATCGCCCGCGCTTTCCAGTGCTGCCATCTCTGCGGCGCGCCGCTTCGCCCGTCGCCTCATGCTGCTTTCAACCGTCGCAATGGCGCTGAACGGGTGTCAGTCGCTGATCGAACAATCCTACCAGCCGAGCATCTCGCCTTCCTCCAATCCCCAGATCGTCGACGAGGTGCAGAAGAACGATCCGCGCGCGGCGATGGGCGCCCGCGAGCATCCGCGTATCGTGGCAAGCTACGGCGGCGAATATAAGGATGCCAGGACCGAGCGCCTCGTCGCCCGCATTGCCGGCGCACTGACGGCGGTGTCGGAAAATCCGAGCCAGTCCTACCGCATCACCATCCTGAACTCGCCTGCGATCAACGCATTTGCGCTGCCGGGAGGGTATCTCTACGTCACCCGCGGCCTGCTCGCCCTTGCCAACGACGCCTCGGAAGTCGCCGCTGTGCTGTCGCACGAAATGGGCCACGTGACAGCGAACCACGGTATCGAGCGGCAGAAGCGCGAAGAAGCCGAAGTCATCGCCAGCCGCGTCGTCGCCGAGGTCCTTTCGAGCGACATCGCCGGCAAGCAGGCGCTTGCCCGGGGCAAGCTCAGGCTTGCCGCCTTCTCCCGCCAGCAGGAGCTGCAGGCCGATGTCATCGGCGTGCGCATGCTCGGCGAAGCCGGCTACGACCCCTATGCCGCCGCCCGTTTCCTCGATTCCATGGCGGCCTACAGCCGCTTCATGTCGGTCGACCCGGAAGCCGACCAAAGCCTCGACTTCCTCTCGAGCCATCCGAACTCCGCCCAGCGCATCGAACTTGCCCGCACCCATGCGCGCGCCTTCGGCCAGGAGGGGGCGGTCGGCGACAAGGGCCGCGACTACTATCTCGACGGCATTGACGGCCTGCTCTACGGCGACAGCCCGGAAGAAGGTTACGTGCGCGGCCAGACTTTCCTGCATGGCGGCCTCGGCATCCGCTTCGACGTACCGGCGGACTTCAAGATCGACAATAAGGTCGAAGCCGTAATGGCCACCGGCCCCAACGACATCGCCGTCCGCTTCGACGGCGTCGCCGACAACCAGAACCAGAGCCTCGCAAACTACATCTCCAGCGGTTGGGTGACCGGTCTCGACCCATCGACCATTCGGCAGATCACCGTCAATGGCATGGAAGCAGCCACCGCCCGCGCAAGCGCCGACCGCTGGGATTTCGATGTGACCGTCATCCGCAATAATGCGCAGATCTTCCGTTTTCTGACCGCCGTGCCGAAAGGCAGCGACGCCCTCGAACCGACAGCCAATGTTCTGCGCGCCAGTTTCCGGCGCATGACACCGGCCGAAGCTGCCTCGCTGAAGCCGCTGCGCATTCGCGTCGTCACCGTCCGGCCCGGCGAGAACATCTCGACGCTTGCCGCCCGCATGATGGGCACCGACCGCAAGCTCGATCTCTTCAAGCTCATCAATGCCCTGCCGACGGGGGCGGCCGTTTCCCCTGGCGATCGCGTCAAAATCATCGCCGAATAAAAAAAGCCCGGCTTGCGCCGGGCCAGTCGGTGCTGCTGGAGGGTAAAGAAGTTCAAGCGTAGGCCGCCATATGAGGGTCGGCGCTGACCAGTGCGCTGCGAAGCTTTTCCATCGCCCGGCTTTCGATCTGGCGCACGCGCTCCTTGGAAATGCCGAGATCGGCGCCGAGTTCTTCGAGCGTGGCGCCGTCTTCCGCCAGGCGCCGGGCACTGATGATCTTCATCTCGCGTTCGTTGAGATGTTTCAGCGCCGAGGCGAGCCAGACGCGGCGGCGCTCGCCGTCGATCATATTGGAAACCTGCTCGTCCGGCAGCGGATCGTCGCTGACGAGGAAATCCATCTTCTCCGCACTCTCGGAATCGCCGGAGACGGAAGGCGCCTGCAGCGAAGCGTCGTTGCCTGAAAGCCTGGCATCCATGGTCTGCACATCGGCGAGGCTGACGCCGAGAGCCGCGGCGATTTCCTGGTGAATGGATTGCAGCGTCAGCTGCGTATCGCCCCTGGCGAGTTTGGCGCGCAGGCGGCGCAGATTGAAGAATAGCGCCTTCTGCGCCGAACTGGTGCCGCCGCGCACGATGGACCAGTTGCGCAGGATATAATCCTGGATCGACGCCCTGATCCACCAACTGGCATAGGTCGAAAAGCGCACGTCGCGTTCCGGTTCGAAACGCGCGGCGGCTTCCAGCAGGCCGACATAGCCCTCTTGCACGAGGTCGCTCATCGGCAGGCCGAAATTGCGGAACTTACCGGCCATGGAGATAACCAGGCGCATATGCGCCATGGCGATTTGGTTGCGCGCACCGCGATCGTCGTGATCTTTCCAGCGGGTGGCGAGATCGTGCTCTTCCTGACGGGCGAGATAAGGGGCGGCCATCGCGATTTTGATCATGCGCCGATCTGCAGACATGTTCTTCATTTCGATCTCCCGAAACAGGCCTTCGCCCTGAAAATGAACAATAAAACTCACCTTCCGGAACATCGCTGTCCGGATTGAATGGGGTTCCGAATGCAAAAGGGCCTCACCCTGGACTTTTCAGGGAAAGGCCCTATTTCTCATCATGTGCCGCTAAGACGGCTGGGTCGGACCTGTTTCTTCACGTTGCCGAACGGGCAATATTGAAAAGGCATGAGCCGCTCCTCACCGAATATTGACGGAATAGCAGTTCGCCCGACGAGCCAGCGCCCGGCGAGCAGTCCGCAATTACGTGTAGTAAACGCGTCAGTCGGGAAAAAGTTCCAATAAAAAACCCGGCGCGACGGCCGGGTTTTTTTATGGGAGAGACAGGCTTGCCTTAAGCGGCTTCGTCCTGCGAATCGTCTTCTTCGATCGCCTTGCCGCGCTTCGGACCCTTGTTGAGGTTGGTCTCGACGAGGCGGACAGCTTCGGTTTCCGACATCTTGTTGACAGCGGCGATTTCGCGCGCCATGCGATCGAGCGCTGCTTCGTAGAGCTGGCGCTCGGAATAGGACTGCTCGGGCTGGTTTTCTGCACGATAGAGATCACGCACGACTTCAGCGATGGAAATCAGATCGCCGGAATTGATCTTGGCATCATATTCCTGAGCGCGGCGGGACCACATGGTGCGCTTGACGCGCGCCTTGCCCTGCACAACCTTCAACGCACGATCGACGAAATCCGTTTCCGAAAGCTTGCGCATTCCGATGCTCATCGCCTTGGCGACCGGAACCTTCAGGCGCATCTTGTCCTTTTCGAAATCGATAACGAAAAGTTCAAGCTTCATGCCGGCAACTTCTTGCTCTTCGATAGCGGTGATGGTACCGACGCCATGAGCGGGGTAGACGATCGATTCACCGGTCTTGAAGCCGTGACGTGCTGTAGAAGGTTTTTTCTGCTGAGTCGTCATTCTAATCAAAAACTCCCTGTTACGCTTCCGGCGGCGGCCGGAGCCGGGTCAGTCAGGCCCGGTTGAGACGGTTGCATCCGTCGGGTGACTTCACTCTGGTCCCATCAGCCAAAAGCAAGGACTTCTTGCGCGCGATCTGGGGGACCCGGCGCTCAAAGCGTTGATATGTCACGGAAACCGCGTACGGATTGGTTTTGCTTTCGTGATGGTTTTGGGCATGCGTCATGCCACAAATGGAACAGTAGGCGAAACCTATCACAAAAATATGAGGAAATCAATAATTTGCTTCGTCTGAGTCATGCGGCCAACACAGATCACCCATATGCCAGACGCAGGATTTAAAACGTTTCACCGCATGGCCGCTCAAATGCGACGGCCGAATCGCGCAACCGTCTTAGTCGCCGGAACCGGGTTTTTCGGAGAAGTATTTCTCGAATTTTCCGGTCTGGCCATCCATTTCCTTGGCCTCCGGCAACGGGTCCTTCTTGACCGTGATATTCGGCCAGATGCTGGCATACTCGGTATTGATCTTCAGCCATTTGTCGAGGCCCGGCTCGGTATCCGGCTTGATCGCCTCGGCGGGACATTCCGGTTCGCAGACGCCGCAATCGATGCATTCGTCGGGATGGATGACGAGAAAATTCTCGCCTTCATAAAAGCAGTCGACGGGGCAGACTTCCACGCAATCGGTGTATTTGCACTTGATGCAATTGTCGGTCACGACATAGGTCATGAAGAACTCCAGGATTTCATGCGGATGGGGCCGGGCAACCTGGAACGTCGCGCCTATCCCCTTGCCGGGCGAAAAGCGTGGACAGGCTTGGCAGGCAAGCACGCTTCCGGCAAGTTGTCAGTGACCTATCGGCTTTAGCGCCGGATTTCAAGGATAAACGATCTGCAAAAGCCGCCGCCGGAGACAGAGTTTTCTAATCCTCGTCCGACATCAGCCTGTCGATTGCACGTCTTTCCTTCTTGGTCGGACGGCCGGTACCGGTCGCACGGGTCGCTTGCTCAAACGGCGTGAGACGTTTTGTCTCATCCGGCGATGGGGATTGGTCGTCGTAGAGCAGGCGAGCCTCCTCATAGGGACCCCGCCGATCCCCGGCGAGACGAACGACGAGGACGACGTCGCGCCGCTCCAGCGTCAGTTCGACGCGGTCACCCGGCTTGACCATCTGGCTCGGGTGACTGCAGCGCTCGCCGTTGATGCGCACGTGCCCCGACTGGACATGGCTCTGGGCCAGCGAGCGCGACTTCACCATGCGCGTGAAGAACAGCCACTTGTCGATGCGCTGGCGCGAACCGCTTGCCGGCTGTGTCTCCCCGCCCATGATTACTTCTTCATCTGTTCCTTGAGAGCTGCGAGCTTGGCGAAGGGCGAATCCGGATCGATCGGCTTCTCCTTGCGCGGCGGCTTGGCCTCGAAGCGCAGCGGCTGGGCGCCGCGATTGTTGTTGCGGTCGTTACGGTCATTGCGATCGTTACGCTCGCCGCGGTCCTTCCGGTCGCCACGATCCTGACGATCACCGCGCGGCTGGTCCTTGCGCTCGCCCCTTGCCTGCTGCGGCCTGCCGCCGTCGCGGCCGCCACCGTCCTTGCCGCGGCCGTGGCGGTTGTCGCGCCCGTCGCCGCCACGGTTGCCCTCGCCGCCTTCACCACCGTTCGGACGGCGATTGCGCTCGCCGCGATCCTGGTTCTGGCCGCCCCGGCGTTCGCCATGGCCGCTGCGTGCTTGGCGATGATTGTCATTGCGGCCGCCGAGACGCCACAAAAGAACCGGCTTCGGTTCCGCCGGCTCACCAGCTTCCCCGGAAGCGGCAGCCTCTGCCGAAGCAGTTGCCTCCGTCTCTTCGGCCGCCGCGTTGCCGTCGCTCGCTTCTGTCGCGGGGACGTCGGCCGCCGTCGAAGCTGGCTCGGCTGCGGATGCCTCGGAAGCAGCCTCTTCGGTCGCTCCGTCGGCATCGTCGTGATCGGCTTTTTCCGCCGCTTCTTCCGCGGATGTTTCCGCGGAGGCGGCAGGGGCTGAAGCTGCGTCCTGCGCCGCAAGATGGGCCGACGCCTCTTCCGCCTTCACGGCATCGGCGCGATAGCCGAGGCCCTTGAGGATCTCTTCCATGTCCTCGAGCGTCGCCCCGAGAATCGACAGCATCGCCGTCGTCGTCGTGAAACGGCGACCGTCATAGGCGCCTTCCGGACGATTGCTCTGACCGGGCTTCCATTGCAGCAGCGGACGGATGATATCGGCGAGCCGCTCCAGGATGTCGATGCGCACGGCGCGCTTGCCGAGGAAACGGAAGCCGGCGAGCTTGTAGAACATCCGCTCGAAGCTCGGATCGGTGACGACCGAGGTGCGCCCGGCGGCAAGCACGGGAATGAGATCGCCGTAACCCGGCTTGTCGAGACCGTCGTTCTTCAACGCCCAGAGCAACGTGATCAGTTCGGCAGGTGCCGGCTTCAGAAGGGCCGGAACGAAGATATGATAGGCCCCGAAACGCACGCCGTAGCGGCGCATTGAGGCGCGAGCCTCCTGATCCAGCGACTTCACCTCCTCGGTGACATCACGGCGGAAGAGCACGCCGAGATTTTCGACCAGCTGGAAGGCAAGGCCCTTGGCAAGACCCTGCAGGTCTTCGGCGCGCGACAGATCGTCCAGCGGCTTCAACACCGTGCTGATGTGATGATTGACGAAACGTTCTATACGGGCGGCGACGTGATCGCGGGCATTGCCCGTCAACTGCTCGTCGGCAAGCAAAATCACACGCGGACGCATGACGTGGTCGCTGCCGGAAAGCCGCGCCACCGGATCGCCGAGCCAACGGATCAAGCCATCCGAACCGATCGCCAGATCGCTATTGCCCGCGGCATGCAGCCGGGCCGCACGGGCCTCGAACTCGAGCGCGAGCGCCTTCTGCGACGCAGCCTGAACCGCCTTGGCATCCGGTCCATCCGTTCCCGCCACCGGGGTGAAACGGAATCCGCTCAACTGCCCTACATGATGTCCTTCAACGAAGACATCGCCATTCACACTGATTTCAGCTTCCAGCATCGCATTCTCTCTCAGGCGCTTCATGAGCACAGATGTCCTGCGATCAACAAAGCGTTTCGTCAACCTTTCATGTAACGCATCGGACAATCGATCTTCGATTTCCCGCGTCTTTTCCTGCCAATGTGTCGGATCGGCAAGCCAGCCGGGCCGATTCGAAACGTAGGTCCAGGTCCTTATCTGCGCGATTCGCGCCGAAAGCGTGTCAATCTCCCCATCAGTTCGATCCGAGCGATGAACCTGCTCCGCAAGAAACTGCTCATTTACCGTGCCATAGCGCACGAGATCGGAAAAGAGGGTCGAAATAAGATCGGCATGTTGGGCCGGAGTGATACGCCGGTAGTCGGGCAGCGCGCAAGCCTCCCAGAGTTTTTCGACACGGGCTGGCCTGTCGGCGAGGTCCATTACCTCGGGGTAGCGCGAAAGCTGCTCGAGCGCCTGCTGGTCGACCGCCGGCAGCGCCCGCGTCAGCCCGGGCACGCGCGGCCCGGCCTCCAGGCTGGCGCGCAGCGACTGAATCGAGGAAAAGTCCATCTCCGTCGTGCGCCACTGCAGAACCTTGACGTTGTCGAATTCATGTCCCTCGATGCGCTGCACCAGTTCCTCGTCGAAGGGCGAGACCTGGCCGGTGACGCCGAAGGTTCCGTCCCGCACGTGCCGTCCGGCGCGGCCGGCGATCTGGCCGAGTTCGGCCGGATTGAGGTTGCGGAACTGGTAGCCGTCGAATTTTCTGTCCTGGGCGAAGGCGACGTGATCGACATCGAGATTGAGGCCCATGCCGATCGCATCGGTCGCCACCAGATATTCGACGTCGCCCGCCTGATAGAGCGCGACCTGCGCATTGCGGGTGCGCGGGCTGAGCGCCCCCAGCACGACCGCCGCGCCGCCGCGCTGCCGGCGGATGAGCTCGGCGATGGCATAGACCTCATCGGCGGAAAAGGCGACGATGGCGGAACGCTGCGGCAGCCGGGTGATCTTCTTCTGCCCGGCGTAAAGGAGATGCGAAAGCCGCGGCCGCTCGACGATCGTAATCCCGGGCAGGATGTGCTGCAGGATCGGCCGCATCGTCCCTGCACCCAGCAGCAGCGTTTCATCACGGCCGCGAAGGTGCAGGATGCGGTCGGTGAAGATATGCCCACGCTCGAGATCGCCGGCGAGCTGCACCTCGTCGATCGCGACAAAGGCGGCTTTGGTCTCCCGCGGCATCGCCTCGACCGTGCAAACGGAAAAACGCGCATTGGGCGGCGAAATCTTTTCTTCGCCGGTGACCAGCGCCACGTTCTGCAAACCGACCTTCTCCACCACCCGCGTATAGACCTCGCGGGCCAGGAGCCTGAGCGGCAGGCCGATCACGCCGGTCCCGTGTGCGACCATGCGCTCAATGGCATAATGGGTCTTACCGGTATTGGTTGGTCCAAGCACCGCGGTCACACCGCGCCCGCTCAGAATCATCGGCTGCGAAGTCAGAGTCATGGTCCATGCAAGTGAGGCAAGCGCGCCCCGGGAAAGTTTTGCCCTCTCGATGAGGCACAGAACACATGGACAGCTGCCGCCGCAAACGCAAGGGCAGATTTCAAAATGCGCCGGGGATTGCGACCTTTGCGAGTCGTCCAGGCGGTGCGAATTTCCGATTTGGAACAGCGTGAGAACGAATCAGAGACGAATCGCTGACTCCTGCTGATTCAGCTTTTGTTCACGGCTAAGTATTGATTTTGAATCACTTTTTCCTACTAAATGCTGAATCGCGGGACTCTCTCCTGCTCGCATTTTTGTCGCCCTGCCTGAGGTCTGTCATGCGCTTTTCGCCAAGTGAAAAAATCCGCCGAAATTAACCCTTCGATCAAATCCGGAACGAATCGGGACGAATCGCCGACTGTGCTGTTTTCCCCTTTCGTTCACGGCCATATCTGGTGGTGTCGTGATGGTCCGCCGCTAGATGCGGGGCAGCGGAAAGGTCTCGTCACGTCGGTGTTAATCTTCCGGCGAGCAAATTCACACAGCGTTAGGCCTGACCCGCTTGCGCCACTGGACCGATCAAAAACGGAACGAATCACCGACGAATCGAAGACATTCAGACCTTCCCGCTTTGTTCACCGCAACATGTTGTATCTAAATGCCTTTTTAACCATACGAGCGATTTGTCGGGGGTGAGGGTTCACAAACCATGAATCGCCTTGCGTCCTAATTCACGCGCCCAACCGGGAACAAAAATCGCCAATGCGTGTTTCTTGTCCATCCAGATTGCGGATGAAATGAAGGAAAAACACCATGCTTGGCACGATACTTCTCGTTATCCTCATTCTGCTCTTGATCGGAGCCTTGCCAAATTGGGGTTATAGCCGTGGCTGGGGCTATGGACCTTCCGGCGGTTTGGGGCTAGTTCTCGTCATTATCATTATCCTTGTACTAATGGGCCGCATCTAAAGCCCGACAACCTGGGGAGTTACGACATGATGAAGAAGATTGTTCTTATTGGCGCGCTCGTGGGCGCTCTCGCATCCTGCACCGCGACCGAGCAGGGCACGGCGATCGGCGCCGGCACCGGTGCGGTCATCGGCGGCGCCGTCACCAACAGCTGGGGTGGTGCCGCTGTCGGCGCCGTTGCCGGCGGCCTGACCGGCGCTCTCATCGGCCAGTCGGTCGAACGCCGCGGCTACTGCATCTATCGCGATCGCTACGGCCGCCGCTACGAGGCTCGTTGCCGCTACTGACCGGCAAACGCATATCGGACTTCCCAACGGGCGCTTTGGCGCCCGTTTTTCTTTGCCGGCGGGTCCGTCAACGTGGCGTTGACGGTCGCGAGAGAGGCGAGGAACGTAGGCAGCGCAACATACCCTTTCTCCCCAGCGCGGAGAAGGTGCCGGCAGGCGGATGAGGGGGCCACACGGAACATCCCTCCCCTTAAAATAATCTATCGAAGTCCCGGATGGGTGGGTGATTGGAAAGACCGGCGGCGCCGGCCCTACGGGCACCTTCTCCACGAGGGGAGAAGGGGGAATCGAGAGGCCAGTGCTGTCCCTTCGCCCCGTTTACGGATGATGAAAAGAACGGGCCGAGACCAATGGTTCGGCCCTGTTGGCTTCGGATAAGGGGCTAGGTTGCTTTGCTCCCAGGATCTGCTGTCTTAAACGAAGAACTGCCCGCCATTGGCCGTCAGCGTCGAACCGGTGATGAAGCCGGCATCGTCGGAGACGAGGAAGGTGACGCAGCGCGCGATTTCTTCCGGTTCGCCGAGCCGGCCGACCGGGATCTGCGGAATGATGCGTTCATTCAGCACTTTCTCCGGCACGGCAAGCACCATTTCCGTCCCGATATAACCGGGGCAGATGGCATTGACGGTGATGTTTTTCGCCGCCCCTTCCTGGGCAAGCGCCTTGGTAAAGCCCAGATCGCCCGCCTTGGCCGCCGAATAGTTCGCCTGGCCCATCTGGCCCTTCTGGCCGTTGATCGAGGAGATATTGACGATGCGGCCGAAGCTGCGGTCGCGCATGCCGCTCCAGACCTGATGCGTCATGTTGAACAGGCCGGTCAGGTTGGTGTTGATCACCTCGTGCCACTGTTGCGGCGTCATCTTGTGGAACATCGCGTCGCGGGTGATGCCGGCATTGTTGACGAGGATTTCGACCGGCCCGATCTCTCGTTCGACCTTGGTGATCCCTTCACCGCAGGCAGCGTAGTCCGAAACATCCCATTTGAATACCGCAACCCCGGTGACGTCGTGGAAGGCATGAGCCTTCTCGTCGTTACCGGCATAAGTGGCCGCAACCCTGTAGCCGGCATTTTTCAGCGCCATGGATATCGCCGCGCCGATGCCGCGTGTACCTCCGGTGACCAGAGCCACTCTGCTCATGTTCCGCTCCCCCTCTGTGTTTTCGCCACTCGTGGCGGCATTTCAATCAATGACGGATCGTATGCTATTAAAGTGCTTCAAAGCACATGGCGACGCCCATGCCGCCGCCGATGCAAAGCGTGGCGAGGCCCTTCTTTGCGCCGCGGCGCTTCATCTCGAACAGCAGCGTGTTGAGAATACGCGCGCCGGAGGCGCCGATCGGATGGCCGATCGCAATCGCCCCGCCATTGACGTTGACGATCGACGGATCCCAGCCGAGATCCTTGCTGACGGCGCAAGCCTGAGCCGCGAAGGCCTCGTTGGCCTCGACGAGATCGAGATCGTTTACAGACCAGCCGGCCTTTTCCAGCGCCTTGCGCGACGCCGGGATTGGGCCGGTGCCCATGATCGAAGGATCGACGCCCGCCGTTGCCCAGGAAACGATGCGGGCAAGCGGCTGAATGCCGCGCCGGGCCGCTTCCGCCTCGCTCATCAGCACGGCGGCGGCAGCGCCGTCGTTGAGACCGGAGGCATTAGCGGCGGTGACCGTGCCATCCTTGTCGAAGGCCGGGCGCAGCTTGCCCATCGCCTCGAGCGTCGCACCGTGGCGGATATATTCATCGGAATCGACGGTCACGTCGCCCTTACGTGTCTGGATAATGTAGGGAATGATCTCGTCGGTGAAGCGGCCGGCCTTCTGCGCCGCTTCAGCCTTGTTCTGCGAGGCGACGGCGAACTGATCCTGGTCGTCGCGCGACAGCTGCCACTGCCGTGCGACGTTCTCGGCGGTGATGCCCATATGGTAGCCGTGAAAAGCGTCGGTCAGGCCGTCCTTGATCATCGTGTCGACCATCTTCATGTCGCCCATCTTCGTGCCGCTGCGCAAGTGCGCGGCATGCGGCGCCATCGACATGGATTCCTGGCCGCCGGCAACGATGATCCTGGCGTCGCCGGTGGCGATCTGCTGCATGCCGAGCGCGACGGCGCGCAGGCCCGAGCCGCAGAGCTGGTTGACGCCCCAGGCCGTCGTTTCCTTCGGAAGGCCGGCCTTGATCGCCGCCTGACGGGCCGGGTTCTGGCCTTCGCCCGCGGCCAGCACCTGACCGAGGATCACCTCATCCACCTCGCCGGCGTCGACGCCGGCGCGCGCGAGCGCGCCCCTGATGACGGCCGCGCCGAGTTCATGCGCGGGGACCGTTGCGAATGCGCCGTTGAACGAGCCGACGGCTGTCCGACCTGCGCTGGCGATGACGACGGATGAATTGCTCATGGGGAGGCTCCTCGTTTTTCGTCCCACTTACATAAGCGGAAACTGGCAAAGCTTTGAGCACAAGTCAAACGGGAAGACTGGCCGCCGCGATTTTTCGGCGGCAGCCGTCAAAGCCGATTCAGCTGATCTGTTAAAGGTTTGCCGCAACGCACAAAGAGATTGTCACCGGCCTTCTTTTGCGTTTACAGTCTGAAGTGGAGGAACATCCAAAAATCAGACGGGGGTTCAGGAGGCTGATATGGCGAAGAACGAGGGTCAGATAGTCATCAAGAAATACGCCAATCGCCGCCTATACAATACAGGCACCAGCACCTACGTGACGCTGGAAGATCTGGCGGAGATGGTGAAGAAGGGCGAAGATTTTACCGTCCAGGACGCAAAAAGCGGGGATGACATCACCCATTCGGTGCTGACCCAGATCATCTTCGAGCAGGAATCGAAAACCGGCAACACACTGCTTCCGATCTCCTTCCTGCGCCAGCTGATCACCTATTACGGTGACCAGATGCAGATGGTCGTGCCGAGCTTCCTCGAACATTCGATGCGCGCCTTCAGCGAACAGCAGTCCCAGATGCGCGAACAGGTAAACCGTGCCTTCGGCGAAACGCCGCTCGGCAAGAACCTGCAATTGCCGATGCAGATGGTCGAGGACCAGGTCCGCCGCAATACCGAGCTGTTTCAGCAGGCAATGCAGATGTTTTCGCCATTCATGGCGCCGCCGGCGGCCAAGGAAAGCCGCAAGGCCGAGGCCAAGGATATCGACGAGCTGAAGGAGCAGCTCCGCGCTCTCCAGAATAAACTCGACAACCTATAGACCGATAGAGACATCCCGCCCGGCGCTTCGGATCGAAACGGCAAAACCGCCGATCACATCGATTAGAGCGATCGTCATCAAAATGAAGAACACTTGCGTCGCAGCGTCCTGGACGAGCAGAAACTCGACCAGGAAGGCGATGAAGACCAGCATCGACAATATGTGGTTGAGCAGGTTGCCGGGCCCGGTTCGCGTTGCTTTCAGGATTTCGAAAAACAACACGATGAGGGCGACGACGATGAAGAGATCGCCGAGCGCCATGCTCCAGATCGCGCCCGAGAGCATCGACAGCACGATGATGTCGTGCTGCAAGGTTGCGATGCCGCCGCCGCCCATCAGGCCGAGCATCGCCAGATTGTAAAGAATAAACGGAATAATCATCAGCGGCATTGCGGCTACCATCGGCAATCTCCTTGCGCCGGAAGAATACTGCCGCAAACCGCTGCCCTACTGCAAGTCGTTGCAAATATTATCTTGCCGAAATGCAAAAGGCCGGCATGAAGCCGGCCTTGAACTTGCGATCGGATGATCCAGATCGGAAATTACGCGCTTTCCTTCGGCGTCAGAACCTGGCGGCCGCGATACATGCCGGTCTTCAGATCGATATGGTGTGGGCGGCGCAGTTCGCCGGAGTTCTTGTCTTCGACGTAGGTCGGAGCCTTCAGCGCGTCAGCAGAACGGCGCATGCCACGCTTGGACGGGCTCGTTTTTCTCTTCGGTACAGCCATTTTTCTTACTCCACTTGCGGGCAAGACATTCCCACGGCCAGACTGGCGGCCGAAACGGACATGTCGCGATTTCGGAAATTTTGCGCGCTTATACATGCAAGGGGCGGCCTTGACCAGTCCCCATGCATATTTTTTGCGAAGCCGATGATTCGAGCCTCAGACCTCGTCTTCCGCCACGATCCACGGCTCGGCACGGGCGGCCTCTTCCCATTCCCGCCAGGCCGGATGCGCCTTCATCGTCTCCATATAGGTGAGTGTATCTTCCCGGCTGACGAGATCATAGACGTCGAACCGGTTGACAACAGGCGCAAACATCGCATCCGCGCCGCTGAAGGCGCCAAAGAGAAAGGGGCCGCCGGATTTCTGCAGAAGGTCTCGCCAGATCGTCTCGATACGGCCAACATCGGCGTCGACGCCGTCAGGCAATGCGATCCCGCCTTTTGGCCGGCGAATATTCATGGGGCAGGCATTGCGCAGGGCTCGGAACCCCGAAAGCATTTCCATCGAAACAGAACGGGCGAGCGCCCGTTCGGCACGGTCGCGCGGCCAAAGGCCGGCGTCCGGATAAAGCTCGGCGGTATATTCGATGATCGCCAGCGATTCCCAGATCTTCAAACCACCATGCTGCAGGACCGGAACCCGGCCGCTCGGCGATATCGCCTTGATATTGGGATTGCCGCCCGCGTCGTCGAAGGGGATCAGGACTTCCTCGAAATCGACGCCGGCGCCCGTCAGCGCCATCCACGGCCGGAACGACCAGGAAGAATAATTCTTATTGGCGATGTAGAGCGTCGGTCTGTCCATAAGTCTCTCCCGTTCAGGCATCGAAATCGAAGATCAACAGTTCGTGGAAATGGTTCATGTCCTCGAACACGCAGAACGCCGGCGGCGCGAGCTCGAAAACAGGGGCCTTGCGGCGGATATCCTCGGCCACCTCGTCGAGCATTGCCTGCCATCGCGGCAAGGCTTCATCCTCCAGCCGCTCGATCACATACGCGAAGGTGATGTGGAACTTGTAATCCATATGGTTGGGCTGGCGATAGCCGAGAAGATCGGCAAGCGCGTTGCGCCAGGCGCGCATGACCTTGCGGTCCTTCTCCGTCGCTCCGTCGACGAGCAGGCCCGACGGCCGGGCTTCGACGACGGCGACTTTGAAGGGCTCCGCCATCGAGAAACCTTCGAACCGCGCCGCCATGAGTTCGGTCATATCGTCGATCGGCGTCTCGAGAGGGAGGTCCATAGGCCAGCAGTCTTGCCGGCGCCTGGTCTCGATGACGCCCTCGAAAAGCGTCATGTGAAGGCTTGAGATCGGCGTGAAGAGAAATTGCGGCGCCTCGGGCATCGCCAGATATTTCTCACGCGCCTCGATCAGCGCTGTCAGCGTTCTTGAGCCCTTCTCGGGGTGGCAGACGATGGTGTTGCCGGCTTCAGGCAGGAAGCCGCCGATCTTGCCATAGCGGCTGCCGAGGTGGGAGGGTAGGTTTTGATTGTGCGTCTTTGAGTAAAGCAGAAGCTCGGGAGAAAAGGTCGGGGCGGTCATGGGCGACTCGGGGGCTCTGGTTGGACTGCATTCGCCCATATGGCAGAACCAAGAATGTCAGATGACGCTCGCTGCTACTAACGACAAAGTCTGATCTCACTCATAGATGCACTTGATGTAGTCGCCCGACCCCTGGGCACGCCTCTCGATGACGCCGGCTAGCCGGCGAAGGCCTCGTCCGGGCTTGCCTGCTTTGCGGTCGATCGGGTTCGGCAGCGAAACGGCAAGCAGCGATGCCTGGCGCCGCGTCAGCTTCGAGGCCGATACCTTGAAATGATGCTGGGCGGCGGCCTCGATACCGTAAATGCCGGGACCCCATTCGGCGATATTGAGATAGATTTCCATCAGCCGCCGTTTAGACAAGACGAAATCCGTGGTGACGGCGAGCGGAAGCTCCATCGCCTTGCGCACGAAGGAGCGGCTGTTCCAGAGAAAGAGGTTCTTGGCCGTCTGCATCGGGATCGTGCTGCCGCCGCGTGTCGCCTGACCTTTCAGCGTGTCCTCGACCAGCATGCGCATCTCCGCCCAGTCGACGCCGCCATGGAAACAATATTGTCCGTCTTCGGACATCATCACCGATTGCACCAGGACCGGAGAGATCTCGTCAAGCGACACCCATCGGCGGTCATAGCCGCGCAGCAGCACCAGATCGCGCAGCATCAGCGTCGAGACGGGATGGATGAAGGGCAGCAGGTAGAGGAAGATCAGCGCGTAAGGAAGGATCAGCACGGCCAGCAAGCCAAGACCGATACGTTTCAGCACAGGCCGATCTTCGAACCATCGCCGATGGTCCGGCATGTCGGCGATATCCTCTCTCTCCGTCGCTATATCCAATGTCCCCAGCCCATTTCGCTCCCTTTCGTTCTCATAACGCCTGTGAGCCGCTTATGCCAGAGCACATGCGGAATCTTGCGGCAGTCATCGACAATTCCGTTGCAAGCCCCGATGCCCCATGCCAAACAGCGCCCATGGACGCGAACCGGGACACTTTCGAGACGAGGCTTAGCAACAACGCCCGAGAAATCGAGGCGCTGCTCGATACATTGCTTTCACCGAGCCCTCTTTTCGATGAAATCGTCAGACCCGACACCCTGCGCAGCGCCATGCATTATGCCGTGCTGAATGGCGGCAAGCGATTGCGCCCATTCCTTGTTGCCGAAAGTGCGGCCCTTCTCGGCGGCGATGTGCAGGCGGCCCTTCGGGTCGGCGCCGCACTCGAATGCGTTCACTGCTATTCCCTCGTGCATGACGACTTGCCGGCGATGGACGATGACGACCTGCGCCGCGGCAAACCGACAGTGCACATCAAGTTCGACGAAGCCACCGCAATTCTCGCCGGTGACAGCCTGCTGACCTATGCTTTCGACATCGTTGCCGCGCCGGAAACGGCCCTTTCCGACACGAGCAAAGCGGCGCTGGTGCTGGCCCTCGCCCGGGCAGCTGGTCTTGGCGGCATGGCCGGTGGCCAGGCGCTCGATCTTGCCGCGGAAAAGCAGGCTCCCGACGAAGCCGGCATCATCCGTCTGCAGGCGATGAAAACAGGCGCGCTGATCCGCTTCGCCTGCGAGGCTGGCGCCATTATCGCGGCAAGCCCGCCCGAAGATCGCCGCCGCCTGCGCGCCTTCGGCGAAAAGATCGGCCTCGCCTTCCAGCTGGCCGACGATATTCTCGACCTGACCTCGGATGCTGAGACCATGGGCAAGGCGACGGGCAAGGACGCAGGCCGTGGCAAGGGTACGCTCGTGGCGTTCCACGGCATGGAATGGGCCGAGGCCGAGCTTCATCGGCATGTGCGCGATGCCGAAGATCTGCTTGCTCCCTATGGTGCTCGCGCCTCTATTCTCACCGCCGCAGCGCGTTTCATCGCCGACCGCAAGAGCTGAATCGAAGGTCAGGCCACCAGTATTTCCTTGAGAGCGGAAATCAGGCGGGCGCATTCCTCATCCGTGCCGATGCTGATGCGCAGGAACTCCGAAATGCGCGGCTCGTCGAAGCGCCGGACGAGCACGCCACGCTCCCGCAGCTCGGCCAGAAGTGCGGCGCCCGATCGGCTCTCGTGCCTCGCGAAGATGAAATTCGCCTGAGACGGCAGCACTTGGAAACTCAACGCTTCCAACTGCCGGACAAGGTTTTCCCGGCTGGCGATGATTTTCCGCCGGCATGTCTCGAACCACGCCTCGTCTTTGATCGCCGCCGTCGCGCCGACCTGTGCCAGGCGATCGAGCGGATAGGAATTGAAGCTGTCCTTGACCCGCACCAGCGCCTCGATCAGATCCCGGTGCCCCAGGGCGAAACCGACGCGCAGACCTGCGAATGAACGAGATTTCGACAAGGTTTGGATGACCAGCAGGTTGGGATAGCGAGAAATGAGCGGCACGGCGCTTTGCCCGCCGAAATCGACATAGGCCTCGTCGATCACGACGACCACATCGGAATGGGCGGCAAGAAGCGCCTCGATCCCGGCCAGCGGCAGGCCGATACCCGTCGGTGCATTCGGATTGGGGACGATGATCGCGCCGCACGGTCTGTCGTAATCCGACAGCCGGATCCGGAACTGATGGTCGAGAGGTATCTCGATCGTCTCGATGCCATATAGCAGGCTATAGGTGGGATAGAAGCTGTAGGTCACATCGGGATAGAGAAGCGGCAGATCGTGGTTCAGCAGCGCCTGGAACGTATGGGCGAGAACCTCATCGGAGCCGTTGCCGACGAACACTTGTTCGGCCGTCAGCCCGAAACGGGCGGCGATTGCCTCGCGCAACTCGGTGGCGGCGGGATCGGGATAGAGCCGCAGACGATCGTCCGTGGCTTGCCTGATCGCCTCGATCGCCTTTGGGGACGGCCCGTAGGGATTCTCATTGGTGTTGAGCTTGACCAGGCCGGGAATGCGCGGCTGCTCGCCCGCGATATAGGGCCGAAGCTTGCTGACGATATCAGACCAATACCGGCTCATTCGAACGCGCGGGCCTTCATTCCGCCGCCGTCCGCTGGCCGAAGCGCTTCTCGATATAATCGATGACAAGCGCCTCGAAATCGGCGGCGATGTTGGGGCCGCGCAGCGTCAGCGCTTTCTTGCCGTCGACGAAAACGGGAGCGGCCGGCGTCTCACCGGTGCCGGGAAGCGAAATGCCGATATCGGCATGTTTGCTTTCGCCCGGCCCGTTGACGATGCAGCCCATGACGGCGACGTTCAGCGCCTCGACGCCTGGATATTTCTCACGCCAGACCGGCATGTTCTTGCGAATGTCGTTCTGAATGTTCTGCGCCAGTTCCTGGAACACCGTCGAGGTCGTGCGTCCGCAGCCGGGACAGGCGGCCACGACCGGCACGAACTGCCGGAAGCCCATAACCTGCAGGATTTCCTGCGCCACCTGGACTTCGCGCGTGCGGTCGCCGTTCGGCTCGGGCGTCAGTGAGACGCGGATCGTATCGCCGATGCCGTGCTGCAGCACGAAGCCCATGGCAGCCGACGAAGCGACGATGCCCTTGCTGCCCATGCCGGCTTCGGTGAGGCCGAGATGCAGCGCATGGGTCGAACGTTCGGCGAGCATGGAATTGACGGCGATCAGGTCCTGCACCTGGCTGACCTTGGCCGACACGATGATGCGGTTGCGCGGCAAGCCGATTTCCTCGGCAAGGGCGGCCGAAAGCAGCGCCGACTGCACGATCGCCTCCCGCGTCACCTGCCTGGCTGACAGCGGCGAGCCGGCCTCGGCATTCTGATCCATCAGCGCCGTCAAGAGATCCTGATCGAGCGAGCCCCAGTTGACGCCGATGCGCACCGGCTTGTCGTAGCGGATCGCCATCTCGATGATCTCGGCGAACTGCTTGTCCTTCTTGTCCTTGAAGCCGACATTGCCGGGATTGATGCGGTATTTCGCCAGCGCCTCGGCACAGGCAGGATGATCGGCAAGCAGCTTGTGGCCGATATAGTGGAAGTCGCCGATCAGCGGCACGTCCATGCCGAGCCGCAGCAGCCGCTCGCGGATCTTCGGCACGGCGGCGGCACTCTCGTCGCGGTCGACGGTGATGCGCACCAATTCCGAGCCGGCCCGGTGCAGGGCCGCGACCTGCGCGACGGTCGAATCGATATCGGCCGTGTCGGTATTCGTCATCGATTGCACGACGATCGGCGCGCCGCCGCCAACGATGACGCCGCCGACATCGACGGCGACGGAAGCGCGGCGCGGTTTCGGATCAAAATCGGCGGCTGACAACATGCAGAGTTCTTGCACCCCTAAAAACAGTGCCTTTCAGGTGGATCAAGCCCGGCTGCTTGTCAACCGCCTCCCATATCACTTTTGTTCCGAGGCGGCTCAGTGGCCGCCTCCGGAGACCCCATCGGCATAATGGGCCAGCTTGGAAAATATGAGAACGAACAGCAGCAGCACCGGCAGCGCCATGAAGACGACGGCAAAGCCGATGTGTTCGGCAACGAAGCCGATCACCGACGGTGCGACCAGCATGCCGGAATAGCCCATCGTCGTGACGACCGAGATGCCGATGCCGGGTTTGAGGCCGGGAATATTGCCTGCGGCCGAGAAAGCGATCGGCACCATGTTTGATATGCCGATGCCGCAAAGGGCAAAGCCCAGAATGGCGATCTCGGCGTCCGGTGCAAGGCTCGCCAGCAACATGCCGACGATGGCAAAGAGCGTGCAGATGCGTAGCGTTTTGACGCCCCCGAGGCGATCGCGCACCAGATCGCCGGCAAAGCGCATGGTCGCCATCGTCGCCGAAAAGGCCGCAAACCCGAGACCTGAAAGCGCCACCGACGCACCCATGTCCTGCCGCAGATAGAGCGCGCCCCAATCCAGAACCGCGCCTTCCGGCACCATCGAGAACAGCGCCATCAAGCCGAGCAGCCACGGCAGCGGCACCATCGGCAGCCTCGTCTTCTCCTTTTTGGCATCGGGATGGGGCGGATCCGCAAGGATCATCGGCCATGCCAGAGCGAGGAAGATCGCCGCCAGTACGGTCGCGAGCTGCGCATGGCCGAGAACGCCGAGTTTAGCAATCACGATGCCGCCGAGGCCCGAGCCGATCAAGCCGCCGAGGCTCCAGAAAGCATGACAGGACGACATGATGGCGCGGCGCATGGATTTTTCGACGGACACGGCATTGGCGTTCATCGCCACATCCATGGCGCCGATGAAGCCGCCGAACAGGAAGAGCGAGATTGCCGCGGTAATCACATTCGGCGCGAGCGTCAGAGCCAGGAGCAGCGGCAGCACGCAGACGGCGGTTGCCCGAACAACGACGCGCGAGCCATGCCTGGCGATCTGCGCGCCGGCGATCGGCATCATGACCAGCGAGCCGACGCCGAAGACGATGATCATCAGCCCGAGCTCGAACTTGCTCAGCCCGAGACGCTCGGCAAAATCCGGGATCTTCGGCGCCCAGCAGCCGACGACAAAGCCGTTCATGAGAAAGAGCAGGGAAACCGCCGCCCTGCTTCTGGTAATGAAGCCGCTGCGGACCCCCGACGGCGCATTCACATGACTGTCCATTTTCGGTCTTTCCTCGCTATCGGGCTTGAGAGCACCCGTTTTCTAAACTCCGCGACGGCGGCTCAGTTCGTTTTTTCGGCGATAACGGTCCGGCAGCCGCGCTCGCGATAACCCGCAAGAATGGCGGGATCGGCATCGTGCTCGACGACCAGGCACTCGCAATGCGCAACCGGAAGGATGCTGTGGGGTGCAGCCGTACCGAATTTCTCCGAGGTCACCGCCGCCATAATCCTTTTGCTTCTCGATGCCGCAAACCGCTTGAACTCAGCATCCTCGAAACCGAAGGTCGTGATGCCGGCCTCGAGATCGATGCCGCAGGCGCCAAGAATGCAGAGATCGGGCGAAATCTGTTCCATATCCCGCAAGGCCTTGGCGCCGAGCGCGCCGCCCGTCTGCCGGTCCACCATGCCGCCGATCAGGATGACATTGACGGCTGGCTTGTCGATGAGCGCTGCGGCGATCACCGGCGCATTCGTCGCAGCCGTCAGTTCGAGTTCGGCAGGCAGGGCATTGGCAATCGCCAGATTGGTGCTTCCGGCATCGAAAAACACGCAGGAACCGGCAGCGATCTGCTTTGCCGCAGCCCGCGCCAAGGCCTGCTTGCGGTCGGCAGCAAATCCCACGCGCTGCGTCAGGCTTCCATGCGCCGGCGACACCGGCAAGGCGCCGCCATAGACCCGCTCGCAGAGGCCTGCCGCCGCCATCTCGCGCAAGTCGCGCCGCACCGTATCCTCGGAGACGCCGAATTCGAGCGCAAGTTCCGCCGCCAGCACCCGGCCGTTCAGCCGCAGCCTTTCGGAAATCACACCTTGGCGCTCTCGCAACAGAAAATCCTGCATGTTTTTACCGGATCGAAAGTTGAATGATATGAAACGTGCATAAACGTTTATGACTGTGCATGCAACATGCACGGTCACACGTTTTCCGACCGGTTGAAATAAACGGTAAACGAGGGCTGGTTCGTGCAATTCGAGGCCCAGGCAACCGCTTGGGAAAAATATTTGCACTTGCTGCTTTTATTCGCAGTTTTCTTCGCTTCCGGCGCCCTAGTTTTCTGCGAACTATGGCGCATCCGCTAACAACCTCCCAAGGATGGATAAAACAATGAACTGGTTGAAAACCGTCGCCGCCGCTGCCCTTATTCAGGCTGCTGCCCTCCTGCCCGCTCATGCCGGCGAAAACCTTGCCGCCATCAAATCGGCCGGCGTCTTCAAGATCGGCACCGAGGGCACCTATGCGCCCTTCACCTATCATGACGAAAGCGGCAAGCTCGTCGGCTTCGATGTCGAGATCGGCGAAGCCATCGCCGCCAAGCTCGGCGTCAAGGCAGAATTCGTCGAAGGCAAGTGGGACGGCCTGATCGCCGGCCTCGACGCCAAGCGCTACGACACCGTCATCAACCAGGTCGGTATCACCGAAGCCCGCAAGCAGAAATACGACTTCTCCGAACCCTATATCGCTTCCAAGGCCGTGCTGATCGTTCGCGAGGGCGACGACAGCATCAAGACCTTTGCCGACCTGAAAGGCAAGAAATCAGCCCAGTCGCTAACCAGCAACTTCGGCAAGATCGCAACGGAATCCGGCGCCGAGCTCGTCGGCACCGATGGTTTCGACCAGTCGATCCAGCTTGTGCTGACCAAGCGCGCCGACGCGACGATCAACGACAGCCTGTCCTTCCTCGATTTCAAGAAGCACAAGCCGGATGCGCCGGTAAAGATCGCCGCCGAGCAGGAGAACGCCGATTATTCCGGCATCATCATCCGTAAGAACGAGCCTGAGCTTCTCGCGGAAATCAACAAGGCGCTTGCCGACATCAAGGCGGACGGCACTTACAAGAAGATCGCCGACAAATATTTCGGCCAGGACGTTTCCAAGTAAGCTCCATTTGAAAAGAAGTCCCCTCCCCACCCCCCCCCCACAAGGGGGAGGGGCTTTAGCGAGGCGCCGCCTCATCTCAAAATAAACGTCTCGACTTGCAGTTCGGTCGCTATTTCGTGAGGGGCGAGAGCTAGATTAAGTCCCTCCCCCTTGTGGGGAGGGGTTGGGGAGGGGTATTCCGAAACACCACGACCCACCGACTGGAAAGAACACCCCTTGGCGCACTGGCTCCAACTGATGGCGGAATCGCTTCCCTCGCTCCTCTGGGCGGGATTGATCTTCACCATTCCGCTGACGCTGCTCTCCTTCACCTTCGGTCTGATCCTCGGCCTGATCACGGCGATCGCCCGTCTTTTCGGTCCGGCGCCCGTCGCGGCGATTGCCCGGTTTTATGTCTGGGTTATTCGCGGCACGCCACTGCTCGTCCAGCTCTTCGTGATCTTTTACGGCCTGCCGAGCATCGGCATTCTGCTCGACGCCTTTCCTGCCGCGCTGATCGGCTTCACCCTGAATATCGGCGCCTACAGCTCAGAGATCATCCGCGCGGTCATCTCCTCCGTGCCGAAGGGCCAGTGGGAAGCGGCCTATTCGATCGGCATGAGCTGGCGTCAGGCGATGAGCCGGACGATCCTGCCGCAGGCAGGCCGCGTCGCCGTGCCGCCTCTGTCGAACACCTTTATCTCGCTGGTCAAGGATACCTCGCTTGCCGCCGCCATCACCGTGCCGGAGCTCTTCCAGGCGGCACAACGCATCGTCGCCACCACCTACGAGCCGCTGATCCTTTATATCGAGGCGGCGCTGATCTATCTGGTCCTCAGCTCCGTCCTCTCGCAGCTGCAGGTGCGGCTGGAACGTCGTTTCGCGCGTTATGGCGGCATGCTGGAGGCAAACGCATGATCGAGCTTTCCAACCTCGAGAAGCGCTTCGGCGACGCCGTCATATTGAAGGATATCAGCATTCGCATTCCCGAGGGCAGCGTCACCGCGCTCGTCGGGCCGTCCGGTGGTGGCAAGAGCACGTTACTGCGCTGCATCAACCTGCTCGAGATCCCGACATCGGGCGCGATCCGCCTCGGCGAGGAAGAGCTTTCCTTCGCGCCCGACAAACGCTTGGGCTGGCAGGCGATCCAGAAAATCCGCCGTCAGACCGGCATGGTCTTCCAGAATTTCCAGCTCTTTCCGCATCAGACCGCGATCGAAAACGTTATGGAAGGTCTGGTCACGGTGCTGAAGTGGCCGAAAGAGAAAGCGCGCGAACACGCCATGGAACTGTTGACCAAGGTCGGCATGGCGCACAAGACCGATGCCTGGCCTTCGACCTTATCGGGTGGTCAGCAGCAACGCGTGGCAATCGCCCGAGCACTCGCGCCGTCGCCGCGGGTGCTTCTCTGCGACGAGCCGACCTCGGCGCTCGATCCGGAACTTTCGGCGGAAGTGGTCGATGTGCTGGGTCAGCTTGCCCGCGAAGGCACGACGATGGTCATGGCCACCCATGATCTCCGGCTCGCCTCGAAAATCGCCAATGACGTGGTCTTCCTGGAGGCTGGAAGCGTGGTGGAAACGGGCAGCGCGAAAGCCATTTTCAGCGCGCCCAAGCGCGAACGCACCAAGCGCTTCATCTCAACGATCAACGCCGCCCATACTTACGATATCTGAAACGTCTCACGTGGATCGTGATTCACGTGAGACGCTTTGCTTCTCGGCGAACTGCCCTCAGGCTGAGGTGACGACAGAACGCGCTGCCTTCAACGCGTTGCCCCACCAGCTGAGCTGATCGAGCTGGTTCTTGGCCGCCTCGTTGAGGTGCGGGTAATCGCCAAGGCTCTTGCCTTCCTTGAGCACGCTCAGATATTCGCTGAAAGCGATGTGCACGCCCGTTTTCACCGAGGCGGCGCCCATTTCCACGAAGATCAGCCTCAGATGCTCGACGGCGCGCGCACCGCCGACGCCGCCGTAACCGACGAAGGCGACCGGCTTCTGGATGAACTCGCCGAGATCGATAGCGTTCTTCAGAACCGCCGTTGGCGCATGATTGTACTCGGCGACGGTGAATATGTAGCCGTCAAATTCGCGCAGCTTCTTCTTCCAGCGCTCGGCGGTGTCGCTTTCCGCCGTGGTGGCGCGCTCTTCGCCAAAGAAATGCATGGGATAGTCGAGAAGATCGAGAACCTCGACTTCCAGATCGGAGCGTTGGCCGACGAGCCCGGCAATCCATTTTGCCGGATGTTCGGCAAAACGGCCAATACGAGTGCTGCCGATAATGACGGCGATCTTCAATTTGCTCATGAAATCGTTTCCTGATTGATCTTGGGAGGGGGCAGGCAGGCAAGTCTACGAAAAAGCCTCCCCGCCGGGCAAGGCGAGGAGGCCATTCGCTTTTCGAAAAAGCCGGCCTTTTAACAGCCTGGCTCTACACAATCGGGTGATCAGCCCGACCTGGCAAGGACGGGCGGACGAAACCTTTCGTGCCGTTCGCTCATCCGCCGTAAACCACCAGTAGGTCCTTCGCATCGATCTGGTCGCCGGCCTTGACCAGCACTTCGGCAATGGTGCCGTCCTTTTCCGCATGGATCGCGGTTTCCATCTTCATCGCCTCGATGGAGACGAGCACGTCACCGGCACTGACGGCTTGGCCCGGCGAGGCGAAGACGCGGCTGATGACGCCGGGCATCGGCGCGCCGACATGGACGGCGTTGCCGATCTCGGCCTTGCGGCGCACGGCCGCCCCGGTCGCCCCATGGGCCCGGTCGGGCACCTTGATGCGGCGCGGCTGGCCGTTGAGCTCAAAGAAGACGGTGACCATGCCCTGGCTGTCGGTGGCGCTCATCGCCTGGTTGACGATGACGAGCGTCTTGCCCTTCTCGATATCGGCAAACAGCTCCTCGCCGTCAGCCAGCCCGTAGAAATAGGCGGGCGTCGGCAGCACCGAGACGGGGCCATAGGTATCGGAGGCGAGCGCAAAGTCGGTGAAGACCTTCGGATACATCAGATAAGAAGCGAATTCGAAGTCGCTGACCTCGCGCTCCAGCTTTCTCTCAATGACCTTGCGCTCGGCATCGAGATCGGCTTCCTTGAGCAGTGAGCCGGGACGCACCGTATAGGGTTTTTCGCCCTTCAGCGCCTTCTTCTGCAGCGCTGCCGGCCATCCCGACGGCGGCTGGCCGAGATCGCCCTTCAGCATCGAGACCACCGATTCCGGGAAGGAGACTTCGCGCTCGGGGCTGACGACGTCGGCGACCGTCAGGTCCTGGCTGACCATCATCAGCGCCATGTCGCCAACGACCTTGGAGGAGGGCGTCACCTTGACGATATCGCCGAACATCTGGTTGGCGTCGGCATAGGCCTGCGCCACCTGGTGCCAGCGGGTTTCCAACCCCAGCGAGCGGGCCTGTTCCTTGAGGTTGGTGAACTGACCGCCCGGCATTTCATGCAGATAGACCTCCGATGCCGGCCCTTTGAGATCGCTTTCGAAGGCGGCATACTGGTTGCGCACCGCTTCCCAATAGAAGGAGATGCGGCGGATCCATTCCGGATCGAGGCCGGGATCGCGCTCGGAGCCGGAGAGCGCCTCGACGATCGAGCCGAGACAGGGCTGCGAGGTATTGCCGGACAGCGCATCCATTGCCGCGTCGACGGCATCGACACCGGCTTCGACGGCGGCAAGAACCGTTGCCGCCGCAATGCCCGAGGTGTCATGCGTGTGGAAATGGATCGGCAGGCCGGTCGCTTCACGCAGCGCCTTGAACAGAACCTTGGCAGCAGCCGGCTTCAGAAGGCCCGCCATATCCTTGACCGCAATGATATGGGCGCCGGCCTTCTCAAGCTCGACGGCAAGGTTGGTGTAATATTTCAGGTCGTATTTCGGGCGGGCGGAATTGAGGATGTCGCCGGTATAGCAGATCGCCGCCTCGCAGAGCTTGTTCTCCTCGGCAATGGCATCCATCGACACGCGCATGTTCTCGACCCAGTTCAGGCAGTCGAAGACGCGGAAGAGATCGATGCCGCCCTTGGCCGCCTGGCGGACGAAGTATTTGACGACATTGTCGGGATAGTTGGTGTAGCCCACACCATTGGCGCCGCGCAGCAGCATCTGCAGGAGCAGGTTCGGCGCCCCCTCGCGGATCAGCGCCAGCCGCTCCCACGGATCTTCGGTGAGGAAGCGCATCGAGACGTCGAAGGTGGCGCCGCCCCAGCATTCGAGCGACAAGAGGTTCGGCAGCGCATGCGCATAGGTGCCGGCGATCCTGGCGATGTCATAGGTGCGCATGCGGGTGGCGAGCAGCGACTGGTGACCGTCGCGCATCGTCGTGTCGGTCAGAAGCACCCGCTTCTCGTTGCGCATCCATTCGCCGAATTTCTGCGGGCCGAGCGTGTCGAGCAGTTGCTTGGTGCCGTCCTTCACCCCATTGCCATTGGCATAGGGCACCACCGGCCTGGCAGCATTTTCCAGCGGCTTCGGCCTGTCCTTGGCCTCGGGATGGCCGTTGACGGTGACGTCGGCGAGATAGGTCAGCAGCTTCGTTGCCCGGTCCTGGCGCTTGACCTGCTGGAAGAGCTCCGGCGTCGTGTCGATAAAGCGGGTGGTGTAGCTGTTGTCGCGGAATTTTGGGTGGCCGATGATCGCTTCGAGGAAGGTCAGGTTGGTGGCGACCCCGCGGATACGGAATTCGCGCAGCGCCCGGTCCATGCGGGAAATGGCTTCCAGCGGGTTCGGCGCCCAGGCCGTGACCTTGACGAGCAGCGGATCGTAATAGCGGGTGATGATGGCGCCGGAATAGGAGGTGCCGCCGTCAAGGCGGATACCGAAGCCGGAGGCCGAACGATAGGCGGTGATGCGGCCGTAATCCGGAATGAAGTTGTGCTCCGGATCTTCCGTCGTCACGCGGCACTGCAGGGCGTGACCGTTGAGGCGGATGTTTTCCTGCTTCGGCACACCCGATTCCGGCGTGCCGATGGCAAAGCCGTCAAGAATATGGATCTGCGCCTTGACGATATCGATGCCGGTGACGACCTCAGTCACCGTGTGCTCGACCTGGATGCGCGGATTGACTTCGATGAAGTAGAATTTGCCGGTATCGGCATCCATGAGATATTCGACGGTGCCGGCGCCGATATAATTGGTCGCCTGCGCGATCTTCAGCGAATAGGCGGCAAGCTCCTGGCGCTGCGCTTCGGTGAGATAGGGTGCGGGCGCCCGCTCGACGACCTTCTGATTGCGGCGCTGAACGGAACAGTCGCGCTCAAAGAGATGCACGACATTGCCGTGGGTGTCGCCGAGGATCTGGCTTTCGACGTGGCGGGCGCGCTCGACGAGCTTTTCGAGATAGACCTCATCCTTGCCGAAGGCGGCCATCGCCTCGCGCTTGGCTTCGGTCACTTCCTTGGCGAGATCGGCCTCGGAACGGATGACGCGCATGCCGCGACCGCCGCCGCCCCAGGAGGCCTTCAGCATGACAGGATAGCCGATTTCGGCCGCCATCCTGGCGACTTCCTTCATATCGTCCGGCAGCGGTTCGGTCGCCGGCACGACCGGGACGCCGACCGAGATCGCCAAGTTGCGCGCAGCGACCTTGTTGCCGAGCTGGCGCATCGTATCGGCTTTCGGACCGATGAAGATGATGCCGGCCTTGTTGCAGGCATCGACGAATTCCGGGCTCTCCGACAGGAGTCCGTAGCCCGGATGGATGGCGTCGGCACCGGAAAGCTTGGCGACACGGATCACCTCGTCGATCGACAGATAACTTTCGATCGGCCCGAGATCGCGGGCAAGATGCGGACCGCGGCCGACCTGATAGCTTTCGTCCGCCTTGAAGCGGTGCAGCGCCAGCTTGTCCTCCTCCGCCCAGATCGCCACCGTTTTTATTCCAAGCTCGTTGGCCGCGCGGAACACGCGAATGGCTATTTCGGAGCGGTTGGCAACGAGTATCTTGGATATGGGCAAAACGGTCTCCTCCGTCGTTCAGACACGGGCATGCTGCACCCGCGAAGAAAATTCTTAACTTCTTGTCACGGGAAGTTCAATTTCTCTTGCGACTGCGAAATGCACTTTCTCGCCATGCCAGTGGCTGTCGGCCGACATGATGCGGCGATTTCAGCGAGATGGATAGAAAAAGCCTAGCTTATCAGACCGTGGCGGAAGGCGAGCGCCACCGCCTGCTGCCTGTTCTTTGCCTTCAGCTTGGCCTGCAGACCGTTCATGTACCAGTCGACGGTATGGTTTGAGATCTTCAGCATTTTGCTGATCTCCATCGACGTCATGCCTTCGGCAAGATAGTGGAGGATTTCCATCTCGCGCCGCGTCAGCGGCGTCTCAGTCGGCAGCATCGTTTCCAGCGCCTCAGCCTCGCCTTTCAGGTCAAGCAATCGCCAGAAGGTCTTGCGCGCCACGGCCTCGAGCAGCGCGATTTCCACCGGCGACAAGTCGATCGGCTTGCCGCCGAGGCTGAGACTGCCGAGAATGCCGTTGCGCCCATGAATCGGAAAGAGATAGCCGTCCTCCAATCCGTGGCCGAAGGCATCAACCATCATCTGCTCCATGCGGCGCTGATGCGCGTCACCGTCGAAGGCTGCCATGCTCTCCCGCCAGCGGAAAGGCCGTTGCGCATGCGCGAGATAACGCACCATCGGATCGATCCGGACATATTTTTTTGCGGCATATATCTGTAGCCATTGTTCCGGCCAGCGGCCGGCAAGCGGCGCAGCGCGCAGTTCGATCTTCTGTTGCGCCGGGTTTTGCTGCAAATGTCGCAGCAGACCGTAATACTGGAAACCGGAACCGTGGAGGACCTGCTCGAGTTCGGTGACGACGGCGTCCGGATTTGGGCACTCTTCCAGAATGACAAGCAATTGAATTAAAGAATTAATATTCACAAATAGCGCCCTTTGCCCGCACCTGATGCCCGCATCGAGGCCGTTGGCGGCTGTTCAGATTGGTCGCGTAACGGTCTTCTTCAAAAAATGCAGTCTCTAATTTAATGCTGCGCTAAACATTGATTAAAATGCAAGCGCAAATTGTCGCCAGATATAATCATGGCGGAATTCGGGCGCCAGACCCTGCGCCGAAAAATCTAAGGAGCCCGAGAGCGCCCCTCTGTTCTATCCTATTGAGGCGGCTTCAAATTCGTCGCAGCTCTGATCGTGCAATCAAGTTAACCACTTGGCGGGCTGAATTCCGAATACTCCGTTAATCGCCGGTTCAGGTAGCCTTTTGTAGCATCCCATCATTCCCGTTTTCGCAGATGCACAAGAGGTTAGACGTGTCGCTATTCAAGGTCTATGCAAGAGCTCTGCGCTATCTTGGCGCTTACAAGCTCCGCGTATCCCTGGTCGTTATCGCCAACATTGTTCTGGCGACCATCACCATTGCGGAACCGATCCTGTTCGGTCGCATCATCGATGCGATATCGGGCAAGGGCGAAGTCAAACCCATCCTCTTCATGTGGGCTGGTTTCGCCGTGTTCAATACTGTCGCCTTCGTTCTGGTATCCCGCGAGGCCGACCGGCTTGCTCATGGCCGGCGGGCAACGCTGCTGACGGAAGCCTTCGGCCGCATCATTTCCATGCCGCTTGCCTGGCACCATCAGCGCGGCACCTCCAACGCGCTGCATACGCTGCTGCGTGCCTGTGAAACGCTGTTCGGCCTCTGGCTTGAGTTCATGCGCAACCACCTGTCGACGGCCATTGCGCTGTCCCTGCTGGTGCCGACAGCAATGTCGATGGACTTGCGCCTCTCCGCCGTGCTGATCGTGCTTGGCATCGCCTATTGGCTGATCGGCCGCGTGGTCATGAGCCGTACCAAGGATGGCCAGGCTTCGGTCGAAAACCACTACCATACCGTCTTCTCGCATGTCAGCGATTCGATCAGCAACGTCTCCGTTCTGCATAGCTACAACCGTATCGAAGCGGAAACCAAGGCGTTGAAATCCTTCGCCAACCGGCTGCTCGAAGCGCAGTATCCGGTGCTCGACTGGTGGGCGCTCGCCAGCGCGCTGAACCGCATGGCCTCGACCATCGCGATGATGGTGGTTCTGATCATCGGCACGATGCTTGTCCAGTCCGGCGAGCTGCGCATCGGTGACGTCATTGCCTTCATCGGCTTTGCCAACCTGCTGATCGCCCGTCTCGACCTGATGCGCCAATTCGCGACGCAGATCTTCGAGGCCCGCTCCAAGCTCGAGGACTTCTACACGCTCGAAGACTCGGTGCGCGACCGTGAAGAGCCGGCCGGCAACAGCGAGATCAAGAACGTCAAGGGTGCGGTCGAATTCCGCGACGTCTCCTTCGGCTTCGGCAACAGCTCGCAGGGCCTGCACAATGTCTCCTTCTCGGTGAAGGCAGGCCAGACGGTCGCCATCGTCGGCCCGACCGGCGCCGGCAAGACGACGCTGGTCAACCTGCTGCAGCGCGTTTACGACCCGCAGGGCGGCCAGATCCTCGTTGACGGCACCGATATCACCAAAGTGACCCGGAAGTCACTGCGTCGCCATATCGCTACCGTCTTCCAGGATGCGGGCCTGCTGAATCGTTCGATCAGCGACAATATCCGCCTCGGCCGCGAAGGTGCGAGCGAGGAGGACATGCGCCGTGCGGCCGAAGCCGCCGCCGCCGCCGACTTCATCGAGACCCGTGAGGATCGTTACGATACTCATGTCGGCGAACGCGGCAACAAGCTGTCCGGTGGTGAACGTCAGCGCATCGCGATTGCCCGCGCCATCCTCAAAGACGCGCCGATCCTGGTGCTCGATGAGGCAACTTCGGCGCTCGACGTCGAGACCGAAGCCCGCGTCAAGGCAGCGATCGACAATCTGCGGCAGAACCGCACCACCTTCATTATCGCCCACCGCCTCTCGACGGTCCGCGAAGCCGATATGGTGCTCTTCCTTGATGATGGACGCGTCGTCGAGCAGGGTGGCTTCGATGAGCTCAGCCACAGCAACGGCCGCTTCGCCGCGCTGCTGCGCGCCAGCGGCATCCTGACGGACGAAGAAGTCCGCAAGGCCCACACCACCGAAGCCGCCTGAGCGCTTCGGGTTACAGGATAAAACCGGAAGGGCAGGCGCTCTTCCGGCCTTTTGTTTTTCCGGGGGAACTTTCTGGGATAGCAGAAAGCCGCGTGGCCCTCCTTTGTCCCGGCGGCCACCTCTCTGCCAGGCGAGATCGAGACGGAAGTCTCAGCGGTGCAGAGGAGGTCGTCACAAGGCACGACATGTCTGGTGACCGGACTGATCGATCACGTCGCCGATTCCCTCTTGAGCCTTTTCGGGCTAGCTTGTTAGCATTCTGTTGGCTGAAACGGGCCGGTTGATCGACCGGCCGGCTGGCCTTAGAGCTTGGCTACGATGCGCGCCGGCCGGTCGACCATCCGAGTCCGTTCGAGCCAACCCAATGCTTCAATCCAACCCGGAAAGGCTCTAAGCTGTTGTCGCTAGCCGATACTCAGGAGAGCGGTATGAAAGTCCTGCGCATCGTCGCCAATATCCAGGCGCCCGACATCATGGCCGCCAAACGTTTCTATCAGGATCTTCTCGGGCTTGATCTGATGATGGATCTCGGCTGGATCGTCACGTTCGGCGCGAATACTTCCATGAAGGTTCAGCTCAGTGTCGCCAGCCAAGGCGGCTCCGGGACTCCGGTGCCCGATCTCTCCATCGAGGTGGATGATCTCGATGCTGCTTTCGAGGCGATGTCTGCTGCCGGCGTTCCGATCGAATACGGGCCGGCCGACGAGCCCTGGGGCGTCAGGCGCTTCTACGTGCGCGATCCTTTCGACCGGCTGGTGAATATTCTCGTTCATAAAAGTTGAGCCGGCTGCATTACAGCGCAGCGCGTCTTTTCAGACGCGCGAAAGGCGCTGCAATGGCGTAGTGCTTTCGACGCCGATTTCGGGCGCCCCCGCTAAGCCCGCCGCTCTTCAATCAGATCGGGGGATTCCTATTTCCGATTGGTCCGGCGATAGGTATTCGCCGCTCCGCCGACTCGCACAGTCACAGGGACGGCGGCAATCTCCGTCACGAGCTTGTGCTTGATCTTGCCCAGCTGGCGCTTGTGCTCGAGATAGTAGGCATAGGCGAATTGCGTCGCGATGCCCACGATCACGAAGAACGGGCCAACCAGCGGATCCTTGTTGGTGATATAAAGCACGACCTGGCCGATCATGGCGAGAATCGTGCCGGCGACGAAGATGTTGAGCGAATGACGGCCGAGGATCGTCAGCGGGTGTTCGGCGGGGCGCCGCAGGATGCGCGAGAACGCCGGGATGCTGATGATGAGATAAGTCAGCGCCAGCACATGCAGCAGCCGCGGCAGCGACAGGAAAGTCTTGTCGAAACCAGTGATGACGGTGGGCAGGCCGAGCGCCGCCAGCGAATTGCCGAAAATCCACAGATGGCCGGTGACCCAGACGAAGGATAGCAGGACATAGAAGGCGGCAGCCGCGAGCAACAACGGATGCCGCGGGATCGTGCCGCCGCGCTTGATATGCAGGATCGAAACAATTCCAATCGAAAACAGGAACTGCCAGGAGAGCGGATTGAGGAACCAGTAGCCCTCTATCAGCAAATTGTGCGGCGCCACCTCGTAAATGCCGGCCAGCAGCCAGACCGTGCCGGAAACGGCGAGCGCCAGAAGAGGGCTTCGCTCGTTGAGGAGCAGGATGATCGGCACCATCAGCAACAATGCGCCATACATCGGCAGGATATTGTTGTAGCCGATCTGGTGACCGAGCAGCAGCAGCGCCGGAATGCCTTCCTTCAGGTTCATCAGAACCGCCAGGATATTGATCTCGACCAGCAGCCCCGGCCGGTGGAACAGCCACGCACCACAGATGAAGAGCGCCAGCGTCATGAAGGTGGTGATCATATGCGCAAGGTAGAGCGTGAAGGCGCGCCGCGCTGCCTTGATCGCCGTCTTGATGCGGCCGCCCGGCTTGAAGCGGGAACCGTAGGCGAGGCCGACGGCGATGCCGGAGATCAGGACGAAAGCCTCGGCGGCATCGGAAAAACCGAAATTCTTCGTCGTCACATATTCGAAGATTTGTCCGGGAACATGATTGATGAAAATCATGATCAGGGCCAGGCCACGCAGCACGTCAAGCCTCGTATCGCGCCCCGTCGCAGCAGCGGATGAGGAACTGCGCTCGGCGCCGATGGCCTCGGTCAGCGTGCTTGCCATATGGTTTCTCCTGTTATCCGATTTTTGCAAACGCGACGGCGGCCAAAAGGGTTCCCTTTTGGCCGCCGCGAATCGCCGTGTTCGTCAGCGTGGAGAACGCTGTTATCCGAGCGGATATCCCTCTTCGGGATCGGTGACTTCGCTGCCGTTGATCGACAGAGTGTAGCCGCTGGCATTGGACGCTTTTGAGACCGAAATGCGGTATTTGATGCCGCCCCGCTCTACCTCCGCCGCAAAACCGTCCCATTCCGACGGGAGCGACGGACGCACATGGAGCCGGCCATCCTTCAGCCGGATACCGAGGATGCCCTCGACGGCGGCCCGGTAAAGCCAGCCGGCCGATCCGGTATACCAGGTCCAGCCGCCGCGCGACGTATAAGGCTCATGCCCATAGACGTCGGCTGCCACGACATAGGGTTCGACCCGGTATTGTTCGGCCGAAGCCTTGTCGAGCGCATGCGTGATCGGATTGAGGATCTGGAAGCAGCGCAGCGCGTCGTCGCCCCGCTTCAGCTCCGCAAGCGCCATCACAACCCAGGTCGCGGCATGGGTATATTGCCCGCCGTTTTCACGCACGCCCGGCGGATAGGCCTTGATGTAACCGGGATCCCTGGCGGAATTGACGAAAGGCGGCGTGAACAGCCGGATGATGCGCGCCTCCTCGTCGACCAACTGGTCGAGCACGGCATCCATCGCCTTTCCGGCACGAGCCGGGTCGCCTTCGCCGGACAGAACGCTCCAGGATTGTGCGATGGAGTCGATCCGGCATTCCGGGCTCTCCTTGGAGCCGAGCAGCGCGCCGTCGTCGAATGTGCCGCGGCGATAGTAGCTGCCGTCCCACGCCGCGGTTTCGAGCGCCTTCTTCAATTCGGCGAGATGGGCCGACCAGCGCTCCGCTCGGGCCGTATCGCCGCGTTCTTCGGCATAGGGAATGAAGGCGCGCAATGCACCCGCCAGGAACCAGCCGAGCCAGACGCTGGTGCCGCGCCCGCCGATGCCGACGCGGTTCATGCCGTCGTTCCAGTCGCCGCCGAGGAACAGCGGCAGACCATTCGCGCCCTTGCGGGCGATGGCGAGATCGAGCGCCAGGGCCGCATGTTCGTAGACACTCGCCTTGTCCTCCGAAATCTCCGGCTTGTAGAACGAGTCGTGCTGACCTTCGAGAAGAGCGGGGCCTTCCAGGAAGGCAAGCTCCTCGTCGAGCACGCTCTTGTCGCCGGTGACGCTGCAATAATGCTGGATCGCGTAGCTCAGCCACACGACGTCATCCGAAATCAAGGTGCGAACGCCCGCACCCGTTCCCGGCAGCCACCAATGCTGAACGTCGCCTTCGCGGAACTGCCGCGAGGCGGCATTCAGAATCTGCCGCCGGGCGATCGAGGGTTCGTGCATCAGGAAGGCCAGCGTATCCTGCAACTGGTCGCGGAAACCGAAGGCGCCGCTTGCCTGGTAGAAGGCGGTGCGGGCCATGATGCGGCAGCCGAGGCTCTGATAGGGCAGCCAGGTGTTGACGAGATTGTTCATCCCGCGATCCGGCGTCGAGATCTGCAGTCGGCCGGTGAAATCGTGCCAGAAGGCGCGGTTGGCCTCGACCGCATCCTCGAACGAAGATTTGCTTATATCGGCGATCAGGGCGCGCGCTTCTTCTTCAGTCGGCGTATCGCCGAGGAAGAAGGTGACGTCGCGCTCCTCGCCGGCCCCGAGTTCGATGTCGATCGCCAGAGCCGCAGCCGGATCGCCATCCAGTTCGGTGATGCCCGAAAGCGGAGCTGCGGAGGTGACGGCCTGAGGCATGTGGATCGTGCCCGCCTTGCCGATAAATTCGCGCCGGCTAGCCGAGAAGCTTGAAAGCGTCTCGCTCGCCGCGAAGAAGGCGGTTCGGTTGGAAAAATCGATGCTGTAGGGATTGGTGGCAAACAGCGCCCCCGTCTCCTCGTCATGCCTCGACAGAATGAAGGGCGCCGTGCGTCCCGAATTGTTGCCAAGAACCCATTCGACGTAACCGTAGAGACGCAGCTTGCGGTCGGTCGAACCGGTGTTGCGCAGGCGCAGGCGCTGCAGTTTCACCGGCTTCTCGCGGTCGATCGTCTGCGTCAGCTCGAGCGCAATTTCGTGCTGAACGGTGGAAAAGACCGAATAGCCGAGCCCGTGGCGGGCTTCGAAGCGAATGTCCGGCCGACGCGAAAGCGCTGCGAACGGCGTCATGACAGCGCCGCTTTCGAGATCGGCCAGATAGAAGGCCTCGCCCGATCGGTTGACCACCGCATCGTTGGACCAGGACGTCAGCTGATAATCGCGCGAATTGACGCTCCAGGTGAAGCCTGCGCCTTCGGCCGACACGTGGAAACCGAACCTGTCGTTGGAGATGACGTTGATCCAAGGCTGCGGCGTCGCATGACCTCCGGGCAAGCGAATGACATATTCGCGGCCGTCGCGGGTAAAGCCGCCAATGCCGTTCCAGAAGTCGAGGTCGCCTTCCTCCTCGATGGCAACGGCGAGCACCACGGGCGGCGGCACCGGTGCAATGCGCTTGACCGGCACCCTGTTGCGCTCGACGCGCTCCATCTCCTGCAGTTCGTCCTTCGACGGCGCAAAGAGGGCGACGGCGCGGTTGATCTGGTCGACCACCTTGCCGTTCTTCGCATGCAGAGTGACGCGGGAAGCCGCGATCAATGCCTTGTAAGTGTTCTCCTCCATCAAGTCTTTGCGAACCGCGAAAATATGCTGGCGCAAGCCGTCAGCCTGGCCCATGCGGCGTACGTTCTCGCACATGGCGTCGAGCGCGTGTTGCATGTCCTGCGCATAGGAAGAGGCGCGTTCGTTCATGATAACGAGATCGGCGGTGACGCCGCGCGAGCGCAGATATTCCTGCGCCAGTAATGCCTCGCGGGCGATATCGAGATCCATGTCGTCGTTGACGCGCAACGTGAAGATCGGGAAGTCGCCGGAGATCGCCAGCGGCCAGAGCGCCGATTGCGATTGCAGGCCGGCCTCGACCGTCGCCTCATCCTTGCGCAGCTGCATGTCGGGATAGACGAGGTAGCGCCCGAGATGCTGGAAGGCGGCCGCCTGCTGGGAGGTGACGCCGACATGGCGCATCTGCACCTGCGTGCGCGTCCAGGCCTGGACGAGCTCATGGTTGAAGGCGTCGGGATGACGGTAGCGATTGACCGCCTTGTCGACCTCGTCGCGGCTTGGCGCAGCGATCGTCCAGAAGAACACGCTGACCTTCTTGCCGGCCGGCACCCGCACCGTGCGGCGCAGCGACATTACGGGATCGAGCGTGAAACCGTCGCTGCCGGAAAGCGTGGCACCCGGATCGAAGGCCGCTGCATCGGCGAGGCTGCGGCCGCGACCAATGAACTTGCGCCGGTCGGTTTCGGATTCGGTGTGACGGGTGTCGCCGGCATTGTCGACGATCAGATGCGCGATGCTGATGTTCGGCTCGTTCGGGTCACGCTTGTTGCGTTCGGCGCGGATGACGTCGCCGCGCTTGCCGATCTCGGTCTTGACGAACATGCGGGCGAATGCCGGATGCGCATTGTCGGTATCGTCAGAGGTGATCACCGGTTCGAGATAGGACGTGACTTCGATGAAACGATCTTCCGTGCCCATGTTGAGCAGGGTGATGCGACGGGCTTCCGCATCGTGCTCTGTGGCGATGATGCACTCCACCTCGCTCGTCAGATCTCCGACCGTCTTGATGAACTGCGCCTTCTCGTCGGCGAATTCGACCTTGATCTTTTCGCCCTCGACACCCTTCGGCTCCGCTGTCGCCGACCACCATTCGTTGGTGGCGGTATCGCGCAGGAAGATGAAGGTGCCCCAGCGGTCTTCGGTCGGATCGGCCTTCCAGCGGGAAACGGAAAGACCGTTCCAGCGGGAATAACCGGCGCCCGTCGCCGTCAGCATCATGGAATAATGGCCGTTCGACAGGAACACGAGCTCGCGGTCGCGCGAAAGGGGATCGCTGATCTTCCTGATTTCCGGCCGCATGAGATCCTCCTGGATGCTGGCCGGCGTATCGGATTCATGCTTGCCGCTCATGACGGGAATGTCGCGCGGCGCCTTTTCCTGTAGCAGAAGTTCCGCCGCCTCGATCACCGGATCGGAGTGGAAAAGCTCGCGCAGATGGCCGTTGAAGGCGACGTTGGCGACGGCTGCGATCGACATGCCGTGATGGTGGGCATAATAATTGTAGACTACCGCGCATTTCTTGCCTTCCGGCACGCGCGTCGGTGTGAAATCGACCGCGTCGTGGAAGCCGAACTTGCCGAGCGCGCCGACCTTGCGCAGTCTTTGCAGGTTTTCGAGTGCGCCGGGCGGATCGTACTGGCTGGCCAGCAGCGAAGCATAGGGGGCGATGACGGCATTGTGGCCGAGGCCGCGCTTGAGACCGAGCGTCGGCACGCCGAAATTCGTGTACTGGTAATTGAGGTTATGGTCGCGGGCATTGAAGGCCGCTTCCGAAATGCCCCACGGGATACCGAGCTTGCGGGCATAATTCATCTGCTCGACGACGACCAGATTGTTCGTCTGGTTGAGAATACCCCCGCCACGCTCCTGCATGACGAGCGGCGGCATCAGATATTCGAACATCGAGCCGGACCAGGAGACCAGCGCGCCGCGTGAACCCACAGGCACGACCTGGCGGCCGAGACGGTACCAGTGTTCCGTCGGCAGATCGCCCTTGGCGATGCCGAAGAGGCTGGTAAGGCGGCATTCCGAGGCGAGAAGGTCGTAGCAGGCCTGGTCGAGCTCGCCGCTTTCGACGCGGTAGCCGATCGACAGCAGTCGCCGTTCCGGCCGGAACAGGAAGCCGAAATCCATCGAAAAGGCGAGATCGCGGGCCTTGTCGCGCAACGCCACCAGGCGCGGCCTGAGCGCATCGACCTTGGAAAGATCGAAGGTGCTGTCTGATATATGCGCCTCGCAGACCTTCACCAGGGATGCCGCCCATTGGGTGACTTCCTCGCTCTGCTTCGACTTGACCTCATGGTCGAGATTGGCGGCGAGCTTCTCGATGTCGCGTGCGAGAACGGCAAGGTTTATGATGCGGATTGAGGCGAATTCGTGCTCGCGCTTGACGGCGGCAAGCGCATTCTGGAAGCCGACGATGCGCTCTTCCAGGCGCCGGCGCAGCGGGCGCACGGTCTTGCGGTCGTCGGGCAGGTCCGCGAGCACTTCGCCGAGAATGCCGGCCGTGTCGCCGACACCATCGAGATTGCCCTGCATGTGGGCCGACGGCGCCTCGGCCCAGTTGCGGCAGGCCGAAGAAATGGCGATCAGATGGCCGGCGAGATTGCCGCTGTCGACGGCTGAGACATATCGCGGCCCGAGCGTCTGCAGCGTATCGGTGTGATACCAGTTGAACAGATGGCCGCGGAATTTCTCCATCTTGTCGATCGTCGCGATCGTCTGCTCCAGCCGCTCAAGCGTTTCCTCGAAGGAGAACCAGCCGAAATGCCGGCCGGAAACCACGGAGAGCAGGTAGACGCCGATATTGGTCGGTGAGGTGCGGGCCGCGACGATGACATGCGGCGTTTCCTGGATATTGTCCGGCGGCAGATAATTCTGCTCGGCCGTCGTGAAAGTCTCGAAATACCGCCAGGTGCGCCGGGCGATCTTGCGCAGCTCGCTCGACACGGAATCGGCAACTTCGAGCCGGTCCTCGGTCTCTGCCGACTGGCTGACATACCAGGCGACGA
The DNA here is from genome assembly GCF_002204185.1 of Rhizobium esperanzae. Taxonomy (GTDB): domain Bacteria; phylum Pseudomonadota; class Alphaproteobacteria; order Rhizobiales; family Rhizobiaceae; genus Rhizobium; species Rhizobium esperanzae. The sequence continues at coordinate 207,901 of NZ_MXPU01000002.1, read as the reverse complement.
CAGGCGAGAGGATCCACAGCAGCGCAAAGGGGATGCCGACGAGGAAGGCGTTGTTGTCACCCGGAAGTGCTGCGAAACCGAGCGCCAGCAGCGCCAATACGGGCGCGTGCCACATTTGCTTGTAATAGGAGGCAAGGGTGCCTTGGCCGCCGGCCTGAACGCTGGCGGCGGTCCTCCACTGCAGCATCAGCTTGCGGCTGATGAACAGGCGGTAGAGCGAGCGGCCGATGGCATCCGCCATCATCGCGGCCGAATCGGCAATGAAGACGATCCGCAATGCGACCTGCGCATTGGCGGCGGTGATATCCGACCAGACCGTATAGAGATGGGCGCGGGCGACGATATCGCTGGTGCGGGGGATGATGCCGTTGATGAGTGACAGCGTCGGCGCCACGAACAGGCAAAAAATCAGCAGAATCTGCCAGACGAGCGCGCCGAGCGGACCCATGAAATACCAGCCGAGCACGGAGGCGAAGAACCAGGCGATCGGTGTCAGCGAACGGCGCAGATTGTCGAACATCTTCCAGCGGCCAAGGGCCGTGACGCCGTATTTCGGATTGAACATATAGGGCAGGAGCTGCCAGTCGCCGCGCGCCCAGCGATGCTGGCGCGACGTCTCCACCTCGTAGCGGATCGGGAAATCCTCGACGAGCTCGAGATCGGTGACAAGGGCGCAGCGCGCCATCGAACCTTCGAGAAGGTCGTGGCTGAGAACCGAATTCTCGTCGATCCGGCCCTTCAGCGAGGCTTCGAAGGCATCGACGTGATAAAGCCCCTTGCCGGTGAAGGTGCCTTCGCCGGCGAGATCCTGATAGACGTCGGAGACGGTGAAGACATAGGGGTCGAGGCCGCGGTTGATCGAAAAGACGCGCTGGAAGACCGAAGCGTCCTTGCCCGTCGTCAGCGACGGGGTGACACGCGGCTGCAGCACGCCATAGCCGCTTTCGACACGGCCGGTTTTCGGATTGATTACCGGGCGGTTGATCGGGTGATAGAGCTTGCCGACGAGCTTGGTGACGGCGTCGCGCATCAGGCGCGTGTCGGCATCAAGCGTCATGACATATTGCACATTGGCCGGGACGGTGTTGGCGCCGGAGAGATAAGTCGTGTCGCGGTCGCCGCGCAGCAGCATGTTGAGCTCATGCAGCTTGCCGCGCTTGCGCTCCCAGCCCATCCAGACGCCTTCAGCGGGATTGTACAGGCGGCGGCGGTGCAGCAGATAGAAGCGCGTCTTGCCGTCATAGGCATAGCGGGCAGACAGATTGGCGATCTCGCGTCTGGCATAGTCGAGAACTTCGAGATCGGCGGGCGTTTCCTCGACATCGCTGTCCGGCCAGTCGCTGAGCAGCGCGAAATAGATCTCGCCGCGCGGATTGGCGAGGTAGTGAACCTCGAGATTGCGCACATGATCGTCGACGCTATCGCGATTCGAGATCAGGCACGGCACGACGAGCAGCGTGCGCGCATCCTCCGGAATGCCTTCCTTGAACTCGTAGCCGACGAGGCGGGCCGGGGTCACGAAGAAGGACAGCAGGGTATTGAAGAGACCCGTTGCGCCCTCCGAGGCCGGCAATGAGAACATGATCAGCAGGATTGCGATCTCGATTGCGCCCATTCCGGCACTTGCCATGAACCTGCCGACGATTGCCATGGCGATGATCGTCAGCAGCATGACGGGCAGCGCGATCGACAGCCAATTGAACTGGCGCACGGCGCGCACAAAGTGCTGGGTGATCGTCGGACGATAATTCGCCCGCGCCTCGAGCTTCGGGCGTTGCGCCCCCGACAGAAAGCCGCCGACATTCGGCTCATGCGGCTGCGGCTCGTCGGAGGCCTTGGCAGCCTCGGTCATGTCGAGCGCCAGCTGAGCGATTTGCATTTCTGTCAGCGGCGAGCGCTTGGCCAGTTTCTCGATCTGCTTGCGGTATTTGTTGCGCGAGCCGGAATCGAGGATGCCGTAATCCGAATGCTCCCAGAGCAGCTTGTCCACATGGCTGACCTGCTCGACCCAGACCGACCATTCGGTATCGTCGATCTCGCGCAGGCTGCGGATGATGTTGCCCATCGTCACGTTGCCGGAAGAGAGACGGCTGTGTTCGGCGGTCGTCGCCTCTTCGGTATTGCGACCGAGCTCTTCCAGGCGTTCATCGAGCCAGGTGATTGCCAGGCTCGACGTCTGTGAGCCGTCACGCAGGCGATAGAGGAACTGCGTCGAGAAGGTGTTGTCTTCGGCAAACGGTTCCAGCGTCTTCAGATAGGCGGCAGCCTTGGCCGGATCGGTCAGGCGCACCAATTCGTCGGCCGCCTCGTTGGCGCGGCGGCGCAGGCGGCGGCTGGTTTCGACACGGCTCGAAATGCGGCGAAGGTTTTCCACCAGCACATAGCGCACCAGCGAGGGCAGGGCCCAGAGTTCACCGATCCTCAGCGTCTCGCTGGTCTGGAAGCCGTCGACCAGCGCCGTCAGGCTTTCCTGCGAGATCGTGCTGTGGGTATGGGCAACGTAGAGCCAAGCAAGCACCAGCGTGCGCGGAATGTCGACGCCGCCGACACGCATGGTCGGCAATTCGCGGTAGAAGCGGCGGGGAAAGTCGCGCCGCACCTCCTGGATCGCCTCTTCGACGATGTAGTGATTGTCCAGCAGCCATTCCGCCGCCGGCGTGATCGTCTCTCCGGCCTCGACGTCGGTTGCTGTGGTGCGGTAGACGCGCAGAATTTCCTTCTCGTTTTCCTTGTGGCGCGCGAAGAAATCAAAGGCGGCGAAAGCCGGCAGCTTGTCGACGCCGTTGACCGCGACGGCTTCGCCCATCGCCTTAATGTCCTCGATGGAAAGATAGGTCGAGCGGATCGAATCATTGTGATCGATCTGCTTCGTATCGGAGTCGCGTGGAAGGCTTGGAGAAAGATTGGCAATAGACATGGGTTCGGTTCTGGATCCAAACAAAGTTATGGCTGTTTTGCTCAGCCTTTTGCACTGCTTATCATGACTGCTACATGAACGGGGCCCGATTCTTCGAAGATCGATGAGACCGGGGTGAATGACGTCTGGGCCAAGCGATGTAAGCGGGCGTAGCCTTGGTCCAGCGCGAAGGTCGATCAATACCCTCTCCGCAAAACCATGGCGAAAAGTTGGACACTCTCGCGATAATTCAAGTCAAGAATCGTGATCCGAACGAGCCGGCGCGCTTGCGGCACAAGGCTGAGCGCCCAGCTTGTCGCCACCTTGCGGACTGCAGGAGCTTTTCGATAAGAGGAAGGTTCGCCAGATCATCGTCTGGCTGCGCTTTGATCGGGCTTGCCCAAGCGCGGAAACGCGCCGCATGGATACGCGCACGCAGCCCCGGCACGTGCCGAGGCCCATCATCTGCCGACTATCCGAGGACGCCGCAGACCATTGCCACCACGAACAGGAATGCCGCGGTGAAGATCGTCCCATGGAGCACCGTCTGAAGCCTGTGGCGCGTCGCGTGCGGCTTCCTGGTGGCTACCGAACCATAGTGGTTCACTTGAGTATGCGAAATACCCAGCTCTGCCATGTGTCGCCTCCGTTGTTCTCGTGCGGCCGGTTGTGCGGCTCGCTGTTATATTTCTTATTCCCTATCAGGTAGGTAGAGATAAATTTCCGTCCAGAGCGAGCGGAAGAGAAAATTCACCCGCTCTTTAGCAGAGCGTGCGCCATGCCCAGATCCAGGAGCGCTCGATGGCGTTCTCGTCCTGCTGCAGATCGGAGGTCTCGGTCCCGATCAGGCGCCGGTCCTGTTCCGCCGGCATGGAGACCGTAATCTGTTCCTTGCGATCAGCCCTCACCGGAGGATCGAGATAGCCCATGGTCATCCCACCGAGAAAGAACATGCCTCGACCTCCATCGATCACGAAAGCTAACAATCGTTAACAGGATCATGACAGAAGCGGGGCGGCTGTCAATAGTCTAGTCGAATGGTCGTCTTTTAAGGGAACATTATCCTTAACGCCGCCACCGGCCTTTTCTTTTCAATGGCCTAAAATGATTGCCTTTCAGGCTTTGACGAAACCCTTGCTCGCGATCATCAAATTTTTCGTGTAGTCCTCCTGGACCGCGCCCCGCGCCAGTTCTTCCGAGCTCAACCGCTCGACGACGGCGCCGTTGCGCATCACCGCGAGCCTTTCGCACATGTGGGTGATGACGCCGAGGTCATGGCTCACCATGACGAAGGTGAGCTTGCGGTCGCGGCGGATCTGTTCGAGCAGGTTCAGCACCTCCGCCTGCACCGAGGCGTCGAGCGCCGACGTCGGCTCGTCGAGCAGCAAGATCGACGGTTGCACGATCAGCGCCCTAGCGATCGCCACACGCTGTCGCTGACCACCGGAAAGCTGATGCGGGTAGCGGAAACGGAAACCATTGCCGAGACCGACCTCGTCAAGCGCGCGGGCAATACGCTTGTCCCTATCGGTAACGGCGTGGATGGCAAGCGGCTCGAGCAGCAGCCGGTCGATCGTCTGGCGCGGATGCAGTGAGCCATAGGGATCCTGGAAGACCATCTGCACGCGCCGATAGAAGGCCTTGCTGCGCTTTGAACCTTTCAGCTCTTCGCCGTCGATGCGGATCGCGCCGCCGCTGATGGGCGCAAGTCCGGCAACGGCGCGCAGCAAGGTCGATTTGCCCGACCCGGATTCACCGACGAGGCCGAAAGATTCACCGCGCTCGACGCTGATGCCGACATCCTTCAGCGCATGAAAATCATCGTAGACGACACTGAGATTGTCGACATGGAGGGCTGCGCTCATGCCGCCCACTCCGGCTTGCGGTCGAGCACCGGCAGCGGATGGCGGTTCGCGCCGATTTCCGGCATGCAGTTCAGCAGTCCCCGCGTATAGGGATGCTCAGCATGTTTGAGATCGGCGGCCGCCAGCTCTTCGACGATCTTGCCGGCATACATGACGATGACGCGATCGCAGAAGGAGGAAACCAGCCTCAGATCATGGGAAACGAAGATCAGCCCCATGCCGCGCTCGGAGACCAGCCTGTCCATGATCCGAAGCACATCGAGCTGCACCGTTACGTCGAGCGCCGAAGTGGGTTCGTCGGCAATCAACAGTTCAGGCCCGGCAATCAGCATCATGGCGATCATGGCGCGCTGTCCCATGCCGCCCGAAACCTCGTGCGGGTGCAGGTCGAAGACCCGTTGGGGATCGCGGATCTGCACCGCTTCCAGCATGGCGAGCGCCCGTTCGCGCGCTTCCGCTTTGCCGATCTTCTCATGGGTGCGCAGCGTTTCGCAGATCTGCCGTCCGATGGTCATGACGGGGTCGAGCGAATATTTCGGATCCTGCAGGATCATGGCGATGCGCTTGCCGCGCAACCTGCGCCTTTCGCCGGCGGATGCCTTGAGGAGATCGATGCCGCTGAAATCGAGCCTGTCGGCCGTGACGATGGCGTGTTTCGGCGTCAGCCCCATGATCGCCCGGCCAGTCTGCGACTTGCCGGAGCCGGATTCGCCGACGATGCCGAGCCTTTCCCTGCCGAGCGTGAAGGAGACGCCGCGCACGGCCTCGATCAGACCGGTGCGGGTGGGATAACTGACCTTCAGCTTGTCGACCGTCAGAAGTGTCGTCATTGGCCGCTCTCCTTCGGATCGAGCGCGTCGCGCAGGCCGTCGCCCAAGAGGTTGAAGCCGAGGCTGACGATGAGGATGGCTATGCCCGGCATGGCCGCGACCCACCACTGATCGAGGATGAAGCGCCGTCCAGAGGCGATCATCGCGCCCCATTCCGGCAGCGGCGGCTGTGCGCCGAGACCGAGAAAGCCGAGGCCGGCCGCCGTCAGGATGATGCCGGCCATATCGAGCGTCACGCGCACGATCAGCGAGGAAATGCAGAGCGGCATGACATGACGCACGATGATGCGGAACGGCGAGGCGCCCATCAGCTTTATCGCCGAGATATAGTCGGAACGCCGGACCGTTAGCGTCTCGGCCCGAGCGATGCGGGCATAGGGCGGCCAGGAGGTGATGGCGATGGCGATGACCGCGTTCTGGATGCCGGGGCCGAGAGCGGCGACGAAGGCGAGCGCCAATACCAGCTTCGGAAAGGCAAGAAAGATATCGGTGATGCGCATCAGCGTCGCATCCACCCAGCCTCCGGCATAACCCGAGACCGTGCCGACGATCAGCCCGATCGGCGCGGAGATGATGGCGACGAGCGCGACGACGAACAGAGTCAATCGCGACCCGTAGATCAGCCGTGAATAGATGTCGCGGCCCTGATCGTCCGTGCCGAGCAGGTAGCCGCTCGTTCCCGGCGGCAGCAGGCGGGCATTGCGGAGATCGCCGACGACGGGGTTGTGTGTGGCGAGGAGATCCGCGAAAGCGGCGACGAGGAGCAGGGCGATGATGATCAGCAGGCCGACGACGGCGAGCCTGTTGGCCGTGAACTGCCGCCAGGTGACGTAAGCGCGGCCGAGACGGGCCTGCCTGCGCGATTGCGGCCGGTCGGAAAGCAGCCATTCGCGGCGGCTCATCGCGGGAGAGGGGCTGGCAGGAGCCGTCATCGATTTCGCGTCCTCGGATCGAGCGTCCGGTAGAGAAGATCGGACAGAAGGTTGATGCCGATGAAGATCGTCCCGATGACGATCGTGCCGCCGAGCACGGCGTTCATATCGGCGTTCTGCAGCGAATTGGTGATGTAGAGCCCGATGCCCGGCCAGGAAAAGACGGTCTCGGTCAGCACCGATCCTTCGAGCAGGCCGGCATAGGAAAGAGCGATAACGGTGACCAGCGGCACGGCGGCATTGCGCAGAGCATGGCCCCAGATCACCCGCGTTTCCGAAAGCCCCTTGGCGCGCGCGGCCACGATATATTCCTGCGAAAGCTCGTTCAGCATGAAGCTGCGGGTCATGCGGCTGATATAGGCGAGCGAGAAATAGCCGAGCAGCGAAGCGGGCAGGATGATGTGGCGGAAGACATCGTAGAAGACATCCCATTGCCCCTGCCAGGCGCTATCCAGAAGATAAAAGCCGGTGATCGGCGTGAACGTATATTCGAAGACGATGTCGATGCGGCCAGGAAAGGCCACCCAGCGCAGCTGCGCATAAAAGATGACGAGCGAAATCAGCGCCAGCCAGAAAATCGGCACAGAATAACCGACGAGGCCGATGACGCGGACGACCTGGTCGGCGATGCTGCCGCGGCGCACGGCAGCGAGAACCCCGAGCGGCACGCCGACGCAGGCGCCGATCAGCGTTCCCAACGTCGCGAGCTCAATCGTCGCCGGCATGACCCGGCGGATGTCGACCATGACAGGATTGGTCGTCAGCACCGAGTTGCCGAAATCGCCGGACAGGATGCCTTTGATATAGATGTAGAACTGCTGATAAAGCGGCAGGTTGAAACCCATCTCCTGGCGCACCCGCTCAACGACGTGGGTAGGAGCGCGGTCGCCGAGGATGGCAAGCACGGGATCGATCGGCACGACGCGGCCGATGAAGAAGGTGACGGCCAGCAGGCCGAGATAAGTGGTGACGGCGGCGAACAGGAAGCGTCCCACCGCCTTGGCGAAAGTGCTGGCACGGCCCTTTCGGGGCCGCGCCGCCACCTGTGTTGCTTCGATGGTGCTCAAGGGATCAATCCTGCCGGATCATTCCTTGGCGATCGGACCGACAAAATTGGTGTCGAAGCTCGGACCCAGTTTGAAGTCCTTCAGGTTCTTGCGATAGCCGGCCACCTCGGTCTGCTGGAAGATGATGACAAAGGGGCTGTTGGCGAGGAACTTCTTCTGGATATCCTCGTACATGGCGGCGCGCTTCTCACCGTCGCGCTCGAGCAGTGCGGCCTTGGTTTGCTTGTCGAGTTCCGGCGCTTCCCAGGTGTTGCGCCAGGCGAGCGTCTTCACCGTCCCAGCATCGGAATTGTCGGGGTTGCTGGTGAAGGTGTCGGCATTCGAGTTCGGGTCGAAATAGTCCGAGCCCCAGTTGCCGATGTAGATGTCATGGGTGCGGGCGCGATATTTGGTCAAAGTCTGCTTGCCGTCGCCCGGGATGATTTCCAGCTTGACGCCGGCCTGCGCCAGCGTCTGCTGCATGGATTCAGCTATACCGGTCACCGGCTGCGTGTTGCGCACGTCCATCGTCACCGAGAACCCGTCCGGGAGGCCGGCCTTGGCAAGGAGCTCCTTGGCCTTGGCAACGTCGAGCTTGTAGGGGTTTTCATCCAGGGCGCCCAGTTGACCCTTCGGCAGGAAGGTTTGGTGGATCTCGCCGATCCCCTTGATCAAGGTTGCGCCGATCGCATCGTAGTCGACCAGATACTTGAAAGCCTCCTGAACTTCAGGCTTCTTCAGGTTCTCGTTCTTGTTGTTCAGGCTGACATAGTAGATCGTGCCTTTCGGTGCACTTGTCGTGGCGAGATCGGCATTCTTGGAAACGGCGTCGATATCGCCGGGCTCCAGATTGCGGGCGATGTCGATATCACCAGCTTCGAGCGCCAGCCGCTGGGCCGAGCTTTCCTTCATGTAGCGATAGATGACGCGGTTGAGCTTGGCCTTGTCGCCGTAATAATTGTCGTTGCGCTCGAGCACGACGACTTCGTTGGCTCGCCATTCGCGCAGCTTGAAAGCACCGGAACCGGCATAGCCGGTCTTCAGCCACTCATTGCCGAAATCATTGTCGTATTTGTGCTCGGCATCCGGCGTTACCGCCTTCACATGCTCCAGCACCAGCTTCTTGTCGACGACGGAAGCGACGGTCGCCGTCAGGCAGTTGAGCACGAAGCTCGGCGCATAGGCCTTGTCGACGGTGAAGACGAAGGTATTGGCATCAGTCGCCTTGGCCTTTTCGGTGACATTGTCGCCGGTCAGGCCGAACTGGGTGAGGATGAAGGCCGGGCTCTTGTCGAGTTTGACGGCGCGTTCGAAGGACCAGGCGACGTCTTCGGCGGTGATCGGATTACCGGAGGCGAATTTCATACCGGGTTTCAGCTTGAACGTATAGGTGAGGCCGTCATCCGAAACGCTCCAACTCTCGGCAAGATCACCCTTCACCTTGGATGTATCGGCAAGATCGAGGCGGACGAGCAGGCTGTAGCTGTTGCTGGTAATCTCCGCCGTCGAAAGCTCGAAGGCTTCGCCCGGATCCATCGTGATGATGTCGTCGATGGCAAGACCTTCGACCAACGTGTCCTTGGGCGTTTCGGCAAAGGCCGAGGGTGCTGCCATCATCAGCAGCGAAAGAGCGGCTCCTGCGGAAAGCAGGCGGAATTTGCGGCTGAGCCTGGTGATCATCATGGTCTGTTCCCCTGTTTTGATTGATTACGAAGCGTTTTGTCGGTCATGCGCCATTAAACTATTGTTTGTCGTGAGCGCGTCCAGAGGCGCGCAGCGCTTTAGGCGCGGTCCTCCCGCCAGGCTTGCGCCAGAATACGAAGCCAATTTTCACGGGCAAGTTTCGTCAGGTCGGCTTCATCATATCCAACCTCCCGGAGAGCGGCAATCAGCTTCTGATTGCCGGCCGCATCGCCGATTTCCTCAGGAATGGTGGCGCCGTCGAAATCCGATCCAAGCGCCACGCAATCAATGCCGATGCGGTTCACCAGATAGTCGATGTGGCGGATCATGTCGGCAAGCGGCGTATCGCTGTCCGAACGGCCGTCGTCACGCAGCATGGCCGTCGCATAATTGATCCCGACGAGCCCCCAGCTTTCGCGGATCGCGTCGAGCTGCCTGTCCGTCAGGTTGCGCGCGACCGGCGTCAGCGCATGCGCATTGGAATGGCTGGCGACCAGCGGCTGATCCGTCGTCTTCGCTACGTCCCAGAAGCCTTTTTCGGTGATATGGGCAAGGTCGATCAGGATACCGAGGCGATTGCACTCCCGCACCAGCTCGAAACCGGCCTCGGTGAGGCCGGGCGCCGTATCCGGCGACATCGGGAAGGCGAAGGGCACGCCGTGACCGAAGACGTTGTGCCGGCTCCAGACCGGGCCAAGCGATCGCAGTCCCGCTGCATAAAATAGTTCGAGAGCCGAAAGGTCGGCGCCAATCGCCTCGCAGCCTTCCATATGCATGACGGCGGCAAAGATGCCGTCCTCCATGGCGGCGCGGATGTCCTTCACCGTCCGGCAGAGCCGCCAGGCGCCTGCCTGATCGAGCCGCAGAGCGATCGCCGCCATTTCGGTGGCGATGACAAGCGATGGCAGCGGATCGAGAGGAGCCGCCATCGGCGTGATGTAGCGGCCATCGGCATCCGGATCGGCGAAGACAAGATCGCCCGAGGGAATGTAGATGGCGCAGAGGCCGCCTGAGAGGCCGCCTTCCCTGGCGCGACGCGCATCGATGTGGCCGGTCGTCGTGCCTTCCGCGAATTCCGCGATCGGGTTGCTGCCGTCTTTTGAATGGGTCCAGAGTCGAAGGAGAACGTCGTTGTGGCCGTCAAATACGAATTGCATCTGTCTTCCTGCGCTGCCCGAACGGGCCAATAAGCGGCAGAATAGAAAAGATGACGAAATTCGCCACCTCTTTTTTCGGTCATCTGCATCGTGGAGCATCACCAAAAAGGAAACGGGGGCCGAAGCCCCCGCAAAATTATCAAATCACATGGTCGTCGTCAGTGCTTGCGGCGCTTCTTCTGTCTGTAGACGTCGATGACGACGGCCGCGACGATGATGAAGCCCTTGACGATCTCCTGGTAATAGGCATCGATCCTGAGGAAGGTGAAGCCCGAGGTCATGACGCCGAGAATGATGGTGCCGATGACGGTGCCGGTAATGCGCCCGACGCCGCCGGTGAGCGAGGTGCCGCCGATGACGGTCGCGGCGATCGCGTCCAACTCATATCCGACGCCCATGCTTGCCTGCGCGGTTTCCGCGCGCGCCGCCGTGACGATGCCGGCAAGGCCAGCAAGCAATCCAGCGATCACATAGACTCTAACCAGGTGCGCTTCGATGTTGATACCGGAAACGCGGGCGGCCTGGGGGTTCGCGCCGATGGCGTAGGTGAACTTTCCATAGCGGGTGTAGCGCAGCGCGACATGGAAGATCAGTGCAACGACGAGGAAGACGACAACCGGCCACGCCTTCGTTCCGATGAAGTGAAACTGCTCGGTGATACCGGAAACCGGCTGTCCCTTCGTATACCACTTGGCAACACCTCTGGCAGAAACGAACATGCCGAGCGTTGCAATGAACGGCGGGATCTTCGTATAGGCGATGAGCGCGCCGTTCGCGAGACCGGCCGCCGCTCCGATCAGCAGACCGATCATGATGGGCACGAGCGCCGGAAGATCTGTCAGCGAAGGGAAGACGGCCCGCCCCCAGGTGGAGGACTGGGCGAAACTTGTTGCGATCATCGCCGTCATGCCGACGACGGAGCCCGATGATAGATCGATGCCGCCTGTTATGATGACCTGCGTGACGCCGACGGCGATAATGCCGATGACGGAGACCTGCAGGATCATGATTGTCAGGCGCTGCGAATTCATCAAGAAGCTTTGGCCGATGAACATCCAGCCGAGCGCTTCATAGATGAGCGCGATGCCGACAAGCACCAGGAAGATGCTGAGTTCCGGCGGCATACGCCGCCGTCTCTGCCGGGTTGCAAGCGGGGCCGTACCCTCTGCTGCCTTGGTACTCATATCAAACCTCCCTTAGGCGATTCCAAGCTGCGCATTACCGCGCAGCCAGCTCCATCACCTTGATCTGCGTTGCTTCATCGCGATTGAGGAAACCGGTCACCAGGCCCTCATGCATGACCATGATGCGGTCGCTCATGCCGAGAACCTCGGGCATTTCGGATGAGATCATGATAACTGCCACGCCGTTTCGCGCCATTTCCGTGACCAGCCGATGGATTTCCGCCTTGGCGCCGACATCGATGCCGCGCGTCGGCTCATCGAGGATCAGGATCTTCGGATGGGTGAGCAGCCAGCGTCCGATCAGCACTTTCTGCTGGTTGCCGCCCGAAAGGTTTTCCACCCGCTCGTAAAGATTGGGGGTTTTCACGCGCAGCCTTTTTGCCATGTCTTCGCAGGTCGCCTCGAGTGCGCCCTGCTGCACGAAACCACCCTTGACAAATTTGTCCTGCAGGACGGCGATCTGCATGTTTTCCAGAATATCCAGGATCAACAGGCAGCCGGTGTCTTTGCGGTCCTCCGTCAGGAATGCCATCTGGTGACGGATGGCCTCGGTCGGCGAGGAAATCGTCACCGGCTTGCCGAACAGTTCGATCGTCCCGGAGCTTGCCGGTGTCACGCCGAACAGCGTTTCGGCGACATTCGACCGTCCGGAGCCGACAAGGCCGGCCACACCGAGAATCTCGCCGGCCCTCACCTCGAAGGAAACATTGCGGAAGACGCCTTTGAGGCAGAGGTCCTTGACGGAGAGCACGACCTCGCCGATCGGCACCTCTTCCTTAGGAAACATCTGAGTGATCTCGCGCCCGACCATCATGCGGATGATGTCGTCGCGGGTGACGTCGGTCGAGGCATGCGTGCCGATATATCGGCCATCGCGGAAGACGGAAAACTCGTCGGCGATCTCGAAAAGCTCGTTCATCTTGTGGGTGATGTAGACGATGCCGATGCCCTGGGACCTGAGATCGCGGATGATGCGGAAAAGATGCTCGACCTCGCGCTCCGTCAGGGCCGAAGTGGGTTCGTCCATGATGAGGACATCGGAATTATAGGAAACCGCCTTGGCGATCTCGACCATCTGTCGGTTGGCGACCGAGAGGTGCCGGACTTCGATATCGGGATCGATATCAATATTAAGCCGGGCAAACAGCTCCTCGGTCATGCTGTGCATCACGCCATGGTCAATGAAACCGAAGCGGTTCTTCGGTTCGCGGCGGATCCAGATATTTTCGGCAACGGTCATGAACGGCATCAGGTTCAGCTCCTGATGGATCATGGCGATACCGTTCTCCAGTGCATCAAGCGGAGATTTCAGCTGGATCTCGACCCCTTTGAGGCGAATATCGCCTTTATCGGGCGTATAGATGCCGGCGAGAATCTTCATCAATGTCGATTTGCCGGCGCCGTTTTCACCCATCAGCGCATGCACGGAGGCGCGCTTCAGCCGGAACTGCACGTCATCGAGGGCGACGACACCGGGAAACTCCTTGCGAACGCCCTCGGCGCTCAGCAGATATTCCGCATTCGGAACGGCGCCGCTCGCACGCACGGCGGCCATGGTTGTCGGACTGACGGCCATATCATCTCCTCCGGATACGGACAGGCTGAAAGGATGCGGGCCGAGCCCGCATCCTTCTTGGCACTTACCTCAGTTCTTGGTGACGAAGTCCTTGACGTTTTCAGGCGTGACGAGCTGGAAGGGAATGTAGACCTTCTTCTCGGTCTTCTCGCCCTTGGCGATCTTCAGCGCCGTATCGAGCGCGCCCTTGCCCTGGCCGGCTGCGTCTTGGAACACGGTGACATCGAGGTCACCCGCCTGCATGGCGGCAAGGGCGTCCTGGGTGGCGTCGACGCCGCCGATGACGACCTTGCTCATATCCTTGCCGGCTGCCTTCAGCGCCTGGATGGCGCCAATTGCCATTTCGTCGTTGTTGGAGATCACGGCGTCGAATTCGATGCCGCTGGAGAGCCAGTTGGTCATCAGGTCGGCGCCCTGGGTACGATCCCAGTTGGCCGTCTGCTCTTCGACGATTTCCAGACCCTTGCACTCATCGGTCTTGATGACGTCATGGACGTCCTGGGTGCGCATGCGGGCAGCCTGGTTGGAAAGCTCGCCCATGATGACCACAGCCTTGCCCTTGCCGCCGAGAATACGGCAGATTTCCTTGGTTTCCAGCGTGCCGGATTCCTGCTCGTTGGAAGCGACGAAGGCCTGCTTTTCCGGAAGCGTGTCGACATTGACCGGCTGGCGGTTGACGTAAACCAGCGGAATGCCGGCATCGGCGGCAAGCTTCGACATCGCCGTCGTCGCGTCGGTATCGACAGGGTTGACGATGATTGCATCGACCTTGGAGGCGATGAAATTCTGGATCTGGCTCTGCTGCTTGGAAACGTCGTTCTGCGCGTCTTCGACCTGCAGCGTCACGCCGGAAAGCGTCTTTGCATAATCGGTCATGCCGTTGCGCAGAACGGTCAGGAAGTTGTCGTCGAACTTGGCCATCGACACGCCAACCGTTTCCGCGTGGGCGGCCGTCGACATGACGAGCGCCATCGCAGTGCCCAGGATAAACTTTTTCATTTTTACTTCCTCCACAAAGCGGTGCCCGGCTGCACCCTCCTCACGCCGGAGCTCCAGGCATCTGCCCTGAAGCCGCAATTTGCTGCGCCGCCTCTCCCGCGACGTTCCGAAAACGGAACAAACAAACCGTAAAATTTGTTATGCGGAATATTCATTCCATTTTCTGGGAGCGACGTCAAGTCTCTCTTTAGCGGCACTCGGGATATTGATGGGGCAATGCAAGGCAATTGCGCGTGGCACACGCGTTCGGCGGCATTGCGCACGAGGTGGGCAGCCTCCATCTATGGAACGGTCGAAGACAGGCTCACCGCCGCAGGCCCTTCGACATCCGCCGCGGCCGCCCATTGAAGATTTTGGAGACAGGACTGATGTCCATTTCGATCTATCGCCTTACCGTTCCGATGTTCCAGCGCGGCCTCGCCAGCCTGAAGACCTATCTCGACAAGGCTGAAGCTTATGCGAAGGAAAAGAATATCGATCCCGCCATACTCGTCTGCGCCCGGCTTGCGCCCGACATGCTGCCGCTCGCCGGCCAATATCAGCGGGCCAGCGACAGCGCCAAGTTCACGCTCGCTCGTCTGACTGCAACCGACGCGCCGAAGTTCGACGATAACGAGACGACGATCGAGCAGTTGCGCGAGCGCCTGGCAAAGACCGACGCCTATCTCGCCACCTTCTCGGCGCAAGCGCTGGAGGGCGCGGAAAGCCGCCAGATCACTCTGCCAGGAAAGAGCGGCATCGTGCTGCAGGGGGACGAATATATCACCACCTTCGCCCTGCCGAACTTCTACTTTCACGTCGCCACCGCCCACGCCATCCTGCGCAACCAGGGCGCCCCGATCGGTAAGCGCGACTATCTCGGTTGATTCAAGGCAATTTCAGCAAAAGCGCACAGCGGGTTTACTGGAATTGCGTGAAATAAAGCGGGCGGTGCCGTCATTCGAAGAAGACGGAAATGCTCTACCGGGGTCGGTGCGTCACCGGCCCTTTTTCCGTCAGCTCGGTATAGGCAAGCGTCTGGTCGAGATGCCGCGCTCTCAGCGAGAGCAACTTCTCGGCATATTCAAGTCGCATCGCTGCATAGGCCGGATCCGCCGCGACGTCGTCGAGCTCCATCGGATCGTCGCTGAGATTGAAGAGCAGCGGCGGCAGTGCGGCAAAGTGCACATATTTGAACCGATCGTCGCGAATCACGGCGAGATTGCACTGGTTCGGCCTCAACCCGAAATGCCGTTCCGCCTCACCTTTGGCAATGTCGCGGAAATCAAATTCCCAGAATATCGCGTCGCGCCAGACTTCCGCGCGCTCGCCCCTGATGAACGGCATCAGCGACCGGCCGTCGAGCCCGTGCTTTGGCTCGATGCCGAGCCTTTCGCAAAGCGTGGGAAAAATATCCGCAGCGCTGGTGAAATCGTCAACGATCCTGACGGCCGCAGCGTTTGCGGGATCGCGGATTATCAGCGGGATATGGTAGCTGCCATCGAAGAAGCCACCCTTGCCGAGCGTCCAGTGATCTCCCGCCATCTCGGCATGGTCCGAGGTGAAGACGACGAGCGTATTCTCCCAAGCGCCCGCATCCTTCAGCGCCTGCCAGATCCGGCCGAGCTGCGCATCGACCTCTGAGATCATCCCGTAATAAATCGCCCGGATCGCCGCGAAGTCCCTGCTGCTCCAGGCGCTGAGCGGTCCTTGCGTCCCGGGAATGAAGCTGCCCTTGTCGGCGAGCGGCATGGCGTAGGCGAGATAGGGATGAGCTGTCTGTTCTGCTTCGGGGTTTTCCGCACGCGCAAAGGCCGGCCCGTCATCCGGCTTGTACATTCGGTTGAACGGCGCGGGCACGGAAAATGGCGGGTGCGGACGCAAGAAGGAGACATGCGCAAACCACGGCCGGTCCTGTTCGCCCATCCAGCGAATGAACTCGCCGGCCAGGAAGGCGGTCTGGGTCTCATCGCTGGAATAGGCTGGCGCAGCATCGGAAATTTCGCCGGCTTGCGCACCGATGGGGATATGGATGTCGCGGCTGACGGCGTTCAAATGGCCACGTGACCTGAGCCATGAGAGCCATTGCCGCTCATGCTCGGGCAGGAGTTGGCGAGCGGTAAAACCCGGCAACACGCCTTCATAGGTGGTCAGATGCGGGTCGGCCGCATCCATGCCGCGCGGGTCGGGCGCCGTGTCGGTATAGCCGAACAGCGTCGGGTCGTATCCCGCCCGCCGGGCCGCCAGTGCCAGATTGTCGAAGCGCGCGTCGAGCGGCGAACCATTGCGGCAGACGCGATGGTTCATCTGATAAAGGCCGGTATAGAGCGTGGCCCGGGCCGGCGAGCAGGGGGCCGCCCCGGCATAATGCTGTCGGAAGAGTGTGCCTTCGCGCGCCAGCGCGTCGATGTGAGGTGTTTTCACACAAGCATGACCGACCGCCGATAGGCAGTCGCCACGCCATTGGTCCGCGGTGATCAGCAGAATATTGGGCCGGCGGAGCTTCTCAAGGCGTTTCGGCTCAATGCTGCTTGGCTCAATGCTGGTTGGATTTTGCATGCCAGTTCCAGGCGGAACTTATGATCTCGGACAGATCATACTGCGGTACCCAGCCGAGCACGTCGCGCGCCTTGTCGTTGTTGGCGACCAGCGTATGCGAATCCCCTTCGCGCCGGCCGATATATTCGACCGGGAAAGGCCGGTTCGATACGTCCTCGATCGCCCCGAGCAATTCCCTGACCGTCGTGCCCGTGCCGGTGCCGAGGTTGAGCGCGACGGAATCGCCGCCCTTCAGCAGATATTCGACGGCGCGCACATGCGCGTCGGCAAGATCCAGCACATGGATGTAGTCGCGCACACAGGTGCCGTCGCGCGTCTCGTAGTCGCTGCCGAACACCTTGAAACCCTGGCGACGGCCGAGGGCGGCGTCGATTGCCAAGGGAATTGCATGCGTTTCCGGCTGGTGCCATTCGCCGATCCGCCCTTCGAAATCAGCACCGGCCGCATTGAAATAACGCAGCACCACCGAGCGCAGGCCCTTGTACTGGTCGTAGTCGGCAAGCGCCTGTTCGACGATATATTTCGTCCGACCGTAGGGATTGATCGGCACCTGCCTGTGCGTCTCGTCGAGCGGCACGCTCTGCGGCAGGCCATAGGTGGCGCAGGTGGAGGAGAAGACGAAGGCGTTGATGCCGGCCGCCTGCGCTGCCGAAAGCAGCGTCAAAGTGCCGATCACATTGTTTTCATAGAAGGAAACCGGATCCTTGACCGATTCGCCGACTTCGATCAGCGCCGCGAAGTGCAGGATTGCCGCCGGCTTGTGCTTGGCCAGCACCTCGTCCAGCCGGCCACGGTCGCGAATGTCGCCCTCTTCCGCCGGCCCCCATTTGACGAACTCGCGATGGCCGTTTGAAAAATTATCGAAGACGACAGGCCTATAGCCCTTGTTCGCCAGGTCGAGGCACGTATGCGAGCCGATATAACCGGCGCCGCCGACCACAAGAACCGTTTCACCTGCCATGCACCACCCTTAATCATCAGTGAGAGATGGAAGAAACCTAGACGAGATAGGCGTCAATAAAAAGAAGGAACTGCGATCGGCACGAGCGGACAATACGTCAAATGCCGAAACCGGCGGTTTGCGATTTGGCCGAAACGGCGAAGTCGATCAATTATTCGCGTGATTTGCATGACCGCCCGATTTAAGCGGCTTGTATCATCGGGCGATGATCAACGATCCGCAGCAATCAGCCAGGGAGAACGGGAATGAGGAAGGCATTGATCGTCTGGGGCGGCTGGCAGGGCCACGAGCCGGAACAATGCGCCCATATCGTCGCCGATCTCCTGCGCGAGGACGATTTTGCGGTGGAGGTGACCGGCGATCTCGGCATATTCGGATCTCCGAGCCTGGCCAAGGCGGATCTGCTCGTGCCCATCATCACTGGCGGAACGCTGGAAAAGCCCCATGCTAGCGCCCTGGTCGAGGCCGTACGTGGAGGTCTCGGACTTGCCGGCCATCACGGCGCGCTCGCCACCTCCTTCAAGGAAAGCGCGCCGTTCCGCTACGTCTCCGGCGTCACCTGGGTCGCTCATCCCGGCAACATCATCGACTTCCGCGTCGCTGTTACCCGCCAGGACGATCCGATCATGGAGGGCATTCCCGACTTCGACTACCATTCGGAGCAATATTACCTGCATTACGATCCCACGGTCGAAATCCTGGCGACCACCACCTTCACCGGCGCATACGACCCGGCGGCCCGCAATGTGGTGATGCCGGTCGTCTTCAAGCGCCATTTCGGCGCCGGCCGCATCTTCTACTCCGCTCTCGGCCATGTCGCGGCCGAATTCGAGCATCCCTACATGCCACTCATGCTGCGGCGCGGCCTCAGCTGGGCCGCCCGCCAATAGCACCAGAACGACACATTGCTGCCCCCGGGCGGCTGAGTGCTTCAATCTGACAGGAAAAGGTTTTAACGCGCCGCTTTCAGCTGCAGGTCGTTCTCGGCGGCGGGGACCGGTCGGTCATAGACCCGCATCAGCCGCCCGGCCGCCTTCAGCTTTTCGATAAGGTCGTTTCCGTCGGGCGAGGCTTTCGTCAATTCCAGCTGCTCGAATTCCTTAAGCGCCTGCATCCAGTGGCTTTCCCCGCGCCCCTCTGGCCTGCCTTCGGCTTCCCACAGCGAATAAGCGCGCTGGCTGACCCAGGCGTCCCTATTGTGACTCATAACAAACCCCAGCGGAAAAATTGCAGGCAGATATGGATAGGCTCAAGGTTGCCAAAACCGGCTTTAGGAGTGGTTACGAGGGAGCGTTATTTTTTCGCTAACGGGCAACACCGCTTCGGAGGCATCCTAAATGGCACTTCGCGTCGCGCATGCGGCCGTCTGTGCATCCATCGCAAGAAGGTCAACATCTCAATCGTCACGACCGGTCAGAGACTCGGCTTCACGCAGCTCGACGGCCGCATTTGGCTTGTAAGCTTCTTGCGCCACGATCTTGGATATATCGATTCGGAACAGAGGGCACTGCAGACCATCGACAACCCATTCGGCACGAGGTTGTACCGATGTCCTAGGACAAACTGTTACCTGTGTCTCTGGATGGACAAGAGAGAAACTGGAGCGGGCGAAGGGATTCGAACCCTCGACCCCAACCTTGGCAAGGTTGTGCTCTACCCCTGAGCTACACCCGCTCAATCCGCATCGGTCCGGGGTAGTCGTTGGACCGTGGGCGCCGCCTCGTGGCGACGGGCGCTATATGGCCTAACGGATTTTCAATTGCAACAGGGAAATGACGGAGAAGCGAAGAAAAATTGCGATGTTCGCACAAGCGGCGCGGAAAGGCCGCAAAACGGGGGCAGAGCGTCGGTTGCGAAGATTGCCAAACATTGTGGACGGACTTAATCAGGACGCCTCGACTTTTCCCTTACGCGCCGATGGATCGCCCAATGCCCGAAAATGCCCCCAAGACAAGAGAAGAATTGTTCGCCTTCCTCGACGGACTAGGGATCGCTTACAAGACGGTCGATCACGCGCCGGTCTTTACCGTGGCCGAATCGGTTGCGCTGCGCGACGAGATCCCCGGCGGCCACACCAAGAATCTCTTTATCAAGGACAAGAAGGACAGGTATTTTCTGCTGACCGTGGAGGAGAATGCCGAGGTCGACCTCAAGCAGGTTCACACAATCATCGGCGGCTCCGGCCGGGTTTCCTTCGGCAGGGCTGAGAAGCTCATGGAGTATCTCGGTGTCATTCCGGGCGCGGTCACCGCCTTCGGCGCGATCAACGATGCGGCAGGAAATGTCACCTTCGTGCTCGATGCCGATCTGATGGAAGAGAAGATCGTCAACTGCCATCCGCTCACAAACGATGCGA
This sequence comes from Rhizobium esperanzae, assembly GCF_002204185.1. Taxonomy (GTDB): domain Bacteria; phylum Pseudomonadota; class Alphaproteobacteria; order Rhizobiales; family Rhizobiaceae; genus Rhizobium; species Rhizobium esperanzae. Next base: position 187,878 of record NZ_MXPU01000002.1, on the reverse strand, counting down.
CGACATCGATTGCGAGCGATGACCTCGTTCGTTTCATGGAAGCGACGGGACATAAGCCGCTTGTCTTGAAAGTGACGTCCTGACATACGATTTTAGCGCTACAATGATGCCGGCAGGATCGGCGCGGCGGGAGATACCTATGAGCGGCAGCAACAACCCCTATAACGGTTCCTTCGGAAATCAGATGTCGGCAACGGCAAGCTTCGGCGCTCAGCCGGAAGCGGCGGCTGCGACCGGCAGCTACATCACGGACACGACAACTGCGAATTTCGGCAAGGACGTTATCGAGGCGTCGCGCAATCAGCCGGTGCTGGTCGATTTCTGGGCACCCTGGTGCGGTCCCTGCAAGCAACTGACGCCAGTCCTGGAGAAGGTGGTCAACGAGGCCAAGGGCCGCGTTCGGCTGGTCAAGATGAACATCGACGACCATCCCTCGATTGCCGGCCAGCTCGGAATCCAGTCAATTCCTGCCGTCATTGCCTTCGTCAATGGCCGTCCGGCCGACGGCTTCATGGGCGCGGTGCCGGAGACCCAGATTCGCCAGTTCATCGACCGAATCGCCGGTCCGGCCGGCGCCGACGAGGCGGCCGAGATCGAGGCGGTGCTGACGGAAGCGACAGAGATGCTCGCCGCCGGCAATATCAACGAGGCCGCGCAGCTCTACGGCGCCGTCATGCAGGCGGATCCCGAGAATGCCAAGGCGCTTGCCGGAATGGCCGAATGCATGATCGCCGCAAACCAGCATCAGCGGGCGCGCGAAACGCTGACTGATCTGCCGGAGGAGCTGGCGAAAGACGCCGGCATTCAGGGGGTGTTGAAGAAGCTCGACCAGATCGAGGAAGCGCGCAAGCTCGGCGACCCCGTCGCGCTCGAGCGTGAACTGGCTGCCAATCCCGATCATCACGAGGCGCGGCTGAAGCTCGCGAAAATCCTCAATGTCGAAGGCCGGCGGGAGGAAGCCGCCGAACATCTGCTTTTTATCATGCGCAAGGATCGCGCCTTCGACGATGACGGCGCCCGCCGGCAACTGCTGCAGTTCTTCGAGGTCTGGGGTTTCAAGGATCCGGCGACGGTTGCCGCCCGGCGCAAGCTTTCGGCAATGCTGTTCTCTTAAGATGTATATTCGCCCTTGCGTTTTCGGGCGAGGGCACCACATTCTCGTCAGGACGGGCATGCCCGTCCACCAGAATGCGGGACGGTTTCATGCAAGTCGGTAATGCCAGATACCTGAAGCCAGGCGATCTGCCTGATGCGATCGCCGTCTTCCCCTTGACCGGGGCCCTCCTCCTGCCCGCCGGGCAGCTTCCCCTCAACATCTTCGAGCCGCGTTATCTGGCGATGCTGGATGCGGCACTTGCCGGAAACCGGCTGATCGGCATGGTCCAGCCGGCACTCGGCGAACATGAGGACAAGGGCGGCGAGCACAATCTTGCCGCCGTCGGCTGCCTCGGCCGCATCACCTCCTTTGCCGAGACCGGCGACGGGCGCTATATCGTGTCGCTGACCGGCGTCTGCCGCTTCCGGCTGCTGGAGGAGAAGGTGACCAGCGATCCTTTCCGCACCTTCCGCATCGCGCCCTTCATTGCCGATCTTTCGGCTGAGAACGAGGAGGAGGGGGTTGACCGCACGGCGTTGCTGACCGCCTTCAAGGCCTACCTCGATGCCAATAAGCTGGAGGCCGACTGGGAGAGCGTCGAACGGGCCAGCAACCTGACGCTCGTCAATTCACTTGCCATGATGTCGCCGTTCGGGCCGGCTGAAAAGCAGGCGCTCCTGGAGGCGCCTGACCTGAAGACACGGGCCGAGACGCTGATCGCAATTACCGAAATCGTGCTGGCGCGGGTCTTCGGTGACTCCGATACCGTTCTGCAGTAGACTGCGGCCATGGACGAAAAACTGAGCCGCGTCGATCCGAAACTGCTGGAGCTCCTGGTCTGTCCGCTCTCCAAGGGCCGGCTTTCCTATGATCGCGAACACAATGAGCTCGTCTCGAAAAAGGCGCAGCTTGCCTATCCGATCCGCGACGGCATTCCGATCATGCTGGTGTCCGAGGCCCGCCGCCTCGACGAATAGCCTCTCCGAATTCGGCTAAATCGTCTGGCCGGCCAGCAGCCGCGGATTATCCTTTGCCGCTGTTCCGGCCGCCTGGCTGATGAAGAAGGATTTGAGGCGCGGCAGCCGGTCGACGATGCCGAGACCGACATCGCGAGCGATACGGATCGGCATTGCGTCGTTGGAGAAAAGCCGATTCAGCACGTCGGTCGTCACTCCCATACGGAAGGTGTCGAAGCGCCGCCAGGTCTGGTAACGCTCGAGGATGTTGATCGAGCCGATGTCGAGGCCGAGGCGGTCTGCCTCGACGATCGTTTCGGCGAGCGCCGCCACGTCCTTGAAGCCGAGATTGAGGCCCTGTCCCGAAATCGGGTGGATACCGTGCGCGGCGTCGCCGGCCAGCGCTAGACGCGGAGCGACAAAGGAGCGGGCAAGCGTCAGGCCGAGCGGAAAGGCGCGTTTGTCGCCGATGACCTTCAGCGCTCCGAGCTTGTGACCGAAGCGGCGTTCCAGTTCCTCCTCGAAGATCAGATCGTCGGCGGCAACCAGCCTGTCGGCATCATGCGTGCGTTCCGTCCAGACGAGCGAGGAGTGGTTGTTCGGGAGCGGCAGGATGGCGAAGGGGCCGGCCGGCAGGAAATGCTCCTCGGCACAGCCGTCATGCGGCCGCTCATGTTCGACGGTCGCGACAATGCCGGACTGGCCGTAGTCCCAGGTGACGGTCCTGATACCGGCGAGATCGCGCAGTCTCGAGCGCACGCCGTCGCAGGCAACCACCAGCCGGGATTCCAGGGTGCTGCCGTCCGAAAGCGTGACGCCGGCATGGCTGTCGTGGGTTTTGAGTTCGGTCGCGCTCAGTCCGTGGCGTATGTCGATACCGAGCCGTTCGCAGGCGCCGCGAAGCGCTGCGACCATGGCGACATTCGGAATCATGTGAGCGAAAGGCCGGCCTTCGGCCACTTCGCCGTCGAAGGTCAGGAAAACCGGACGGACCGGATCGGAGGTTCGGGAATCGGTCACGATCATCTTGGTGATCGGCTGAGCTTCCGGCTCGATCTCGGTCCAGATGCCGAAGATTTCGAGCATCTTTGCGGCGGCAGCGATGACGGCGGAAGCGCGCTCATCCTTTTTCCAGACATGCTCGGGTGCGGCTTCGACCACCGAGACTTTCAGATGCGGTGCTGCCTGCTTGACCGCAACGGCAGCGGAAAGGCCGACATAGCCCCCGCCCACAACCAGCATATCAAGCATCACGCCGCTCCCGTACCTTGTGCCTCAGATGTGATCTATATAGATCATCGCAACTTCACTTCCTACCGCCGGGAGACATACAAAATGACGCGCGAAACAAACGGACCGTCGGCGGTGGAGAGGCTGCTTGCGACGCTCGACCTGGAGCCGATCGAGGTCGATATCTTCCGTGGACGCAGTCCGCAGGCCGGCTGGCAGCGGGTCTTCGGCGGCCAGGTCATCGGCCAGGCGCTGATGGCGGCGCAGCGCACCATCGAGGCCGAGCGCTTCGTGCACTCGCTGCACGCTTATTTCATGCGCCCCGGCGATCCCTCGGTGCCGATCATCTACCAGGTGGAGCGCATCCGCGACGGATCGAGCTTCAACACTCGGCGCGTCGTTGCGATCCAGCACGGCAAGGCGATCTTCGCCCTGTCGGCTTCTTTCCAGGTGGAGGAAGCGGGCTTCGACCACCAGATCGCCATGCCCGAGGTGGCGATGCCCGAAGAACTGCTCGGCGAACAGCAGATCAAGGAGCAATATCTCGCGCATGCGCCGGATGCGATCCGGAAATACTGGGAGCGCGAGCGGCCGATCGAGATCCGCCCCGTCTCGTTGACCCATTATTTTTCCGACAGGAAGCTCGACCCCCGGCAGGACGTCTGGGTGCGCGCCACCGGTCCGGTTCCCGATGACCGGCTCTATCAGGCTGCGGTGCTTGCCTATCTCTCAGACATGACACTGCTCGATACGTCGCTTTATGCCCACGGAACGTCCATCTTCGACCAGAGCCTGCAGGTGGCAAGTCTCGATCACTCCATGTGGTTCCACCGGCCCTGCAAGCTCGACGACTGGCTGCTCTATACGCAGGACAGCCCCTCGGCTTCGGGCGCCAGGGGATTGACTCGCGGGAGCCTGTTCACGCGAACGGGTGTGTTGATCGCATCCGTCGCCCAAGAAGGATTGATTCGGAAAAAGGCAAATGAATAAATAACAGGCATATTTGCAAATTTGCGTATTATTTGTGCGCTTATCGGTCGGTCAATTGCCTGTTTATTGGCACCTCCAATTATAACATTTATTTTTCAATAAGTTAACTTCGGCTTCGAATCTGGCACGTCCTTTGAATGTATATCGCCGGTCGCTGTTCAGGAACGTCAGCGGCAAGGAGAGTCGGCTCCGCGCCGAGGATAACGAAGGATGGGAAACCAGATGAAAATTGTGATGGCTATAATCAAGCCGTTCAAACTCGATGAGGTCCGCGAAGCCCTTACGGCGATCGGCATTCAGGGCCTGACCGTAACCGAAGTGAAGGGCTACGGGCGCCAGAAGGGACATACCGAAATCTATCGCGGCACCGAATATGCCGTCAGCTTCCTGCCGAAGCTCAAGATCGAAATCGCGGTTGCATCGGAACTTGTCGACAGGGCGGTCGAAGCCATCGCGGCGTCGGCCAAGACCGGCCAGATCGGTGACGGCAAGATTTTCGTCTATTCGATCGACCATGCCGTGCGCATCCGTACGGGCGAAACCGATTCAGAAGCGCTGTAAGAACGGCAGATCAAGGAGCTTTTTCCAATGTCAATCTCGAAGTTTTCTTCCACCTTTGCGCGCATCGGCGCAGCATCGGCCGCGCTTCTTGCGCCGGCCGTCGCTTTTGCGCAGGAGACTGCTGCGCCAGCCGCTGCCGCCGCTGCTCCTGCCTTCACCATGGACAAGGGTGACAATACCTGGATGCTCGTCTCCTCGGCGCTCGTCCTTCTGATGACCATCCCCGGCCTTGCGCTTTTCTACGGCGGTCTCGTACGCGCCAAAAACATGCTCTCCGTGCTGATGCAGGTCTTCATGATCACGGCCGTCGTGTCGCTGATCTGGGTGACTTACGGCTATTCGCTCGCCTTTACCGACGGCGGCTCGCTAAACAGCTTCATCGGCGGTTTCTCCAAGGCCTTCCTTGCCGGCGTCAACACATCGTCGCTCGCCGAAACCTTCTCGAAGGGCGTCGCCATTCCGGAATACACCTTCATCGTCTTCCAGATGACCTTCGCCTGCATCACGCCCGGCCTGATCGTCGGCGCCTTCGCCGAACGCGTCAAGTTCTCGGCCGTCATGCTCTTCGTCGTGCTGTGGGTCACCTTCATTTACTTCCCGATGGCGCACATGGTCTGGTTCTGGGGCGGCCCGAGCTCCTACAGCGCACCGGCCGGCCTGATCTTCTCTTACGGCGCAATCGACTTTGCCGGCGGCACGGTCGTCCACATCAATGCCGGTATCGCCGGTCTCGTCGGCGCCATCATGCTCGGCAAGCGCACGGGCTATAAGAAGGAAATCATGGCTCCGCATTCGATGACGCTGACCATGGTCGGTGCCTCGCTGCTGTGGGTCGGCTGGTTCGGTTTCAACGCCGGCTCCAACCTCGAGGCCAATGGCTACGCATCGCTTGCGATGATCAACACCTTCGTCGCGACGGCTGCCGCCGCGGTGTCCTGGTGCATCGTCGAAAGCCTTGCCCGTGGCAAGGCCTCGATGCTGGGCGGTGCTTCCGGCGCTGTCGCAGGCCTCGTCGCCATCACCCCGGCCGCTGGTTTTGCCGGCCCGATGGGCTCGATCGTTCTCGGCCTCGTCGTCTCGCCGATCTGCTACTTCTTCGTCGACGTGGTGAAGAACAAGTTCAACTATGACGATAGCCTTGACGTCTTCGGCGTCCATTGCGTCGGCGGCATCATCGGCGCTCTCGGCACCGGCATCCTCGTCAACCCGGCGCTGGGCGGTGCAGGCATCGTCGACTATTCGACGGCTGATTTCGCCGCCACCTATGCCGGCACGGCAACCCAGGTCCTGAACCAGGCGAAGGGCGTTCTCACGACCCTCCTGTGGTCGGGCATCGGTTCGGCGATCCTCTACAAGATCGTCGACGTCGTCATCGGCCTGCGCGTGAGCGTCGAAGCCGAGCGCGAAGGTCTCGACCTTTCGACCCACGGCGAAGCCGCCTACCACGCCTCCTGATCATAAAGTTTGCGGCGCCCGGCAGACGGGCGCCGCTTCACGGCCCGTCGCGGCCTATCTAACCATAAGCCGCATTTGGCCCGGACCTCCCAAGGTTCGGGCTTTTTTCTTTTCTGGGGTGGATGCGCCTCCCGGCACGCATGGTTAACATCGCTTTAACCTCGTTCTGGTTAGATGGAGCGGACGCATTTTGGCATGGCGAAGCTTCGGTGATTCGCATGCCCTCAGGCAGTGGACGGGTTAGACACATGGCAAGAAGCACGTCGCCGGCGATGGATGGCCGTCCGGATCGGTTCTCCTTCTCGGCATTCATGCTGCGGCAGATCCAGGCGCTCATCGGCTTTGCGATCTTTCTGCTGCTGGCGTTCTGCGTCGCGGCGCTGGCGACCTGGAACGTCGCCGATCCGAGCTATTCCTACGCCACCGCCAACCTGCCGACGAATATCCTCGGCTACAGCGGCGCTGCCTTTGCCGATATCGTCATGCAGTTCCTCGGGCTTGCCAGCGTCGTGTCGATGCTGCCGATCGTCGCCTGGGCGCTGACGATGATCTCGGGCCGCAGCTTCAACCGCATCCCCGCCCGCATCGGCGCCTGGCTGGCCGGTTCGATTCTGTCTTCCGCCGTCATCGGCTGTTTTCCGCCGCCGCTCACCTGGCCGATCCCGAACGGTATCGGCGGCGTCGTCGGCGACATGATCCTGCGCTTTCCCGCACTCTTCGTCGGTGCCTATCCCACCGGCACCTTCGCCATGGCCGTTGGCTGCATTTTTGCCGTGCCGACCGCGTGGATGATGCTCTTCGCGTCAGGCCTCGTCGGCCGCAGTGACGCCGATGACGAAATCGAGGACGATTACGTCGAGACAACAAGCAAGGCGCGGGTGGTCGGAGACGAAGACGAGGACGAGGACGAATCGCGCTGGGTTGCGTTCAGCGGCGCCATAACGCATGCCTGGTTCATGAGCCAGGGCCGGCTGCGCCGGCTGTTCGGCATGGGACCGCGCCAGCGGCGCCAGGGCGATTTCGAATCGCCCTATGATTTCAACGACGATGAATTCGGCACGCTGAACGAACCGGTCCGCGCCAAAGCGCCGGCCGTTCGCGGCGAGCGCCTGGAGCCATCGATGGAGCCGCGTTCGACTTCGCCCCGCCGCGTCGTCGCCGCGCCGTCGCTTTCCATCGATGACGACGATGAGGACGACGATCCGCCCTTCGATACCGACATGCCGCCGCGTCCGGCCGACATTCTGCCCGACGAGGATGACGACGACTGGATGATCCGTGCGCCGGCAAAAGCCACCGCAAAACCGGAACCTCGCGTCGTCCCGGCGATCACGCGTCCGAAGCCCGGCGCCCGTGTCGAGCGGGAAGCGCAGGGCTCGTTCATTCGTCCCGAGGGTTTCCAGCTTCCCTCGATGCACTTGCTCGCCGAGCCACGGAACGTGGTGCGCGATTCAACACTGTCGGCGGATGCGTTGGAGCAGAATGCCCGCATGCTCGAGGGTGTGCTGGAGGATTTCGGCGTCAAGGGTGAAATCATTCACGTCCGCCCGGGCCCCGTCGTCACGCTGTACGAACTGGAGCCGGCGCCCGGCATCAAATCGTCGCGCGTCATCGGCCTGGCCGACGATATCGCCCGCTCGATGAGCGCCATTGCCGCCCGCGTCGCTGTCGTTCCCGGCCGCAACGCGATCGGCATCGAACTGCCGAACCAGACACGCGAGACCGTCTTTCTCCGCGAATTGATCGCGTCGCGGGATTTCGACGCCAGCAAGGCCAAGCTCGCCATGGCGCTCGGCAAGACGATCGGCGGCGAAGCGGTCATCGCCGACCTCGCCAAGATGCCGCACCTGCTCGTTGCCGGCACCACCGGTTCGGGCAAATCGGTCGCCATCAATACGATGATCCTGTCGCTGCTCTACCGCATGACGCCGGAACAGTGCCGGCTGATCATGATCGACCCGAAGATGCTCGAGCTCTCGGTCTATGACGGCATTCCGCATCTGCTTTCGCCTGTTGTCACCGATCCGAAGAAGGCCGTCGTCGCGCTCAAATGGACCGTGCGCGAGATGGAAGAGCGCTACAAGAAGATGTCGAAGATCGGCGTGCGCAACATCGACGGCTTCAACACGCGCGTCGAACAGGCGCTGTCGAAGGGCGAAGTGATCTCGCGCACCGTGCAGACCGGCTTCGACCGCCACACCGGCGAAGCCATGTACGAGACCGAGGAATTCGACCTCAAGCCGATGCCCTATATCGTCGTCATCATCGACGAGATGGCCGATCTGATGATGGTCGCCGGCAAGGACATCGAAGGCGCGGTGCAACGCTTAGCGCAAATGGCGCGTGCGGCCGGCATCCACGTGATCATGGCGACCCAGCGTCCGTCGGTCGACGTCATCACCGGCACGATCAAGGCGAACTTCCCGACCCGCATCTCCTTCCAGGTCACCTCGAAGATCGACAGCCGCACCATTCTCGGCGAACAGGGCGCCGAACAGCTGCTCGGCATGGGCGACATGCTCTACATGGCGGGCGGCGGGCGCATCCAGCGCGTCCACGGCCCGTTCGTTTCGGATGTCGAGGTGGAAGAGATCGTCTCCTACCTGAAGACGCAGGGCTCGCCGCAATATCTCGATGCGATAACCGCCGATGACGACGAGGATGGCGATTATGGCGGCGGCGGTCCGGCCGGCACGTCGAACCTTTCGGATTCGGAAGATCCCTATGATCAGGCCGTCGCCATCGTGCTGCGCGATGGCAAGGCTTCGACCTCTTACGTCCAACGCCGACTTGGTATCGGCTATAATAGAGCCGCCTCGCTGATCGAGCGCATGGAGAAGGAAGGCATCATCGGGCCGGCCAACCATGCCGGCAAACGAGAAATCCTCGTGCCGACCGAGGGCGACATCCTCGACCGCTGAGACGAGCGCCATATATTTCTGATGTGGCCGCTTTGGCGGAAACACGGTGGCATCAACGCCGTTTTCGCGCGCCGATCGCAACGCCTTGAAGACGCCGCCTTTGAGCGGCATGCAGATCGCATAAAGGAGATTTAGATGCGTAACTCCGATTCTTTCCTCTCCGGCCTGGCGATGACGCGCCGCGATCTTCTCGGCGCTTTCGCCGTTGCTGCGATGGCGAGTGCCGTCCCCTTGAGCGCCATCGCACAGGCTGCGGCGCCCGCTTCCGGCACGGCACAGGCAATCGCCGATCATTTTTCCGGCGTCACGACGATGCAGGGCGAATTCGTCCAGTTCGGTCCGCGCGGCGAACAGACCGGCGGCAAGTTCTTCATCCAGCGTCCCGGCAAGCTGCGTTTCAACTACGACGATCCGTCGCCGATGCGGGTGATTGCCGACGGCAAGAATGTCGCCATCGGCAATATGAAGCTCAAGACGTGGGATCTCTATCCGCTCTCGAAGACTCCGCTCAGCCTGCTCCTTGCGCAGCATATCGACCTTTCGGCCGGCATGGTGAAGGGCGTGAAGGAGGAGTCGGACCTGACGACAATCGCGCTCGGCAACAATACGGTGTTCGGAAACTCGACGATCACCATGATGTTCGATCCGAAGACCTATGATCTGCGCCAGTGGACGATCACCGACAACCAGGGCAAGGATACGTCGGTGATGATCTTCAACGTCAAGACGGGTGTGCAGTTCGACGACCGCGTCTTCCGGGTGCCCTACGAGAGCATTCCGGGTACGGCAGCTTCACGCGACTGAGGGTTTTCGGTTGATCGCCTGAGGCTTTTGCACGCTCCCGGTTTCCTCCTGTCCGCCTTTGTTCTAAAGCCCTTTCATGAAAGTGTGAAAGGGCAGGGGCATGGGCTTTTCGATCACCACCTGGAACATCAACTCGGTGCGGCTGCGCATGCCGATCGTCGAGCAACTCGTGCTCAAACACAGGCCTGACATTCTCTGCCTGCAGGAAACAAAGGTGCCGAACGAGCTCTTTCCGGCAGCACCTTTGCGGGCGATGGGCTACGATCACATCATCATCCACGGCCAGAAGGGTTATCACGGGGTCGCAATCGCCTCGCGCATTCCGCTGACGGAGGATCACCGGCAGGATTACTGCGGCGTCGGCGATGCCCGCCACATATCGGCGGTATTCGAGCGCGGCAACCGCCGTGTGCGGCTGCACAATTTCTACGTCCCTGCCGGCGGCGACGAGCCCGACCGCATGATCAATCCGAAATTCGGCCACAAGCTCGATTTCATCGAGGAGATGAAGCTCCTGAAAGCCAATGGCGAGGCCAACACCTCCGCCATCCTGGTCGGCGACCTCAACATCGCACCGCTGGAGCACGATGTCTGGTCGCACAAGCAACTGCTGAAGATCGTCAGCCATACGCCCGTCGAAACCGACGGGCTGCTCGAGGTGATGAAGCGCGGCGCCTGGCTCGATCTCATGCGCCAGCACGTGCCGGCCAGCGAGAAGCTTTATACGTGGTGGAGCTACCGCGCCAAGGACTGGGAGGCTGCCGATCGCGGCCGCCGGCTCGACCATATCTGGTCGTCATCGGATCTCGGGCCGCATCTCCAGCGGATCGAGATCCTGAAAGAGGCGCGCGGCTGGGACCGGCCGTCTGACCATGTGCCGGTAACGGCGCATTTCGATTTCTGACGGCAATCAGCTGAAGCGGTGAAATTGGCTTGCCGCCTTGGCTGCAAGCTCGGCGAGGTTGTCGCGGATGCGGTTTTCGATCAGACGGGCCGCATCGGGATATTCCTCGAGCAGCCGATGGAAGAGGGCGCGGGTGATGCGGATGATGCTCGTGTCCTCGCGCGCGATCGCGGTGAACTTGCGCTCCACCAAGGTGACCAGCGCCAGCTCCGAAATCAGTGTTCCCGGTCCGGCGACAGCCTCCGCCCGCTGCATGCCGTCGCTGCTCGTCGTGCTGAGTTCCAGGCTGCCGCTCAAGACGACGTAGGCGCTCTCGGCCGGCGAGCCTTGGCGGAACAGCATCTGGCCGGCGGCGATCATGCGCCGGTCGGCGCCGAAGGCGATTAGCCTCAGCTGGTCCTCGCTCATGTCCTTGAACAGCGGAAGCCGGGAAAGTAGATGAATGTCGTCGGTCAGCGCCATGCCGGCTTTTCGCCTTAGAGCAATTCCAGCAAAAGTGCCTGGCGGTTTTGCCAGGCAAAGCGTGAAACGCTTTTGCCGGGAACTGGGTGAAAACAAAGAGACAGAACATCTCCGCGATTCGGAAAAACGGAAATGCTCTAGGGTATGATCTTGTAGCCGCCGTTTTCCGTCACCAGAATTTCGGCGTTGGAGGGATCCCGCTCAATCTTCTGGCGCAGCCGGTAGACATGGGTTTCCAGCGTGTGCGTCGTTACACCAGAATTATAACCCCAGACCTCCTCGAGAAGCACGTCGCGGGTGACGACCTTCTGTTCGGCGCGGTAGAGATAGCGGATGATCGCCGCTTCCTTCTCCGTCAGGCGGATCTTCTGGCCATTGTCGGTGGTGAGCAGCTTCTGGCTCGGCTTGAAGAGGTATGGGCCGACGGTGAAAGTCGCATCTTCGCTCTGCTCGTGCTGGCGCAATTGCACGCGGATGCGCGCCAGCAGTACGGCGAAGCGGAAGGGCTTGGTGACGTAGTCGTTGGCCCCGGCTTCGAGGCCAAGGATCGTGTCCGAATCGGTATCGTGGCCGGTCAGCATGATGATCGGCGCCTTGAAGCCGCCCTTGCGCAGGAGCTTCACCGCTTCGCGGCCGTCCATATCGGGCAGGCCGACATCCATGATCAAGAGGTCGACCGGCGTCGAACGGGCGGTCGCAACGCCTTTGCCGGCGTTGGCTTCCTGCAGAACCGTGAATTCCTCATAAAGCGACAATTGCTCCGTCAGGGTCTGACGAAGGTCCTCGTCGTCATCCACCAGAAGAATGGTGCGTGCGGTCATGCCGTTGCGTCCTCAAAGTTAAGTCCCCTAGTCCTACGCCAAATTGCAGCTTTGGCAAGGATCGGCCGGCGGGGCTGTTGCCGCGCAGGTTTTCATATGATTTCAATCAAGGCCTCAGGCAATGCAAGACATGCGAGAAAAATGGAAAAAGCAAGGCGGAGCCGGGGTATGCGGCCATCGACGATCGTGGTGCGCCCCGCGCCAGGGCGCAAGAGCCGCGCCATCGTCCGATTCGGGGCAATCACCGTCCCTGCCGCCATCGGTCGTTCGGGCCGTACCATCCTCAAACGCGAGGGCGACGGCGCCACGCCGATTGCCGCGATGCGGCTGATTTCCGGTTTCCGGCGCGGTGAACGGAACGGTCAACTCACCACTTCGCTTCCCATTCGCCGCATCCGCGCAGACATGCTCTGGTGCGACCAGCCCGGCAACGCCAACTACAACCGCCTCGTGCGGGCGCCATTCGGCGCAAGTCATGAGCAGATGCGGCGCAGCGACGGCCTCTACGATATCTGCCTTGTCATGGACTGGAACATTTCCTCGCGGGCGCGCCATCGCGGCTCGGCGATCTTCTTCCATCTCATCAAGCCGGGCTACGAGCCGACGGCCGGCTGCGTGGCTGTAAGCCTGCGTGACATGCGCCGCCTTCTGCCTCACCTTCGAAGGGGGACGATTGTCCGGGTCGTCTGATTGTCTTCAGGATGCCGCCACCTATATGGTTCCGGTGACCGGACGCTCCGGCTGAAATGCGTTCCGGGACGTCCGCAGGTGCGGGCGCAATCCATGCCTCGTCCAATTCTTCAAGCGCCCGGAGATATATTGTGACCCCACAACCCATCATCACTTTCCATGACGGACATTCCATTCCCCAGGTCGGTCTCGGCGTCTGGCAGACGCCGCAGGAGATTGCCGCGCCAACGGTACGCACTGCCATTGCCGCCGGCTATCGGCATATCGACACGGCTTCTGGTTACGACAATGAAGAGGGTGTCGGCGAAGGTATCCGCTCGTCCGGCCTCGACCGCAAGGATATCTTCGTCACCACCAAGCTCAGGAATACCGACCAGGGCTACGACAATGCGTTGCGCGCCTTCGACGGCAGCCTCAAGAAGCTCGGCTCCGACCATGTCGACCTCTATCTCATTCACTGGCCGTCGCCGCATCGCGGCCTCTACACCGAAACCTGGAAGGCATTCGTGCGCATCCGCGACGAGGGCCGCGCTCGCTCGATCGGCGTGTCGAATTTCTATCCCGAACATCTCGAACGCATCATCGGCGAGACCGGCGTCGTTCCGGTCATCAATCAGATCGAGCTGCACCCCGACTTCCAGCAGAGGGCGGCCCAGGAAGCTCACAAGAAACTTGATATCGTCACCGAATCCTGGAGCCCGCTCGGCCAGGGCAAGTTCATTTCGAACCCGGCCATCGGCGCGATCGCCAACAAGCATCGGAAGACGCCGGCCCAGGTCATCATCCGCTGGCATATCGATACCGGCCTCGTCGTCATCCCGAAATCGGTCACGCCATCGCGCATCGAAGAGAACTTCCAGGTGTTCGACTTCAAGCTCGATGCCGACGACATGGCGGCGATCGCCAAGCTCGACACTGCCGGCGCCCGCATGGGGCCGGATCCGATGACGGCGGCTTTCTGATCGCCGATTGCGCGAATACCGTCGATCGGCTGTCGGCGCTCCAATAAGAAACCGCCCGATGCGCTGAGACGCATCGGGCGGCTTTATCTTTCATTCCGCCGGACGGGTCAGTTCCATTCCCGGATATCGACGAAGTGCCCGGCGATCGCGGCGGCGGCGGCCATGGTCGGGGAGACGAGATGCGTGCGGCCCTTGAAGCCCTGACGGCCTTCGAAATTGCGGTTCGAGGTCGAGGCGCAACGCTCGCCCGGCTTCAGGCGGTCATCGTTCATGGCAAGGCACATGGAGCATCCCGGCTCACGCCAGTCAAAACCTGCGGCCTTGAAGATCTTGTCGAGGCCTTCGGCTTCCGCCTGTTCCTTGACGAGGCCGGAACCTGGAACGATCATCGCGTTGACGGTCGAGGCGACGGTCTTGCCCTCCACGACCTTGGCGGCGGCGCGCAGGTCTTCGATGCGGCCGTTGGTGCACGAGCCGATGAAGACGCGATCGACAGCGATGTCGGTCATCTTCGTGCCCGGCTTCAGGCCCATATAGTCAAGCGCACGCCACTTGGAGGCACGCTTCGTTTCGTCCTGGATTTCATCCGGATTCGGCACGATGCCCTGGACGGAGACGACGTCCTCAGGCGAGGAGCCCCAGGAGACGATCGGCGGCAGTTCGGCGGCGTTCAGCTTGACGACGCGGTCGAAATGAGCGCCTTCGTCTGATTTCAACGTCTTCCAATAGGCGATCGCCTGTTCCAGCGCTTCGCCCTTCGGCGCGCGCGGCTTGCCCTTGATATATTCGAAGGTGACTTCGTCAGGGGCGATGAGACCGGCGCGGGCGCCGCCTTCGATCGACATGTTGCAGATCGTCATGCGGCCTTCCATCGACAGCGCACGGATCGCTTCGCCGGCATATTCGATGACGTAGCCGGTGCCGCCTGCGGTGCCGATCTCGCCGATGATGGCCAGAACGATATCCTTGGCGGTGACGCCCGCCGGCAGCTGGCCGTCGACCTGCACCAGCATGTTCTTGGCCTTTTTCTGGATCAGCGTCTGGGTGGCGAGAACGTGCTCGACTTCAGACGTGCCGATGCCGTGGGCGAGAGAGCCGAAGGCGCCATGGGTGGAGGTGTGGCTGTCGCCGCAGACGATCGTCATGCCCGGCAGGGTGAAGCCCTGTTCCGGCCCGATGATGTGAACGATGCCCTGGCGCTTATCGTTTTCCGAATAATATTCGACGTTGAACTCGGCGGCATTCTTGGCGAGCTGCTCGACCTGAATGCGGCTTTCCTCGTTCTTGATGCCGAGATGGCGATCGGCCGAGGTCGGAACGTTGTGGTCGACGACGGCGAGCGTCTTTTCCGGGGCGCGGACCTTGCGGCCGGACATGCGCAGGCCTTCGAAAGCCTGCGGCGAGGTGACTTCATGGACCAGGTGCCGGTCGATGTAGAGAAGACAGGTGCCGTCTGCCTGCTCGTCGACCAGGTGGTCGTCCCAGATCTTGTCGTAGAGGGTACGCGGTGCGCTCATGGCGGTAAGTCCGTTTTTGGAAGCTTTGGAAAATCGGAAAAAAGCGGATCAGGCTCCGCCGGCCGTCATTCGATCAACGAAGTCGGCTGTTGAGCGCACCGGAGACGCATGCGAAGAACCGCGCCGGCAGGCGATAATGATCCTGCAGCACGAAAATATGCGCGCCAATGCAACTGAACTTGGATTCCATGGCGCTGATATAGCGATTTTTGATCGAAACGGCAATTCGAATCGTGATGTGGCTCAGCGCGGCATCTGCTTCATCTTCTTCTCGATCCGCCGCAGCGCCAGCGACAGGCCGATCGTCAGGATCAGATAGATATAGGTAACGATCGAATAGGTCTCGAAGAAGCGGAACGAGCCGGAGGCATAGACCTTGCCCATCTGCGTGATGTCGGCGACACCGAGGACGGAGACGAGGGATGAATCCTTCACCATCGAGACGAAATCGTTGGAGAGCGGCGGGAGGATGACCCGGATCGCCTGCGGGAAGACGACGAGCCGGAAGCGGCGGTAGCGCGACAGGCCGAGCGACTTTGCCGCCTCGATCTGGCCGATATCGACGGACTGGAAACCGGCGCGGAAGATCTCGGCAATGAAGGAGGAATAGCCGATCATCAACGCGATGATGGCCCGCCACATCAGCGACAGGTCGCGCACCAGGATCGGTTCCGTAACGCCTGATTTCACCAGGGGTGTGATCATGAAGTTATAGGCTGTGACGAAACCGGGGGCACCGACGAAGGCGACGTAGAAGAGCAGCACCAGCATCGGGATGCCGCGGATGATCTCGATGTAGAAGCGGGCGATCTGGCGCAGCACGACGCTGTCCGCCAGGCCAAGCAGCGCGATGCCGAGACCGAGCACCGTTGCCAGGGCAAAGGCGACGAGCGTCACGAACACAGTGACGCCGACGCCATTAACCACGGTGCGGAAGACCTGGGTGTAAATGTCGTTTGTGATGATGACGACGGCGAGAACGATGCCGATCAAGAGAAGGACGGCCAGCCACCAGGGACGGTCGTCCTTCTCATGTCGCGGGGATGGTTGTGGCGCCATCTGCGATCTCTCGAGGGATTATTCGCCCATCTTGTAGTCGAGAAACCACTTCTTGTTCAGCGCCTCGAAGGTGCCGTCAGCCTTCAGCGCTGCGATGGCGGCATTGACGGGGGCGACGAGATCGGAGCCCTTCGGGAAGATGAAGCCGAAATCCTCGGTGCCGAGCGGTTCGCCAACCACCTTCAGGGCGCCATTCGAGGAATCGACATAGCCCTTGGCAGCGACGCTGTCGGTGAGGACGAGATCGACGTCGCCGGTCTTCAAGGCCTGCACGGTTGCACCGAAGGTCTCGAAGAGCTTGATGCGCGGGTTCTGTTCGTTGCCGTCGAGGATTTCATAGACGGCGGTGTAGAATGGCGAGGTGCCGGGCTGGGCGCCGATCAGGCCGTCCTTGAATTCACCGAAGGACTTGGCGTCGGTGAAGCGCTTCTCATCACCGCGCACCAGCATGAATTGCTGCGAGCGCATATAGGGATCGGAGAAGTCAACCTTCTGCTTGCGGTCGTCCTTGATGGTGATGCCGGTCATGCCGATGTTGTACTGACCGTCGGAAACCGCCTGGATCATCGCGTCCCAGCTGGTGTTCTGATATTCGACCTTGAAGTTCAGCCGCTTGGCGATCTCGTTCATCGCATCATATTCCCAGCCAACCGCCTTGCCGGATTTCGGGTCGACGAACTGCAGCGGCGGATAGGCATTTTCGGTGACGACGACGACGCTCTTGCCACCGAGATCCGGCAGTTCGGCGGCCGATGCGACAACAGGTGCAAGCACAAGGGCGGCGAAACTTGCGAGAACGGTGCGACGAAACAGCATAGAACGGCTCCAAAATTGAACGGCAAAAATTGTCACGGATGACCTGCCGAAGGCAAGGCCGCCGGCTGCACGGTCGCGTAAAAAATAGAAAAGGCGATCCGAAGACCGCCTTTCCAGAAACAGAATTTTGCGCAGATCTTATTCTGCGGCCTTCTCGGCTTCGGCTGCAGCAGCTGCTTCCGCCGCGGCCTTGGCTTCTGCAGCTTCTGCTGCTGCCTTTTCGGCGGCGAGCGCCTGGGCGGCTGCAACCTTCTCGGCTTCGATACGGGCCTTTTCCTCGGCGACAGCAGCGCGCTCGGCGTCGTTGAGCTTGCGGGCGCGAACGCCGGTGTCTTCAACGATACGAGCCGACTTGCCGCGACGATCGCGGAGGTAATAGAGCTTGGCGCGACGGACCTTACCGCGGCGAACAACGTCGACGCTTTCGATCATCGGCGAGTAGACCGGGAATACGCGCTCGACGCCTTCGCCGTAGGAGATCTTGCGAACCGTGAAGTTTTCCTGCAGGCCACCACCGGAGCGGGCGATGCAGACGCCTTCATAGGCCTGGACGCGGGTACGGTTGCCTTCCGTGACCTTCACGTTGACGCGGACGGTGTCGCCCGGGGAGAATTCTGGGAGGGTGCGCTTGGCTTCGATCTTAGCGGCCTGTTCGGCCTCGAGCTGCTGGATGATGTTCATCGTCTTAACCTTTGGTTCTTCTGAAACAGCCAGAGCGCTCATACTGTCCTTCGGTCGATGCCTCTGGAGTTTGCCCTTACGGACGGGAGCGGATTCGCCATTCTTTGTTTGCTGGCAGACGGGGCTAGCCCCATTTCCGCGTGCGCCAATACACGAAAGGCCGGGGCTTGTCATCCCTCGCACGACATTTTTGTGAAAAGGACGGCGAAATCAGCCGTTTTTCTCGGTTTTAGCGCTATCGAGCAGGTCCGGCCGCCGTTCCTGCGTCAGCCGCACTGCTTCTTGGTGGCGCCATTTCTCGATGGCTCCGTGGTTGCCCGACGTCAAGACGGAGGGAATTTCCCGGCCTTCCCACTCTTGTGGCCGGGTATAATGGGGATGTTCCAGCAACCCGCCTTCGAAGCTTTCGTGCAGGCCGGAAAGATCGTTGCCCATAACGCCGGGCAGGATGCGGATGATCGCATCAAGCAGGATCAGCGCCGCCGGCTCGCCGCCCGACAGCACGTAATCGCCGATCGAGACTTCTTCCAGTCCGCGCGCCTCGATCACCCGCTGGTCGACGCCCTCGAAGCGACCGCAGACGATGATGAGGCCGTCACCCGCCGCAAGCTCACGCACGCGCTGCTGCGTCAGCGGCCGGCCGCGCGGGCTCATCAGCAGGCGCGGCCGGGGATCATTTTCACCGACACTGTCGATTGCGCGGGCGAGAACGTCAGCCTTCAGCACCATGCCGGCGCCGCCGCCGGCCGGCGTGTCGTCGACAGTGCGGTGCCTGTCGGTGGCGAAATCGCGAATCTGCACCAGATCCAGTGACCATTGCCCACGCTCCATCGCCTTGCCGGCGAGCGAGAAGCCAAGATGCCCCGGAAACATTTCCGGATAAAGTGTCAGTACGCGCGCCCGGAAAGCCATTACTTCTTCTTTTTCGGCTTGTCCGCGGTGAACTGCGAAAGCTCGGGGTCGTCGACCAGTCCCGCCGCCAGCGGATCGATCAGCAGCGTACCGGCTTCGAGATCGATTTCCAGCACAGAGGCTTCCGAGAAGGGAATGAGAACGGGGCGCTTGCCCGGGCCCTTGAGCTCCAGGAGATCGCCGGCGCCGAAATCGAAGACGCCTGTGACCGTTCCGTAGCTGACGCCCTTGTCATCAAGCGCTTCGAGCCCTTCGAGATCGGCATAGTAGAACTCGTCGTCCTCGAGCTCCTCGTCCGGCAGGTTGTCACGCTCGATATAGAGTTCAAGTCCATTCAGCGCTTCGGCGGCGTTGCGGTCGTTGATGCCGCGGAAACGGACGACGACGACGTTCTTCATCTCACGGATTTCGAGGATTTCGAAGCTGCGTCCGTCCGTGCTGTGCAAAAGGCCGTAATCGCCGAGCGCGCTAGGATCGGCCGTGTAGGCCTTGGCGCGCACCTCGCCCCTGAGACCCTGCGCGCCACCGATCGTCGCCATCAAAACCGGGTTTTCAAGCTTTGTCATGGGTTCCTTCACGTGAAGCCGAAAGACAGGTTTCTCATAAACGAAGTGCGGGCGATTGGAAACGAAAACGGGCGGCATGTCGCCATGCCGCCCGCTCGAGAAGGGAATGTCCCGATTTATTCCGCGGCGTCGGCGGCAGCAGCTGCAGCGTCGGCGATCTTCTGGGCCTTTTCGGCGGCGCGTTCCTGGGCGCGCTTGCCGGGCTTTGCCTTGATCGGGTTGTTCTTGGCTTCGCGCTTGGCAACGCCGGCTTCATCGAGGAAGCGCAGAACGCGGTCGGTCGGCTGGGCGCCGTTGTCGATCCAGTGCTTGATGCGCTCGGCGTTCAGCTGAACGCGCTTCTCGTCGTCCTTGGCGAGCATCGGGTTCCAGGAACCGAGGTTTTCGAGGAAGCGGCCGTCACGCGGGCTGCGCGCATCAGCGAGCACGACGTGGTAGTACGGACGCTTCTTGGAGCCACCGCGGGCGAGACGAATTTTCAGTGCCATGTTCTTTACTCCTTAGGCTTTTCTTGACCGCTTCGTAGGGCGGTGTGGTTATCGGGCTGCGGCGCTCTGTTCAGCGTGGTCCGCAGCGATCTGCTCATGATGCCGGATGACTTCCTTGATGACGAAGTTCAGGAACTTCTCGGCGAAATCCGGATCCAAATTGGCGGTCTTCGCCAGCTGGCGAAGGCGTTCGATCTGGTATTCCTCGCGCGCCGGATCGGCCGGCGGCAGATTGTATTTGGCCTTCAGCACGCCGACTTCTTTGGTGCAGCGGAAGCGTTCGGCCAGCATGTGCACGAGAGCGGCATCGATATTGTCGATCGACTGACGATAGCTCGCGAGCTGGGTTTTGACGTTTGGATCAATCATGGGGCAAGCGATCCTTTCACTTCTTCTTCGGCAAGCCGGGCAAGCCCGGGAAACCACCGCCAAGGCCCGGCAGCTTGGCGCCGCCGAGGCCCGGCAAACCAACCGGCAGACCGCCGAGACCGGGCATACCCCCGCCCGGTTTTCCCAAACCCGCCGCTTCCGCCTGCTTCTGCAGGGCTTCGAGCTGACGGGGATCGATATTCGAGAGATCGGGCATGCCGCCCATGCCGCCGCCGCCAAGCCCCATCTTGCCGGCAAGGCCGCCCATCATCTGCTTCATCAGGCCGCCTTTGCCCTTGCCGCCCATCATCTTCATCATGTCGGCCATCTGGCGGTGCATCTTCAGAAGCTTGTTGATGGCGGCGGCATCGGTGCCGGAGCCGGCGGCGATGCGCTTCTTGCGCGAATGCTTGAGCAGGTCGGGATTGGCGCGCTCGGCCTTGGTCATCGATTGGATGATGGCGATCTGGCGGCCGAAAAGCTTGTCGTCGAGGCCGGCTGCGGCCATCTTGTCCTTCATGCCCGCCATGCCGGGCATCATGCCCATGATGCCGCCCATGCCGCCCATCTTCTGCATCTGGCGCAGCTGATCGGCGAGGTCGTCGAGGTCGAACTTGCCCTTGGCCATCTTGGCGGCCATGGCGGCCGCCTTTTCGGCGTCGATATTCTCCGCGGCGCGCTCGACGAGCGAAACGATATCGCCCATGCCGAGAATGCGGTCGGCAATGCGGCGGGGATGGAACTCCTCGAGCTCGCTCATCTTCTCGCCGACGCCGATCAGCTTGATCGGCTTGCCGGTGACGGCGCGCATCGAAAGGGCAGCACCGCCGCGGCCGTCGCCGTCCATGCGGGTCAGCACGAGGCCGGTGATGCCGACGCGTTCGTCAAAATTGCGGGCGAGGTTGACGGCGTCCTGGCCGGTGAGGCTGTCGGCGACCAGGAGGATTTCATGCGGGTTCGAGCGCTTCTTGATGTCGGCCATCTCGACCATCAAGGGCTCGTCGATATGGGTGCGGCCGGCTGTGTCGAGGATGACGACGTCATGGCCGCCGAGCTTGGCCGCCTGCACGGCGCGGGCGGCGATATCGGTCGGCGACTGGCCTGCAATGATCGGCAGCGTGTCGATATTGGCCTGCGCGCCGAGCTGGCGAAGCTGCTCTTGCGCGGCCGGACGGCGCGTGTCGAGCGACGCCATCAGCACCTTTTTCTTCTCGCGCGTCGACAGACGATTGGCGATCTTGGCTGACGTCGTCGTCTTGCCCGAGCCCTGAAGGCCGACCATCATGACGACGACGGGGGCGGCCGCATGCAGGTCGATGCCCACACCTTCGCCGCCCAGCATCTCGATCAGTTCGTCATGGACGATCTTGACGACCATCTGGCCGGGCTTGATCGACTTCAGGATCTCGGCGCCGACGGCTTTTTCACGCACGCGGTCGGTGAAGGAACGCACGACGTCGAGCGCGACGTCGGCCTCCAGCAGCGCGCGGCGAACCTCGCGCAGCGCTGCGGAAACATCGGCTTCCGAAAGCGCGCCACGGCCTGTCAGTCCATTCAGAATGGATCCAAGACGGTCCTGGAGGTTTTCAAACATCGGCTCTTCCTTGATACGTTTCGGGCGGGTTGATCTGCCCGGAAACGTCGTGCTTTTCCTTGACGAAAACAAGACGCAAAGCCAAAAAGCACCCGAGGGCGCATCGCGCTGTCGGGTGTTGACCTCCGGGATCTCAGGTCCCGGTCGGCGGCTCGGAGTCATGCGGCTCGTCGCGGATTGGGCGCGATAAACAGGAAAGCGGCGGGAAAGTCAAGGCGAATGCGGGCGGATGACCGCACAGCGGCCTTTTCGGAAGCGGTGCCACATGGGGCAAGCGGCTAAATTGCCGCTCACAATCCAATTCGCCATTCAGGCCAGTTGCAAAATATTCTGCTTGTGGTTCTACTTTCTACTTAAGTGCGTCCTGTAAATGATTCGTGAATATCCTTGATGCCGGATGATCCGGCGGAGATATCGAATGATCAATGCTGATATTGAAAGTTGGGCGCTGGCACGGGCCCATCATATTGTTCTCAACGAAGGCCTTAGTCTTGCAAAAGCGGCACAGGATCTGGATCGCAAACGATCCCGCTCGCTGGTCTACGAGCTGAGGAAGGTCATCACCGCCGCTATCGTCGAGGCGCATGCGGCGTCCTTCGAAGCCGACGGCGGGCAGCGGTAGAAGACGGACCGCCCGGAGGCTCAGTCGGCTGCAAGGCCTGCATGGCACTCACCCACTGGTAATTCCCTCGCGTTTCCGCCATATACAGCGGAAAGACGGACGGAATGACATCATGAGCGCAACGGTCGGATTCGCGAGGATGAACGGGCTTGGCAACAAGATCCTGGTCGTCGACATGCGCGGGCGGCCTGATAAGCTGACGCCCGCAGCGGCGGTCGCGCTCAATGCCGATCCGCAGACCGAGTTCGACCAGATCATGGCGATCCATGATCCGAAGGCTGAAGGCACCGACGCGTTCATCGATATCCTGAACTCCGATGGCTCGAAGGCGCAGGCTTGCGGCAACGGCACCCGCTGTGTCGTACAGGCGCTTGCCGCCGAGACCGGTCGGAAGGCCTTCACCTTCCAGACGGTCGCCGGCATCCTCAATGCTGTCGAGCACGAGGACGGGACGATCTCCGTCGACATGGGCAAGCCGGTGTTCGATTGGGACAGGATCCCGCTTTCGGAAGAATTCCACGATACCAGCCGCATCGAGCTGCAGATCGGCCCGATCGACAATCCGGTGTTGCATTCGCCTTCGGCCATGTCGATGGGCAACCCGCATGCGATCTTCTGGGTGGACAGGGACGTGATGTCCTATGATCTCGCCCGCTTCGGGCCGCTGCTGGAAAACCATCCGATGTTTCCCGAGCGCGCCAACATCACGCTGGCGCAGGTGACCTCGCCGACATCGATGACGACGCGCACCTGGGAGCGCGGCGCGGGACTGACGCTTGCCTGCGGTTCGGCCGCCTGTTCGGCTGCCGTCAGCGCAGCGCGCACCGGCCGCACCGGCCGCACGGTGACGATCAATGTGGCAAGTGCCAAGCCGCCGGCTACACTTTCGATCGAATGGCGCGAGCGCGACGATCACGTCATCATGACCGGCCCGGCCGAATGGGAATGGTCGGGCAGGCTCGATCCGTCGACCGGCCTGTGGTCGCGTAATGGTACCCGAGAGGTCGAGGCGCAGTGAGCGGCATCGAGGTCATTACCTTCGGCTGCCGCCTCAACACATATGAATCCGAAGTGATGAAGGCGCAGGCCGAGAGGGCCGGGCTCAACAACGCCATCCTGGTCAATACCTGCGCCGTGACCGGCGAGGCCGTGCGCCAGGCCCGCCAGGCGATCCGACGGGCGCGGCGCGACAATCCGCATGCCCGCATCATCGTCACCGGGTGTGCCGCGCAGACGGAAAAACAGACCTTCGCCGCCATGCCGGAGGTCGACGCCGTGCTCGGCAATGAGGAGAAGCTTTCGAGCGCCTCCTATCGCAGCCTACCGGATTTCGGCGTTTCGGCCGAAGAGAAGCTGCGCGTCAACGACATCATGAGCGTCAAGGCGACGGCGCCGCAGATGGTGAGGCACATCGACGGCCATGTGCGCGCCTTCATCCAGGTGCAGAACGGCTGCGACCACCGCTGCACCTTCTGCATCATCCCCTATGGCCGCGGCAATTCCCGCTCCGTGCCGATGGGAGCCGTCGTCGATCAGGCCCGCAAGCTCGCCGACAGCGGTTATCGCGAAATCGTGCTGACCGGGGTCGATGCCACCAGCTATGGCGGCGATCTGCCGGGCGCGCCGACGCTCGGGCTTCTGGCCAAGACGCTCTTGAAGCAGCTTCCGGAGATCCAGCGGCTCAGGCTTTCCTCGATCGACAGTATCGAGGCCGACGCCCATCTGATGGACCTGATCGCCGACGAGCCGCGCTTCATGCCGCATCTGCATCTGTCGCTGCAGCATGGCGACGACATGATCCTGAAGCGGATGAAGCGCCGGCATTCGCGCGCCGATGCGCTACGTTTCATCGAGGAGGCGCGCCGTCTTCGCCCCGAAATGAGCTTCGGCGCCGATATGATCGCCGGTTTCCCGACGGAAACGGAAGAGATGTTCGCCAGTGCCGTGCGGCTCGCCGAAGAGGCTGAAATCGCCCATCTGCATGTCTTTCCCTACAGCCCGCGTCCCGGCACGCCGGCCGCCCGCATGCCGCAGCTCGACCGGTCGCTGGTCAAGGATCGCGCCGCAAGGCTGCGCGCCACTGGACGTAGGCTCCATCAATCCCATCTCGACGGCATGGTCGGAACCCGGCAACGGCTGCTCGTCGAAAACAACGGCCTGGCCCATACGGAAAACTTCACGCTGGTCGCAGCCGCCGGCCTTCGTCCCGGCGAACTTGTGCCGGCGACGATCACCGGCCACAATGGCAAGCATCTCGACATGCAATTGACGGCCGCAGCGGCCTGACTTTCACGGAATCCTCATGGCGCTCAGTTTCATCAAAAAGGTCTTCACCTTCGGCAAGCCGGCTGAAGAGCCCGTGCCCCAGGCGGTCGACAAGGAGCTGGAGCGGCGTTCGCGCGCCGAAGATCTGCCAGTCGGCGATGATCCGGTGCTGCCCGAGGAAATGGATACGGCCGGCGGACCGGCGGCGGATATCGGCGAGGGCGTGACGGAAGAGCATGTCGCGGCAGAGGATACGGAACCACAAAATCTGCCCGCCCCGGACCAGTTGAGCGAAATGGGCGTCGTGCCACTTTCATTGCTGGAGGCAGAGGCTGCCGCGGAGGCGGAAGCCCAGCCGATTGCGGGCAGCGCTACGGAAACACCCCCCTCTGTCCCTTCGGGACATCTCCCCCACAAGGGGGGAGATCATTTGGAGCCTGATGCACCGGCTTTGATCGAAAGGACCGGGGAAGTCGCAGAAGGGCCTGTAGAGGAAATTCCACCTGAGATCGATGAGGTACCGGGCGCCTCTATTCAGCCGATCTCCCCCCTTGTGGGGGAGATGCCCGGCAGGGCAGAGGGGGGCATCACGCCCACCGGGCCTTCCGAGACGACTGCGGAACAGCCGAGGCTGGAATCTCCCGTTCTTCCCAAAGGCTTCGCCACCGGCCCGGCAATCGTCGAACCGCAGCCCATTGCCCCGCAGCCGAAGCTCAGCTGGTTCCAGCGGCTGCGCAACGGTCTGGCGCGCACCTCCTCGCAACTGACCGGTCAGATCACCGCCCTCTTCACCAAGCGCAAGCTCGACGACGAGACGCTGCAAGATCTCGAAGACCTGCTGATCCAGGCCGATCTCGGCGTCGAGACGGCGCTGCGCGTCACCGACACTCTGGCTTCCGAGCGCTACGGCAAGGACGTCACCGGCGAGGATGTCAGCAGGATCATGGCGTCCGAAATCGCCAAGGTTTTGAAACCGGTCGCCAAGCCGCTGCAGCTCGATCTCTCGCACAAGCCGCATGTCATCCTCGTCGTCGGCGTCAACGGCACCGGCAAGACGACGACGATCGGCAAGCTGGCGGCGAAGCTTTCCGGCGCCGGGCTGAAGGTCATGGTGGCTGCCGGCGATACGTTCCGCGCGGCGGCGATCGAGCAACTGAAGATCTGGGCCGAGCGGACCAATTCCGAATTCGTCGGCACCAAGCTCGGCGCCGATGCCGCCGGCCTTGCCTATGACGCCTTCGAACAGGCGAAAACGAAAAAATGCGACGTGTTGATCGTCGATACCGCCGGCCGCCTGCAGAACAAGGCTGAGCTGATGGCCGAGCTCGAGAAGATCGTGCGTGTGCTCGGCAAGCTCGATCCCGACGCGCCGCACACCGTGCTGCAGACGCTCGATGCCACGACCGGGCAGAATGCGCTGAGCCAGGTCGAGATCTTCCGCAATGTCGCCGGCGTCAACGGGCTGATCATGACCAAGCTCGACGGCACGGCGCGCGGCGGCATTCTCGTTGCGATCTCCGCCAAGCACAAGCTGCCGGTCTATTTCATCGGCGTGGGCGAAGGTGTCGACGATCTGGAGCCGTTCGAGGCCGAGGACTTCGCGCACGCCATTGCCGGACTTTCCCAATGATGCCACAGATATGCCGCCGAAAGCCTGCAGGGCATGACGGGAACAGGTTTTCAGGAACAGCAGGTTTGACGAACGCATGACCACCGAAAGCGATATCACCCCGAGCGCGGCTGACCGAAATCATCCGCTGTTGAAGCTGGCGCTGGAGCTCGGGCCGCTGTTGATTTTCTTCTTTGCCAATCTGCGCGGCCAGTGGCTGGTGGAGCGGTTTCCTGCTCTTTCGGAGCTTGGCGGTCCGCTGTTCGTCGCAACCGGGCTCTTCATGGCGGCGACGGTGTTTTCGCTTGTGGTTTCGAAGATCGTGCTCGGCCATCTGCCGATCATGCCCTTCGTTTCCGGCATCGTCGTCGTGATCTTCGGCTCGCTGTCGATCTGGCTGCAGAACGAGACCTTCATCAAGATGAAGCCGACCATTGTCAACACGCTCTTCGGCGTCGCGCTGCTCGGCGGGCTCGCCTTCGGCCGGTCGCTGCTCGGCTACGTCTTCAACGCCGCTTTTCAGCTCGATGCCGAAGGCTGGCGCAAGCTCACCATCCGCTGGGGCATCTTCTTTCTGATCCTCGCCGTGCTGAACGAAGTCGTCTGGCGCAATTTTTCGGACGATACCTGGGTCGCCTTCAAGGTCTGGGGCACGATGCCGATCACCATCATCTTCACGCTGGCGCAGATGCCGCTGGTGCTGAAACATAGCCTCAATCCCGAAACGGACGGCGAAAAGTGAGCGCTGCAGACGTTGAATATCGGATCAGGCACCAGAGTTTCTGGTTCGTCGCCTGCCTTGCGGTCCTGGTCGCCCAAGTCGTCGCCGAGCATCTGATGGGCCGCGTGCCGATCTGCGCCTGCGGCTATGTCAAGCTGTGGGAAGGCGGGGTCAATACCAGCGGCAATTCGCAGCATCTGTCGGATTGGTACACGCCGTCGCATATCATCCACGGCTTCCTGTTCTACGGACTGAGCTATCTGCTTCTGCGCCGCAAGCCGCTGATGGCGCGTCTGCTCTTGGCGCTCGTCATCGAGTCCGGCTGGGAACTGCTGGAGAATTCGCCTCTCATTATCGACCGCTACCGCACGGCGACGATCGCGCTCGATTATTATGGCGACAGCATTTTGAATTCGGCGATGGACACCGTTTTCATGTGCGTCGGCTTCTTTTTTGCATCGCGGGCGCCGGTGGCGCTGACGGTGGCGATCGCCATCTTCTTCGAGATTTTCACCGGCTACGTGATCCGCGATAATCTGACGCTCAACGTGCTGATGCTGATCTGGCCGGTGGAGGCGATCAAGGTCTGGCAGGGTGGGGTTTAGGCCCACGTCGTTGCAAAGACCCTCACCCGGAATGATGCTTACGAAGCCGGCTTCGCCAGCGCCTTTTCCATCGCCGGAAACAGCCCTTCCTTCAGGCTGATATCGTCGAAGGGGCCGACGCGTTTGTAGAGGATGGTGCCGTCGGGGGCGACCAGATAACTTTCCGGGATCCCGTAGACGCCCCAGTCGATCGCCGCCTTGCCGTTCGGGTCGACGCCGATCGCCCGATAGGGATTTCCGAGTTCGCCGAGGAAACGCAGGGCGTTGTCGTTCTTGTCCTTGTAGTTGATGGCGACGATGTTCAGCCGACCGTCCTTCGCCAGTTCCTTCAAGATCGGGTGTTCGTCCCGGCAGGGGATGCACCAGGAGGCAAAGACGTTGACCAGGGTCAGCTTGCCGTTGATCGCCGCATCGGTCAGCGCCGGCAGATTTGCGCCCTCGAGGGGCGGAAGGTTCAGCGCCGGCGCCTTGGTGCCGATCAGGGCCGACGGGATTTCGGCGATGTTCTTGCCATGGAAATCCTGGTCGTAGAGCATCTTTGCGGCCGTCGCGGCAATGGCGCCGAAGACGAACAGCGGCAGAAGCGCCAGGGCGTAGCGGCTAAGTCCGCTCGGCTTGCCGGGCTTGGCTTCGGGTGTTTCGCTCATTCGCCGTCCCTCGCGGGTGCCGAGCGGCGGCGAATGCCCGCGGCTTCGAGGGCTGCGAGCTCACGCCGGCGCGCCCGGCCGTCGGCCCAGGTCCAGAGCGTGACCGCAACAGTCACGAGCGCCGCAAAGCCGTAGGAGGCGTAGACGTAGAAGGCATGCGTCATGATCTACTCCTCCCGGCTCGCCATCCGGGCGGCGAGACGGCGCTGCGCGGCGATCCGGCGGCGCCAGATCTCGTTCCTCATCGCCATGATGTGCAGGGTAAAGAAAAGCAGGGTGAAGGCGATCGCCATGATGAGCAGCGGGCGCAGGAATTCCGGATCGATCGCCGGACCGCCGATCCTGAGCACGCTCGCCGACTGGTGCAGCGTGTTCCACCATTCGACGGAGAACTTGATGATCGGAATGTTGACGAAGCCGACAAGGATGAGCACGGCTGAGACCCGCGCCGCCCTCGACGGATCGTCGATGGCGCGGCTCAGCGCAATCAGGCCGAGATACATCAGAAAGAGCACGAAGACCGAGGTCAGGCGCGCGTCCCACACCCACCAGGTACCCCACATCGGCTTGCCCCAGAGCGAGCCGGTGACCAGCGCGAGCAAGGTGAAGGCGGCGCCGAGCGGGGCTGCGGCCTTGGCGGAGACGTCGGCCAGCGGGTGGCGCCAGACCAGCGTGCCGATCGCCGAGACGCTCATGATCGTGTAGCACATCATCGAAAGCCAGGCGGCAGGCACGTGGATATACATGATCCGAACGGTCTCGCCCTGTTGGTAATCGCCTTCGGTCGAGAAGCTGAGATAGAGGCCGGCCGCGAAACACAGCGCGGTGATGCAAGCCAGCCAAGGAATGACGCGGGCCGCCAGCGCCAGAAATCGCGTCGGATTGGCGAGATCGCTGAATTTACGGATGGCAAGGCTTATGTCGTTCATGGCCGCTTCCTTATCCCTATCCGGCCGTTCCCGCAATCGAGTGACATTCAATCCGACGTGTTTCGCAGCGCGAGCGCAGCGGCGGCCGGGCCGATCACCGCAAAGAACAGCGTCAGCGCAGTCAGGATGAGGAAGGGCGGCAGGAAAGGGGCGGGATCCTCGACCGCGGCATAGGTGGCGCTGACGCCGAAGATCAGCACCGGGATGGTCAGCGGCAGGACCAGGATCGAAACCAGCAGGCCGCCGCGGGGCAGGGCGACGGCAACGGCAGCGCCGACGGCGCCAATGAAGGTAATGGCCGGCGAGCCGACAAGAAGCGTCAGCATGGTCGCGCCGATCGCTGCCTCGTCCATATTCATGAAGAGGCCGAGCAGCGGCGAGGCGATCACCAGCGGCAGGCTGGTGGTGGCCCAATGGGCGAAGCATTTGACCAGCACGGTCAGGACAAGCGGTGTTTCCTGCATCAGCATCAGGTCGAGCGATCCGTCGTCGCGCTCGGCCTGGAACAGGCGGTCAAGGCCGAGAAGGGCGGCAAGCAGCGCGCCAATCCAGACGATGGCCGGCCCGATGCGCGAAAGCAGCTTGAGATCCGGCCCGACGCCGAAGGGGATGACGGCGACGACCGTCAGGAAGAACAGCACGCCGATCAGCGCACCGCCGCCGGCGCGGATGGAAAGTTTCAGGTCGCGGAGGAAGAGGGCAGTCATCCCCACACTCCCTGATCCACGCCGGCAAAGCCCGTCATCTTCAATTCCTGCATATTCTTCAATCCCAGCGGCTGATGTGTCGCCGCGAGTACGATGCCGCCCTTGGCCAGGTGCGCCTCGATCAATCCGGCAAAGAGCCGGTCGGCGCTCGCATCCAGTGCCGCTGTGGGTTCATCGAGGATCCAGACGGGGCGGTGGGCGACGAGCAGCTTGGCGAAGGCGAAGCGGCGTTGCTGGCCGGCGGAGAGATAGCCGAAGGGAAGGTGGGTGATCTCTGAGAGGCCGACGGCTTCGGCTGCCTCCTCAAGGGACAGGCCGGCAGAAGTTTCCGTTTCGTCGAGAAAGGTGCGCCAGAAATCGAGATTCTCTGCAACCGTAAGTTCATTCTTCATTGCGTTTCGATGGCCGAGGTAGTGGCTGACCTCGCCGGGATGCCGGCCTTCCCGGCTGCCGTCGCCATGAAAGACGACAGTGCCTTTTTCCGGCCGCAGGAGGCCGGCAACAACACGCAGCAAAGTGGACTTTCCGGATCCATTTCTCCCCGTCAGCACAAGCGCCTCGCCAGCCGCCAAGTGAAAGGAAAGATTAACGAAAATCAGATCGTCACCGCGCCTTGCGGCCAGATTTTCGGCGGTGAGATGCATGCATCGGTTCTTTCTTCTTTTCTGCTTCCGGACGGGTCAAAAAATGTCCGATTTTGCTCGTTTCCGGGTATGGCAAGTTTTTAGGAAATTATCTATAAGACCTGCAACCACGCCAGCGGTCGGCGTGAATTTCATCCTTGCGCCGAACTTGGAGCATCTGCTCCACGTGCGGACAGCGGAAATGGCCGTACCCGCATCCTGATGTGCATTAAGTGCATAGGCGTTCGCACGACTGTGTTGGCTATCAGAACGGGGTCTCTCGTGTCTAAATCTCTTGACAGTTTCAATTGTCGTTCCACACTTTCCGTTGGTGGAAAGGACTATGTCTATTACAGCCTGCCCAAGGCTGAGGCAAACGGACTGGCCGGCGTATCGAAGCTTCCCTATTCGATGAAGGTGCTGCTCGAAAATCTGCTGCGCTTCGAGGATGGCCAGTCGGTCACCAAGGAGCACATCCTGGCCGTCGCCGCGTGGCTGAACAACAAGGGTGCGGTCGAAAACGAAATCGCCTATCGCCCGGCGCGCGTTCTGATGCAGGACTTCACCGGCGTTCCCGCCGTCGTCGACCTGGCCGCGATGCGCGACGCGATGGTGTCGCTCGGCGGCGATCCCGAAAAGATCAACCCGCTCGTTCCCGTCGACCTCGTCATCGACCACTCCGTCATCGTCGACGAATTCGGCACGCCGCAAGCTTTCGCCAAGAATGTCGAGCTGGAATATCAGCGCAACGGCGAACGCTACCGCTTCCTGAAGTGGGGCCAGCAGGCCTTCAAGAACTTCCGCGTCGTTCCTCCGGGCACCGGCATCTGTCACCAGGTCAATCTCGAATATCTCGGCCAGACGGTCTGGACCAAGGAAGAGGACGGCGAGACGATCGCTTATCCCGACACCTGCGTCGGCACCGACAGCCATACGACGATGATCAACGGTCTCGGCGTTCTCGGCTGGGGCGTGGGCGGTATCGAAGCGGAAGCCGCCATGCTCGGCCAGCCGGTTTCGATGCTTCTTCCCGAAGTCATCGGCTTCAAGCTGACCGGCAAGCTGAAGGAAGGCGTGACCGCGACCGACCTCGTTCTGACCGTCGTGCAGATGCTGCGCAAGAAGGGCGTCGTTTCCAAATTCGTCGAATTCTTCGGCCCCGGCATGGACAACATGCCGCTCGCCGACCGTGCGACGATCGGCAACATGGGTCCGGAATATGGCGCCACCTGCGGCTTCTTCCCGGTTGACGGCGAAACCATCAACTATCTCACCATGTCCGGCCGCACGCATGACCGGATCGCGCTGGTCGAAGCCTATTCGAAGGCTCAGGGCATGTGGCGTGAAGGCGATGGTTCCGATCTGGTCTTCACCGACACGCTGGAACTCGACCTCGGCGACGTCGTCCCGTCGATGGCCGGCCCGAAGCGTCCGGAAGGCCGCATCGCGCTCGAAAACATCGCTTCCGGTTTCGCCGGCTCGATGGATGCCGATTACAAGAAGCCAGGTCAGCTCAGCAACCGCTATGCGGTCGAAGGCACGGATTTCGATCTCGGCCATGGCGACGTGGCGATTGCCGCCATCACCTCCTGCACCAACACCTCCAACCCGTCGGTGCTGATTGCCGCCGGTCTTCTCGCCCGCAACGCCGTTGCCAAGGGCCTGAAGACCAAGCCCTGGGTCAAGACCTCGCTCGCCCCGGGATCGCAGGTCGTCGGCGAATATCTCGCCAAGTCAGGCCTGCAGGCCGATCTGGACAAGCTCGGCTTCAACCTCGTCGGCTTCGGCTGCACCACCTGCATCGGCAATTCCGGTCCGCTGCCGGCGCCGATCTCGAAGACGATCAACGACAAGGGCCTGATCGTATCGGGCGTGCTCTCGGGCAACCGTAACTTCGAGGGCCGTATCTCGCCCGATGTCCAGGCGAACTACCTCGCTTCCCCGCCGCTCGTTGTCGCTTACGCGCTTGCCGGCACGGTCCAGAAGGATCTGACCAAGGAGCCGATCGGCGAAGACCAGAACGGCAAACCGGTCTACCTCAAGGACATCTGGCCAACCTCGCACGAGGTGCAGGAATTCATCCTGAAATACGTCACCCGCGAGCTCTATGAAAGCAAGTATGCCGACGTCTTCAAAGGCGACGTCAACTGGCAGGCCGTTCAGGTTCCGCCGGGCCAGACCTATGCCTGGGATGACAATTCGACCTATGTCCAGAACCCGCCTTACTTCGTCGGCATGGGCAAGAAGGGCACCGGCGTCTCAGACATCAAGGGCGCCCGCGTCCTCGGCCTGTTTGGCGACAAGATCACCACCGATCACATCTCTCCGGCCGGTTCGATCAAGGCGGCTTCGCCGGCAGGCGCCTACCTCATCGGCCACGACGTTGCAGTTGCCGACTTCAACCAGTACGGCACACGCCGCGGCAACCATGAAGTGATGATGCGCGGCACCTTCGCCAACATCCGCATCCGCAACCACATGCTCGGCCCGAACGGCAAGGAAGGTGGTTACACCATCCACTACCCGTCGAAGGAGGAGACTTCGATCTACGACGCCGCCATGCAGTACAAGTCCGAAGGCGTGCCGCTCGTCATCTTCGCCGGTGTCGAATACGGCAACGGCTCGTCGCGCGACTGGGCTGCCAAGGGTACCAACCTGCTCGGCGTCAAGGCGGTGATCGCCCAGTCCTTCGAGCGCATCCATCGCTCGAACCTGGTCGGCATGGGCGTCATCCCCTTTGTCTTCGAAGAGGGCACGACCTGGCAGAGCCTCGGCCTCAAGGGTGACGAACTCGTCACCATCGAGGGCCTGGACAAGATCAAGCCGCGCGAGAGGAAGATCGCCAAGATCACCTATGGCGACGGCACCGTGAAGGAAGTTCCGCTGCTGTCGCGCGTCGATACGCTCGACGAGGTGATCTACCTCAACAATGGCGGCATTCTGCAGACGGTTCTGCGCGATCTCGCTGCCTGATTTTCAGAGCATGATGCCGAAAAGTGTGAGCGGTTTTCGGACGACATCATGTTCTTCTTCTTTGATGTAGATCCGGATTCAGATTTTAGGCCGGGCCGGCCAAAATCATCCGGGTCTAGGAGTTGATTGATAATGGCCGCCGGAGAGCAATTTCCGGCGGCTTTTCTTTGCGGCGACAGTCTTTGCCGGAGGCTCACGATGATTTGTTTCAGCTGCGTTCCGGCCGAGCTGTGGTCTCACCCGTTCGTGATTTTTCGTTTGGATCGGGAAGGATTATTCGTACTCTGATATTTCAGAGCCTTCGGTTCCAAAACGCCGGCGCTGAAGAAGAGGTGCAGGTGAATGTCCCCCCGTTTCTTGATTTCGCTGATCGCCGGCATTGCTTTTGCAGGCTCGCTGCATGCCGAAGACGGCAAGCCCAGAGGCGTCGTCGAGCTTTTCACGTCGCAGGGCTGCTCCTCCTGTCCTCCCGCTGATGCCGCCTTCCGCAAGCTGGTGAACCAGGGCGACGTCATCGCGCTCGCCTATCATGTCGATTACTGGAATTATCTCGGCTGGGCCGATACGCTGAGCTCCAAGGAAAATACCGAGCGGCAGTACGGCTACGCCAGGACGATGGGCCGCAGCAACGTCTATACGCCGCAGGCGATCGTCAACGGGCGCGGCCATTTGGCCGGCGCCGATCTCACCGGTATCAACAGCAAGATCGATACATACAGCATCGAAGGCAACGGGCTGACCGTTCCCATCAGCGCAGCGATGCGCGGCGACGAGCTAGAGATCAAGATTGGCGAAGGACAGGGCAAGGCCAATGTCGTCATGGTCTATTTCGACAAGGAAAAGACGATCGACGTTGAAAAAGGCGAAAACAGCGGCAAGAAGATCTCCTATCTGCACAGCGTCACCAATGTCGAAACCGTCGGCATGTGGGACGGCAAGGCGACCAGTCTGACGCTGCCGGCGAGCGTCCTGCAGCGACCGCAGCTCGAGGGCTGCGCGATCCTGCTGCAGTCGGCGACGGCCGACGGCGATCCGGCAGCGATTCTCGGCGCAACCGTGGTGATGGCGGGAAAAAATATCTGATATTTCGCCCGATGACGGGTGAAATGCCGGGCGGCCCGGCCGAGCGTATTCGGGGCTGGGGTTAAGGTCGATACGCTCCGCCGGGCCCTTTGGCGCGCTGGCGCCAAACCGGGATGCATAAATCCCCTGCAAATGAGGCGCTGTTTTGACTGAAATGCGGCACAGGGGAGAAAGCATTGCTTGGTCCCCAACGAAGGTGCCTGGACGTGCGGCGTTGCGGTACGGCCAAATGTGAGGGGCCGCACTCTTGCAATTTGCGGCGGCTCGGGCAAACTGTCACTCTCCTGTCACAAGCGGAGGCCTTGGAGACCTGATGACAGATCAGCCGGATTTGCGACACGGCGAAAGCCGCTCCGTCGACAATAGTTCCTCGGTCGTCGTCGATCTCAGGGAGTACAAACAAAGCAAGGATCCGCTTCCGGTGACCTTCCACCGGCGTGAGCTGGACGCGATCCTCTGGATCTACGGCCGCATGGTCGGCGAGGGGGAATGGCGCGATTACGCCATCGACCATCTGAAGGACAGAGCAGTCTTTTCCGTCTTCAAGCGCTCCGGCGAGATGCCGCTCTTCCGGATCGAAAAGAACCCGAAGCTTGCCGCCAAGCAGGGCGCCTATTCTGTCATCAACGTCAACGGCATGATCCTGAAGCGCGGGCACGAGCTGAATCAGGTCCTCAAGGTGTTCGACAAGGCATTGAAACTCGTCGATAAATAATTCTCATCAGCCCGCAAACAAGGAACCGGGATAGGTGGAGGGATTCGGATCGGTCGTCATGCCCTCGCCGAGGCTGCGCTGCATGAGCATCGTGTCCAGCCAGCGGCCGTGCTTGTAGCCGGTGCCCTTCATCAGTCCGACCTCCACAAAACCCGCCTTCAGATGAAGCGCAATCGAGGCCGGGCTCGCGCCGCCGATGACGGCTACCATCTGACGAAAGCCAAGCCCGGTGCAGCGGTCGATCAGCTCGGCCATCAGTGCCTTGCCGATGCCACGGCCGCGGGCTTCGGGCGCCAGGTAGATCGAATCCTCCACCATCCAGCGATAGGCGGGGCGGGTGCGGAAGGCCGACGCATAGGCGTAGCCGAGGAATTTCCCGTCAGCATCGGTTGCGGCGACATAGGGATATTGCTGGCTGACGATCGCGGAAAAACGCTGGGCCATTTCGGCCTCGGAGGGCGGCGCAATCTCGTAGCTCGCAACGCCATTCAAGACCGAGTCACGATAGATCTCTGTAATCGCGGGGATGTCGGCTTGGGAGGCGTCGCGCAGGAGGAAGGACATCGAGTGGCAGGTCCATCGGAAGAGCAGGCTCCTC
This sequence comes from Rhizobium esperanzae, assembly GCF_002204185.1. GTDB lineage: Bacteria > Pseudomonadota > Alphaproteobacteria > Rhizobiales > Rhizobiaceae > Rhizobium > Rhizobium esperanzae. The sequence goes on along the minus strand of NZ_MXPU01000002.1, from coordinate 151,927 downwards.
TAAAACCACCCCTGCGAAACCGGCGCAACAAAAAAGGCGGCCGAAGCCGCCTTTTCGATCTCAATGCACCTGTTATCTGCGGTTGCCCATGAACTGCAGCAGGAACATGAACAGGTTGAGGAAGTCGAGATAGAGCGTCAGTGCGCCCATGATCGCCTTGCGACCGGCGACAGCGACGTCATCGGCTTCGAAGTAGAGTTCCTTGATCCGCTGCGTGTCGTAGGCGGTGAGGCCTGCGAAGATCAGCACGCCGATCACCGAGATCGCGAACTGCAGCGCGGATGAAGCCAGGAAGATGTTGACGAGCGAGGCGATGATCAGGCCGAAGAGACCCATGATCAGGAACGAACCCATCGCCGACAGGTCGCGCTTCGCCGTATAGCCGTAAAGCGACAGCGCGCCGAAGGAGGCGGCGGTGACGAAGAAAGTCTGAACGACGCTCTGGCCCGTATAGACCAGGAAGATCGACGAGAGCGACAGCCCTACCAGGGCGGCGTAGATCCAGAAGGTCGTCTGGGCGGCGGACACGCTCATCTGATGAATGCGGAAGCTCAGGAAGAAGACGACCGCAAGGGGGGCAAGGATCACGACCCAGCGCAACGGCGACTGGAACAGAAGCGCGCCAAACTGGGTGAGCTGGCCGTCCTGGACTGCGAAGTTGAATCCGAGATATGCGGCCACGCCGGTGATCGCCAGGCCCAGCGCCATCAGGTTGTAGACCTTGAGCATATATGCGCGCAGGCCTTGATCAATCATCTCGCCGGCCTGGACGCGGCTTTGATAGTTACGAAGATCAGCCATAGTTTCCTCTTACAAGCTCCGAAGGAGATACGGTGTCGGGGTTCTCGACCCGGGCGCCGCTGCGGAGCTCCAGCATGCCTGCAGACAATATGAGGCCTTCGCCCTTTGCAAACAAGGGGCTTGCAAAGGCGCGGCCGGTTAAATCGCCGTAAGGTGAAGGCTTTGGGGCGGCGCCAGAGCGGTTCAGCTTTTCACGGAAACGCAGAACCGCTCTAACCTTTTGGATATATGCAATCCCGCAAAAGCGCTTCGCGCTCTGCCTGGCAAAACCGCTTCGCACTTTCCTGGAATTGCTCTCAAAGCTCGCGCAGCACAGGCGCGGCCTTCTGCCCGAGGATGCGCCAGGTGCCGATGAGGCCGATGCCGACGGTCAGAACGAGTGCCGTCACCAGCGTCAGTCCTGCTACATCAGGCAGGAAGGCAGACGGCAGTCGCATGATGCGGGCGACGATGAACCAAGCGGCAATACCGCCGGCAAAGAGTGCGAAGATCGCGGTTGCCAGTCCGAGGATCAGATATTCGTAGCTGAAGGCACGAATCAGCATGACGCGCGTGGCGCCGAGCGTCTTCAGCACCACCGCGTCGTGGGTGCGGGCCCTGTTGCCGGCGGCGAGCGCCCCGGCAAGAACAAGAATCGAGGCGATGAGCGCCACCGATGCGGCGGCTCGGATCGCGGTCGCAAGCTGGGCGACGAGCTGGTTGACGATATCGATCGCGTCCTTGACGCGCACGCTGGTGATCGTCGGATAGGTATTGGTGACGGATTTCAGAATTGCCGCATCTTCGGCCGGAGTCGAGGAGGGATCGGTCAGCGTCGCCAGCCAGGCATGCGGGGCGCCGCGGAAGGTGTTCGGCGAGAAGACCATGACGAAATTGATCGACAGCGATTCCCACTGAACGCGGCGCAGATTGGCGATCTTGGCCGTGATATTGCGCCCCAGCACGTTGACGGTGACGCTATCGCCGATCTTCAGGCCGAGTTCATGCGCCTCTTCGGAGGAGAAGGAGACGAGCGGCTCGCCGCTGTAATCCTTGTCCCACCAGCTGCCTTCGGTGAGCGCGGCATTTTCCGGCAGCGTGTCGGCATAGGTGATGCCGCGGTCGCCATTCAGCACCCAGCGGCCGGCGGCCGGCACGTCCATCTTGGTGACGTCCTCGCCGTTGAAGGCGATGATCCGGCCGCGCAGCATCGGCACCTCCATCAGCTTGCCCTTCGGCGCCTGCGCCTGGACAAGATTGCGGAAGGCGTCGACCTCGGCACTCTGGATATCGACGAAGAAGAAGTTGGGTGCACCCTCGTTCATGCGGCCGGTCAGCTGCTGGCGCAGGTTGCCGTCGATCAAGGTCAGGGTCACCAGCAATGCCAGGCCGAGGCCGAGCGAGAGCACCACTGATGGCGTCAGCGCGCCCGGGCGGTGGATGTTGCCGATCGCGAGCCTCAGCGCCGGCGAGTGAACGCGCGGGCTGCGGCGCGCGAGCCAGGCAATCAAGGCGGCGACGAGGCGCAGGACAACGAAGGCGAAGACGATTGCGCCGACGAAGACGACGGCGATGAAGCGATCATAGGCGGTGAGGATGGCAAGGCCGGCAAGGGCTGCCATGAAAAGGGCGGCAAGCAGGATATAGGGCCAGGACGGCAGACGGCGGGCCTCGAAGCCCTGCTCGCGGAAGAGTGCGGTCGCTGGCACTTCGCGGGCATAGCCGAGCGGCAAAATGGCGAAGGCGAGCGTCGTCAGGATGCCGAAGAGCGTCGCAAGCAGCAGCGCGCCGGGATAGAGGGTCGGCGCGGTTGAGACCGGCAGGAATTGCGCCAGGAACTGCGCCGCAAAGATCGGCGACAGGGCGCCGATGACGAGCCCGATCATGATGCCGCCAAGGGCGATGATGGCGATCTGAAAGAGATAGATCAGAACGACGACGGCGGCCGGAGCGCCGAGGCATTTGAAGGTGGCGATGGTGGTGCGCTTGGAATCGAGGAAAGCGCGTACGGCATTGGCGACACCGACGCCACCGACGATCAGCGCAGTCAGGCCGACCAGCGTCAGGAATTGCGAGAAACGGGTGATGTTCTCGGTGAGCGAGGGTGCTGCGCGGTCGCTGGTGCGGATCGACCAACCGGCAGAGGGAAACTCGTTGGAGGCGCGCGCCTGGATGCCCGACATCGCGTGCTTGTCTTCCAATCGGATCTTGTAGGCGTGTTCGACCAGGCTTCCGGTCTGGATCAGCCCCGAGGCTTCGAGCGCCTGTCGGCTGACGAGCAGACGCGGTGCAAAACCGAAGCCTTCCGACAGCGCGTCCGGCTCGGTTTTGACAGTGCCGGTAATGCTGAGCTTGACATTGCCGAGCAGCAATTCGTCGCCGACCGCAACGCCAAGCCGATCGAGAAGCAGCGGGGCGGCGACCGCGCCATAGGTGCCGCCTTGGTCGGAGAGCAGGGCTGTAAGCGGATAGTCCGGTTCGGCGACGAATCTGCCGTAGAGCGGATAGGCGTCGTCGATGGCCTTGACCTCGACCAGCGCCTGGTCGGAGCCGTCAGGCTTGCGGGCCATCGAGCGCAGGCCCGTTGAAACCGAAACGGTTCCCAGGCCCTGAAGGAAGCTCATTTCCTGAGGTGTCGCCTGGCGATTGTTGAGTTCGAAGCGGACGTCGCCGGCCAGCAACTCCTGCCCCTGCGAGGCGATCGTGTCGGTGATCGACTGCGAAACGGAATTGACGGCGGCGATCGCACCGGTGCCGAGCGCGATGCAAGCCAAAAAGATGTAGAAGCCACGAATGCCGCCGCGCAGCTCGCGGAGCGCCAGGCGAAAAGCGAGTGCGACGCGTGGCGTGACCATGCTCATGCGATTGCCGCCTCGCTGCGGCGGGCGGCGCTGTCGCCCTCGATCCTGCCGGAACGGACGCGGATCTGGCGCGAGCAGCGGTTTGCCAGCGAGACGTCGTGGGTGACGAGAAGCAGGGTCATGCCGCGTTCGGCCTGCTTGGCGAAGAGAAGATCGGCGATCTGTCGGCCCGTTTCGGTATCGAGATTGCCTGTGGGCTCGTCGGCAATCAGCAAGGCGGGCGAGGGAGCGAGCGCTCTGGCAATCGCCACGCGCTGTTGCTCGCCGCCGGAAAGCTGGCCGGGATAGTGGTTCAGCCGTTCGCCGAGACCGACCGAACTCAGTTCGCGATGGGCGATTTCGAAGGCATTGCTGATATTGGCGAGCTCCAGCGGCACCGCGACGTTTTCCAGCGCCGTCATGTTGGCGATCAGATGGAAGGACTGGAAGACGATGCCGATGTTGCGGCCGCGGAAATCGGCGACCTCATCCTCACTCAGGGCGTGGAGCGGCGTGTCATTGATATTGATTTCGCCACTGTCGAGCTTTTCCAGTCCGGCAAGCACCATCAGCAGAGTGGATTTGCCGGAGCCGGAAGGGCCGACGATGCCGACGGATTCGCCGGCTGATATATCGAGATCGATGCCCTTCAGAACATGAACGGAGGCGGCCGCACTGCCAAGGGTGAGATCGGCGCCCTTCAATTCGATGATGGTTTTTGCCAACAGAAATCGCCCTATATTAATCTCTAACGCAATGGCCGCATAACGGCACCTCGCCAATCTAGGGAAGCCAGAATGAGATTTAAAGTTGCCGCGCTTCAATTCACCGTCATCGCGGTGGGGCTGATCTTTGCCGTGGGCGCGAATGCGCGGACGATCAACCTCGTCGGGTTCGGAGACAGCCTGATGGCGGGTTATCAGCTGTCGCCCGGCGAGGGCTTTCCGGAAAAGCTGCAGGCGGCGTTGAAGGCCAAGGGGCTCGACGTTTCCATTGCCAATGCCGGGGTCTCGGGCGACACCACGACAGGTGGGCTTGCCAGGGTCGACTGGTCGGTCCCCGACGGCACCGATGGCGTTATCCTCGAGCTTGGCGCCAATGATGCGCTGCGCGGTATTCCGCCGGAAGAAAGCGAGAAAAACCTCGACCAGATGATCGCCCGGCTCAAGGCGCGCGGCATAGCGGTGCTGCTTGTCGGCATGATGGCGCCGCCGAACATGGGAGCGGATTATGCGGCGCGCTTCAATCCGATTTATCGGAAACTTTCCGACAAATATGGAGTTCGACTTTACGCCTTCTTCCTCGACGGGGTTGCGCTCGATGCGGGGCTGAAGCTCGATGACGGCATGCATCCGAACGCGAGAGGTGTCGACGTCATGGTCGAGAAAATGGAAGCTGATGTCACAAATTTCATCGATACGATTTCTTCTGTGAAGAATTAGGGGCTTGCACGGCCATTGATTGCGTGATTCCGTGTAAGCACCTGCAAAAGATTCGGGGAGTGCTCGTTATGCCGAGACTGTTTACCGCCCTCGAAATTCCGCGCAATGCGGCAATGAGCCTTTCATTGCTGCGCGGTGGCCTCCCCGGAGCACGATGGATCGATGTGGAGAATTACCACATCACGCTGCGCTTCATCGGCGATGTCGACGGCCGTACGGCCGATGAAATCGTTGAACGCCTCGACCGGATCGATCGGCCGGAATTTCAGTTCCGGCTCGAAGGCATCGGGTCCTTCGGCTCGAAGAAGCCGCATTCGGTCTGGGCAGGCGTTTCTCACTCGCCTGAGATGTACGCCCTGCAGGGCGAGATCGAACGGATCTGCCAGCGCATCGGCCTACCGCCGGATCCGCGCAAGTTCACGCCGCACGTGACGCTGGCCCGGCTGAAATCCTCGCGGCTCGACGATGTCGTGCAATATCTGAGTGGGCGCGGCAACTTCCACACCGCGACCTTCACGGCGCCGCGTTTCGTGCTGCTTTCATCGCGCGAATCGGTCGGCGGCGGGCCCTACCTCACCGAGGAAGTGTTCCCGCTGCACGAAGTACGTTCGGCGACCAGCGTTTCGAGCAGGCTGCTGCAGCCGGTCAAGAGCCTGGTATAGAGCAGCGCGAAATCTTCCGGACCGCCATAATAGGGGTCGGCAATGTCCTCCCCCGTTCCCAGCGCGATATCGCCGAACAGCTGGATATTCGCTTCGGGAGAGGCGATCCTGTTGAGTTCCGCCACGTTGTCGCGGTCCATGGCGACGATCAGATCGACACTGACGAAATCGATCGAACGGATGCGCCGGGCACGTTGCCCTGCTATGTCGATGCCATGGCTGCGGGCAACAGCGATCGAACGACGGTCGGGCGGTTCACCTTCATGCCAGCCGCCGGTGCCGGCGGAATCGATCGTGAAACGATCGGTCAGCTTCGCCTCGGCGACAAGGTGGGTAAAAATTCCCTCCGCGAGCGGAGAACGGCATATATTGCCCATGCAAACGAAAAGGATGCTGATGTGCTTCATCGGTAACCTGCTGACGGATGAGAGGACCATGGCATGAAACAGGAAAGACTGGAACGGGCTGAGGCCGAGGAACGACTGGCCGAGCTTTCAGGCTGGGCGCTCAATGATGCGGCCTCTTCGATCTCGAAATCGTTCAAGTTTTCAAATTTCATCGAGGCCTTCGGCTTCATGACGCAGGCAGCGATTACGGCCGAGAAACTCAACCACCATCCCGAATGGTTCAACGTCTATTCTCGGGTGGATGTGACGCTGAACACGCATGATGCCGGCGGGCTGACGGAACTGGATTTCAAGCTCGCCCGGGCGATGGACAAGGCGGCAGCACGCGGTGCCGTTTGAAGACGGGCGCTGATTGAAAGCCGAAACGCCGTCACCATATGTTCGCATGGACGAAAGGATGTCAGGGATGGACGAGGTCAAGTTCGGGGAAATCCTGCTGCCGGGCGACGAGGACACCCAGAGCCGGCGGGAGAAAACCGTACGGCAGAAATTCTGGCCGACCTTCCGCCGGGCCGTGCGCCAGATTCCCTTCTCGCGCGACGTCGTCGCCGGTTTCTACTGTGCGCTCGATCCGCAGACGCCGACCAAGGTGCGCGGCGTGCTGCTTGCAGCGCTCGCCTATTTCGTCATGCCGGTCGACATGATCCCGGATATTTTCGCCGTCATCGGCTTTTCTGACGACATCGCCGTGCTTTCCGCCGCCTTCGCCATGGTGCGCGGTCATATCCGGCCGAGCCATTACGACGCGGCGGACCGCGTGCTTGCCGATCGGCCCGTGGAGACGATGAAAACGATTTGAAGGCCACGGCGCGGTTCACCTGAGTTCCTGCTCCAGCATCTTGCGAAGCTTTCCAAACGCAAGCCGAATACGTGATTTCACCGTGCCGAGCGGCAGCCCGGTCGCCTCGGCGATCTCAGAATGCGATTGGCCGAGGAAGAAGGCGGCACGTAGCATGTCGCGCTGTTCTTCAGGCAGCTGTGCGACCGCGGCGCGTAGCTTGGCGTCGCGATCGCCACTGGCGATGATTTCATCGGCGCCGATCTCGGCCGGTGGCAGCAGGGTCGGGTCCGTTTCGTCGAAAGTACGGGTGCTGGTGCGGCGCCGCAGATCGATGCGGCGATTGCGGGCGATGCGAAAAACCCAGGTCGACAGAGAAGATCGCGTCGCATCGTAGAGATAGGCCTTGTGCCAGAGCACGATCATGATCTCCTGGACCAGCTCTTCGGCCTCGCCTGCTGTCATCTCCTGGCGCGTCAGCCAGGTCTTCAGTCGCGGCGCGAAATAGTCGAACAGGATGGAAAAGGCCTGCTGGTCGCGATCGTCTGCGACAGCCTTTGCGAGGGCAGCGAAACGCCGTCTTTCCTCGGCATCCATGTCGTCTCACCAGCCCCCTGCGGCGAAAATTTCGTCCCGGATTTCCAAAGTCTTAATGAGGTACAGCGGATTTTTGAAAGGTCAAACTCTTGCCTGAATCTTTGTGTCTTAAGGTCAGCCGAACGGCCAGCCGGTGCCATCGGCGCACCGGCATTGCAGCCGATTTCGGCAAGGGGCAAAAGTGGTAGTCGAGCTGAAATGACACAGGCACATACAAATCGCAGCTATTGTTGACCATTTGGTAACCTGAATTAAGTCAAAATAAAGCAGATCGTGATTATGCGGCGCCCGCTATGATCGCTTCGGGCCTTGAATCGCAAGAACCGGCAGGAATCCATGTTTGTAAGAAGTATCGTATCCGCCCTCGCCCTCACCCTGACAATGGCCGGAGTGGCGGCAGCGCAGCAGGCCGCGCCGACCCGCATTCAGCAGTTCCAGGCTTGGGGCGCCTATTCCTATAAGTCGGGCAACAGCACTGTGTGCTACGTGCTATCCGTTCCAACGGCGAAGCAGCCGGCAAGCGTCGACCACGGCGACAATTTCTTCATCGTTTCGCAGCGTCCGGGCCAGAACATCTCTTACGAGCCGCAGGCGATGATGGGCTACACGGTGAAGGAAAATTCAAAGATCAACGTCGTCATCGACAACAAGACCTTCGTGATGTTCACCAAGGACAAGGCCGGCTGGGTCGAGAATGCTGCGCAGGAGCCGGCCCTCGTCGCGGCGATGAAGACCGGCCATTCGATGACGGTGAATGCCGTTTCGCGCAAAGGCACCGGCACGTCCTACAGCTATTCGCTCTCGGGCATCTCGGCAGCGCTGAAGCAGATCGAAAGCTGCAAGTAGGCGGGACTTCCAGTGACAAAGTTTCAAGAGCCGGCCTTGTGCCGGCTCTTGCCATTTCCATCTATAGTGACGCGCGGGCAAAATGATGCTAAAGGCCGCGCAAACAGCGGACAGATCGCGATATCAGTCGCCGTCCGCCATCAATTTCTGCCAATGTGCCGTCATGCCTCCGCAAGTCTTCCGGATCAAATCCTGAAGTCCGCGGCTTGCGGAACGGTTACGTGTTTGAATTCGAGGTCAGAAGCCTATGTCCGTCATGGATGCGATCGTCGTCAAAAAACCTCAGGCCGCGCGCCCCTCTTCCGGCGCCGAGAAGCCGTCGTTGATCGGGCTCTCCCGCGAGGAAATGGCGGCGGCGCTCCGGGAAAAAGGTGTACCCGAAAAGCAGATCAAGATGCGCGTCTCGCAGCTCTGGAACTGGATCTATGTGCGCGGCGTCTCCGATTTCGACCATATGACCAATGTCGCCAAGGACATGCGTGAGATGCTGAAGACGCATTTCACCATTGCGCGTCCGGAAATCGTCGAGGAGCAGGTCTCGAACGACGGCACGCGCAAATGGCTGCTGCGTTTTCCCGCGCGGGGCGCAGGCCGCCCGGTCGAGATCGAGGCCGTCTACATTCCGGAAGAGGGCCGCGGCACGCTCTGTATCTCAAGCCAGGTCGGCTGCACGCTGACCTGTTCCTTCTGTCATACCGGGACACAGCGCTTGGTGCGCAACCTGACGGCGGAGGAAATTCTGTCGCAGTTGCTGCTCGCTCGCGACCGGCTCGGCGATTTTCCGGATCGTGAAGCGCCGCAAGGCACAATCATGCCTGCCGAGGGCCGCAAGGTCAGCAATATTGTCATGATGGGCATGGGCGAGCCGCTCTATAATTTCGACAGCGTCAAGCAGGCGCTGCTGATCGCCACGGATGGCGACGGCCTGTCGCTGTCCAAGCGACGCGTGACGCTTTCCACCTCGGGCGTCGTGCCGGAGATCTTCCGCACCGGCGAGGAGATCGGCGTGATGCTGGCGATCTCGTTGCATGCGGTGCGAGACGACCTGCGCGACATCCTCGTGCCGATCAACAAGAAGTACCCGCTGAAGGAGCTGATCGACGCCTGCAAGGCCTATCCGGGCCTTTCCAATGCGCGGCGCATCACCTTCGAATATGTGATGCTGAAGGATGTCAACGACAGCCTCGAAGACGCGAAAGGTTTGATCAAGCTCCTGAAGGGCGTGCCGGCGAAGATCAACCTCATTCCGTTCAATCCGTGGCCCGGCACCAATTATCAGTGTTCGGATTGGGAGCAGATCGAGAAATTCGCCGATTTCATCAATTCGGCCGGTTACGCCTCGCCGATCCGCACCCCGCGCGGCCGCGACATCCTTGCCGCCTGCGGCCAGCTGAAATCGGAATCCGAACGCATGCGCAAGACAGAGCGCCTGGCCTTCGAGGCAATGATGATCGCCAATCACGGCGCCGACGACTGATCAGCAAGTTTGATCCTCGCTACAATTCTCCTGCATTGATTTAAGGATGCGCTTTTCCTAATAGTGCCGCCAAAATCATTCAGGAGGACATCCATGCGCCCGATTCTGCTCGCTCTTGCCGCCACTTTGGCGCTTTCCCTGCCCGCCAAGGCCGGTGATGTGACTGTTGCCGTGACGGCGATCGTCGAGCATCCCGCGCTCGATGCCGCCCGCAAGGGCGTTCTCGACGTGCTGACGGCGGCCGGCTACAAAGAAGGCGAGAACCTGAAATTCGTGTTCGAATCGGCGCAGGGCAATCCGGCGACGGCGGCCCAGATTGCCCGTCAGTTCGCCGGTGATGAGCCCAATGTCATCGTGCCGATCTCCACGCCCTCGGCCCAGGCCGTCGTGTCGGCGACGCGCGACATTCCGGTCGTCTTCACGGCCGTATCCGACCCGCTCGGCGCCCAGCTCGTCAAGAACATGGATAAGCCCGGCGGCAATGTCACCGGCCTTTCCGACATGTCTCCCGTCGGCGAGCATCTGGCGCTGATCAAGGAAATCGTACCGAAGGCCAAAACAATTGGTTACCTTTACAATTCTGGTGAGGCGAATTCCGTTTCGTTGCTCGCAGTGTTGAAGGCCGAAGCCGAGAAGGCCGGCTTGACGGTCGTGGAATCGGCGGCCACCAAGTCGGCCGAGGTTCAGGGTGCGGCGCGCGCCCTCGTCGGTCGCGCCGATGCGATTTATGTTCCGACCGACAATACCATCATCTCCGCGCTCGAAGGTGCCGTCGCGGTTGCCGAAGAAAGCAAGCTGCCGCTTTTCACCGCCGATACGGATTCGGTATCGCGCGGTTCGATCGCCGCCCTCGGCTTCAACTATTACGATGTCGGCAAGCAGACGGGCGAGATCGTCGTTCGTGTGCTGAAGGGCGAGAACCCGGGCGATATCGCGGTCAAGACCGCTGCCGGCAGCGATCTGGTGGTCAACAAGGCTGCCGCGGCCAAGATGGGCGTCACCCTGCCCGAGAGCGTGCTTTCGCGCGCCAACAAAGTCATCGAGTAAGCGCTCATCTATACAACCATTCACATTCAGCCGCTCCCGTTTGCACGGGGGCGGCTGAAGTATTAAAAGGCTGCGGTTTCGCGACGGGCGGAACGGAAACAAAAAGGGGCTGAAAGCCTTGAGCCAAATCGCATTCTGGGGGGCCGTCGAGCTCGGCCTGGTCTATTCCTTCGTCGCCCTCGGCGTCTATCTCGCCTTCCGCGTCCTCGATTTTCCCGACCTGACGGTGGACGGTTCCTTTCCGCTCGGCGCCGCAGTGACAGCCGTTCTGATCATTGCCGGCGTCAATGCCTGGCTTGCGGCTTTGATCGCGATGGCGGCAGGAGCGGGCGCGGGCATGGTGACGGCGCTGCTCAACGTGCGCTTCAAGATTCTCAACCTGCTTGCCTCGATCCTGACGATGATCGCGCTGTTTTCGGTCAACCTCAGAGTGATGGGCAAACCCAATGTCGCACTCATCAATGCCGACACGATGATCAGCCCGTTCTTCGGTCATGGTCTGCGTGATTTCTACGTGCGGCCGCTGTTCGTCGGCGTTCTCGTCGTCGTCGCGCTGATTCTGGTCTGGCGTTTTCTGGAAAGCGATGCCGGGCTTGCGATGCGCGCGACCGGCGCGAATGCGCGCATGGCCCGCGCCCAGGGCGTCGACACCAGCCGGCAGATCTATCTCGGTATGGCGATTTCGAACGCGCTGGTGGCGTTCGGTGGCGCCTTGTTTGCCCAGACCAACGGCTTTGCCGACGTCACTTCGGGCGTCGGCACGATCGTCGTCGGGCTTGCTGCCGTCATCATCGGCGAGACGCTGCTCGGACGCCGGGGTCTGCTGATCGCGCTCGTCGGCTGCGTGCTCGGCTCGATCCTCTATCGCATCGCCATCCAGCTGGCGCTGTCGAGCGACGTCATCGGCCTGAAGGCCTCCGACCTCAACTTCGTGACGGCAGTTCTCGTGACCTTCGCACTCATTCTTCCCCGTCTTCGCCGAGGTGCCGCATCGTGATCAGCGTCAAGGACATCAAGGTCGTCTTCGGACGCGGCACGCCGCTGCAGAAGCAGGCGCTGAACGGGGTCAGCCTGACCATCGAGCAAGGCTCCTTCGTCACCGTCATCGGCTCTAACGGCGCCGGCAAATCGACGCTGCTCGGCGTGCTCGCCGGCGATGTCATCCCGAGCGAAGGACAGGTTCTGATCGGCAAGAGCGATGTGACGCGCAAATCGACGGCGGCGCGCGCCGGCCTGGTGGCGCGCGTCTTCCAGGATCCGCTGACGGGCAGCTGCGGTTCGCTGTCGATCGAAGAGAATCTTGCTCTGGCTGCCCGGCGTGGCGAAAAGCGCGGCCTTGTGCCGGCGCTTGGCGGCAAACGTCGGGACTTTTTCAAGGAGCGGATCGCCGAGCTCAATCTCGGGCTGGAAAACCGGCTGAAGGATCGCATGGACCTGCTTTCGGGCGGGCAGCGGCAGGCCGTTTCGCTCGTCATGGCCACTCTTGCCGGCTCGGAAGTGCTGCTGCTCGACGAACATACGGCAGCACTCGATCCTGGGATGGCCGAGTTCGTAATGAATCTCACGCAGAAGATCGTTGCCGAGCGCAAGCTGACGACGATGATGGTCACGCATTCCATGCGCCAGGCGCTGGATTACGGCCATCGCACGATCATGCTGCATGGCGGCGAGATCGTTCTCGACGTGGCGGGTGACAGCAGGAAGGACCTGCAGGTCGAAGATCTGATCGCCATGTTCCGCAAGATGCGCGGCCAGACGCTCGATGACGACGCTTTGCTGATCGGCTGAGCCGACAGCGGCCGATCGGCAAAGCCGACAGCGGCCTATCGCGCCTGGGTGAGCAGGATTTTGGCGGCGAAGACCGAGAAGACGCCGGCGAAGGTATAGTCCATGCCGCGCAGCACCTTCTTGTTGTTCTGCAGCCAGGAGGCCAGCCAGTCTGCGGCGAAGATGACGCTGGCATTGACGGGCATGCCGATCAGGATGAAGCAAAGCCCGAGGAAAAGCAGTTTCTGGGTGACGGCCGGATCGCCGGCGCTGACGAATTGCGGCAGAAAGGTCATGAAGAAAATGATGACCTTCGGGTTCAGAAGATTGACCCAGAAACCCGACGAGATGTTCGAAAGGGCTGTACCCTTCTGTTCCTCGACCTTGGCGACAGTGAGCTTAGAGCCGTAGCGGATCGCCTGCATCGCGAGCCAGAACAGGTAAGCGGCGCCGCCGGTCTTCAGGATCAGGAAGGCGGTCGGCGAGGCGGTGATCAGCGCCGAAATGCCAAAAGCGACCAGCATGGTATGGACGACAATGCCGAGGCTGGTGCCGACGACCACGAAGAGAGCAGGCTTCTTACCCTGCGCCAGCGCCCGGCTGATCGACAGCGTCATGTCAGGCCCCGGCGTTGCTGCGAGCAGCAGCGTGGCGGCAGCGAAGGCCAGAAGGGTCGGCAGGCTGGGCAGGAAATCCATGGGCATACTCTGAAAGCCGGGAAGACCCGACGATCTTTTATCCGGCTTTCAGAAAATTACCAATCAAACCTTCTCATGCGTGTCGCATTAAACTTGATTCATACGACGGGCATTCGCTATTTGCTCTATGTATGTCGTATCCCGGAACCGCTGGGCACGTTCGGGCGACATGCATTAGAGCCGATCACTTCTGATCCAGGAAGGCCTTGAACTTGTCGGCATAATCCTTGTGCCAGCGCGACAGCGGCGGACGGTTTTCGATGATGTCGCCCATCGCCCAGGCCATGCGGCGTTCGTCGACCGGACGGGCAACGTCGTTATCGGGGCAGAGGATATAGAAATCGCCGCGCTCCAGACTCTGCACCATGAAATCGACCGTCTGCTCCGGCGTCCAGGCGCCGGCCGGTTTTTCCGCGCGGTCGCCCTTGGTGAGGCCGGTGAAGACGAAGCCGGGGATCAAGAGATGCGCGGAGATCTTTCCGCCTTCGATGTTACGAAGCTCGTGTTCCAAGGCCTCGGTAAAGACCTTCACGCCTGATTTGGAGATATTGTAGGCGGGATTGCCGGGCGGCGTAGTGATGCCCTGCTTGGAGCCGGTGTTAATGATCAGGCCGGGTTCGCCGTGCGATAGCATCTTCGGGCCGAAGGTGCGTGTGCCGTTTATGACGCCCATCAGGTTGACGGCGAAGATGTGATCCCAGTTCGCCTGCGCGCTGAAGATCGAGGTCTCCGGACCGATCCCGGCATTGTTCATCAGCACATGCACCCGGCCGAAACGCTGGAGCACGGCGCGTTCGAGCGCCTCCAGAGAGTCCCGGCTGGCCACGTCGGTCTCGACCGCCATCACATCTTCTTCGCCGGCAATAGCCCTGAGTTCGTCGGCGGCGGCGGCCAGCCGATCGCCGCCGAGATCGGCGATGACGACGCTCATGCCGCGTCCGGCGAAATATTTCGCGGCGGCAAAGCCGATGCCGGAGGCGCCGCCGGTGACGACCGCGACGTTGGATTTCTTGAAAATCTCTTGAATATTCGTCACGGGGGGCCCCTCCTTGATCATTGTTCGGACGTTGGCGAATATGGGCTCCGCTTTCGCACTGTCAAACGCTATCGGCGCTGGCGGCGTCGCACTTGCCCTTGCGTCACGCGCCAATCTCGCTAAAAGTGCCGCGACACCGGGTTTTCGCCGGCCTTTATGCAACGGACCTCATCATCATGGCATCATACAAAGACGTGAAGAAAGTCGTGCTCGCTTATTCCGGCGGCCTCGACACCTCGATCATCCTGAAGTGGCTGCAGACGGAACTCGGCGCCGAAGTCGTCACCTTCACGGCCGATCTGGGCCAGGGCGAGGAGCTGGAGCCGGCGCGCAAAAAGGCCGAAATGCTGGGCATCAAGGAGATCTACATCGAGGACGTCCGCGAGGAATTCGTGCGCGACTTCGTCTTTCCGATGTTCCGCGCCAATGCTGTCTACGAGGGCGTCTATCTCCTCGGCACCTCGATCGCTCGTCCGCTGATCTCAAAGCATCTGATCGATATCGCCCGCAAGACCGGCGCCGATGCGATCGCCCACGGCGCGACCGGCAAGGGCAACGACCAAGTTCGCTTCGAGCTCTCCGCCTATGCCCTGAACCCCGACATCAAGATCATCGCGCCCTGGCGCGATTGGGCGTTCAAGAGCCGCACCGAGCTGTTGGCCTTTGCTGAACAGCATCAGATCCCGGTCGCCAAGGACAAGAAGGGTGAGGCTCCGTTCTCCGTCGACGCCAACCTTCTGCATTCCTCTTCCGAGGGCAAGGTTCTCGAGGACCCTGCCCAGGAGGCGCCGGAATATGTGCATATGCGCACGATCTCCCCGGAAGCAGCGCCCGATAAGGCGACGACAATCAAGGTCGGCTTCCGCAAGGGCGATGCCGTGTCGATCAATGGTGTCGAGATGTCGCCGGCGACGCTGCTCGCGACGCTCAACACCTACGGCCGCGACAACGGCATCGGCCGTCTCGATCTCGTCGAGAACCGCTTCGTCGGCATGAAGTCGCGCGGCGTTTACGAGACGCCCGGCGGCACGATCCTGCTCTCGGCGCATCGCGCAATTGAATCGGTCACGCTCGACCGAGGTGCCGCCCACCTCAAGGACGAGATTATGCCGCGTTACGCCGAGCTGATCTATTACGGCTTCTGGTTCTCGCCGGAGCGTGAGATGCTGCAGGCGCTGATCGACAAGAGCCAGGAGCATGTCGAAGGCGAAGTGACGCTGAAGCTCTACAAGGGCAACGTCATGGTCATCGGCCGCGAAAGCGAAAAGTCGCTCTATTCCGACAAGCTCGTCACTTTCGAGGACGATCAAGGCGCCTACGACCAGAAGGACGCAGCCGGCTTCATCAAGCTCAACGCGCTGCGCCTGCGCACGCTCGGCAAGCGGAACCTCGCGAAGTAATCGCGTTTCGCTTTCGAACAGAGATGAGCCCGCCGGCATCGCCGCGCGGGCTTTTTTGTGTCTCCTGAGAGCATGCGAGATGACCGCAGAGCTCACTCCTGCGCAAGCAATGTCCTTCCCGATGCGAATTGACGATCGTAGAAAATTCGCACCGACAGAACGACACCGGCGATCAGGACCGTCACCCCAGCGATTTCGATTGGGGTCGGCCAGCGGGCATGCACGACAAGTCCTCCGATGACGCCGAAGGCTGTTTCCGAAACGATCAATTGCGCGGCCAAGGCGACGGGCAGGCTTCGTGACGCAATGTTCCAGGCCCAGACGCCGCCCACGGTTGCCAGCAGCGCCAAAGATGTACCCCAAGCATACAAGCTGCCGGCGGAACTCCAGCCGAATCCCAACGCGGGGAGCTTGAAGACGCCCATCGCGGCACCGAGGGGATAGAAGACCAGCATCAAGACGCCGCCGCCCACCAGTGTGAGCGCCGACCAGACACCGGAAGGCATTTCCGGTCGGGCGGTGAGTGCGGCCTGATTGGCAAGAGCGAACCAGACCCAAAGTCCCACGGCAGCGAGCGCCAGCGGCACGCCGACCCACGAGGATTCGACTGAATTCAGTCCTTCAGGGGTGAATGCCGTGCCATTGACCAGAACAAGGCCGATCAGCACGAGCGTCAAAGGCGGCATAAGGGACCGCCATGGCAAGGATTCCTGACGCTGATTGCCAATGACCATCAAGACGATCGGTACCAGGCCGAGGAAGGCCGGCGCAATGACGGGGCCGGCAAAGATGGCCGCTCCCGTTACCGTCAGAAAGTAACCGACATATCCCACGAAGGCGAGCCAAAGGGCCTGCAAAACGTTCCGGAGGGTGAGATGGCGCGCGACGTGCTTCTCCGAAAACAGGATGAACAGACCGACGAGGGCCGAGACGAGATGACGGATGAGAGCGAAATCGAAGGTGGAATAGCCGCCGATGATGAAGGGCACGATAAAGTTGAGCGAAAAGGCGAAGGCCGCAAAGAGAGCGGCCGACACGCCGACATAGAAGGATCTGTCCATAATCTTCACCCCTTTGACGTTGCGCGCGCCCCGAGCTTTTGCCTCCGTGAGGCCGAACGATTCGACCGAGTAGCCGAGTTTACTGGCCGAGAGCCTTGGCCGGTACTCGGTGAAAATGAGAGCCACCCTCTCGATGCTCATCGGTTTCTTGAGGTCGTGCGCAACGCCCGAGCGGCCATAGCGTCGCTGAGACAACTGCATCGCCTATTCAGCAGAACCGATTTTTCATATCCTCCGACATCGCGGCTTCTAATTGTGGGGGCGTTATGGATCGGCTTGATGCAATGCGGGTTCTGCTTGCGGTGGTGGACGCCGGGAGCTTGTCGGCGGGCAGCCGGAGGCTGAACGCACCGCTGCCGAGCGTCAGCCGCAAGGTCGCCGATCTGGAGCGATACCTCGGCACGAACCTCATCATCCGAACGAGCCGCAACCTGCAGCTCACCGACGCCGGTCGCGACTATGTCGAGGCGGCGCGGAAGATTATCGCCGATCTGGAGGAGGTCGAACGCAGGGCGTCGGGCGAATATCAGATGCCGCGGGGACTGCTGACCATCACCATACCGATCGAATTCGGTCACCGCTATGTTCTGCCGATCGCACTCGACTTCGTGAACAGGCATCCGGAGGTCACGCTGAATATTCTTTCACTCGACCGCTCCGTTCATCTGGTCAACGAGCAGGTCGATGTCGCCATTCGGCTTGGTGAGTTGATCGATAGTTCGCTCTACGCCGTCAAGGCCGGCGAGTTCCGTCTGCTGACCTGCGCAAGCCCGGCCTATCTGGAACGGCATGGCATTCCGCAGCATCCCACCGAGCTCGCCAATCACGATGGGATCATGTTTCACAAGCGGTCGTTCTTTTGGAGTTTCGAGATGGAGGGGAAGCCTGTCGAGGTCATGCCACGGAGCCGGATCGAGGTGAACACGGCGGCCAATTGCGTTGCCGCCGCACTGAATGGGGTCGGAATCGCCCGCCTGTTCGACTACCAAGTTCCGGAGGAGGTGTCCTCGGGCGCGCTCGTGCAGATCTTGAAGGACTATGACGGCGAACCCAAGCCGATCCACATCGTCTATTCGCGTCAGGGCTTGCTCGCTCTGAAGGTGCGCGCCTTCATCGATTGGGCACTCCCCCGCCTTCGCGCGGCTTGCGGCAGCTATGACGATGTGCCGTCACTGAAATGAAGCGCCTACTTCTTTGACGATAGCCGCGGCGAAGCGTGGCCATCGTCACATTGATGGTTGCTCTTCCGCGTCACGGATAACGCGATCGATCTGCGCTTGAAGGCGAGGGCCGATCAGCAGGATGGCGGGGATGACTATGAGATAGGCGATGCTCCACGACCGCAGCCATGTCAGGACGAACCCCTTCGAGAAGCCCAGATTGAGCGCGAGCAGCGTGAAAGAGATCAGTCCCGTCGTCACGACGCCCATCGACAGAGCGAAGATGATCTTGCGTTTGAAATGCGTGTTCATGTCGGTCTCCCTGACGGATGTGAAAGCGGGATCGCTTCAGCGATCGCGTTTTCGGTTGGTGCCCTGACGATCGCGTAACTCCGGCACCGGCGGTAGCGAGAGAAAACGAGAGGCTCACTCTCGCTTCTGCTCGCTACCGGATCGCATTTGCGAAGCTCATCTTCCCGTCATCGCAGTCCAAGACCCATTGATCCTGGGTGCGCAAGTCGGCCGCCGCAACATCGCCGGCTGAAATCCGGCAAGGAGTATCCGAATGTCGACAGTCATCTACACAGGTAAAACCAGCACTACCGGCGGGCGCGACGGCACGCGCAGTTCCGATGGACGCCTCGACGTGACATTGTCCCCGCCCGGTTCCTCGGGTGTAGGCACCAATCCCGAGCAGCTCTTCGCTGCGGGTTGGTCTGCCTGTTTCCTCGGCGCGATCGGAAGGGCGGCCGCGGAGCGCCAGCTGCGCGTGCCTGCCGACGCTGCCATCGATGCCGAGATCGATCTGGTCTGGAATGACGGCGGCTATGTGCTGCAGGCGCGGCTAAACGCGAAGCTGCCGGGCATCGAGATGGATCTCGCCAGGTCTCTGCTCGAGCGTGCGCACCAGCTCTGCCCCTATTCCAAAGCAACCCGCGGCAATATCGCCGTCGAACTCAACGTCGCCTGATCGGTCTCCGATCAAGGCCTTCCAATCCGATATCGCGCCGGCGTCCCGACATATGTCGGCCATGACCAGCGCGACAACCAGAGGATTTTGTCATGATCACGACCGCAAAAGTCATCGCAACGGCAGCTTTGCTGCTTGCCGCCGGCACGCCCATCCACGCGGAAACGACGACGCAGTTCCTTCCCATCAAGAACGAGCCCGCACCCGAGCTCGTCGTGGATCAGCCCCTTGCGGGACCGCTCGCGAGCCGAGCGGTGGCCATCATTCCCTATCGAACCGAGAATTTCCGCATCCTGCCAATCTTTGGCGCCAGCGCCAGCGACGTCTCGCCGAGGGCCGGTCACCTTCATGTCAGCATCGACGACCAGCCTTGGAGGTGGGCCGATGCGGGCGGCACCGGCGCTATCGTCCTCACCGCCCTGCCGCCAGGCGAGCACAAGGTGCTCATCGAAATGGCCACGCCGGAACATGAAGTGCTCGGTGGAAAAGTCGTGAAGTTTACCGTACCGGCAATCAACAGCGCGCACCATTAGAGGCGAATTCGGCGGTGGCTACCTGAGCCGGGAGCCACCGCCATGCCCTTGATGCATGCCGGGGATGCCTTACTCTGCCTCGGTCACCCTCGGAGCTTTTCCATGACGCAGTCCCTGCTCTTCGGCGCCTTCCTGGCGGCGCTTTTCTACGTGCTCATTCCCGGACCCGCTTTCCTGCAGCTGCTCGGCATCGGCGCCGGGCAGGGGCGCAAGGCCGGCGCCTTGTTTATGATGGGGCATCTCGTCGGGGACATCATCTGGTCGTCGCTGGCCCTGATCGCGATCGTTGGAGCGAAGACGATCGGAACCTTCGTCTTCGATCTGCTCGGCCTTGCGTGCGGCTTCTATCTCGCCTGGATCGGCTGCAGCGCCGTCAACGCCAAGCCGAAAGCGGACGGGCGGGCCCTCGTCATGGTCGAGCGTCCGTTTCGCCGCGGTCTGATTTTCGGCGTCACCAATCCGAAGGGTTATCCGGTCGCTCTCGCCACCTTCACTGCGCTGGTCGCCGGTTCGGCCGGCGCACTCGATTTCGAGGCGCTGCCGGTGCTTCTCGCCGTGTCCTTCCTCGGTTTCGTTACCGCCGACATTATCCTCATCGGCATCATCGGCGCCGGTGCGGTGCGCCACTTCTATCGCGCCCATGAGCGGCTGATCGTGCGCACATCCGGCGTGCTCTTCATGGGTTTTGCCGTCCAGGCGCTCTGGCACGCGACGCCGGGCCTGCTTGGCTGGCGCCGCGCCTTATTTAGCCATCCAGGAAATTGACGATCGATTTCAGGGTCTGGACTTCATGAGGGTCGCCGATCGACATGGCGATCTGCAGCTGGTTTCGGTAATAATCGAGGAAATTGAAGCTCGTGCCGTCGGTGACGCTGGAGAGATCGATGAGATTGCCGAGCGGATCGATCGCGTGCATCGGCAGCGGTTCGGAATCGCGGCATAGGTATTCTGGTCGATCAGGCCGCTGTCAAAGCTTTGGCGCGCGTAGTTGCGCAATTGTCCGGGGCTGACCGCGGTGAAATCGGGGCCCTCGTCGACATTGCCTTCAATATGAAAGGAGGCCGGCGCCGGAGCTCTGGTCTCGATTTGAATATCCGTGGTCTTCGAATTTTTTGCGTTATTAGGATTGTTTTTAAATAGCAAACTCTGAGAAGACCGCACAGAAAAAATTTCCATGGCGCATGTCCCCTGAACAAGAAGATCATCGGGAAACTAGCGCTTGCGCGTGATTCGCGTCAATCGTTAACAAATGGTTAATTTCCATGCGTCAAATTTTGTCCACCAGATTTATCTGATGTCCACCGCTTTTGCCGCTGAGGCAAAAGGCCCCGCCGGCGACATACCAATTCTGCGGCCGCTCTCCTATATTGACCATCTATTCGCATACCAAAAGGAATTCTCCGATGGCTTCTCCCCACGATTTCAATCCGGCGCTCGTCAACTGGGACGCTCTCCACGGCCTGCCACGGTTCGATGCCATCGATGACGGCGATTTTTCCGCCGCTTTCGACGCCGCACTCGCCGCGCATGAACAGGAGATCGACGAGATTGCCGGAAACAGTGATGCGCCGACCTTCGACAATACGGTGGTGGCGCTGGAGATTGCCGGCGATGCGCTCTCGCGCGTTTCGGCGCTGTTCTGGAACAAGGCGGGCGCACATACCAACGAGGTCATCCAGGCGCTGGAGCGGGAGATTTCGCCGAAGATGTCACGGCACTATTCCAAGATCGGGATGAACGCCGCGCTCTTTGCCCGCATCGACACGCTTTGGGAGAACCGTGAGAACCTCGGCCTGACGCTGGAGCAGACGCGGGTGCTGGAGCGGCATTGGAAGGGTTTTGTCAAATCCGGCGCCAAGCTTGAAAAACCCGAGCAGGAGAAACTTGCGGCGATCAATGAAAAACTCGCGGGCCTCGGAACACAGTTCGGTCAGAACGTACTGGCCGATGAGAAGGCCTGGGCGCTCATCCTTTCCGAGGGCGCGGAACTCGACGGGCTGCCGGAATTCCTGCGCGACGCGATGGCGGCGGCGGCGCGCGAACGTGGTGAAGACGGCAAATATGCGGTGACGCTGTCGCGCTCGATCATAGAGCCGTTCCTGACCTTTTCGGAGCGCCGGGACCTGCGCGAACAGGCTTTCAATGCGTGGGTGGCGCGCGGCGCAAACGGCGGGGAAACCGACAACCGCGCCGTCATCAAGGAAACGCTGGCGCTGCGCCATCAGGTGGCGAAGCTGCTCGGCTACGGCAATTTCGCCGAGCTGAAACTCGACAACACAATGGCGAAGACGGCAGATGCGGTGAACGGCCTGTTGAAAGCCGTCTGGGCGCGGGCGGTGAAACGCGCCGGAGAGGAAGAGGTCGACATCGCGACGCTGATCGCCGAGGAGGGCCGGAACCATGAGGTGATGCCCTGGGACTGGCGCCACTACGCCGAAAAGATCCGAGCCCGGAAGTTCGATTTTTCCGAGGCCGAGCTCAAGCCTTATCTGCAGCTCGAAAAAATCATCGACGCCTGCTTCGACGTGGCCGGCCGGCTGTTCGGCATCCGCGCGGTCGAGAAGAAGGGTGTCGCGGCCTATCACCCCGACGTCAGGGTGTTCGAAATCAGGGGTCGGGACGACAGGCTGGTCGCCCTCTTCCTCGGCGACTATTTCGCCCGCAGCTCGAAACGGTCAGGCGCCTGGATGAGCTCGCTGCAATCGCAGCACAAGCTTCAACTGAAGAACGGCCGACGCGGCGAGTTGCCGATCATCTACAATGTCTGCAATTTCGCCAAACCCGCCGAAGGCAAGCCGGCGCTGCTGTCGCTCGACGACGCCCGCACGCTGTTCCATGAATTCGGCCATGCGCTGCACGGCATGCTTTCAGACGTCACCTATCCCTCGGTCTCCGGCACCGGCGTCTCGCGCGATTTCGTCGAGCTGCCCTCGCAGCTGTACGAGCATTGGCTGACGGTCCCCGCCATCCTCAAGGAATATGCCGTGCATTTCGAGACGGGCGAGCCGATGCCGCAGGTGCTGCTCGACAAGGTGCTGGCGGCCCGCACCTTCAATGCCGGCTTCAATACGGTCGAGTTCACCTCGTCGGCGCTGGTCGACATGGCGTTTCATACGCGACAGGCCGTCGACGACCCGATGGCGGTGCAGGCGGAGGTGCTGGCCGAGATCGGCATGCCGAAGTCGATCGTCATGCGCCACGCCACACCGCACTTCCAGCACATCTTCTCCGGCGGTTATTCGGCCGGCTATTACTCCTACATGTGGTCGGAAGTTCTCGATGCCGATGCCTTTGCGGCTTTCGAGGAGACGGGAGACGCCTTCAACGGCGAGATGGCGCGCAAACTCAAGGAGAATATCTATTCCACCGGCGGCTC
The DNA here is from genome assembly GCF_002204185.1 of Rhizobium esperanzae. Lineage (GTDB taxonomy): Bacteria > Pseudomonadota > Alphaproteobacteria > Rhizobiales > Rhizobiaceae > Rhizobium > Rhizobium esperanzae. The sequence goes on along the minus strand of NZ_MXPU01000002.1, from coordinate 129,050 downwards.
GGTCGACCCGGAAGATGCCTACAGGGCCTTCCGCGGCAAGCTGCCGAGGCCGGATGCGATGCTCGTCAAGAAGGGACTTGCGACCTTCGAGGAATTGACAGGCAGCGACGCTTAAGACAGTTTGATGACATCAAGCAAAGCGGCATGGTGAAAGCCATGCCGCAGCTTTCGCGCGCGACCCCCTTTCGCAATCGCGAAAAAAACGGTAAGAGCGCGCCAAACGTAAATGGCGCGTCCACTTGGCGTAGCGCCCCAGCCTCAGAGATTATGACATATGGCACTTCGCAACATCGCGATCATCGCGCACGTTGACCATGGCAAGACCACTCTTGTTGACGAGCTTCTGAAACAGTCCGGCTCGTTCCGCGAGAACCAGCGCGTCATGGAACGCGTGATGGACTCCAACGACATCGAAAAAGAGCGCGGCATCACCATTCTCGCCAAGGCGACTTCCATCGAATGGAAAGACACCCGCATCAACATCGTCGACACGCCCGGCCACGCCGACTTCGGCGGTGAAGTCGAGCGCATTCTGTCGATGGTGGACGGCGCGATCGTTCTCGTGGACGCCGCCGAAGGCCCGATGCCGCAGACCAAGTTCGTCGTCGGCAAGGCCCTCAAGGTCGGCCTGCGCCCGATCGTCGCCATCAACAAGATCGACCGTCCCGATGCGCGCGCCGACGAAGTGGTCAACGAAGTGTTCGACCTTTTCGCCGCGCTCGATGCGACCGACGAGCAGCTCGACTTCCCGATCCTCTACGGTTCCGGCCGCGCCGGCTGGATGAACTACGATCCTGCGGGCCCGACCGATCAAGGCCTTGCACCGCTGCTCGACCTCGTCGTCAAGCATGTGCCCGAGCCGAAGGTCGAGGAAGGTCCGTTCCGCATGATCGGCACGATCCTGGAAGCCAACAACTTCCTCGGCCGCATCATCACCGGCCGCATCGCTTCCGGTTCGATCAAGCCGAACCAGGCCGTCAAGGTTCTCGGCCAGGACGGCAAGCTGATCGAACAGGGCCGCATTTCCAAGATCCTCGCCTTCCGCGGCATCGAGCGCCAGCCGATCGAAGAGGCGCATGCGGGCGACATCGTCGCGATCGCCGGCCTCTCCAAGGGCACCGTCGCCGATACATTCTGCGATCCGGCGGTGACGGAAGCCCTGAAGGCGCAGCCGATCGACCCGCCGACGGTCACCATGTCCTTCATCGTCAACGACTCGCCGCTGGCCGGCACCGAAGGCGACAAGGTGACGAGCCGCGTCATCCGCGACCGGCTGTTCAAGGAAGCCGAAGGCAACGTTGCCCTCAAGATCGAGGAAAGCGCCGATAAGGACTCGTTCTTCGTCTCCGGCCGTGGCGAACTTCAGCTCGCCGTTCTGATCGAAAACATGCGCCGCGAAGGCTTCGAGCTTGCCGTTTCGCGTCCGCGCGTCGTCATGCACAAGGATGAGAGCGGCCAGCTGCTTGAGCCGATCGAAGAAGTCCTGATCGACGTCGATGAAGAACATTCCGGCGTCGTCGTCCAGAAGATGTCCGAGCGCAAGGCAGAGATGGTCGAGCTTCGTCCGTCGGGCGGCAATCGCGTCCGTCTGGTGTTCTACGCGCCGACCCGCGGCCTGATCGGCTACCAGTCCGAACTGCTGACCGATACGCGCGGCACGGCCATCATGAACCGCCTGTTCCACAGCTACCAGCCCTACAAGGGTGAGATCGGCGGCCGCGTCAACGGCGTGCTGCTCGCCAATGAAGCCGGTGAAGCCGTTGCGTACGCGTTGTTCAACCTGGAAGACCGCGGCCCGATGATCATCGACGCCGGCGAAAAGGTCTATATGGGCATGATCATCGGCATTCATACGCGCGACAACGACCTCGAGGTCAACGTTCTGAAGGGCAAGAAGCTGACCAACATCCGCGCCGCCGGCAAGGACGAAGCCGTCAAGCTGACCCCGCCGATTCGTATGACGCTGGAGCGCGCGCTCTCCTGGATCCAGGAAGACGAACTGGTCGAGGTCACGCCGAAGTCCATTCGCCTGCGCAAGATGTATCTCGACGCCAACGACCGCAAGCGGTTCGAAAAGACCAAGGCGGCCCTCTAAGAGCTCAGTCGTTACCGTTTTCAAACCCCGGCCTTCGAGCCGGGGTTTTTTATTGTGCGCTGCGCTGATTCCGACTTGTGACAATCGTTAAAAAAGCGTTAAATTTTATCCGTCGTCCACATATCAAGTCTGTGGGCAATCGATCACGATGCGCTCGCCGCATATGGTTAATTGCCTGCGGCAGGACCAGAGTAAACGTTATGAAGACGTTGTCGATCGATGTCCGGCGGGCCGAACCGCACGATGCCCGAGCCATTTCGGAAACGCACAGGCTCGCCTGGCAACACACTTATGCGGGCATCATTCCGCATCGCGCGCTGACGCAGATGATCGAGCGGCGCGGCGAAAACTGGTGGCGCAAGGCAACACGCGGACCCGCGACATTGCTGGTTCTCGATGTCGCTGGGACGGTCGCCGGCTATGCGACGCTCGGTCTCAATCGTGCCCGCGCGCTGCCGCAGGAAGGCGAAATCTACGAGCTTTATCTTCGCCCCGAATATCAGGGCATCGGTCTCGGCCACATGCTGTTCGGCGAGGCGCGCCGGCTGTTGAAGTCGCTCGGCTGCAACGGGCTGGTCGTCTGGTGCCTTGAAGAAAACGAGGCCGCCAGCCGCTTCTACCGCCATCACGGCGGGACCGATTTCTGCGAAGGCATGGAAAATTTCGACCACAAGCAGTTGAAGAAGATCGGTTTCATCTGGAACTGATCGGCCTGCTCGAGCGTCGCACGCCTCTCCTCTAAAGTTTTTGCGGCATCACGCCGGTGTCATCACGCATCGGTGATCTGCCGTGTTGCGTTGCGAGATGAAACTGATTATTTGGCTTCGAGCAATTCAACCCCGCGGGAGTATCCTATGCGCATCGACGCCATTTCAATCGGTAAGAATCCACCTGAAGACGTCAACGTTATCGTCGAGGTTCCTGTTGGCGGCCATCCGATCAAGTATGAAATGGACAAGGAGGCCGGCACGCTGGTCGTCGATCGTTTCCTCTACACGCCGATGACCTATCCGGGCAATTACGGTTTCGTACCGCACACCCTGTCTGAAGATGGCGACCCGATCGACGTGCTGATCGCCAGCACCCGGCCGCTGGTTCCGGGCTGCGTCATCAACGTTCGTCCGATCGGTGTCCTGAAGATGGAAGACAATTCCGGCAAGGACGAGAAGATCATTGCCGTGCCGTCGCCGAAGCTGACGCTGCGCTATGAGAAGGTGAAGGACTTTACCGATCTTCCGGAGATCACGCTGAAGCAGATCGAGCACTTCTTCGAACACTACAAGGATCTGGAGCCTGGCAAGTGGGTGAAGATCTTCGGCTGGGGCGATTCCAAGGAAGCCGGCCAGCTCATCATCGAAGCCGTCGAGCGGGCCAAGAAGGCGAAAGGCTGACCCGTCAGCCTAATAGCGCTTCGAGCTTTTTTATCAAATCCTCCGGGTCGCCCTCGATCCGGAGGATTTTTTTGCGCGCCGTCTCGCCGGAGACGAGGCTGACGCTGGATTTCGGAATGTGCAGCGACCGGGCGATCAACAGGATCAACGCCTTGTTGGCCTTGCCCTTCTCGGGCGCTGATGTGACGCGCGCCTTCAACAGGGTCTCGCCGTCGCCATCCGCCTCGATGCCATCGATCGCGTCACGCCCGCCATTCGGCGTCAGCCGAACGGCCAGGCGCAAGTGATCGCCGGAAAATCTCCAGGGAGGGCTCAAGCGACCAGCGGGTATAGCGTGGTCCAAAGGAAGGTACGCAGGAAGAAGATGATCACCAGCAGGATGATCGGCGAAATATCGATGCCGCCGAGATTCGGCAGCAGACGGCGGATCGGCTTCAGCGCGGGTTCGGTGACATTGTAGAGGAACATGCCGACCGAATTGACGAACTGGTTGCTGGAATTGATGACGTTGAACGCATAGAGCCAGGAGAAAACGGCACTGGCAATCAGGATCCAGGTGTAAATATTCAAAACCAAATCAATGGTTTGAAACAAGGCAAACATCGTCGTCTCCAATTGGTTGTTGACAGACATGTAGACATTGGCGACTAAACGGGCAAGTGCCGTGTCGAAACGCATGGCAGATCATGTTTAACGGGCGGCCTCGCAGCCCTTCCGGCGCCCGCTTCCTCGGACAAGGCCCATGTCGTTTTCGCCTACCGGAGACCGTTTCGCCGCGTTTCGGCATTCGTCCTACACGCGCTTCTTCTTCGCGCGCTTTCTGCTTTCCTTCTCGCAGCAGATCGTCAGCGTCGCCGTCGGCTGGCAGATGTACGACCAGACCGGCAAGGCGATCTATCTCGGCCTGATCGGTCTCGTGCAGTTCCTGCCGTCGCTGCTGCTCATCCTCGTCACCGGCTCCGTCGCCGATCGGCACAATCGCCGGGCCATCGCCGCTCTTTGCTCTCTGGTAAGCGCGCTCTGCACGCTGGCGCTGCTGGTCATGACGGCGACGGAGACCTTCGCGCCATGGCCGGTCTTTGCGGTGCTCCTTATTTTCGGGATCGAGCGTGCCTTCATGTCGCCGGCGGTGCAGTCTCTCGCACCCAATCTCGTGCCCGAGCACGCCCTTTCCAATGCGATCGCCTGGAATTCATCGTCCTGGCAGCTAGCCGCGATCACCGGGCCTGTTATCGGCGGCCTGCTCTACGGGGTCAGTGCGACGACCGCCTATACGGTGGCGGTCATCTTTTCCATCCTCGGCGCGGCTCTTCTCTTCATGATCCCGAAGCCGGAACAGAAGACGACAGGCGAGGCCAAGAGCTGGGCGATGATCCTTGGCGGTTTCAGCTTCATCCGCGCCGAAAAGGTCGTGCTCGGTGCGATCTCGCTCGATCTCTTCGCCGTTCTGCTCGGCGGTGCAACCGCACTGATGCCGATCTTCGCCCGCGATATTCTGACGCTTGGCCCCTGGGGCCTTGGGCTGCTACGGGCAGCACCGGGACTCGGCGCCATCGTCATGGCGATCTTCCTCGCCGCCTATCCGCTGAAACACCGCGCCGGCCTCTATATGTTCATCGGCGTCGCTCTGTTCGGCGTCGGCACCATCATCTTCGGCGCCTCGACCAATACCGAAATTTCGATCGCAGCACTGGCGCTGATGGGCGCGGCCGATATGGTGTCGGTCTATGTGCGCGAGAGCCTGATCGCGCTCTGGACGCCGGATCAGCTCCGCGGCCGGGTCAATGCGGTCAACATGGTGTTCGTCGGCGCTTCGAACGAGCTCGGGGAATTCAGGGCGGGCACGATGGCATCGGTCTTCGGTGCCGTGCCGGCAGTCATCGTCGGCGGGATCGGAACTCTGGCGGTTGCGGCGATCTGGGCTTCCAGTTTCCCGAAGCTGCGCCGGATCGACACGCTCGACGCGCCCGCCTGAGCGACGGGATTATGCGTGCAGAGTGATAGACGGTGTCGCCTTCGCCGACTTTCCCTCAAAGACGAGATCGAGGAATTCTGTCAACCAGGCTCTCAGCGGCGCGTCGAACAGCATGCGGCCTTCGAGGTGTTCGCGGCCCTGCTGGGCGTTCGGCAGAATGAAGCGGTGCGCGCCGTGCACGACCCAGCGATGCATCATCACCCGGGTGAGCTCGGCATGGAACTGCAGGCCCCAGGCGTTGCCGTCGTAATGGAAGGCCTGGTTCGGGTAGGCATCGCCTTCGGCGAGCAGATCGGCGCCGTGTGGCAGCTCGAAACCTTCGCGGTGAAAATGATAGACCATCTTCGGCCAGTGCATCAGCAGGCGGCCCTTCTCGGTCGGGTGCAGCGGGTACCAGCCGATCTCCGTCGAGCCGTCGGCATTCGGCTGCACCTTGCCGCCGAGGTGACGCACCAGCATCTGGGCACCGAGGCAGATACCGAGAAAAGGGCGTTTTTCCCGTAGCGGGACCTCGATCCAGTCGATCTCCTTCTTGATGAAGTCATCCGGATCGTTGGCGCTCATCGGTCCGCCGAAGACGACGGCGCCGGCATGATCTGCGAGCGTCGTCGGAAGCGGATCGCCGAGGACCGGGCGACGGATGTCGAGGCAGTAGCCTTTTTCGACCAGCAATTGCCCGACACGGCCGGCACTGGACCGCTCCTGATGCAGGACGATAAGGATCGGGCGCCGGTCGCGGTCCGGATTTTGCTCAGTCGGCATCATCTTGCGCAACCTGGATATCCGTGACCCTGGCGGCCGCCTCCTGCCGCTTCTGGATGCGTTCGCGTGAGGAGACCCCGAGCAGATCGGCGATACGCCAGATGACATGGTCTTCCATCTCGCTGCGCTCGCCATCGGCGTAAACGATGTCCCAGAGAATGCCGATCAGCTCCAGCCGTTGTTCGGTATCGAGATGGCGTTTCAGGTCGGCGGTGAAGCGATAGTAGTCGACGGCGGAGCTTTCGGCTTCGAGGCCGGCGGCCATCAAAGCATCGAGCTGCTTGCTGTCGAGCGAATACTGCTCCTTCAAGAGCTTGCGCAGCCGCTTCTTTTCACTGGCCTTGATCTGACCGTCGGCCTCCATGACCTGCATGCAGAGTGCTGCCACTGCTATGCGCGGGTCATCGGGAGCAAAGCCTTTCTTCGGGCGGTCGGCGGTGAGCTTCTGGAAGAATGCCTGAAAGCGTTCGAACATGCGGGTTTCGTTCCGTGTCAGAAAAGGCGAAGCCGTGTCTTGGGTTCCGGTTCCGTCCTGGGATCGCGAACGCCGGGATCATCCGGCAGTCCGCCGAAAAAGGGCTTTGCTTCGTTCGGTGCTGGCGCTTTGTCGCTGGCGGTGGATTCGACGGGTTTCGGCTTTGCCGGTGCCGGTGCCGGGCGCACGGCCTCGGCGATCGTCGCGGCGCGTTCCAGCTCAATGATGCGGTGATCGTTGACCGGGCTTTCCGGCTTGACGTCACGCAGCGGCGGCAGGGTTTTCAGGGCGTTTTCGATCGAGGCGGGCGCCGACCCGTCTTCGAGCGGCCCCTCGATCTGACCGAAAGGCGCCTTCCATTCGAAGGCGTCGAGACGACCCGTGACCGGCGACACCGGCAGCCATTTGTCGGAGACGAAACCATCCGCCACCCAGGCGGGATCGCGCGGGGCTTTCAGTGCCTGGGCCAGCCAGTGGCGCACGCGGCCCTGGTCGCCGGTCTCGGCTTCCTCGATGTCGGCCAGGAGCAGGAAGGCGGCTTCACGCGGCTCAATACGCGCCGCCGCTTCCGCCTTGGCGCGCGCCTTGGCGAATTCCTGCGCGTCGAGCGCCGCCTGGGCGACGATGAGAAGAGATTCGACGTTGTTCGGGCGCATCGTCTCCAGCCGCTCGGCGCGCTTCAGCCGGTCGAGCGTGGAATCGCCGCTGCGGGCTCTGACATAGGTCTGACCAATCTCGGGATGAGGCGCCGATTTCCACACCTGTTCGAGGATCGAAGCGGCCTTGCGCAGACCGCCTTCGCGGAACAGTGCCTTTGCTGCAATGAGAGCGGCCGGAACGAAATCGGCGGCGAACTTCAGCGCCTGCAGGGCGTCGTCGCGGGCGCCGGCCGGATTGCCTTCCAGCTTCTCGGCGGCGCGTGCCGTCAGGAGCACGGCGTGCAGGCGGTTGGCCTCGGGTTTTTCGACGACGCGGGCGGCCTTCTGTTGCTCGAGCAGACGGATCGCATCGTCCCAACGGCCGGCCTGGCTGCGATATTCGAGAGTCGCCTGGGCGGCCCAGGGCAGATAAGGGGCATTGTCGGCGGCCTTTTCGGCATATTGGCGGGCGGCCTCGTTGGCTCCGAGGCGGCGTGCTTCAAGATAGAGGCCGCGCAGGCCAAGCTCCCGTGTTTCCGGGTCATTGGCCATGGCCTCGAATTTGGCGCGCGCTTCGTCATGGCGGCCTTCGATCAGCGCGGCCTGAGCCTCGAGCAGGTTGATCAGCGGCTCCTGATCGGCGCGGATGAGGCCGCGCGAGCGAGCGGCCATCTTGCGGGCGAGTAATGCATTGCCTGCGCCGGCGGCGATCAGGCCGGTCGACAGCGCCTGATAGCCGCGGTCGCGCTTGCGGGCACGGAAATAGCGGGTCACCGAATGCGGCGAAGTCCAGACCAGGCGAACGAACCACCAGGCGATCATCACGGCGCCTATGAGGGCGATGATCGCGCTGACGGCGACGATCAGCTTGGTCTGGTAGATCTGGCCCTCCCAGATCAGCGAGATGTCGCCCGGACGATCGGCGAACCAGGAGAAGCCGTAGGCGAGAGCCAACACGAAGAGGGCGAAGACGACAAGACGGATCAGCATGGTCTTATCCTTCCTTGCCTGTGCCGGAAACCGCTTTCGACAGCGCCCCGCCAACCAGCTCCTCGACACGGATGCGCGCCTCCAGAGACTGTTTGAAGGCGGCGGACGCCTGCTTGCCGGAGGCCGGTAGAGCGTTCCATTCGGCGGAAGCGCCGGGTAGATCGCCGTTCTTCACCTTGTCCTCCAGGCGGGCGGCGATCGCTTCGACGCTCTCACCTTCGATATTGCCGACCGGACGGACCTTGACCAGCGATTTCGCGCTCGCCATCAGCCGGTCCGACCAGCTCTGGTTCGGCTCCGGCTGGTTGACAGTTTCGACGATTGTGGTCGCAACGTCGGGAACCTGGCGCATCAGTTCGGCGCGCGAGGGAACGCCTGTCTCGGCAAAGCCACGCAGGTCGGTGACGGCAGGATCGTCGGGCGCGACGCCGGCGAAGGTGTCGAGTTCGGCCAGGAACGGCCCGCCACGATCGATCGCTGCCTTCAGGGCGGCTGCCGCGATCGCCCGCGCGACGGCAACATCCTCGCGCGGCTCGTTGAGCTTCTTTTCGGCCTCGGCGAGGCGCTTGTCGATATCGGCGGCGCTGCTCGTCTGCTGGTCGGAGGACTGAGCCAGTGTCGAGCGCAGCTGGTCGACCTGACTGCTCAGCTCTGCAATCTTCTGGTTGAGCGCCTCGACATTTGCAGGATCGGCCGACGGCGCCGCCGCGGGGTTCTTCGCAGCCGTTTCCAACGCGGCGACCCGCGTCTCAAGCGCGCCGTCGCCCGCGCCTGCGGGATTGGCGGCAAGGTTGGCAACGGTCTGTTTCAAGCCGTCGATCTCGCCGGAGAGATCGGCGATCTCGGGCGAGGAGGTCTCAGGTGCGGAGGAACCGGGGAGGTAACCGGCATATTGAATGACGCCTGCACCAAGCAGCGCCACGAGGCCGCCGAATATGCCGGCGGCGATAAGACCGGAGGTGCCGGCGCCCCGCGGCGCGGCCTGTTCGGCAGGGGGCCTGGAGGACGGTTCGGCGGCTGCCGGCGTCTCCTCTTCCTCCTCCGGCTCCGATTCGGGCTTGTTTTCAGGTTCAGGCTGCGACGCCGCTTCGGTTTCGGGCGGACCGAGATCCGCAGGGGGGCTATCGGCGTCGCCGGAATCATTGTTCACCGGCTTTTCGGTATCGGCTTCGGAGGCGAAGTCCTGTGCATCGAGGTCGATCGTGACCGGCTCGTCGGCGCTCTTCGAATGGCGTGGCGGGTTTCCCGATACCATGAGGTCCTCTTTATCCTGCATTGCAACGAAACTAGACAGTGATGCCAATTAAGGGAAGAGGTTAGATCAAATTTGGGCGGCTAAAGCATTCAAAGCAGCGACAAAAGACTTTGCTCATCCGGCATGGACGAAATCGCCACGGTTTTTTTCAGGGACATCGGAATGGCCTGCGCTACTGCTTCGCTCAGGCAGAGAAGGCGGATTTCGCGGTGTCCCGACAGGGCTGATCGCAGCTCCGCCAGGTGAAAAAAATCTTCCACCGTCTGCCGGGAATAGAAGAGAACGGCGTTAGGGCGGCCGCCGGAAAAGAGAGCTTCGATCTCAGTCGGGCTCGGAGCAACCGGCGTCATGCGATAGCATTCGGCGACCGAAAAGCAGATCCCGAGTTGGCGCAATCTTGTTTCGAACGTTTCGGCGCGCGGCATGCCGGCAAGGTAGAGTAACTCTTCTGTTGCCTGTGCGGCGACGAGATCGGCGAGATCGCGGCCGTTGCCTGCGGACGCGGCGACCGAGCGGAAACCGAGGCGGCGCGCCTCTTGCGCCGTCATCTCGCCGACCGCAAACAGCGGGCGGAGAAGATGCGGACGAAGTTTCTCGCCGAGCTCGGACACGACCCTGACGGCTTCGGCGCTGGTCACCGCGATCGCGCCGCTGGTGGCTTCGAGTGCGCCTGCGGCTGCGGCACTGTCGTGCTGTGGTCGGCGCAGCGGCAGCAGCAGCGGCTCGTGGCCCATTTCGCGCAGACGTTGTGCTGTTCTTGTCGCTGAATGCGAGGGGCGGGTGACGAGCACACGCATGGCCGCGTCAGCGCCAGTCGTCGAAGAAGGTGCTGCCGGCTCTTGCGCGCACGTCCTGGCCGGCGCGGGTGCCGAGTGCGGCCGCATCGCGGCGGTGGCCGTCGGTCGTCACCGCATGCTGGCTGCGGCCGTCGGGCGTGAGGATCAGGCCGGAGAATCGGATCAGGTCGCCCTCGCAGACGGCATAGCCGGCGATCGGTGTGCGGCAGGAGCCGTCGAGAGCAGTGAGGAAGGCGCGCTCGCAGGAGACAGTGTCGAAGGTCGCGGCATCGTTGACCGCCGCCAGCAGGTCATCGATTTTTGTGTCGCCGACGCGGCTTTCGATGCAGATCGCCCCCTGCGCCGGCGCCGGTGGGAAGGTGTCGGGCTCGAGGATATCGGTGATCACCTCGACTTTGCCGAGGCGTTTCAGGCCGGCGAGCGCCAGCAGGGTCGCATCCACCTGCCCTTCTTCGAGCTTGCGCAGGCGGGTTTCGACGAGGCCGCGGAAGGTAATGACGTTGATGTCAGGCCGCATGCGGCGGATCAGCGCCTGGCGGCGCAGCGACGAAGAGCCGACGGTGGCGCCATGCGGCAGCTCGATGAGCTTGCGCGCGGTGCGGCCGACGACGGCGTCGCGGATATCCTCGCGCGGCAGATAGGCAGACAGGTGAAGGCCGTCCGGCAGATGCGTCGGCATGTCCTTGGCGGAGTGCACGGCAAAATCCAGCTCGCCTGACACAAGCTTCTGTTCGAGCTCCTCGGTGAAGAGACCCTTGCCGCCGATCTCGGCCAGCGACCGATCGGTGATGCGGTCGCCCCTGGTGGTCAGCACGACGATCTCGAACATCTCTTCAGGCAGGTTGTGCGCCGCCATCAGCCTGTCGCGGGCCTCATGCGCCTGGGCAAGCGCCAGCGGGCTGCCCCGTGTGCCGATCCGGAAAGGTTTTGTTTGCATCCGCTCTGTTCCGTTGTTACCGGAATTCTCGTAAACGGGTTTCCGTTCCATCGCAATGAATGAACAGGCCACATGGTTCCCTTTCTGCGCATCCTCGGCATCGAAACAAGCTGCGACGAGACGGCCGCAGCCGTCGTCGAGCGCGATGCGGAGGGGCATTGCAACGTCCTGTCGGATGTCGTGCTTTCCCAGCTCGACGAGCACAGCGCCTATGGCGGCGTGGTGCCGGAGATCGCCGCGCGCGCCCATGTCGAGGCGCTGGACGAGCTGATCGAACAGGCGCTGAAGCGCGCCAATGTGTCGCTTGATGATGTAGACGCCATCGCCGCCACTTCAGGCCCGGGTCTGATCGGCGGACTGCTTGTGGGATTGATGACCGGCAAGGCGATCGCCAGGGCCGCCGGCAAACCGCTCTATGCGGTCAACCATCTCGAGGGCCATGCGCTGACGGCGCGGCTGACCGACGGGCTCTCCTTTCCCTATCTGGTGCTGCTGGTCTCCGGCGGTCATACCCAGCTGATCCTGGTGCGCGGCGTCGGACAGTATGAACGTTGGGGCACGACGATCGACGATGCGCTCGGCGAAGCTTTCGACAAGACGGCAAAACTGCTCGGCCTGCCCTATCCCGGCGGTCCGGCGGTGGAGCGGATGGCGCGCGACGGCAATGCCGATCGGTTCAATTTTCCGCGCCCGCTCGTCGGCGAGGCGCGGCTCGATTTCTCCTTTTCCGGCCTGAAGACGGCGGTGCGGCAGGCGGCGCAGGATATCGCGCCGCTCAGCGATCAGGACGTGGCTGATATTTGCGCCTCGTTCCAGCGGGCGATTTCGCGCACGCTGAAGGACCGCATCGGCCGCGGCCTGCAGCGGTTCAAGAGGGAGTTCCCGACCACCGGCGAGAAGCCGGCGCTGGTCGTTGCCGGCGGCGTCGCCGCCAATCTCGAACTGCGCGCGACGCTGCAGGCGCTCTGCGACAAGAACGGCTTCCGCTTCATTGCGCCGCCGCTCAGCCTCTGCACCGACAATGCGGTGATGATTGCCTGGGCGGGGCTCGAGCGCATGGCGACGGGCGTAGCGCCTGATACACTCGACGTGCAGCCGCGTTCGCGCTGGCCGCTCGATGCCAATGCCGAAACGCTGATCGGCTTTGGCAAGAGAGGAGCCAAGGCATGAGCGAAAAGATCGTCGTCATCGGATCGGGCGCTTTCGGGACGGCACTTGCCGCCGTCATCGCCCTTGCCGGCCGCAGCGCCGTAACGCTCGTCGGACGCAAGCCATCGCTGATGGCCGATCTGAAGAGCGAACGGCTGCATGGTGCCGTGCTGCCCGGCATTGTCTTGCCGGAATCGCTGGAATTCTCCGCCGAGGCGGAGGCGGTCGCCGACGCCTCGATCGTGCTTTTTGCGATGCCCTCGCAGGCGCAGGCCGATGCTGCGCAGCAATATGGCCCCTATATGTCGAAGGATGCCGTTGTCGTCACCTGCGCCAAGGGCATCGAGCGGACGACGGGCAATCTTTTGACCGACATGCTGGAGCGGGAACTGCCGGACCATCCGGTTGCGGTTCTCTCCGGTCCGGGATTTGCCGCCGATATCGCCAAAGGACTGCCGACGGCGATGGCGATCGCGGCTGATGACATGGAGACGGCCGAGCGGCTCGCTCAGGCGATCTCCGGGCGGACCTTCCGGCTCTATGCCTCCACCGATCGCATCGGCGTGCAACTCGGCGGCGCGCTCAAGAATGTACTGGCGATCGCCTGCGGCATCGTCGAAGGCCGCGGCATCGGTGAATCCGCCCGTGCGGCATTGATTGCCCGTGGTCTCGCGGAAATGTCGCGTTTCATCGTGGCCAAAGGCGGTCAGGCCGACACGGTGCGCGGACTTTCCGGTCTCGGCGATCTGGTGCTGACGGCGACGAGCCATCAATCGCGAAACCTGCGTTTCGGCATTGCGCTCGGGCGCGGCGAAAAGACCGATCCCGCGCACGGCGCGCTGGTGGAGGGTGCGTTTGCCGCTTCCGTCGCCTCCCGGCTTGCCGTGGAGCTTTCGATCAGCATGCCGATCACCGATGCCGTTTCCGCCATCATCGACGGCAGGCTCGATATATCGGACGCCATCGAGCAGTTGATGACGCGTCCAATCACCACCGAATAGGAGAATAGACATGCTTTTCGCCCTGCTCTGCAAGGACAAGCCGGGACATCTGAACGTCCGCATAGAGACGCGGCCGACGCATCTTGCCTATCTCGACAAGCTCAATGCCGAAGGCAAGCTCTCCATGGCCGGCCCTTTCCTCGACGACGAGGGCAAAGCCTGCGGCAGTCTGGTGCTTGTCAAGGCGGAGACGGCACAAGAGGCAAAGGCGCTCGCCGACGCCGATCCTTACGCCATGGCCGGTTTGTTCGAAAGCGTCGATATCAAGCCCTTCAACTGGGTCTTCAACAAACCGGAGGCGTGAGCATGGCGCATTGGCTCTATAAATCCGAACCTGCCTCCTGGTCCTGGGAGCAGCAGAAGGCCGCAGGCGAAAAGGGCACGGAATGGACCGGCGTGCGCAACTATCTGGCGCGCAACAACATGCGGGCGATGCAGATCGGCGACAAAGGGTTCTTTTACCATTCTAATGACGGGCTGGAGATCGTCGGCATCGTCGAAGTCGCAGCGCTGTCGCATCCCGACTCCACCGCCAAGGGCGACCCGAAGTGGGATTGCGTCGATATCCGCGCCGTCATGGACATGCCGAAGCCGGTGACCTTGAAGGACGTCAAGGCGAACCCGAAGCTCGCCAAGATGTCGCTCGTCACCTCCATGCGCCTTTCCGTGCAGCCGGTGACGGATGACGAGTGGGCCGAAGTCTGCCACATGGGCGGGCTCGACAATCCACCGCGCTGAAAATCTTTGAAGACCGATCCGGAAGCCTTCATTCGTGCGAATACCAATCTGATGCCGCCGCCGCATGTGCCGGAGATTTCGCTCTATCTGGCGAGCGAGGCACATGAACTCTGGCTGAAAACCGAAGAGGAGCTGGAAGCCATCGGCCTGCCGCCGCCCTTCTGGGCTTTTGCCTGGGCGGGCGGGCAGGGGCTGGCACGCTACATCCTCGATCATCCGGAGATGGTGCGCGGCAAGCGGGTGCTGGATTTTGCCAGCGGTTCCGGGCTTGTCGGCATTGCGGCCGTCATGGCCGGTGCCCGCGAGGTGTTGGCTGCCGATATCGACCCCTGGGCAAAGACGGCGATCCGGCTGAATGCCGAGGCCAATCATGTTGCGCTCGGATTTACCGACGCCGACCTGGTCGGTGCGCGTGTCGAGGCGGATATCGTGCTTGCCGGCGACGTCTTTTACGACCGCAGCTTTGCCGCTGCGCTCGTTCCGTGGTTCGCGAGGCTGGCGGCCGAGGGCAGGCCGGTGCTGGTCGGCGATCCCGGGAGAAGCTATCTGCCACGCGAACAGCTAGAATTCTGTGCGGCCTATCAGGTGCCGGTGACGCGGGCGCTGGAGGACAGCGAAATCAAGAAGACGACGGTCTGGCGCTTCGGCTTAGAGTCTTAGGGCCGGATCACGCAGACATTGGCCTCGTAGCTGCAGGGATCGTCCTGGACGGCGACGTCGATGACCTTCGCTTTCGGCGCCTGGGGCGCGAGCCGTGCGGTCGGATAATAGCCGTAGCCATTGCCCCCGACATAAGTCCCGCCATCGATCTGATAGACATAGGAGCCGGCATAGGTGTCGCCGCTGCCGCCCGGCGGCTGCGGTGCGAAGATGACCAGGCTGCTGCGGGCGATGCGATTTGTCGCAGGGGACGAAAACTGCTTCAGGAACGGCATCCGCTCCCTGCCGTGTCGGCGAACAAAGGCGCTGTCGAAACGGATGTCGCGATCGCGCCAGCCGAGACGTTGGCCGAGAAACAATCCGTTGTGCAAGGTGTGGCGGTGGCCAAGGAAGCGATGATCGGCGAAGCGATGATCGAGACGGCGCTCGCCGGCGGCGGCAGGCAAGGCGACGAGCGCGGCGAGCGCAAGCAGGGCGACTGCAGGCAGACTGCGAAACATGAATGCCGGCCTCCGGAATTGCCGATCGTTAACAAATCGTTAATGCCAGATTGCGCCAAAAGCCGTGGCTTGTCCATGCGCCTGGAAAGACGGCATGAATATTGAGCCGAAAAGACCAGTTTTCGTTGGGCAGTTCCGCTTTCGGCGAAGCGCAGAACCGCTCTAACCTTTTGTTCTTACGCAATTCCGGACGGAAAGGCGCTTCGCAGCTTTTCTGGAGTTTCTGCCGTCCGCAAACTTCGCGGTAACCCGAATCGATTAAATTAAAGGCTCACAGCGATTGTGCTTGTCGTCGGGCTTCCCGGTGAGTAAACGTCGCAATTGATGCAACGCACACAGAGAATTTTGTCATTCGTGTGGTTGACTGAGCATGCTCCGAAATCCGGGAGCGCAGAGAAGCCGCCGCGAGGTTCTGATGGCGAACGTGACAAATAACCGGCCCCTGTCGCCGCATTTGCAAGTCTATAAACTTATTCCCACCATGGTCATGTCGATCGTCCACCGCATCACCGGTGGTGCGCTCTACGTCGGCACGCTGCTCGTCGCCTGGTGGCTGATTGCGGCCGCAAGTGGCCAGAGCTCTTACGACTGGGCCAACTGGGTGCTCGGCAGCCTTCTTGGCAAGCTCGTGCTGCTCGGCTACACCTGGGCACTGCTGCACCACATGCTCGGCGGTTTTCGCCACCTCATGTGGGACCTCGGCCACGGCTTCGAGAAGGAAGTCTCGACCAAGCTCGCCATCGCCAACGTCATCGGATCGCTCTGTCTGACCGTGCTGGTCTGGGCGATCGGCTTCCTCATTCGCTTCTGAAGGCCCTCTCATGGATATGCGCACCCCCCTCGGCAAGGTTCGCGGGCTCGGCTCCGCCAAGGAAGGCACAAGTCACTTCTGGCGCCAGCGGCTGACCGCCGTCTCCAATATTCCGTTGATCCTCTTCTTCGTCATCTTCATGATCACCTATGCCGGCGCGCCCTATGCGGATGTGGTTCGTGCCCTGTCGAACCCCTTTGTCGCTGTCGTCATGGGATTGATGGTGATATCGGGCGTCATCCATATGAAGCTCGGCATGCAGGTGATCATCGAGGATTACGTGCATGCCGAATTCGGCAAGATCGCTCTGCTGATGCTGAACACGTTCTTCGCGATCGTGATCGCCAGCCTCTGTCTCTTCGCCATTCTGAAAATCGCATTCGTAGGATAAGCTCGACATGGCACCCACTTCACCCGCCCAGAACGGCAAGGCCTACAAATATGTCGACCACTCCTATGACGTGATCGTCGTCGGCGCCGGCGGCGCGGGCTTGCGCGCGACGCTCGGCATGGCCGAGCAGGGTTTCCGCACCGCCTGCATCACCAAGGTGTTCCCGACCCGCTCGCATACGGTTGCGGCCCAGGGCGGCATCGCCGCCTCGCTGCGCAACATGACGCCGGACAGCTGGCAGTGGCATCTCTATGACACCGTCAAGGGTTCCGACTGGCTCGGCGACGTTGACGCCATGCAGTATCTGACCATGGAAGCGCCGAAGGCGGTCTATGAGCTCGAGCATTACGGCGTGCCGTTCTCGCGCAACGAGGAAGGCAAGATCTACCAGCGCCCGTTCGGCGGCCACATGCAGAATTACGGCGAGGGTCCGCCGGTGCAGCGCACCTGCGCCGTTGCCGACCGTACCGGCCATGCCATCCTGCATACGCTCTACGGCCAGTCACTGCGCAACAACGCCGAATTCTTCATCGAATATTTCGCGCTCGATCTGATCATGTCTGAGGACGGCAGCCGCTGCACCGGTGTCGTCGCCTGGTGCCTCGATGACGGTACGATCCATCGCTTCGCTGCAAAGATGGTGGTGCTGGCGACCGGCGGCTACGGCCGCGCCTATTTCTCGGCGACCTCGGCCCATACCTGCACCGGTGACGGCGGCGGCATGGTGGCACGCGCCGGCCTGCCGCTTCAGGACATGGAATTCGTGCAGTTCCACCCGACCGGCATCTACGGTTCGGGCTGTCTGATCACCGAAGGTGCGCGCGGCGAAGGCGGTTACCTCGTCAACTCCGAGGGTGAGCGCTTCATGGAGCGTTATGCACCTTCGGCCAAGGATCTTGCCTCGCGCGATGTCGTCTCGCGCTGCATGACGCTGGAGATCCGCGAAGGCCGCGGCGTCGGCAGGAACAAGGATCACATCTTCCTGCATCTCGACCATCTCGATCCGGCGGTTCTGCATGAGCGCCTGCCGGGGATTTCCGAGAGCGCCAAGATTTTTGCCGGCGTCGACGTCACGCGCGAACCGATCCCGGTTCTGCCGACCGTGCATTACAATATGGGCGGCATTCCCACCAATTACTGGGGCGAAGTGCTGAACGCCGACGCCGCCAATCCGGAGCGGATCATCCCCGGCCTGATGGCTGTGGGTGAAGCCGGCTGTGCCTCCGTGCACGGCGCCAACCGCCTCGGCTCCAACTCGCTGATCGACCTCGTGGTCTTTGGCCGCGCCGCCGCGATCCGCGCCGGCGAGGTGATCGACCGCGCGGAGCCGATCCCGCATCTCAACGTGGCCGCCTGCGACAAGATCATGGACCGCTTCGACGGCCTGCGTCACGCCAGCGGCGGCACGCCGACGGCTGTGCTGCGCGAGAAGATGCAGCGCGCTATGCAGGAAGACGCCGCCGTCTTCCGCACGCAGGAATCGCTGGAATCCGGTTGCCGGCGTATTTCGGCGATCTGGGGCGAAATGAAGGACATCAAGGTCACCGACCGGTCGATGGTCTGGAACTCCGATCTCGTGGAAACGCTCGAGCTGCAGAACCTGATGGCAAACGCCATCACGACGATCTACGGCGCCGAGGCCCGCAAGGAGAGCCGCGGTTCGCACGCCCGCGAGGATTACACCGAGGGCGCATTCGCCGGCCGCGACGACGTCAACTGGCGCAAGCATACGCTCGCCTGGG
This sequence comes from Rhizobium esperanzae, assembly GCF_002204185.1. GTDB lineage: Bacteria > Pseudomonadota > Alphaproteobacteria > Rhizobiales > Rhizobiaceae > Rhizobium > Rhizobium esperanzae. The sequence continues at coordinate 110,743 of NZ_MXPU01000002.1, read as the reverse complement.
TGAGCGAGGCAGGCGAGGTGAAACTCGACTACCGGCCTGTCCACACCGAGCTGATCGCCGAAGGCATCGATCCGCACAAGATCGAACCGAAGGCGCGCGTCTACTGATTTCAAGAGGAACCCGGCATGGTTGAACTCGCTCTCCCCAAAAATTCCCAGATGCGCGAAGGCAAGGTCTGGCCGAAGCCGGCCGGTGCGACCAACACGCGCGAATTCCGCGTCTACCGCTGGAGCCCGGACGATGGCCAGAATCCGTCGATCGACACCTTCTATATCGATGTCGACGATTGCGGCCCGATGGTGCTCGACGGTCTGCTCTACATCAAGAACAAGATCGACCCGACGCTGACGCTGCGCCGCTCCTGTCGCGAAGGGATCTGCGGTTCCTGCGCGATGAACATCGACGGCACCAACACGCTTGCCTGCACGAAGGGCCTCGACGATATCACGGGCGCGGTGAAGATCTATCCGCTGCCGCATCTGCCTGTCGTCAAGGATCTGGTGCCCGATCTCAGCAACTTCTACGCCCAGCATCGCTCAATCGAGCCCTGGCTGAAGACGGTGTCGCCGACGCCGGCCAAGGAATGGAAGCAGAGCCATGAGGACCGGCAGAAGCTCGACGGTCTTTATGAATGCATCCTCTGCGCCTGCTGCTCGACCTCCTGTCCGAGCTACTGGTGGAACGGCGACCGTTATCTCGGTCCGGCCGTTCTGCTGCAGGCCTATCGCTGGCTGATCGATTCCAGAGACGAGGCGACCGGCGAACGTCTCGACAACCTCGAGGATCCGTTCCGCCTCTACCGCTGCCATACGATCATGAACTGCGCGCAGACCTGCCCGAAGGGCCTCAACCCGGCCAAGGCAATCGCCGAAATCAAGAAGATGATGGTCGAGCGCCGGGTCTGATTGGTATGCATGCCACTCGACTGGACGGCTTCGATCCCGGAGCCGTCGCGGAGATCACGCATCGGTTTGGCGATCGAAAGCGGCAATCGCGCCTGGGGCTTTCCGCCTCGCGATCATCATGGTGCCGGGAAGGTTGCGGCAAATTATGTCGGGCTTATGCGGCAACATTTTCAAGACCACGGCGAAGCCGGTGTGGGCTATTCCTGCGCAGTTTGTTCGAGCACTATTCAGAGACCTTGCGGGCGTTTGGCAGAAATCCTGGCAGAGATGAGCGTGCGCAACACCTTGCTGACAAATTCTATGTGCAGGAAGTTTTGCAGCAGGGCAGTTGAACTGTATCGTTTTTCGGTTAGGTGTTGTCACGGGCAATTTCTGCAACCCGACTTGATTAACCAAAGCGAATTACGATAATCGAACTTGTCTCACGCCCGTTCTTTGCGGCGATAGCCGAATTCAGGAGTATGATGATGCAGTTGCGATATGCGATGACAGGTCTGGTGGTGGCTCTCGCGCTAGCCGGTTGTCAGCGTACGGCATATGATTACAGCTCCAACTCGAACGCCGGGCCGGCGCCGTTGACGGCGCAGCCTGTCCCCTCCGTCCAGGGCGGCCAGCTTCCGCCGCCGACCGGCAGCTCGCAGTTTCCGGCCGCGCCGACGGCGACGGCACCGATGCCTGGGGCACAGTCCGGCGCCATGGCTGCGAATGCGCTCGACGTCACCAAGGAATCGATGGTCGGAAGCTGGCGCGTCAACGGCAGCTGTGACATGTTCCTGACGCTCACCAATCTCGGCAGCGGCTCGCGTGGCGGCACGCGCGGCTGCGTCGGCGAGCTGACGGCGATGGGCTCCTGGGAGGTCGCGGGCAAGCAGGTGCTGCTCAAGGATCGTTCGGGCAACCAGATCGGCAGCGTCTACAAGACGGCCGACAATCGCTTCCAGGGCCAGACCAATACCGGTCAGCAGATCAGCCTCAGCCGGTAATTAACCGGCGCGGTAATCAAACCGGCGCGGTAAACGATCCGGCGGCGCCCCGCCGATGACCGACAGGCGGACATGCCCTTATGCAGCCAATGCCAGATTATGCGCTCAGCGTCTGCGAACAGCTTAAATCGCTGACGCTTTCCGGTGCTTTGCAGGTCGATTCCGCCCAGATGGATGTGGCCAAAAGCCTGGATCGGGTGCTCGCCGGGCTGAAGCAGCAGCGACCGGCGGCGAAATCGAGCGCGCTGGGCTGGCTGTTCGCCTCGAAGAAGAAAGCCGCAGGCGGCATCAAGGGGCTTTACATTCACGGCAGCGTCGGACGCGGCAAGACCATGCTGATGGACATGTTCTTTGCCATGGCGCCGTGCAGGAAGAAGCGCCGGGCGCATTTCCATGAATTCATGGCGGATGTGCACAACCGTATCGCGGCACACCGGCTGAAGCTCAAGAACGGCGAGACGAAGCAAGCCGATCCGATGCCGCCGGTGGCCGCAGCCCTTTACGAGGAAGCGGAACTGCTCTGCTTCGATGAATTCACCGTCACCGACATTGCCGACGCGATGATCCTGTCGCGGTTGTTTTCCGAACTCTTTTCGCGGGGATGCGTGCTGATCGCGACCTCGAACGTCGAACCGGACAATCTCTACAAGGATGGGCTCAATCGCGGCCTGTTCCTGCCCTTCCTCGCTCTACTCAAGCAGCATGTCGACGTCGTCACGCTGGATTCGCCGACCGATTACCGGATGGAGAAGCTGAACAGCCAGCCGGTTTATCTCGTGCCAATCAGCGAACATAACGACATGGCGATGGAGGCGTCCTGGACGCAGGCGCTGCATGGGCGCAAGGCGCAGCCGCTCGATATTCCGATGAAGGGGCGCTCCATCCACGTGCCGCTTGCCGCTGACCGGATGGCGCGCTTCTCTTTCGCCGATCTCTGCGACAAGCCGCTCGGGGCCGCCGACTTCCTGGCCATCGCCGAACGCTTCGATGTGGTCTTCCTCGATCACGTTCCGTTGCTCGGGCCGGAGAAGCGGAACCAGATCAAGCGTTTCATCATTCTGGTCGATACGCTCTACGATCATGCCGTGCGGCTTTACATATCCGCGGCGGCGTTGCCGGAGGACCTGCTCGTCAACCGCCGGGGCACCGAGGGCTTTGAATTCGATCGCACGGCCTCGCGCCTGTTCGAGATGCGGAGCGCGGAATATCTTGCGCTGCACCATGAGAAACGCGCCGCAGAGTAACAACCCAGTGACAAAATCTCTTACGTTTACGTAAGAATTTTTGTATCTAAACGATTGAAAATGCTGCATCAAAATTAATGGATTGCCATTTTTAGCCTTTGGGTCTATGCGAGTGCGTCATTGGGCGGTGCCTTCAAGCGTCGTTCGACGAATTTGATCGCAAAGGAAACAGCGAAATGGCGCGTAACAAGATCGCACTCATTGGTTCTGGCATGATTGGTGGCACGCTGGCGCATCTCGCCGGCCTGAAGGAACTGGGCGACATCGTCCTCTTCGACATCGCCGACGGCATCCCCCAGGGCAAGGGCCTCGACATCGCACAGTCCTCTCCGGTCGAAGGCTTCGACGCCAATCTGACCGGCGCCAGCGACTATTCGGCGATCGAAGGTGCCGACGTCTGCATCGTCACCGCCGGCGTCCCGCGCAAGCCGGGCATGAGCCGCGACGACCTTCTCGGCATCAACCTCAAGGTCATGGAGCAGGTCGGCGCCGGCATCAAGAAGTATGCCCCGAACGCCTTCGTGATCTGCATCACCAATCCGCTCGATGCCATGGTCTGGGCCTTGCAGAAGTTCTCGGGCCTTCCGGCCAACAAGGTCGTCGGCATGGCCGGTGTTCTCGACTCCTCGCGCTTCCGTCTCTTCCTCGCCAAGGAATTCAACGTCTCCGTTCAGGACGTGACGGCCTTCGTGCTCGGCGGCCACGGCGACACGATGGTGCCGCTCGCCCGCTACTCGACGGTCGGCGGCATTCCGCTCACCGACCTCGTCACCATGGGCTGGGTCACCAAGGAGCGCCTCGAAGAGATCATCCAGCGCACCCGTGACGGCGGCGCCGAGATCGTCGGCTTGCTGAAGACCGGTTCGGCCTATTATGCGCCGGCTGCCTCGGCGATCGAAATGGCCGAATCCTACCTCAAGGACAAGAAGCGCGTCCTACCTTGCGCGGCCCATCTGACCGGCCAGTACGGCGTCAAGGATATGTATGTCGGCGTTCCCACCGTCATCGGCGCCGGCGGCGTCGAGCGTGTCATCGAGATCGACCTCAACAAGACAGAGAAGGAAGCCTTCGACAAGTCCGTCGGCGCCGTTGCCGGTCTCTGCGAAGCCTGCATCAACATCGCGCCTGCCCTGAAGTAATCGGCGCTGAAGTAATCGAAACAGGGATAGACCCATGAACATTCATGAATATCAGGCCAAGGCTCTGCTGAAGGGCTATGGCGCACCGGTTGCCGAGGGTGTGGCAATTCTCAAGGTTGAAGAGGCCGAGGCGGCCGCCAAGTCGCTTCCCGGCCCGCTTTACGTGGTCAAGAGCCAGATCCACGCGGGCGGCCGCGGCAAGGGCAAGTTCAAGGAACTGTCGCCGGAAGCCAAGGGCGGCGTACGTCTCGCCAAGTCGATCGAAGACGTCGTTGCCAATGTCAAGGAGATGCTCGGCAACACGCTGGTGACTGCGCAGACCGGCGTCGCCGGCAAGCAGGTCAATCGCCTCTATATCGAAGAGGGCGCCGACATCGAACGCGAACTCTACTGCTCGCTGCTGGTCGACCGCTCGGTCGGTAAGGTCGCCTTCGTCGTGTCCACCGAAGGCGGCATGGACATTGAAGCTGTCGCCCACGATACGCCCGAGAAGATCCAGACCATCGCCATCGATCCGGAAGCCGGCGTGACGGCTGCCGACGTCGCCAAGATCTCCGCCGCTCTCAAGCTCGAAGGCGCTGCCGCAGAAGACGCCAAGTCGCTCTTCCCGCTGCTCTACAAGGCCTTCAACGAGAAGGACATGTCCCTTCTCGAAATCAATCCGCTGATCGTCATGAAGAATGGCCATCTGCGCGTCCTCGACGCCAAGATGTCGTTCGACGGCAATGCGCTCTTCCGTCACGACGACGTCCGGGCGCTGCGCGACGAGACCGAAGAAGACGCCAAGGAAATCGAGGCTTCCAAGTGGGACCTCGCCTATGTTGCGCTCGACGGCAATATCGGCTGCATGGTCAACGGCGCGGGCCTCGCCATGGCGACGATGGACATCATCAAGCTGTACGGCAAGGAGCCGGCCAACTTCTGCGACGTCGGCGGCGGCGCCGGCAAGGAGAAGGTCGCTGCGGCGTTCAAGATCATCACCGCAGACCCCAAGGTCGAAGGCATTCTCGTCAACATCTTCGGCGGCATCATGAAGTGCGACGTCATCGCCGAGGGCGTCATTGCCGCGGTCAAGGAAGTCGGCCTCAAGGTTCCGCTCGTCGTGCGCCTTGAAGGCACCAATGTCGAGCTCGGCAAGAAGATCCTGAACGAGTCGGGTCTCGCGATCACGGCGGCTGACGACTTGGACGATGCGGCCAAGAAGATCGTCGCGGCGATCAACGGCTAATTTTGAGGGATCGGAAAGAATGTCTATTCTCGTCAATAAAGACACCAAGGTCCTCGTTCAGGGTCTGACCGGCAAGACCGGCACGTTCCACACCGAACAGGCGCTCGCTTACTACGGCACCCAGATGGTCGGCGGTATCCACCCGAAGAAGGGCGGCGAAACCTGGACCGGCGCGAAGGGCGAAAGCCTGCCGATCTTCGCGACCGTCGCCGAAGGCAAGGAAAAGACCGGCGCCAACGCATCGGTCATCTACGTTCCGCCGGCCGGCGCTGCCGACGCGATCATCGAAGCGATCGACGCCGAGATCCCGTTCATCACCTGCATCACCGAAGGCATCCCGGTCATGGACATGGTGCGCGTCAAGGCGCGCCTCGACCGCTCCAAGTCGCGACTGCTTGGGCCGAACTGCCCGGGCATCATGACGCCGGAAGAGTGCAAGATCGGCATCATGCCGGGCTCGATCTTCCGCAAGGGCTCGGTCGGCATCGTCTCCCGCTCGGGCACGCTGACCTATGAAGCGGTGTTCCAGACCTCCAACGAAGGTCTCGGCCAGACGACGGCCGTCGGCATCGGCGGCGACCCGGTCAAGGGCACCGAGTTCATCGACGTGCTCGAGATGTTCCTCGCCGACGAAGCCACGACCTCGATCATCATGATCGGCGAAATCGGCGGTTCTGCTGAAGAAGACGCGGCTCAGTTCCTCAAGGACGAAGCCAAGAAGGGCCGCAAGAAGCCGATGGCCGGCTTCATCGCCGGCCGTACGGCGCCGAAGGGGCGCACCATGGGCCATGCCGGCGCCGTGGTATCCGGCGGCAAGGGCGATGCGGAATCGAAGATCGCAGCGATGGAATCGGCAGGCATTCGCGTCTCGCCGTCTCCGGCCCGCCTCGGCAAGACCTTGGTTGAAGTCCTCAAGGGCTAAGCCAGCCATATAGACCGGGCGGAAGAGCGGCATCTGCGTTTCCGCCCGGTGTGACAGCACGAGACTAGCAGATGCGCCGCGGACAGGCGGCAATCGGAATGCGGCAGCCGGTGACGAAGCCGGCAAATTCATCAAAGTCAGGAGGCGGACGGAAGCGTCCGCATATCACCATGGCACGGCAAGAAGCCAACGAGCAGTTTCAGATCACCTCGTTTCTGGATGGCGCCAACGCGGCCTATATCGAGCAGCTCTATGCGCGCTACGAAGAGGATCCGGCGTCGGTCGACGATCAATGGCGCACCTTCTTCAAGGCGCTGGAAGACGATCCTGCCGATGTGAAGAAGGCGGCCAAGGGAGCCTCCTGGCGCAGGAAGAACTGGCCGCTGGCACCTCGCGGCGATCTGGTGTCGGCGCTCGACGGCGACTGGGGCATCGTCGAAAAGGCGATCGAGACGAAGGTGAAGGCCAAGGCCGAAGCCGAGGGCAAGCCTGCCGACAGCACCGACGTGCTGCAGGCGACGCGCGATTCCGTCCGCGCCATCATGATGATCCGCGCCTACCGCATGCGCGGCCACCTGCATGCCAAGCTCGATCCGCTCGGAATCGCCGCCGCCGTCGACGATTATCGCGAGCTGTCGCCTGAGAATTACGGCTTCACATCAGCCGATTACGACCGCAAGATCTTCATCGACAACGTGCTCGGCCTGGAATATGCGACCATCCCCGAGATGATCGAGATCCTCGAGCGCACCTATTGCTCGACACTCGGCGTCGAATTCATGCATATTTCCAACCCGGAAGAGAAAGCCTGGATCCAGGAGCGCATCGAAGGCCCCGACAAGGGCGTGGCCTTCACCGCTGAAGGCAAGAAGGCGATCCTTGCCAAGCTCGTCGAAGCCGAAGGCTATGAACAGTTCCTCGACGTCAAGTTCAAGGGCACCAAGCGCTTCGGCCTCGACGGCGGCGAATCGCTGATCCCGGCTCTGGAGCAGATCCTGAAGCGCGGCGGTCATCTCGGCCTGAAGGAAGCCGTGTTCGGCATGGCCCATCGCGGCCGCCTCAACGTGCTCTCGCAGGTCATGGGCAAGCCGCACCGCGCCATTTTCCACGAATTCAAGGGCGGTTCCTACGCACCCGATGAAGTCGAAGGCTCCGGTGACGTCAAGTATCATCTCGGTGCATCCTCCGACCGCGAATTCGACGGCAACAAGGTACACGTGTCGCTGACGGCAAACCCGTCGCATCTCGAAATCGTCGATCCCGTCGTCATGGGCAAGGCGCGCGCCAAGCAGGACATGAGCGCTACGGTGTGGGAAGGCGACATCATCCCGCTTTCCGAACGCTCCAAGGTTCTGCCGCTGCTGATCCACGGCGATGCGGCCTTCGCCGGCCAGGGCGTCATTGCCGAAATCCTCGGTCTTTCCGGTCTGCGCGGCCACCGTGTTGCCGGCACCATGCACGTCATCATCAACAATCAGATCGGTTTCACGACGAACCCGGCCTTTTCGCGCTCGTCGCCCTATCCGTCCGATGTCGCCAAGATGATCGAAGCGCCGATCCTGCACGTCAACGGTGACGATCCGGAAGCGGTCGTCTACGCAGCCAAGATCGCGACCGAATTCCGCATGAAGTTCCACAAGCCTGTGGTGCTCGACATGTTCTGCTATCGCCGCTACGGCCACAATGAAGGCGACGAACCGTCCTTCACGCAGCCGAAGATGTACAAGGTCATTCGCGGTCACAAGACCGTGCTGCAGCTCTATGCGGCGCGCCTCGTCGCCGAGGGCCTGCTCACCGAAGGCGAAGTCGAGAAGATGAAGGCCGACTGGCGCGCGCATCTCGAGCAGGAGTTCGAGGCCGGCCAGAGCTACAAGCCTAATAAGGCCGACTGGCTGGACGGCGAGTGGTCGGGCCTGCGCACGGCCGACAATGCCGACGAGCAGCGCCGCGGCAAGACCGCGGTGCCGATGAAGACGCTGAAGGAGATCGGCCGCAAGCTCTCGGAAATCCCGGCGGGCTTCAATGCGCACCGCACGATCCAGCGTTTCATGGAAAACCGGGCCAACATGATCGCCACCGGCGAGGGCCTCGACTGGGCGATGGCCGAAGCGCTCGCTTTCGGCGCGCTTTGCCTCGAAGGCCACAAGATCCGCCTGTCCGGTCAGGATTGCGAACGCGGCACCTTCTCGCAACGCCATTCGGTTCTCTATGATCAGGAAACCGAGGAACGCTACATTCCGCTCGCCAATCTTTCGCCGACGCAGGCCCGCTACGAAGTCATCAACTCGATGCTTTCGGAAGAGGCCGTGCTCGGCTTCGAATACGGCTACTCGCTCGCCCGCCCGAATGCGCTGACGCTCTGGGAAGCGCAGTTCGGCGATTTCGCCAACGGCGCGCAGGTGGTCTTCGACCAGTTCATCTCGTCGGGCGAACGCAAGTGGCTGCGCATGTCCGGCCTCGTCTGCCTGCTGCCGCACGGCTATGAAGGCCAGGGCCCGGAGCACTCCTCAGCTCGTCTGGAACGCTTCCTGCAGCTCTGCGCGGAAGACAACATGCAGGTCGCCAACGTCACGACGCCGGCGAACTACTTCCACATCCTGCGCCGGCAGCTGAAGCGCGACTTCCGCAAGCCGCTGATCCTGATGACTCCGAAATCGCTGCTTCGCCACAAGCGGGCAGTTTCGACGCTTGCGGAACTCGCCGGCGAATCGGCTTTCCATCGCCTGCTCTGGGACGATGCCGAAGTGATCAAGGACGGCCCGATCAAGCTGCAGAAGGACAACAAGATCCGCCGTGTCGTCATGTGCTCCGGCAAGGTCTATTACGATCTTCTCGAAGAGCGTGAAAAGCGCGGTATCGACGACATCTATCTGCTGCGCGTCGAACAGCTTTATCCTTTCCCGGCTAAGGCGCTCATCAACGAGCTGTCGCGTTTCCGCAACGCCGAAATGGTATGGTGCCAGGAAGAGCCGAAGAACATGGGCGCATGGTCGTTCATCGACCCCTTCCTCGAATGGGTGCTTGCCCACATCGATGCGAAGTACCAGCGCGTCCGCTATACCGGCCGCCCGGCCGCCGCCTCGCCGGCGACGGGCCTGATGTCGAAGCATCTGTCGCAGCTCGCCGCATTCCTCGAGGATGCATTGGGCGGCTAATCAAAGGGGGGCGCAATGGCTTATTTCTTTTTAAGACTGCTGCCGCCGCGCCCCACTTTCCCGCATGACGGGACCGGGGAGGAAATGGCGGCGATGAAACGCCATCTCGAATATTGGCATCGGCAGGCCCTTGCGGGATCGGCAATTGTCGTCGGTCCCGTGTTCGAGGGTGCAGGCGCCTTCGGCATGGCAGTCGTCGAAGTGGAGGATCAGCCGGCGGCGCAAGCTCTTGCCGACGGCGATCCGATCATCGCTTCCGCTCTCGGGTTCCGTTTCGATATTTTGCCGATGCCCTCGATCATTTTGCGGCCGCCCGCCGTCTGAAACGCATAAACGAAAACACACGAAATCAGGATTTGAACAATGGCCACAGAAATCCGCGTTCCAACTCTCGGTGAATCCGTCAGCGAGGCAACCGTCGGCACCTGGTTCAAGAAGGTCGGCGACGCCATCAAGGCCGACGAGCCGATTCTGGAGCTTGAAACCGACAAGGTGACCATCGAAGTTCCCGCGCCTGTCTCCGGCACGCTGTCGGAAATCGTCGCCGCCGCCGGCGAGACCGTCGGTCTCGGTGCACTGCTCGGCCAGATCGCCGAAGGTGCCGGTGCTGCCGCGTCGGCTGCTGCCGCACCGGCTGCCGTTCCCGCCCAGCCGGCCCCGGCTGCCGCGGCCCAGCCGGCTGCTGCTGCCGCTGCATCCTCGTCGAGCGCTTCCGTCTCCACCATGCCGCCGGCACCGGCGGCTGCGAAGATGCTGGCTGAAAGCAATCTTTCCGCCGATCAGATCGACGGCAGCGGCAAACGTGGCCAGGTGCTGAAGGGCGATGTCATTGCCGCCGTCGCCAAGGGCATTTCCGCTCCGGCGGCCGTACCCGCAGCGGCGCCGGTTGCAGCGCGTGGCCCGTCGACGGTCGAGGATGCCTCGCGCGAAGAGCGCGTGAAGATGACGCGCCTGCGCCAGACGATCGCCAAGCGCCTCAAGGACGCGCAGAACACCGCCGCCATGCTGACCACCTATAACGAGGTGGACATGAAGGCGGTCATGGATCTGCGCAACAAGTACAAGGACATTTTCGAGAAGAAGCACGGCGTCAAGCTCGGCTTCATGGGCTTCTTCACCAAGGCTGTGACGCATGCGCTGAAGGAGCTGCCGGCGGTCAATGCCGAGATCGACGGCGCCGACGTCATCTACAAGAACTACTGCCATGTCGGCATGGCCGTCGGCACCGACAAGGGTCTTGTCGTTCCTGTTATCCGCGACGCCGACCAGATGTCGATCGCCGAAATCGAGAAGGAACTCGGTCGTCTTGCCAAGGCGGCGCGTGACGGCTCGCTTGCTATGGCCGACATGCAGGGCGGCACCTTCACCATCACCAACGGCGGTGTCTACGGTTCGCTGATGTCTTCGCCGATCCTCAACGCGCCGCAGTCCGGCATTCTCGGCATGCACAAGATCCAGGAGCGGCCGGTTGCGATCGGCGGCCAGGTGGTCATCCGTCCGATGATGTATCTGGCGCTGTCTTACGATCACCGCATCGTCGACGGCAAGGAAGCGGTCACTTTCCTCGTGCGAGTCAAGGAAAGTCTCGAAGATCCGGAACGTCTGGTTCTCGATCTCTAAGGGAGCATTTCGATGCGGCACCGGATCATGCGAGCGGCGCGCCTTGTTCTTTGCGCTGCCGCCGCGCATGCCCCGGTCTCCGCGTCGGCTGCCGGCTGGGATGTCGGCAAGGCCAGCAGCAATTTCGAGTTGGTGACGCTTGATGATGCTGAACTCTCCAGCCGGTCGATCGACGTGGTCCATATGGGCGATGTCGAGCTGACGTCGGGGCGCATCGTCGCGGCCGATCCGCTTGCTCAGCCGGATCGTCCGGCGCTGGCAAGAACGGTTGCGCCGGGCGACTATCCGGTGACGCTCTACCGGGCCTTCGGGCGCATCGCGGCGGCGAGCATGCGGTTGGCCGAGGGCAAGCCTGATCACTGGGAACTGGCCGTCGTTCCCGGGCAGGACCCGGCGACGCTGAAGGATGACGAGATCTTCGGCTACCCCGTCGATGCGGGCGTTGGCTGTTACATGGATGCCGATACGCTGGCGCTGATCGACGAGCGGCAAGCTCAGGTGCAGGCGCAGAAGCCGGATGCCGACATCAATTATTACGACGACGTGCTGGCTTCGGAGCTCGATGCCAACAAGAACCACTATGCGCTGCACCGGCCGATTGCCGGCAAGAAGGGCAATGTCGCCGTGTTCTGGAGCGGCTGGGGCGACGGTGTCTATCCTGTCTTCTGGGGCCTTGACAAGGATGGCCGTCCATTGGTGCTGTTGACGGATTTTGGTGTGATCGAGAAGGCCGACGGACGGCGAGAGCCGAAGGTGCAATGAGCGGGACGATCGGGATCACGGCAGGGCGGAGAGGTGCGGCTGCGATTGCAGCTGCCGCGGTTTTCGCCGTTCCAGTTGTTGCGTTCGCCGCAGACTGCAAACAAGAGCACGCCGTTTACGTCGACCGTGACGGCGCCTATGAACTGCGTTTTACACCGCTGAATTCTCCCTCGGCTGCCGCCAGCAACCAGTTCAAGGTCAATGCGCTCGAGACATCCGTCGTCATGGAAGGCTACGTGATGCCGTCGGAAGATCCGGTGCGCGCGATCGGCATCCTGATGTTCAACTGCCCGGAAGGGGACGCAACCGGCGCCGACCTCGATGCCTGCACCGTCTGGCAGGGCGCCGTCTATGGCATGAATGCCAAGGGCGAGATGGACAATCTGCAGCCGGAGGGTGCGGCGGCGGCCGAAAAGCTCGTGCTTCCCGGCCTTGGTCCCGCCATTCGTGAATCGAGCGCCTGGGGCGAGGGCAAGGCTTCGGTGGCGCCCTGGGACGTGCTGACTTTCAAGGAGTGTGCGACATGAGTAATGCACCTGTTGTTCTCGTGACCGGCGGCAGCCGGGGCATTGGCGCCGCGGTCTGCCGGCTCGCCGCGCGCCAGGGCTGGCGCGTCGCGGTGAATTATGCCTCCAGTCGACAGGCGGCGGAGGCTGTCGTTGCGACGATCACTGAGGCCGGCGGCGAGGCCATGGCGATCCAGGGCGATGTCGGCACGGCTGCCGATATCGCAGCCATGTTTGCCGCGGTCGATCGCCATTTCGGCCGGCTCGATGGGCTGGTCAACAATGCCGGCATTGTCGACTACCCGCAGCGGGTCGACGAAATGTCGATGGAGCGGATCGAAAGGATGCTGCGCGTCAATGTGACCGGCTCCATCCTGTGCGCGGGAGAGGCCGTTCGCCGGATGTCGAGCCGTCATAATGGGCGGGGCGGCGCGATCGTCAACGTTTCGTCGATGGCGGCAATCCTCGGCTCGGCGACACAGTATGTCGATTATGCGGCCTCGAAGGCGGCGATCGATACCTTCACCATCGGGCTTGCGCGTGAGGTCGCGGCGGAGGGTATTCGTGTGAATGCCGTCAGACCCGGTATCATCGAAACCGATCTGCATGCTTCCGGCGGACTGCCGGACCGGGCGCGCGAAATGGCGCCGTCGGTGCCGATGCAGCGTCCGGGCACCGCCGAGGAGGTGGCGGACGCTATCCTCTATCTTCTTTCTCCTTCCGCCTCCTATGTCACGGGCGCGATCCTCAATGTGAGCGGCGGCCGCTAGAGGGACGGGGCAAAAAGCAGCATGCAGTATATTCTCGAATTCCTCGGCCTGATGGCCGTCTTCTCGATCTTCCTCGTCGTATCGGGCGCCGATTTCGCCGCCATCATGACCGGCCTCGGCATGGGGTTTGCCGGCGTCTCCAAATTCTTCACAGTCAAGACGATCCGTGACCGCTTCATTGCCAGTGGCAAATGGTTCAACCGCATCACCGGAGCGGCACTCGTCGCCTTCGGCTTCCGCCTGGCGCTATCGCGCGCAGCCGATTAAACGAAAAATTCAAAGGGAAAGAAGCAATGTCTTATGATGTGATCATTATCGGAACCGGCCCGGGTGGCTATGTCTGCGCCGTCAAGGCAGCTCAGCTCGGCCTCAAGGTCGCCGTCGTCGAAAAGCGCGCCACTTATGGCGGCACCTGCCTGAACGTCGGCTGCATTCCGTCGAAGGCGCTGCTGCATGCTTCCGAAATGTTCCATCAGGCCGGCCACGGACTAAGCGCGCTCGGCATCGACGTGTCGGCGCCGACGCTCAACCTCGGCAATATGATGGCACACAAGGATGCGACGGTGAAGGCGAACGTCGACGGCGTCGCCTTCCTCTTCAAGAAGAACAAGATCGACGCTTTCCAGGGTACCGGCAAGATCGTTTCGGCCGGCAAGGTTTCCGTCATCGCCGAGGACGGCCAGGTGCAGGAGATCGAGGGCAGGAACATCGTCATCGCCACCGGCTCCGATGTCGCCGGAATTCCCGGCGTGCAGGTTGAGATCGATGAAAAGACCATCATCTCGTCCACGGGCGGAATCGCACTGGAAAAGGTGCCGGAAACGCTGATCGTCGTCGGTGGCGGCGTTATCGGGCTCGAACTCGGCTCGGTCTGGTCGCGTCTCGGCGCCAAGGTGACCGTCGTCGAATATCTCGACACCATCCTCGGCGGCATGGACGGCGAGGTCTCCAAGCAGTTCCAGCGCATGCTCGCCAAGCAGGGCATCGATTTCCATCTCGGCGCCAAGGTCACCGGCGTCGAGAAGGACGGCAAGGGTGCCAAGGTCACCTTCGAGCCGGTCAAAGGCGGTGACGCGGTGACGCTCGACGCCGAAGTCGTGCTGATCGCCACCGGCCGCAAGCCCTACACCGCAGGCCTCGGCCTGGAAGAGGCCGGTGTTGCGCTCGACAATCGCGGCCGTGTCGAGATCGATGGGCACTTCAAGACCAATGTCGCCGGCATCTATGCGATCGGCGATGTTGTCAAGGGTCCGATGCTGGCGCACAAGGCGGAAGACGAGGGTGTGGCGCTGGCCGAAATTCTCGCCGGGCAGCATGGTCACGTCAATTACGAGGTCATTCCGAGCGTCGTCTACACGCAGCCCGAGATCGCCTCGGTCGGTAAGACCGAGGAAGAGCTGAAGGCAGCGGGTATCGCCTACAAGGTCGGCAAGTTCCCGTTCACGGCCAACGGCCGCGCCCGCGCGATGCTGGCGACCGACGGTTTCGTCAAGATCCTCGCCGACAAGGACACCGACCGCGTGCTCGGCGGCCATATCGTCGGCTTCGGCGCCGGCGAGATGATCCACGAGATTGCCGTGCTGATGGAGTTCGGCGGTTCGTCGGAAGATCTCGGCCGCAGCTGCCACGCGCACCCGACGATGTCGGAAGCGGTCAAGGAAGCTGCGCTCGCGACCTTCTTCAAGCCGATCCACATGTAATCTTACATCTTCGTAATGAAGCGTTCAGCCGCTTGTCGCGAGGCAAGCGGCTGTTTTAATTTTGGCGCATCGCAGAAATCCGCATGTAACGAAGGTTAGAAAATGCAAAAGCCGTCCGACAAGGGTTACAGCCTTACCCAGCGCTTGCTTCATTGGACGGTGGCGCTTTTGATCTTCTTCAACCTGCTGTTTCCTGACGGCATGAACATCTGGCATCGGCTCATGCGCAGAGGCGAGGTGCCGACGCCGGAGCAGATTGCGTCGGCCAACATCCATGCCTATGTCGGCATCGGCATCCTGCTGCTCGCTGCCGTCAGGCTCGGACTGCGCTTCGTCAACGGCGTGCCGGCCGAGGAGGCGGCGGAGCCTGCGATCTTCCGTCTTGCGGCGAAGCTTGCGCATGCCGGTCTCTACATCCTAATCTTCGCCATGCCGCTTACGGGCATCGGCGCCTATTATTTTGGCGTCAATCCCGCGGGGTCGTTGCACGCGGATATCCTGAAGATCATTCTCGGGGCGCTGATTGCGGCCCATGTCGCGGGCGCGCTCGCCCATCAGTTCTATTGGAAAAGAAATGTGCTGCGCCGCATGACGCTCGGCTGAGCGCCATCTGATGTATAAAAACTGAGGTTGTCAGTCTCGAGGAGCTGCCATTGCGGCTGATTATTCCGGGGGCATGCTTCAGTTTACGGCCGTCACCGTAAAACCCTGCTTGCGCAGCAGTTCGATGACGCCGCCCTGGCCGGGCAGGTGCAGGGCGCCGACAGCCATGAAAACATTGCCGCCGTCGAGAATGGGAGTGGCGCGCTCGGCCATCACCTTGTTGCGATCGAGGATGACGCGCTGTTCGAAGGCGGCGTAGTCGCCGGCCTGGTCTTCATTCGTCGGCGTCACGGTCTTCAGAATCGGCATGGTCATGCCGATATCACCTGAGAGGTAGAGATCGGTCATCGTTTCGACGACGTCGCTCATCTTGTCGCCGAGTTCCAGCGTCTCGATCAGCGACTTCATATGGAATTCGACCGGCAGGTCGGCCATGGCCTGGATCTGTTCGGCAAGGGTCTCCAATCCCTTGACCTGCTTGCCTTCGGCGACGGCGTCGGTGGCGATCTTCTGGTCAAGGAACTGCACGCCCTTGGCCTTGCGGGCGAGCTCGCAGGCCGGAAGCGCGACGGCGCTCGAGATCATCCATGGCCGCATACGGGAGACGGCGCTGAGCGGGATGCCGCGCTGCTTGAGGCCGGCCTCCAGCCGTTTGTAATCTTCGGCAGACAGCAGCTTGTCGATCGTCGTGCCGTCGGTGAACATTGTCAGTTCCGGCCGTGCGAGCAGGGCGGCCGTCGCCTTGCGCTCATCGAGGATCTCGTCGGATTCGATGATGATCGTATTGGCTGCGTCGTGGGCGGCCTGGGCGCGCGGCGGCAGGGCAAGCACACGGGGATCGGTCACATGCATGCTGCCGAACAGCCATGAAGGGGCAAGTCCAGGCTTCTCGATCTTCCAGAAGATGCCCTTGCCGTTCGGCGTTGCCTCGGCTTCCTTGACCGCCTCGGCGTATCGCGCGGGGTCGCTCTGCTGTAAGTCGACCATCAAATTACGGCCGGTGCAGGCTGCGTCTTCGGCCGCCGCCGGCCTTGCGGCGAGGAGGGCGACAAACAGAGCCGCAACAAGCAGCATGTGGAAGGCTGCAATCAGCCAGAGCAGCAGATTGCCGGGTGCTGCGAGGAAAAAAGCCCGGCGGCTGATTGAAGTCGTCATCCTGGTATTCCCCACATGCCCTATCGCTTCTGCTCTACGCTCGGCTTGCGCATAATCCTTTAAGAGAATGCGTTAACGAAAACTTAGCGCATCGCTTCAGGCGGATTCATGGGCGCTGAGCTTGTCGACAATAGGAGATGCCGTCGTCACAAGTGCTGCGCATTTTTGGACGAGATGCATCAAGCGCGCGGATGGGCTCGATCATACACCTCAAGCAGCCGCGATGCATCGACGCCGGTATAAACCTGCGTTGTCGAAAGGCTGGCGTGGCCGAGCAGTTCCTGGATGGTGCGCAGATCGCCACCGCCGGCAAGCAGATGGGTGGCGAAGGAGTGGCGGAGTGCATGCGGCGTCGCCGTCTCCGGCAGGCCGAAGGCGCCGCGCAGCTTCTGCATGGCCCGCTGGATGATCGCCGCCTGCAGCTTGCCGCCGCGGGCGCCGCGAAACAGCGGCTCACCGCTTTCGAGATCATATGGGCAGAGCGCGCGATATTTCTCGACCTTGTCGAAAACCACGGGCAAAAGCGGCACCAGCCGTGTCTTGTTGCCTTTGCCGGTGATGCGCAGCGTCGTCGCGCCCTTCGGCAGGTCGGCGGGAACGAGACCCAGGGCTTCGGAAATGCGCAGGCCACAGCCATAGAGCAGGGTCATAACAGCCGCATCGCGCGCGGCAATCCAGGGTTCGTCATGCAACTGGGCTCCATCGCTGACGATGGTGATCGCCTGCGTGTCCGACAGCGGTTTGGGCAGCGACTTCGGCTGTTTCGGCGAACGGATCGCGCCGGCGCCGGCGGCATTGACCAGGCCCTTCTTTTCCAGGTGACGCAACAGCGAACGAAGGCCGGCGAGATTGCGGCCGAGCGAACGGGCGCCGGAGCCTTGCCTGCGCCGAGCAGCCAGGAAGGCGCGGAAATCGGCGGGGCGCAATTCCCTGATATCGCCGAGCGTTGCCGGGCCAGCGAGATGACCGGTCAGGAAGGTCAGAAACTGGCGGGTGTCGCGCTCATAAGCATCGAGCGTATGCTCGGAAAGACGGCGTTCACGAGCGAGGTTTTCGAGCCACGCAGCGCGTTCCGCCATCAGGCGCGGGTCGGCGATTACAAGCAGTTCATTCACGTTGCTGGCCTTGAATTTGCCTTCAAGTCCGCCAATTTGAAGCAGGAACAGTTATGGAATTGCTAATGCCGGCCAAGCCTTTGTCATCCTTCGATCATATTGTACTGCGATAGCTTACAGCCCATAGACAGGATCTTTCATGGCACGGCGCGATTCCATGACGGCTTTCGGACAACTCGCGGAAGCGATCGCTCTCGTTTCACAGGGAAAGCCCGGTCACATCGTCGACACGCTGATTGCCGAACGCGGCCAGAGGATCGTGAAACATCCGCTCTGGCCGGTCATGCGACCGTTCCTCTACACGCTTCTGCGCTACAACAAGGCAATCGAATTCGCCAATGCGGTTGCCAAGATGCCGGGGTTCCAGTCGTTCGAATATCTGAGCGACGTGCTGAAGCTCGACATCGGCGTCGCCAACGGCGAACGCATTCCTGATAGCGGCGGCTTCATCCTCGTCAGCAATCACCCCACGGGCATTGCCGACGGGGTTGCCGTATTCGACCTCCTGAAAACGCGTCGGCCTGATATGATGTTCTTTGCCAATCGCGATGCGATCCGCGTCAACCCGCGTTTCGCCGAGATGGTCATCCCCGTCGAATGGCGCGAGGAGCACAAGAGCAAACTCAAGGCGCGCGAGACGCTGCAATTGACGAACCACGCTGTGCGGGAAGGCAAGGCGACGGTGCTCTTTCCATCGGGCCGCATCGCCTATTGGGCCAATGGCCGGCTCAACGAACGCCCATGGAAAACGTCGGCGGTCGGGCTGGCGCGCAAATACAATCTGCCGATCCTCCCCGTCCACATGACGGCGCGCAATTCCGGCCTTTTTTATTGGCTGGCGAAGTGGTCGACGGAGCTTCGCGACATGACGGTTTTCCACGAACTCTTGAACAAGCGCGGCGACCGCTTCGATTTCGTGATCGGCAATCTCATTCCCGCCGAACAACTCGACGGCGATGTCAACGAGGTGACGAAGGCGCTGGAGAAACATACGGTCCACGACATGGCCCGCGATGGGGACGCGACATTCGTGCCGGTCGGCGGGCCGGCTGCGTCGATGCCGCGCGAGATGTCGGTTCTGGCCGTCTAGAACCATGACGATCGATATTCGCATCTTCCATGATGGGTTGCCGGAGGCGATGGCGGGACTTGCGCACGAAGCCCGACAGGAAGGCCATCTCCATATCGGCCGGCTTATCGATGAGTGGGCAGCTGGCGACATCCGCTTCGCGCGTGACGGCGAAAGGCTGCTCGGCGCCTTTGCGGACGAAGAACTGGTTGGTGTCGGTGGCATAACCATCGAACCCGTTCTGCCGGAAACGCTGCGGATGCGGCGTTTCTACGTTCGCCCCGCGATGCGCAGTCGCGGCGTCGGGCGGATGCTTGCGCTCACCCTTCTGGATCACGCGCGGCGCTTCTGCCGTTGTGTCACCGTGCATGCGGGAAACGACGGTGCTGCGAAATTTTGGGAGTCGCTTGAATTTCGTCCCCGTGACCAGGATGCCTATACCCATGTTCTCGACCTGCGCGCTTGAGGCGAGATCGCGCACTATCGTACACCGATTTCCTCGAGGCGGACGGCTTGGCGGGCCAAAAGCCGTTCGAAATCGGCAATGTCGAGCGCTGAAAGTCTAGGCCCCGGCTTGCGCAAGGCGGGGGACTTGATGACGCCGCGCTTGGCAAGCACGTATTTGCGGCAGGCAAGACCGATGCCCTGCTGCTGTTCATAGCGGGCGAGCGGCAGATAGGCATCGAAGATTTCGTGGGCGCGCTCGGGATTGCCGGCGCTATAGGCCTCGACGACGCCGACCATCATCTCGGGATAACAGAAGCCGGTCATGGCGCCGTCGGCGCCGCGGCCCATCTCCTCCGGCAGGAAAAGCCCGCCATTGCCGCAGAGGATGGAGATTCGCCGCATGCCGCCCTTGTCGCTGGCTGCGCGAAGCGCGGTGATTTTCGACAGGCCCGGCCAATCCTCGTGTTTTAGCATGACGCAATTCGCCACCTCTCTGACGATGCGCTCGATGACCGCGGGTGCGATCGTCACATTGGTGGTAAGCGGGTAGTCCTGCAGCACGAAAGGCGTATCACCCAGGGCCTCACCAACCGACTGGTAGAAGGCGAAGACCTGATCGTCGGTCCTGATGGTCCAGGGCGGCGCAACCATGACGCCGGCGGCACCTTCGCCCATGACGGCCTCGGCGAGCTCGCGCATCGGAGCAAGTCCGGGCGCCGACACGCCGACGACCACCGGCAGGCGCCCGTCGAGGCGCTTCAGCACACGCTCGACCACGATCCGCGATTCCGCGGCGGTCAGCTTCGGGGCCTCGCCGAGCTGGCCGAGCACCGTCAGGCCGGTGACGCCGGCGCCTTCATAGAAATCGACCATGCTGTCGATGCTTTCAAGATCGAGCGCGCCGTCGTCGGCGAAGGGAGTTGCCGCGATAACGTAGACGCCTTTGGCATCCGCGGTCAGCCTGGCCATTCATGCTCTCCGATTCAGCTGTCGAACAAATCCTCCGGTAGTGTAGGCGGCCAATTGCTTGACCCGCAACCTTTTCGTCAATGCGCGATCCATCCTGGCGGTCTTCGCTATCCACATTCTCGCCAAACGAGCCATCTCGTCTTTGCGGTTCCAATTCCATCGATTTGCGGGCATGGTCTCGCGCGATGAGCATAGATTCGTCCGATCTCTTTGGCGCGCTTTTCGAAGCACCGCCCGCGAACCGAACGGTTCCGGTGCTGGTGCCGATGCCGGCGCCGAAACCCTATTCCTACTCGGTGCCGGAGGGCATGGCGGTCGAGCCCGGCTCGGTCGTGCAGGTGCCGCTCGGGCCGCGGCAGGTGATCGGCGTCGTCTGGGACGGCGGCGAAGATGGCGTCGATCCGAAGAAGCTTCGGCCGATTAGCCATGTCTTCGATTGCCCACCGCTTTCCAAGGAGATGCGGGATTTCATCGATTGGGTGGCGAGCTACACGCTCTCCCCGCCCGGCCTCGTCGCGCGCATGGCGCTCAGGGCGCCGAACGCCTTCGAGCCGGAGCCGATGGTGGAGGGGCTGAAATTCGTCGGCGGCGAACCCGAGCGCATGACACCGGCACGTGCGCGCGTGCTCGCGGCCGCTTCCGACGGCCTCTCCTGGACGCGCAGCGGTCTGGCGCATGCGGCCGGCGTTTCGACGAGCGTCGTCGATGGGCTGATCACGCTCGGCATTTTCGAAACGGTGTTCCTGCCGCCGCCGCCTGTTGTGGCGATGCCGGATCCCGATTTTGCCGCCGCGCGCCTCGAAGGGCCGCAGAAAGAGGCGGCCGCGGAAATCGTCTCCGACGTCTGCAGGGGCGAATTTTCAGTGTCGCTGATCGACGGGGTGACCGGCTCCGGCAAAACGGAAGTCTATTTCGAGGCGATCGCCGAGACGCTGAAACGTGGCAAGCAGGTGCTGATTCTGCTGCCGGAGATCGCGCTGACGGCCAGTTTCCTCGAGCGTTTTCAGGATCGCTTCGGGGCAAAGCCCGCCGAATGGCATTCCGATCTCGCCCCACGCATGCGTGAAAAGGTCTGGCGCCATGCGGTGACCGGCGAGGTGCGTGTCGTCGCCGGCGCCCGCTCGGCGCTCTTCCTGCCTTTCGAGGACCTCGGCCTCATCATCGTCGACGAGGAGCATGATCCGGCCTACAAGCAGGAGGATCGCGTCTTCTATAATGCTCGCGACATGGCCGTCGTGCGCGGCCGCATCGGCGATTTTCCCGTCATCCTGGTCTCTGCGACACCGTCGGTCGAAAGCCAGGTCAACGGGCAGAGCGGCCGCTACAGCACCGTTCACCTGCCCACACGTTTCGGCGACGCGGCGCTGCCGGACCTGCATCTCATCGATATGCGCAGGCACGCGCCGGAGCGGGGTGGCTTCCTGTCGCCGGTGCTGATCCGGGCGATCGGCAAGACTGTAGAGAGGCGCGAACAGGCGCTGCTCTTTCTCAATCGGCGCGGTTATGCGCCGCTGACGCTCTGCCGGGTCTGCGGTCACCGCTTCCAATGCCCGCAATGTTCCAGCTGGCTGGTCGAGCATCGTTTCCGCAAGCAGCTGCAATGCCATCAATGCGGCCATGCCGAGCGCACGCCGGAAGCATGCCCGGAGTGCGGCACGCTCGACCATCTGGTCGCCTGCGGGCCAGGCGTCGAGCGCATCGCCGAAGAGGTGGAGCGGCATTTCCCCGAGGCGCGGACGATCGTTCTCTCCTCGGACATGATGGGCGGGGTGAAGCGGCTGCGGCTGGAGCTTGATGCAATCGCCAAGGGTGAGGCCGATATCGTCATCGGCACACAGCTCGTCGCCAAGGGGCATAATTTTCCGCTGATGACACTGGTTGGCATCGTCGATGCCGATCTCGGCCTTGCCAATGGCGATCCGCGTGCGGCCGAGCGCACCTTTCAGCTTCTGTCGCAGGTGACGGGGCGCGCCGGGCGCACCGGCCTCAAGAGCCACGGGCTGCTGCAGACCTACCAGCCGCAGCATCCGGTCATGCAGGCCATCGTTTCCGGCGATTCGGATGCCTTTTACGAGCGCGAAATCACCGAGCGCGAACGCGCGGCATTGCCGCCCTTCGGTCGGCTCGCCTCGATCATCGTTTCGGCCGAAACGCGCCATGACGCGGAGAACCATGCGCGCTGCATGCGCAACGCAGCCCCCCAGGTCTCCGGCATCTCAGTGCTCGGCCCGGCGGAAGCGCCGCTTGCGCTGGTGCGCGGCCGCCACCGTTTCCGCCTCTTGGTCCACGGACGGCGCAACTCCGACATGCAGGGGTTTCTGCGGGCGATGCTGTCGCAGTCACCGAAGGAGCGCGGATCAGTACAGGTGCAGCTCGACATCGATCCGCAGAGTTTTCTCTGATGCGCCATTCCCTCCTTTTCCGGCTCATGCCATAAAACACCGATTCTTTCCGGGTGATTTGAGGCTGATGCATGGAATTCTATTTTCCAACTGAACTCGGCGAGCAGCTCGCCTTCTGCTCTGCCGCTTTCACGGCGCTGGCCGGCTTCATCATGATGTTTG
The DNA here is from genome assembly GCF_002204185.1 of Rhizobium esperanzae. Lineage (GTDB taxonomy): Bacteria > Pseudomonadota > Alphaproteobacteria > Rhizobiales > Rhizobiaceae > Rhizobium > Rhizobium esperanzae. Next base: position 87,887 of record NZ_MXPU01000002.1, on the reverse strand, counting down.
CGCCGGGCCATGCTTTCCGTCTTCTCGGCTTGCAGGCGCAGGAGGGGCGGTCTGAAGGATATGGCGAGGGACGCTCGATGGGCGGTTTCTATCTCGGCTTCGGCCTCGCGGCGATCATGCTTGCCCAGACAACGATCTACATGGCGTTCGGCGCCTCCTTTGCGATGGCTGCCTTTGCGCGGCTCATCTCGATCCTGTCCGATAAGGGGAGCAATCTGGTCAACTATTTACTTCTGGTTGTGCAAGGCGTGCTGGCTGCGCTGCCGCTGCTCTATGTTTTCGGCTTCGTTCAAACGTGAATTTCACCGCCGGCGGGCCGCCTTTGCGGCCTGTCCGCAAGCCTTTGCGCAATTTTGCGAACAGAAATTCATGCGAAAGGCGTATTCGGACGTTACGCGTGTTGCGAGTCCGAACATCCTATGTTAGACGGACCCCGAATTTCGGAAGAAGCAAGAGGCTTCTCTTGTGATTTCTGGGGGAAATCAAAACGAATTCAAGATCATAGGTTCGGCGCCCGCCGAGAGCCGGATTTTGGATTGAAATCAGGGAAATTTGTGCCAGTGGCAGACACGTCCCAGCTTACTTCTGGTGTTGCCGAGCGCTATGCCTCGTCGCTTTTCGAGTTGGCGCTCGAACAGGGCGCCGTCGACAGCGTAACCGCCGATCTCGACCGTTTCCAGGCGATGCTCGATGAAAGCGCCGAACTGAAGCGCTTCGTCGCGAGTCCGGTTTTCTCCGCCGAGGACCAGCTGAAGGCGATCATCGCCATCGGCGAGAGGGCCGGCATCAGCGGCTTCTTTGCCAATTTCCTGAAGGTCGTGGCGCGCAACCGCCGCCTGTTTGCCCTGCCGGGCATGATCAAGGCCTTCCGCGTCATCGCCGCGAATCACCGCGGTGAAATCTCCGCCGAGGTCACCTCGGCCCATGCTCTGACCGCAGAGCAGGAAAATGAATTGAAGGCGGCGCTGAAGGGCGTCACCGGCAAAGACGTGGCGATTGCCGTCACGGTTGATCCGTCAATTCTTGGTGGTCTGATCGTCAAGGTCGGGTCCCGTCAGATTGATACGTCTCTTCGTACCAAACTCTCTACCCTTAAGCTTGCATTGAAAGAGGTCGGCTGATGGATATCCGCGCCGCGGAAATTTCCGCAATTCTCAAAGACCAGATCAAAAATTTCGGCAAAGAGGCAGAAGTCTCGGAAGTCGGCCAGGTTCTCTCCGTCGGTGACGGTATTGCTCGCGTTTACGGCCTGGATAATGTCCAGGCCGGTGAAATGGTCGAGTTCCCCGGCGGCATCCGCGGCATGGCTCTGAACCTTGAATCTGACAACGTCGGTGTCGTTATTTTCGGCTCCGACCGCGATATCAAGGAAGGCGACACCGTCAAGCGGACCGGCGCCATCGTCGACGTTCCGGTCGGTCCGGAACTGCTCGGCCGCGTCGTCGACGCGCTCGGCAACCCGATCGACGGCAAGGGCCCGATCAATGCGACCCGCCGTTCGCGCGTCGACGTCAAGGCTCCCGGCATCATCCCGCGCAAGTCGGTTCATGAGCCGATGTCGACCGGCCTCAAGGCCATCGACGCCCTCATCCCGGTCGGCCGCGGCCAGCGCGAGCTCGTCATCGGCGACCGCCAGACCGGCAAGACCGCCATCCTTCTCGATGCCTTCCTCAACCAGAAGGCCATTCACGACAACGGTCCGGAAGGCGAGAAGCTTTACTGCGTCTACGTCGCCGTCGGCCAGAAGCGCTCCACCGTTGCCCAGTTCGTCAAGGTTCTCGAAGAGCGCGGCGCACTGAAGTATTCGATCATCATTGCCGCGACGGCATCCGACCCGGCGCCGATGCAGTTCCTGGCTCCGTTTGCCGGCTGCGCCATGGGCGAATATTTCCGCGACAATGGCATGCACGCGCTGATCGGTTACGATGACCTGTCGAAGCAGGCCGTATCCTATCGCCAGATGTCGCTGCTGCTGCGCCGTCCGCCGGGCCGCGAAGCCTATCCGGGCGACGTTTTCTACCTGCATTCGCGCCTGCTCGAGCGCGCTGCGAAGATGAACGACGACAAGGGCGCCGGTTCGCTGACCGCCCTGCCGGTCATCGAAACGCAGGGCAACGACGTGTCGGCCTTCATTCCGACCAACGTGATCTCGATCACCGACGGCCAGATCTTCCTCGAAACCGACCTGTTCTATCAGGGTATCCGTCCGGCCGTTAACGTCGGTCTCTCGGTTTCTCGCGTCGGCTCGTCGGCACAGATCAAGGCGATGAAGCAGGTCGCCGGCTCGATCAAGGGTGAGCTTGCCCAGTATCGTGAAATGGCCGCCTTCGCCCAGTTCGGTTCGGACCTCGACGCTGCAACGCAGCGCCTCTTGAACCGCGGCGCACGCCTGACCGAACTCCTGAAGCAGCCGCAGTTCTCGCCGCTGAAGACGGAAGAGCAGGTCGCCGTGATCTTCGCCGGCGTCAACGGCTACCTCGACAAGCTGCCGGTCGCTCAGGTCGGCAAGTTCGAACAGGGCCTGTTGTCCTATCTGCGCTCGGAAGGCTCCGCCATCCTCGATGCGATCCGCACTGAAAAGGCTATCAGCGACGATACCAAGGGCAAGCTTACGGCTGCTCTCGACAGCTTCGCCAAGTCTTTCCAGTAATCGGGCCCTAAGTTAGGACGGATCACGGATGCCTTCACTCAAGGATCTGAAAAACCGGATCGCCTCCGTCAAGGCGACGCAGAAGATCACCAAGGCGATGAAAATGGTCGCCGCGGCGAAGCTTCGGCGTGCGCAGGAGGCGGCCGAGGCCGCCCGGCCTTATTCTCAGCGCATGGGTGCGGTTCTGGCGAACATCGCCAAGGCCGTCACCGATGCGGATGGCGCACCGGCGCTGATGACCGGCAGCGGCCAGGACAAGGTCCATCTTCTGGTGGTCTGCACGGCCGAACGCGGTCTCTGCGGCGGCTTCAATTCGCAGATTGCCCGCTTTGCGCGTGACCATGTCCGCAAGCTGCTGGCCGAGGGCAAGACGGTGAAGATCTTCACCGTCGGCAAGAAGGGTTACGACATCCTTCGCCGCGAATTTGCGCCGCTGATCATCGAGCGCAAGGAACTGCGCGAAGTCAAGAAGATCGGTTTCGAAAACGCCGACCAGATCGGCAAGCGCATCATCGAGATGTTCGCTGCCGGTGAGTTCGACGTCTGCACGCTGTTCTACTCCGAGTTCAAGTCGGTCATCAGCCAGGTTCCGACCGCGCAGCAGCTGATCCCGGCCAAGGCTCCGGAAGCCGTCGCCGAAGATGCCGCCCATGCCGGCGCCGTCTACGAATACGAGCCGGATCCGGCGTCGATCCTCGGCGATCTGATCCCGCGCAACATCTCCGTCCAAATCTTCCGCGCGCTCCTGGAGAACGTCGCAGGCGAGATGGGCGCCAAAATGAGCGCCATGGACAATGCGACGCGCAATGCCGGTGAGATGATCAACAAGCTGACGCTGAGCTACAACCGTCAGCGTCAGGCTCAGATCACCAAGGAACTGATTGAAATCATTTCGGGCGCGGAAGCGCTCTGAGTTAGGAAAAGAGGGTAAGAAAATGGCTGAGGCAGCTACCCGCTCTGTCGGCAAAGTCACCCAGGTTATCGGCGCCGTCGTCGACGTTGCTTTCGAAGGCGAACTGCCGGCGATCTTGAACGCGCTTGAAACCGACAACAACGGCAATCGCCTGGTTCTCGAAGTCGCTCAGCATCTGGGCGAAAACGAAGTCCGCACGATCGCGATGGACTCGAGCGAAGGTCTCGTTCGCGGCCAGCAGGTCATCGATACCGGCGCTCCGATCTCGGTTCCGGTTGGCGATGAAACGCTCGGCCGTATCATGAACGTCATCGGCGAGCCGGTCGACGAAGCAGGCCCGCTGAACACCGCTCACAAGCGCGCCATCCACCAGGACGCTCCTGCCTATGTCGAGCAGTCCACGGAAGCGCAGATCCTCGTCACCGGCATCAAGGTCGTCGACCTTCTCGCTCCTTATGCAAAGGGCGGCAAGATCGGCCTGTTCGGCGGCGCCGGCGTCGGCAAGACCGTTCTCATCATGGAACTGATCAACAACGTCGCCAAGGCGCATGGTGGTTACTCGGTTTTCGCAGGCGTGGGTGAACGTACCCGCGAAGGTAACGACCTTTACCACGAAATGATCGAATCGGGCGTCAACAAGCATGGCGGCGGCGAAGGCTCCAAGGCTGCGCTCGTTTACGGCCAGATGAACGAACCGCCGGGCGCCCGCGCTCGCGTTGCTCTGACCGGCCTGACCGTCGCAGAACATTTCCGCGACCAGGGCCAGGACGTTCTGTTCTTCGTCGACAACATCTTCCGCTTCACGCAGGCTGGTTCCGAAGTGTCGGCTCTGCTCGGGCGTATTCCTTCGGCCGTGGGTTATCAGCCGACGCTCGCAACCGACATGGGACAGATGCAGGAGCGCATCACCACGACGACGACCGGCTCGATCACCTCGGTCCAGGCCATTTACGTTCCGGCCGACGACTTGACCGACCCGGCGCCGGCAACCTCGTTCGCCCACTTGGACGCAACGACCGTTCTGTCGCGCTCGATCGCTGAAAAGGGCATCTATCCGGCCGTCGACCCGCTCGACTCCACCTCGCGCATGCTCGACCCGATGGTCGTCGGCGAAGAGCACTACGAAGTGGCCCGTAAGGTTCAGTCGACGCTGCAGCGCTACAAGGCCCTGCAGGACATCATCGCCATCCTCGGCATGGACGAACTGTCGGAAGAAGACAAGCTTGCGGTCGCCCGCGCCCGCAAGATCGAGCGCTTCCTGTCGCAGCCGTTCTTCGTCGCAGAAGTCTTCACCGGTTCGCCGGGCAAGCTGGTCGCTCTCGAAGACACGATCAAGGGCTTCAAGGGCCTGGTCAACGGCGAATACGACAATCTGCCGGAAGCCGCCTTCTACATGGTCGGTTCGATGGACGAAGCTATCGAGAAGGCCAAGAAGCTCGCTGCTGCTTGATGAGCGACGCTCAGGACGAGATATTCTGCTGCGACTCCCTCAAAGGGGTCGTGGCGGAACTTCCGGAACCGGCCGCGCCCACTGTCTATCGTGCCGATAACGGCGTGCTGATGATGGTTGTCGGACTGGTTCAGACCGAGGAGGGCCTCGGATATCTCGACCAGGCGATACTGCACTGCCCGTTCTGCGGGACAAAATTGCAAGATGCAAAAGCCATAGCCGAGAAGGTAAGTCACTGATGGCTGACAATTTCAACTTTGAGCTCGTTTCGCCGGAGCGTCTGCTGCTGTCGGAGATGGTGACGGAGGTCGTCGTTCCCGCGACCGAGGGCGAGATGACCGTCATGGCGAACCACGCGCCGACAATGACGACGATCAAACCGGGCGTGGTGAGCGTGCGTTCGGCTTCCGGCAAGAAGCAGGACTATGTGGTGTTCGGCGGTTTTGCCGATATTCTGCCGACGGGTTGCACACTGCTGGCCGAATCCGCCGTTCCGGTCGAGGAACTCCATAAGGACGAGCTGACCCGCCGCATCGAGGCTGCCCGCAAAGAGCTCGAACATGCCGAGCTGCATGAGCACAAGTCGAAGCTCGAGCACTTCATCATGGAACTGACGCATCTTCGCGGCATCGTTCAGGATTGATCATACCGACAGCATCAATGAAAGGCGGCCTCGAAGGCCGCTTTTTTGTTTTTGCGGTCAAAGCGCCATCATCGAAGAGCTTGAAAGAAAGAGGGGCGTTCAAAGCCGCTTTTGCCCGGCTTATAACGGAGAGGCCACACTTGCTGCGCCGCCCGTCTCCAAGGCGCGCAAAGGCGCTGCCGCCCTTAATAAACCCATCGTGTTTTCTGATTTGGGTCGATGTGCTGAAGCGCGTCGCAGTCTTTCAGATTCGCCTCTCGCGCTTTAGGCGCTTTGTTTTGCGCATACCGTTTTCGTGGCCGCATATCTTTGCGCGCCATGCTTTGAACCGGGTAGACTCTCACTAGAAGCCGGTGCCGCCGCGCAACTCGATGACCAGCGTCTTGAACAGAATTTTCAGATCGAGCAGCAGGCTGAAATTCCTGACATAATAGATATCGCAGGCGATGCGGGCCCGGGCTTGCAACGGGCGCGTCGTCGGTCCGCGCCAGCCCCGTGTCTGCGCGAGGCCGGTGATGCCGGGGCGCATGATGTGGCGATGGTGGTAGTTCGGCACCAATTCTTCGTAGAGCCTGCCGGCTGCGCGCATGTTGATGGCATGACAGCGCGGACCGACCAGGGACATGTCGCCCCTGAGGACGTTTAGAAGCTGCGGCAGCTCATCAATGTTGGTCCTGCGGAGCAGCGCACCGATGCCGGTCACCCGCCTGTCGCCCTTGACGGTCTGCTGGATGCCGCTGGGATCGCAAGCGTCGGTGTGCATCGATCGGAACTTGAAGACGGTGATCTTCCGGCCGTTCAGGCCCCAACGGATCTGACGGAAGAATACGGGGCCACCATCGTCGAGTTTGATGAAAAGAGCGATTGCCAGGAAAAGCGGCGCCAGCACGAGGAGAGCGCTGGCCGAGATGACGATGTCGATCAGCCGCTTTACGGCCAATCGCAAAGCCGCCTTTCTCTCGACACCGGAAAAGCTGTCCGGCTGGCGAATGTTGGAGTTCGCTACAACCAGGGTCCGGATTTTGTTCTGACGCTGAGACGAATCGAAGCGTGAACTTATCTTCGAAGTAAAAGCATTCATTACTCAAAGCCCAGAAGTTTAGATGCGATACTGAACAGCGGGGAGACAGATACATGCTTACGTATGGTTTGTCATCGTTATAAATAAGAAATCGGTAAGCATAAAGACGCCAAAAATGGGAGTATTTCGCATTAACCCTAATGCCTCTAGTTGAGTGGTATTCGAAATTATACTTTTAAAGGAGTAGCCCGATCAGGCGGCGCGATGTCAGGCGGTTACCCAAGTCGATTGCCGGTCGTTCCAACAGATAATAACTGAGGCTTGCCACCAGAAAAACCAGCGCCGCCGTCAGTGCGCAGGATTGCAGCCAGCCGGTGACCACATTCTCCGAGGAGGCCCCGAATGAGCCGGGGTCGAGTCTCTGGATCAATGTCAGGATGATCTCCTGCCAGATATAAATGCCGAAGGAGATCTTGGCGACGTAGCGGACAGGAGCGTTATCAAGCAGCCTGCCCAAACCCTGCGAATGGCTGAGTGAAATGAGCGCTGTTGCGACCGCCAGTGGAAAGACCGGAAATCCATAGGGGATGTCAAGCCAGCCGTAACCTTCGGCCGAGCCACCGGGGGATATGAGGAGGCGGTAAGCGGCAACCGCAAGGGCGAGGAGTGCCGCAGCATCCAACCAGGAGGAGCGTCTTGCGGGCAACATCACTTCGATGCCGGCGGCAAGCGCGCCGAGCGCGAAGACGGCAAAGAAGCCGATCGGATTATATTTGGGCATCCATTCCTTCGCCCCGCCCTGCAGGCCATATGCCCAGCCCCGCCCGGTATCGTCCAGCGCAAAGAGCCTCAGGATCATCAGATGGGCAAGAAGGACGACGGCAATGACGCCGAGCCAGGCGGCGCGGGCGAAGAACGGACGCCGCCGCAGCAGCGGCAAGCGAAACAGCAGGAAAAAGCCGACCGGCAGGAGCACATAGCTGGTCACCTCAAAGGGAATGGACCAGAGCGGCCCATCGGCTTCGACGGGAAAAAACGTGCGCCAATGCCACTGGCTCATGAACAGTAGTCCGCAGACGTAGCGAAGGACGAGTTCCGGCGTTAGCGGCAGGGCAAGCAGCGTCAGGCTGAGGACGAAGCTGACGCTGGCGGCGAACCAGAAGCCCGGAGCGATGCGTGCCAACCTGCGGATGGCGTAGTGCCCAAGGTTCGGCATGGCGCCGCCGGCGTTGAGAGCGTGCCAGAAGGGGCGGGCAAGCAGAAAGCCGCTGAGCACGAAGAAGATGGCGACGCCGAAATTGCCGAAGCGGAGGACGTTTGCCGTCGCCGCCAATTCGTCCGGAACTCTGCGCATATCCAGCCGGAGCGCGAGATGATGCGCGAGCACCAACAAGCAGGCCATCGCGCGCAGAAAGTCGGCTCCGGCCAGTCTGTCTTGTGCTCGCATGTCGTTCCCCGCCCTGCCCGATTCGGCTCAAACCGCCAGGCCCGAAGCATTGCCGCGGAAGGCCGCGTCGGCAAGGCCGGGGCGGGCTCAGCCGAGGAGTTCGTTGGTATAATAGGTGGAAAAATCCGGCTTCTTCTTGAGCACGACGCCATTCGCATCGACGAGGATGCCGTTCTCGACCAGGAAGCCGCCGATGGCATCGGCCTTTGCCGGGTCAAGGGTGCCGATCACCCCGGCCTCGGATCTCAGGAAATGGCCTTCGATCAACGCCTTCTGAGATGCTTTTACCAGTTCCGTGTTCATCAGCGCACCGTTGCTTCCTGATATCAGCAGGTCGCAGGCTCCGTCGGGATGGTCGATGGAGTAGACATAGCCTTGACGTGTGGCCTGGATGAAGGCGCGCGCGTGTTCTCGACTGGCCGAGAGATAAGCGTCGCTGGAAACGATGACCGTCGTCTGCTCGTCGGGAATGCCGTAATCGGAATAATGGAAGCGGCTGATCTTCCGGTTCTCCAGCTCGGCGGCGATGCCCTCCCAGGTGTAGATCTCCAGCGTGAAATCAATCGAGCCATTGTCCAGCGCCTCATAGGCGGAGGTGCCGAGGGTGACGGTCTTGACGTCGCCTTTGCCGCCGTCATTGCGGATCATCGCCGAGACCAGCGCGCTTTCCCAGGTACCGCCGAAGCCGCCATAGGTCTTGCCGTCGAGATCTCTGGGGCTCTTGATGTCGTCGCGCCCGCCCTTGAAGATCAGGCGTGCGGTTTCCGTCTGGACGACGCCGTAGACCATCTTCACGTCACCGCCGCCAGCCCGCTGGGTCAGTGCCTCGATCTCGCTGCTGATGCCGAAATCGGCGACCCCGTTCGACACCAGCGTGCCGGCGCTGGTGTCGGTAAAGGGTAGAATTTCGACATCGAGGCCGGCGGCCGTGTAGAAGCCCTTCGCCTTGGCGACGTAGATGCCGATGTGGTTGGTGTTGGGCGTCCAGTCGAGCGCGATGCGAACCTTTGCGGGGGCCGATTGGGCAAAGGCGGCGCGGCCGGCGAGGCTTGTTGCGATGGCGGCGAGAATCGTCTGGCGGCGGGTGAGAAGCGGCATGGTGACCTCCTCAGGTCTTTAGAGCATGACGCCGAAAAGTCCGGTTTTCGAACGACATCAGGCTCTAACTCTTTAGATTGGAACAGGATTCGGATTTTGGGCCGACCGGCCTAATATCATCCTGTTCTAGCGGATGCAGCAGGGTTTTCAGGATCTCAGTCTCGATTGCCTGGGCCGCGGGCGAACCGAGATCGGCGATGCTTCTCGGGCGGGGCAGGGGAACGCGAAATTCGCGGATGACGCGGGCCGGACGGGCAGACAGCACGTAGATCCGGTCGGAGAGGAAAACGGCCTCGCGGACATCGTGGGTGATCAGCAGCGCCGTCCAGCGATGTTCGGTCCACATGCCCTGCAGCCACTCCTGGATCTGTGTGCGGGTCAGCGCATCGAGCGCGCCGAAGGGCTCGTCGAGCAGCAGCATGTCCTGTTTCTGGATGACGGTGCGCAGCAGTGCCGCACGCTGGCGCATGCCGCCGGAAAGAGAGGCGGGGTAGTGATGCTCGAAGCCGGCAAGGCCGAACCGCTCGAAGAGGGGCGCGACAGCGGCGCGGGCCGCCCGACGCTTCATGCCCTTCACTTCCAGGCCGAGCGCGGCATTATCGATGATCCGGCGCCAGGGCATCAGCGCATCGCGTTGCGGCATGAAGGCAAAGGAATGCGGCGTCTGTTCCAGTGCTGCACCGTTGAAAAGCATGGCGCCGGAATCAGGCCGCAGCGCCTGTGTCAGCAGTCTCAGCACGGTCGATTTTCCGGAGCCGGATGGGCCGACGATCGAGACGAACTCGCCGCTTGCGACGGTGAGTGAAATGTCGCTCAGAACCATCATGCCGTCGAAGGATTTCGAGATGTTGCGCAGCTCAAGCATCTGATCGGTCATCGGCGCCGCTCCTGGGATGGCTGCCAGGGCATGACGAAACGCTGGATAACCAGTGTCAGCGCGAAGAGGCAGAGCGTCAAGAGAGCGCTGACGATCACGGCGGCGAGCACGAGGTCGGGACGGAAATTGTTCTTGGCGTTGAGGATATAAATGCCGAGGCCCCTTGCAGCGCCGGCATATTCGGCAAAGATTGCGCCGACGACGGCATAGGTGATCGAGATTCGGAGGCCGGCGAAGAAATAGGGCAGCGACGAGGGAAACCGCGCCAGGCGGAAAATGCGCCAGCGGCTCGCTTTCATCGAATTCAAGAGCTCGGCAATGTCGCGATCGGTCGCCTCATAGCCCTGAAGCAGGGCGACGAGCAGCGGGAAGAAGGTGACGAGCGCCACCAGCAATATCTTCGGCAAAAGGCCGAAACCGAACCAGAGAACGACGAGGGGTGCAATCGCCACCAGCGGCAAAGTCTGGCTGGCGATGAAGATCGGCAGCATTGCCCGGCGCATGAAGGGCATGAAATCCATCAGGATCGAAGAGGCGAAGGCGAAGGCGAGCGACAGAGCGAAACCGCCGAGTGTGGCGCCGAGCGTCGGCCAGGTGTTTGATATCAGCCCCTCTCGGTTCAGCCAGCCCTGGACAAGGATGCGCGAAGGCGCCGGCAGAATGGACGGTTTGATGCCGGAAAGATCGACATAGAGTTCCCATGCCGCCAGAAAGGCAAAGCCTGCGAGCAAGGCGGGCATTGCCCGGTACACGGCGAGACAGAGCGTCGCAAGACGCGAATCCGATGGGCGTGGCGATGTCATCGGCGTTCGATTTCAGGCTTTCGTCGGGCCGTGCGCGCAAACCTGTCGAGGGCATCGGTCTCGATGCGCAGCCTGCCGCAATTCGGGGCGATTGCCTTGACGGCATCGATAGGGATGCCGGCGGAATGGCCGGACCTCGGGTAGAGTGACACTTGCGCGCCGGAATGCATTTGGACCTCGCTCCGCTGGCATTACCCAGATCAGCTTAGAAGGGTCCGGAAGCTTGCGCCTCGCATCTCAGCCCCGGCGACACGGAGCTCCCCTGTTATTTCGGCGAAAACTATCATCGGGGTTTTCTTGCCGCAACCGCAAAATTGCAAAGGGATTGAAGATGAAAAAACACCCGGACGAGGTCCTGTCCGGGTGTTTTCCGAGGTTCCGTACCTGCCGGGAACGGAACCCGAGCGCTTGCCTCTCAGCGGCAATATCGGCAGGGGCGATCAGAGCGGGGCGGGCAAGCGCCGATGCCATCAATTCAGCTTGTATCGACGGGATGATCTCACTGTCGTTCCTCCTGCGCCTCGCGCTTTACGGCCGGGGGAGCAGGGGTTATAAAACCTCAACTAATATTGAGGTCAATAGGCGATGAATAGGATCTCTGCAACACCGCTCGGCAGGCTTCTGACGGTCGGCGAAGTGGCGCAACGCAGTGGTCTTGCCGTCTCGGCGCTGCATTTCTATGAGGCCAAGGGGCTGATCTCGAGTATCCGCACGCGCGGCAACCAGCGGCGCTACGGACGCGATGTGCTTCGCCGGCTCGGCATCATCAAGGTGGCGCAACGTGTCGGCATTCCGCTTTCGGAAATCCAGACGGCATTTGCCTCCCTGCCGCAGGGACGCACGCCGACGGTTGCCGACTGGCAGACGCTGTCGGCGCGCTGGAAGGATGAGCTCGACACGCGAATCAGACGGCTGAGCCTGCTGCGAGACCGCCTGACCGGCTGCATCGGCTGCGGCTGCCTGTCGATCGAAAGCTGTCCGTTGCGCAATCCCTTCGATCGGCTCGGCGAGGAAGGGCCAGGCGCACGGCTGCTGGAGACCGAAATCGAAATATGAGCTTTCAGGGAAGAGCCTTAGTCTCTGGCGAAAAGATGATGCCGCCTTTCTTTCGGCCGGCGCGCTCATATGTTAAGGGCGAATGGCGCAACAGGCGGCTTTGTCCGCGAGGAGGACGGCTTCGTGTTCCATCCGAAACTATTCGAGAATCGCAATGTCATCGTGACCGGAGCCGGGCGGGGTATCGGCCTCGAAGTGGCGCGGCAGTTCCTGGACTGCGGCGCGAAGGTGATCGTCCATACCGGACGCAAACCGGGGCGGGACCTGCCGGATTTTCTGCTGACGGCTGAATCCGAAAGACGGGCGCTGCTGCTGCACGCCGATTTCACCGCCGCTGGCGGCGCTGCGCAATTTGCCGAAAATGCGCTTGCCTTTTTCGACAAGGTACATGTGCTCGTCAACAACGCCGGCACCATGCTCGGCCGTTTTCCGGCTGCCACACTGACCGACGCAGATTATGAGGCGATCGTGCGTTTGAACCAGACGTCGGTGGTGGCGCTGACGCGTGCGCTGCTGCCGGCATTAAAGGCGGCGGAAGGCGCTGCCATCGTCAACACCGTTTCAATTTCCGCGCTGACCGGCGGCAGTCCCGGTTCTTCGATCTATTCCGCTTCGAAAGCTTTCGTTTCCACCTATTCCAAGGCGCTTGCCCGCGAGCTCGCGCCGGATGGTATCCGCGTCAATTGTGTCTCGCCCGGAACGATCGAGACGGATTTCCATGAGCGCTATTCCTCCCGCGAAAAGCTGGAGCAGACGAAAAAGTCTATTCCCTTGCAGCGGCTGGGCACAGCGGAGGACTGCGCTCCGGCCTATCTGTTCCTGGCGGCACCCTCCCTCTCCGGCTACATTACCGGCCAGATCCTCGAGATCAATGGCGGCCAGCTTATCTGCTGATTTAGTTAGACCTTTTTTGACATTTCATCACTTTTGGCAAATTCGCGTGTGCGAATATGCTATTATGCTGATCTGCCTTTTCGCTTCCCTTCCGAGATGTCGAATGCCATTGCCCAAGCCCGAGCCGGGAATGTCCGGTCAGGAACTGCACAAACTCGCTGGAAACGCTCGTGAGGCGAGCGATCTGCTGAAGGCACTGGCGCACCAGACCCGACTTCTGATTCTTTGCATACTCGCGAGTGAGGAGCGGACGGTCGGTGAAATCGAGAGCATCCTCGGCATTCAGCAGGCAATGGTCTCGCAGCAGCTCGCGCGTTTGAGGCTAGAAGGTCTCGTCAATACGCGCCGTCAGGGCAGGCTGGTCTATTACCGTATCGGCAATACGAGCGTGCTTGCCTTCCTTGAATCGCTGTTCGATCTTTTTCCGGCTGCAGAAAACAATTAGTACCCGCCCTTGCGGAGCACGGTTGCTGCGTCGAAGATAGGCCGATCCGGATGATTTCGCGCCGGATCGGGAGACCGGATGATCGACAAGCTGGAATTTTTCATCGCCCTTGCCAACGAAAAGCATTTCGGCCGCGCCGCGGAGGAGTGCGGGATTTCCCAGCCGACACTTTCGGCCGCCATCCGGCAGCTTGAAGATCAGCTTGGTGTCATGCTGGTGCAGCGCGGCTCGCGGTTTCAGGGGCTGACGCCGGAGGGGCAGCGCGTGCTTGAATGGGCGCGGCGCATCGTCGGCGATGCCCGCACCATGCGGGAAGAGATGCGCGCCGCCCGCCGTGGTCTTTCCGGCCACATCCGCCTCGCTGCCATTCCGACCGCGCTCGCCATGCTTTCGCGCATCACCACGCCCTTTCAGGAACGACATCCGGGAGTGACCTTCTCGATTGTCTCGCGGAACTCGCTGCAGGTGCTGAGCATGCTCGAAAATCTCGAGATCGATGCCGGTATCACCTATCTTGAAAATGAGCCGCTCGGACGTGTCACCAGTGTTCCCCTCTACGCCGAGCGCTATCACCTGATCACGGCTGCGGGCAGCCCGCTGTCCGATCGCGACAACGTGACCTGGAAGGAGGTCGGCGATCTTCGGCTTTGTCTATTGACCGCCGACATGCAGAACCGACGCATCATCAACCGGCACCTGACGGAAGCGGGCGCGACCGTACATCCAACTCTCGAATCCAACTCGATGATCGTGCTGTTCTCGCATGTCAGAACCGGGCGCTGGGCAAGCATCATGCCGCGCAACGTCGCGAAATCATTCGGATTCCCAATAGAAATTCGCATGATTCCGATCGTCGAGCCGGAGGCCCACCATCTGGTCGGCCTCGTCGCGCCCTATCGCGAACCCTTCACGCCGCTCGTTTCGGCCTTGCTGCATGAAGCGCGCGTGCTCGTGCGGGATGAAGAGCTCTGATAGAAAAAACCTATCAATCCACGAGATAGCTTTATTGATCGTCGCCGGCTTCCCTGAGATGCTGCATGAGGGGATGGCCTCATGCCGGTGGAGAGCGCCATTCCGCAACGCAAGCGGCTGGGAGGGCTGCCTTATGACCATTCATATCGCCGAAGGCGATATCGCAGCGCGCACGCGTTCCATTGTCGCCGACCTTCGCTCCCTTGAAGGGCCGCTGCTTCCCATTCTTCATCAAGTTCAGCAGGAATTCGGCTATGTGCCGCAGCAAGCCCTGCCCGTGATCGCGGAGGAACTGAACCTCTCGCGCGCCGAAGTGCATGGGGTGATGACCTTTTATCACGATTATCGCGATCACCCCGCCGGGCGGCATGTGCTGAAGCTCTGTCGCGCCGAGGCCTGTCAGTCGATGGGCGGCGACGCGCTGGCTGAGCGCATCAAGGCGCTGCTCGGCATCGATTTTCACCAGACGACGCTCGACGGCAGCGTGACGCTGGAGGCGGTCTATTGCCTCGGGCTCTGCGCCTGCGCCCCGTCGGCAATGCTCGACGGCGAGGTTTATGGCCGGCTCGACGATCAACTGGCGACGGAGCTCGTTGCGGAGGCGCGCCGATGACAGTCAAGATATATGTTCCGCGCGATGCCGCTGCGCTGGCGCTCGGGGCCGAAAAGGTGGCAAAGACGATTTCCCAGGAGATCGTCGCCCGCGGCCTCGATGCCGAGATCGTGCGCAACGGCTCGCGCGGAATGTTCTGGCTGGAGCCGCTGGTCGAGGTCGAGCTTGCCGGCAAGCGCGTCGGCTACGGACCGGTGAAGGCCAAGGATGTGTCCGGTCTTTTCGATGCCGGCATCGTCAATGGCGGCGATCATCCGCTCTGTCTCGGGGAGGTTGAAGACCTCCCGTTCCTGAAGGAACAGACCCGCCTGACCTTCGCCCGCTGCGGCATCACCGACCCGCTTTCGCTTGGCGATTATGAGGCGCATGGCGGCCTTGCCGGCCTTCGTCGGGCTGTTTCGATGACGCCTGTCGAAATCGTCAAGGAAGTCACGGATTCCGGCCTGCGCGGACGCGGCGGTGCCGGCTTTCCCACCGGCATCAAGTGGAAGACCGTTCTCGATGCCAGCGGCGAACGCAAATATATCGTCTGCAATGCCGATGAGGGCGATAGCGGCACCTTTGCCGACAGGATGATCATGGAGGGCGATCCCTTCGTGCTGATCGAGGGCATGGCGATTGCGGGGCTTGCGACCGGCGCCACGAAGGGGTTCGTCTACACCCGTTCGGAATATCCTCATGCGATCGCGGTGATGAGCGAGGCGATCGGCATCGCCCGGCAGGCCGGCATTCTCGGCCCGTCGGTGCTTGGCTCGGGCCGCGCCTTCGATATCGAGGTGCGCACCGGCGCCGGCGCTTATGTCTGCGGCGAGGAAACGGCCCTCTTGAACAGTCTCGAGGGCAAGCGTGGCATTGTGCGTGCCAAACCGCCGCTGCCGGCGCATAAGGGCCTGTTCGACTGTCCGACGGTCATCAACAATGTGATCTCGCTCGCATCGGTACCCGTCATCATGGACAAGGGCGCCGCCTTCTACCGCGATTTCGGCATGGGCCGCTCGCGCGGCACCATCCCGCTGCAGATTGCCGGCAATGTCAGATATGGCGGCCTCTATGAGACCGCCTTCGGTCTTTCGCTCGGCGAGATCGTCGACAGGATCGGCGGAGGCACGAGGAGCGGCCGACCGATCAAGGCGGTTCAGGTCGGCGGACCACTCGGCGCCTATTTCCCGCGGGCGCTGTTCGATACGCCTTTCGACTACGAATCCTTTGCCGCCAAGGACGGGCTCATCGGCCACGCCGGCATTGTCGTCTTCGACGACACGGCCGACATGCTGAAGCAGGCGCGTTTCGCCATGGAATTCTGCGCCGTCGAAAGCTGCGGCAAGTGCACGCCCTGCCGCATCGGTTCGACGCGCGGCGTCGAAACGGTCGACAAGATCGCGCGCGGCATCGAGCCGGAGGAGAACCGAATATTGCTTGGCGATCTCTGCAATACCATGAAATTCGGGTCGCTCTGCGCGCTTGGCGGCTTCACGCCCTATCCCGTGATGAGCGCCATGACGCATTTCCCGGAAGATTTTGTGCCGGCACCCGTCGTGGAGGCTGCCGAGTGATGATCTTTCAAGCTGCAGCCGCATGCCGTGACCTGCGCAATCCCATTTCCCTACAGGAGGCCAACCATGTCTCTCATCCATGAAATCGACTACGGCACTCCCGCTTCGAAATCCAAAACCATGGTGACGCTCACCATTGATGGGCAGCAGATCAGCGTGCCGGAAGGCACCTCCATCATGCGCGCCTCAATGGAAGCCGGCATCGAGGTGCCGAAGCTCTGCGCCACCGACATGGTTGATGCCTTCGGCTCTTGCCGGCTCTGTCTCGTCGAGATCGAGGGCCGCCCTGGCACGCCGGCCTCCTGCACGACGCCGGTTGCGGCAAACATGGTGGTGCACACGCAGACGGGACGATTGAAGGATATCCGCCGCGGCGTGATGGAGCTCTACATTTCCGATCATCCGCTCGACTGTCTCACCTGCGCTGCCAATGGCGATTGCCAGTTGCAGGACATGGCAGGCGCTGTCGGCCTGCGTGACGTGCGCTACGGCTATGAGGGCGACAATCACGTCAAGGCGCGCAGCAACGGCGACATCAATCTGAAATGGATGCCGAAGGACGAGTCCAATCCCTATTTCACCTACGATCCCTCCAAATGCATCGTCTGTTCGCTTTGCGTGCGCGCCTGCGAGGAAGTGCAGGGCACTTTTGCGCTGACGATCGAGGGGCGCGGTTTCGGCTCCCGCGTGTCACCCGGCATGCATGAGAATTTCATGGATTCCGAATGCGTTTCCTGCGGCGCCTGTGTCCAGGCCTGTCCGACGGCGACGCTGACGGAGAAATCGGTGATCGAGATCGGCCAGCCGGAGCATTCGGCCGTCACCACCTGCGCCTATTGCGGCGTCGGCTGCTCCTTCAAGGCGGAGATGCGCGGCGAGGAACTGGTGCGCATGGTGCCGTGGAAGGAGGGACAGGCCAATCGCGGCCATTCCTGCGTCAAGGGCCGCTTCGCCTACGGTTATTCCACTCACAAGGACCGCATCCTCAACCCGATGATCCGCGAAAAGGTCAGTGATCCCTGGCGGGAGGTGAGCTGGGACGAGGCCTTCGCCCATGTGGCGTCGGAGTTCCGCCGGATCCAATATCAATATGGCCGCGACGCGATCGGCGGCATCACCTCCTCACGCTGCACCAATGAGGAAACCTATCTGGTGCAGAAGCTGGTCCGCGCCGGTTTCGGCAACAACAACGTCGATACCTGCGCCCGTGTCTGCCATTCGCCGACCGGCTACGGTCTCGGCCAGACATTCGGGACCTCGGCCGGAACGCAGAATTTCGACAGCGTCGAACAATCCGATGTCGTCGTCATCATCGGCGCCAACCCGACGGACGGTCATCCGGTGTTCGGCTCGCGGCTGAAGAAGCGACTGCGCCAGGGGGCGAAGCTCATCGTCATCGATCCGCGCCGCACCGATATCGTCCGGTCACCCCATGTCGAGGCTTCCTACCACCTGCCGCTGAAGCCGGGCACCAATGTCGCGGTGATGACGGCGCTGGCGCATGTGATCGTCACCGAAGGGCTCTATGACGAGACATTCATCCGCGAGCGCTGCGACTGGTCGGAATTCGAGGACTGGGCGGCTTTCGTCGCCGAGCCGCAGCATGGTCCCGAAGCGACGGAGGTTTTCACCGGCGTGCCGGCGGCGGATCTACGCGGCGCGGCAAGGCTCTACGCCAAGGGCGGCAACGGTGCGATCTATTACGGTCTCGGTGTCACCGAACACAGCCAGGGTTCGACCACGGTCATTGCGATCGCCAATCTGGCGATGGCGACCGGCAATATCGGCCGTCCCGGTGTCGGCGTAAATCCGCTGCGCGGCCAGAACAATGTGCAGGGCTCCTGCGACATGGGTTCCTTCCCGCACGAGCTGCCCGGCTACCGGCATATTTCCGACGATGCGACGCGTGATATCTTCGAAAAGCTCTGGGGCGTGAAGCTTAGCGACGAGCCGGGCCTTCGCATTCCGAATATGCTCGATGCGGCGGTCGACGGCTCGTTCAAAGGGCTTTACGTCCAGGGCGAGGACATCCTGCAATCCGATCCGGATACGAAACATGTCGCGGCCGGGCTTGCGGCGATGGAATGCGTCGTCGTGCAGGACCTGTTCCTCAACGAAACCGCCAACTACGCCCATGTTTTCCTGCCGGGCTCGACCTTCCTCGAGAAGGACGGCACATTCACCAATGCCGAGCGGCGCATCAACCGTGTGCGCAAGTTGATGACGCCACGCAATGGCTATGGTGACTGGGAGGTGACGCAGAAGCTTGCCCAGACCATGGGGCTCGACTGGAATTATGCCCATCCGTCGGAGATCATGGACGAGATTGCCGCGACGACGCCGAGTTTCGCGCTTGTTTCCTACGATTACCTCGAAAAGATGGGTTCGGTGCAGTGGCCCTGCAACGAGAAGAACCCGCTCGGTTCGCCGATCATGCATGTCAACGGTTTCGTCCGCGGCAAGGGGAAGTTCATCCGCACCGAATATGTGGCGACCGACGAGCGCACCGGCCCGCGCTTCCCGCTGCTGCTCACCACCGGCCGCATCCTCAGCCAGTATAATGTCGGAGCGCAGACACGACGGACCGAGAACGTCGTCTGGCACGCGGAAGACCGCCTGGAGATCCATCCGCACGATGCCGAACAGCGCGGCGTCCGTGATGGCGACTGGGTGAAGCTCGCCAGCCGCTCCGGCGACACCACGCTCCGGGCGCTGATCACCGACCGTGTCGCGCCGGGCGTCGTCTATACGACCTTCCATCACCCCAATACGCAGGCCAACGTCATCACCACCGACTTTTCCGACTGGGCGACCAACTGCCCGGAATATAAGGTGACGGCGGTGCAGGTCTCGCCGTCGAACGGGCCGAGCGACTGGCAGCTCGAATATGACGAGCAGGCACGGCAATCGCGCCGCATCGCCGGCAAGCTCGAAGCGGCGGAGTGAAGATGCCGGGGCGATTTGGCGTTGTCGGCGAGATCCTTCCTTCTCCCCTCGAGGAGAAGAGGAGGCGTCTGCGATGACTTTCCCCGCCACCGCCCGTGCTCCCGAAACCGCCCGCCGCAACGGCGTCATGCACAGCGGTTCGCGCATCGTGCCTGAGGAAGTGCCGATCGCCTTTTCCTATGGCGGCAGTTCGCATGCGGTGATGATGGCGACACCCGCGGATCTTGAGGATTTCGCCGTCGGCTTCAGCCTGACGGAAGGAATTATCGCCAGGCCGGCGGAGATATCCGCCATCGAGATCGTCGAGAGCGGGCAGGGCATCGACGTGCAGGTCAGCCTTGCCGACGACGTCGCCGATCGGCTGCGGGCGCGCCGCCGCAGCATGGCCGGACCGGTCGGATGTGGGCTCTGCGGCATCGAATCGATCGAACAGGCGGTGCGGCCGGTGCCCGATGTCTCGACATCGCCGTTGGCGCTGTCTCATGCGGATATCGTTCGGGCTGTTTCGCTTCTGAACGAGGCGCAGCCGCTGCATCGGGAGACGCGGGCCGTACATGGCGCTGGATTCTATCTTCCCGGCAGTGGGCTGATTGCGGTTCGCGAAGATGTCGGCCGCCACAACGCTCTGGACAAACTCTGCGGCGCCGTCATCCGCGCCGGCGAAAGCGGCGGAAACGGCGCGGTCGTCGTCACCAGCCGGCTGTCGGTCGAAATGGTGCAGAAGGCGGCGATCCTCGGCAGCCCCGCGCTCATCGCCATTTCAGCGCCGACGGCCCTTGCCATCCGCACGGCCGAAGCGGCCGGCATGACGCTCGTCGCGCTGGTGCGCGGCGAAGATTTCGAGATTTTCACACACCCGCACCGCATCTCGCCCGGAAGTATCGCCGATGTCGCATGATACCAAAACCAAGCTTGTCTATATGGCAAATCAGATCGCCACCTTTTTCAAAAGCCAGCCGCAAAATGAGGCCGCGCAAGGCGTCGCCACGCACATCAATAAATTCTGGGAGCCGCGCATGCGGCGGCAATTGTTTGAAATTCTCGATAAAGAGGAGAACGGTCTGGATGCACTGGTGCTTCAGGCCGCTCCCATGATCCGCAAGCCGGAGGCGGAGGCAAACCAGGTCCGGTAATTCAAAGTGGCGTCTGCGGAGGCGAGGCAGCAGCAAGTTGCCTGCGCATGCGCTACTGCATACGTCGAAATCTAATCGATTTAAAAAACAAGAAGTTGGAAGTGTTACGGCGTCCTTTGCGCGCTTGAAAATGGGCGACGCTACAATCACAGCAAGGTCTGAAACAAGGAGGAGTTGTTCATGACTGCAGCGGGAACACGTACTGACGGAGCGATGGCGGGCTCAGGCCTGCTCGATCGCGAAAGGATCATCGCAAGGCCCGGTTTCAACAGGTGGCTGGTGCCGCCGGCCGCACTTGCCATCCATCTCTGCATCGGCATGGCCTATGGTTTCAGCGTGTTCTGGCTGCCGCTTTCCAAGTCGCTCGGGATCACGGCCTCGACCGCCTGCCCCGATCTGACCCTCGCCTCGGCGCTCTTCACCACCACCTGCGACTGGCGCATTGCCGATCTCGGCTGGATCTATACGCTGTTCTTCGTTCTGCTCGGCTCGTCGGCCGCCATCTGGGGCGGTTGGCTGGAGCGGGCCGGCCCGCGCAAGGCGGGTGTCGTTTCCGCCTGCTGCTGGTGCGGCGGCATCGTGCTTGCCGCCGTCGGCGTCCTTACCCATCAGCTCTGGTTGATGTGGCTCGGTGCCGGCGTCATCGGCGGCATTGGTCTCGGCCTCGGCTATATCTCGCCGGTCTCGACGCTGATTAAGTGGTTTCCCGACCGGCGCGGCATGGCAACCGGCATGGCGATCATGGGCTTCGGCGGCGGCGCAATGATCGGCGCTCCGCTTGCCAACCTGCTGATGAACACCTTCAAGACCGATACATCGGTCGGCGTCTGGCAGACTTTCATCGTTATGGCGGCGATCTATTTCGTCTTCATGACGGGCGGCGCCTTCGGCTATCGCATCCCGCCGGCCGGCTGGCGGCCGGAAGGCTGGACGCCGCCCGCGGCCAAGAGCACGATGATCACCACCAGACACGTGCATCTGCGCGACGCCCACAAGACCAAGCAGTTTTGGCTGATCTGGGCCGTGCTCTGCCTCAATGTTTCGGCCGGAATCGGCGTTCTCGGCATGGCCTCGCCGATGCTGCAGGAAATCTTCGCCGGCTCGCTGATCGGCCTGCCTGATGTCGGCTTCGCTCAACTCGATGCAGGGCAGAAGGCATCGATCGCCACGATCGCTGCCGGTTTTGCCGGTTTGCTGTCGCTCTTCAATATCGGCGGACGGTTCTTCTGGGCGTCATTGTCCGACAAGATCGGCCGGAAGAACACCTATTATTGCTTCTTCCTCATCGGCATTGCGCTTTATGCGCTGGCGCCCACCTTCGCCGGCATGGGCAACAAGGCGCTGTTCGTTCTTTCCTTCGGCATCATCCTGTCGATGTATGGCGGCGGCTTCTCCACCATCCCGGCCTACCTTGCCGATATCTTCGGTACGCAGTTCGTCGGCGCCATTCACGGCCGGCTGCTGACTGCCTGGGCAACGGCGGGGATCGTCGGCCCCGTCGTGGTCAATTATATCCGCGAGGCTCAGATCGCCGCCGGCGTTGCCCCTGGTCCGGCCCTCTATACCGGCACCATGTATATCCTTGCCGGCATGCTGGCGCTCGGTCTCATCGCCAATGCGCTGGTCAGGCCGCTTCCGGACAACTGGTTCATGAGGGATGACGAGGTCGCGGCGCTGCAGGCGAAGTCTGCGGCCGTCAATGCCGGGCCGACCGGCTCCTTCGGCATCGGCACCGGCGGGCTGGACGCCAAGGCGAAGCTGGCCTGGGCCGTCGTCGGCATTCCGCTGCTCTGGGGTGTCTGGGTTACGCTGAAGGCGACTTTCGCCCTCTTCGGGTGAGCGGTCGAATTGCGCCGCCCGGTTTCCGCGGCGGCGCGCTCTATCGCAGCTTGCGCGGCGATTTCCTCAAACGGTTGACCGGTCCCGCCGACGAGACCGACCGCTGTAGGCCTAAATTACCTGTGACGAACAATAAAAAACCGCCGAGAACGGCGGTTTTTCGATATCCAATTGTTCTGGCAGATCAGGCAGCCAGTTCATCCGTCTCGTTTTCCTTGAACATCTTGGCGAGGTTCAGGAAGCAGATCATGCCGTTTTCCGAAGCGATGATGCCCTCGCAGAAAGCGCGGTCGAAGGAGGCGGTCACCTCAGGCACCGGCTGGACCTGGCTGGACGAGATGGTGAGAATATCTGAGACGCGGTCGACGAGCATGCCGATGACCATGCTGTGAACTTCAGCGACCACGATGGCGCTGCGTTCGTTGGCAACGGTGCTCTTCATGCCGAGCTTATAGGCGAGATCGATGATCGGGATGACCGAACCGCGCAGGTTCATGACGCCGATGACATCGGCCGGCGAATGCGGGATCGGGGTCGAAGGCGCCCAGCCGCGGATTTCGCGAATGGTCGTGGTCTTGACGCAAAATTCCTGATCATGCAGGCGGAAGGCAATGATCTCGAGCGTATCGCCGCTGAAGCTAGTGGAATTGATCGTGGCCATTAGAATTCTTCCCAACTGTCGTAAGCCAAAGCAGAAGCGGGTGCGCCACCATTGGCGCCGACGAGCTTTGCCTTCACACCACGCGATGACTTGCACTTAGCAAAGCATCGTTGCGGTTAGCGACGACATTAACGGAAGAGTGTTGCCCAAATCTAAATCGGGAACGGGAGTGTGAAGCTTTTCCGCCTCGATCTACTTCAACCGATCGTCTTTTCGATCTGCGAGACGGCCCAATCGACCTGCTCCCTCGTTATAACAAGCGGCGGAGCGAGGCGAATCGTGTGGTCATGGGTGTCCTTGGCGAGAAGGCCGCGCTCCTTCAGTGCATGGCAATATTGCCGCGCGCCGCCGGCTTCGGGCTCCAGCTCGATCGCCATCATCAGGCCGCGACCGCGCACCTCCCTGACGATGTTGGAGCGGATCGACCTCAAGCCTTCGATGAAATAATCGCCCATCGCGGCGGCATTCTCGATCATGCCTTCCTCGACGAGCACCTTGAGGGCCGTGCGCGCCACCGCGCAGGCGAGCGGATTGCCGCCGAAGGTCGAGCCGTGCTGGCCGGGCTTCAGCACGCCCAGCACCTCGGAATTCGAAAGGACGGCGGATACGGGATAGAAGCCGCCGGAAAGCGCCTTGCCGATCAGCGTCACATCGGCCTCGATGCCTTCGTGCTCCTCGGCCAGCAGCTTGCCGGTGCGGCCGAGGCCGGTCTGGATCTCATCGAGGATCAGAGTGACGTTGTTATCAGTGCAGAGTTCCCGGATACGGGTAAAGTAACCGGCCGGCGGGATGATGACGCCGGCTTCGCCCTGAATCGGCTCGATCAGGGCTGCAACGGTATTGCCGTTGATCGCGGCCTCGAATGCCTCGGCATCGCCGAAGGGAATGATGCGGAAGCCCGGCGTGTAGGGGCCGAAGCCGGTGCGGGCGTCGGGATCTGTGGAGAAACTGATGATGCTCAGCGTGCGGCCATGGAAATTGTCGGCGCAGACGATGATCTCCGCCTTGCCTTCAGGCACGCCCTTGACCTCGTATCCCCATTTGCGCACAGCCTTGATGGCGGTCTCCACCGCCTCGGCGCCGGAATTCATCGGCAGGATCTTGTGCGAGCCCGTCAGTGCGGCAAGCTCCTCGTAGAGATGGGCGAGCTGATCATTGCGGAAAGCGCGGGATGTGAGCGTCAGCCTGCCCGCCTGTTCGACCATGGCGGCGAGAATCTTCGGGTGGCAATGGCCCTGGTTGACGGCAGAATAGGCCGAGAGGCAATCGAGATAACGATTGCCGTCGGTATCCCAGACATACACGCCTTCGCCACGCGTCAGCACCACGTCGAGCGGCTTATAGTTGTTGGCGCCGAGCCGCTGTTCCGTTGCGATCAGTTTTTCCGAAGTGTTCATGGCGCTTCTCCCTCAGCCTTGTCTATGCGGCACGTGTCGGACGATCGAAGATGCGGCGGCCGAACAGGCTTGCCGTCAGTTCCACCAGGATGCGAGCGCTCTTGCCGCGATCATCGAGAAACGGATTGAGCTCGACGAGATCGAGTGACGAGACGAGGCCGCTGTCCGAAAGCATTTCCATGACAAGATGCGCCTCGCGAAAGGTCGCGCCGCCAGGCACCGTCGTGCCGACGCCGGGGGCGATGTCGGGATCGAGGAAATCGAGATCGAGGCTGACATGCAGCAGCCCGTCGGCCTTGGCGACAACAGCGAGAATCTCGCGCATGATCGCGCCGATGCCCTGCTCGTCGATCGCGCGCATATCGAAGACATTGACGCCGTGTTCATGGATTTCCTCGCGCTCGCGCGCATCGACCGAACGGATACCGACCTGGAAAACATTCTTCGGGTCGACGAAGGGCCGGTCCTTCGGGAGGATTTCGGCGAACTCCGCCTCGCCGCAGAAAAAGGCAACGGGCATGCCGTGAATATTGCCGGAGGGCGACGTGGCCGGAGAGTTGAAATCGGCATGGGCATCGAGCCAGAGCACGAAGAGCGGGCGCTCCTTGCTGGCGGCATAACGCGCCATGCCGGAGACGCTGCCCATCGACAGGCTGTGATCGCCGCCGAGAATCAGCGGAAAGCGGCCAGCGGCGGCGACGTCATAGACGCTGCTTTCCAATGCGCGCGTAAAGGCGCCGACGATCCTCAGATTGTGGGCTTTCGGATGATCCGGCAGATCCATCGCGGGCACGATGGAGAGATCGCCGATATCGGCGACGTCGTGGCCGAGATCGATCAGCGTCTGGTCGACGCCGGCAATCCGCAGCGCCGCGGGACCCATGGCAGCGCCTCTCCGGCCGGAGCCTTCTTCCAAGGGTGCGCCGATGAGGGTGACAGATCGCGATTGGACGTTCATTCGAGGGTTCCGTGTGGAGGCCTGTTTCGGCCGATAGTGGAATAAAGGGCTGGCGGCAAAAAGATGGAAAAGTGCCAGAAATGAACTATGATTGCGCAGATTGATAAAGCTATTTTGACAAAGTGTTCGACGTGGACGATCTCGATACCGAACTTCTGAGTGCGCTTCGCCACAATGCTCGCACCTCCGTCTCCTCGCTCGCGGCAATGACCGGTGCATCGCGGGCAACGGTCGCCGCCCGAATCGACCGGCTGGTCGCCAGCGGCACCATCGTCGGCTTCACCATCCGTACCAGTCACGAGACGCGATCCGCCGGCGTGCGCGCCATCGTCATGATCGAGGTGCTCGGCAAGCTCGCCGACCGGGTAGCCGATCAGCTCAGGGGCCTGCCACAGGTACGTGCGCTTCACAGCACCAACGGCAAATGGGATTTCGTCGCCGAGCTGGAGGACCGCGATCTCGCCGCCTTTGACGAGACGCTGCGTCGAATCAGATTGATCAACGGCATCAATTCGACCGAGACCAACATTCTTCTCAAAACGAGCAAGACAGGTTTCTAGGGCATGATCTGCGGAACTAGCCCCTCACCGCCGGCCGGCACCTCCGCTCCAACCTCGACGTTGCATTTGGCACGTCCCCTCGCCCCGCAAGCGACCGCAAGCGGGGATATGGTTAGGGTGAGTGGCAGACCTCAGACCTCAGGTCCGAACCGAACCGCCATCCGCTGCGTTCTGCTCCTGATTTAGCCGGCTTAATATTCCCGTTCATAGACGATGCCTGCTTCGCCGGCGCCGTTACCGCCGGCGGCTCCCCGCAATTTGACGCCGCGGCCGACATCGAGATTGATGATTGCCTTGGCGCCGGCCGAGCCGCCCTGCTGCAGTTCGAAATAGGTACGGTCGTTGAGGTAGCGGCCGACGCTGACACTCGTCTGGCCCTTCTCGTCGGTGCTGACGTCGAAATCGTCGACGCCGAGCTGGTTGCGCAGGCCCTCGAAGAGCGAGGTGGAGCGGTTGCCGGCCAGCTGGCTGACGGCGTCCGCGAGCTGGGCGATCTGTACCGGCGAGAGCTTGGACATCGACTGGCCGAAGATCAACTGCGCCAGCACCTCGTCCTGCGGCAGCTGGGGCGAGGAGGAAAAGGTGATCGAGGGATCGGTGGCAAGGCCTGAGACATCGACCGTCAGGGTCGTCGTGCCGGAGGTAGAGGTCGCTTCCATGTCGAGCGCCGGCGTCAGGTCGCCGGCAAAGGTGATCCTGCTTTTGTCGGAGAAGTTCAGACGGCGGTTGAGAATGGTCAGCCGGCCGCGGCGCATGGTAAAGCCGCCGGTGACGATGGGTGCTGCCGCCGTTCCGCGGATCGTCACGAGACCTCCGAGCTCGGCATCGATGCCGCGGCCGCGCGCGAAGATCTGCGAGGGCGCATCGATTTCGAGCTCGAGCGTGATAACGGAGGACTTCTCGCCCGGCTTTCGCTCGCCGTCATCGCGCAGCTGCGCCAGCACCGCTCGCGGTGCATTCTTATGCCGGATGTCGATTTCGCGGAGCGAGGTCGGCAATCTCTCCGGGACGGTGATCGAGGTCTTGTCCAGCCGGAGCTTGCCGCTCAGCGTCGCGCTCATGATCGGCCCGCGCAGGCCCACCGTTCCGTTGACAGTCGAGACAACAAGCGTTCCGTCGACATAGACGGCCTTGTCGAGCTTGATCGAAATGTCGGCGGGAAATCCGCCGGCCGGCTGAATGCCAATGGTGCCGCTTGCCGAAATCGTGCCGCCGCCGCCAAGATTGCCGCTGAGGCGCGAGATGACGGCCTGGTTGCCATTGAAGGTGACGGTGGCTGCGAGATTGTTGACGGCAAGATTGCGCCTGACGTCGACGAGCTTCGCGGCTGATGTCGAGACAGTGCCGTTGATGACGGGTGCCGCGGCCGTTCCGCCAATCTTAAGATCGACGCTGGCGACGCCGTCGGCGACAAAGCCCTGCTGTGCGAGCGGGGCGCCAAGCACGGCGAAGGGAACATTGCCGTTGAAGCGCATGTCGATGGCGCGGCTGCCTGACATCACGACGCTACCGCCGCCTTTCAGCGACATGCCGGCATCACCGGCAAGGTTGGTGTCGACTGTCAGCCTGTTATCGGCAAGCTTGCCGGATGCCCCGATGCTGAATGGCGAAAGACCGGCGCCTTTCGTCTGGCTCGTCGCGGCATTCTTCCAATCGACCTTGAAATCGACGGCGGGTGAGGAAAGCGCGCCCGTCGCCTTGGCCGTCGCCGTGATCGTGCCTTCGGCTCCGATGCCCGGAACAAAGCCGTTGGCGATGGCGGCCGGAACATTGGCAGCGTTCGCGGTGACGTCGATCGATCGGATCGTTGTGCCTGCAATGGAAAGATTGCCGGCGGCTTTCACCGAAATGCCGCCACTGCCGCTGAGGTCGGCATCGAAATCCAGTCGGTCGCCGGCATATTTTCCCGTCGCCGCCAAAGCAAGGCGGGAGAGGCCGGCGGCCTTGGTGTGGCTGGTCGCGGCATCTTTCCAGTTCAGCTTGAAATCGACGATCGGGTCTGCCGGCGTTCCCGATGTCTGGGCGCTTGCCGACAGAGTGCCTTCGGCACCGAGGCCGGGAACAAAGGCATTGGCGATATTTGCCGGCAGCGCCGGAATATCGGCATTGATCGAAAGGTCGCGTATGGCCGTTCCCGCGATCGTCGCGCCACCCGCCGCCTTGGCCAACATGCCGTCCTTGCCGGCAAGGCTGGCATCGAAGTCGACCCTGCCATCGGCGAACTTGCCGGAGGCCGTGGCACTCAGGCCCGACAAGCCGCTGCTCCTGGTCTGGGCGGTGGCGGCGTTCTTCCAATCGAGCTTGAAATCGACGGCGGGCTTGGGCAGCGATCCTGAGGCGGATGCCGTTCCTGATACCGTCCCCTCCGCGGCAAGACCGGCAACGAAGCCGTTGGCAAGGCTCGCGGGTAGATTGGCAAGATCGGCTTTGACGTCAATGTTGCGGATCGAAGTGCCCGATATCGCCACATTGCCCGCGGCATTCAGCGACACGCCGTCCTTGCCGCCGAGATTGGCGTTGAAGTCGAGCTTGTTGTCGGCGAGGTGTCCCGATGCGGCAAGCGCGAGGCCGGAAAGATGCGCGCTTCTGGTGTGACTGGTCGCGGCGTCTGCCCAGTCGAGCTTGAAATCTGCCTTGGGTGCAGCGGGTGTTCCGGCTGCCGAAAGCGTGCCGGATATCATGCCGCCGGCCGCCAGATCGGGGACGAAGGCATTGGCGAGGGCGGCGGGGAGTTTGACGATTTCGGCATCGACCTTCACGCTGTCGATTGCCGTACCGGCGAGAGCGACATTGCCCATGGCCTTCAATGAGAGACCTTGGTCGCCACCGGCCGCCGCGTTGAAATCAAGCTTGTTATCGGCAAATTTCCCCGATGCGGTAACGGTGAGAGCGGCAAGGCCGGCACGCTTCGTGTGGCTCGTCGCAGCGTCTTTCCAATTGAGGTCGAAATTGACGGTGGGGGCCGAAAGCGAGCCCGCAGCCGAGACCCTCCCCGAGACCGTGCCTTCGGCGGCGAGTTCGGTGACGAAGCTGTTTGCCAGGCTTGCCGGAATATTTGACAGCGTCGCATCGGCCGCGACGGTGCCGATCGTCGTGCCGGTAACGGCGACATTGCCGTTCGCCTTCAGCGAGAGGCTGTCTGCGCCGGCAACTGCGACGTCGAAATCAAGCTTGTTGTCGGCGAACTTTCCGGACGCGGTGAGGCCAAGACCGGCAAGGCCGGCCCGTTTCGTGTGGCTCGTCGCGGCGTTTTGCCAATGGAGATCGAAATCGGCGGCCGGGGCTGCAAGCGACCCGCTGGCCGCGACGGTTCCGGAGATTGCGCCTTCCGCTGCGAGATCGGGAACGAAGCCGTTGGCAATCGCTGCGGGGATATTGTCCAGTGTTGCGCCGACCTTGACGTTACCGATCGTCGTCCCGGCGATATCCACGTTGCCGTTTGCCTTGAGCGAGAGTCTGTCGGCGCCGATGGCTGCGGCGTCGAAATCGAGTTTGTTGTCGGCGAATTTGCCGGACGCGGTCACATCAAGAGCCGCGAGGCCGGCGCGCTTGGTGTGGCGCGTCGCAGCGCTTTTCCAGGCGAGGTCGAAATTGGCGGTTGGGGCCTTAAGCGAACCGGCGGCGGTCACCTTTCCCGTGATCGTGCCTTCGGCGGCGAGATCGGAAACAAAACCATTGGCGACCTGCGCCGGCAGGTTGAGGATATCGGCGTCGATATCGAGCACCGGCGCCGTCGGATCAGCGAGAGTGACGTTGCCGCGGGCCTTGAGCAACAGGCTGTCGGCACCGGCGATTGTCGTGTCGAAATCGAGCTTCCTCTCGGCAAATTTGCCGTTGGCGTTGATGCCGAGCGGTCCCAGGCCCGCGCCCTTAAGCTGCCCGGTCGTCGCATCCTTCCAGTCGAGTTTGAAATCGGCGATGGGTGCTGCCGGCGTTCCCGTCACGGCAATCGTTCCCGAGATTGTGCCGCCGGCCGAAAGGTTCGGCACGAAACCATTGGCCAGCGCTGCCGGCAGTTCGTGGATGTCGGCATTCAGCTTCAGCGTCTCGCCGGCGGAGCCGGTGACGCTCACCGAACCGGTGCCTGTTTTCAGCGTCAGTCCGTCCAGACTGGCGGTGCCGCCGCCGATCGTGACCTCAGTTGGTGCGGCAAGCTCGACCGGGATGTTGCGGGGGCTGGCCGAGAAGCGGTCAAGGTTTACCGCGATCGTGCCGCCTGATGCCTGGACATTGCCGGCGGCCAGCACCGGATTGCCGTCATAGGCGGCGTTAAGATCGAAATCGGTTCGGTTCTGCTGCTTGGTGAAATCGAGCGAAAGGCCGGCGAGCCTGTTTTCTCCGGCAGCCAGCTCTTCGGCGCGGATCGTGCCGTTTGCAGCAAGGGCGCTGAGATCGCTGACCGTGAGGTCGATAACCGGCTTGACGATCGCCAGCGTATCGCGGCGGATCGAGGCACCTGATGCAACGAGCTTGAGCGCGATCTTGCCGCCGTCGCTCTCGATGCCGAGCGAACCCTTGAGATCTCCTTCGGCTTTCTGGCCGCCGAGCGCAGCCAGCAAGCCGAGCTTGGGGAAATCGAAGGTCAATGCGCCCGAGGGCGTCAGGGAGGGCGAAAGCTCCAGCTTGCCGGTCAGCCGGTTGCCGCCGACATCGGCGGTTAGTGCGGGAATGCTCGTCCTGCCGTTCTCAGAACGGATGTCGCCGTTGATGCCGATCGGCTGTCCGTCGATCGTGCCGGTGGCCGCAAACTTCCCCTGCGGCGCCTTGGGATCGGCGACACCCGACAGATCGATATTGAGATCGGCGAGCGCGCGATCGGCCATCTCAAGGCTGGGAGCCTTGATATTGGCTGTCACGGAGATCGCCGGCAGTTCGCCTCCGATCCTCAGCGCGTAACCGGCGCCGCCGCTCGCGCCCGTCATCAGCTTGCCGATATCGGGCAGCCGGCCTGAAAGATCGGCGTTCAACATCGAACCGTCGAGCGCGATGTTGCCGGCAGCTTCAAGCGTGCCGGATTTCAGGACGAGGTTGGACAGCGCGAATTTCGAGGGGATCGTGCCGGTCACCTGGCTTTCGAACAAGATCGGCTGATCGAACCTGCTCGTCGCCACGGCCGGCAGGGCCGCCGGTTCGACGCTCAGCTTGACATTGCCGGTCAGCGCGCGCTCCGCCAGCCGATAGGAGCCGTTGAGGCTGCCGTTGATATTGGCGCTTTCGACGGTGGAGCCGTTGAAGCCAATGTCGCCCGACGAAATCTGGAGCGGCGCGGCGATGGTGATAGGGCCTTGAACTGCGCGATTGAGGTTCGGTTCGGTAAAGGTCGCGTCGCCGGCCACAAGGCGCAGCTGAACGCTGCCGGAACGGGCGGCAAGATTGAAGGCGTCGCTCTTTGCCGTCAGCTTGACGTTGCCGATATCGGCCTGCGGCAGGGTTGCGCTGTCGAGCGAGCCGCTGAGGCTCAGTCGGGCAGTCTGGGCATCGCCCGTCAGAGCCATGTTGAGGCCCGATATCAGGAAGCGCGCTTCGCCTTCGGCAAGCGGCCAGCGGAAATCGACGGGGCCGGATGTGCCGAGCAGATTGGCGTTCAGGCTGTTGTTGCCGGCCGGATCAAGCGCTCCCGATGCGGCGATGACAACGCTGCCGGTGGCGATATTGCCGGTCTGGATATCGATCTTTCCGTGGTCGTCGAAGGTGGCGGCAAGGTCGATATTGGTCTGGCCGGCGAAAAGCGGCCGGAATGCCGCGGGAAGCAGCGAGCTCAGGTCACCGCCACCCTTGAGATCGAGATGGTGCAGCCTGTCTGCGCCAATCGCATGCCGGCCCTCGATTGCAGCGCGCTGCTGCCCGTCGAGCGCAGCCTGTATCTTGCCTGTCCAGTCGGATATCGGTCCCTGGCCGTCGAGGTCGATGTCGACGGCAGGATTGCCGGGCAGGCCGAGGAAGCCCGCCAAAAGCCCACCCTTCGGCTCGGCAAGCTGCGCCTTCAGCCGCAGCCGGTTTTCGGCCGGCGCGTAGGCGATATCGGCAGTAAGGCGCGCATCCGGAACCGCGTGGCGGCTGACATTGACCATCGCTTCGCCGCCGTCGCCATTTGCCGAAAGGCTGCCTTCGGCGGCGAGCGCGAAAGCCCGCCCGGCAAAAGCTTCGGCCAGTTTGATATCGGGCAAGGCCACATGGTCGACATCGATCTTGACCGGAAGAGTGAAGCCGCCGGAGTTTTCGGCGCTGGGCCGCGAGGGCAGGGTGCGCACCGGTTTGCGCAGCACGTTGATCGTGTCGATCTGGAAACGCTTGGCGTGGAATGTTCCCGTCAGCAGCGCCAGCGGGTTCCAATCGATCGCCACACCGTGGATTTCCGCAAAAACGCCCCTCGTGTCGGATAGGGAGATTTCGCCGGCGCGAAGCCCGCCGGTCAAAAGCCCTTCCGGTTCGCGCACCTCGATCGTCATATCGCGGTTGGAAAGGGTGGAGGCGATTTTTTCGGTGACGATGCGGGCGCCGAAGGAGGTGAAGCCGAAGATCGCAAGTGCCGCGACAGCGAGAATCAAGATGGCGCCGACGGCATAGCCGGCGACCCGCACGATCCAGTTGACGATTTTTGCCAGCGTTTGCATCGGCGCGAACTACCCCGTTTTCATGCGGCCCATCGACCGGAACAAACCGGAATCGCAACCCTAGAAGGATTGGCCGATGCCGGCATAAATTCCATAATCTGTGCCATCTTCGTACTTGTTCAGCGGCACGGCAAAATCAAGCCGCAGCGGCCCGAAAGGTGTAGCATATCGTATTCCCGCGCCGGCGCCGGCGCGGATATCGGAAAAACCCGGGAAGGTGCTGTCCGATACGGTGCCGACATCGATAAAGGGCACGAGGCCGATCGTATCGGTGATCTTGAAGCGGGCCTCCAGCGACCCCGTCACATAGGAGCGGCCGCCGGTGGCATCGCCATTGTCGTTGTAAGGCGAAATTTCCTGATAACTGTATCCGCGCACCGAGCCGCCGCCGCCGGCGAAAAAGCGCTGCGTGGCAGGAATGTCCTCGATTCCGCCGCCGCCGATCAGCACGCCGGCAGCGACCTTGCCGGCAAGCACGAGGCGATCCTCGGCGCCGAACGGCAGATAGCCGGAAATCGAGCCTTCGAACGCCGCATAGGGTGTGGCGTTGAAGACCTCGTAGCCGGGCTTTGCCGAGACTGTCGCGCGATAGCCTTCGGTCGGATTGAACTTGTCGTCGCGTGCGTCACGATCATATTGAAGCGGCAGGGCGATGGTCAGATAGTCATTGGTGCCGAAGGCGTCGTCATCGCGTTCCCAGCTGACTTCGCCGCTCGCCGAAACCGTGTCCTTCTCGGTCAATTCATAGGAAAGCCCGAGCGAGGCGGTGACGAGCGTCGCGTTATAGGCGTCCGGATTCTGGGTCTTGGCGACGATACCGGCCTTCAGCGTGGCGGCCGGGAAGAAGGCGCCGGGCTTGGTGAAGAGGATGCCGGCGGAATAGTCGAGGCTGCCGACATCGGTGGTCTCGCCGAGCCGCGAGACCGAGCCTTCGATCCTCAGCGTCTCGGCCTCGCCGAACAGGTTGCGATGGCCCCAATAGCCCTGGATGCCGAGGCCGTCGGTGGTGGAATATTGCGCGCCGACGCCGAAATAACGCCTCTTGCCTTCGGAAACCTCGATCGTCATCGGCAGCGTACCATCAGGCGACAGCACATCGCCCTCATGAATGGTGACGCTCGAAAAGACGCCGAGGGCGCGAAGCCGCTCGCCGGCCTTCTTCAGCCTTTCCGGCGAATAGGCATCCCCTTTGTTCAGCCGGGAATAACGCTGGATGAAACCTGGCCGCACGGTTTTTTCGCCGGTGACCCCGACATCGCCGATCGGGGCGACAGGCCCGCCTTCGGCAGCAAGCACGATGTCGACCGTGTTGCTCCTGTGATCGGCGACGACCT
Organism: Rhizobium esperanzae; assembly: GCF_002204185.1. GTDB lineage: Bacteria > Pseudomonadota > Alphaproteobacteria > Rhizobiales > Rhizobiaceae > Rhizobium > Rhizobium esperanzae. Next base: position 54,010 of record NZ_MXPU01000002.1, on the reverse strand, counting down.
TGCGTTCGGTCAATTTAGCGAAGGGCCGACCTTCGCTTTTCAACTGTTCGACAATCTTGTCGCCGGCCTTGATGATGGCGAGCGAGCCGGCCTCGGCGCCGGGGGCAAGGTCGTAATCGGCGGGATTGCGGTCCGCGGCGTCGCCGCCGAACTGCACCTCTTTGACCCTGAAAACGGGTCCGGGGGTTATATTGACGGTGACGGGGACCGGCCCGGAGCGGTCGAATGTCGGATTGGGCGGCAGCTCGTCGATATCCTTGCCGTCGATGGTGATCGTCACCACGCCGCCGTATCGGGCCTTTTCATACAAGGTGGCGATCAGCCGCTCGCGGTCGTCACGCGCCTTGACGACGATGCCGAGATCGCCGGAGACGGGCTGTTTCTGGTCGCTGACGAGGCGGGAGGTGTTTTCGAGCGCTTTCTTAAGATCGGCATCGGCGGTGTCGGCCTTGAGGTCGACGTGATAGCGCACCGGATCGGGCACCTGTTCGCTCTCGTCCTCCTCCTTGCCGAAGATGGTGATGCCGAAAAGCTTGAAGGCGTAAGCATCGCCGATCAGGACCGGTGAGAAAGCAGCTGCCGCTGCGACCACCATCATGGTGCCTGTTCGCCGATACGCAAAACCTGTTTTCGGACTTGTCCCTCTAATCCGCATCCGCTGCTTTTGGTTACGCCTACATGAAGCTTCGTTGCCCAGCCGTGAACAGCTTAGCGGCAAAATCGCGCAGGGTGTACCATTTTAAATTGCCCACGCGCTAATTCAGCACAAAAAATCCCGGATGTGTGTCCGGGATTTCCTGTTTTGCGTTTTGCCGGCGCTCTCAGCGCGGGCAAGCGTCGATGTAACGGCGGCCATAGCGGTCGCGATAGTAGCACTGGCCGGGCTGTTCCGCGACGCTGCCGATCAGGGCGCCCGACACGCCGCCGATGGCGGCGCCGACCGCCGCGCCACGAACGTTGCCGGTGACTGCACCGCCAATGACTGCGCCGGATGCAGCACCGATGCCGGCGCCCTGCTGGGTCGGTGTGCAGCTTGCGACCGACAGGCCGATCAATGCGAGTATGACAGCTTTTTTCATCTCTTTTCTCCTGGGTTATCGCCCAATGGGCATAGGCCGTCCCTATTGTTTTTTTGGCACGCTAGCTCGAAAACTATGTCGGAAGAAAGGGTTGTCCACTCTTCTCCGGATTTTTTTGCATCGAAGGGGTGTTGCGGGTGTTGCGGATTTTGCGCCTATGTCGGGCGCTTTTGCCGCATGGCCCCATTGATTGTGGCGCACGTATTTTTTTGTCTGGAATCATTCAAAAAACTGGGCCTTTTGCCGCAGTTGATGTTAAACCAAAGGTAAGCATTGACGCGCGGACGTCCGATCGGCAAGAACGGCCGCGTGATACTGGAGCATATGATGGATTTCGAAGCATTTTTCAAAAACGAGCTGGACGGGCTTCATGCCGAGGGCCGCTACCGCGTTTTTGCCGATCTCGAACGTCACCGCGGCAACTTCCCGCGCGCGACGCGCCATACGGCCGATGGCGAGAAGGAAGTCACGGTCTGGTGCTCCAACGACTATCTCGGCATGGGCCAGAACCCGAAGGTGATCGAGGCGATGAAGACCGCCATCGACCACTGTGGCGCGGGTGCGGGAGGCACCCGGAATATTTCTGGCACCAACCATTACCACGTCCTGCTCGAGCGTGAGCTTGCCGATCTGCACGGCAAGGAATCGGCACTGATCTTCACCTCGGGCTATGTCTCCAACTGGGCCGCACTCGGCACGCTCGGCGCCAAAATCCCCGGCCTGATCATCTTCTCCGATGCGCTCAACCATGCCTCGATGATCGAGGGCATCCGTCATGCCAAATGCGACAAGGTGATCTGGAAACACAATGACGTCGCCGATCTCGAAGCCAAGCTTGCCGCCGCCGATCCGAAAGCGCCGAAGCTGATCGCCTTCGAGAGCGTCTATTCGATGGACGGCGATATCGCCCCGATCAAGGAGATCTGCGACCTGGCCGACAAATACGGCGCGATGACCTATCTCGATGAGGTGCATGCGGTCGGCATGTACGGCCCGCGCGGCGGCGGCATTGCCGAGCGCGAGGGGCTGATGGAGCGGCTGACGGTGATCGAGGGTACGCTCGGCAAGGCCTTCGGCGTGATGGGCGGTTATATCGCTGCGTCGACGGCGCTGTGCGATTTCATCCGCTCGTTCGCCTCCGGCTTCATCTTCACCACGGCGCTGCCGCCAGCATTGGCAGCCGGCGCCGTCGCCTCGATCCAGCATCTGAAGGTCAGCCAGTTCGAGCGCGCCCGCCATCAGGACCGGGTGCGCAAATTGCGCTCGCTGCTCGATCAGCGCGGCATTCCGCATATGCACAATCCCAGCCATATCGTGCCGGTGATGGTCGGCGATGCAGCCAAATGCAAGTGGATCTCCGACCTCTTGCTCGACAATTGCGGCGTCTATGTCCAGCCGATCAACTATCCCACCGTGCCGAAGAAGACCGAGCGGCTGCGCATCACCCCGACGCCGCTGCATTCCGACGCCGATATCGCCCATCTGGTCGAAGCCCTGCATTCGCTCTGGTCGCGTTGCGCGCTGGCAAGGCACGTCGCCTGATCTTTCAATGATCGCCTGGGTTCTAACCTCGCGAATCAGAACCTCCATCGGAGGTTCTGACGGCGATTTGTTCCGCATTCATTAGCTGGATAAGATTATCTAGCCTGTCGCTCTATCGATGAATGACGCATTGCAGTCCGGTCTCATGGATTCGCATCGGCCTTTTCCACGCCTTCCTTCCTTCAATTCACGCTCGTTGTTTCATCAGTCGAATTGTATGAGAAAACCTTTTCTCACTTGACAGAGAGATTGGTAAAAGCTTTTCTCAAGCCAATTCAGAAGGAGGAAGGCCTGAACATATCGGGAGGAAAGAGAGGCAGGATCACCATCCATGAGGTCGCGTCGGCTGCCGGGGTGAGCATCTCGACGGCGTCGAAGGCTCTCAACGACACCGGCCGGATGGGAGCGGAAACCCGCGAGCGCGTGAAGCGGATTGCCGGCGAAATCGGATATCGGCCGAATGCGCTGGCAAGAGGTCTTCTCAGCAAGCGCAGTTTCACCATCGGGCTGCTGACGAACGACACTTACGGCCGTTTCACGCTGCCTGTGATGGCGGGTATTTCGGACGCGCTCGTCGATCATGGGGTCTCGGTTTTCCTGTGCGCCATCGAAGACGATCCGGCGCTTGCCCAGATCCATGTCGATGCGATGCTGGACAAGCAGGTCGACGGTATCATCGCAACCGGCAAGCGGTTGGACAGGCGTCTGCCTGTCGACCTGTCGAATTTGCATGTGCCTGTCGTCTACGCCTTCACCGAGGGGACGCAGAACAGCGTTACCTTTCGTTCGGACGACGAACAGGGTGCGAGGCTGGCCGTCGAATGGCTCGCGACAATCGGGCGGCGGCGGATTGCGCATATTACCGGGCCGGGAGACTTCTTTTCGGTGCGGGAGCGGGCCGGGGCCTATCATCAGGTGGCGGGCCACCGCGAGCCGGTGCTCTATGGCGTCTGGTCGGAAAGCTGGGGCCATGAGGCGGTGGAACAGCTTTGGAAGAGACCGGGGGAAAAGCCGGATGCGCTCTTCTGCGGCAACGACCAGATCGCCCGTGGCGCGGTGGATGCGCTGCGCGAGCGCGGCGTCAAGGTGCCGCAGGATGTTTCGGTAATCGGCTTCGACAATTGGGAGATTGTTGCGGCCCAGACGCGGCCGCCACTGACGACGGTGGATATGGAGCTGAAGGAGCTCGGGCGGCAGGCCGGTTTGACGGTGTTGGCGCTTGCGGAAGGACGGCCCGTCGAGCCGGGAGTGAGGAAATTGCCCTGCCGGCTCGTCATCCGGCGGTCATGCGGGGGTAGGACTCCTCCGGAATGAGACTAAGGGAATGAGAATCAGGGAAATGAGCAAAGGCGCGAGGAGATGCGCCATATTGGGAGGAGTGTCATGATCAAGCGTCTATTGGCGGCGACCGGCATCGCTACTTTGTGCCTGGTGTCGGCTGCATCGGCTGCCGAAAACGTCGAAATGTGGGTCCGGTCGGGGATCGGCGACGCGTTCAAGAAGGTCGTCGAGGCTTATAATTCCAGTCATGAGAACAAGGTCGTGATGACCGAAGTGCCGTTCTCCGAGCTGGTGCAGAAATATGCGACGGCAATCGCCGGCGGACAGGCGCCGGATGCCCTGTCGATGGACCTCATCTACAATCCCGCCTTTGCCGCGGCCGGCCAGTTGGAAGACCTGACGGACTGGGCGAAGTCGCTGCCCTATTTCAACTCGCTGTCGCCGTCGCATGTCCGCCTCGGCACCTATCAGGACAAGATCTACGGCCTGCCGCTCTCTGTGGAAACATCGGTTTTCGCCTGGAACAAGGATCTCTACAAGAAGGCCGGCCTCGACCCGGAAAAGGCACCGGCCAACTGGGACGAAATCACCGCCAATGCCGAGAAGATCCGGGCTCTCGGTGACGATACCTACGGCTTCTATTTCTCCGGCGGCGGCTGCGGCGGCTGCATGATCTTCACCTTCACCCCGCTCGTCTGGGGTGCGGGCGCCGACATCCTGTCGGCCGACAGCAAGAAAGCGACGCTCGATACGCCTCAGATGCGCAAGGCCGTCGACATCTACCGCAACATGGTCAAGAAGGACCTGGTGCCGGCGGGTGCGGCCAGCGACAACGGTACGAACTTCCTGACCTTCACCAACGGTAAGATCGGCCAGCAGAGCCTCGGCGCCTTTGCCATCGGTACGCTGGTGACCCAGCATCCTGAGATCAATTTCGGCGTGACCCTCATTCCCGGCGTCGACGGTAAACCGTCGTCCTTTGCCGGCGGCGACAATTTCGTCATCACCAAGGGGACGAAGAAGATCGACGCCGTGAAGGAATTCCTCGAATACATCTATTCGATGGACGGCCAGAAGATCATGGCGAAATATGGCAGCCTGCCGACACGCGGCGACATTGCCGATCAGGTGCTCGAAGGTCTCGACCCGCGCATGCAGGTCGGTCTGAAGGCAATCAGTGTCGCCAAGACGCCCTATACGCTGCAATTCAACGACCTGATCAACAGCGCCAACGGTCCCTGGGCAAGCTTCACCAATGCGGCGATCTTCGGCGACGATGTCGAGGGTGCGTTCTCCAGCGCCCAGTCGGAAATGCAATCGATCATCGATAGCGGCCAATAACTCTCCCAAGGCCGCGGCCGGGGAGCGGTGGCAGCTTCCCGGCCAACTTCAATTGACAGATGCGGAGCGTTTGATGACCGGTTCCGGTTCAGAGACTCTATTGCCTCGGCGCAGGCGGCGGCGCAGATCCAACTGGCGCGGCCTTGCCTATATCGCGCCTGCTATGGCGCTGGTCATCGTCTTCTTCATCATGCCGGTTCTCTTCACGGGGTGGATGAGCCTTCATAACTGGCCGCTGATGGGGGCGTCGCGCTGGATCGGCTTCAACAATTATTTCCGAATGGTCAACGACACTCGCTTCATGGCGGCACTGAATTTCACCGCCTATTACACCGTGATCGTCACCATTGCGATCTTTGCCATCGCCTTTCCGCTGGCAATCTTCGTCGAGAAGGAACGGCAGTTCGTCAGCGCCTACCGCACGATCATCTTCCTGCCTGTCGTGGTCGGCCTTGCCACCGCCTCGCTGCTCTGGGTCTGGCTTGCCAATGTCGATAGCGGCTTCATCGGCCCAGCCTTGAAGGCGCTCGGTCTTCTGGAAAAGAGCCCCAATCTGCTTGCGACCTTCGACACGGCCTTTCTGACTGTTGTGGTGATGGTCGTCTGGAAGATCGCCGGCTTCACCATGATCATTCTGCTGACCGGGCTTCAGGCCATTCCGTCCGAGCTGACGGAGGCGGCCCGCATCGACGGCGCCGGCCGCTGGCAGCGTTTCCGGCATCTGACGCTGCCGCTGATGCGTAAGACGATCGCGCTGGCGCTGATCGTCTCGGTCACCGGCTCGATCCTTGCCTTCGACCAGTTTTACATCATGACGGCGGGCGGACCGCAGAACAAGATGATCTCGGTGGTCTATTACATCTTCAACCAGTCCTTCGTCTCCTTCAATCTCGGTTATGGCGCAGCGCTTTCGATCGCCCTTCTCTCCATCCTGGTTGCCATCAGCATCGTCCAGCTCTGGCTGCTTCGCGTCGGGGAGGAGCGTCCATGACGACGTCAAGGCAACGCCGCGCCCGGAAGGCCATCCGCACGAAGTCGGCCTATCATCTCACCGGCATCGCCATTTCGATCTTCTTTCTGGCGCCCTTCGCGATCACGCTGCTCGCCTCTTTCCGGCCGGGTGCCGAAGCCAGTCTGCCGCCCTTGCCGCCGTGGCCGACATCCGGGGTCAGCTTCGATGCCTATGCGCTGCTCGATACCTTCGGCGCCGGCATCTGGCAGCACATGATCAATTCGCTGTTGGTGTCGGTCGCCACCGTGGTGCTGACCGTTCTGGTCAGCCTGCTCGCGGGCTATGGCTTCTCGCGTTATCGCTTCCCGATGAAGAATGCGCTCTTCGTGCTGATCATCGCCACGCTGATGATTCCGTTCCAGTCGATCCTGACGCCGCTCTTCATCATCCTGGCAAAACTCGGCCTCAACAATTCGCTGCTCGGGCTGACGCTCGTCTATGTGACGCTGCAGCTGCCTTTCTCCGTTTTCATGATGCGCAATGCCTTCGACGCCGTGCCGAAGGAAATCGAAGAGGCCGCGCGCATCGACGGCGCGCGCGATCTGAGGCTGCTGGCGCGGGTTCTGCTGCCGCTGGTGCTTCCCGGTGTTGCGACGGTGGCGATCTTTGCGTTCCTCAATGCCTGGAACGAGTTTCTCGCCGCGCTTGTGCTGCTCTCGAGCAATGAGAAATACACCCTGCCGGTGCTGATGACGGCAGTTCGCGCCGGGCGGCTCGGCGCCATCAACTGGGGAGCGGTGCAGGCCGGTGTCGTCGTCATGACGATCCCCTGCCTGATCGTCTTCCTGCTCCTGCAACGCTACTACATGCGCGGGCTGATGGCCGGCGCGGTGAAATGATCCCAAGAAGGTAGAGCCCATGACCAAGTCAAGCAACGACCGCCAGTTTCGCCCCGTCGCCGTTCCCGATGTCGAGCTCGGCGGGTTCTGGGGCAAATGGCAGGATGCCGTCTGCAATTCGACCGCCGAGACCCTGCTCGACCGCTGCGTCGAAGCCGGCATGCTCAAGGCGATCGACGTCAGCCAGCCGAGCCCCGGCTTCGTCATTCCCATTCAGCCGTGGGGCGGGACGACGCAGATGTTCTGGGATTCCGATCTCGGCAAGTCGATCGAGACCATCGCCTATTCGCTTTATCGCCGGCCGAACCCGAAGCTGGAGGCTCGGGCCGATGAGATCATCGACATGTATGAGCGGATGCAGGATAAGGACGGTTATCTGAACGCCTGGTTCCAGCGCGTCGAGCCATCCCGCCGCTGGACCAACCTGCGCGACCATCACGAGCTCTATTGCGCCGGCCACCTGATGGAAGCCGCGGTCGCCTATTATCAGGCGACCGGCAAGCGCAAGCTGCTCGACATCATGTGCCGCTTCGCCGACTATATGATCAAGGTTTTCGGCCATGGAGAGGGTCAAATACCAGGCTATTGCGGCCACGAGGAAGTCGAGCTGGCACTGGTCAAGCTCGCTCGCGTGACCGGCGAGAAGAAATATCTCGACCTCTCGAAATTCTTCATCGACGAGCGCGGCACCGAGCCGCACTTCTTCACGGCCGAAGCGGCTCGCGACGGCCGGAGCGCTGCCGACTTCCATCAGAAAACCTATGAATATGGTCAGGCGCACTTGCCGGTACGAGAACAGACGAAGGTCGTCGGCCATGCCGTGCGCGCCATGTATCTCTATTCCGGCATGGCCGACATCGCCACCGAATACAAGGACGACAGCCTGACGGCGGCGCTCGAAACGCTCTGGGACGATCTGACGACCAAGCAGATGTACATCACCGGCGGCATCGGCCCGGCCGCGTCCAACGAAGGTTTCACCGACTATTACGACCTGCCCAATGATACGGCCTATGCGGAAACCTGCGCCTCTGTCGGTCTGGTCTTCTGGGCAAGCCGCATGCTCGGGCGCGGGCCGGACCGGCGTTACGCCGACATCATGGAGCAGGCCCTTTATAACGGCGCGCTGCCCGGCCTTTCCACAGACGGCAAGACCTTCTTCTATGACAATCCGCTCGAAAGTGCGGGCAAGCACCACCGCTGGAAGTGGCACCATTGCCCCTGCTGCCCGCCGAACATCGCCCGTTTGGTGACGTCGATCGGCTCATACATGTATGCGGTTGCCGATGATGAGATCGCCGTCCATCTCTATGGCGAAAGCACCGCCCGGCTGAAGCTTGCCAACGGCGCCGAGGTGGAATTGGAACAGGCCACCAACTATCCGTGGGACGGCGCCGTCGCCTTCACTGTCAAGCTGGCAAAGCCGGCTCGGTTCGCGCTGTCGCTGCGCATTCCGGACTGGGCGGAGGGCGCAACCCTCAGCGTCAACGGGACGATGCTCGACCTCGATGCTCATGTCCGCGACGGATATGCGAAGATCGACCGCGAATGGGCGGACGGTGATAAGGTGGCCCTCTACCTGCCGCTGGCGCTTCGCCCCCAATATGCCAATCCGAAAGTGCGCCAGGATGCCGGCCGCGTCGCCTTGATGCGCGGTCCGCTCGTCTATTGCCTGGAAACAACGGACAATGGCAAAGATCTCAACGCCATCGTTCTGCCCCGCGAACTCCCGGCCGCCGAAACCGTCGTGCTGAAGGACCTCAATGATGCCGTCGCCCTCGATCTCAAGGTCGAGCGTGAGGAAACATCGAATTGGGGCAATTCGCTATACCGCAAGGCGCCGGCCGAAAGGCGGGTCGCCACCGCACGCTTTGTGCCCTATCATCTCTGGGACAACCGCGCGCCCGGAGAGATGCTCGTCTGGGTCCAGGCGGACAAGTAGGTCGTTTGGGGATGACGAACGGTATGGGTAACAAGAGCGTCGTCCTTCAGGACGTGCGAAAGAGCTATGGCAATCTGCAGGTGGTCCATGGCATCGACCTGACGATCGAGGAGGGCGATTTCGTCGTCTTCGTCGGTCCGTCCGGCTGCGGAAAATCGACGCTGCTTCGCATGATCGCGGGTCTTGAGGATGTGACCGATGGGGAGATCGAGATCAAGGGACGTGTTGTCACCGATCTCGATCCGTCCGAGCGCGGCATCGCCATGGTCTTCCAATCCTACGCGCTCTATCCGCATATGAGCGTGCGCGACAACCTGGCCTTCGGACTGAAGATGGCGCGTACGAATGGTGCGGAGATCGAGACGCGCGTCAAGGCAGCCTCGGCGATTCTGAAGATCGACCATCTGCTCGACCGGCGCCCTGGCCAGCTTTCCGGCGGCCAGCGCCAGCGTGTGGCGATCGGCCGGGCGATCGTGCGCGAGCCCGATGTTTTCCTGTTCGACGAACCGCTGTCCAATCTCGATGCGGAGCTGCGCGTTTCCATGCGCATCGAGATCGCCCGCCTTCACCGCGAACTCGGCAATACGATGATCTATGTCACGCATGATCAGACCGAGGCGATGACGCTTGCCGACAAGATCGTCGTGCTGCGTGACGGTCGCGTCGAGCAGGCCGGAACACCGCGCGAAATCTACGAGAATCCTTCCAATACATTCGTGGCGGGCTTCATCGGCTCGCCGAGGATGAATCTCCTGAATGCCCGATGGAGCGAAGGCGGCCTGGTCGATATCGCCGGCGGGCGCGTTGAAAGCGGCCTGCTGCCGAAAGACAGGCCGGCCGGTGCGGCCGTGACGCTCGGTCTGCGGCCGGAGCATCTGAAGGTGGCCCCGGAGCTCACAGGCAGCCTGACGGCAAGGGTCGATTTTTCGGAATATCTCGGCGGAACGCAGTATCTCTACTGCCAGCTCTGCGATGGCCAGTCGCTCACCGTCGAGCACCGGTCGCCGACCAGTATTGCAGCCGGCGAAGAGGTCAGCCTGCGGTTCGAGCCGTCGAATTGCCGATTGTTCGACGAGGGCGGCAATCGGCTGCGATAATCGCCGCCCGAGCCCTCACCCGACAAGATCGAGTTTCATCAGCGCCGACGCGCGCTGCCGGGCCTGCCTGTCGGCGTTGAAGACATCGTCCATGCCGGCAGCCGGCGGCAGGCCGGCCAGATCGTCCATGACCCTCTCGGTGACCTCGGCCATGGCGAGGAAGGACAGGCGCCCTTCGATGAAGGCCTCGAGGGCCACCTCCTTGGCGCCGTTCAGCACCGCGCCCTGAACGCCGCCGCGCGTCATCGCCAGGCGCGCCAGTCGCAACGCGGGGAACCGCACCTCATCCGGCGCTTCGAAATCCAGTCTCGCGAGCCTTGCGAAATCCAGCCGCTCGACCGGCAGGTTCGGCCGGCGCGGAAAGGACAGCGCGTACCCGATGGCGGTGCGCATGTCAGGTGCGCCGAGCTGCGCCAGCACCGAACCGTCGGTATAGCCGACCATGGAATGAATGATCGACTGCGGATGGAGGATCACCTCGATCTGCTCGGGCCTCAATCCGAAAAGGTGGCGGGCTTCGATCATCTCCAGCGCCTTGTTGAACATCGAGGCGCTGTCGATCGAGATCTTCAAGCCCATCGACCAGTTCGGATGGGCGCGCGCGGTTTCCACCGTCACATCGGCCATCTCCTTCAACGAGGCGGTGCGGAAAGGGCCGCCCGAGGCGGTCAGGACGACACGCTCGACGGCATGGCGCTGGTTTTCTTCCAGCACCTGGAAAATCGCATTGTGCTCGCTGTCGACGGGAAGCAGCCTGCCGCCGCCGGCGCGGATCGCCCCGATGAAGAGATCGCCGGCCGAGACCAGACACTCCTTGTTGGCAAGGGCGATATCGGCGCCACGGCGCGCAGCGGCAAGCGTCGGCGCCAAACCCGCCGTGCCGACGATTGCCGCCATCACCCAGTCGGCTTGCCGGTCGGCTGCTTCCATGAGGCCGGATTTCCCCGACGCGACCGCGATGCCGCTGCCGGAAAGTTCGCTTTTCAGCGCTTCATAATGCCGGTCGTTTGCTGTCACCGCCAGCCGCGCGCCGAAAGATCTGGCTTGCCGGGCGAGCAGCTCGACATTGCCGTTGCCTGTCAGAACGGAAATTTCGAAGTTCTCCCGCCCGCCCAGATGTTCGACAACATTGAGGGTATTGCGGCCAATCGACCCGGTCGAGCCGAAGATGCTGAGGCGCCGCGGCGCGGTTTTGCCGGTCATCATTTGGAATTTCGCGAAAAATGTCTCTCGTAGGCTCAGGCTCTACTAGGGTTTGGAGGGTGCGGCAAGTGTGCGGTGCAGCAGATATCGGCCCTTCAGGGGTTTACAGAGCGGCGGCTGGATGTGATCCTTATGACATTCCTGAAGGGATGTGATTCCCCTGTGGCCTCTCGTAGGCACATGGGCAATCGGGCCGCTGCGGCGGCCATTGAAAAACGGGCACTTGGCTGCCCTCGGCTTTTTCGGCCAACATTAAATCGAGGATGACATCGGGAAAACGGCTTGGCTGTGCCGCCCGGCCGTGTTCGCTGCGAGCACTTTGGTGCGGTATCGTGCCATTCGATGAGCCAGCACGTGTCAGGTCAAAACGATCGGATCACATGACGATATTCAGAATAGCCATCCTTCTTTTCGCCATCCTGTCTTCGCTGAGCGTGGCTGCAAAGGCGGACGACCTGCTGATCTGGTCGCCTGCCAAGGTTTCGGATCGGTCGTACAAGGCGACGGTGGGTTTTCGTCTGCCGGCGGAATGGGAGACCAGCGCCGGCGCCGACCTCGCATTGGCAGCGACAAAAGGCGGTGCGCCGCTGCCCGATTCCGAACAGGCCATGCTCTGGGGCAGGATCAGCAAGACGAGTGTCACGCCGGCAGGTCAATCACAGCAGGGCGCCAGGGTCAGCGTCGATACGCTGCGCGGCAGCGGCGCGCTGACGCTCAGCCGCTCGCGCAGCTGGATCCTCTCGGATTCGCTCGACATGCAATCGAGCCGCTCCGTCAGCGTCCGTTACGACCCGGTCGACGCCAGGGAGACTTCGGTGACGGCGTCGCAGGCGCTGAAATTGATCCATCCCTGGACGGGAACCTCGCTTTCGGCCGGCGCAGGCATCAGCAATGCCAGCGGCGACTTCTCGAGTACGGTGGCGGTCAACCAGGCGATCCTGCCTAATCTTAACCTCGATGCCTCGGTCAGCAATCCGTTCTCGCCCGATGAGGTCGGTAGCGTCAATCTTCGCTATCGCGTGCAGTGGTAGCGGTACGAAACCAAACGAGGCCGGTGGCGTTTCTTCTTCAGGTTTTTCGGAGGAACGGAATATGGTTTTCAAAGAGCCGACATTTCACGGGCTTGCGCCCGAAATGGAAGCGGAGATCGCCAATCGCGCATCTCTCGAGGCCGCCGTCGCCAATGCATTGGCAATTGCCGGCGGCATCGATGCGTCGGATGTGGAAGTGACGATGGAGGAAGATCAGGTCGTGTTGACAGGCACTGTCGGTACGGTCGGGGAGATCGAACGGGCAACCGCCGTCGCCAGGGCGGTGGAAGGCGTGACCGCGGTGCAGAACCGAATCCTGCTCAGCGGATCTGCTAGGGGCGACCCGCATTGATATTATCAAAACTCGCTTGCGATCGCCGGTCTTGCCGGCCGCACGCTGTTACGCCGGCGCTCGGCTGATCAACCTGCGAAGCGCTCGACGAGGAAGGATGAACCTTCCAGGCGATCGGTCTTCGCTGCGGTCACCGGCCCCTGCGGCTGATAGGCGATGGCAAGCAGCAGAGCGCTGACGGCGACATAGGCGATTGCCAAAAGAGTCATCTTGATACGCATGATGCGTTCTCCCATTTTCGCGATAAACGCGGCCGATGTCGCGAAGTTCCTGATGGCGAAGTCAGAGGAAAGGCCCGACCACGGGAGGAGCGGCCGGGCTTTTCGTGCATAGACACTGCCTTATCGGCAGATCCGGGTCTCCTTGATAATCGTATGGCCGTGACGGCGGATTCTTTCCGTCTTGGTGAAGCAATCATCGGAGACGCGGCGCATCATGTGATGGCGATAGTAGGGCCGGTGGTGGCGATAATAGCTGCCTTCCGAATCGCTATAATAAGGACGCGGGTTATCCGTGGTGATCGTCACGCTGGCCGCCTGGGACGGCATGGCGGAAAGGACGGACGCTGCAGCGAGCGTGCAAGCAAGAATGAACTGTCTCATGACGAGCCTCTCTTTCTGAGTTGATCATAGTCTCAACTCGCCGGAAGCGCCGCCGGTTCAATCACATAGCGTTACCGATTGTATCGAAGGCAGAAACCTTTGCGGCCGCGGATCGTTAGCGCAGGGAACAGCCGGAGGCCACGATCGTGGGACGGATTGCAAAGATCATCGCCATTGTCTCCGGACTTGCCGGCGGCACGGTGTTTTCGCAAGCGCCGGAATTTGCGCAGCAATATCGCCAGCGGATTGGCGGGGCGATCGATGAACTGCGTGTCATTGTCGAGGACTTCAACCGCCAAGCCGCCCAGCACCATCTCGACCGCCAGGAGGCGTTGAACGCCTATGCCCAATCTTCCGACGATTTCCTGCGCGACCGCGGCGTCTCGATGCAGAGCACGATCGCGCGTTACGAAGAACTGCAGTCGCAGCAACTGAAACTCGGCACCGCCGCCCCAGTCGCCAAGCCCTTCGTGCTGCTGAGGAATGCGGATGATGTCGTTTTCGCCAATACCTGGCGCGACTTCGTGCCCGGGGTGCCGATGAGCTTTGCCGGCCTCGTCTGGGGCGCAATCGGTTTTGTCGGCGGATCGGTTGTGGCGGCGCTGCTGGGATTGGGGGCACGACGCGTTGGACGCCGACGAGTCTATCGTCAGGTGCCGTGAGCATATACGGAGTCAGGCGCCGCCCTGCTGCCCATCTTTAAGACGAGATCAGTCATTCCACTTCTCCCCCAGCATGCGAGGAAGCAGACGACTTAAAGCAAGCGGCCGCTGCACGACGCTCTGCCTAGCTCAATGAAGAACGGCGATGGCCGTTACGCCAGCTTCGTCCGCGGCGCGAATAATCGCCGCCCTCAGTCGCTCAGGTTTAACGTTACCCTTCACGACGTCCAGGCAGATTTCAATCGCAGCAAGGAACTCCTTTCCGTCGTCGTGCGGGAACTCGTTCATCAGCGCGTTGGCGGCCCCACGGCCGTCCTGATGGAAAAAGCCGTTCCGGGTTCTTAAAGAGAAGAATGACGGGATCGAAATCGATCGAAGTGCCCCATTCCATTACACAATACTCCTGATGGCATGGCATATTGTTAACGGTGCAAGGGGCGTGCCACTGCGCGCGACGGTTTACGCAAAAGCTGGCATGGCATCGAAAGGCAATGAATTGGCACCTCGGAAGAGGGCACAATGCATCTTGAACGGGGATGCTCACAGCCGAACTCGACATCATCTTTGAAGGTATAAGCCGGAGAAATCCGATGTCAGCCAGTATTGAGCCGCTTGCCGCTGCCTCATTTGAATCCTTGGAAATCAACGGAAGCAGCTGCAAAACGATTGCGACATGCGGCGGCAACATTTCGATGTAGATTGTTTGATAGTGGTGATCCCGGCGCGATTCGAACGCGCGACCCCCAGATTAGGAATCTGATGCTCTATCCTGCTGAGCTACGGGACCACTTGCACGCCATGCATACAAAAGGCTTGGCGCGAAGCCAAGCCTTAATTCTTGTCAAAGGCCAAGGCGTTGTTCGGCGAGCCGGACCCAGTAGGAGATGCCGTGGGCGATGGCTTCGTCGTTGAAGTCGTAGGCCGGGTTGTGCAGGCCGGCGCTGTCGCCGTTGCCGATGAAGATGAAGGCGCCGGGGCGGGCGTTGAGCATGTAGGAAAAGTCCTCGCCGCCCATCATCGGATCGATTTCGGCATTGACGTTGGCCTCGCCGGCAATGGCGCTGGCGACGGCCACCGCATGCTCGGTTTCCTCGGGATGGTTGACGGTGACGGGGTAGTTGCGGTTGAAGCTGATCTCGGCATCGGCGCCGTGGGCTGCGACCAGGCCTTCGATGATCTGCCGGAAACGCGTCTCGGCGAGCGTGCGCATCTCGCCATCGAGGGTGCGCACGGTGCCGGCGAAGGTCGCGTCATTGGGGATGACGTTATGGGCGAAACCGGCATTGAACTTGGTCACCGAGACGACGACAGAGCTGATCGGATCAGCGGTGCGCGAGGCGATCATCTGCAGATTGCCGACGATCTGGGCGGCGATGGCGATCGGGTCGATCGTCCGGTGCGGCTGGGCGGCGTGGCCGCCGCGGCCCTTGATGGTGACGGTGAATTCGTCGGTCGCCGCCATGATGGCGCCCTTGCGGATCGCGAACTGTCCGACGGGCAGGCCCGGCAGGTTGTGCATGCCGTAGACCTCTTCGATTTCGAAGCGCTCCATCATGCCATCCTTGACCATCAGATTGCCGCCGCCGCCGCCTTCTTCGGCGGGCTGGAAGATGACGGCGACATTGCCGTTGAAATTGCGGGTTTCGGCGAGATATTTCGCGGCGCCGAGCAGCATGGCCGTATGGCCGTCATGGCCGCAGGCATGCATCTTGCCGGGTGTCTTCGAAGCCCACGGCTTGCCGGTGACTTCGGTCAGCGGCAGGGCATCCATGTCGGCGCGCAGGCCGATCGTGCGGCGGCCTTCGCCCTTGCCCTTGATCAGGCCGACGACGCCGGTGCGGCCGATGCCGGTGACGATCTCGTCGACCCCGAATTCCCTGAGTTTTTCAGTGACGAAAGCGGCCGTGTTTTCCACCGCGAAAAGAAGCTCGGGCCGGGCATGGATATGGCGGCGCCATTCGGCGACTTCGTCCTGCAATTCGGCGGCTCTGTTCAAAATCGGCATATTGGCTTTCCTGTTATCAAATCCCGACAATCGTTCGTCGCTTCAAAAGGGCGTGAGGCCCATGCAAATTACTTCGTCAATGACCTTTGCCATGTCATAGCCATATAGGCTAGATAGATGAAGGTTGCGAGATTTTCCGGACATCTGAAGGACGAACCGTGTCGACGAGCCACTTCCGTTTGTTTGCCGCCATGCGGCCGTTTCGTTTCATGATTGCCGCGACTGCCGCTTTTGTCGCCTCCGTTTCGCTCGTTCAGGCCAATCCCCATATTCTCGTCGACGTGCAGACAGGCCGAGTCCTCGAACACGAAGAAGCCTTCCGCAAGTGGTATCCGGCCTCGCTCACCAAGCTGATGACCGTCTATACCGTCTTCGATGCGATCCGCGCCGGTCAGATCAGCCTCGATACGCCCATCGTCATGAGCAAACGCGCCGCCGCACAGCCAGCCGCCAAGATGTATTTCAAACCGGGCCAGAAGCTGACGCTCGACAGTGCGTTGAAGATCCTGATGGTGAAATCAGCCAACGATATCGCGGTTGCGGTCGCAGAAGCCGTCGGCGGTACGCAGGAAGGTTTCGTGACCCGGATGAACGGCGAGGCGCTGAAGCTCGGCATGACGGATTCGCATTTCGTCAATCCGAATGGCCTGCCGGGCAAGGGGCAGTATACGACGGCGCGCGACCTGGCGGTGCTGACGGTGGCGCTGCGCCGCGATTTTCCGCAATATGCCAGCTATTTCGCGCTCGAAGGCTTCACCACCGGCCAGCAAAACGTGCCGAACCTCAATATGCTGATCGGCCGTTTCGCCGGCGCCGACGGCATGAAGACCGGTTTCATCTGCGCCTCGGGCTTCAACCAGATCGGTTCGGCGACACGCAACGGCCGCACCCTCGTCTCCGTCGTGCTCGGCACCGACAGTCTGGCGGCGCGTGCCGATGCGACGGCGAACCTTTTGCAGAAGGGCTTTACGACGCAGTTTCCCGGAAACGAGACGCTCGGTTCGCTGAAGCCCTACGGGCCGGGACAAGACCAGGTGACCGACATTACCGCCGATATCTGCAGCGCCAAGGGCGCCAAGGTGCGCAGCGAAACGCGAGACGAGGTCGGCCGCATGAAGGTGCACTCGCCCTATATTCTCGAAATGGACCACGACCCGCAATTCGTCTTCGCCGGCCTCATTCCGGGGCAGGATCCGCAGCCGGCGCAGCAGCCGGAAAAGGTCGCGACCGGCGACACGGCCGGAGGCATCGCCAACGTGCCGGTGCCGATGCCGCGTCCGACCTCGTTCTAAGATTAGATCGTTTTCAAGGTAAAATGAGATGAGCGCGCTCAACGACAGGATTCCGGTCACCATCCTGACCGGCTTTCTCGGCGCCGGCAAATCGACGCTGCTGAACCGCATCCTCAAAGACCCTGACATGAAGGATGCGGCTGTCATCATCAACGAATTTGGTGATGTCGGCATCGACCATCTGCTGGTCGAAAGTTCCGGCGACTCGATCATCGAGTTATCCGACGGCTGCCTCTGCTGCACGGTGCGCGGCGAGCTTGTCGATACGCTGGCGAACCTGATGGATGCCGTGCAGACCGGCCGCGTCAAACCGGTGAAACGCGTCGTCATCGAAACGACCGGCCTTGCCGATCCGGCGCCAGTCATGCAGGCGATCATGGGCAATCCTGTCATTGCCGCGAATTTCGAGCTCGACGGCGTCGTGACCGTCGTCGATGCGGTCAACGGGCTGCAGACGCTCGACAATCACGAGGAAGCGCGCAAACAGGCGGCCGTCGCCGACCGGCTGATCGTCTCGAAGACATCGATGGCCGGTGTAACGGCGGAGCTGGAACAGCGCCTGCGGACGCTCAATCCGCGCACCGCGATGATGGATGCCGACGGTACCGAGGCCGGCAGCGCTGCCGTGTTGGTGAACGGGCTCTATGATCCGGCGACGAAGATCGCCGATGTCGGCCGCTGGCTGCAGGACGAGGATGCGCATGAGGCGCATCACCACAATCGCGGCCACGATCATGATCACGATGGCGCTCACCATCACCATGGCCACCGCCATGATCACCATGCGGGTCAGGATCCGCACGACGTCAATCGTCACGATGCCTCGATCCGGTCTTTCTCCATCGTCGAAGAGAAGCCGATCGATCCAATGGCGCTCGAAATGTTCGTCGATCTGCTGCGTTCGGCCCATGGCGAAAAGCTGTTGCGGATGAAGGCGATCGTATCCGTCTCCGATCGGCCGGAACGGCCGCTGGTGCTGCACGGCGTCCAGAGCATCTTCCACCCGCCGGTGCGGCTACCGGCGTGGCCGGATCCGCAAGACCGGCGCACGCGCATGGTGCTGATCACCAAGGACCTGCCCGAGGCCTTCGTGAAGGATCTCTTTGACGCCTTCCTAGGCAAGCCGCGGATCGATACACCGGATCGTCAGGCGCTGTCCGACAACCCTCTCGCCATTCCGGGTTTGCGCATCTAAAGGCGCGCCGCATCGTGCTATCCGAAAATCGAGTCCGATTTTCAGGCCGATGTGCTGGCGACATGTTTTACCGCTTGCGGATCAGGAAGCGATGACCGCTCTCGGTCTTTTCCGTCTCGACCAGTTCGTGGCCGTCCTCATTGCAGAAATGCGGCATGTCGATCACCGCCAGCGGGTCGCTGGTATCGACGAGGATGAGCGCGCCGCTGGCCATGGCGGCAAGCTTCCGGCGTGTCTTCATCACGGGGAGTGGGCATTTCAGGCCGCGAAGATCGTAGAGAACGGGGTTCAAGCCGTTCAGTTCCGCGCCCAGAATTTCCAGAACGGCTTCTTTGCCGCGGCTTCTGCCGTCTCCTGCGGTTCGGGCGCGGGCGCGGTATAGGCGAGCGGATTCTGCATCGGCACCGGCACGACCGCAGGCGCCGCGGCGGCAACGGTCGTTGCCTGCGGCTGGGCCGGCGTTGCGGGTGTGGCGCCGGCCGCGGAGTTGGCGGTGAGGCTCTGCGTCGTGCGCTTGGCCATCAGGTCTTCCAGTTCGGCGACCTTGACCATGCGGCCGGCTTCGAGCGAGGTGCCGGTCGGCGCGAAGGCGAGTTCGCGGCCCTTGCGCAGCTTGGCGACCACCGCTTTGCGCTCGGCTTCGGATGGGTCGTACCAGGCCATGCCGTCATATTTGCTCATCGCCTTGGCATAGTCGGCGTCATAGGTTTTGCCGTAGGAGGCAAGGGCGGCCGTCAGCGCCGGCGGCGTCGACATGACAGGGCATTTGCCGGCGGCGTTGAAGGCGCCGCCATCGGCTGCCTGCTGGTTGAAGACATATTTCTTCTCGCAGACGTTCACCTCGGGCGGCCGCTTCGTCACTTCGAAATTGTCGTAGCCGACCTTCAGCATCTTCCAGAAGTCGTAGTTCGGGTCAAGCCGATGCTTGACCATGTTTTCCGCCGTCATGCGGAAGGGGAAGGCCTGCAGCTGCACCGTCGATTGGCCGCCCTTGAAAGCGTCGCGGGCAAAGGCATAGATCTCCAGCACCTGCTGGTCGGTCATCGAATAGCAGCCGGAGGACGAGCAGGCGCCGTGGATCATCAGATCGGAGCCGGTGCGGCCGTTCACCGCGTCGTAGCGGTTCGGGAAGCCGGTGTTGATCGCGAGATAATATTTGGAATTGGGATTCAGGTTGGCGCGCGTCAGCTCGTAGAAGCCTTCCGGCGCCTGCCGATCGCCGGTCTTGACCTTCGGACCGAGGCGGCCGGACCAGGCGCAGATCTTGTAATCGGCAATCTTGTCAAAACGGTTGTCGGTCTTCGCTTTCCAGATCTCCATAGCACCTTCTTCCTTGAAGATGCGGATCATGATGGGCGAATTGCGGTCCATGCCCTTGGCGGCCATGGCGTTGAGGATATGGGGAGGGAGCGGCTGCTCGACCTTGTTCTTGACCTTGGAGAGATCGACCTGCGCGGTTTCCAACGTGTCATTGCAGCCGGTCAGAGCCAGCGCCATGAGGGAAACATAGGCAAAATGACGTATGCGCATCCAAATTAGCCCATAAAGATAGTGCGACCCGGTCCGCCTATGGAGTTCGGGCATTGGAAGGAATCATAGGCGGTTTATACTTTATAAAACCTTACCAGCCTATGACGTGCCTCGAACATCCCCGCAAGCGCGAATGTTACAGATAATATCAATGTGGCCAAGATTTGGCCCCAATCGCTGAAAGGTGCAACTTGTCTTAGAGGTTGCGGCCCATATTGAGGAATTTCTGACGCCGCTCATTGCGCAGCTGTTCGCCGGAACGCGATGCCATTTCGCCGAGCGCATTGGCGATCACGTCGCCGGTCGCGGCGATGACGCTGTCGGGATCGCGATGGGCGCCGCCGAGCGGCTCGGAAATGATGCCGTCGATGACGCCGAGCGATTTCAGGTCTTCGGCTGTGATCTTCATGTTGGTCGCCGCCTCGCGGGCGCGGGTGGAATCGCGCCAGAGGATGGAGGCCGCCCCTTCCGGCGAAATGACGCTGTAGATCGAATGTTCGAGCATATAGACCCTGTTGCCGGTGGCGATCGCGATCGCGCCGCCGGAGCCGCCCTCGCCGATGACGACGGAAACCAGGGGAATCTTGACGCCGAGGCACATTTCCGTCGAGCGGGCGATTGCCTCGGCCTGGCCGCGCTCTTCGGCGCCGACGCCGGGATAGGCGCCGGCCGTATCCACCAGAGAAATCACCGGCAGGCCGAAACGGTCGGCCATCTCGAGGATGCGGATCGCCTTGCGGTAGCCTTCCGGCCGGGGGCTGCCGAAATTATGTTTCAGGCGGGACTTGGTGTCGTTGCCCTTTTCCTGGCCGATGACGGCGACGGGCTGACCGCGAAAGCGGGCAAGCCCCGCCTGGATCGCAGCGTCCTCGGAAAACTTGCGGTCGCCGGCAAGCGGCGTGAATTCCTGGAACAGCGTCTTGGCGTAATCGACGAAATGCGGGCGCTGTGGATGGCGGGCAACCTGCGTCTTCTGCCAGGCATTGAGCTTGGAATAGATTTCGACGATCGCTTCGCGGACGCGAACCTCCAGCCTGCCGATCTCATCGGTGGTGTCGATGCTCTCGTCTTCCGATGCGAGCTTCTTCAGCTCGATGATCTTGCCTTCGAGGTCGGAGATCGGCTTTTCGAAGTCGAGATAATTGTGCATGAGGTGCGTTTCCGTTCCTTGTGCCCGGGGCGTTTTCCTGGCTCCGCCCCTTGTCGCCGGTCCTATTCGTGCTTTTTCGCCTGTTTGGCAAGGGGGTGATGCGTCTGGACGAGCTGCTGCAGCCGCTCTTCGAGCACATGTGTGTAGATCTGTGTGGTCGAAATGTCCGAATGGCCGAGGAGTTCCTGCACGACGCGCAGATCGGCGCCGTTGGCAAGCAGGTGGCTGGCAAAGGCGTGGCGCATGACATGCGGCGAGATCAGGGACGGCGTCAGGCCGGCGCGGATCGCCAGGTTTTTAAGGTCGCGTGCGAAAACCTGGCGCGGCAGATATCCCTCCTTGGAGGCGGCGGGAAACAGCCAAGGGCTTTCCTGCGGCTCCTTCGCCGCGGCGGTTTCGGCGGCCAGCCGCCGCCCATACGACTTCAGGGCCGCGATCGCCGAGTGCGACAGCGGCACCAGCCGCTCCTTGTTGCCCTTGCCGCGGATCATCAGGAAGCGCCCCTCCTGGTCGAGCACGCGGGCGGGAAGCGAGACGAGTTCGCTGACGCGCATGCCTGTGGCATAGAGCAGTTCCAGCAGCGCCAGCATGCGCAGGCGCTGCAACTGGCCCGGAGCCGGATCGTCGGCCTCGGTCTGCGCTTGGGACAGCAGGCGGCCGACCTCCTCGACCCCCATCGTCTTCGGCAGTGGACGCCCCTTCTTCGGCGCGTCGAGAACGCCTGTGGGGTCGTCGGTGCGCAGGCCCTCGGCATAGAGGAACTTGTAGAATTGCCGCATGGCCGCAAGCCGGCGCGCCTGCGAGGAGGGCTTGAAGCCCTGGCGCGCCAGCGAGGCGAGATAGGCGGCCAGATCGGTGGAGCCGGCTTCGGTCAACCTTATGCTGCGGCCGTTCAGGAAAGCGCTGACATCGTCGAGGTCGCGCTGGTAGGATTGCAGGGTGTTGGCGGCAGCCCCACGTTCGGCGCTCATCATTTCCAGGAAGGATTCCACGTGGACGCGGCTTAGATCCATCATCTCACTCACTTCCCGGTCGTGTCGATCGTGCCCGTCGCCGGCGGGTTGACCCGCTCGGAGGGGATACGGATCGTCACGTCGCGCGGCTCGGGCTCCACGAAGGTCACGAGCGCCCACATCGCTCCGTAAACCGTCCCGGCGAGGATCGCGCAGAAGAACAGGAAACGGAACAGGGTCGGCATCCGGCAACTCCTTCATGCTCTGCTTCTGTTATAAGAAGCGTATTCGCAAGTGCAAGAAGCGCTATTCAAGCCATGATTCCCTTGTCCGCGACTTGACGCTCCACCTGCATTTGTCGATACGGTTTGCAAACAAAGTGTGAATGGACCGATGAGTGACCCACTGCTGACCGTTGCTGACAGCCTGAAAGACAGAGCTCGCGCTGCGCTCGGTTCACGCAATCTGGTCCTCGTCGGCCTGATGGGCGCCGGTAAATCCTCCGTTGGGCGTATCGTCGCCAGCCAACTCGGCATTCCCTTCATCGACAGCGATCATGAAATCGAGCGGGTGTCGCGCATGACAATCGCCGAACTGTTCGCAGCCTATGGCGAGGAAGAGTTCCGGGCTTTGGAAACGCGGGTGATGAAACGGCTCCTCAAGAGCGGACCACGTGTCGTCTCCACCGGCGGCGGCGCCTTCATCAACGACCGCACGCGCAGGCATATCAAGAAGGGCGGCCTTTCGATCTGGCTGAAGGCGGACCTCGACGTGCTTTGGGAGCGGGTCAACAAGCGCGACACGCGGCCACTCCTCAAGACCGAAAATCCGAAGCAGACCCTCGAAAACCTGATGAACGCGCGTTATCCGATCTATGCGCAGGCAGACCTCACCGTACTCTCGCGTGATGTGCGCAAGGAAATCATGGCAGACGAGGTGCTGAAGGCCGTGGCCGAACAGAAAGAAAGTGCAGCATCATGAATGCGATAAGCTCCACCTCATCAGTCCAGACAGTGCATGTGCCGCTCGGCGAACGCGCCTACGACATCCTGATCGGGCCGGGGCTGATTGCGCGGGCCGGCGCCGAGATCGCCTCGCGTCTCAAGGGCCGCAAGGCGGCCATCATCACCGACGAAAATGTCGCACCGCTTTATCTCGAGGCCGTCGTCGCGAGCCTGAATGCGGCAGGCATCGTCTCGGCCGAGGTCGTGCTGCCGGCCGGCGAAAAGACGAAGAGCTTCGAACATCTTATTGATGTCTGTGACAAGGTGCTCGAAGCCAGGGTCGAGCGCAATGACTGCGTGATCGCGCTCGGCGGCGGCGTCATCGGTGACCTCTCGGGTTTTGCGGCCGGCATCGTCCGTCGCGGCGTGCGCTTCGTGCAGGTGCCGACCTCGCTGCTGGCGCAGGTCGATTCCTCCGTCGGCGGCAAGACCGGCATCAATTCCCCCCGCCACGGCAAGAATCTGATCGGCGTCTTCCATCAGCCGGATCTGGTCCTGGCCGATACGGATGTGCTGAATACGCTGAGCGAGCGGGAATTCCGCGCCGGCTACGCCGAAGTCGCAAAGTATGGGCTGATCGACAAACCGGATTTCTTTGCCTGGCTGGAAGCGAACTGGAAGTCGGTGTTTACGGGCGGCTCCGCCCGCATAGAGGCCATCGCTGCCAGCTGCCAGGCGAAAGCCGATGTCGTCGTTGCCGACGAACGTGAGACCGGCCAGCGGGCGCTGCTCAATCTCGGCCATACGTTCGGCCATGCGCTGGAAGCGGCGACCGCCTATGACAGCCGCCGCCTGGTGCACGGCGAGGGTGTTGCGATCGGCATGGTGCTGGCGCATGAGTTTTCCGCACGCATGAATCTTGCGAGCCCCGACGATGCACGGCGCGTCGAGCGGCATCTGAAGGAGGTCGGCCTGCCGACCGGCATGGCCGAAATTCCGGGCGAGCTGCCGCCGGCCGAATCGCTGATGGAGGCGATCGCGCAGGACAAGAAGGTCAAGAGCGGCAAGCTCACCTTCATCCTGACGCGCGGTATCGGCCAGTCCTTTGTCGCCGACGATGTTCCGGCATCCGAAGTGCTCAGCTTTCTCCGGGAAAAACATCCTTGACGACGATCGAAGGCGTTCTGACATTTGTCGCGGCCTAATGGCCGGAGATCCTTTCGATCACGGCGCTCGTGCTGACGTCCGCCTTCTTTTCCGGCACGGAGACTGCGCTCACCGCCGTTTCGCGCAGCCGCGTTCATACGCTTGAGGTCAACGGTGATGAACGCGCCGGTCTGGTCCGGCAGCTGATCGAACGGCGCGACCGGCTGATCGGTACGCTGCTGATCGGCAACAATCTTGCCAACATCCTCTCCTCCTCGATCGCCACCAGCCTCTTCCTTGGGCTGTTCGGCGGTTCGGGCGTGGCGCTGGCGACACTCGCCATGACCATCATCCTCGTCATCTTCGCGGAAGTGCTGCCGAAGAGCTGGGCGATCTCGGGACCGGAACGCTTCGCGCTTGCCGTCGCACTTCCCACTAGACTCTTCGTCGCCATCGTCGGCCCGGTGTCTTCCTTGGTCAATGCGGTCGTGCGGCAGATCCTGGCGCTGTTCGGCATCAATCTTTCGCGGGAAGTATCGATGCTGACGGCGCATGAGGAGCTGCGCGGCGCCGTCGATCTGCTGCACCGCGAGGGTTCGGTGGTGAAGGCCGATCGCGACCGCCTCGGCGGCGTGCTCGATCTCGGCGAGCTGGAACTCTCCGACATCATGGTCCATCGCACCAAGATGCGGGCGATCAATGCCGACGATCCGCCAGAGGCAGTGGTGCGCGCCATTCTCGAAAGTCCCTATACGCGCATGCCGCTCTGGCGCGGCACGATCGACAACATCATCGGCGTCGTCCACGCCAAGGATCTGCTGCGGGCATTGGCCGAGCCGAACATGGAGCCGCAGAATCTCGACATCGTGAAGATCGCGCAGAAGCCGTGGTTCGTGCCGGACAGCACCAATCTCGAGGACCAGCTCAACGCCTTCCTGCGGCGCAAGCAGCATTTCGCCGTCGTCGTCGACGAATATGGCGAGGTGCAGGGCATCGTCACGCTGGAGGATATTCTCGAGGAAATCGTCGGCGACATTTCCGACGAGCACGATATCGAGATGCAGGGCGTGCGTCAGGAGGCGGACGGCTCGGTGGTCGTCGATGGCAGTGTGCCGATCCGCGATCTCAACCGCGCGCTCGACTGGAACCTGCCCGACGAGGAGGCGACGACCATCGCCGGCCTCGTCATCCATGAATCGATGACCATCCCGGAAGAGCGTCAGGCCTTTACCTTCTACGGCAAGCGTTTCGTCGTCATGAAGCGGGAGAAGAACCGCATCACCAAGCTGCGCATCCGCCCCGCGCAGGAAGACGATGCAAAACCGGTGTGATCCGTTGGATTGCCCGCATCCTATACCCATATAGGCTGCTGTGCCTCTACCAGCGGGTCGGTTCGCCGGGTGCGGCGGGTTCGACGGCCAGCGCATGCAGGCCGGCATCAAGCTCCGGTTTCAACAGGTCGGTGATCGCCCGGTGGCGCGCCAGACGGGAGAGACCGGTAAATTTTGCCGAAACGATCCTCACCCGCATGTGGGTTTCGCCGGTGCCTGTGATGTCAGGCTGGTGGCCGGCATGCAGATGGCTTTCGTCGACGACGCTCAGACGTTCGGGCGCGAAGGCTTCGACAAGTTTTTCTTCGATGCGGGTCCGCAGGGTCATCATCCGGTCTTGCTGCTTCGCGAAAAGGGTTCCCACCAAGCCAGCAACATTCCCATTTGTCAATTCTTGTTGTCGCCTCGCGACAGCCTCATAATTAGCGCCGCCATGAGACTTGATTCCAAATATTTCGATCGCATCCGCACACGCCGCAAACGCGAGCAGGAGGCAGAGCAGGCACCGCCTACCTGCCAATGGGACGGCTGCGACAAAAAAGGCTCGCATCGGGCTCCCGTGGGACGCAATGCGGAAGGCCAGTTCTTTTTGTTCTGCTTCGAGCACGTCAAGGAATACAACAAGGGCTATAATTATTTCTCCGGGCTTTCGGACGGCGAGATTGCGCGCTACCAGAAAGAGGCGATCACCGGCCATCGTCCGACATGGACCGTCGGCGTCAACAAGTCGGCCAAGGACAGTCCGCTGCATTCCGAGGTGCGCTCCGGCGCCTATACACGGGTTCGCGATCCCTTCGGCTTCGTCAAGGAAGGCGGCAAGGGCAGCGGCCCGCGCTTTCCCCAGACACGCAAGCTGAAATCGCTCGAAAGCAAAGCCTTCGACACGATGGGCCTCAACGGCAATGCGACGTCGGCAGAGATCAAGAGCCGCTACAAGGAACTGGTCAAGAAGCACCATCCGGATGCCAATGGCGGCGACCGCGGCTCGGAAGAGCGTTTCCGCGCCGTCATCCAGGCCTATCAATTGTTGAAGCAGAACGGTTTTTGTTAATTCCCGTCCTTGCTCTTGGGCTTCAATCGGGTATGGTCCAAATCGGCTGAGGCCGCAGGCAAACGCGGCTCCTATCTGCGTGTTTTCCCGACATCGCCTCGGCCGACCTTCCGGACGCGGCGTTTCTTGTCCGGGACTCTTTCAAGAATGCTCGCACGCGGTCATTATCCCGCCGAGGTTTCGTTTCAGTCCCGGAGAAGTATCGCCGACGTTCCGACCTGGACGGGCGCGGAATAGAATCGCGGCGTCACGGTTGCGACATGGCCTGAGACAGTTTGGCCGGGTGGCTTCACCCGCCTTGGAGACATGATGAGCAAGATCGACCTCGATATTTCAGAACTGCCCGATACCACCGTTTCGGTCCGCGAGACCTTCGGCATCGACTCCGACATCCGCGTTCCCGCCTACAGCAAGGGCGACGCCTATGTCCCGGATCTCGATCCGGACTACCTGTTCGACCGCGAGACGACGCTCGCCATTCTCGCAGGCTTCGCGCATAACCGTCGCGTGATGATCTCCGGCTATCACGGCACGGGCAAATCCTCGCATATCGAGCAGGTGGCGGCGCGCATCAACTGGCCCTGCGTGCGCATCAACCTCGACAGCCATGTCAGCCGTATCGATCTCGTCGGCAAGGACGCGATCGTCGTCAAGGACGGGCTGCAGGTCACCGAATTCAAGGACGGCATCCTGCCCTGGGCCTATCAGCACAATGTCGCGCTCGTCTTCGACGAATATGACGCGGGCAGACCCGACGTGATGTTCGTTATCCAGCGCGTGCTGGAATCGTCCGGCCGCCTGACGCTGCTCGATCAGAGCCGCGTCATCCGGCCGCACCCGGCCTTCCGCCTGTTTGCCACCGCCAATACGATCGGACTCGGTGACACCACGGGCCTCTATCACGGCACGCAGCAGATCAACCAGGCGCAGATGGACCGCTGGTCGATCGTGACGACGCTGAACTACTTGCCGCATGATCACGAAGTGAACATCGTCGCCGCCAAGGTGAAGAGCTTCGGCAAGGACAGGGAAGGGCGAGAGATCGTCTCGAAAATGGTCCGCGTCGCCGATCTGACGCGCGCCGCCTTCATGAACGGCGATCTTTCGACTGTCATGAGCCCGCGCACTGTTATTACCTGGGCCGAGAATGCCGAAATCTTCGGCGACCTCGCCTTTGCCTTCCGCGTCACCTTCCTCAACAAGTGCGACGAACTGGAGCGCCCGCTGGTCGCCGAGCACTATCAGCGCGCCTTCGGCGTCGAGCTGAAGGAAAGTGCTGCCAACATCGTCCTCGGAGCCTGAGGCCCGACCGATCATGGCAGCTCGCGGTGACAATTCGAAAGCAAAACCCGGCGCGCCCGTCGACGTCGAGCCGTTGCGCCGGGCGATATCCGGTTGCGTCCGCTCGATCGCCGGCGACGGCGATGTCGAGGTGACCTTCGCCAATGAACGGCCTGGAATGACCGGCGAGCGCATCCGTCTGCCGGAGCTTTCCAAACGGCCGACGGCGCATGAGCTGGCGGTCACCCGCGGGCTCGGTGATTCCATGGCGTTGCGCCTGGCCTGCCATGACGAAAAGATGCATACGACGATGGCGCCGCAGGGCTCGGACGCCCGGGCGATCTTCGATGCGGTCGAGCAGGCGCGTGTCGAATCGATCGGGACACTGCGCATGGAGGGCGTGGCGGCGAACCTGCGCTCCATGACGGAAGAGAAATATTCCAAGGCGAATTTCACCGGCATCGAGCGCCAGGAAGACGCGCCGATCGGGGAAGCCGTCGCCATGATGGTGCGCGAGAAGCTGACCGGCCAACGCCCGCCGGCCTCGGCCGGCAAGGTGCTTGACCTCTGGCGCGGCTTCATCGAGGACAAGGCGGGCTCCGAGCTCGATAACCTGTCGGGTGCGATCAACGACCAGCAGGCCTTCGCCAAGGTGATCCGCAACATGTTGTCGGCCATGGAGATGGCCGAGGAATACGGCGACGACGACAGCCAGGCCGACGATGACGATCAGTCGGAGCAGGAAGACCAGCCGAGCGGCGATGAGCAGGACCAGGACGAGGTCGACGAGGATGCCGGCACCGATGCCGCGCCCGTCGAGGACAGTGAAGTCTCCGACGAGCAGATGGAGGACGGCGAGACCGAAGGCGCCGAAATCTCCGACGACGACATGATGGAAGAGGGTGAGGACGATTCGGAAACGCCGGGCGAGACCCGCCGTCCGAACACGCCTTTTGCCGATTTCAACGAGAAGGTCGATTATCACGTCTATACCGAAGAGTTCGACGAGATCATCACCGCCGAGGAGCTCTGCGATGCCGCCGAGCTGGAGCGCCTGCGTGCCTTTCTCGACAAGCAGCTGGCGCATCTGCAGGGTGCGGTCGGGCGTCTCGCTAACCGGCTGCAGCGCCGCCTGATGGCGCAGCAGAACCGCTCCTGGGATTTCGATCTGGAAGAGGGCTATCTCGATACGGCCCGGCTGCAGCGCATCATCATCGATCCGATGCAGCCGCTCTCCTTCAAGATGGAGCGCGACACACAGTTCCGCGACACGGTCGTCACCCTGCTCATCGACAATTCCGGCTCCATGCGCGGCCGGCCGATCACCGTTGCCGCCACCTGCGCCGACATTCTCGCCCGCACGCTGGAACGCTGCGGCGTCAAGGTCGAGATTCTCGGCTTTACGACCAAGGCCTGGAAGGGCGGGCAGGCGCGTGAGACCTGGCTTGCCGGCGGCAAACCGCAGACGCCGGGTCGTCTCAACGACCTGCGTCACATCATCTACAAATCGGCCGACGCGCCGTGGCGGCGCGCACGCGCCAATCTCGGGTTGATGATGCGCGAAGGCCTGCTCAAGGAAAATATCGATGGCGAGGCGCTGATCTGGGCGCATAACCGCCTGCTCGCCCGCCGCGAGCAGCGCCGCATTCTCATGATGATCTCGGACGGCGCGCCGGTCGACGATTCGACGCTGTCGGTCAATCCGGGCAATTATCTCGAGCGGCATCTGCGCGCCGTCATCGAGCAGATCGAGACGCGCTCGCCTGTCGAAATGCTGGCGATCGGCATCGGTCACGACGTGACGCGCTACTATCGCCGCGCCGTGACGATCGTTGATGCGGACGAACTGGCCGGGGCGATGACCGAACAGCTTGCCTCGCTCTTCGAAGATCAATCCGCCCAGCCGCGCGGCGGCCGACTACGCCGTGCCGGCTGACGCTCCTGGAAGGAAACAAGTGGAATGATGGTCAAGCGCCTCTGCCGTGCGGCATCGGTCTTGCTTTGCCTGGCAGGGGGCGCTTCCGCGGCGATGGCCGGCGACGAAATACCCGTCATTGGCCGGCAAATTACCGATTTCAGGATCGGATCGTCGGAGACGACGTTCGGATCGCTGGAATTTCTCGGCGGGCTGGAGATGGTTTCCAGCCGCGCGCTGTTCGGCTCGCTTTCCTCCATCCGTTTCCGGCCGGACCAGAAACACTTCATCGTCGTCCTCGACACCGGCCAGTGGCTGACCGGCAGCATCGAGCGCGATGCGAGGGGCAAGCTTTCGGGCCTTTCTCAGGTCGAGATCACCCCGATGAAGAACCGCGCGGGCCGCAGCCTCGAGGGCAAGGGCTATATGGATGCCGAGGGCCTGGCGCTCGACGGCGACCGAATTCTGGTCTCCTTCGAGCAGAACCATCGCGTCGATGCCTATCCCGATCCCGGATTTGCCGCATCGCGCGCGATCGCGACCCTGCCGATCCTCATCCCGCGAAAGATGCTGAGCGACAATCGCGGTATCGAAACCATAGCCGTGGCGCCCGCCTCCAGTCCGTTGAAGAGCGGCGTGGTCATCGTCTCCGAGCGCGGTCTCGACAGCGAGGGCAACCGGATGGCGGCTATTCTCAACGGGCCGCTGAAAGGGCTGTTCTCGATCAAACGCGACGGCAGCTTCGACGTCACCGACGGTGCCTTCCTGCCGGACGGCGACCTGCTGCTCCTGGAGCGGCGGTTCAATATGGCCGAAGGTATCGGCATGCGGCTTCGGCGCATCAAGGGCGCCGATATCCGGCCGGGGGCCGTCGTCGATGGTGAATTGCTGATCGAAGGCAATTTCAATTCGCAGATCGACAATATGGAAGGGCTTGACGTGTTCCAGGCCGCGGACGGCACGACCCATGTCATTATGGTGTCGGACGACAACCACTCGATCCTGCAGCGTAATCTGATGCTCGAATTCCGGCTCTCCGATCGCCACGTGCTCAGCGCGGCGTCAGATTGACGTCACATGCCTCGGCTATCCCATGGTCGCATCGAGAGCAGCTTTCGGAGGGGCAGTCATGGTGCATATTCATATCATGGGTGCCTCCGGTTCCGGCACGACATCGCTCGGCCATACGCTTGCCGAACGGCTTGATATCGCCCATCTCGATACCGACGATTTCTTTTGGCTGCCGACCGATCCGCCATTCACGACGCCGCGGGACGCCGACGAACGCATAAGACTGCTTCTTGCCGAGGCGGCACGGCATGACGGCTGGATCCTCTCCGGATCGGCGCTGAAATGGGCGAGGCAGATCGAGCCGTTCTATGATCTGATCGTGTTCCTCAGGATCGAGCCGGATCTGCGGATGGCGCGGATCCGTGCCCGCGAGATCGCCCGCTACGGAGACAGAATCGGGCCTGGCGGCGATATGGAAATCAAAAGCGGGGAATTCATGGAATGGGCGGCAAGTTACGACACGGCCGGTCCGGAACGCCGCAGTCTTGCGGCGCATGAGCAATGGTTGGAAACGCAGACGGTCCCGGTGTTACGGCTCGATTCGTCACGAGAGATCGATGATCTGGTTGCAGAGGTTCTGCTGCATCCGGCCATCGCCGCCGGCGCGGTCCGGCAGCGCCGTTGAAAGGCTTTAGCTGACGCGTGCGGGCTGCATCGGCCGCAGCACGTTCATGAGCGCGCCATAGGGCAGCAGCATGACGAGACCGACGATCATCTTGACGGCGAAATCGCCGATCGCCCAGGAAATCCAGCGCGGGGCCTCGGCGGCAAAGATGCCGAGGACAGGAGCTGCTTCGAGCGCAAAGGGTTCGTTCGGGCCGAGGAAGACGAAAAACGCGGCAAAGGACAGCGAGAAGAACATCACCGTGTCGAGCGCCGAACCGATCAGCGAGCCGATGAGCGGCGCGCGCCACCAAGCCTGGCGGCGAAGCCGGTTGAAGACGGCGATGTCGAGCAATTGGCCGGCGAGATAGGCCGAGCCGGAGGCGATGGCGATGCGCGGCACCGAGGTGAAGAAGGACAGCGTCACGCCCACAACGAAGCCGGCAAAAACGACCTTGCGGGCTGCCTGCGGGCCAAACTGGCGGTTGGTCAGATCGGTAATCAGGAAGGCGACCGGGTAGGAGAAGGCGCCCCAGGTCAGGATGTCGGCCAGGTTGACGCCCGAGACTTCAACGTTCAGCGGAAACTGGACGAGGAAGTTGGAGGCGACGACGACAAGCGTCATCAGTGCGACATAGGCAATGGTGTAGCGCGTCTTCAGCATTTTTTTATCCTGGGTGATGCCACCAGTTGGAGTGCTCAGGCAAAGCAAAAGGCTTGTCCGGTGTTATCCGTTCAAGCCTTTCGAAGCCGTATGAAAGAAGGGCAGAAGCTTACGCAGCAGCGGCTTCGGCAGTCTTCTTGACGATCTGACGGCGCAGCAGGCGCGCGCGCATCGACAGTTCGTTTTCGCTTGCCTTGATCAGGAAGGCATCGAGGCCGCCACGATGTTCGACGGAGCGAAGAGCCGCAGCCGAAACGCGAAGACGATAACGCTGGTTGAGAGCGTCGGAGATCAGCGTTACCTGGCACAGGTTCGGCAGGAACCGGCGCTTGGTCTTGTTGTTGGCATGGCTGACATTGTTACCAGTCAGGACGGCCTTGCCGGTCAATTCGCACACGCGGGACATGGAACACCTATTCTTGTTTTTCTCGGGCCATCGAATTGACATCCCCGGCAAAACCGGGCTCGCAATCCAACAGGCATGATTGGAAAGTTGCGGTTCTATAGTCAGAGAGGCTGCGCGCGTCAAGCCAAACCTTGGCCTTTCCCGCAATTCTGTCAAAAAGCTGCTGTTTTCTTCCCCTTGCGGCAGGAGTATAGAGCGGTCGGCAGGGCTGCCGGCGCGCGGCAAGACAAGGCTTCACTCATGGCTCACTCGGGCAGACGCATTTTCATTTCGGCTATCGCCGCACTCCTTGCCATACCGGCATCGGCGGCCGAAATCCAGCATCAGACAGTATACCGGGTGACGCTTGCCGGCCTGCCGATCGCGCGCGCGGCGTTTCTGACGCAGATCGAGGATGATCACTCTTACAAGATCGCGGGCGATATCAAATCCGCCGGCCTTGCCGATCTCATCAAGACAATCTCGGCAAAGACCAGCGTCACCGGCGTCGTCCGTAATGACCGGTTGCAGGCGCTGAAATATTCGCTCTATTACAAGAGCGGGAAGAAGGCCCGCGTCTACGAGGTCAGTTACCG
Source organism: Rhizobium esperanzae (assembly GCF_002204185.1). GTDB lineage: Bacteria > Pseudomonadota > Alphaproteobacteria > Rhizobiales > Rhizobiaceae > Rhizobium > Rhizobium esperanzae. The sequence goes on along the minus strand of NZ_MXPU01000002.1, from coordinate 20,915 downwards.
CAACGGCAACATCATCTCGGCGACGACGACACCGCCGCCGAAGCGCCCGAAGAACTGGATCGACGTCACGCCGAGCGACATGCGTTCGGTGCTCGATCCGATCTCCGGCCTTGTTTTCACCGGCGATACCAAGGTCTGTGCACAGACGCTGCCGATCTTCGACGGCGAGACGCGCATGGACCTGGTGCTTTCGCCGAAAGGCGACGAGGATTTTTCGACCGACGGCTTCAAGGGCAAGGCGGTCGTCTGCGGCGTGCGTTTCGTGCCGCGCTCCGGCTACAAAAAGGGCCGCAAGGACATCGACTATCTCAGCAAGAGCGACCGCATGGAAATCTGGTTTGCCAAGTCGGAGGCGGCCAATGTATACGCTCCGGTCTATGTGCGCATTCCCACAGAATATGGAATGGTGACGATCACCGCCGTCAAATATGGCAGTGTCAGCTGACGGAGCTTTCGCCTCCGTGAAGGGGGACAGGTGAAGCTTCGTGCGACGCTAGTCGGTTTTACGGCTATTCTGATGTGGTCGTTCCTGGCACTATTGACGGCCGGCTCCGGCAAGATGCCGCCCTTCCAGCTTTCGGCCGTCTGCTTTGCGATCGGCAGCATTCCGGGTCTCGTCGTGCTTGTCCTCAACCCGGCGCGGCTGGGGCTGCTGAAGCAGCCTGCCCGGGTCTGGTTCACCGGTATTGCGGGTCTCTTCGGCTATCACTTCCTCTATTTTACCGCACTCAGGAGTGCGCCTGCGGTGGAGGCAGGGCTGATCTCCTATCTCTGGCCGCTTCTGATCGTCGTTGGCTCGGCGCTGCTGCCGGGAGAGCGATTGCGCTGGTATCACGTGGCGGGCGCGCTTGCGGGGCTTTGCGGCACCTTCCTGATCGTCGGCCGCAACGGCATCGATTTCGATGGAGCTTACGCAGTCGGTTATGGCGCTGCCTTCCTCTGCGCCTTCACATGGTCGGGCTATTCCCTGCTGACACGGCGTTTCGAGGCTGTCTCCACAGATGTCGTCACCGGCTTTTGCCTTGCGACCTCCATCCTGTCCTTCTTCAGCCATCTCGGCCTGGAGGCGACTGTCTGGCCGGAAACCGGCGTCGAATGGGTGGCCGTCATCGGGCTCGGCCTCTTCCCGGTCGGGGCGGCCTTCTATGCCTGGGATTACGGCGTCAAGAACGGCGATATCCAGATTCTCGGCGCAGCAAGTTATGCCGCGCCGCTGCTGTCGACGCTCATCCTGACGCTGTTCGGATTTGCCGAGCCGAGCTGGCGCATTGCTCTCGCCTGCCTGCTCGTCACCGGTGGAGCGCTGCTCGCCGCCCAGAAAATGTTCCGCCGCAAAAGCCAGGCACAGCCCGCGGCCGCAGGGTAAGTCTCAGCCGCCGGGTTTCCAATCCGCCGGTGCCATCTCGAAGCTCGAAAATTCGAAACCGGGCGAGACAGTGCAGCCGACCAGGGTGAAATCGCCGAGCGGCTCGGCCGATTGCCACCAATTGGCGGGAATGATTGCCTGCGGCCGCTCGCCGGCAGGAAGGTTGGTTCCGAGCGTCAGCGTCTCGCTTGCCATCCCGTCCTGCGAGCGGTGCAGCGCCAGTGGCGCACCGGCATAATAATGCCAGACCTCGGCCGCGTCATGGACCCGATGCCAGTGCGAACGCTGTCCCTTTGTCAGCAGATAATAGATCGCCGTCGAATGGCCGCGCGCTCCGCCCGCCGTGTCGCGGAATGTCTGCACGTACCAGCCGCCTTCAGGATGCGGCTGCATGCCGAGCTCGCGAATGATCCCCTCAGGCGACATCAAAAGTTGTCCTTGCGCTTGCGGATCTCGGCAAAGACCTCCTCATTCGTCTTGCCTTCCATGAGCAGATTGCGGCGGATCGCGGGATCGGCGGCACGCAGAAACGGATTGGTTTCCTTTTCCAGTCCGAGCGTCGTCGGGATGGTGAATTTGCCTTCGGTGCGCAGGGCTTCGATCTCGGCGGCGCGGCTCTTCAGGCGCTCATTGTCGGGATCGACAGTCAGTGCGAAGCGGGCGTTAGACAATGTATATTCGTGGCCGAAATAGACGGCGGTCTCGTCCGGCAGCACGGCGAGCTTCTGCAGGGAATGCCACATGTCGGCGGCGGGGCGTTCGAACAGGCGGCCGCAACCGAGCGCAAACAGCGTGTCGGCGGCAAAAAGCAGCTTATCGTCGACGAAGTGATAGCAGATGTGACCGGCGGTGTGACCGGGAGTCTCAATGACCTTGACCGTGTGATCGCCGAAAAGGAAGCTGTCGCCATCGGCCATCGTCCGGTCGAGACCAGGAATGGCGATAGCCTCGTTGATCGGACCGATGATCTCGCAGCCGAACTGCTCCTTCAGCGCCAAGTTGGCGGCGACGTGATCGGTGTGGTGATGCGTGGTGAAGATGTGGGTGATCTTCCAGCCGCGCCGTGTTGCCGCTTCCAGGATCGGCGCCTCCTCCGGCGCATCGATCGCCGCGGTAAATCCCGTCTCCGGGTCGTGCACGAGCACGCCGAAATTGTCGGTACGGCAGAGAAAAACGTCTAATTCCAAAGGTTTCATCTTCAAACAATCCCTTGTCCCACGACTCTCGCGGGAATGTAGAGAGTCCGGCCTTGAAGTCCAACCGCCCGCTGATAACATTTATCGCAATGCACGCCGATATCGTCGACCTACGCCAGTTCTATCACTCCGACCTCGGGCGTCTTGCCGAGCAGTCGATCGCCATGGCGCTTTCGTCGCTCTGGGTGCGCCTGCCGCAGGAGCGTCTCGTCGGGCTCGGTTATGCCGTGCCCTTCCTCGATCGCTTCCAGGCCGATACCGAACGCACCTTCGCCTTCATGCCGGCTGGACAGGGCGCGGTGAACTGGCCGATGGGCTCGCTGTCGTCGACGACGCTTATCTTCGATGAGGAACTGCCGCTGCCGGATTCCTCGATCGACCGGGTGCTGATGGTGCATTCGCTCGAGTTCGCGGAAAGCCCCCGCGAGACGCTGAAGGAGCTCTGGCGGGTGCTGGCGCCGGGCGGGCGGCTTGTTATCGTGGTGCCGAACCGGCGCGGAGTCTGGGCCCGCATGGAACACACCCCCTTCGGTTCGGGCCGGCCCTATTCCCGGGGCCAGCTGACGCATTTGCTGCGCGAGACCAATTTCACGCCGGGTGCGACCGCCGAAGCGTTGTTCTTTCCGCCCTCGAAACTCAGGACCATCCTGCGCCTTCGCCGCGCCTTCGAGCGGATCGGCCGCACGTTATGGCCGGCGTTTTCGGGTGTCATCATCGTCGAGGCGCAGAAGCGGCTCTATCAGGGGTTGCCGGTCGCCGCCCGTGCCTCGCGTCGCGTCTTCGTGCCCGTTCTCGCGCCGCACGGCGTACCGACGACACGTAACAGCTGAATATAAGAATGATATTCTCCTTCTGATTGCGTCACGCCCATGCCTCTCGACAACAATCACGTTCCGCTTTAATGCCACTTGGTCATTTTCCGGAAAATCCAAGGTCGACCCATGAGCGTTGAGATGAGCAAGCCCGTTCCGCGTCCCGGTATTCTCGATATCGCATCCTATGTGCCGGGCAAGGAACACGCGCCGGGTGTCGCCCGCGTCTACAAGCTTTCCTCCAACGAAACGCCGCTCGGCGCCAGCCCGAAGGCGATCGCCGCCGTCAAGGCAGCGGCCGACAATCTGGGACGTTATCCCGACGGGCAGGCAATCGAACTGCGCGAGGCGATCGCCGCCGTGCATGGCCTCAATCCGGCAAACATTCTCTGCGGTAATGGTTCAGACGAGCTTCTCGGCCTGCTGTGCCATGTCTACCTCGGCGCCGGCGATGAAGGCATCATCACCGAGCACGGCTTCCTCGTCTACAAGATCCAGATCATGGGCGCGGGTGCAACGCCCGTCGTCGTCAAGGAGAAGGATTATACCGTCGACGTCGACGCGATCCTGGCAGCGGTGACGGAAAGGACGAAGATCGTCTTCATCGCCAATCCCGGTAATCCGACGGGTACATATGTTCCGGTCAGCGAGATCCGCCGCCTGCAGGCCGGCCTGCCGAAACACGTCGTGCTCGTGCTGGATGCGGCCTATGCCGAATATGTGCGCCGCAACGATTATGAAGCCGGCATCGAGGTCGTATCGTCCAGTTCCAACGTGGTGATGACCCGGACCTTTTCGAAGGCCTATGGTCTTGCCGCCCTGCGCGTGGGCTGGATGTATGCGCCCGCGGAGATCGTCGACGCCGTGAACCGTGTACGCGCTCCGTTCAACCTGAATGCGGCCGCGATTGCCGCCGGTGCCGCGGCCATCCGCGACCAGGCCTTCGTCCAGCAGGCCGTCTCTTTCAACCAGATGTGGGTGGAGACGCTCACCGAGGCCCTCGAAGCGATCGGGTTGAAAGTGACGCCCTCCGTCGCCAATTTCGTGCTCATTCATTTTCCTGACGTCGACGGCAGGCGCGCGGCCGATGCCGACGAGCTCCTGACGAGCCGCGGCTACATCCTGCGCGCCGTGCGCAGCTACGGCTTTTCCAATGCGCTGCGGATGAGCATCGGTCCTGAAGAGGCCAATCGCGGCGTCATCGCGACGCTGCGTGAGTTCATGGGACGGCAGGCATGAGCGTGCTGTTCGATCGCATCGCGCTGATCGGCATCGGGCTGATCGGCTCTTCGCTTGCTCACGATATCCGGCGGCTCGGGCTTACCAAAGACATCGTCGTCGCAACACGCAGCGCCGATACGCTGAAGCGCGCCAAAGAGCTCGGCCTCGGCGACCGCTATACGACCTCTTCGGCCGACGCTGTTCGAGATGCCGACCTCATCATCGTTTCGGTTCCGGTCGGCGCTTCGGAAAGCGTGGCGAAGGAAATCGCCGGCAGCCTGAAGCCGGGTGCTATCGTCACCGATGTTGGTTCCACCAAAGCATCGGTGATCGCGCAAATGCAGCCGCATATGCCCGACCACGTGCATTTCATCCCCGGTCATCCGCTGGCCGGCACGGAAAAATCCGGCCCGGATGCCGGTTTCCCCGGCCTCTTCGAAGGTCGCTGGTGCATCTTCACGCCCGTTCCGGGAACCGACGAGACGGCGCTGAAGCGGCTGCGCAGCTTCTGGGAAGCGCTCGGATCGAAGGTCGACGAGATGGATGCGGAGCATCACGACAAGGTGCTCGCGATCGTTTCGCACCTGCCGCATATCATCGCCTACAACATCGTCGGCACCGCCGACGATCTGGAGACGGTGACGGAGTCCGAGGTCATCAAATATTCGGCCTCCGGCTTTCGCGATTTCACCCGTCTTGCCGCTTCCGACCCGACGATGTGGCGCGACGTCTGCCTGCACAATCGCGATGCGATCCTCGAAATGCTGGCGCGCTTCTCAGAAGATCTCGCTTATCTGCAGCGCGCGATCCGCTGGGGTGAAGGCGACAAGATTTTCGAACTCTTCACCCGCACGCGCGCCATCCGTCGCTCGATTATCCAGGCCGGCCAGGATGTCGACGCGCCCGATTTCGGCCGCCCCCACCCGCTTGATAAGAAGTAGACTCTCGCGATGGTGGAGGTAGCGAGCGCAAGTCAGGCGGATATCGACTGGCTGGCTCGCGAGGATGCCAGTGCCGGCAAGGCGTGGGTATCGCGATGCGTGGCGCTTGGCGAATACCTGATTGCCAGGGAGTCCGGCGAGATCGTCGGCTTCCTGCGCTTCTCCCGCTTCTGGGGCAGGGTTCCCTATATGGAGATGATCCGCGTTCTGCCCGGCAATCGCCGGTCGGGCGTCGGCACCGCACTGTTTCTCTCCTGGGAAGCGGCCATGCGTGGCGAGGGCGCCCGGCTGCTGATGACGTCGAGCGAATGCGACGAGAGCCGGCCGCAGGACTGGCATCGCCGCAACGGATTTGCTGAAATCGGCGCCATCGAGCTGACAGGTCTGCAGTCGGTGCCCGAGGTCTTCTTCATCAAGCACATCGGCTGAGGGGGCAGTCAGATCGGCGGGATCTGGCCGAGCGGAATGAAGCCGCTGACGGTGGCATTGCCGCGGTCGACGACGAGATCGACCGAGACCTTGTCTCTGCCGCCGGCCAGCGCCTTCAACATCTTCGTCGCCGTGTTGACGGTCGAGGCAATATCCGGGAAGGCCTGTTTCAGGCTGTCGCCCCAGGGGCCGAGTCGTTCGATTTCCAGCTTGAATTTTCCGGAGAGAAAGCCTTGCTCGTCAAAGGAAAAGGGGCCGGTGAGCGTCATCACCTTACCGTCGCCGATGTCGGCGACGATGCGACGCAGTTCGCCGGCAGAACCATTGAGGCCGTTCGGGTCGCTGCCGTCAATCAGGCCGGCTTTGCCGGCGATCGTGAGATCGATACTGGCGGAGAGTTTCGGGAAGAGTTGCGGCCAGTCCTTGATCGCGGTGTTCGCATCCTGCACCGAGATTGCGCCGTCGAGATCGGCGCCGTTCTGGCGCAGGTGAATTTCGGTGCGAGCCGCATCGAAGCTGATGGTTTGACCGGTATAGGAGGAGACCGCCGTCGCCTTAAGACCCTCGATGACGGTGGAGCTGTGATCAACGCCCTGCAGCTTGGTCGTCAGGCTCGCCTGCAGATTCGTCCACTGAGCCGAAACCGAAAGGCCGTTTGTGGTGCGGATTTCGGCCGGTGAATCGAGCTCCCAGACAATATGGCTCGGCGCATAGACCTGCGCGGCGGAGCGCAATGCGCCGAAGGTGGCGGAGACGCCGTTGACATTGTCGTCGAGATCGACCTTGGAGCAAAACAGACCGATGCGGAAGGGATAGCCGTGGAATTCGATATCGGAGCATTCGCCGGTGACGCCTGCCTGATCGCGCGGCGCGATTGCTTTCAGCACCGTCGTTTTCAAAGCCGATGCGGCATAGAACCAGCCGCCGGTATAAAGCGCGATCACCAGGAGGATGCCTCCGCCCAGCAACCAGAATTTCTTGCTGTTGCCGGTTTGGCTGCTGCCGGATCGGCTTGACGCTGCCATGATGTTCTCCAATGGTGAATTGCAAAGTGATTCCGGTCTGGCGTGCGATATGGACGAATTTTGGGTGTTTGGCTACGGCTCGCTGATGTGGAATCCGGGCTTCGAGTTCCTGGAGCGGGCAGAAGCTCTGGTGCATGGTTACCGGCGTTCGCTGTGCGTCCGATCCTTCGTTCATCGCGGCACGCGCGACAATCCGGGTCTGGTTCTCGGCCTCGACAGGGGTGGAGCATGCCGCGGCATGGCGTTTCGTATTTCGGCGCACAAATGGGACGAGGTGATCGAATATCTCCGTGCCCGCGAACTCGTCACCAATGTCTATCTGGAGCGCCGGGTTCGGCTGCAGTTTGCCGGCGGTCGCCGAACGGAAGCGGTTACCTACATCGCTGATCGCGACCACGAGCAATATGCCGGTACGCTCGATGCGCTTGCGGCCGCGCGGGTTGTGAACGAGGCCAGGGGGCAGTCAGGCCCGAACGACGCCTATGTCTTCAACACGCTTGCGCACCTGAAACAGATGGGCATTCGCGACCCATGGCTGGAGCAGGTCGGCAACGAGGTGGAGCGGCTGCGGGCTGGCTGATCAGGCCGTCGCCGCCGTCACTTTGCGCAACTCGGTCAGCCGAGCGACCGTTGTTGGCGGCAACGGCAGATGCGGATTACGGTCGACGGTGTCGATGAGGAGCTCGTCGCTTGCCCGTTCCGTGACCTCGATCAGATGAGCGAAGAAGGCATCGGGATCCATTCCCGGCATGATCGGCGGCAGGATCCTGACCTTGAAATGGCCGGGATAACGGCGGACGCTCCGCCGCGGCCAGAAGAGGCCGGGATGCATGGCAACCGGCACGACGGGAATGCCAAGATCGCGGTACATGCGGGCGATGCCGTATTTATAGACCGGCTCTGCCCCCGGCGGGCGGCGGGTGCCCTCAGGATAGATGATCAGCTGACGGCCGGTCGAAAGTTCTTCCTTGGTGCGTTTCAGCACCTCTACCATCACCTTGCCGCGGGCGCCGCGGTCGACCGGGATCATGCGCTGCTTCTTCGCATACCAGCCAAAGAGCGGAATCCACATCAGCTCGCGCTTCAGGATGTAGACCGGATCCTTGAGATTGGGCAGCAGCGCATAGGTGTCCCAGAAGGACTGGTGCTTCGGCGCCAGGATAAAACTGCCCTCAGGCAGGTTCTCCAGCCCCTCGATCTCGAAGGTCGTGCCGACGATCATGCGCATCAGGCAATGGTTGGAGCGCGCCCAATTCTTCGGAATCGCATAGGCCGTCAGCCGCGGCACCACGAAATAATAGGGCGAGAGCACGATCATCCGGATGATGAGATTGGCGTAGAAGATCGTGTTGAAGAGGACGGAACGCAGGGCGATCATAAAATTATCCCGAGGCAGGCTCATGCGACCGGCCTACACGATATTGCCGGTCATAAAAAGCGTTTGATGCTGCCCCAGAACAGGATTCAGATTTTAGGCCGGACCTAAAATTTGAATCCTGTCCTGAATTAAAGAGTTAGAGCATGATGCCGTCCGAAAACCGCTCACACTTTTCGGCATCAATGCTCAAGCAAAAGCTCAGTCTGCGGCGGATACGCTTGCCGAGCGCAGTCCGGTGTGACGGCCGAAGCCGGTGATATTTCGGGCGCCTGTTAACAGCACCTTTGCATATTCGGCGAGCATGACGCGCATCGCGTTCGGGTCGGTAAACCAGTTGCGGGTCTTCAAATCCGAATTGACCACCGGATAGGGGATGAACTCGATGTCCGGATCGACATAGGAGAGTTCTGCGAGGCTGCGCGGCATGTGATAATTGTTGGTGACGACGAGAACGCTTCTGTATCCCCTGGCGTGGATCCAGTTGGAGGTTTCCTCGGCGTTGCCGATCGTATCTATTGCATCATGGCCGATATCGACGCAGCAGGAGAAAAGATCGGCCGGGCCTTGCGTCATCTTGCGAATTTGCGCCGGCGTCGTCGTCGGGTGGACACCGGAGATCAGCAGTCGTTTGCCCGCCCCCTTCTGCAGCAGTTCCACGGCCTGGTCGATGCGCTGGTAGCCACCGGTCAGCACGACGATCGCGTCTGCCTTGGGTTCGACTGGTGGCTTGAGCGTGGTTACGGAATCGGCAAACCGCAGGAAGCCGCCGAACACCAGGGCGATTGCCAGAACGCAGCCAAAGCCGCCCCAGCGCAGCAGGCGGCGGATCGGACCGCGCCGCGGCGGCAGGCCCGCCGGACGATCAAGCTCCGGCTCCTGCCGAATCGGATTGCGTGTCGTATCGCCCATGGTCATGAATCGTGATTATACGCTGATTGCGGCGCGGAACAGACGCTTTCACGATAAAACGGCATGGCACGATCAACTTGCGATGCCGTCGGTGCGTGTCGGGTCCGAACGCAATGTATCGATTTCATAGATCGTCCGCATGACGGTCAGCCGCGCCGTGACGGTCGTCAAGAGCGCGATGACGATCATCGTCGCGAAGATGCCGGCATAACCGAGTACGCCAACGGAGAAGGTGCCGAATAGCGCCGTCGCCTGATCCGTCTCCGGCGTGGCCAGCGTGCGGCTCTGCCAGAAGCCGGCGGTGGCGAAGAAAAGAGCCGCAAGCGCGCTGCCGATCGCCGAGCCCTTGAGGCTGATCTTCAGAAAATGCTTCTGAAATTCAGTAGCGACGAAGGAGCTCTCGGCACCGACGAAATGCAGCACTTCGACGATGTGGCGGTTGCCCGACAGCGCGCCGCGCGTGGCGAAAACGACGGTCAGCACCATGGCCGAGAAAACCAGGAGCAGGACGCCGGTGCCGATCAGCACCGTCGTGTGCGCCATGGAGACCAGCCGGTCGACCCAGGTGCGGTGATCGTCAAGGCTCGCCTGCGGGATGCTGTCCTTCAGGAGGCCCCGCATCGCATCGAAATCGGGCGGATTGTTTTCGTCGATGGTGATGACGACGAGACGGGGAACAGGCAGGTCCTTAAGATCAAGGCCGGGGCCGAGCCAGGGTTCGAGCAACCGGGCGGTGGCTGCCTCGTCGACGATCTGGCCGCTCTTGGTGCCGACGAAGGTCAGCGCCAGGTCGCGTGCCTGCGTCAGCGCCTTTTCCATATCGAGATTGTCGTCCGGCTTGATCTGGATGGTGATCTCGCGAGAGATCTGGCTCTCCCAGCTTGCCGCCGTCGAACGCACCATGCTGACGCCGCCGAGCGTCAGGCAGGCGAGAAAGGCCATGATCGATATGACCACCATCAGGGCATTGCCCTGGATATTGGAGGGCGGCAGGATCGGCGCGGTCGGGCGCACACGCATTTCCGGGCGCTTCTGCTGGGCGGCAGGCTGGGCCGACGCCTTCTCTCGGTTCTTGGACGGGGGCTCAGTCATAGATATCGAGATGCCCTTCCGAGAGGATCATACGGCGGGCTTCCACCTGTTCCATCAACGTCAGGTCATGGGTGGCGATCACGACCGCCGTACCAAGCCGATTGAGTTCGAGGAAAAGATTGAGCAGGCGCCTCGCCATCGGCGGGTCGACATTGCCCGTCGGCTCGTCAGCCAGCAAGACTTCCGGCCGGTCCATCAGCGCCCGAGCGATGGCGGCGCGCTGCTTCTCCCCGCCGGAGAGGACCGGCGGCAGCACGTTGATGCGTTCGCCGAGCCCGACCCATTTCAAGAGTTCCAGAACATCGGTTTTGTAGGAGCTTTCCTCCTTGCCGCGCACCCGCAAGGGCAAAGCGACGTTTTCATAGGTCGTGAGATGGTCGAGCAGGCGGAAATCCTGGAAGACGATGCCGACGCGCCGGCGCAGCAGCGGCAGTTCCGGCCGGGGAATTTCGGAAATGTCGCGCCCGAACATGCGGATCAGGCCACGTGTCGGCTGCAGCGACATAAAGAGCAGCCGCAGCAGCGAGGTTTTGCCGGCACCGGATGGGCCCGTCAGGAACTGAAAGGATTTCTTCGGAATGTCGAAGGTCAGGTCACGGAGGATTTCCGGGCCCATGCCATAGCGCAAACCGACATTCTCGAAGTGGATCAACGGGCAGCTCAGTCTGTTCTTGGTTTCACCGCGCGACTTGTTAACCAACACCGTTAACAGCCGGTAAATTTTGCCGGAAAGACGCCCGTTTGATGGCAATCTTTGCGAAGCATTAACCATTAAAATTTACGACTGAGGAGGATTCGTTTCAATGCCAAGATTTCTTGCGGCAGCGAAACCATGTGGACATCTGCGAGGCAGCCACCATGGAAGCATCCTCCTTCAGCCGCCGGACACCAGGCCAGGCCTATGATTTCCTGCCGCCCGAACCCGCGCGCCGCCAGTATCGTTCGACACGTCCTGCCGATATTTCCGACGCCGAATTCGTGACGGTCGGCAAAACCCGGCCGAAGGACTTCAGCTCCAGGATCCATAACGACAACAGCAGGCGCATGGCGGCAGCGCGCGCCGTACGGCCGCCGTTCCTGCTGGCGATGACTGCTTCCGCTCTGCGAAGGGCGGAATCCTGGCTGCAGCGGGCGTCGCTGCGCAGCTTCGCGGTGCTGGTACTGGCGCTTGCCGTGCTCGTTTTCGGGCTCGCAGGCGGCTTTTTCGGCCTTTCCGCCGCGGGCGCCTCCTCCAAAGCGCCGCTGCATTTCACCCATGTCACCGTGACGCCGCGTGATGCGAACGGCATGCGTGTGCTCGTCGTCAACGGCATCATCGAAAACGAAAGCGGCACGACGCAGACGGTGCATCCGATCCGCGCCGATCTGGTGGCAGACGAACGGCTGACGGCAAGCGTCGTCATTGATCCGCCCGCCGACGTCATCTATGACGGCCAAAGCCGTGGTTTTTCGGCGCGAGTCCAGCACGCCGGGGGAAAATTGCCGGAGGTTCGGCTTTCCTTCCTGCCGTAGAAATAACCGGATTCGTGATGGCTTTCCGCCACAGGGCGGGCCGATCCCGTTGATTTCATGAACGGCGAGGCTGTTTCAGGTGCGCATATGTGCTAACGGCTTACCCTTCTTTTCATGGAGCAAGCCCTTATGCCTGTCGTGCGCGGAAAAAACATCGAGCCGCTCTTCACCGCCGAGCAGATCGCGGAGCGCAATCATGCGATGGCGCGGGAGATCGCCAACGGTCCGACCAAGGACCTGCTCGTTATTGCCGTGCTCAAGGGCTCCTTCATCTTCGCCGCCGACCTGATCCGCGCCCTGCACGACACCGGGCTTGCTCCCGAAGTCGAATTCATCACGCTGTCGAGCTACGGCACCGGCACGGTTTCCCAGGGGGTGCGCATCGTCAAGGATATCGACAGCGACGTGCATGGCCGAGATGTCCTCCTGATCGACGATATTCTCGAGTCCGGTAGGACGCTGCTCTTTGCCAAGGAGCTGCTCTTCGAACGTGGCGCGCGCAACGTGACGATCGCCGTGCTGCTCGACAAGCGGGTCAAGCGCAAGGAAAAGCTGGAGGCCGATTATGTCGGCTTCGAATGTCCCGATTACTTCGTCGTCGGTTACGGCATGGACGTTGCCTATGCGTTTCGCGAACTCCCCTTCGTCGGCGTGGTGACCGGCGACGCCTGACGGAATGCGGGCGTCACGTCATTGCCGCGTGAAGACGGGTTGTTAACCATCTCGTCCATCGCTTCGCCATCTTTACCGATCGAAAAGGAAAGTCTGGTGATTTCCGTCGCGGGGCTGAAGACGGAGCAATGCACATATGGCAAGAATTCTGATTACGGAAGACGAGGATTCCCTGCGGTCTTTCGTAGCCCGGGCCTTGCGGCTCGACGGTCATGAGACCGATGAGGCGGCCGACGGCGCCGAGGGGCTGGAGAAGCTGAAAGACGGGGTCTACGATCTGCTGCTGTCGGATATCCGCATGCCCGTGATGGACGGCATCGAACTCGCCCATCAGGCGAAAGACGCCTTCCCTGCTTTGAAGATCCTGCTGATGACCGGTTATGCCGAGCAGCGCGAGCGCGCCGACGATCTTGCAGAAAAAATCATCGACGTCGTCGCTAAGCCATTTGCGCTTCCCGATATACGCAAGGCTGTCGCCCGGGCACTGGTCGCTTAAAGCGCGCGCCTATCTTTGACGGCGGTGTGAGGCTTACTGGATGTCCAGAAGCCGTTCGAGGTACCGCCGTTCCATTTCCTGTGGCGGATTGTTGCCGAGCTTCTCGCGGATCGCATCGAGAATTTCGCGTGCGCGCTGAACGTCGATTTCGTCAGGCACCTTCACGCCGTCGTCGTCGATATAGCCGTTGCTCATGCGTGGCCGTCCCAACGGATCCCGGCCGTTCTGATCGCCCTGGCCGACCTGGCCGTTCGGGCCCTGTCCCTGCTGGCCCCGTTGCGCCTGCATCATCTGGTTCATCATGTCGCGGGCACCCTGGCGAAGGGCTTCCAGGGCACGGCCCTGGTTCTCGACGGCCGTGTCGCCGCGGCCTTGGCCGAGCTCGCGGCCGGCGCCGTCCATCTCGCGTTGGGCCTGGCCGAAGCCCGGGCCGGGCTTCATGCCCATTTCGCCGAGTTTCTTCTGCAATTCTCCGAGCTGCTTGCCGAGGGCATCCTGCTGGGCGCGCAACTGTTTCAGCGCTTCCCTGAGCTGCTCGGCGGTCATCTGGTCGGAAGGTTGCTGGCCCTTACCTTGCTGGCCCTTGCCTTGCTGGCTCTGGCCTTGCTGCCCCTGCTGCTGATCCTGCGGCTCGCCATTCTCTCCCGGCATCATCTCGTCGAGCAGTGGATCGTTTTCGCCCATATCGGATTCGCCACGCTGCATGCGGTCCTTGAGCTGCTGATCGAGGCGGAAGGTTTCTTCCATCAGCTTCTGCTGATCGCGCAGGATCTCGCCGAGCTTGTCGATCTGCTTGCGGGCTTCGCTGTTTTCCTGACCCTGCTGGCCCCGCTGCGGCCGGCCGGCCTGCAGGTTGTTCATCATGCGCTGCAGTTCCGACAGCATCTGCTGTGCCGCGTCGCGATTGCCCGAGCGGGCGAGATTCTCGATCTGGTCCATCATCCGTTCCAGATCCTGCTGGCGCAGGATGTTCTGCGCATGCTGGTTCGGCTGCATCGTCGGGGCGTTCTGCATGCGTTCGGCAAGCTCCGTCAGATAGTCCTGCATCGCCTTGCGCAGCTCATCCATCAGCTTCTTGATCTCTTCGTCGGGCGCGTTGCGGTCCAATGCGTCGGCAAGCTTCTGCTGGGCTTCGCGCAGCTTGCGCTCGGCAAGCGAAAGATCGCCGTCCTCCATGCCGAGCGCAATCTCCCAGAGATACTGGGCCGTATCCTTCAGCGCCTCCTCGCCCTTTGCCAGCTTCATGCGGGCCAAGGCCGATTCCAGCAGCAGGTAGTTGGTGAGCTTGGGGATGGTCTCCTCGGGACGGATGGTCAGCGCCTCGTTCAGCGCGATCGCCTGCGGCATCTTACGGGTATCGAGCGCGAAAACCTGCCGTTCCTCGGCGACGGCTGCGGCAAGCGGCTCGTTGAAGGGCCGCGACGGCAGCGTCATTTCGTAGGGCGGGCTGCGGCCGGTCTGGCCGGCGGCATCCTTGGCGACGAGGGTAATGCGCACCTGCTTGCCGGCAAGCGGATGTTCGGTCAGATTCCGGCTGGTCACGCCCTTGGCGTCGCGGGCGTTGCGGCGGGGAATATCCAGCCGGTACTCCGGCAGTGGATAGAGCGGCGTCGCCGCCGGATCGTTTTCCAGAGGAACGATCTCCGCATGGGCCTCCTGGACACCATAGTCGTCCTTGACGGTGAAGCCGATTTCCAGCGCGCCGTTGACGCTTGCCTTCGGCATGCCGTCAAAGGCGATTTCAGGCGCCTTGTCGGGCAGCACGTCGAAGCTCCAGCGGCGACCGTTGACCTCGAGCGCGCCATTTTCCTCAAGCTTCATCACATGCGTCTGTGCGACGAGGGCATTGTTGGCAGGCGCGCCGGCCGTCGGCTGCTCGCCGGCAGGTGCGCTTGCCTGCTGCGGCCTTGTGTCGGTCTGTACGGCGATATCCCGCGCCTCGCCGTTCGCCTTGCGGAACACGACCTTTTCGGCCGTCTTTCCGCCGCTGACGCGCACGGTGAGACCGGAAAACTGCGGAACGCCGATCGGCGCCTGTTCGCTGCCGTCGGCGGTCAGGTAAACCGGCGCGCGACCGGTATAAGAGGGCGGCGTCACCCAGGCGTCGATGCGCACCGCCGGATCGACCGCCACCTGCTCGGGCGCCGACTGCAATGCGTCACTGACCGAGCCGCCGTTGAGCGACAGCGAATAGCTAAAAGCGGTGACGAGCAGCAGAGCAGGGATGGCGCGCAGGGCGAAGCGGTCATGTGCGGCGATATCAGGCTGCGGCATGCCGGCATCGAGTGCTGCGATCTTTTCGGCCATGCGCACTTGGTGCTCACGCCAAAGTGCCCGCGAAAAGGGCGTGTCGTAGGCCGGCTCGTCTTCCTGGACCGCAACTGGCTGGTGCGGCAGGCCATTGCGCTCTTCCAGCATGCGATCGGCTTCAGCGGTTTTCGGCCAGCGCAGATGGCGGAAGGGGACAAGCGAGACGAGGAACGCCGCGGCAAAGGCGATCAGCAGCAAGATGCGCAGCCAGTCCGGCACGTTGCGGAAGATGCCGAACCAGGAGGCCGAGAGATAAATGGCGACGATGCAGAGGATCGGCATCAGCAGCGGCAGCAGTTGCTCGAAGAAGAGCACGGTGCGCGCCAGCAGGCGTTTTGTCGTTACCAGCCGGGCAAGCGAGGGACGGAGCGCGAATGCACCCTTCCTCTGCCTTGAGGGGCTTGTCATCGGTCCGGTCTCCGCGATCTGGCGTTCTGGTGCAGAGGGCGCTTCCGGCGATTGCGGGGCAATACGCTCATGAACGAAAGGATAACACTCTTTGTGGCGAAGGCGAGGGCGAACGGGCAGGAATACCGCCTTTTCACGTTTATTCGCCGAAAAGTGATGTTGCTGCTAAAGCGCGTCGTGGTCTTTCAGATTCCTTCTTGCGCTTTAACTCTTTGTTTTACGCCTGTCGTTATCGAAAAACCGCTTCACACTTTTGCGCGACATGCTCTAGTCGAGCCAGGCCGGAACGGAATCGAGGCTGATCAGCTCGGCATAGGTCCTGCGCGGGCGAATCACATGAAAATCGCTGCCCTTGACCAGAACCTCGGGCACCAGCAGACGGCTGTTATAGGTGCCGGCCTGGACGGCGCCATAGGCGCCGGCAGTGCTGACGGCCATCAGGTCGCCGGGCTTCGGCATCGCCATTTCGCGGTCGAGCGCCAGATAATCGCCGGTCTCGCAAACGGGGCCGACCACATCGGCGCGGATGCGCGGCGCGTTTGCCGCCGAAATCGTCACCGGACGGATTTCGTGATAGGCCTCGTAGAGCGTCGGGCGAATGAGGTCGTTCATCGCACCGTCGACGATGACGAAAGTCTTCTCGCCGCCGTCCTTCACATAAAGAACTTCGGTGACGAGAATGCCGGCATTGCCGACGATCAGGCGACCGGGTTCGGTGACGATCTTGCAGTTCAGACCGCGCAGCTGGTTTTTGACGATCGCCGCATAGGCATCGGGCAGCGGCGGCGGATTGTTGTCATCCTTATAGGGAACGCCGAGGCCGCCGCCGATGTCGACGTGATGGATGGAGTGGCCGTCGGCACGCAACGTCGCGACGAGATCGCGCAGCAGCTTGAAGGCGTCGTCGAAGGGCTGCAGTTCGGTGATCTGACTGCCGATATGCATGTCAATGCCGGTGACGTCGATCCCCGGCAGCTTGGCGGCATGGGCATAGATGGCGCGGGCGCGATCCCAGGAAATGCCGAACTTATTTTCCTTCTTGCCAGTCGAGATCTTCGCATGCGTCTTGGCATCGACATCCGGATTGATGCGGAAGGAGACCGGTGCTCTCTTGCCGGCGTTGACGGCGCGCTGGTTGAGGATCTCGAGCTCAGGCTCAGATTCGACATTGAAGCAGTAGATGCCGGCCTCTAGCGCGAAATCCATCTCCTGCGGCGTCTTGCCGACGCCCGAAAACATGATGCGGTTCGCCGGAATGCCGGCAGCAAGCGCACGGCGCAGTTCGCCTTCCGAGACGACGTCGATGCCGGCGCCGAGACGTCCCAAGGTCTTCAGCACGGCTTGGTTCGAGTTCGCCTTCATCGCGTAGCAGACCATCGAGTCGACATCGGCGAAGGCTTCGGCGAAGACGCGATAGTGGCGCTCCAGCGTTGCGGTGGAATAGACATAGAACGGCGTGCCGACCGCCTTGGCGATCTCGGGAACGGGGACGTTCTCGGCGTAAAGGATGCCGTCGCGGTAATCGAAATGGTTCACGGGGCGCGCGCCTTAAAGGAGGGGGTCAAGAAGGAAGGGCTTATCGACGGTGCCTGGCTGTTTCGTCGGCTTGGAAACATCGCCTTCCTTCGTCGCCGCAGCACTCGGCGGATCGAGATCGCCCTTGCGTCCGCATCCGGCAACGGCAAGGCCGATGACGGCGAGCACCGCCGTCAGGCGGATGAGGTGCGGCAAGCTCTTCTGCATGGATATCCTCTTGTGCGGCGTATGGCTGATATCAATCGTATCGAACGACGGGATCTTCATAGCGAAGTTTGTCCGCCTTGTGCACCCTGATTGTTGGAGGGCATTTCCGCGCTTGCAGGGAGGGGAGACGGCTTTCACCCGCCCGATATCTCTCAATTGCGGGCGCGCCAGAAGGCGATCTGCTTGCGCACTTCAGAGGGCGCCGTGCCGCCGAAGCTCTTGCGGCTGGCGACCGAGGCTTCCACCGTCAACACGTCATAGACCTTGTCGGTGATTGCGGAATGAATCGCCTGCAGGTCGGAGAGCGGCAGCTCGGCAAGATCGCAGCCCTTGCTTTCGGCGAGCGCCACGGCGCGGCCGGTGACGTGATGGGCGTCCCGGAACGGCAGGCCCGCTTCGCGCACCAGCCAGTCGGCAAGATCGGTCGCCGTCGAAAAGCCGGAGCCGGCCGCCGCCTTCATGCGCGCTGTGTTGACGGTCATGTCGCGCACCATGCCGGTCATGGCGGCGATCGCCAGCTCCAGGCTCTCGGCTGCGTCGAAGACCTGCTCCTTGTCTTCCTGCATATCCTTGGAATAGGCGAGCGGCAGGCCCTTCATGATCGTCAGCAAGGCGATCAGCGAGCCGTTGATGCGGCCGGTCTTGGCGCGCACCAGTTCGGCTGCATCGGGGTTCTTCTTCTGCGGCATGATCGAGGAGCCGGTCGAGAAGGCGTCGGACAGACGCACGAAACCGAATTGCGGCGTCGACCAGATGACGATCTCTTCCGCGAGGCGCGATAGATGCATCCCTGATATCGCGGCGATCGCCAGAAATTCGATGGCGAAATCGCGGTCAGAGACCGTGTCGATGGAGTTGCGAGTCGGCTCGCGGAAACCCAGCGCCTTGGCCGTCATGTAGCGGTCGATTGGATAACCGGTGCCGGCCAGCGCAGCCGCGCCGATCGGGCTTTCGTCCAGATGTTCGATGGCGTGGCGCACACGCGAGCGGTCACGGCCGAACATTTCGACATAGGCCATGCAATGATGGCCGAAGGTGACGGGCTGGGCGGTCTGCAGATGGGTGAAGCCCGGCATGACGCTTTCGGCATGTTCCTCGGCGCGGTCGAGGAAGGCAGCGATCAGACCGGTCAGCATCTGTTCGGTCTTCTGCAGTTCTTCCTTCACCCAGAGGCGGAAATCGAGGGCCACCTGATCGTTGCGCGAGCGAGCGGTGTGCAGCCGGCCGGCCGCCGGTCCGATCAGCGTCGCCAGGCGTGCTTCGACGTTCATGTGGATGTCTTCGAGCCGGCGGGAGAATTCGAAATTGCCACTTTCGATTTCTGACAGGATCGTGTTTAGCCCGTGAACGATCTTGTCCTTATCGTCCGATGAAATGATGCCCTGATGTGCGAGCATGGTCGCATGGGCGACGGAACCACGGATATCCTGGGCGAATAGCTTCTTGTCGAAACCGATCGAGGCATTTATCTCCTCCATGATCGCGTCCGGGCCGGAGGCGAAGCGACCACCCCACATCTGGTTGGAGGATTTGGTGTCCGTGTTGTTCTCGGCCATAAGATGCCCGTCCTGGAGAATGAAATGACGACAAAAAAACCCTTCGGCCTGCCGTCCGGAAAACTGATCGCAATCGCCGCCGTCGCAGGTGTCGTTGCAGGTGCGGCAGCGGTATACGTGAAGGAGACGGGCATTGGCAATGGCATCGGCAGCAGCGCTTCGGCCGAATGCCCGTTGGCAAAGGAGCGCGCCGCCAATCTGACGCCGCTCATGAAGGGTCAGGTCGCCGCCATGGTTGCCGCCAACGAGCCGCGCAAACTGACCACGGTGTCCTTCAACGGACCGGATGGCAAACCCCTGACGCTCGATCATTTCGCCGGCAAGACCGTGCTGCTCAATCTCTGGGCGACATGGTGCGTGCCCTGCCGCGAGGAGATGCCGGCGCTGAACGCTCTGGAAAAGGAGATGGGCAGCGACAAGTTCCAGGTCGTGCCGGTCAATATCGACACTGGTGACGACGAAAAGCCGAAGACTTTCCTTGCCGAGACCGGTGTCGATGCGCTGCAGCTTTACCGCGACAATACGATCGGCGTCTTCAACGGCCTGAAGAAGGAAGGTCTCGCTTTCGGCTTGCCGGTGACGCTGTTGCTCGACGATAAGGGCTGCCTGATTTCCGCCATGAACGGGCCTGCCGCCTGGGACAGCGAAGATGCAAAGGCGCTGATCAAGGGCGCAATCGGGTCGTGAGGATATCGCTCAGTCCCCATCGCCTCTTATGAGGAAGACGCCTGCGAGTCCGATCAGGACGCAACATTGCAGCAGGAACATGGGTGTTTCGGTCGACATGGCATTCCTCCCGTTCCCGGTAAGGAAAGCATTTCGCGGGCGTGCGGTCCATTCGCCCTTTCTGATGATGTCCGCTTACCGCGTCGGGACGGGCACTTCGCCGCGATAATCGTAGAAGCCGCGGCCGGATTTGCGTCCGAGCCAGCCGGCTTCGACATATTTCACCAGCAGCGGGCAGGGGCGATACTTCGAGTCCGCCAGGCCGTCATGCAGCACCTGCATGATCGACAGGCAGGTGTCGAGGCCGATGAAATCGGCAAGCTGCAGCGGCCCCATTGGATGGTTGGCGCCGAGCTTCATCGCCGTATCGATGGCGTCGACGGTGCCGACACCTTCGTAGAGCGTATAGATCGCCTCGTTGATCATCGGCAACAGGATGCGGTTGACGATGAAGGCCGGGAAATCCTCGGCGACGGTGACGGTCTTCTCCAGCGAGCCGACGAACTCCTTGGCGGCGGTGAAAGTCTTCTCATCGGTTGCAATGCCGCGCACCAGCTCGACCAGCTTCATTACCGGCACCGGATTCATGAAGTGTATGCCCATGAAGCGCTCGGCGCGGTCGGTGGCGGCAGCAAGACGGGTGATGGAAAGCGAAGAGGTGTTGGTGGCCAGCAGCGCTTCCGGCTTCATCACCGGACAAACCTGGCTATAAATCTTGCGCTTGACGCTTTCGTCCTCGGTGGCCGCCTCGATGACGAGATCGGACGGGGCGAGATCGTTGACATCGGCGGAGCCTGATATGCGCGACAAGGTCGCCTTGCGCTCCTCGTCGGTCATCTTGCCGTTCGTCACCAGGCGGGCGAGATTGCCGTTGATGGTGGCGAGGCCGGATTCGATGCGGTCCTGCGAGAGATCGTAGATATGAACCCTGTAACCTGCGGCGGCCGAAACATGCGCGATGCCGCAGCCCATCTGGCCGGCACCGATAATACCAATATTCTTCAACACCGCATTCATCTCCAAACCCCCGCTCGGCAGTCGCCCCCGCGGTGCCGTATTATATTAGCAATACTGCCGGACGAAAGATCGCCCGGCAGTAAGTAGTAGACCGATAAAAGACAAT
>NZ_MXPU01000001.1 GCF_002204185.1 Rhizobium esperanzae | reverse complement strand
GCGCACCAACTGCCGCTCGGAGCGGATGCCGAACAGGTAGCCGATGAACAACGCCTTGAACATCAAGGTTGGATCGAGCGGTGGTCGGCCGTTGTCGGCGCAATACAATCCCGCAACGCGGTCGTGGATGAAGGAGAAGTCAATCACCGCCTCGATCTTGCGAAGCAGGTGATCCTTTGGCACCAGACTATCGAGCGTCACCATCTCGAGAGCTGTCTGTTCAGGGCTGGGTTTCTTCAACATGTCCCAGTGAATCACAAACCCCCAGCTCTCGCCAGGGGTTTGTCAGCAATCTGAGCCCGGCTCGCAAGCCGGGCTTTTCTTATGTGCCGAGACCCGCTCAGGCCCCCAGGAAATAAGCCCAGAGCGAGACCGTGATGGCGCCGAGCGCCGTTGTCACCGTGATCGTCGAGGCGGCGAGGCTGTGACCGACGCCGAACCGGTTGGCGATCAGCCAGGCGTTGACGCCTGTCGGCACTGACGAGGTCAGCACGATCGCTGCCGTCCATTCAGGGCTGAGGCCGAGGAGATGGCTCGCCGCCCAGACGCAACCGGGCAGCAGCAGCAGCTTTAAGCTCGAGGTGACGCTGGCAATGCCGAAGTTGCCGGAGACGCCGTATCTCTCCAGCGCCATCCCGAGCGAGATCAGCGCCGCCGGACCGGCAATGCCGGCGATCTGATTGACGACCGTCGCCATCGTCGCCGGCATGGTAAGGCCGGAAAGATGCATGGCCATGCCGGCCGCAAGCCCGATCACCAGCGGATTGCGTATGAGATTGATGATGATCTGGCGAAGCACGAACACCATGCTGCGGTCGCTTTTGCCCGCGATCTTGCGCTCCGCATGCTCCATCAGCACTGTGCCGGCGACCATCATGACAGGCAGATGCACGGCAAGCAGGATCGACAACGCTACCAGCCCTTCGTCGCCGATGGTCCGCTGAACGAGCGGCAGCCCGATGAAGACGTTGTTGGCGAAGGCTGAGGAAACGCCGGCGAGAACGCCGATCCGTTCGTCGCGGCCGAAAAGCCGCGTGGCGGCGATATGCCCGGCCGTCCAGGTGATGGCGACGCCGGAGAAATAGACGATCCAGAGCCGGAAAGGCGAGGCGCCGTGGAAATCCGCCTCGGCGATGGTGCGGAAGAGCAGAAGCGGCACGGCGATCTTGAAGACGAATTCGCTGAGCGCGTCGCCGACATTCGAGGTCATCAGGCCGCTGCGAACGATCACCCAGCCGATGAGGATCAGGATGAAGATGGGAAGGACGTCGAGAATGATGGCTGACATGAGGCAGGATGCTCTGCGGGGGAGGGGGGTATCCGACCTCTACAGCATCGGCCCGAAAATCGGAATCGATTTTCGGTAAGCCCGATGCGCAGATTTAAAGAGTGAGAGCGTCCTTTGTGCGCCCCCACGGACGCGCGGCGCTCGAGCAGCAAAAGGCAAACGCCGCCCGCTCCGGCCGCGGAGTTCTCCGCAGAGCAAAAAAAGCGGGCACTGCCCGCTTTACCGCTCCGGCCTTGCCGGATACCCGAATCGCGAAGCTGCCAGTTCATCCGTGGTCAGCATCGCGCCGGTAAGTCGAAGGGATCATCCCTCGGGCGGCCGGCTGCAACTGAAAGCTGCTCATGCCGGTGTCCCTGCGAGTATTTCTAGATTTCGAAGATGACAGCGGCATGACGAATAAGCGGCACTTTTGCGAAGAAATAGATGCGCCATTCACCATTTGTCCTTCCAAACCGCGGGAATTTCGCTAAGACCGAACCCCGGCTATCACAAATCCGGGACCCCCCATTTCATGACAAGATTCGATGTTCTGACGGTCGGCAACGCAATCGTGGATATCATCGCCCGTTGCAACGACCAGTTCCTCATTGACAACCAGATCACCAAGGCGGCGATGAACCTCATCGACGCCGAACGCGCCGAACTCTTGTATTCGCGCATGGGACCGGCACTGGAAGCCTCCGGCGGCAGCGCCGGCAACACGGCGGCGGGCGTTGCCAACCTCGGCGGCAAAGCCGCCTATTTCGGCAATGTCGCCGCAGATCAGCTCGGAGACATCTTCACCCACGATATCCGCGCCCAGGGCGTCCACTATCAGACGAAGCCGAAGGGCACCTTCCCGCCGACGGCGCGTTCGATGATCTTCGTCACCGAAGATGGCGAGCGTTCGATGAATACCTATCTCGGCGCCTGCGTCGAACTCGGTCCTGAGGATGTCGAGGCCGATGTCGTTGCCGATGCCAAGGTCACCTATTTCGAAGGTTATCTGTGGGATCCGCCGCGCGCTAAGGAGGCGATTCTCGATTGCGCCCGCATCGCCCATCAACACGGCCGGGAAATGTCGATGACGCTGTCCGACAGTTTCTGCGTCGACCGGTATCGCGGCGAGTTCCTCGATCTGATGCGCTCCGGCAAGGTCGATATCGTCTTTGCCAATCGCCAGGAGGCGCTGTCGCTTTATCAGACCGACGATTTCGAAGAGGCGCTGAACAGGATTGCCGCGGACTGCAAGATCGCCGCCGTGACGATGAGCGAGAACGGCGCCGTCATCCTGAAGGGCCGGGAGCGTTATTACGTCAATGCGATCAGGATCCGGGAAGTCGTGGATACAACGGGCGCCGGCGACCTGTTTGCCTCCGGCTTCCTCTATGGCTACACGCAGGGACGGTCGCTCGAGGATTGCGGCAAGCTCGGTTGTCTCGCCGCCGGCATAGTCATTCAGCAGATCGGCCCACGCCCGATGACCTCGCTTTCCGAGGCCGCCAAACAGGCGGGGCTTATTTGAAGGCTTCGCCGGGATAGGCGCCCCAGATTTCCGACTGCGCCACCCAGCCCGCGGCGCCGTCGGTTTCTGCGTGGCACCAGTCGCCGTTGCATTCGCCGATTGTCAGCATCACGCCGGGTTCGAGCTTGGCGACGATTGAGGCGGAGGGCTGCGCCTCGCGGCGCAGATTGACATAAACGCCCTTGCCCTTCGTCTTCATCCAGGGCGCGGCGATCGCCGCGCGCTGGCCTGATAGCAGCGACTGATTGACCCAGCCCTCAGTGCCGTCGGCATCGCGGATGCGGCGCCAATTGTCGTATTCCTGGATGATTTCCACCGGCAGTCCGGACTTCAGATACATCCACGATACGGCGAAATCCGTTCCCGGGCCGATGCGCAGGTTGACGCGCTTCGATTTCAACGTAACGAAGCGCGGCAATGGCAGGCCGCTCGGCCCCTTGGCCGCTTGCGCATGAGCAAATTCTAAGGTTCCCATGGATGCGGCCAGAGCGATCGCGAGGGCGAGGCAGGACTTCAGGACTTTGCTGCGCATGGAGGCTTCCGTTTGCTCGAATTCGCGCCAGGCTCGGCCTGCGCGCGGTCCGGGCTTTGACATTCCCCGGCTGCACCACGAGTTTTGTTTGTCTTCGCGTGCGGGTCTGGTAGAAATTGCCCGGAACGGGAAAATTATCACCCCTCTTGGTTAAAGACCTCTGAACAAGGCATCGCAGGCGGCCATGACAACGAAGAAAAAACCGAAGGTCTATATCACCCGCAAGCTGCCGGATGCCGTCGAAACCCGAATGCGGGAGCTCTTCGATGCCGAGCTGAACATCGATGACGCGCCGCGCTCCGTTCCCGAGCTTATCGCCGCTGTGCGGACCGCCGACGTGCTGGTGCCGACGGTCACCGATCGCATCGATGCGGCGCTGATCGATGAGGCGGGACCGCAGATGAAGCTGATTGCCAGCTTCTCCAACGGCACCGACCACATCGACGTCGAGGCGGCGGCGCGCAAGGGCATCACCGTCACCAACACGCCGAACGTCCTGACCGAGGACACTGCCGATATGACGATGGCGCTGATTCTCGCGGTCCCGAGGCGGCTCGGCGAAGGGGCGCGGATCCTGACCGACAAGCCGGGCGAGTGGGCCGGCTGGTCTCCCACTTGGATGCTCGGCCGGCGCATTCACGGCAAGCGGATCGGCATCGTCGGCATGGGGCGAATCGGCACGGCGGTGGCCCGCCGCGCCAAGGCTTTTGGTCTTTCGATTCACTACCACAACCGCAAGCGCGTCAATCCGGCCGTCGAGGACGAGTTGGAGGCAACCTATTGGGAAAGCCTCGACCAGATGCTGGCGCGCGTCGACATCGTCTCGATCAACTGCCCCTCGACGCCGGCGACCTTTCACCTGATTTCGGCGCGCCGCCTGGCGCTGCTGCAGCCGACGGCCTATCTCGTCAATACGGCGCGCGGTGACGTCGTCGATGAAACCGCGCTGATCAAGTGCCTGAGGGAGGGCAAGATCGCCGGCGCCGGCCTCGACGTCTTCGAGAACGAGCCTGCAGTCAATCCGAAGCTCGTCAAGCTCGCCAACGAGGGCAAGGTCGTGCTGCTGCCGCATATGAGCTCGGCGACAATTGAAGGCCGGATCGACATGGGCGACAAAGTCATCATCAATATCCGCACCTTCATCGACGGCCACAGGCCGCCGAATCGGGTGCTGCCTGGCCGCTGACACGCGTCAGCGTCCAAGGCTCTTCCGCATCTCGACGAAGGTCGTCCTGGCAAAGCCGGGATGCGCCTTCTCGGCGGTTTTGGAAAATCCCCAGGCAGCAAAGACGGCGTGATTGTCGGTAAGCTCGATGCGTGTCTCCAGCCGCAAGGCGGCAAGGCCGAATTCTGCGGCCGCCTCCTCGGCAACTGCCAGCAAACGCCTGCCGAGGCCTTTGCCTTGCGCTGCCGGCAGAACGGCGAGCTTGCCGACATAGAGACAATCGGCCTCCGGCCGCAGAAACAGGCAGCCGGTCAGTTTGCCATCGTCGATGACGACATGGCCGATCTCGGCCTCAGCCTTTGCTGCCAGCGCCTCCGCTGTCAGACTGAGCGCCGAGGACGGCGGATCGATCCTGCCGTTCATCGAAGCGAAGGCCGCAAGGATGAGGGCGAGCAGCTCGTCCCAGCGCGTGAAACTCGGATCGAGGCGGATAATCGTCATCCGGCCTGCCTTGCGCGGCGGCGCTTGTAGCGCACGGTTTCGAACCGGGCCGAGAGTGCGTCGTAAAGCAGCAGTCGCCCGATCAGCGGCTCGCCGGCGCCGGTGATGAGCTTGATCGCCTCCATCGCCATCATCGTGCCGATGACGCCGGTGAGCGCGCCGATAATGCCGGCTTCGGCGCAGCTGGGAATCAGACCCGCCGGAGGCGCCTCGGGAAACAGGTCGCGATAGCCTGGGTTGGGCGCTCCGTCCTCGGCCGTCTCATAAGGTTTTAGCACTGTCAGTGAACCGTCGAAACGGCCGACGGCGCCGGTGACGAGCGGGATACGTGCTTCCTCCGCCGCATCGGCCGCGGCATAACGTGTATCGAAATTGTCGGAGCCGTCGATCAGCAAATCGAAACCGGATAATTGACGCCGGGAAGTCTCGCGAGAAAAGCGTTCCTCGAAGCGGATGAGCCGCACATGCGGGTTGAGCCTGGCAATGGCCAAGGCGGCGCTTTCGGTTTTCAGCTCGCCGATCGTGCCGGAATCATGGATCACCTGGCGCTGCAGATTGGACAGCGACACCCGGTCGTCGTCGACGATGCCGAGCGTGCCGATACCGGCGGCGGCGAGATATTGCAGGATCGGCGCACCGAGCCCGCCGGCGCCGATCACCAGCACGCGGGCGGCTTTGAGTTTCTGCTGGCCTGCGCCGCCGATTTCGGGTAGCAGGATATGGCGTTGATACCGGGCGATTTCATCGGGGCTGAGAGGTTCCATGGCGGCGATGGTAGCATGGTCCTCGACATCGGGAAAAGCTGTCTCCCTCATCCGAACACCCTTCCGTCCGCAACCGTAAAGAACTGCGCCCTGTCGCCAAGGGCCGAGAACATTCCCCGATCCGTTCCGGTCATGAAGGCCTGACCGCCGAGTCCGTCGATGAGGTCGAACAGCGCGGCGCGCCTGTTCTCATCGAGATGCGCGGCGATCTCGTCGAGCAGCAGGATCGGCGCATGACCGGTAAGATTGCCGACGAGCCGCGCATGGGCAAGCACCAGGCCGACAAGCAGCGCTTTCTGTTCGCCGGTGGAACACCGCTCTGCCTCCATCGCCTTTTCGCGGTGGTGGACGATGAGATCAGTCCGGTGCGGTCCCTCCAGCGTGCGCCCCGCACCGGCATCGCGGTAGCGGCTTTCGGCGAGCATCGCCGCGTAGTCGTCCTCGAGGTCGACCGATGGGCGCGAGAATTGGCCGTCCATGAAACCCGAGAGCTGCAGTGAGGCAGACGGGAAAGGCGAGCTCTCCAGGGTTTCCTCGGTCAGCCGGGTCAATAGGCCGAGCATCTCCTGGCGGGCGAGCGCCATGGCGATGCCGAGACTTGCCATCTGTTCTTCGATTCCCGCAAGCCAGGAAGGGTCGAAACGGCCTTCGTCCAGCAGCTTGTTGCGGCTGCGCATGGCGCGCTCGAAATCGCTGGCGCGGCGGCCGTGGGCAGGATCGAGCGACAGCACCAGCCGGTCGAGAAAGCGCCGGCGGTCGGAGGAGGCGCCGGTAAAGAGCCCGTCCATTGCCGGTGTCAGCCAGAGAAGACGCAGGTGATCGGTCAATTCGTCGGCGGTTTTTGCCGGGGTACCGTTGATGCGAAGCCGGCGGGCTGTGGTCTCCTCGCCCGCTTCTATGCCGGTTCCTATTTCGACTTCGCCCTCCATGCCGTCGAGCGCTGCGAAGATCGAAAAGCCGCCGGCCGCGCCGACACGGGTAATGTCGCCATAGGCGGCTCGGCGCAGGCCGCGGCCAGGCGAAAGCAGCGAGACCGCCTCCATGAGATTGGTCTTGCCGGCGCCATTGTCTCCGGTCAGCACGGCATGCCGACCGTCGAGACTAAGGCTCGCGGCCGCATAATTGCGGAAGTCCGTCAGCTTCAGACGGGAAAGAGAAACCTTATGCGGCATTGCGTATCCGGGTTCGTGAAGCGTGACAGCTAAGCCGAAGCGGCGCGGATGGCAAGCTCGCCACTTCGGGCCGCGGATCGCGCGCTTCACCGGAAGCATAGCAAATACGATCGATTCTGGAACTTTCCGGTACTGTTTTCCCGAAATCCGCAAAAAATACAACCGCATCAGAGGCGTCCGACATTAGCGTGCTCACCGACGACGGTCATCGTCGGCGCTCTCGGATTGCCTGCATGGCAGGGCTTCTGCGACATTCCGCAGTGGCTGCTGACGTAACGTGATGCCCAGAAAAAGTCGGTTGAATTTTGCAACTAATGGGTTGCGTTATCTCGGGAAAACGATATGGTGAACAAAAGGTTCATGTATAAGAGAGTGGTGAAGTGCCAGATCCGGTCGATATCATTGTTGGTCGCAACATCAGACAGCTTCGCGCCATTCGTCGCGTTTCCCAGCTCGAGCTCGGTGAAGCACTCGGGCTGACTTTCCAGCAGATCCAGAAATATGAAAAGGGAACGAACCGCGTATCAGCCAGCAAGCTGCATCAGATTGCGGTTTTTCTCGGTGTCGAGATCTCCGCCCTCTTCGATGGGACGGATATATCGGAATTCGGCGGCCGTATCGAACTCAGTCCCGACGCCTACGCCCTTGCGCTGAGCTACGACAAGCTGAACTCGGCGGCAGGCAAGGAAGCGGTCAAAACGATCCTGACACTCATGAGCGGCGAAGCGGTCGATAACGCCGCTTGACTCCGTTGAAGCGGTCAGCTGACCTCGAGAAAAGCAAGACTATCTTCAGATAGGGATGACCTTCGAACCTGTCGGGGCTGCCTGTCCCCAGGGCAGATGCATTTCGCGACGCGCTGGTGAATCAGTGAATCTCGCACCCGTGCAACGCCGTCAGCAGCTCGTCCTGCGTCTGGTGGCCGGCGTGATAAAGGTCGATCGCGATACTGGCGATGGAAAGGCCCTGCTGGCTGCGAAGCTTGATATTGCGCTCGGCACACCATGTGTAGATGGCGCCGGCGAGAA
The DNA here is from genome assembly GCF_002204185.1 of Rhizobium esperanzae. Classification (GTDB taxonomy): domain Bacteria; phylum Pseudomonadota; class Alphaproteobacteria; order Rhizobiales; family Rhizobiaceae; genus Rhizobium; species Rhizobium esperanzae. Next base: position 453,054 of record NZ_MXPU01000001.1, on the reverse strand, counting down.
CGTCGACATCGTCGGACTGAGAGGAAAAGGCTGGCGCCATGATGGATACTCTTGCTTCGGTGGTCCCAGTTAGAGCGCCTGCGTCCAATGGGACGCGCTGGAAACGCTCTGTCGCTTTGAAACTGTGCATCACCTTGCTGATATCGATTCCGATCTCCTGGGTCATGCACTGACGGCAAAGATTGAAGTCATTTGAAAAACTTGCAAGCGGCATCATCGGGCTGCGTTAACGCAAGTTCCTTTTCCGATCGGGCGCCGTGTCGATCTGGAACAGATTGCGCGGCGGATCTGAACAGATCGCCTGGCATGAACTGCCTATGTCCCAAATCAGGATTTGCGCGAGCAAAAAAGCCGGAGACGTTTCCGTCCCCGGCTTTCGCGATTGCCTATCGACCGACAGATCAGCCTTCGAAGAATTCCTTCATCCGGGCAAAGAAACCCGTCGACTCCGGATTGTTCTCCTTGGAAGAAATCTGCTCGAATTCCTGCAGCAGCTCGCGCTGGCGCTTGGTGAGCTTTTGCGGTGTCTCGATCTGGATCTGGATATAGAGATCGCCTGTCTGCGCCGAACGCAGCACCGGCATGCCCTTGCCCTTGAGGCGGAACTGTTTGCCGGCCTGCGTGCCCTCAGGCACGCTCACCCGCGATTTGGTGCCGTCGAGCGTCGCCACGTCGAAGGTTCCGCCGAGAGCAGCCGTCGTCATCGAGATCGGCACGGCGCAATAGAGGTCGGCTCCGTCGCGCTGGTAGAATTCATGCGGCTTCACCGACAGGAAGATATAAAGATCGCCGGCCGGTCCGCCGCGAGTCCCGGCTTCGCCCTCGCCCTGCAGGCGGATGCGCGTACCGTCCTCGATGCCGGCGGGAATATTGACGGAGAGCGACCGCTCTTCCGTCACCCGGCCCTGGCCGTGGCATTTCGGACACGGATCGGGAATGATCTGGCCGCGGCCGTGGCAGGTCGGGCAGGTCCGCTCGATCGAGAAGAAGCCCTGCGCCGCGCGCACGCGACCCGTGCCTTGGCAGGTGCCGCAATTCTTCGGCTGCGTGCCGGGCTTGGCGCCCGAACCCGAACAGACGTCGCAGGTGATGGAAGTGGGAACGCGGATCTGCGCCGTCTTGCCTGAGAAAGCCTCTTCCAGCGTAATTTCCATATTATAGCGAAGATCGGCGCCGCGCTCGCGGCCTCCCGCAGAGCGCTGGCGCGCCCGTCCGCCGCCCATCATCTCGCCGAAAATATCCTCGAAGATGTCGGAGAAGCCGCCGCCGGCAAATCCGCCGCCACCGCCGCCCATGCCGCCGTGCTCAAAAGCTGCGTGGCCATAGCGATCATAGGCTGCCCGCTTCTGCGGGTCCTTGAGCATTTCATAGGCTTCGTTGATTTCCTTGAACTTCCGTTCGGCTTCCTTGTCGTCCGGGTTCTTGTCCGGATGATATTTCATCGCCAGCTTTCGGAAGGCGCTCTTCAGCTCTTTCTCGTCCGCCGATTTGGCTACACCCAGAGTTTCGTAAAAGTCCGCTTTTGCCATTAAGGATTAAACCCCGGAAATGGATTTCCGGCTGCCATGGTGAGCAGCCGGATCAGGTGTTGAAGCATAACCACGCCGCCGCGGATTACGCGGACTTCTTGCGGTCATCGTCCTTGATTTCCTCGTAGTCGGCGTCGACGACATTGTCGCCGCCTTCCGTGGAGGCATCGGCAGCAGCGCCGCCTTCGGCCTGCTGTGCTTCATAGATCGCCTGGCCGAGCTTCATGGAAACTTCCATGAGCGTCTGGGTCTTGGCCTTGATGTCTTCGGCGTCGGCTTCGGTTGCCTCGGTCGAGGACTTCAGCGCGGCGATCGCATCCGAGATGGCGGTGCGGTCGGCTTCGGAGACCTTGTCGCCGTAATCCTTCAGCGACTTTTCCGTGGAGTGGATCAGGCTTTCGGCCTGGTTCTTGGCTTCTACGGTCTCGCGGCGCTTCTTGTCTTCGGCAGCATGGGATTCGGCATCCTTGACCATCTTTTCGATGTCGGCGTCGGAAAGGCCGCCGGAAGCCTGGATGCGAATCTGCTGTTCTTTGCCGGTGCCCTTGTCCTTGGCAGAGACCTGCACGATGCCGTTGGCGTCGATGTCGAAGGTGACTTCGATCTGCGGCACGCCGCGCGGCGACGGCGGCAGGCCGACGAGGTCGAACTGGCCGAGCAGCTTGTTGTCGGCAGCCATTTCGCGCTCGCCCTGCGAGACGCGGATGGTGACGGCCTGCTGGTTGTCTTCCGCCGTCGAGAAGGTCTGGCTCTTCTTGGTCGGGATCGTCGTGTTGCGTTCGATCAGACGGGTGAAGACACCGCCGAGCGTTTCGATGCCGAGCGACAGCGGAGTGACGTCGAGCAGCAGGACGTCCTTGACGTCGCCCTGCAGAACGCCGGCCTGGATGGCGGCGCCGAGCGCAACCACTTCATCCGGGTTGACGCCCTTGTGCGGCTCCTTGCCGAACAGCTGCTTGACGACTTCCTGCACCTTCGGCATGCGGCTCATGCCGCCGACCAGAACCACTTCGTCGATTTCGGCAGCGGTGACGCCGGCGTCCTTGAGGGCTGCCTTGCAGGGCGCGATCGTACGCTGGACCAGATCGTCGACCAGGCTCTCGAGCTTGGCACGGGTCAGCTTCAGCGTCAGGTGCTTCGGGCCGGAGGCGTCAGCCGTAATGAACGGCAGGTTGATTTCGGTCTGCTGCGAGGACGACAGCTCGATCTTGGCCTTTTCCGCGGCTTCCTTGAGGCGCTGCAGGGCAAGCTTGTCGTTCTTCAGGTCGATGCCGTTGTCCTTCTTGAATTCGGCAACGAGGTATTCGACGAGGCGCATGTCGAAGTCTTCACCGCCGAGGAAGGTGTCGCCGTTGGTGGACTTCACTTCGAAGACGCCGTCGCCGATCTCGAGGATCGAAATATCGAAGGTGCCGCCGCCAAGGTCGTAGACGGCGATCGTCTTGCCGTCCTTCTTGTCGAGGCCGTAGGCGAGAGCGGCAGCGGTCGGCTCGTTGATGATGCGGAGCACTTCAAGACCGGCGATCCTGCCGGCATCCTTGGTTGCCTGGCGCTGCGCGTCGTTGAAGTAGGCGGGAACGGTGATAACCGCCTTCTCGACCTTTTCGCCGAGATAGGATTCGGCGGTTTCCTTCATCTTCTGAAGGATCATCGCGGAAATCTGTGCGGGCGAGTAGCCCTTGCCATTGGCTTCGACCCAGGCGTCGCCATTGTCGCCTTTGACGATGCTGAAGGGAACGAGATGCTTGTCCTTCTCGACGGTCGGATCTTCGTAACGGCGGCCGATCAGGCGCTTGACCGCAAAGAGCGTGTTCGTCGGGTTGGTGACCGCCTGGCGCTTGGCCGGCTGGCCGACGAGGCGCTCGCCATCATCGGAAAAGGCCACCATGGAAGGGGTCGTGCGCGCACCTTCCGCATTCTCGATGACCTTTGCGTCCTTGCCGTCCATGACTGCGACGCAGGAATTCGTCGTTCCAAGGTCGATACCAATTACTTTTGCCATGTCATTCTCTCCTTGAAGCAAGCTGTCGGAACCCCCAGAAGGCATTTCCCTGACAGCCCCTTACGGGATTGGGTCTACTTGATTACGCAATCGTGATTGCGGTGATGCGGCGTATATAAGGAGCGGTTTTCTCGACTGCAAGGCGGGAAATAGCCCGGAATCCAGCAAAACGAATGTGTTGCCTTCAATTTTCGCAGCAGCCCGGAAAGAGGTCGCCCGATCCCCGGAAAGCGTGCGATTTCTAGGATATATGGCTTGCGCCGGGCATGCAGCACGGAATCTCATTGACCCATGATCAGGTCGAGTAGGGTCGTGCGCCGGGGCTGCACCGAAGAGGTCGTCTGCGGCCCACCGACATCGCCGGGCGGGACGACGCCGTCGTAGCCTGAACCGCCGCCTTCAGCAACGCCTGCAGCAGGGACCGGGCCGTTTCCGGGGCTTGCCCGCTGCTGCCGGACAGGCGCCTGCGGATAGCGCTCGGCATTCTCGCCGCCGCCGAAGACGCCTGATATGATGCCGCCGATCGTCGTCGGTGGCGGCACTTCGGCCGTGACCGGCTGCCCGCCGTCGGGCGCTGCCTGCGCCATCGGCTGACCGCTGTTCGGATTGTCGATCAGCTGGCCGTTGCCGAAGAGCGGCGCCGGCGAAAGGCCCTTGTGGGCGGCGATCATGAATTCCTTCCAGGCCTTGGCTGGAAGACCGCCGCCGGTCACCTTCTTCATCGGCTTGCCGTCGTCATTGCCGAACCAGACGCCTGTGGTGAGGTTGCTGGTGAAGCCGACGAACAGGGCGTCGCGCGAATTCTGCGTCGTGCCGGTCTTGCCCGCCGCCTGCCAGCCGGGAATCTTGGCACTCTTGCCGGTGCCGTTTTCGATGACGCCCATCATCATCGTATTCATCTGCGCGGCGATCTGCTCGGAAAGCACGCGCGGCGGACTGTCATAGGTATTTTCGTAGAGAACCTTGCCCTCGGCGGTCGTCACCCGGCGGATGACGTGCGGCGTCGCCTTGTAGCCGCCATTCATGAAGGCGGCATAGGAGGCGGTCAGTTCCATCAGCGACACTTCGGACGTCCCGAGCGCAATCGAGGCGTTCGGCTGCAGTTCGCTTTCGATCCCGAGCCGGTGGGCGAGTTTGATCACCTGATCCGGCCCGTCATACATCACCAGCTGCGCGGCCACCGTGTTCAGCGACTTGGCGAGTGCGGTGGCGAGCGTCACTTCGCCATTGTATTTCTTCTCGTAATTCTCCGGCGTCCAGTCGCCGATGCGGATCGGCGCGTCGTTGAACACCGAAAAAGGCGTCAGCCCTTTTTCCAGCGCCGCGGTATAGACGAAGGGTTTGAACGAAGATCCCGGCTGGCGCTTGGCCTTGACGGCGCGGTTGAACTGGCTCGTCGCATAATCTCTGCCGCCGACGAGTGCCCGGATCGCCCCGGTGCCGTCGATCGAGACCAGCGCCGCCTGCGAGGCGTCGAGCTTGCCGCCCTCCTTGTCGAGCACGTCGACCAGCGACTGCTCGGCCTTCTTCTCCAGCGATTTGTCGATCGTCGTATCGACGACGATATCTTCCTTGACGTCGCCGATCAGGCCCGGCAATTCGTCCATGACCATATCGGCGACATAATGCCCGGCGCCTGACCAGTAGCTCTTGGCCGAAGCCGGGGTCTGCGACATCGCTGTTTTGACCTCGGAATCGGTGATGAAACCTTGCTCGCGCATCGCCGCGAGCACGAGCTGGGCGCGCGCATTCGCCGCTTCCGCGTCGCGGGCCGGCGAAAGTCGCGACGGCGCCTTGAGCAGGCCGGCCAGCACCGCTGCCTCGCCGAGGTTCACATCTCGCGCCGATTTGTTGAAATAGCGGCGTGAAGCCGCCTCGACGCCATAGGCGTTCGATCCGAAGAACACCCGGTTGAGATACATCGCAAGGATCTGGTCCTTGGTGTATTTCTGCTCCAGCCAGAGCGCCAGCAGCACCTCCTGCACCTTGCGTTCCAGCGTTCTCTCGGGAGAGAGGAAGAGATTCTTGGCAAGCTGTTGCGTCAGCGTCGAACCGCCCTGCACCATGTGGCCGGCCGTGAAATTGGTGACGATCGCCCGCCCGAGGCCGAGCGGATCGACGCCGAAATGCGAATAAAAACGTCGGTCTTCGATGGCGATGACGGCTTCGGGAATATAGGGCGACATGTTTTCGAGCGACAGCGCCTCGCCGCCGGTGGCGCCGCGATTGGCAATGACGCTGCCGTCGACGGCGGTGATCTTGACGTTCGGCGGCCGCTCGGGGATCGCCCATGTGCTGGCGCTCGGCATGCGCGAGCCGTAATAGAGGACGAGCCCGGCAATGCCAATGCCGGCCCAGATGAAAAGCACGACGCACCAGTAGACCACGCCGCGCAGGAAGCCGAAAAGGCCGCCGCCTTCACGCTCCCGCGGCTCACGCCGCCGCTGGCGGGCGGCACGCTGCGGCGGGGGCTTGGAGCCGCCGCGCCGGGCGGATCTGCTTCCGATGACGCGGTCATCGGCATCGAGCGAAAATTCATCATCATCGCGGGCCGGGCGACCGCTGAAGGACGGTTCTATTCTGTCGCTTGATCTGCCTCTGCCTGCCATCGCCGACCGGTCGCATCCCCTGTTCGATCGCGAAGCCCACTTCGCATAACGCGCCCTATTACAGCGCCGGGCGTCTCTTTAGACGCGCGAAGGACGCTATAGCACTTTGACGTGATGCATAATTTTGTCCTTAAACTGATTTCGATTTAAGGAACTATGCAGCGGGCGACGTGATCATCCGACTGAACTGTAATTGCGGCGATTTAACGGGGTGTTAAAGGACAACGAGTGAGGTGGGTCGCGCTGTCGAGCCGCGAAGGTCATAACCACGGTCCTGGGAGGCGTTGCAGCAATCAAATGGAATGCTGATTTAAAGAATTATGCAGCGAGCGGAACCAATAGGCTCGACGGCTGTTTATTGAGCAGCGGGACAGCCCCTCACGTCCCGCGAATGATCGGCCGTCTCCCCTCAACGCGTGCCGATCGACATCAGGCCCGGTGCATCCCCCCAAGGAGCGCCGGGCTTTTTCGTGGCTCCGCTTTCCAATGATTTTCGGTGCAGAAAGGGCGGCATTGCTGCCGCCCACGATATTTCAGTCGCCGCAGGAGGGATCGCCCGGGCGGCAGACGAAAGGCGAAGCCCTTGGATCCGGATGATTGTAGGTGTCGGCCTTCCCGCCTCTGAACTGCGGCAGATCGCGGAAATCCGAACTCCTGTTGTCGTCATCCCTGCGGACCTCTCTGCGGCGTTCCTCCCTTCGGGCGTCGTCGCGCCGGTCGCGGTCACGATCCCGGTACTCGCGGACCTGATAATCCCGATCCCGATACTCCCGCCGGTAATCCCGATCCCGGTAGTCGCGGTCGCGGTAATAGTAGTCCGGGCCGCGGCTCCAGCGGTCACGCTCGCGATAGAAATCGCGGCCGCGGTAGTAGCGGTCCCAATAATTGCCGACGCTGAAGGTAACCATCGGAATGCCGAGCGGACGGTAATATCGCGGACCGACATAGACGCGGCGTTGCTCGTAGACTGCCTGCACGTACTGGCCGGAGACCCAGCCGCGGCCACCGTAGAACTCGACGTCGCACCAGTTGACGTTGGAAAGGCATCCACGGATTTCGACGGACGAACCGGCCGGTATGACGGCGACGGCCGGGTACCGGGTGCTCGGACCTGCGCGCATGTTGACGTTTGCCGTCGAGTAACCCTCGGCGGCCTGCGCTATTGCCGGAGCCAGCACAAGCAGCGCGGCCGCGGCTATTTTGACGATGAGGTTTCTCACGCTTCTCACTCCTCGTTGGCGTGTTTTTCAGGCAGCGCTCGGCTGCGTTTCCTTGGCATATGCCATCTGGAACAAAAGATAGAGCGATCGCCGGCATTTGTTAGGGCGTCATCATTCGCTTTGTCTTTCAACGCCTTATAGATCGAGCGCGATGAACGCAGCTTGAACGGGGGGAGATTTGTGCGCCACATTCGGGTGCGCGCTCATGGTCCATCGAGAGTACCTCATGAGAGCACCGTTAACCGCCTGTTAACCTTCGGGCGGCAATCTGACGGCATCCCCGCTTGCTCCTTGACCACGGATGAACTGGCACCGAGCCGAGCGGATGACGAAAGGCCGGGCGACCGGCCTTTTGTTTTGATTTTGACGGGTTGGCCACAAGGCCTGTTATCGCGTTTAGCCGGCGAGCGCCTGAAGGATCCGCACCCAGGAGCGGATGCCCTTGTGGTAGGAGACAAGCTCGTACTTCTCGTTCGGCGAATGGATACGGTCATCGGCGAGGCCGAAGCCGACGAGCAGCGATTCCATGCCGAGCATCTTCTGGAAATCTCCGACAATCGGGATCGAGCCACCCATGCCGATGACGATGGCAGGTTTCGGCCACTCGTCGGAAAGCGCCGTCTTCGCCTTGGTCAGAACAGGCGAATCATAGGAGAGATGAATCGCGGGCGAGCCGCCATGCGGATGGAATTCCACCGAGCAGTCGGCCGGAATTTTCGACCTGACATAGCTGCGGAAAGCCTCGCGGATAGCGGCCGGGTCCTGGGTACCGACGAGCCGGAACGAAACCTTGGCCGAGGCCTTGGCAGCGATGACCGTCTTGAAGCCTTCGCCCGTATATCCGCCCCAGATGCCGTTGATTTCGGCCGTCGGCCGCGCCCAGGTCAGTTCCAGCACCGACCGGCCCTTTTCGCCGGAGGGAATGGAAAGGCCGACGTCACCGAGGAAGCTCTCGGCCGTTTTGCCAAGCGTCTCCCATGACGCCTTGATATTGTCGGGCGTTTCCTCGACGCCGTCGTAAAAGCCCTCGAGCGTGATGCGACCGGCCTCGTCATGCAGGCCGGCAAGCGCCTCGACGAGAATATGGATCGGATTGGCCGCAGCGCCGCCGAAGAGGCCGGAATGCAGGTCGCGGTCGGCCGCCGTCACGACCACCTCCTCGCCGACGAGGCCGCGGAGTGCCGCGGCGATTGCCGGCGTATCGCGGTCCCACATGCCGGTATCGCAGACAAGCGCATAATCGGCCTTGAGTTCGGCGGCGTTGGCTTCGAGGAAAGGCTTCAGGGACGGTGAACCCGATTCCTCCTCGCCCTCGAACAGAATGGTGATGCGGCAGGGAAGTGCGCCGTTGATCTCCTTATAGGCGCGGCAGGCTTCGACGAAGGTCATCAACTGGCCCTTGTCGTCGGAGGTGCCGCGCCCGGTCAGGATCTTGCGGCCATCGCCGACATCCTTGATCGATGGCTCGAAGGGATCGTTTTCCCAGAGCTCGATCGGGTCGACCGGCTGCACGTCGTAATGGCCGTAGAAAAGCACATGGGGCGCGTCGGCGGAAGCGCCGGCGTGGTGGGCGACCACCATCGGGTGGCCCGGTGTGTCACGCACCGAGGCGGTAAAGCCGAGGCCTTCGAGATAGGCGACCAGCCATTCGGCCGCCTTCCGGCATTCGGCCTTGTAGACGGGATCAGTGGAAATCGACTGGATGCGCAGAAGCTCGAACAGCTTTTCGAGGCTTGAGGAAAGGTTCTGATCCGCGCGCGCAAGCACCTGTTGTAGATCCGTCATTTTCGACTCCTTTTTGAAATTTGGCCGGACGATAGACCAAACGAGCAAGGCAGGCGAGGCGGAAAAGCAAAATGGGCGGCGCGAAAGTGGCCATATCCAGATCGGGTGCAAGAAGATTGCCGATAATATAGAAGAAGCTTCTAATTCAATTTACAGTTATTTAGTACAACCTAAATAACCTGACAGAATTCAGCTGTTCGGGGGGACGGATGTTTTCGGTCATTACATGTATTCGGGACGATCACGATTGGCGGCTGGTGCTCGCGGCCGCGGCGGTTTGTCTGGTCGGCGCGATGGCGGCGATGTTGCCGCTTTCGCGCGCTCAAGGATGCGATGCCGGGCGCCGCAAGCTCTGGATCGGCGCCTCGGCTTTCGCCTTCGGCACAGGCGTATGGGCAACGCACTTCATCGCGATGTTGGCCTATGACGGCGGCATGCCGATCAGCTACCAACTGGGGCTGACGGCGCTTTCCTTCCTCCTGTCGGTTGTCGGTTCGTGGGCGGCGATCATCGTCGCTTCGGAGAGCCGCGGCAGGTTTTCGCGCATCCGCGGCGGCGTCCTGATGGCGCTCGGCATCGCCTCGATGCACCTGACCGGTATGCAGGCGATCGAGACACAGGCGCTCATCGTCTACGATCCCTACATGACGCTGAGTGCGGTTCTGGCGGGGGCGCTGCTGTCGAGCGCTGCCTTCTACGCTTTCTTCCAATGGAGCGGCCTGAGGCGGCTCCTCACCTCGTCCGTTATCTTCGTTCTTGCAATCTGCGCTCTCCACTTCATTTCGATGGGAAGCATCACGCTTGTGCCGGATCCCGGCAAAGAGGTCCCGGCGACGGTGCTCCATACCAGCCTGCTGGCAGCGATCGTCGTGGTAGCCGCGACAGCTCTCATTCTGACCGCTATCGCGGTGGTCTTTATCGATAGCCATCTGACGGATCTGAGAGGGCTCGCCAATGCCTCGCAGGAAGGGCTGCTGATCCTGCGCGAAGGCAGGGTCATCGATGCCAATGAACGGTTCCAAACTCTTTCCGGCTGGAAGCTTGCCGATCTTGTCGGCAAGGCGCCGTCCGCTGCTTTGACAGCCATCCAGGGGCAGAACAGGCCCGGCGAGACCTTACTCAGTACCAGCAGCGGCAAGGAGATCGCCGTCGAAGTGAACACGAGCAGGATCGTCTATCGCGGGCACAATTGTGACGTGCTGGCGGTGCGCGATCTGACGGAGCGCAGGCAGGCCGAGGAGATGATCGAACATCTCGCCCACCACGATGTTCTGACCGATCTTCCGAACCGGTCGTTATTCGATACGCGCATCCGCCAGGCGCTGCAGATGGCCGAACGAAAGAACAGCAAGGTGGCCCTCTTCTATATCGATCTCGATCGATTCAAGAGCGTCAACGATATTTTCGGCCATGCCGAGGGCGACCGAATTCTTCGCAAGGTTGCCTCGATTCTCCGGCGCGTCGCCGATGAAAGCGATACGATCGCCCGTTTCGGTGGCGATGAATTTGCCATCATTCAGCCCGCCGGGCAGCAACCGGCGGCCGCGCAGAAGCTCGCAGCCGCGATCCTCGACGAATTCGCCGCCGAGATGGATACGGCACGCGACCCCACGGCCGTCGGCGTCAGCCTCGGCATTGCCCTTTATCCGGCCGACGGACGAGATGTGGACGAGATCTGCAACAATGCCGATATCGCACTTTATCGGGTCAAGCACGGCGGCCGCGGCAAGGCCTGTTTCTTCGATGCGGAAATGGACGAGGCCACGCGAGCCCGCCGCCAGATCGAAAGCGAACTGCGCCACGCCATCACCCGCAATCAGATCCATGTCAGCTATCAGCCGATTTACGGTGCACTTAGTGGCGAGGTCAGCGGTTACGAGGCCTTGATGCGCTGGAACCGGCCGGGGCACGACATCAGCGAGCCGGATGTCTTCATTCCAATCGCCGAGGAAAGCGGATCGATCGTCCAACTCGGCGAATGGGTGCTGCGCGAGGCCTGTACAGAGGCTGCGCGCTGGCCGCATCCGCTGACGATCGCCGTGAATGTCTCGCCGGTGCAGTTCATGCTGCCGAACCTTTGCGAGCGGATCGAGGCAATCCTCGAGGAAACGGGGCTCGCGCCCGACCGGCTGGAAATCGAAATCACCGAGGCCGCTCTCATCCGTGACCGCGATCGGGTGATGGCCACGCTGCAGCGCCTGCGCAGTCTGGGTGTTCACATCGTCATGGACGACTTCGGCACCGGCTTTTCCTCGCTTTCCAACCTGCGAACCTTCCCGTTCGACAAGATCAAGGTCGACCGCAGCTTCACAGGCATGCTGGAACATGACGCAGCGTCACGTTCGATCGTGCGCGCAATCATCGGTCTCGGCCACAGCCTCGGCATGCCTGTCGTGACGGAGGGCGTCGAAACCGAGACGCAGCGCCAGATCGTCGTCGAAGAAGGCTGCGCCCAGGTACAGGGCTTTTTGCTCGGCAAGCCGGATATCGAGCCGAGCATCAAGCTCGCCGCCCACAAAAACCTCCTGTCCTCGACGGCCGAGGCTGACGTGCTGCCGACGCCGTGGCGGCGACCTACGCGTCTTGCCTGTGAATAAACTCGGTCAGAGCGCCTTGGCGTTTTCCAGCAGCCGGCGGATATATTCGAGCGTCAGCTCGCGCTCGAATCCGCGAAAGCCTTTGAACAGCGCCAGATCCGCCTCACGCGCGGTCTCGATCGCCTCAGCCTCCATGGCGCGGGCCTTCGGCGTCAGGAAAATCAGCTGCGCCCGCTTGTCGGACGGATGCGGCCGGCGTTCGATCAGCCCGTCACGGACCATGCGCGAAAGCGTATTGGCCATGGTCGCCTGCTCGATAGCGACTCGGTCGAGAAGCTGTTTCTGGGTCAGGCCATCCTCGGCCCAGAGTTCCAGCAGGATGGGAAACTGGCCTGGAGAGAAACCAAGCCCTACCGCGCGCTGGTGCAGCGAGCGGGCAAAACCCTTCGCCAGCTGGCTGGCCAGGTAAGCTCCCGAATCCATGCGGTTAAATCCCATGATTGCAAGTTAGGCTCAAAACCGTGCCGGAGACAATGCAGCAAATCGCAGAGGATGCTGCAAAAAATGCAAGCCGCGATCGGCGCGGACCTGGAAAATAAAAGTCGCCATGACCTGGAGGTTGGCCATGGCGACTTTAAAATGGGGACAAAGGCCCGGAGAGGGGGATAAGGCCTTTGTCCAAGCCTGATGCGGCGGGGGACAAGCCGGTAATCAGACCCGCGACGCCATCAAGCGCCGGTGACATCGATTTGTAGCTACGAATGTGGTTTTTCAAGGGTCACGGTACGTTACAAATCGGTAACAGTTTGGTGAGCAGAAATCCTTCCGCTCTTGGCCGAACTTTATATGGACCTCGTTTCCTGCCCGCGCTATCCATGCGCACATGAAAAAAGGCGATCACCTCTTCCTAGTCGATGGTTCCGGCTTCATCTTTCGCGCGTTTCACGCACTGCCGCCGCTGACGCGCAAATCGGACGGCCTGCCGGTCGGCGCCGTTTCCGGTTTCTGCAACATGCTGTGGAAGCTCTTGCGGGATGCGCGCAACACCGATGTCGGGGTAACACCGACCCATCTCGCCGTCATTTTCGATTATTCCGCAAAGACCTTTCGCAAGGATCTCTACGACGCCTATAAGGCGAATCGTTCGGCCCCGCCCGAAGAGCTCATCCCCCAATTCGGCCTCATCAGAGAGGCGACCCGCGCCTTCAACCTGCCATGCATCGAAACCGAAGGCTTCGAGGCTGACGACATCATAGCCACCTATGCCCGCCAGGCCGAGGCGGCAGGTGCCGACGTCACCATCGTCTCCTCCGACAAGGATCTGATGCAGCTCGTCACCTCAAATGTCCACATGTACGACAGCATGAAGGACAAGCAGATCGGCATTCCCGACGTCATCGAGAAATGGGGCGTGCCGCCGGAAAAGATGATCGACCTGCAGGCGATGACCGGCGATTCCGTCGACAACGTTCCAGGCATTCCCGGCATCGGCCCTAAAACCGCCGCCCAGCTCCTTGAGGAATACGGCGACCTCGACACGCTGCTCGATCGCGCCACCGAGATCAAGCAGGTCAAGCGTCGCGAGACGATCCTTGCCAATATCGAAATGGCCAAGCTCTCGCGCGACCTCGTCCGCCTGCGCACCGACGTGCCGCTCGATCTCGATCTCGACGCGCTGGTGCTGGAACCGCAGAACGGCCCGAAGCTGATCGGTTTCCTCAAGACGATGGAATTCACCTCGTTGACGCGCCGCGTCGCCGAAGTTTGCGATTGCGATGCGAGCGCCATCGAACCGGCGGTCGTCGCTATCGAATGGGGCAAGGCGGCCCATGGTCCCGATCTCGACGCGGCCGAGCCCGAACCCGTCGCCGGCGGCATCCCGGACGTTTCGGGCGAAGCGGTGCCGGTGCCGGCTCGCGCGAAGGCGAAGGCCGGCGTCGAAGGCGCTTTTTCGCCGGCCGATCTCGCCAAAGCGCGGGCCGAGGCTTTTGCGGCGCTGCCCTTCGATCATTCGACCTATGTGACGATCCGCGATCTGGCGACGCTCGACCGATGGATCGCGGATGCCCGCGACACCGGCCTCGTGGCTTTCGATACCGAGACCACGTCGTTGGATGCGATGCAGGCCGAGCTCGTCGGCTTTGCGATGGCGATCGCCGACAATGTCAGCAATCCCACCGGCACGAAGATTCGCGCCGCCTATGTGCCGCTCGCCCACAAGAACGGCGTCGGCGATCTGCTCGGCGGCGGCCTTGCCGAAAACCAGATCCCCATGCGCGATGCCTTGCCGCGGCTGAAGGCATTGCTGGAGGACGAATCGGTTCTCAAGGTCGCCCAGAACCTGAAATACGACTACCTCCTGATGAAGCGCTACGGCGTCGAGACGAAGAGCTTCGACGACACGATGCTGATCTCCTACGTACTCGACGCCGGCACCGGCGCCCATGGCATGGACCCGCTCTCGGAAAAATTCCTCGGCCACACGCCGATCCCCTACAAGGATGTGGCGGGCAGCGGCAGAGCGAACGTCACCTTCGATCTCGTCGATATCGACCGCGCCACCCATTATGCCGCCGAAGATGCCGATGTGACACTGCGCCTCTGGCTCGTCCTGAAGCCGCGGCTGGCGGCGGCGGGGCTGACCAGCGTCTACGAGCGGCTGGAGCGGCCGCTGCTGCCGGTGCTGGCGCATATGGAAGCGCGCGGCATCACCGTCGACCGGCAGATCCTGTCGCGGCTGTCCGGCGAACTGGCGCAGGGTGCGGCGCGCCTGGAAGACGAGATCTACCAGCTCGCCGGCGAACGTTTCAACATCGGTTCGCCGAAGCAGCTGGGCGACATCCTGTTCGGCAAGATGGGCCTTGCCGGCGGCAGCAAGACGAAGACCGGACAATGGTCGACCTCCGCCTCGGTGCTCGAGGATCTCGCCGCAGCCGGTTTCGAGCTGCCGCGCAAGATCGTCGACTGGCGCCAAGTCACCAAGCTGAAATCCACCTATACCGACGCGCTTCCGGGCTATGTCCATCCGGAGACCAGGCGGGTCCACACCTCCTATTCTCTGGCTTCGACGACCACCGGGCGCCTGTCCTCGTCCGAACCGAACCTGCAGAATATTCCGGTGCGCACCGCAGAAGGCCGCAAGATCCGCACCGCCTTCATCTCGACGCCGGGTCACAAGCTGATCTCCGCCGACTACAGCCAGATCGAACTGCGGGTGCTTGCCCATGTGGCCGAGATCCCGCAGCTGACCAAGGCCTTCGAGGACGGCGTCGACATTCACGCCATGACCGCGTCGGAAATGTTCGGCGTGCCGGTCGAAGGCATGCCGGGCGAGGTGCGCCGCCGGGCCAAGGCGATCAATTTCGGCATCATCTACGGCATCTCCGCCTTCGGCCTCGCCAACCAGCTTTCGATCGAGCGTTCGGAAGCCGGCGACTACATCAAGAAATATTTCGAACGCTTCCCCGGAATCCGCGACTATATGGAGAGCCGCAAGGCGATGGCCCGCGACAAGGGTTATGTCGAAACGATCTTCGGCCGCCGCATCAACTATCCGGAAATCCGCTCCTCCAACCCTTCGGTGCGCGCCTTCAACGAACGGGCAGCGATCAACGCGCCGATCCAGGGCTCTGCGGCCGACGTCATCCGCCGGGCGATGATCAAGATGGAGCCGGCGCTCGCCGAAGCCGGTCTTGCCGAGCGTGTGCGCATGCTGCTGCAGGTGCATGACGAGCTGATTTTCGAGGTCGAGGACGAGGACGTCGAAAAGGCGATGCCGGTCATCGTCTCGGTCATGGAAAACGCTACGATGCCGGCGCTCGAGATGCGCGTGCCGCTCAAGGTCGATGCCCGCGCCGCCACCAATTGGGACGAGGCGCATTAACCGCCTCCCCAAAACGAAAAAGATTTTTCCGCCTCTCATAACCCGTTGAATTCACGACGATGTGCCGCCCTGGGCCGTATCGGAACGATACGGCTGGAAGGAACTTATTAACCTTCCTTTTCTATCCCGATAGGGTCGTAATTTGTTAGGCATGAGTGAGTAGCGGACGCATGCGTTTTCCCAGAACCAATTTGACGGATGCCGCAGATTTTTCCAGCGGCATTGAAACGGAGCTTCCGGAGGAAAATCCAGGCGAGAGGCCGCCGGCGCCGATCTGGCAGAGCAACTTCTCGCTCGCGCCGAATGTTCGCTTCACCCGCACGCCCGAAACGCTGATCAGCCGCCGCCGCCCATCGAGCGAGCCCGTTCGCTGCGAATCGGAAGCGGAGCAGCAGGCGATACGGATAGAACCGGTCGCGGTGGACGTGCCTTTCGATATCTACCTGCCGGAACCCGCTGAACCTGCCGTAGCGCAGGCGGAGATCGAGGCGCTGCAGCCGCGGGCCGCCGCGGTGGAGGGTCCTACCCTGCGCGTCGCTTCCGAACTGTCTTCGATTTCCGATTTTGCCTTCTGGGAAGTCATGGCCTTCGAGGAAGGCGAACCGGTACGCGCGCCCTCGATCTTTCTTCCGAAGATCGAGACCGCGCCCGAATCAATCACCTCGCTGTTTCGCGTCATGGAATGGCGTCCGGGCACGCTGAAACCCGCTCAGGCGGCATCCCGACCGGTTCAGCCACCGGCTGCAACACCTGCGCCGGTAGCTTCGCGCCCGCCGCCGGCGATTTCCCTGGAAAGGCCCGTGCGCATCCGCGAGGCGGCGATTGCGCCGGCGCCGCAGGTCGCGCCCCAGACTGCGCCGATGCCTCAGGTCACGCCGGTGCCTCAGGCCGCCCCCGTGCCTCAGGCCGCCCCCGTGCCTCGGCCGACACCGCCGGTCGCCGCGGTCCTGCCGTCGCCGCGCCTTGCGGCGAGGCCTGAAAGGGTCGATGCATCGGGTTATGAATTCCCGCCGCGCGCGCTGTTGCAGGAGCCGCCTGAACGTCTCGGCGAGATCATGTCGCAGGAGACGCTGGAACAGAATGCCGGTCTTCTGGAAAGCGTGCTTGAGGATTTCGGCATCAAGGGCGAGATCATACATGTCCGCCCCGGCCCCGTCGTCACCCTTTATGAATTCGAGCCGGCGCCCGGCGTGAAATCGTCGCGCGTCATCGGCCTGGCCGACGATATCGCCCGCTCGATGTCGGCGCTGTCGGCTCGCGTCGCCGTCGTCCCTGGCCGCAACGTCATCGGCATCGAGCTGCCGAACGTCACCCGTGAAACCGTCTATTTCCGCGAGATGATCGAGAGCCAGGATTTCGACAAGAGCGGCTATAAGCTGGCGCTAGGCCTCGGCAAGACCATCGGCGGTGAGCCTGTGATCGCCGAACTCGCAAAGATGCCGCACCTGCTCGTCGCCGGCACCACCGGCTCGGGCAAATCGGTTGCCATCAATACGATGATCCTGTCGCTGCTCTACCGCATGACGCCGGAACAGTGCCGGCTGATCATGGTCGATCCGAAGATGCTCGAACTTTCCGTTTATGACGGGATTCCGCATCTGCTGACGCCCGTCGTCACCGACCCGAAGAAGGCCGTCATGGCGCTGAAATGGGCGGTGCGCGAGATGGAGGAGCGTTATCGCAAGATGTCGCGCCTCGGCGTGCGCAACATCGACGGTTACAACGGCCGCGTCTCCCAGGCGCGCGAAAAGGGCGAGACCATCCACATCATGGTCCAGGTCGGCTTCGACCGGCAGACCGGCGCGCCGATCGAGGAAAGCCAAGAGCTGGATCTTGCGCCGATGCCCTATATCGTCGTCATCGTCGACGAGATGGCTGATCTGATGATGGTCGCCGGCAAGGAGATCGAGGGTGCGATCCAGCGTCTGGCGCAGATGGCGCGTGCCGCAGGCATTCACCTGATCATGGCGACCCAGCGTCCGTCGGTCGATGTCATCACCGGCACGATCAAGGCGAATTTCCCGACCCGCATTTCCTTCCAGGTCACCTCGAAGATCGACAGCCGCACCATCCTCGGCGAACAGGGCGCCGAACAGCTGCTCGGCCAGGGCGACATGCTGCATATGCAGGGCGGCGGACGCATCGCCCGCGTCCACGGTCCCTTCGTCTCCGATGCCGAAGTGGAAAAGGTCGTTGCGCACCTGAAGACGCAGGGTCGCCCCGAATATCTCGACACCGTGACCGCCGGCGAGGAGGACGAGCCGGAAGAGGAAGACGCCGGCGCCGTTTTCGACAAAAGCGCCATGGCCTCAGAGGACGGCAACGAGCTTTACGAGCAGGCGGTCAAGGTCGTCATGCGCGACAAGAAGTGCTCGACCTCCTATATCCAGCGCCGCCTCGGCATCGGCTATAACCGCGCTGCTTCACTGGTCGAGCGCATGGAGAAGGAAGGTCTCGTCGGCCCGGCCAACCATGTCGGCAAGCGCGAGATCGTCTCTGGACGGAGCGACGGTGACTGATTGGTAACGAGCGGGAGTGCGCTGCGCACTCCCGATTTTACACGATCGGACTGGCCAGTCGCAGCGTTTCGCTGACGAAATCGATCTTTCCGCCGGTGTAGAAATCCCAGTCGCCGTCCGCCTCAGCGGCCAGTCGACGTTTGAGATCGGCATAGATCCTGGCCCTTTCGGGGTGGTTCCGGAGATAGTCGCGAAACAGAATGCGCTCACGGTGCGCGCGATTGCCGGGGCCGCAGAGATAGAGCTTGAAGCCGTGGCGTTCATGATCACGGGTGAAGGCCCCCCGTTTCTCTCCCGTATCGCCATGGAAGACGAAGTGCGTAGCGCGCACCATGTCGATTGCCGTCGGCAGCGCGTCGTCCGAGATCACGACATCGAGGTCGATCTTCGGCTTGGCCGCAAGGCCGGGCACCGATGTGCTGCCGATATGGTCGATGGACAGCACGAGATCACCGAGCAGGATGGAGACTTCGACGCTGATTTCGGCAAACAGAAGCGGCCAGGAAGGGTCGTAATCGACGACTTTGATGGCGCGCATCCTGCTTCTCTACTGTGGTCGCGACACTTCGGCCAGCAATTCGTTCAGGATCGCGATCATCTTCTGCTCGGCCTCTTCGAGCGAGCCGCTATTGTCGAGCTCGGTCACATCATAGTCGCCACGCACGGTCAGCGGCCCGCGGGCGAGCCTGGCCATGATGTCCTCATGTGTCTCGCGGCCGCGCGCTTCCAGCCGGCTGGCGAGCACTTCGGGGCGGGCCGTGACATTGATGACCTTCAGCCGCGGGAAAGCGGCCTGGAAGCGGTGAAGCGCCGAGCGCGAGCCGTTGGCCACGACGACGTGGCCTCGCGACAGCGCCACCGAAACTTCGGCCGGAATGCCGTATCTCAGGCCATGCGCTTCCCACCAGACCGCGAAAGAGCCTGACTGCTCCATGGCGGCAAAGCCTTCGAGGGAGACGGAAAGATGATCCTCGCCGCCGGCATTACGGTGGCGGGTGATGACCCGGCGGGCGAAATGCACGTTGTCGCGGCCGGCAAAACGCCGCGCAGCGAGGTTCATCAGCGTGTCCTTGCCGGCGCCGCTCGGTCCGACGACCACGACCATGATGCCGCGCTCGGCTCCGGCTGCCGCATGGGGTTCGTGCGGGGTCATGCGACACGGCGTCCCTGGCGCCAGACGGAGCGTGTGACCGGCACGCCGTGCGAGCGGTGGACACGGACGAGATCGGCCCGCAGCCCGGTCGCGATCCGGCCGCGATCGTCGAGGCTGACGGTGCGGGCAGGCGTCGACGTCACCATCGCGATCGCTTTCGGAAGCGTGATGCTCTCCACCTCGTCGGCAAGGATGAAGGGTGCATGCAGCAAGCTGAGCGGCACGTAGTCGGAGGACAGCACGTCGAGCACGCCCATTTCGGCGAGATCGCGCGCGGCGATGTTGCCGGAGTGGGATTTGCCGCGCACGATATTCGGCGCGCCCATCAGCACGCTCATGCCGTGCTCGTGCGATGCCCGGGCGGCATCGAAGCTGGTCGGAAACTCGGCAAGGCGCACGCCATTGTCGATTGCCTCGTCGACATGGGAGAGCGTGGCGTCGTCATGGCTTGCGACCGTGATGCCGCGCTCGGCGCAGACCTTGGCGATGGCATTGCGATGCGGGGTTGAATTGCGCGCCGATTCCGCCTGGCGCTTGGCAACGAAGCGGGCGAAGGCCTCGTCGCTCAGGCCCCGCTTCTTCTGATAGTAAAAGATGTATTGATCCATCGTCTGGAACTGTCGCTGGCCGGGCGCATGATCCATCAGCGAGACCAGCCGCACATGCGGATCGTTTTCGAAATCGGCGAAATGTTCGAGTACGTTGCCGGCCGAAACCTCGCAGCGAAGATGGATGAGGTGCTCGGCGCGCAGTCGGCCTTCCTTCTCCGCCGATTGAATGGCGTCGGCCATCTCACGCATTTCGCCATGTTCGAAACCGCCGTCCTCGTCCGCGCCCATGCGCAGGCAGTCGAAGACCGTCGTGATGCCCGATGTGACGATCTGGGCGTCATGCGCCTGGACGGCAGCCGTCTTGTGCCAGCGGATGCCCGGGCGCGGCTGGTAATGCCCTTCGAGATGGTCGGTATGGAGTTCGACAAGGCCGGGAATGACGTAATCGCCCTCGAAATCTTCGCCGGCTACCGAATTGCCTTCGGAGACGTCGGCGATCTTGCCGTCGCGGATGAGGATCGATCCTGAAAGGATGTCGTCCTCCAGAACGATGCGGGCGTTGGAAAAGACGGTCTCTTTGCTCATATCGTCAGGTCTTTCAGCTTTTGGCGCCGGAAAGCGGCAGCCAGGAATGAACTTTGAACGGGGCGCCGCGCCTCTCCTCGATGAAGACGGCAAGGCCGGAAATCGAAAGCGGCCGGCCGGTGAAACCGGAAAAACGCTCCGCCAGGACCGTTTTCATCGTCTCGGCACGTGTCTCAGGCACCTGGCCGCTCAGCGTCATGTGGAAACCGAAATCCTCCATGACGTAAGGATAACCCCAGCGTTGCAGATTGGCGCGCTGGCTGTCGCTGAGCCTCTCCGGATTGCGGCGCGCGATATCGGCCTCGGAAAGCGTCGCGCGGAACGGCTCGAAGGATTTTACCACCTTCGCGGCGAAATCCTGAAGAGGTTGATGAAGAGAAGCCGGAACAAGGGCAAAAAAACGGCCGAGCTGCCCGAGCACGAGTTGAGGAATCTCGAAGGCGGGGGTCCGGGCGGCAAACTCCTCGGCGAAGGCCATGAGATCCTTTTCGGTGACGGAAGCGGCAAGCGAAAACGGCGCCTTGATTGTCGCGTGAAAGCCGTAGCGGCGTGGGTCGGCGGTCAGCTCGAACTGCTCTGCCGCACCGAGTGTCTCATGGTCGGGTGCAGGATAGGTTTCGCCGGTGAAAGCATCGCGGCCGAGCCAGCGCGAAGCCGCGCCGGTCAGGGGATCGTCCTTCGGCGGCGAGAAATAGAGGGCGTATCGCAAGGCTATTATCCTGGGGATCATCGAAACGGGGAGGGCAATGTGCAGTGATTTGGCGGCGAACCGCAAGCAGGCTCCCGGCTAAAAGATTTCCGTGACAGAATGATGATGGCGGCAGCGCCGCCACCGCCCCTCATCGATCGATCAGTGTGTCTTCGTGCCCATCAACCGGTGGCGCAGCGCGTTCGAAGCGGCGTCGAACAGGAAGACGACGATCAGGATCAGAATGACCATATAGGCCACGTTTTCCCAGTTGGCGTTGGTGCGCATCGCCTCCCAGAGCTTGAGGCCGATGCCGCCCGCGCCGACGGCGCCGATGATCGTGGCGCCGCGCACGTTCGACTCCCACTGGTAGAGCGTCTGGCTGACGAAGATGGGAACGATCTGCGGCATGATGCCGTAACGATGGACGAGCACCGTCTGGGCGCCGGTCGATTTGATGCCTTCCCGCGGCTTGTTGTCGATGTTCTCGAGTCCCTCGGAATAAAGCTTGCCGAGCGTGCCGGTCTCGGTGAGGAAGATCGCGCCGCTGCCGGCAAGCGGCCCGGGGCCGAAGGCACGGGTCAGGAACAGCGCCCAGATCAGCATGTCGACCGAGCGCAGGAAATCGAAGAAGCGCTTGAGGATCTGGTTCAGAAGGCGGTTCGGTGTGATGTTGCGCGCCGCCAGGAAGGCGAGCGGGAAGGCGGCGATCGCGCCGAGCAGCGTTCCGAGAAAGGCCATGACGATCGTCTGGAACAGCTTGGTCCAGACGTCGCCATGCTGCCATTCGCTGTTGTTCCAGATGTCATCGAAGGCGAGCGACAGATTGGTCTGGTTGGGCTTGATGCGCGGGCCGGAGACGATGAGGCCGATGACTTCGCCGACCGGCTTGTCAAAGAAGGAGGATTGCGTGTCGAAGATGAAATTCGCCCAGCCGAGAAAGCGTTTCCGGACCTTCACGCGGTCGACGGAAATACTGACGTCGCCGGCAAAGCCGAGATCCGCGAGCACGTTGTCGTCATAGACCGTCATCCAGGCGGGCACCGGCCCGACCACCTCAGGCGCGCCGCTCGAAACGTCGACCGGGACACTGACGCCGTGTGCAGTCACGATCGTTTCGCTCTTCGAGACGGTGACGCTACGGCTGGTGCCGCTGACGGAAACGGTGATGCTGCCGTCGGAGTTGTTGACCACCCAGTCCGGATGCGGATTATCGCCGAGCGGCGAGAAGCGGGGATAACGCACCTCGATCGAGCCGTCCTCCTGGATGCGGAGGTCCGGCTGGACATCGTAGCTCACCCATTGGCTGAGATAGATGCCGACGCGCTCCCAGTGGGCTTCGGCAAGAAGCTTTGGCAGGTCGAAGAACCAGACGGCGTAAAGGCCGTAGAGCAGCGTCGCAATGAAGATCATCAGCCCGCCGAAACGCTGGCGGAACGACCGGTGGAAATATTCCGGATAGCGCGCTTCTATTTCGTTCATGCGGTTTGCGTCGATCACCGTCATGGCGGCCTCAATGTTGCAGGAGGAAGGCGTGCTCGCCGACGAGACGGCGGCGCAGCCATGCGGAGAACTGGTCGACGGCGACGATCGTCACGAACAGCAGCAGAACGAGCGCCATCGTCTTGGCGCCGAAACCGCGCGAGATCGAAAGCTTCAGTTCCTCACCAATGCCGCCGCCGCCGACGGCGCCGATAATGGTCGAGGCGCGCACGTTGACCTCCAGGCGCAGCAGCGCATAAGAGGTGAAATTCGGCAGCACCTGCGGCAGCGCGGCGAAGCGCACGCGCTCCCACCAGTTGGCGCCGACGGCCTTCATCCCCTCATGCGGCTTCATGTCGATATTTTCGGCGACTTCGTAGAAGAGTTTGCCGAGCGCGCCAATCGTGTGCAGGGTGATGGCGATGATGGCGGCGACCGGCCCAATCGACAGGATCGCCGAAAAAAGGCCGGCGATCACGATTTCGGGGAAGGCGCGCAGGAACTCCATCAGCCGCTTGGTGAAGATGCGTAGCGGCCATGAACTCGTGAGGTTGCGCGCGGCAAAGAAGCTCAAGGGAACAGCAAAGATGAAGGCGATAATTGTCGAGATCAGCGCCACGTTGATCGTCACGATCATCAGCTCGAGATATTCCGGAATGTAGAAGGCGCCCCAGACGTAGACACGGCCCTTGTCGAAATTGAATTCCTCGCCGCCCTTGTCGTTGACGCTCGCTATGTCGAAAAGCGCGCGCCAGACGTCGTTCCAATCCTTGGGGATGAGCCAGCTCAGGAAGTCGAAGAGATGTGGCAGGCGGTCGAAGAAATGGCCGGCATTGCTCTCGTCGGCGAATCGGACGGAACTGACGAAAGCCACAGTGAGGATAATCATGCCGAGGACGGTGTAAAATCGGCGCCTGGCGACCATCCGCTCCCAGGCGGTGCGGATATCCTGCGTGCTCTGCATGTGCGGCTGTGTATCGGCAATAGTCATGGATGCCCCGCCTGCTACATAATTCCATCCTCAAATCGAGTTCGATTTGAGGATGGAATTATGTAGCAATTCAAAGTTCGACAGCGTCCTTTACGCGTCTGAAAAGACGCGCGGCGCTGTAGTCACAAAAGAAGGGGCGGCCGTTGCCGGCCGCCCCGTATTCAAAAGACGATCAGCCGCCGATGGCCGCCTTGCGAACTTCGACGACAGCATTGTAGAAGTCGTGCTTGACAGGGGCGTAGCCCTTGTAGTCGCCGCCTTCGACAGCCGAGAAGCACTTGTGATCCTTTTCCGGCAGGGCCGTGAAGAAGGCTGCGAGCTTCGTCTGCCACTCCTGGCCGAGGGCGTTGCGCACGACGAGCGGGCCGTTCGGGATCAGCGGCGAACGCCAGACTTCAACGAGCTTGTTCGGGTCCACGGCGCCCTTGTCGACTTCTTTGCGGAAGGTGCCGGAGGTGTAGCCGTCCTTGAAATCGCCGATGCCCGACGAATCGTCGACGGCAACGTCGACCTTGCCGTCATAGGCGGCAAGCAGATTGTTTTCATGACCGCCGTTGAACTGGGTCGAGGCAAAGAACTTGTCGTTCGGCATGCCGGTGTCCTTCGGGATCTGCGTCAGCGGCACGAGGTAACCGGAGGTGGAGTCCGGATCGGCGTAGCCGAGCTTCTTGCCCTTGGCGTCCTTGATGGTCTTGATGCCGGAGGACTTCAGTGCGAGGCCGATCGAGTGATAACCCGTCGAACCATCTTTCTGCTGCGTCGTCAGGATCGGCGTAACAGCCTTCGGGTCCTTGAGGTAGACGGAGGCGTAGCCCGAAGCGCCGAGTTCGGCGAAGTCGAGCGTGCCGCCGAGCAGACCCTGGATAACGCCGTCGTAATCGGCGGCCGGGAAGAGCGAGACCTTCTCGAAGCCGAACTCTTGCTTCAGATGGTCGGCGAGGCAGGCATAATTGCGCAGGCGGTCGGTTTCGTTTTCGCCGCCAAGGATGCCGATGCGGAATTCTTTGAGGTCTGCGGCATTGGCGGCGCCGGCGAGCGCGAACAGCGCCGTTGCCGCAAAGAGTGCTTTCTTCAACATGCGTTCTCTCCTATCGACCGGTGTCTCGGCCTTCCCGTTACGAAGAAATGTGCCCTTGACGCGGGCGTTCGATCGCGGCCGCCCCGCTCAGAGGCCGGCCAATGCCAGCGGTTGGGCGCCGGCGGATTGATTGTCTGCCCGCTCGGCAGCGATAGTGATGGACGTCGACGTCATGGTTTCGTCGATGCCGGCGCCATCCTTGTCCGTTCCGTAGATTTCCTTCACGGCTTCGGCCGTCAGTTCCGAGGGTTTGCCGTCGAAGACGACGCGGCCGCCGGCCATGCCGACGATGCGCTCACAATAGTTGCGGGCGGTGTCGAGCGTATGCAGATTGGTGATAACGGTGATGCCCTCATGCTCGTTGATGTCGCGCAGCGCATCCATGACGATCTTGGCGTTCAGCGGGTCGAGCGAGGCGATCGGCTCGTCGGCGAGGACCATCTTCGGGTTCTGCATCAGTGCGCGGGCGATCGCCACGCGCTGCTGCTGGCCGCCGGAAAGCGTGCCGGCCGGCTGCAGCGCCGTCTGCTCGATGCCGAGGCGTTCGAGCGCGGCGATCGCATGCACGCGTTCCTCGCGGGTGAAGATGTTGAGGAGGCTAAGAAGCGTCGAGCGGTGATTGAGGCGGCCGAGCATGACATTTGTGAGAACATCAAGGCGCGGCACCAGATTGAACTGCTGGAAGATCATTGCGCAGTCCCGTTGCCAGCTACGCAGCGCCCGGCCGCGCAGCCCAGAGACCTCGACGCCGGCGAAATGAATGGAGCCGGCGCTCGGCTCCTGCAGGCGGTTGATCATGCGCAGCAGCGTCGACTTGCCGGCGCCGGAGCGGCCGATGATGCCGACCATCTGACCCTGGGGAATGGTGAGCGTCACGGCATCGACGGCGAGCTTGTTTCCGAAACGGCGGGTGACATCCTTCAGCTCGAACATCATGCTCTTCCCTTGCGCTCCAGACCTTAGTCAGCATCGCATTAGTCCCGCTTCATGAACCTCACGTGTCATATTTGTGTAGTTCGTGTCACAATTCTCCGCGCCTATATCTGAGGTTTAGCCACCATATCTCGCCAGAAAATCTTCCGCGTTTAGGTTGCGAAAATCCTGCAAGGCTTGGCGCAGCCGGTCGTGCTCCCAGTCCCACCAGGCGAGCCGGTCCATGCGTTCGCCGACCGGTTTCGAAAACCGGTCGCGGATCAGTTTCGCCGGTACGCCGCCGACGATCGTGTATGGCGCGACGTCCTTCGATACGACCGCGCCGGCGCCGATGACGGCGCCATTGCCGACATTGACGCCCGGCAGGATGGTTGCGCCATGGCCGATCCAGACGTCGTGGCCGATCGTCACCCGGTTCGAGCGCCGCCAGGCGAAGAAGTCCGTCTCCATGTCGGCGTCCGGCCAATAATCGGCGGCGCGATAAGTGAAATGATGCAGAGTCGCGCGCCAGGTCGGATGGTTGGTGGCGTTGATGCGCACGGCGGCAGCGATATTGACGAACTTGCCGATCGTTGCGCACCAGACGGAGCCGTCCTGCATGATGTAGGAATAGTCGCCGATAGTAGCTTCGCTGATGCGGCAGCGTTCGGAGACCTCTGTAAAGCGCCCGAAAGTGGAGCCGCTGACATCGGCCGTTTCGTGGATATAGGGCTCGATGCCCAACTGGCGGCTCATGCGGCGATCTTCCTCGGCGAGAACTGCTGGACGTCGAGGATGCGGTCGGCGACGGCCTCGCGCACTTCCCCGTCGTGGAAGATGCCGAGAAGGGCGACGCCCGCCTTCTTCTTCTCCGCGATCATGCCGACGACGACGGCACGGTTTTTCGCATCGAGCGAGGCTGTGGGTTCATCGAGAAGCAGGATCGTATGCTCGGTGATGAAGCCGCGGGCGATGTTGACGCGTTGCTGCTCGCCGCCGGAGAAGGTGGCGGGCGGAAGCTGCCACAGCGCCTCCGGCAGGTTGAGCTTGGCGAGCAAGGTGCCCGCCTTTTCGCGAGCGGCGACCGTTTCTTCGCCGCGAGCGACGAGCGGCTCGGCCACCACGTCGATCGCCGCCACGCGCGGTACGGTGCGCAGGAACTGGCTGACATAGCCGAGCGTATCGCGGCGAACATTGAGCACGGTGCGCGGATCGGCGGCGGCGAGATCGACGATGCGCCCGTCGTGGCGGATGAGGATCTGGCCGGAGTCGACAGCATAATTGCCGTAGATCATCTTGAGCAGCGAGCTCTTGCCGATGCCCGAGGGGCCGCCGAGAACGACGCATTCGCCTGACGACACGGAGAAGGCGACGTCGGAAACGACGGGCAGCCTGATGCCGTCGCGCAGGTGCATGGTGAAGCTCTTCGAGACTTCGGAAACGACGAGGGGCGTTGGCATGATTTGGTTTTCCTGGTTTCTAGCTCAGACCTGCAGGATCGAGGAGACGAGCAGCTGCGTGTAAGGCTCTCGGGGATCGTCGAGTACGCGGTCGGTGAGGCCCTGTTCGACGACGGCGCCGTCCTTCATCACCATCATGCGGTGCGACAGCAGACGGGCGACGGCAAGATCATGGGTGACGATGATCGCCGAGAGGCCAAGATCGTTGACGAGGCTGCGCACCAGATCGAGCAGACGCGCCTGCACCGAAACGTCGAGGCCGCCGGTCGGCTCGTCCATGAAGACCAGACGCGGACCGGTGACAAGGTTGCGGGCGATCTGCAGGCGCTGGCGCATGCCGCCGGAAAAGGCGCGCGGCTCATCGTCGATGCGATCGGCATCGATCTCGACGCGTTCGAGCCAATTGATGGCGGTGGAGCGGATATTGCCGTAGTGCCGGTCGCCGATCGCCATCAGCCGTTCGCCGACATTGGCGCCGGCCGAGACGGTCATGCGCAGCCCGTCGGCCGGATTCTGGTGCACGAAGCCCCAGTCGGTGCGCATCAGGAAGCGGCGTTCGGCCTCGTTCATATGATAGAGGTCGCGGTAGCTCCCATCGCGCATATGGTATTCGACGCTGCCGGTCGTCGGCATCAGCCGGGTGGAGATGCAGTTGAGCAGCGTCGTCTTGCCCGAACCGGATTCGCCGACGATGGCCAGCACCTCGCCGGGCCAGAGCTCGAAGGAGACGTTCCGGCAGCCGATGCGCTTGCCGTAGAACTTCGAGAGGTCGTTGACCTTGAGAAGCGGTATATCGGTCATTCTGCAGCCTCCTGGGCCAGCATTTCGCCGGCATGCCCCCGGGCCCGGCGGTCTTCGCAATGGTCGGTGTCGGAGCAGACGAACATGCGCCCGCCCTTGTCGTCGAGGATGACCTCATCGAGATAGACATCCTCTGCGCCACAAAGCGCGCAGGGCCTGTCGAAGCGCTGGATCTCGAAGGGATGGTCTTCAAAGTCCAGGCTGACGACATCGGTATAGGGCGGCACGGCATAGATACGCTTTTCGCGGCCGGCCCCGAAAAGCTGCAGCGCTTCCGATCTGTGCATCTTCGGATTATCGAACTTCGGCGTCGGCGACGGGTCCATAACGTAGCGGCCAAACACCTTGACCGGATAGGCATAGGTCGTGGCGATGCGGCCGTTGCGGGCGATATCCTCATAGAGCTTCACATGCATGAGGCCATATTCCTCGAGCGCATGCATTTTGCGCGTCTCGGTCTCGCGCGGTTCGAGGAAACGCAGCGGCTCGGGGATGGGCACCTGATAGACGAGTACCTGGCCGGGCCCGAGCTTCTCTTCCGGGATGCGGTGGCGCGTCTGGATGATAGTTGCATCGCTCGTATGCGTCGTGACTGCGACATTGGCGACCTTCTGGAAGAAGGCGCGGATCGAAACGGCGTTGGTCGTGTCGTCGGCGCCCTGGTCGATGACCTTCAGCACGTCGTCAGGCCCGATGATCGAGGCCGTCACCTGCACGCCGCCGGTGCCCCAGCCGTAGGGCATCGGCATTTCTCTGCTGGCGAAGGGCACCTGATAGCCGGGAATGGCGATCGCCTTCAGGATGGCGCGGCGGATCATCCGCTTTGTCTGTTCGTCGAGATAGGCGAAGTTGTAGCTGGCGAGATCGCTCATTCGGCGGCTTCCTTCAAATCTTCGCCCCTGTTGCGGGCGGCTTCGAATTCGCGGCGCATGCGGCGGACGAGATCGAGTTCGGCCTGGAAGTCCACATAATGCGGAAGCTTCAGATGCTCGACGAAGCCGGTCGCCTGGACATTGTCGGAATGGGAGATGACGAATTCCTCGTCCTGGGCCGGCGCGGTGATATCCTCGCCGAGCTCTTCAGCCCGCAATGCGCGATCCACCAGCGACATGGCCATCGCCTTGCGCTCGCTCTGGCCGAAGACAAGGCCATAGCCGCGGGTGAATTGCGGCGGCGCCTTGGCGGAACCCTTGAACTGGTTGACCATCTGGCATTCGGTGATCTGGATAACGCCGAGCGAGACGGCGAAACCGAGTTCCGGCACGTCGAATTCCACCTCGACTTCGCCGATGCGGATCTCACCGGTGAAGGGATGATTGCGGCCATAGCCGCGCTGCGTAGAATAACCGAGCGCCAGCAGGAAGCCTTCATCGCCGCGGGAAAGCGCCTGCAAGCGCAGGTCGCGGGTCATCGGGAATTCCATCGGCTCGCGGGTCAGGTCGCCGATCTCGTGATCTTCGGGCATGTCGCCGTCAGCCTCGATCAGGCCCTCCTCGCCGAGGATTTCGGAGACGCGCATGACGCGGCCGGTCTCGGCTGTGCGCTGCGCGGGCGCCTCGACCGCTTCGTCCTGAAGCAGCGACGGATCGAGCAGCCGGTGAGTATAATCGAAAGTAGGACCAAGAAGCTGGCCCCCCGGCAGGTCCTTGTAGGTCGCCGAGATGCGCCGTTCGATCGTCATCTCAGCCGTGTCGAGCGGTTTGGAATAGCCGAAGCGCGGCAGCGTCGTGCGGTAAGCGCGCAGCAGGAAGATCGCCTCGATCATGTCTCCGCGCGACTGACGCACGGCCAGCGCGGCGAGGGTACGGTCGAAAAGCGAGGCCTCGGCCATGGCGCGGTCGACGGCGAGGGCGAGTTGTTCGACGATCTGCTCGATGCCGATCGCCGGCAGCGAACGGTCGCCGCGGCGGCGGTCGGCAAGCAGACGGTGGGCATTGGCGATGGCGGCCTCGCCACCCTTGACGGCAACATACATGAGCTCAGATCTCCGTTGCTGTGATCTTGGTGGTGCGCGGCAGACAGACGAAGCGCGTGTCCGACGTCAGCACGATGTCGATGCCGCGTGGGAAGAGCGCACGGTTCTCGGTCCAGAGCCTGAGGAAGGTCTCCGGCAGCCCCGCCGGCGCGATCTCCACGACGCTCTGGATGCCCGGACCCATCAGCGCCAGCCTGCGTCCGCCTTCGAGTTTGGGAAGTTCGATGACAATAGTCGTCGAACGGTCGGGATATTCCTGTGTGCCTGATGCGAACAGGCCGAAGGAGCAAAGCGCAGTGCCCGCCTCAATGAAGGCAAAACGCGCATCGGCCTTTTCGGCTGTCAGGGGCGCGCCGGTGTGGAAGGCGAGCCACTCCGGCATGGCGGATTTCGCCAGTCCCGAGGTAAGCCAGACTGATGTGTCGTAGTCGCAAAGGGTGAGCGCGATCGCGCCGGCGGCAATGCCGAGCGGCGCCGGCGGAGCAATATCGGGCGCAACTGTCTGGATGGTGCCGGGACGGGCCATGCCGTCCATCAGCATCTTGAAGACGCTCTGCGCATGGAAAACCGGGTCGGCAAAACCGCCGGTCAAGGCTTCTGTCGCAAGACCCATCAGTTGTCCCCCCGTACCATGGTGAAGAAATCGACGCGGGTTGCCGCCGTCTCGTCCGCCTTGCGGCGCTGAGCGACGGCGATGCGTGCGGCAATCGGCGAAAGCAGCGCCTGTTCGACGAAATCCCTGGTCGCCTCCTCCTGCCAGAGCGCATCGAAGATCGCCGCAAGGCGGGCCTTCTCCCGGTCGGTGCCGAGCGCCTGCGCATGGCCGATAGAGCCGGTCTCGAGCCGCACCGTTGCGCGCGTCACCGTCACCTCGCCGAGATTGAAAGGAGCTCCGCCGCCGCCGATGCGGCCGCGCACCATCACCAGTCCCGTCTCCGGTCCACGCACCGGATAAGCCACGGGCTTCTGCGGCAACGCATCCCAGGCTGCCTGGAGTTCGCTCCGTTCCGCACGCGCCAGCAGATCGGCGGCGCGTTTGCGCTCAGAGACCGTCGGCGACGCGGCGTCTTTCTCGTCCGCTGATATCATCGCTGCTTTCCTCGAAATGTCTATTGATATAGACAACCATACAAGCTATATCTAGCCTTAAACCGGTGTCGTGACAAGCGTGTGACATCGTGGGGCAAGGCAGGGGCAGAATGGCAGGACTGAAGCAGGTGCAGAGGCAGACAGGTGTGGCGCTCTGGCGTCAGATCGCCGATCGAATTCGCGAGGCGATCGGCAATGGAACCTATGACGAAACGGGAATGGTGCCGCCGGAAACGGTGCTGGCGCTGCAGTTCGGCGTTAACAGGCATACGGTGCGCAGTGCGCTGGCGGCGCTGGCGCAGGAGGGAATCGTGCGTGCGGTACAAGGCCGTGGCACGCTGATCGAGCGCAAGGAGCGGCTGAACTTCCCGATTACCCGGCGCACGCGCTTCACCGCGGGCATCGGCGATCAGGCGCGTGAGACGCGTGGTCTTCTGCTCGATGAGGCGCAGGAGGAGGCGAGTGCCGAGGTTGCCCGCTGGTTGGGCCTGAAACAGGGCGAGCAGGTGATCCGGCTGGAAACATTACGCCATGCCGACAGGCGGCCGGTTTCAAAGGCGACGAGCTGGTTTCCCGCTGAACGCTTCGCGGGGATCGGCGAGGCCTACCGAAAGCATGAATCGATCACCAAGGCTTTCGCCGAGCTCGGGCTGGCGGACTACGTCCGGGCGACGACCGAGGTGACGGCCGCCCATGCTGCTACAGCCGACCTTGCCGATCTGGAACTCACCCCCGGCGCGATCCTGCTGATCGCCAAGGCAATGAACACCGATCTCGACGGCATGCCGGTGCAATATTCGATCAGCCGTTTCGCCGCCGACCGGGTGCAGTTCACGATCGAGAACTGAGGCCAATGATTGAGGCAAGGCGTGCCGACCGCTTCCGGCGGCACGCCTCATCGAATTAGTGGGCGCCGGACATATCGCCCAGAACTTCCTTGGACGCGACGGTGGAATCCGCCTTCAGCTTGTAGACCATCGGAACGCCGGTCGCGAGATTGAGGGCGAGCACGCCTTCTTTGCTCAGCTTGTCGAGCACCATGACCAGCGAGCGCAGCGAATTGCCGTGGGCGGCGACCAGCACCTTTTCGCCGCGCAGCACGCGCGGCAGGATTTCCGTGAGGTAGTAAGGCCAGACACGGGCGCCGGTGTCGCGCAGGCTCTCGCCGCCCGGCGGCGGCACGTCATAGGAACGGCGCCAGATATGCACCTGTTCCTCGCCCCACTTGGCGCGCGCGTCATCCTTGTTGAGGCCGGAGAGATCGCCGTAGTCGCGCTCGTTCAGCGCCTGGTCGCGGATCGTTTCGAGATCGGGCTGGCCGACCTTGTCGAGGATGAGCTTCAGCGTGTGCTGCGCGCGCACCAGCGCCGAGGTATAGGCGACGTCGAATTTGATCCCGTATTCGGCGAGCGCGGCGCCGCCGGCTTTGGCTTCCTGAATGCCGAGTGCCGTCAGATCCGGGTCCTTCCAGCCGGTGAAGAGATTCTTCAGATTCCAGTCGCTCTGGCCGTGGCGAACGAGGACGAGGGTACCGCTCATGAATATGCCTCCGTAGTATCCTTATTGGGAAGAAAGCCCGAGCACGTCGAGCATGGAATAAAGCCCCGGCTTCTTGTCGCGCGCCCAGAGCGCGGCTTTGATGGCGCCGCGCGCGAAGATCGAACGGTCGGCCGCGCTGTGCGACAGGGTGACGATTTCGCCTTCGCCGGCGAAAAGCACGGAATGCTCACCGATGACAGAGCCGCCGCGCAGCGTCGCAAAACCGATCGTGCCCGCCTCGCGGGCGCCGGTATGGCCGTCGCGCACCCTGACCGATTTCGAGGCGAGGTCGATATTGCGGCCCCTGGCAGCGGCTTCGCCGAAGAGAAGGGCGGTGCCGGAAGGGGCATCCACCTTGCGTTTGTGGTGCATTTCCAAGATTTCGATGTCCCAGTCTGCAGGATCGAGCGCCCGCGCTGCCTGCTCGGCCAGCACGCTGAGCAGATTGACGCCGAGGCTCATATTGCCTGACTTGACGATGCGGGCATGGCGGGCCGCTGCGGCGATCTTCGCATTGTCCTCGCTCGAGCAGCCCGTCGTGCCGACCACGTGAACGATGCGGGCCTGAGCGGCGAGGCCGGAGAATTCCACGGTTGCGGCAGGCGCGGTGAAGTCGAGCACGCCCTCGGCATGCAGGAAGGCCTGGAGCGGATCGTCGCCGATGATGACGCCGGTCGGCCCGAGCCCGGCGATTTCGCCGGCATCCTTGCCGACAAAGGGCGAGCCGGCGCGCTCGACCGCGGCATGCAGCACCACGTCCTCGATGGAATGAATGAGCCGGATCAGCGTCTGCCCCATGCGTCCCGCCGCGCCGACCACCACCAGTTTCATCGCAGCATCGCTCATGTCAGTCTCGCCATGTTAGTACGAATCCGAGGCCGAGGGCCTCTGCAGGTTGTTGAGGCGAGCGTAAAGACCGTCGCTGACCTTCGCAAGCGTCTCATGATTGCCTTCCTCGACCACCCGACCCTGCTGCATGACGACGATCTTGTCGGCGCGCACGACGGTCGAAAGCCGATGGGCGATGACGACGACGGTGCGCCCGGTCATCGCCTCGTCGAGCGCCTTCTGCACGGCAGCCTCGGATTCGGTGTCCAGCGCGGAGGTCGCTTCGTCGAGCAGCAGGATCGGCGCGTTGCGCACCAAAGCCCGCGCGATCGACAGCCGCTGCCGCTGGCCGCCCGAAAGCGTCACGCCGTTTTCGCCGACCGGCGTATCGTAACCCTGCGGCTGCGCCGAGATGAAATCATGCGCATAGGCAAGCCGGGCCGCCTCTTCCACCTCGACATCGGTCGCTTCCGGCCGGCCATAGCGGATATTGTCGCGGATCGTGCCTTCGAACAGGTAGGGCTGCTGCGAAACATAGGCGAGCTGCTGGCGCAGCGACTTCTTGGTG
Source organism: Rhizobium esperanzae (assembly GCF_002204185.1). Lineage (GTDB taxonomy): Bacteria > Pseudomonadota > Alphaproteobacteria > Rhizobiales > Rhizobiaceae > Rhizobium > Rhizobium esperanzae. Next base: position 419,270 of record NZ_MXPU01000001.1, on the reverse strand, counting down.
ATATGGGCGATATCCTGGCCGTCGATCAGGATTTCACCTTCGCGCGGATCGTAGAAGCGCGGAATGAGGCTGATGACGGTGGATTTGCCCGCACCCGAGGGGCCGACGAGCGCCGTGGTGGTTCCGCCCTCGGCGACGAAGCTGACGTCGTTCAGCACGCTTTCATTGCCGTAGGCGAAGGAAACATTGCGGAATTCGATCCTGGCCTGCGTCACCGTCAGCGGCCGGGCATCCGGCAGGTCACGCTGGCGCGGCTCCATGTCCAGCAGTTCGTAGATCATCCGCGCATTGACGACGGCGCGTTCCATCTGCACCTGCAGCCGGGCAAGGCGGCGAGCCGGGTCATAGGCAAGCAGCAGCGCCGTCACGAAGGAGAAGAAGGCGCCCGGGGCCACGTTGTAATAGATCGAGCGATAGGCGGCATAGGCAAGCACGCTGGCGACGGCAAAGCCTGCGAAGCTCTCCGTCAGCGGCGAGGTGCGCTCGGAAAGCCGGGCAATCCGGTTCGCCCGGTTCTCGGCGGCCGTGATGAGCTTGTTGACCTTGTTCTCCAGTTCCTCTTCCATCGTGAAGGCTTTGACGATGGCAATACCCTGGATCGTCTCCTGCATGGCCCCCAGCACGTGGCTGTTCAGATGCACGGCCTCGCGGGTTGCCGAGCGAAGGCGTTTGGAAACATAACGCAGTGCATAGAGCAGCGGCGGCGCCATGATGAAGACGGCGAGGCTGAGCAACGGGTCCTGGAGGACCATCACGCCGATCAGCGAAACGAAGGTCAGGAGGTCGCGCACCGTCGAGGTGATCGTCAGGTTGAGCACGTCGCGGATGCCGCTGACGTTCTGGCTCACCTGCGCGGCGATATGAGCCGAGCGTGCCTCGCTGAAAAAGCCAACGGAAAGCGTCATCAGATGCGCATAGAGGCGGCGCTGATAGCGGGCGACGATATTGTTGCCGACCTTGGAAAGCGCCACGGCCTGGCCGTAGCTGGCAAAACCGCGCAGCACGAAGGCAACGAAGATCGAAAGACAGATGATCCAGACGACGTCGGCGCGGCGATTGGCGAAGGCCTCGTCGATGATCGCCCGCATGATCCAGGCGGTGAACGCCGTCGAAAGCGCCACGACCACGAGGCAGGCGATTGCGAAGACATAACCCCAGAGATGGTCGCGGCCGTTTTCAGCGATGATGCGCTTCAGGATGCCGGTGACGGTATCGCTGCTGACGCTCTGCTTTCTGCTTTCCACGGCTTCCAAATATCAAGCTTCCTGTCCGAGACTGAGCGCGTCGTGAACGTGGCGCGCACTTTGGCCGGCTCTATAAAGAGTTGGGACTGGTTTGGCTAGACCGCGGCGCGGCCCGGAGGGACGCGCGCTGGGCTCAGCGCCGCCAGCGGCGGCCTTCCGTCGATACGCCGAAATTGGCCGGCATGCGCGCATAGGACGAAAGCCCTGCGAGCGCCGCTAACGGATGGGTCACGACATAGGTGGGGATGGTGCGAAGCAGCGCGCTATGCGGCGCCTTGTCCTCGAAAGCCTGCCGGAATTCCGGTTTCTTCAGCGCCGGGAGGATCTTTTGCGAGATACCGCCGGAGAGATAGACACCGCCGCGCGCCATGAACACCATGGCCATGTCGCCCGCCACGCGGCCGAGATAGGTGGCAAACAGCGAAACGGTCTCAACGGCGGCCTTGTCGCTGCCATCAAGCGCATGTGAGGTGATCTCGGCCGGATCCTTCATCGTCGGCTGGATGCCGTCGACCGCGCAGATGGCATTATAGAGATTGACGAGGCCGCGTCCGCAGAGGATCTGTTCGGCCGAAACACGGCCTTCGATCGTCTCGACATGCGGAAAGATCTGATAATCGCGCTTGCTGCGCGGCCCGAGATCGATGTGGCCGCCTTCGCCGGGAACCGGGATCCAAGTATGCTGGGCATGCACAAGCCCGCCGACGCCGAGGCCGGTGCCAGGTCCGAGCACGACGCGCGAGGCAACCATGTCGCCGGTGGCGCTGCCGATACGTTCACGGTTTTCATCCGACAGGGCGGCGATCGCCAGCGCCTGCGCCTCGAAATCGTTGACGACGAGCACGTCCTCGATGCGGAGGTCCTCGATCATCGTCTTTGGCCGCACCACCCAGTCGCAATTGGTCAGGGGGATCTCGTCGTCGTTGATCGGGCCGGCGACGGCGAGGATCGCCGAGCGCGGCAGCACCGCTGTCTTGTCGAGCACGCCCTTTTGGATCGCTTCGTCGATCGTGGCGAAATCCGCCGTGCGCACGTTCGGAAACTGCTTCGGTTCGGCATAGGCGTCGGTCAGGATGGAGAAGCGGGCATTGGTGCCGCCGATATCGCCGATCAGGATCGGGAAGGGAAGCGGAGCGGTGCTGTGGCTGGGTTTGGGCATGGCCGGTTCCGTGCTGATCAGGCTTCGAGTGTGGGAAGGAGCTTTATAGCGGTCGCGTGGTTGAGTGCCATCGGAATGTCGTAGACGATGGCGAGCCGCATCAGCGCCTTCACGTCGACATCATGCGGCATCGGCGTCAGCGGGTCGACGAAGAAAATCAGCGCGTCGACTTCGCCGGTCGAGATCAGCGCGCCGATCTGCTGGTCGCCGCCGAGCGGCCCGCTTTTCAGCCTGGTGACGTCGAGATCGGGAGCGGCATCGAGCACGCGACCGCCGGTGGTACCCGTCGCGACGATCTTCCAGCGCGAGAGAAGGTCCTGATTGGCGCGGGCGAAAGCCGCCATGTCGTCCTTCTTCTGGTCATGCGCGATCAGCGCAAGGCATTTGCCGCCGGCCATGAAGTGAATCTCCGCCCCAACAATTCAATCGATTTGATCGCTTTATACCAAGTATTTGCGATTTGAAAGGCAATGCGTCCGCCCCTTCATTGGATCGCCGGCTTATCGTTCGGGACCGGGCCAACATCCGGCAGCCCCTCGTCGTCGTCAGCCGGCGCGGCTGCCGGAGCGGCGGCGAGAGCGCTTGCGGCTGAAGGCCCGCCATAGGTGGCGGCCTGCATCGAAGCGACGGAAGCGGCATCGAGCACGGCAGAGCAGGCCTTCGGCAGGTCGGAGACCATCATCTCACGCGGCGGCTTCGGCGGCTTGGCGCCGGGCTTGGGCGGTTTCGGCGGCGCCCAAGGTGCCGGGGTGAACCAATAGGCGAGCGACTTGTCGCAGCCGTCTCCTGAGGCGACGGGAGCTTGCGGCGTGCATCCGGCAGCACCGGGCGGGCATTTGATGCGGATGTGGAAATGCGAGTCGTGGCCGTATATCGGCCGCAGCTTACCAAGGTTGGTGCGGTCGCCGGTCCAGGTGTCGCACATCTTCTTCTTGATCGCCGGATTGACGAAGATGCGCTCCACTTCGGGATAGCTCGCCGCCAGCATCAAAAGCCGCGCCCGCGATTCCGTCCATACCTTCGGGTTGACGGTGAGGAACTTGTCCTTCTGCAGCATGCTGGTGAAGGGCAGGTTCTCGCGCTCCTCGGCCGTCAGGCGGCGCGCCGGCATCGGGGTGAACCAAATATCGGCATCGAGGCCGATCTGGTGCGAGGAATGGCCGTTGAGCATCGGCCCGCCGCGCGGCTGGGCGACATCACCGACGAGGATGCCCGGCCAGCCGGCATACTTGACCGCATCCTGCGAAAATCGTTCCAGGAGCGCGATCATCGCCGGGTTGCCCCAGCGGCGGTTGCGCGAAAGCCGCATCGCCTGCCAGGTCGGCCCGTCGGTCGGCAGCGCCACCGCGCCGGTCATGCAGCCCTTTGCATAAAAGCCGATCGGCTGCGCCGGCCCCTGCGTCGGCAGGCTGACGCCTGCGAACAGCGCCTTGGCGCTGCCGGGGCTTGGCGGTTTCTGCTCGGCGCCGACATCGCCGGCGGCAAGGCCGGCGCCGATCGCGCCGGCAAGCGCCAGTCTGCCGAATGTTCTGAAAGCCTGAACGAAGCCGAAAGCCATACTGTTTCCTTGAGCGCTGCCGAAGTGATTTGCCGGGAATCTATCGTGAAAAGCGATTTTGGTGAATCGATGTTTTGGCTAGCGGCGACAGGCAGCGGCGGTGACGGATCGCCGCAGCGTTGCGGCCGCCTGCAATTCCGATGAGGTCTTCAACCTTGGCGCGGCAAAACAAGGTCAAAATTTCGCGAGCCCGGCAAAAACCAAACTCTCTCCTGTTTTTCGCCTGTATTTTTCGTATTGTCGAACCCACCAATAATTAGGGGAAAGCGTGAATGGCGGCTTTGTGGTCGAAGATCGGTTTGTTTCTGACGCTTGCGGGAGCCTTAGCGCCCATGACGGCAACAGCCCAGGACCAGCCCTTTCAGATTGGCAGCTCGGTTATCAGTGACATGAAGTACAAGCCGGGCTTTGCGCATTTCGATTACGTCAATCCCGATGCTCCAAAGGGCGGGGACCTGCGCCTTTCTGCAAGCGGCGCCTTCGACACCTTCAACCCGCTGCTTGCCAAAGGACAGACGGCGGTCGGCCTGACGCTCGTGTACGACACCTTGATGAAGCCCGCCGATGACGAACTGCTTGTGTCCTACGGCCTGCTTGCCGAAGGACTTTCCTTTCCCGCGGACGTTTCGAGTGCGACCTTTCGCCTGCGCAAGGAGGCGAAATGGGCGGACGGTCAGCCGATAACGCCCGAGGACGTCATTTTCAGCCTGGATAAGACCAAGGAGTTGAATCCGCTCACCGGGAACTATTACCGCCACGTGGTAAAGGCCGAAAAGACTGGCGATCGTGACGTTACCTTCATTTTCGACGAGAAGAACAATCGCGAGCTTCCCAATATCCTCGGCCAGTTGGTGGTCGTGCCCAAACATTGGTGGGAGGGACGGGGGCCGGACGGTAAACCGCGGGATATCTCAAAGACGACCCTGGAGCCCGTGATGGGGTCCGGACCTTACAAGATTGCGTCCTTCTCGCCCGGCGCGACGATCCGTTATGAACTGCGCGACGACTACTGGGGCAAGGACCTCAACGTAAACGTCGGCCAGAACAATTTCCGCAACGTCATCTACACCTATTTCGGTGATCGGGATGTCGAGTTCGAAGCCTTTCGCGCCGGCAACAGCGACTACTGGCAGGAAACCACCGCCGCTCGCTGGGCGACGGGATATGATTTCCCCGCAGTGAAGGAAGGGCGCGTCAAGAAAGAGGAGGTTGCCAACCCGCTGCGCTCCACCGGTATCCTGCAAGCGCTCGTGCCCAACATGCGGCGTGACCTGTTCAAGGATATCAGAGTCCGCGAGGCTCTGAACTACGGGTTCGACTTCGAGGAGTTGAACCGCACCGTTGCTTTCAACAGCTACAAGCGCATCGACAGCTATTTCTGGAACACCGAACTTGCCTCTTCCGGCCTGCCGCAAGGCAGAGAACTGGAAATTCTGGAAGGCATGAAGGACAAGGTTCCGCCCGAGGTCTTCACGACGCCGTACACAAATCCGGTTGGCGGTGATCCGCAGAAAAGCCGCGACAACCTTCGCAAAGCGATTGCGCTCCTGAAAGATGCCGGTTGGGAGATCAAGAACAATCGTATGGTCAACACCAAAACCGGCCAGCCGATGAGTTTCGAGATATTATTGTCGAGCCCCATGTTGGAGCGCTGGGCAGTGCCTTATGCCAGCAATCTCAAGAAAATCGGCATAGATGCGCGGGTGCGGACGGTCGATGCCTCGCAAGCCGTCAACCGCGAACGCAGCTTCGACTACGACATGATCTGGAATGTTTGGGCGGAAACCATGAATCCGGGTAACGAGCAGGCCGATTATTGGGGCTCCGGCTCGATCAACCAGCAGGGCTCTCACAATTATGCCGGGATCGCCAACCCGGCGGTCGATGAACTCATTCGCATGATTATCTTTGCCCCCAACCGCGACGAGCAGGTCGCGGCGATCAAGGCAATGGACCGGGTCTTGCTGGCAAATCACTACGTCATCCCGCTGTTCTACCGCGATACCGTTAATATTGCCTATTGGAACACAGTCACGCATCCTGCCGAATTTCCGGCCCACAGCCTTGGTTTCCCCGATGCCTGGTGGTCGGCCTCGGCAAAATGAGCGGGCTTGCATTAACGGGGCCCTGGGCTCCAAATGGCACGAGCGAATCACGACAAGCCGGCGAGGCCGGCAAAGGAAGGCTGGCGGATTGAGCGGCATTGGACTGAACGGCGTGCAGACAAGAAATACTTTCCCGGAGGCTGAAGGCTGATGGGTGCCTATGTCATTCGCCGCCTGCTTTTGATGATTCCGACCATTATCGGCATCATGGCAATTTCCTTCATCGTTGTTCAATTTGCACCCGGCGGCCCGGTCGAGCAGGTGATTGCCCAGCTGACAGGCCAGGCCGACAGCGCTGATCAGCGCCTGTCCGGCGGCGGCGATCTCCTCGGTGGCGGCGGCAGCGACGAAGGTTCGAAATATCGCGGCGCCCAAGGGCTTGATCCGGAGCTGATCGCCAAGCTCGAAAAACAGTTCGGCTTCGACAAGCCGCCGCTGACGCGCTTTGGCGAGATGATGTGGAATTACATCCGTTTCGATTTCGGCGAGAGCTTCTTCCGCAACACCTCCGTGCTCGACCTCATCAAGGAGAAGCTGCCGGTATCGATCTCGCTCGGCATCTGGATCCTGATCTTCTCCTACGCCATCTCCATCCCGCTCGGCATCCGCAAGGCGGTCAAGGACGGGTCGACTTTCGACGTCTGGACCTCGGGCGTCATCGTCATTGGCTATGCCGTTCCGAGCTTTCTCTTCGGCATCCTGCTGATCGTCCTTTTCGCCGGCGGTTCCTTCTACGACTGGTTTCCGCTGCGCGGCCTCGTTTCCGACAATTTCGGTGAGCTCGCCTGGTGGCAGAAGCCACTCGATTATTTCTGGCACCTCACTCTGCCGCTGATCTCGCTTTCGCTAGCCGCCTTCGCCACCACGACGCTCTTGACCAAGAATTCCTTCATCGAGGAGATCAAGAAGCAATATGTCGTCACCGCCCGCGCCAAAGGCTTGAACGAGCGGCAGGTGCTCTACGGCCATGTTTTCCGCAACGCCATGCTGATCATCATCGCCGGTTTTCCCGGCGCCTTCATCTCCGCCTTCTTCACCGGCTCGCTGCTGATCGAGAATATCTTTTCGCTCGATGGCCTCGGCCGCCTCGGCTATCTCTCGGTGGTCAACCGCGATTATCCGATCGTCTTCGCGACACTCTATATCTTCTCGCTGCTCGGTCTCTTCGTCAGCCTGATTTCCGACCTGATCTATACCTGGATCGATCCGCGCATCGATTTCGAGCGGAGGGATGTCTGATGGACGCCGCCGCAAATCCCGCCACCGCAACCCCGGTCAAACCGCCGCGCAAGGGCCTGCTGTCGCCGACCAACATCCGTCGCTGGAAGAATTTCCGGGCGAACGGCCGCGGCTACTGGTCGCTGTGGCTTTTCCTGCTGCTGTTCGTGCTCAGCCTCTTTGCCGAGTTCCTCGCCAATGACCGGCCGATCATCGCCTCCTACAAGGGCGAAATCCTGTTTCCTGTCCTGATCGACTATCCCGAGGAAAAATTCGGCGGCTTCCTCGCCGAAACCGACTACCGCTCCTCGGTGATATCGGACGAGATCAACGCCAATGGCTGGATGATCTGGCCGCCGATCCGCTATTCCTACCGCTCGGTCAACTCGAACATTCCGCACTCGGCGCCAACCGCCCCCTTCTGGCTGATGACCAAGGAGGAGCGCTGCTCGGGTTATCCGCAAGGGGCGAATGATCCCGGCTGCACGCTCGGCAATCTCAACTGGCTCGGCACCGATGACCAGGCGCGCGATGTGCTGGCGCGCGTCATCTACGGCTTCCGCATATCGGTGCTGTTCGGCCTGGCGCTGACCATCTGCTCGGCAATCATCGGCGTGACGGCAGGGGCTGTGCAGGGCTATTTCGGCGGCTTGACCGATCTCCTGCTGCAGCGCTTCATCGAGATCTGGTCGTCGATGCCGGTGCTTTACATTCTGCTGATCATCGCCGCGATCCTGCCGCCCGGCTTCTTCGTGCTGCTCGGCATCATGCTGCTGTTCTCCTGGGTCAGCTTCGTCGGCGTGGTGCGCGCCGAATTCCTGCGCGCGCGCAATTTCGAATATGTCCGCGCCGCCCGTGCGCTCGGCGTCAACAACCGCACCATCATGTGGCGCCACCTGCTGCCGAACGCCATGGTGGCGACGCTCACCTTTCTGCCCTTCATTCTCTCAGGCTCGATCACGACGCTGACCTCGCTCGATTTCCTCGGCTTCGGCATGCCGCCCGGCTCCCCTTCGCTCGGCGAAATGATCGCCCAGGGCAAGACCAACCTGCAGGCGCCTTGGCTCGGGCTGACGGCCTTCTTCACCATGTCGATCATGCTTTCCCTTTTGATCTTCATCGGCGAAGCCGTGCGCGACGCCTTCGATCCGAGGAAGACGTTTCAATGAGTGACATGACAGAACCGCTCCTTTCCGTCCGCGATCTCTCGGTTGCCTTTCATCAGGGCGGCGAAACCTCGCTTGCCGTCGATCGGATCTCCTTCGATATCGCCAAAGGCGAGGTCGTGGCGCTCGTCGGCGAATCCGGCTCCGGTAAATCGGTTTCGGCCAACTCGATCCTGCGGCTTCTGCCTTATCCCTCGGCAAGCCACCCCTCCGGCGAAATCCTGTTCAAGGGCAAGGATCTCTTGAAGGCATCGGAGCGGGCGCTGCGCGAGGTGCGCGGCAACGACATCACCATGATCTTCCAGGAGCCGATGACCTCGCTCAATCCGCTTCATACGATCGAGAAGCAGATCGCCGAGATCCTCGCCCTGCACCAGGGGCTTACCGGACAGCCAGCGCGCGAACGGGTGCTGGAACTGTTGAACCAGGTCGGCATCCGCGAGCCTGAGAAGCGGTTGAAGGCCTATCCGCACGAACTCTCCGGCGGTCAGCGCCAGCGCGTCATGATCGCCATGGCGCTTGCCAACCGGCCGGAACTGCTGATCGCCGACGAGCCGACCACGGCGCTCGACGTCACCGTACAAGCGCAGATTCTCGAGCTTCTCCGGCAGTTGAAGACGGCGCACGGCATGTCGCTGCTGTTTATCACCCACGATCTCGGCATCGTGCGCAAATTCGCCGACCGCGTCTGCGTCATGACCAAGGGCCGGATTGTTGAAACCGGGACGGTCGAGGAAGTCTTCGCCAATCCGAAGCACGATTATACCCGCCATCTGCTCGCTTCCGAACCGCGCGGCGAACCGCCGTTCGCCGACCCGTCGAAACCGGTGGTGATGGAAGGTTCGGATATCCGCGTCTGGTTCCCGATCAAGGCGGGGCTGATGCGCCGCGTCGTCGATCATGTGAAGGCCGTCGACGGCATCGATCTTTCGTTGCGCGCCGGCCAGACGCTCGGCGTCGTCGGCGAATCCGGCTCGGGGAAGACCACGCTCGGCCTGGCGCTCACCCGGCTGATCTCTTCGCAGGGACGGATCGCCTTTATCGGCAAGGATATAGCCGGCTATTCGTTCAATGAGATGCGACCGCTGCGCAATCAGCTGCAGATCGTCTTCCAGGATCCCTACGGTTCGCTCAGCCCCCGCATGTCGGTCGGCGATATCATCGCGGAAGGGCTGAAGGTGCATGAGCGCGCCTTGAGCGCCGAAGAGCGCGACCAGCGCGTCTGCTGGGCGCTGGAGGAGGTGGGCCTCGATCCCCTGACCCGCTGGCGCTATCCGCATGAATTCTCCGGTGGCCAGCGCCAGCGCATCGCCATTGCACGGGCCATGGTGCTGAAGCCGCGTTTCGTCATGCTCGACGAACCGACCTCCGCGCTCGACATGAGCGTACAGGCCCAGGTGGTAGATCTGCTGCGCGATCTGCAAAAGAAGCACGACCTCGCCTATCTCTTCATCAGCCATGACCTGAAAGTAGTGAAGGCGCTTGCCAACGACGTCATCGTCATGCGGTTCGGCAAGGTGGTGGAGCAGGGACCGTCCGCGGAAATCTTCCGCGCGCCGAAGGACGATTACACCAAAGCGCTGATGGCGGCGGCCTTCAACATCGAGGCGGTGCCGACGCCCGCCGTACAGCAGTAAAGAAGATCATGTCCGCACTTTCTCCCGTTCTCGTCGATCTCAAATTCAACCCCGAAGGTGTTGCCCGCGCGCTGAAGACGGCTTTTTCCGATCGCGGCAGCATCAATGTCGCCGATACGGTTGATGCCGCGCGTGATCTCCGTGCCGTCGAATATGCTCTTCTCTGGAAGCCGGATGCCGATCTTTTCAGCCGGGCGCCAAACCTCAAGGTCATCTTCTCGGGCGGCGCCGGTGTCGATCACATCATCGGCATGGCCGGTCTGCCTGACATTCCGATCGTCCGTTTCGTCGACCGCAGCCTGACAACCCGGATGACCGAATGGGTCGTCATGCAGTGCCTGATGCATCTGCGCGCGCAATATGCCCATGATATCAGCCAGCGGCGGCGCGAATGGGCCAAACTGATTGCGCCGGAAGCGGCGGAGGTGACCGTCGGCGTCATGGGGCTCGGTATTCTGGGCCAGGATGCGGTCGCCAAGCTGAAAGTGATGGGTTTCAACGTCATCGGCTGGTCGCGCACCCGCAAGACAATCGAGGGCGTTGAGACCTTCGACGCGGGCGAACTGGACCGGTTTCTCGCCAAGACCGACATTCTGGTCGGCCTGCTGCCACTAACGCCTGAGACGACGGGCTTCTATGATAGCGGGCTATTTAAGAAGCTCCGCCGCGACGGTGCGCTGGGACAGCCGGTCTTCATCAATGCCGGCCGTGGCAAGAGCCAGATCGAGGCCGACATCGTCTCTGCCGTCGGGGAGGGGACCCTCGGCGGCGCTTCTCTCGACGTTTTCGAAGTGGAGCCGCTCGCCGCCGACAGCCCGTTGTGGGAATTGGAGAACGTCTTCATCACCCCGCACGACGCGGCGGTCTCCGAAGAGAACGCGCTGTTCCGCCATGTCGAGACGCAGATCGCCCGTTTTGAGCGCGGCGAGCCGCTGCAGTTCGTGATTGATCGCGCCGCCGGTTATTAGATTTAAGGCATCTCGCGCCAAAGCTGCGGCGGTTTGGCTATTCCCAAGACCGCGGCGCGTTTGAGCCCGGAACCTTCCAGACGGCCACCCGTTTTCCTTGCGAAGTTCTTTGCGGCCGGTTCGGCCGCCAAGGCAGCGAAGGAGACGATGATGGCGCATCAGACCGAAACACGCTGGGAAAAATCCGACGGAAAACTTCACAAGGAACAGCAAATCCCGCCGGTCAAGGCAAAGCAGGGGCGTATGGGTTATCGTATCCTGACCGTGCTGCTCGTGGCGCTGATCCTTGCTTTCGTGGTCTGGATTCCAGTCGAGATCTGGGGCCGCCGCGAGGCGAACGAGGTGGCGCCGCAGCAGCCCGGCCAACAGCTCCAGCAGCAGCAGTCGGACGCAGCACGCGCGCCGACCATGCAGAATGGCAATGCGGTCCCGACCGAGACGCCGCAAACGGCGCCGGCCCCGAATACCGCTCCTGTGGCCCCGGCTCAACCTCCGGCCCAATAGGCGTTCGACAGATAATTTCCCGCATCCCGTCGCCGCCATGCGGCGGGATGTTTATGTTTTGTCTGGACTTTCTTCGCCGATTTTTCGATAAGAAGGCGCACGAGCCGGTTTCGTGCGCCGGCCCGGAACTTGGCAGCACCTGGGAATTTGGCAGCACCTGACCGGAGTGGACAGGGGCAGGAATCTCATGGCCAAGACCGATATCGCGAGACGCGTCTACAATCACGCCTGGAAACTCGACCCGATCATCCGCAGCCTGATCGATACCGATTTCTATAAGCTGCTGATGCTGCAGATGATCTGGAAGCTCTATCCTGATGTGAACGCCTCCTTCACCCTGATCAACCGCACCAAGCGCGTACATCTCGCCGAAGAGATCGATGAGGGCGAATTGCGGGAGCAGCTCGATCATGCGCGCACGCTACGGCTCTCCAAGAAGGAGATGATCTGGCTGGCGGGTAACAGTTTCTACGGCCGCGCGCAGATCTTCGAGCCGGAATTCCTGGCCTGGCTGTCCAATTTCCAGCTCCCTGAATACGAGCTGTCGAAGAAGGACGGGCAATATGTGCTGGACTTCCATGGGTCCTGGAAGGAAACCACCATGTGGGAGATCCCGGCGCTCGCCATCGTCAACGAGCTGCGTTCGCGTTCGGCGATGAAGGCGCTCGGCCCTTTCACGCTGGATGTGCTCTACGCCCGCGCCAAGGCGAAGATGTGGTCGAAGGTCGAGCGGCTGAAGGAATTGCCCGGCCTGCGCATCTCCGATTTCGGCACCCGCCGCCGCCACAGCTTTCTCTGGCAGCGCTGGTGCGTCGAGGCGCTGAAGGAAGGTATCGGTCCGGCCTTCACCGGCACCAGCAATGTATTGCTGGCGATGGATTCCGATCTCGAGGCGGTCGGCACCAATGCCCACGAACTGCCGATGGTGGCAGCCGCCCTGGCGCAGACCGATGAGCAACTGCGCAATGCCCCTTACAAGATCCTGCGCGACTGGAACAAGCTCTATGGCGGCAACCTGCTGATCGTCCTGCCGGACGCCTTCGGCACCGCGGCCTTCCTGCGCGACGCCCCCGAATGGGTCGCCGACTGGACCGGCTTCCGTCCGGACAGCGCGCCACCGATCGAAGGCGGTGAAAAGATCATCGACTGGTGGAAGAAGATGGGCCGCGATCCGCGCCAGAAGCTGTTGATCTTCTCCGACGGTCTCGATGTCGACGCCATCATCGACACTTACCGGCATTTCGAAGGCCGCGTGCGCATGAGCTTCGGCTGGGGCACCAACCTGACGAATGATTTTGCCGGCTGCGCGCCGACGGAAATCTCAGGCCTCAATCCGATCTCGATCGTCTGCAAGGTCAGTGACGCCAACGGCCGTCCGGCGGTAAAACTCTCCGACAATCCGCAGAAGGCGACCGGCGAACCGGCGGAGGTCGAACGCTACCTGAAATTCTTCGGCGCCGAGGATCGGGTCGATCAGACCGTCCTGGTATAGGCACGAGGTGAGGCGCGGCCATGATGGGGCGCATCGATATGCCCCGCCATCGCATCCTCGATCGACCAGCCGAAGCGCCAGGCGTCGAACATCGAATACCATTCCTGAAAATCGGTGATCGGCAGCACATCCGGCTTCGACATCGGATTGTCCGCCAGGCTGCGGCCGCGAGCACGATCGCGCACGCCACGCTCCTGCATCTCAAGCAGATTCTCGAACATCATCACCCGGCCTCCCTTTCCATGGGTTTATGCAATCATGCTAATGAAGCATTGTCGAGTCCGGATGTGAGCATTCCGGTTTTTCACAGGATTAGCCCCATTTCGCTATTTCAAGGCGATCGCACCCGACCTCGGATCGATCTGGCGAAACGGATAGGGCGTGACGGGGAGGCCCGGCTTCCTGGCTGGGGTCCGCCACCGAGCCTCCCGGCTGACCGAATCTCTGAAAGCGGCAGCACTGACAATTGCCGCTTTCCGCTCGCGCCGATCCAACGGTGATGAAGGCGAAAGTTAACCAGTGGTTAATATCCACCGGCCCCGTCTCAATCCGGCGCAATCCCCAGCTGAACCCGACGGGTTTCAGGCGGCCAGTCTGCGAAACCGCGTTCTGATCCGGTCGAGGTAATAATGTCCGGGAGACGGCGCCGCCGTCATCGCATGGGCTTCCGAGGAGGGCACGCCTTCGAACAGACGCTCCTCGCCGTTCTTGAAGCAGATCCTGAGCCGGCCGTCTTCCTGGCTGAAATAGACGGATTTGATGATCTTCGACTTCACCGAAAGTTCTTCCACCTGTTTTACCTCTGTTTTTGGTTTGGCAGAACCTAAACCCAAACGTGCAAAGACGCGGTGAAGCAGCGTGGTAAAAATTCAGGAATCTTTCTGGTCAGCGCTACACTTCATTTCGTGGGATCGAGCCTTCGCTTCCTTGCAGACTGTGGAAGAGCGTGCCGTGCGGCGACATCTGACAGACTTTGCCAAACAATCCAAATTTCGTGAAACGGAGACCTGAAATGGCGACTATGAATGTATCCCTGCCCTATTCGAGCGGTTATGTCCGCGACCTTATCCGGAAACATCAGGAGCGAGACGACAAGATCGCCGCTATGCAGCGCTTTGTCGATGAGGGCTTGAAGAGCGGCATCGGGTCGCGGTCGAAAGACGATCTGTTTGGGGCTGCGCGGGCGCGGGTGGAAAGCCCTCGCGGCAATTGATGATGGGCTTTCGCCTTATGGAAGAAGCGGAAGAAGACGTGATCGGCATAGCCGAAGCGGGCCCCGTCTATATGGTTCAGCGCAGGCTCGGCCAGATGTGAAAATGGCGGACAGGGAGGGATTCGAACCCTCGGTACGCTTTCACGTACACACGCGTTCCAGGCGTGCGCCTTAAACCACTCGGCCACCTGTCCTTTGGCGTTCGCGCCCGGATAGGTGCAAATCGTCGGAACGGCGCGATATATACCGATGAATTTTTGCCGATCAACCCAAATCTAACAGTTTTTTGACTTCTTCCGATAAAACTCCGCTCGGCCCATCCCATTGTGCTTCACCTCAGCGATGACTATGTAATTCTCAAGGTGGAGTATGGCGCGGGCTCGCCGGAATTATCCGGCATACCGAAGCGTCGGAGGGATTGATGCGTTTCCTGTTGCGTCTGGCGAGTCTTGTCGCACTTGCGGCAGCCGTTATTGCCGGGACCATCGATTCGATCCAGTCGGTTGCCGCCTCCGCCGTGATCATGACGCCGATGTCGGATGCCTGGCAGGATGTGAGCCCGGACACGCTGACGTCGCTGCAATCCGCGCTTTCCTACTATATCCACCCGCGCTTCTATGCCTTCATATTTCAGTGGCTGATGCTGCAGCCGGCCTTTGCGGTTTTTCTGGTGATCGCGCTGCTTCTTTGGATGGTCGGCTACAAGAAACCGCAAGTGTCAGGCCGCTTCATCGCATAGCCGATCGGTTTGAGCCGGTGCGATGCGGCGAAGGCCTGATATGGCCCTCTGCGGCTTTGGCATCTGCCGGCGGATTGGCTAGAAAAACTGCAGCCTTGATGGGGGAATGTCCAAAAAACAACCGGGAAGAACTGATTTTCAGCAATCGCTGCAAATCTTTACCGCCTGAAAAATTTCTGGTGAATTTTTCCGTGAGCCATGCAAGGATGCGCGCAGCCAGGCCTCCGGGGGGAGGTCGGTGGTTCCGCAGACATGTCCGAAAAGGGCTTGCGGGAGGACCCCTAACGAATAGCAACAACAGGGCTGCACAATGAAAAAATCCCTTCTCACTCTCCTTGCCGTGGCTGCCATGTCGACGACGGCGCTTGCCGCCGATGTCAAGCCGGCGCTGGTTTACGGCACCGGCGGGAAGTTCGATAAGTCTTTCAACGAAGCGGCCTATAACGGCGCCGAGAAGTTCAAGGCCGAGACCGGCATCGCCTATCGCGACTTCGAGCCGACCGGCGACACGCAGGGCGAACAGGCCATCCGCAACTTCGCAAGCCGCGGTTTCAACCCGGTCGTTGCCGTGTCCTTCGCCTGGACTTCGGCCATCGAGAAGGTCGCAGCCGAATTCCCCGATACCAAGTTCATCATCGTCGACTCTGTCGTCGACAAGCCGAACGTCCGCTCGGTCGTCTACAAGGAAGAAGAAGGCTCCTATCTCGTCGGCATTCTCGCCGGCATGGCCTCCAAGACCGGCAAGGTCGGCTTCGTCGGCGGCATGGACATTCCGCTGATCCGCAAATTCGAATGCGGCTATGAGCAGGGCGCGCGCGCCGCCAAGGCCGATATCCAGGTTTTCCAGAACATGACCGGCACGACGGGCGCTGCGTGGAATGACCCGGTTCGTGGCGGCGAGCTCACCAAGAACCAGATCGACCAGGGCGCGGATGTCATTTACGCGGCAGCCGGCGCCACCGGCCTCGGCGTGCTGCAGACCGCGGCCGACAACAAGAAGCTGTCGATCGGCGTCGATTCCAACCAGAACCATCTGCATCCGGGCTCGGTCCTGACCTCGATGGTCAAGCGCGTCGACCTCGCCGTCTACAACGCCTATACCGACACCAAGAACGACAAGTTCACCGCTGGCGTCCAGGCGCTCGGCGTCAAGGAAGATGGTGTTGGCGCGGCGATCGACGACAACAACAAGTCGCTGATCACGCCGGAAATGCAGGCTGCCGTCGACAAGGCCAAGGCCGATATCATCGCCGGAACCGTCAAGGTTCACGATTACACCTCGGACAACGCTTGCCCGAAGTGATCAGCGCCCTGATGTAATATCGAGATCGGGCGTATGGCGGAGGGGATTTTCGCCATACGCCCTTTTCTTATTTGGAGCCTGCAGTGACAGATAAGCCCGCTATCGAGCTTGTCGGCATCGATAAGAAATTCGGTGCCGTCCACGCCAACAAGGACATCAATCTCACCGTTGCCAAGGGGACGATCCACGGCATCATCGGTGAAAACGGCGCCGGCAAATCGACGCTGATGTCGATCATCTATGGTTTCTACCACGCCGACAGCGGCGAGATCCGCGTCAACGGCAATCCGGTCACCATCCGTGACAGCCAGGCGGCGATCGCCGCCGGTATCGGCATGGTGCACCAGCATTTCATGCTGGTCGACAATTTCACCGTGCTCGAGAACGTCATGCTCGGCGCCGAAGGTGGCTCGCTACTGGCCAGAGGCGTCGCATCGGCCCGCGCCGAGCTCAAGCGGCTGGAAACCGAATACGGCCTCGAGGTCGATCCGGACGCACTGATCGAAGAGCTGCCGGTTGGTCTGCAGCAACGCGTCGAAATTCTGAAAGCCATGTATCGCGGCGCCGAGATCCTGATTCTCGATGAACCCACAGGCGTGCTGACGCCGGCTGAAGCCGACCACCTCTTCCGCATCCTCAAGGTGCTGCGCGACCAGGGCAAGACGATCATCCTCATCACCCATAAGCTGCGCGAGATCATGGCGATCACCGATACGGTCTCCGTCATGCGCCGCGGTGAGATGGTCGCCACCCGCAAGACGGCGGAAACGACGGTGGAGGAGCTTGCCGAGCTGATGGTCGGCCGTCGCGTGCTGCTGCGCGTGCAGAAGGGCGAAGCCAATCCGGGCGCCGCCGTGCTCTCCGTCCGCAACCTGACGGTCAAGGACAATCGCGGCGTCACCATGGTCGATAACGTCTCCTTCGACGTGCGCGCCGGCGAGATCGTCGGCATCGCCGGTGTTGCCGGCAACGGCCAGTCGGAATTGCTGGAGGCGATTGCCGGAATCCGCAAGCCTGTCTCCGGCGAAATCCTGCTCGACGGCCAGACGATCGACAGGGCCGATCCCGCCCGCCTGCGCGATCTCGGCCTCGCCCATATTCCCGAGGACCGGCACCATATGGGGCTGGTGCTGAAGTTCGAGGAATATGAAAACTCCGTCCTCGGCTATCACCGCCGTCCGGACTACAGCAAAGGGCCGCTGCTCGATCTCGAAGCGATCCGCAAGGATGCGATGGAGAAGATCGAAAAATACGATATCCGCCCGCCGAACCCGCGGCTGAAGACGGCGAATTTCTCCGGCGGCAATCAGCAGAAGATCGTCGTCGCCCGCGAAATCGAACGCGATCCGAAGATGCTGATCATCGGCCAGCCGACCCGCGGCGTCGATATCGGCGCCATCGAATTCATCCACCGCCGGATCATCGAAATGCGCGATGCGGGCAAGGCGATCCTGCTCGTCTCCGTCGAACTCGATGAGATCCGCGCCCTTTCAGACCGTATCCTTGTCATGTTCGCCGGCCAGGTCGTCGGCGAGAAGACGCCCGATGCCGGTGAACAGACCCTCGGCCTGATGATGGCCGGCATTGCCGCGTGAGGCCTTTATGAGCACTGCTTCCGTACCGCTACCGAGATGGATCAATTACGGTCTGATCCCGCTTTTAAACCTGGTCGTCGCCTTCCTGATCTCGGGTTTCGTCGTCTGGCTGATCGGCGAAAGCCCGCTCGCCGCCCTTTCGCTGCTGCTCGAGGGTGCCTTCGGCAGCGGCGAAGGCATAGGCTTCACGCTCTACTATGCAACGAGTTTCATCTTCACCGGCCTTTCCGTGGCCGTCGCCATCCATGCCGGTCTCTTTAACATCGGCTCTGAAGGCCAAGCCTACGTCGGCGGGCTCGGCTGTGCGCTGGTAGCGCTGGCGCTCGATCGTTACGTGCCCTGGTATGTGACGATGCCGCTCGCCATTGTCGGCGCCGGTATCTTCGGTGCGGCCTGGGCCTTCATTCCCGCTTTCCTGCAGGCCAAACGCGGCAGTCATATCGTTATCACGACGATCATGTTCAACTACATCGCAGCCGCCCTTATGGTCTATCTGCTGGTGCACGTGCTGATCGTTCCGGGCAAGATGGCGCCGGAAACCCGCACCTTTCTCGAGGGGGGGCAGCTTCCCAAGCTTGGCTGGGTCATGAGCATCTTCGGAGCCAAATTGGGTGCAGCACCCTTCAACGTCTCCTTCATCATCGCCCTTCTTGCCGCCTGGTTTGTCTGGATCCTCATCTGGCGCACCAAGCTCGGCTTTGAGATGCGTACACTCGGCGTGAGCTCGACGGCGGCTGCCTATGCCGGCATACCCTATGCACGCATCGTCATCATCGCCATGCTGATTTCAGGCGCGCTCGCCGGCATGATGGCGCTCAATCCCGTCATGGGCTCTTCCGCCCGTCTGCAGGTCGAGTTCGTTGGTGGCGCCGGCTTCGTCGGCATTGCAGTGTCGCTGATGGGCCGCAACCATCCGCTCGGGATCATCTTTTCCGCAATCCTTTTCGGCACCCTTTACCAAGGCGGCGACTGGATCTCTTTCGAGATGCCGAATATCACCCGCGAAATGATCCTGGTCATTCAGGGACTGGTGATCCTCTTTGCCGGCGCGCTGGAATACATGTTCCGGCCGGCAATGGTGCACGTCTACCAGCAACTGAAGCGAGCCTGAGGAGCGGACGATGGATTATTACGACATCTTCATCAACGTCCTGAGCTCGACGGTCAGGCTCTCTATTCCGCTGATCTTTACCGCGCTCGCAGGGCTGTTTTCCGAGCGCGCCGGCATCTTCGATATCGGCCTGGAAGGCAAGATGCTGGGCTCGGCCTTCGCCGCCGCCTGTGTGGCCTATCTTACCGGTTCGGCCTGGCTGGGGCTTGGCGCCGGC
This sequence comes from Rhizobium esperanzae, assembly GCF_002204185.1. Lineage (GTDB taxonomy): Bacteria > Pseudomonadota > Alphaproteobacteria > Rhizobiales > Rhizobiaceae > Rhizobium > Rhizobium esperanzae. The sequence continues at coordinate 400,041 of NZ_MXPU01000001.1, read as the reverse complement.
GTCGTTTGTTCGGTGGCGCTCAGCCTGGTGCATGGCTTTGCCTCGATCACCAATCGCGGCAACCAGATCGTCTCGGGCGTCGCGATCAACTTCTTCATCGCCGGCATCACCATCGTGCTCGGCCAAGCCTGGTTCGGCCAGGGCGGCCGAACGCCGCAGCTGGCGCCGGAGGCGCGTTTCGCGCCGATCATCCTGCCGGGCGCGGATGCCGTCCGCGACATACCGATCATCGGTCCGCTCTATGCAAGCGTCATATCGGGCAACAATATCCTCACCTATCTTGCCTTTTTCGCCGTGCCCTTCTCCTGGTGGGTGCTTTACCGCACGCGCTTCGGCCTCAGGCTGCGCGCCGTCGGCGAAAATCCGGGCGCGGTCGATACGGCAGGCATTTCGGTTGCCTGGCTGCGCTACCGCGCCGTCATGTGCGCCGGCATCCTCTGCGGATTTTCCGGCACCTATCTCGCGATCGCCCAGTCCGCCGCCTTCATCAAGGACATGTCGGCCGGCAAGGGCTATATCGCGCTTGCGGCGCTGGTTTTCGCCAAGTGGAAGCCGGTACCGGTGATGTTCGCCTGCCTGCTCTTCGGCTTCCTCGATGCTTTGGCGAACTTCATGCAGGGCAAGCAGGTGCCGCTGGTCGGTGAAGTGCCGGTCCAGGTCTTCCAGGCGCTGCCCTATATCCTGACCTGCATTCTGCTTGCCGGCTTCATCGGCGTCGCAATCCCGCCGAAGGCCGGCGGCGTGCCCTATACGAAGGAACGTTGATCATGTCCCACGACCTGTTCGAAGCCGCCCGCGGCGCCATGGCCTTTGCGCATGCGCCCTATTCGAAATTCCCGGTCGGCGCGGCGATCCGCGCCGAGGACGGCAAGGTCTATACCGGCGCCAACATCGAAAACCTCTCCTTCCCGCAAGGGTGGTGCGCCGAGCCCACGGCGATCAGCGCCATGATCATGGGCGGCGCCAGGAAGATCGTCGAAATGGCCGTGACCGCCGAGAAGCTGCCGCTCTGCCCGCCCTGCGGCGGCTGCCGCCAGAAGATCTCCGAATTCGCTGCCAAGGACACGAAGATCTATCTCTGCGATGAGGCGGGCGTGAAGAAGACCATGACGATGGAAGAGCTTCTTCCCTTCAGCTTCGAGACGGAACTCGGATGAGGGCGACGGTCGACCTGCTCGCCGCATTGCTCGGCGCGATCAAGCCGCGCCACGGAATCGTGCTCGGCTCCGGTCTCGGCTCCCTCGTTGGCCAGCTGGAAGGCGCCGTCCGTATTCCCTATCGCGATCTGCCGGGTTTTCCCATCAGCGCCGTCTCCGGCCACGCCGGCGAAGTCGTCGCCGGCCGCCTCGGTGGAAAGTCGGTCATCATGCTTTCCGGCCGCGTGCATTATTATGAGAAGGGCGATGCCAGCGCCATGCGCCTGCCGATCGAGGTGCTGAAGGCGCTCGGCGTCGAGGCGCTGATCCTGACCAATTCGGCCGGATCGCTGCGCGACGACATGCCGCCCGGCTCGGTGATGCAGATCACCGATCACATCAACTATTCCGGCATGAACCCGCTGATCGGCGAGGAGAGCGACCAGCGCTTCGTCGGCATGACCAATGCCTATGATGCAGGCCTCGCCGCGGCGATGCGGAAGGCAGCGGCAAAGCTCAAGATCGAGCTGGGGCAGGGCGTCTATATGTGGTTTTCTGGTCCGAGCTTCGAAACGCCGGCCGAAATCCGCATGGCGCGTATTCTCGGCGCCGATGCCGTCGGCATGTCGACGGTGCCTGAAGTGATCATTGCAAGAATGCTGGGCCTGAGGGTTGCGGCCGCTTCCGCTATCACCAACTATGGAGCAGGCATGACCGGCAATGAGCTCAGCCATGAAGAAACCAAGGACATGGCGCCCGTCGGCGGCGCCCGTCTTGCCGACATATTGAGAGAGATGATTGCGGCCGAAGGAAGCGAAAAATGAATAGCCATTCCATCCGGGAAACGGCGGCGGTCGCCCTTTCCCTTCTCGACCTCACCAATCTGAAGGACGACTGCACCGAGGCGCAGATCGACACGCTCTGCGCCCGCGCGCAGACGCCCTACGGCAACAGCGCCGCGATCTGCATCTGGCCGCGTTTCGTCGCCTATGCCCGCAACATCCTCGGCGCCGGCCATCCCGTGCGGATCGCAACCGTCGTCAATTTCCCCGCGGGAGATATGGAAGTGGCCGATGTCGCCGCCGAAACCCGTGAGGCGATTGCCGATGGCGCCGATGAGATCGATCTGGTCATTCCCTACCGCAAGTTCATATCAGGCAATGAGAAGGCGGTGACGGACATGGTCAAGGCGGTACGCGCCGAATGCGCCGGTCCCGTCCTGCTGAAGGTGATCATCGAGACCGGCGAGTTGAAGGATGCGGCATTGATCCGCCGCGCCTCCGAACTTGCGATCGATGCCGGCGCCGATTTCATCAAGACCTCCACCGGCAAGGTCGCCGTCAACGCGACGCTCGAAGCCGCCGACATCATGATCCGAGCCATTCGCGAAAGTGGGCGCAAGGTCGGCTTCAAGCCGGCCGGCGGCATCGGCTCAGTGGCCGATGCGGCGCTCTATCTCAGCCTTGCCGAAACCATCATGGCGCCGGACTGGGCCATGCCCTCGACCTTCCGTTTCGGCGCTTCCGGCCTGCTCGACGACATACTGGCGGTTCTGAGCGGAGCGCAGCCGGCACCGGCTGCGGCGTCGAGCTATTGAGATGATTCCGCAGGAGATCATCCGGCGTAAACGCGATGGCGAGGAACTCGATGCCGCCGATATCAGCTCCTTCATCGTGGCACTCGCGGCCGGGCAGCTGTCCGAAGGCCAGATCGGCGCCTTTGCCATGGCCGTCTGGTTCAAAGGCATGTCACGCGAGGAAATCGTGGCCCTGACGCTGGCAATGGCCAATTCCGGCGACAGGCTGCAATGGGCTGGCATCGACCGTCCGATCGCCGACAAACATTCGACCGGCGGCGTCGGCGATAATGTCTCGCTGATGCTGGCGCCGATCGCCGCCGCCTGTGGCCTCGCCGTCCCGATGATCTCCGGGCGAGGCCTCGGTCATACCGGCGGCACGCTCGATAAGCTCGAATCCATTCCGGGCTATAGGATCACCCCTGATGCGGAGCTCTTCGGCAAGGTGGTGAAGGAGGCGGGATGCGCCATCATCGGCCAGACCGGAAGCTTGGCGCCCGCCGACGGCAGGCTTTATGCCGTGCGCGACGTCACCGCCACCGTCGATTCCATTCCACTCATTACTGCCTCCATCCTGTCGAAGAAGCTCGCGGCCGGGCTTGAGACGCTGGTGCTCGACGTCAAGCTCGGCAACGGCGCCTTCATGGCTGACCGCCGTCAGGCGGAGATGCTGGCGCATTCCCTGGTCGAGGTGGCGAACGGCGCGGGCGTGAAGACCTCCGCCTTGATCACCGACATGAACGAGCCGCTCGCCGATTGCGCCGGCAATGCCGTCGAGATGCGCAACTGCCTGGATTTCCTGGCGGGCAGGAAGACTGGCACGCGGCTCGAGACCGTGGTTTTTGCCTTTGCCGCCGAGATGCTGGTGAAATCGGGCATTGCCGCTTCCTCTGAAGAAGCCGATGCGATGGCGCGCCGAGCGCTGTCATCGGGACAGGCTGCCGAAACCTTCGGGCGTATGATATCCATGCTCGGCGGACCGGCCGATCTCGTCGAAAATCCGGAGAGATATCTGGCCAGGGCGCCGGTCGAAAAAGAAGTGCCGGCCGCCCGATCCGGCTGGCTTGCCGCCTGCGACACGCGCGGTATCGGCATCAGCGTCATCGATCTCGGCGGCGGCCGCCGTCATCCGGCAGATCGGATCGATCACCGCGTCGGTTTCTCCGGCCTCCTGCAGCTTGGCACCCGGGTCAATGCGGGCGATCCGATCGCTGTCGTCCACGCTGCTGACGAAGCCGCGGCGGAAAAAGCAGCTGCGGCCCTTGCCGTGCATTATCGCATTGCTGACGAGAAGCCGGAATTGGTCCCCGTCATTGCAGGCCGGGTCTGATGCGATTTATTGTTTGAGGCTGAGCGAGCCGTCGGCGACGGAATAAGAGGCGAGTTTCTGCAGGAAGCTCATGCCGACCAGCGTGGTCGTCAGCGCGTCGTCCCTGAGCACGAAGGCCTCGACATTCCGGACGCGGATGCCGCCGATTTCGACGCGATCGAGGATCACATGCGCGGCCTTCGTCTGGCCGTTCGCCGTGTTCACACCATAGCGGAAGTCGAGCTGATTTGCGGTGTAGCCGAGCCGGCGGGCGAGTGTCTCGTTGAGGGCGACATAGGTGGCGCCGGTATCGATCAGCCCTGGCACCGGCTTGCCGTTGATCTTGAAGCTGCCGGTATAGTGCCCCTGCGCATCCGCCTGCAGGCGGATCGTACTAGTGCCGGAAGCGGGCGCCGGTGCAGCGGGCTGGCCGGCGTCAGCCGATACGTAATTGGCGGAGAGACCGTCGGCAGGTTGCTGGCTGACACTTCCAACGAAGGAAGGTACCTGTGTGGCCAGCACCGCGGCGATGCTGGCGAAAATGACGGTACGCGCGAGCATGAAACAGAAATCCTTCCTGTATAAACCCCGCTTCATGCAGGGCCTCATGCTTCCAGCTTGCTAAACCTCAAATCCTGATAACTTGCTAATATCGATAACAAAAAGGCCCGGAGCGCCGTCCGGGCCATAAAGTCTTGCGATTTGGTAAAGGAAGGCTGAAATTATTTGGTTCCGTACATGCGGTCGCCGGCATCGCCGAGTCCCGGCATGATGTAGCCCTTCTCGTTGAGATGGCTGTCGATCGCCGCGGTGAAGACCGGAACATCCGGATGCGCCGCGCGGAAGTTGCGAATGCCTTCCGGGGCGGCGAGCAGGCAGAGGAAGCGGATATTGTGGGCGCCGCGTTCCTTGAGCTTGTCGATCGCCGCAATCGAGGAATTGCCGGTCGCCAGCATCGGGTCGACGACGATGATCAGGCGCTCGGCCACGTCTTCCGGTGCCTTGAAGTAATACTCGACCGGCTGCAGCGTCTCGTGATCGCGATAGACGCCGATATGCGAGACGCGGGCGGAAGGCACGAGATCGAGCATGCCTTCAAGCAGCCCATTGCCGGCGCGCAGGATCGAGGCGAAGACCAGCTTCTTGCCTTCCAGGATCGGCGAGTCCATCGTCTGCAGTGGCGTCTCGATCGTTGCCATGGTCAATTCGAGATCTCGGGTTACCTCGTAACAGAGCAGCGTGGAGATTTCGCGCAGCAGGCGCCGGAAACTTCCCGTCGATGTCTCCTTGCGTCGCATGATGGTGAGCTTGTGCTGCACAAGCGGGTGATCGATGACCGTGACGCCGTCCATGGGGAAGCCTTTCATTCTTTCTATCGAATGTTTCTTTCACGGAAATTGGCCCGACCGCAAGAGTGCAGCCGAATTTGCGCCGATCTTCCCCAACCTCCGGAGTCCTTCACGGTCAAGAAAGGCTCAGCCTCAAAGGCGGGAGAGCAGCGCCTTCCGCGTCTCCTCGTCGACGAAGGCCGCTTCGATCGCTGTGCGCGTCATGGCGTCGATCTCCGCATCGCTGAAGCCGAAAGCTTCAGCGGCGAGCGCATACTCCCGCTCGAGCGACGTACGAAAAAAAGGCGGATCGTCCGAGCTAATCGTTACCTGCACCCCCGCTTCCTTCAGCCGGCGCAGCGGGTGCGAAGCGAAATCGGGAAAGACCCTGAGCGCGATATTGGAGCCCGGGCAGACCTCTAGCACAGTGCCGAGATCGGCAAGCCGCTTCACCAGATCGAGATCCTCGATGGCGCGCACGCCATGGCCGATGCGGGCGGGGCGCACCGCATCGAGCGCATCGGCGACGCTGAAGGCGCCGCAGACCTCGCCGGCATGGATGGTGAGCCCGAGGCCGGCATCGCGGGCGATATCGAAGGCTCTGATATAATCGGCGACACGGCCCATGCGCTCTTCACCGGCCAGGTTGAAGCCGGTGATCAAGGGATTGCCGGCTTTTGCCGCATATTCGGCCGCTCCGATAACGCTCTCCGGACCGAAATGCCGTTCCCCGGTGACGATCAGGCGGGCCTCGATGCCGCTTTTGGCCTTGGCCCGCCGGATGCCTTCACAGACGCCGGATATATACGCATCTGCGCCGAGCCCGATGCGCTTGCCGTGGTCGGGCGACACGATGAGTTCGCTGTAGATCGTGTTGATGCCGGCAAGTTCGTCGAGATAGGTTTCGGTCAGAAGCGCATAATCCTCCTCCGTCCTGTAGACCTCGGAAACCTTGTCGTAACATTCCAGAAAACTTGCGAAATCGTGCCAGACATAGGCACCGTCGCGAAGCTCGCCGCTGATGTCGACGCCGTATTTCCGCGCCTGCGCCTCGGTCAATACAGGCGGTGCCGCACCCTCCAGATGGCAGTGCAGCTCGACCTTCTTCAAATGCGATGTCACAGAAAACTCCTTCCGTGCGGCCCGGCCGGAATGCCGAGATGCCGTGCAATGCTTTCGCCGATATCTGCATAGGTGCGGCGCACCCCGATCGAACGCGACCGGATGCCGGGGCCGAAGGCGATAATAGGCACGCGCTCGCGCGTATGGTCCGTGCCGCGCCAGGTCGGATCACAGCCATGATCGGCGGTGAGCACGACAAGGTCGCCGGGCTTCAGCTTCTTGTGGACTTCGGGCAGGCGCGCGTCGAAGGCTTCGAGGGCTGCGGCATAGCCCGGTACATCACGGCGATGGCCGTAATTCATGTCGAAATCGACGAAATTGGTGAAGACGAGATCGCCGTCCTCGGCCGCGTCGATCGCCGAGAGCGACGCATCCATCAGCGCCTCGTTGCCTGTCGCCTTGATGACGCGCGAAATTCCCTGATGGGCGAAGATGTCGCCGATCTTTCCGACCGCATGCACGTGCCGCCCGTGCTGGAGAAGCCTGTCGAGCAAGGTCGGTTCTGGTGGCAGCACCGAAAAGTCGCGCCGGTTTCCGGTACGCTGGAAGGTGGACGCCGACTGGCCGATGAAGGGCCGGGCGATGATGCGGCCAATATTGTAGGAATCGAGCAGCCCGCGGGCGATACGGCAGAAGGTGAGCAGCCGCTCGAGGCCGAAATGTGCTTCGTGCGCGGCGACCTGAAAGACCGAATCCGAGGAGGTATAGCAGATCGGTTTGCCGGTGCGGATATGCTCCTCACCGAGACGGGCGATGATCTCAGTTCCCGAGGCATGGCAGTTGCCGAGAATGCCGGGCACATCGCCGGCTCGGCACAAGGCTTCTATCAGTTCCGGCGGGAAGGCGTCGCCCTCCGTCGGGAAATAACCCCAATCGAAATTGACCGGGGTTCCCGCGATCTCCCAATGGCCCGAGGGCGTGTCCTTGCCGCGGGAAATTTCGTTGGCGGTCCCATAAACGCCGTAGACCTTCTCTGGAAGTGGCATGCCGGCCGGAAACTGACCGGAGGCCGCGCGCGCGATATGCATCAGCCCAAGCTCGGACATGTTCGGCAGGCAAAGCGGCCCGCTGCGAAGCCCAGCGCGGTCTCCGGCACCGGCGGCGCAGAATTCGGCGATATGGCCGAGCGTGTCGGCGCCCTCGTCGCCGTAGGCTGCCGCATCCGGCGCCCCGCCGACGCCGAAGGAATCGAGAACGAAAAGAAAGGCGCGCGCCATTTTACCCCCGAAAGGACCGATCGCCGGCCTCCGGACCGTCGGAGGCTGAAGCCCACGCATATAGTGCCGCGCCTGGCTTGGCAAATTCGCGATGGGGAAGGGGTCAGCAGTCGCCGCAGAGGATCGAGTCGCCTTGCCGCTGCCGGTAGAAGTAACTGCGGCTGATGGTAATCGTGCGCATCCCATCCGGCATGAAGTTCGGCGCGAACAGGAACATCGTATAGGGGATGCTGAGTTCGGTCCGAACGAGGAAGCTGTTTGCCGTCTTCATATCGGCCGGCACGTCGCTCACGGTCGCATTCTTGCCGTAAGGCGTCGTTCCGTCCTGCGCCCAGGACCAGAGTACTTTCGCATTGGCGCCGGCGTCGATCGAAATTCCGGTGATTTTCAGCGTCAGCGATGTTGAATTGTAGGGCACGAACATCGCCGTTGCGACCGACGGCATCTGCGCGAGTGCGCTCTTCGTAACGGATTGCTGCTGGGTGACGAGGTCGGCGATCGAACCAGCGGCGCGTGTCGCGCGCTTGCTGACGCTGAGGCCGATCGTGATCTCGAAAGCGCCGATATAGAGCATCACGAGCACGGGAAAGAGGATCGCGAATTCGATCGCTCCGGCGCCCTTGCGCTCTCGCGCCAGCCGACGCGCCTGCTGTACCAGTCTGGTGAACGGGTTGCGCATCGCCATTATGGATACTGCTCGTTCTGGAAGGCGGAGGTTGCGATAATCAGATATTGCGTCGGCATCGAACCGTCGGACGGACGGATGGTCGTGATATAGGGCCGGACCAGATCCGTGATGATTTCCCATCGATAGTAGGCGCGCAGCATGTTGATCGTGCCGGCGCCGCCAGGCGTATATTTGAAGGCCGCGGTGTTGATGTCGGCATATCGGTCACTGGAGACCTTAGGGATCGTCGTCGGAATGGCCGAGAAGGAGCTGAACGTCTGCACATCCACGTAAAGCTTGCTCGGCGTGGCGGCTTCGCTGGTCGAGCAGCTGATCAGGATCGAGATCTCGTTGCAGAACGCCTGGCGGAATTGCGTCTGGCTCATATCGGTCGTACGACCGAGATTGTAGGTGATCTGCCCGGTCCGCATCCGGCGGCTCATCGTATCGACGGCGTTGGAGACGAGTTCTTCGGCGGCGAAGGCGATGAAGGTTTCGAGGATCGCGAAGATCACCAGGAAGTAGGGGATGGCAAGCAAGGCAAATTCGATTGCCGCTGCGCCGTCGCGCGACCGGGCGACAGCGCGAAAACGGGAGAAACGGCTCGGCGCCAAGGCGCGCTCCCTATCCGTCTTCTGTTCAACTACCTTCATTGCCTGCACCCGAGCGACATCTCTGTCTGCCACACTAGGGTGCGTTCGTTGATTTTCCGTTTCAGGCCGATACGACGATTTTAAGGAATGCCAGAAGATCCGAACCGGGTCGATCAGGGTGACGTGGTGCCGGCGGCCGCTTGCTGCGCATGCTGCTCGCAATTGGGCGTGCAGGACAGCACGGAGCGCTCGGTCTGCCGGTAGACGCGCACCGTGTTGCCCTCGTCTATCGACACAAGGATGCGCTCGTCCAGGATCGCATTGCCGTCGGCATCCAGAAGAACCAGATTGGTGGTGCCGAAGCTGCGTCCCGTCAGCACGATCGTCTTGGCATCGGCTACGGTCGCGTCGGCGACCTGGGCGTTGCCGACGATGACCTTGCTGACGGGGCGGTCGAGCTTCAAGACGCGCGCGTGATCCATATAGACGCGCAGCATGTCATCGTCTGCGGCCGAGGAAACTCCCGAAATACCGGAAACGGCGATCATGCCGGCAAAGAAAATGGTTTTGCCGCTCGATGACATTTGGTCCTCTTTCACGATCACAGCGCAATAGGCGCATAGAATGGAAAAAAATGGTGAATGAAGCCTTAAACTCGCCATGCTGTTTCGCGGTGAAGCAGGATGATCTGATTTGGCACGGGCTCCGGGTGGCGCAGGTTCCGACTGAATGCAGTACCTGTGCTATTTCGATAAGAATCCCGCTGGCAACCTCTGAATATCGTTAAACATTGAGAGAAATGAATAAGGTAAAGCTTACCCTGCTGAAGCGTATAGCGGGCTTCACAGGCTGTTAACTCTTTTTCTTAAGCCGCTGGAAACGCCCATTCATTAGATTGCGGTTCATCCGATCAACGGCAACAGTTGGCGGACGTGCTGAACATCAACTGGAGTTAGGAGTACCCATGACCAAGCTTTTTAGCCGTTTTCTGAAGGACGAATCCGGCGCGACCGCAATCGAATACGGCCTGATCGCAGCCCTCATTTCCGTAGCACTCATCGCCGGCGCCACGACCCTCGGCCAGAAGATCGGCAACACATTCAACGGCCTGAGCACCAAGATGACGAACGCTGAGACCGCGAGCGGCGGCTGAGTTAGGCCTTACCGGGCGGCGTCGGTATAATGTCGGCCGGATTTGCTTCGGCGAAACTTTCGAGCGGGCTCACAGGCTTAACGGCCGTGAGCCTTTTCGTGTCTTACTATGATCGGGTATACGCATGATCGCAGCTGCAGTCTTCGTGATACTGCCACTCTGCCTCGCCATGGCGGCCTTTTCGGATCTGTTCACCATGACGATTCCGAACCGTGTTTCCCTGATCCTTATCGGCTCTTTCTTCGTTCTTGCGCCGTTTTGCGGCCTGGGCTTCCAGATGATCGGCATGCATCTGGCCGCCGGCGCGCTCGTCTTTACCGCATGCTTCGCTCTTTTTGCCTTCAATGTGATGGGCGGCGGAGACGCCAAGCTGTTGACCGCCACCGCGCTCTGGTTCGGTCTGAACGAATCCCTGCTTTTCCTGATGACCGATGTTGCCATTATCGGCGGCCTCATCACCCTGCTCATCCTGCTGGTGAGGGCACAGTCGAATACCATCCTTGCGATCGGCCTGCCGGTGCCGAACTCTTTGCTGCTCGCCAAGAAGATCCCCTACGGCATCGCCATCGCGATCGGCGGCTTCATGGCCTTCCCGTCTTCGCCGCTCTTCATCGCTGCGCTGGAAAGCTTGAAATAACCGCATTTTAAATGCCCGTTAACTTAAAATGTAAGCATTCCATTAACCATAATTATACCAATTCCTGAGCATTCTGCAGGGCGAACATATCGTGCCCTGAGGATGATCGATGAAACCGGCCCGCCTTATAATTCTCGCTGTCGCCGTGGTGGCAGCCGGCCTAGCCGGGCTCCTGGCGATGCGCATGGCCGGCAGCGGTGGCGTCGTCACCCAGGTGCAGTCGGTTATCGAGAAAGAACCCACCGTCAATATCCTCGTCTCGAGCGGCAATTTGCCGGTCGGAGCAAGGCTCGATGAGAAATCGGTGCGCTGGATGCCCTGGCCGCAGGGCGGCGTGGTCCAGGGCTTCATCACCGAGGCTGACAAGCCGGATGCGATCAAGGATCTGCAGGGCGCCGTCGTGCGTCTGCCGATTTTCGAAGGCGAGCCGATCCGGCCTGAAAAAGTCGCCGATTCCAGCAGCCGCATCCTGTCCTCGCTGTTGCCGGCCGGCAAACGCGCGGTCGCGACCGAGATATCTGTGGCAACGGGCGCCGGCGGTTTCATCCTGCCGAACGATCGCGTCGATGTCATCATGGTCCGCAAGGGTACCGAGGCCAACAAGCTCATCACCGAGACCGTGCTGAGCAATGTGCGCGTTCTCGCCATCGACCAGCAGATCCAGGAAAAGGACGATGGCTCCAAGACCGTGGTCGGCACAACCGCAACGCTCGAGCTGACCCCGGACCAGACGAAAGTTCTCGCCGTTGCCCAGCAGATGGCTGACCGACTTTCGCTCGCTCTGCGCTCCGTCGCCGATGCGCAGGAGCAGGATACCAGTGCGGCGGACTATCTGCTGAGCGGCGACAACGGCAGCGCGATCATTCAGGTCATCAAGTCGGGCTCCGTCGTGACGGATGCCGGCGCAGCGCCGAAGGCGGAGTAAAGGACGTGCAAATGGGCAATTCAACACGGCGCGCCAAGCTTCTCCTGACAGGCTGCCTTTCGCTGGCAGTCGGCGCGACCGGCATGGCACCGGCCTCTTTCGGACCGCTTCTCGTTGTCAATGAGGCGCGTGCCGCGGAAAGCCTTGTCCGCATCTCGCAGACCGGCCCCGACGCCCATCGCCGGCTGAAGCTCGGGCTGAACAAGGCCGTCGTCGTCGATCTGCCGGAGGATGCTCACGATATCCTCGTCTCCGACCCGACAATGGCTGATGCCGTTACCCGCACTTCGCGGCGCATCTACCTGTTCGGCAAGAAGGTCGGCCAGACGAATATCTTTGTCTTCGGCGCCGGCGGGCAGGAGGTCGTCAATCTCGACATCGAGATCGAGCGCGATGTCTCCGGCCTTGAAACCAATCTCCGCCGCTTCATTCCCGACTCCAACATCAAAGTCGAAATTGTCTCCGACAATATCGTTCTGACCGGCACCGTGCGCACGCCGCAGGATGCCACCCAGGCGGCCGATCTGGCGCAGGTCTTCCTGAAGGGCGGCGAAGCGACGACAAGAACCGAGACGGCATCCGGCACCGGCGGCGACAGCTCGGCGGCGCTCTTTGCCGAAGGCCGCCAGACCTCGCAGGTCGTCAACCTGCTGCAGATCCAGGGCGAGGACCAGGTCACCCTCAAGGTGACGATCGCCGAGGTTCGCCGCGAGGTCCTGAAGCAACTCGGCTTCGACAATCTCGTCTCCAATTCTTCCGGCATGACGGTTGCTCAGCTTGGCGCTCCGAGCGCTGACAGCGCCACAGCCACTGTCGGCGGTGGCCTGGCAGCGCTGTTCAAGAGCTCGATCGGCAAATATGACATTTCGACTTATCTCAACGCGCTGGAGCAGGCCAAGGTCGTCAGGACGCTTGCAGAGCCGACGCTGACGGCAATCTCTGGCCAGGCGGCAACATTCAATTCCGGCGGTCAGCAACTGTATTCGACGACCGACAGCGATGGAAACGTCACCGTCGTTCCCTTCAACTACGGTATCAACCTCGCCTTCAAGCCGGTGGTGCTCTCGTCCGGGCGCATCAGTCTGCAGATCAAGACCAACGTCTCCGAGCCGGTGGCCGGCAGCGGCAACGCCACCTATCAGCGCCGCTCGGCGGAGACCTCGGTGGAACTGCCCTCCGGCGGCTCGATCGCTCTGGCCGGCCTCATCCGCGACAATGTTTCCCAGACGATGGGCGGCACTCCCGGCGTCTCGAAGATCCCGCTTCTCGGCACGCTGTTCCGCCAGAAGGGCTTCGAGCGTCAGGAAACCGAGCTTGTCATCATCGCCACACCCTACCTGGTGCGTCCGGTGGCGCGCAATCAGCTCAACCGGCCGGATGACAATTTCAGCCCTGAGAATGACGGCGCAACCTTCTTCCTCAACCGTGTGAACAAGGTCTATGGCCGCCGCGAGGCGCCCGTCGCCGATGCGCAGTTCCACGGCTCGATCGGGTTCATCTACAAATGAGCGGGGCACGATCGGCAGCAATGGCACAGAACAGAGATCAGGCGATGGCCCATATCAATGCGACGACACACCGCCTCGGTTACTCCAGGGCGCTTTTTACCACGGCCGTCATGTCGGTGGCGATCCTTTCCGGATGCGCCGGTCCGCATGACCAGCTGACGACAGGCGGAATTCCCGACGACTACCGCGCCCGCCATCCGATCATCGTCACCGAGGCCGAGCAGACGGTGGATATACCCGTCGCCTCGACCGACCGCCGCCTGACCATCGCCCAGCGCGATCTCATCCGCGGCTTTGCTGCCAACTACATTTCACGCGCCTCGGGCCCGGTTTACGTCCTATCGCCGGAAGGTTCGCCCAATTCCGCGGCCGCCTATCAGTTGCGCAATCAGGTGCGTGCCGAACTGACGACAAGAGGGGTCGCGAGCTCGAAAATCATCAATACCTCCTATGCCGCTGCCGGCGCCGGCGATGCCGCGCCGATCCGGTTGAGCTTTACCGGCACGACGGCGATCACCACGCAATGCGGCCAGTGGCCGAAGGATATCTCGAACGATCTCGCCAACCAGAATTATTATAATTTTGGCTGCGCCTCGCAAAATAACCTCGCCGCCCAGATCGCTAATCCTGAGGACCTGGTGGCGCCTCGCGGCATGACCCCGATCGATGCACAGAGGCGCAACAACGCCATCCAGGAATACCGGACGACGTCGACGACGATCGAAGATGCCAGCGACAGCGGATTCTGAGGCGGAACGGCACGATGAGCGCAATCGAATACGAAATCAGGAATCCCAGCGAACTTCGCCACGCCGAAGAGGCGGTGCGGATGGCAGATCTGGAAACTATGCGGCCGTTGCCGCGCATCTCTGTTCACGCCTTTTGCGAAAGCGAGGCCCTGCAGCATGTCATGGAACGCTGCGCCAATGATCGGCGCATGGCGAAGGTAAGCGTGCGCATCACCAGCGGCGGCATAGCCGCTGCCGCCAATATGTTCGCCGCCGCGCCGACGCCGAACCTGATCATACTCGAGACCAAAGCCAATTCCGGAAGCCTGCTCGGCGAACTTGCGCCGCTCGCCGCCGTCTGCGACCCGACCACCAAGGTCGTGATCGTCGGCTACTACAATGATATCGGGCTCTATCGCGAACTCATCCGCAACGGCATTTCCGAATATATGGTTCAGCCGGTCGCCATGCCCGACATTCTGACGGCGATGGCGTCGATATTCGTTGATCCGGAAGCCGAACCGCTCGGCCGCAGCATCGCCTTCATCGGTTCGAAAGGCGGGACCGGCGCCTCGACCATCGCGCATAATTGCGCTTTCGGCATTTCCAATCTTTTCTCCACCGAGACTATACTCGCCGATCTCGACCTGCCCTATGGCACGGCGAATATCGATTTCGATCAGGATCCGGCGCAAGGCATCGCCGAAGCGGTCTTTGCGCCCGATCGGCTCGACGAGGTCTTTCTCGACCGCCTGCTGACGAAATGCTCCGAGCACCTTTCCCTGCTTGCCGCACCCTCGCTGCTCGACCGCGCTTATGATTTCGATGGCCAGGCTTTCCAGCCGGTGCTCGATGTCCTGCAGCGCAGCGCGCCCGTCACCGTGCTCGACGTTCCGCACGCGTGGTCGGAATGGACGCGCTCGGTGCTGGCGAGCGTCGACGAGGTGGTCATCACGGCGGTTCCCGACCTAGCCAACCTGCGCAACACCAAAAACATGCTGGATGCGCTGCGCAAGATGCGGCCGAATGACAAGCCGCCGCATCTGATCCTCAATCAGGTCGGCATGCCGAAACGTCCGGAGATATCGCCGTCGGATTTCTGCGAGCCGCTGGAGGCCGATCCGATCGCGATCATTCCCTTTGACATCAACCTCTTCGGCAACGCCGCCAACAGCGGCCGGATGATCTCGGAAGTCGATCCGAAGTCGCCGACGGCCGAGACCTTTTCGCAGATATCGCACATCGTCACCGGCCGGGTCGCCATCAAGAAGGCGAAGAAGGGCGGCCTGCTCGGCCTCCTGAAGCGGAAATAGATGACTAGAATGAAGAGATCGGATTAAGCGGCATGTTTGGAAAACGCGGAAACGAAGGTTTCGGAAAGGCCGGAGGCGCGATTGCTCCTCCGCCGCCGACCCCGGCCGCCGCCGTGGCCTCTTCTCCTGCCGTTCTCGTCGAACCGCAGCGCGAACCCTCGCGCCAGCAGGTGACACCGCCGCCGATGCAGGCGCCGCAGCGCAAACGACCGGTTCGCACCGAGGAATATTATGATACCAAGCAGCAGGTCTTTTCCGCGCTGATCGACACGATCGATCTCTCGCAGCTTTCCAAGCTCGATGGCGAAAGCGCGCGTGAGGAAATCCGCGACATTGTCAACGACATCATCACCATCAAGAACTTTGCGATGTCGATCTCCGAGCAGGAAGAACTGCTCGAGGATATCTGCAATGACGTTCTGGGCTACGGTCCGCTGGAGCCGTTGCTAGCGCGCGACGACATCGCCGATATCATGGTCAACGGCGCCGGCCAGACCTTCATCGAAGTCGGCGGCAAGACGATCGAATCGGAAATCCGCTTCCGCGATAATGCGCAGCTTCTCTCCATCTGCCAGCGCATTGTCAGCCAGGTCGGCCGCCGCGTCGATGAATCGAGCCCGATCTGCGACGCGCGCCTGCCCGATGGCTCGCGCGTCAACGTCATCGCGCCGCCGCTGTCGATCGATGGGCCGGCGCTCACCATCCGCAAGTTCAAGAAGGATAAGCTGACGCTCGATCAGCTCGTCCGCTTCGGCGCGATCACGCCGGAAGGCGCGACCGTGCTGCAGATCATCGGGCGCGTGCGCTGCAACGTCATCATCTCGGGCGGCACGGGCTCGGGCAAAACGACCCTCCTGAACTGCCTCACCAACTATATCGACCGGGATGAGCGCGTCATCACCTGCGAGGACACGGCCGAACTGCAGCTGCAGCAGCCGCACGTCGTGCGTCTCGAAACGCGCCCGCCGAATATCGAAGGCGAGGGCGAGATCACCATGCGCGATCTCGTCAAGAACTGCCTGCGCATGCGTCCCGAACGCATCATCGTCGGTGAAGTGCGCGGACCTGAAGTCTTCGACTTGCTGCAGGCGATGAACACCGGTCACGACGGCTCGATGGGCACGATCCACGCCAACACGCCGCGCGAATGCCTGAGCCGTATCGAATCGATGATCGCCATGGGCGGCTTCTCGCTACCGGCAAAGACGGTTCGCGAGATTATCTCCACCTCCGTCGACGTCATCATCCAGGCGGCGCGGCTGCGCGATGGTTCGCGTCGCATCACCCAGATTACCGAGGTGATCGGCATGGAAGGCGACGTCATCATCACCCAGGATCTGATGCGATACGAGATCGAAGGCGAAGATGCGGGCGGCCGACTGGTCGGCCGGCACATGTCGACCGGCGTCGGCAAACCGCATTTCTGGGATCGGGCTCGTTACTTCAACGAGGAAAAGCGCCTGGCCGCCGCCCTCGACGCGATGGAAGCGAAATCGAAGGAATAGGGTGATGTTCGGATTCGATCCGGTAGTCCTGGCAATCGTCGTCCTCGCCGCTGTCTCCGCCGCGGCGGTCGCCTATGCCCTGTTGTTTTCCCGGATCGAGGCCGACAAGAAATCGGCAAGCCGCATCAACCGTGTCAAATCGGCCGAGGTCGACCGCGCCAAGGTCAAGGCCGCCCGCGACCGGGTGCAGGAGATGTCGAAGCGGCGCAAATCGGTGCAGGACAACCTGAGGGATCTGGAAAAACGCCAGAACGAAAAGACCAAGAAGACCCTGTCGATGAAATTGCGGCTGGTGCAGGCCGGCCTGACGGTCACGCTGACGCAGTTCTATCTCTTCAGCGCCATTTTCGCTTCGGTGCTGCTATTCATGGCTTTCATCATCGGCGCGTCGTGGCTGGTCATGATCGGCATCGCTTTCGTGGCCGGACTCGGTCTGCCGCGTTGGGTCATTGGTTTCCTGATCAAGCGCCGCCAGAACAAGTTCCTCAACGAGTTCCCCAATGCGCTCGATGTCATCACCCGTTCGATCAAATCGGGATTGCCGCTCAACGATGCGATCCGCCTTATCGCGACCGAAGGCACTGAGCCGGTGAAGAGCGAATTTCGCCGCGTTATCGAGGCCCAGCAGGTTGGCCTCAGCATTCCCGACGCCTGCGCCCGCATGACGCTTCAGATGCCGCTCCAGGAAGTCAACTTCTTCGCGATTGTCATCGCCATTCAGTCGCAGGCAGGTGGCAATCTCTCCGAAGCGATCGGCAACCTGTCAAAGGTGCTGCGCGAGCGCAGGAAGATGAAGGCGAAGGTCTCGGCGCTGTCGATGGAAGCCAAGGCGTCCGCCGTCATCATCGGCGCTCTGCCCTTTATCGTCGCGACCCTCGTTTACCTCACGTCGCCGAACTACATGATCGTCCTTTTCACTGATCCGCGCGGCCATTTCATCATGGGCGCCTCGGCGGTCTGGATGTCGATCGGCATCCTCGTCATGCGCAACATGGTCAATTTCGACATCTAGCGGGAGAGAAGCACCATGTCGCAGGATCTTGCCGCAACGCTGACCAATCCGAGCGTGCTGATCGCTGTTTTCGTCGCGATCGCCGTCTTCGCGACTTTTTACACGATCGCCGTGCCCTTCTTCGAGCGCGGCGATCTCAACAAGCGCATGAAAGCGGTCTCGACCGAGCGCGAGCAGATCCGCGCCCGCGAACGCGCCCGCATGAACACGGAACCGGGCGCCGGCAAGACTTCGCTCAGGAACCAGAACAATCGCTCGGTCCGCCAGATCGTCGAACGCTTCAACCTGCGTAAGGCGCTTGTCGACGAAAACACGGTCAACAAGCTGCGCGCCGCCGGTTTTCGCTCGGAAAACGCGCTGAATACCTTTCTCGTCGCACGCTTCCTGCTGCCATTTCTCTTCCTCGCGCTCGCCGCCTTCTGGGTCTTCGGTCTCGGCGGCCTTGCTGATCGCGGCATGCCCATGCGTATGCTCGCCGTCATCGGCATCGCCTATCTCGGCTTTTACGCGCCGAATATTTATATCTCCAACCGCATGAGCAAGCGTCAGCACTCGATCAAGCGCGCCTGGCCGGATGCGCTGGACCTGATGCTGATCTGCGTCGAATCAGGCATCTCGATGGAGGCGGCGATGCGTCGCGTGTCGGAGGAGCTCGGCGAGCAGTCGCCGCCGCTTGCCGAGGAGATGGTGTTGACCACCGCCGAACTCTCCTTCCTGCCGGATCGCCGCGTGGCGCTCGATAATCTCGCTGCGCGCACGCAGCTCGAGCTGGTGCGTTCGGTGACCCAGGCGCTGATCCAGGCGGACCGCTACGGCACGCCGGTTGCACAGGCCCTGCGCGTTCTGGCTCAGGAAGGACGCGACGAGCGGATGAACGAAGCGGAAAAGAAGGCGGCCGCCCTGCCGCCGAAACTGACGGTGCCAATGATCCTGTTCTTCCTGCCGGTGCTGATCGCCGTCATCCTCGGCCCGGCCGGCATCCAGGTGGCGGATAGGTTCTGAACCGCAGGGGCCTTCGACCCGCGTGACCGGCGCTGGCATAGCTGGTAAACCGGATCGGACGGTCGGGGAGCACGGAAGTGGCCGCCGCTTTTTCCAGCGCAATCCGATCCCGAAAGAGAGGTTCCGATGTCTTCCGCAGGCATTTTCATCAGCATCATGGCAGCCTTGGCCGTCGGCGCGATGAGCCCCGGCCCGAGCTTCGTCGTCGTCTCCAGGATCGCCATCTCGCGTTCGCGGCTGGATGGACTTGCGGCCGCATTCGGCATGGGCGCCGGCGGCGTCGTTTTCGCCGGCCTGGCGCTCGCCGGTCTGACGGCGTTGCTGTCGCAATTCGAATGGCTCTATGTGCTGCTCAAGGTAGCGGGCGGGGCTTATCTCCTCTACATCGCCGTCAATATCTGGCGAGGCGCCGCAAAGCCGATCGAGCTTTCCGATGCCGTCAATGGCCATCGTGCGCCCATGCGCAGCTTCATCACCGCAGTGCTGACGCAGCTCAGCAACCCGAAGACGATCATCGTCTACGCCAGTCTCTTTGCGGCGCTTCTGCCGAGAACGGTGCCGCTCGATCTTCTCGTGGCGCTGCCGGTCGGCGTCTTCGCGGTGGAGGCGGGGTGGTATTCGATCGTGGCGCTCGCCTTTTCGGCCCGCCACCCGCGGCAGCTCTATCTCCATGCCAAAGGCTGGATCGACAGGGCCGCCAGTGCGGTGATGGGCGGCCTTGGTCTGCGGCTCATTCTCTCGGGCCTTAGCATCAGGTAGAACAGGCGGAGAAGGCCTGGTCATCCGGCAAAATGACGAGATCAGTTCGTGTTGCTGCCATCAGCTGCGCCCGGCGTCTTGTCCTTGGCAGCGAGTTTCTGCCAGGAATTCTGCTGTGAGAGCATGCCCCTGAGATAGGCGACATTGGCATCGGCCTGCTGCGGCGAAAGCTCCCGCCGTGCGATCTGTTCCGCTTCCGCAAAACGCCCTTGCAGGCCGACGACGAGGGCAAGATTCTGCCGAACGCGGCTGTCGGCGGTCGGCTGGCCGGCGGCGGAGTGCAGATAGGTTTCGGCCGTGCGCAGATCGCCGGTCAGCACGTAGGACATGCCGAGGTTGGAAAGGATTGAAGGTTCATTCGGCTGAATGTCGAGCGCGTCGCGGTAGCGCTGCCGGGCCTCGCTCGCCCGGCCCATCTGGTCGAGAATTGCGCCTTCGGCCGAGATCAGCCTCCAGTCGGGGCGATCCGGTGTCTGGGCGCGGCCGAGCGTGTCGAGCGCCTGCTGGAACTGACCGGCCGCCGCCTGCGCCTTGCCGTAGGCGGCCAGCACATTGCGGTCGCCCGGATTGGC
The DNA here is from genome assembly GCF_002204185.1 of Rhizobium esperanzae. Taxonomy (GTDB): domain Bacteria; phylum Pseudomonadota; class Alphaproteobacteria; order Rhizobiales; family Rhizobiaceae; genus Rhizobium; species Rhizobium esperanzae. Next base: position 379,979 of record NZ_MXPU01000001.1, on the reverse strand, counting down.
GATCGCCACCTGCTGCATGACGGCGAGCGCCTGCGCGTCGCGGCCGCTCATGCGCAGCAGGTTGGCATAGTTGACGCCGTTGACGGGATCGCGCGGATTCTTTTCATAGGCCTGGCCGATCCGATCCGTCGCCGAGCGCAGCTCGGTCGCATCCATCTCTTCGAGCGGCTTGGTAAGCTTCGGCACCGAGCCTGTCGTCATCCGGTCCTTGGCCGTCGTCGAGCAGCCGGCAAGCGCGAGGATGATCAGCGAAGCTGCTGCGCCGCGCAGGATATGGTTCATGGATATGGTGATGCGCGAGGCGGGCATGTTGCGTTCCTGATTCCGAAATCGGCGCCTGACCTCGAAGCGGAACAGGGAAAGGTTTGACGCAATCTTCGCTCCAGCAATAGTCTGTTAACCCTAACAGACCGTTAAGGAACGATTCCTGGCGACCGCCGAAGGACAATCATGGCCCCCTATCAGTTCATCGAAAGACCGACTCCTTTCAACACGAAAGGTGGCTCGACGCTGCCGATCTTTGCCGTCACGCCTGCCCACATCGACACCGGCACGATCGATCCGATTGCGCTCGATTGGGCGCGCAAGGCGGGCTACAAGGCCGAAAGCGGCTCGCTCTTGCTGATCCCGACCGCCGACGGCCATCTCGGCGGCGCGCTTTTCGGCCTCGGCACCAACCCGTCGGAACAGCCCTACATCACCGGCAGGCTGGCCCGTGCGCTGCCCGCCGGCGACTGGCACATCGAGACCGCGCCGCTGACGGCGAATCGCCTCGCCCTCGGCTTCGGGCTCGGCAGCTACCGTTTCGATCGCTACAAATCGGAAAAGTCGCCGGCAGCGACCTTGATGATTCCCCGCGATGCCGACGGCGCCGACATCAAGCGCCAGCTCGCCGGCGTCTTTCTTGCCCGCGACCTCATCAATACGCCGACGAACGATATGGGGCCGGACCAGCTCGAGGCCGCCTTCCGCGCCCTGGCCGCACATTACAAGGCGGAAATATCCGTTGTGAAGGGCGACGAGTTGCTCGAGCAGAATTTCCCGCTTGTCCATACCGTCGGCCGCGCCAGCGCCGATGCGCCCCGCCTTCTCGAACTGCGCTGGGGCAAGAAGGGTCATCGCAAGGTGACGCTCGTCGGCAAGGGTGTCTGCTTCGATACCGGCGGTCTCGATATCAAGCCTGCCGCCTCGATGCTGCTGATGAAGAAGGACATGGGAGGCGCGGCGAATGTCATGGGGCTCGCCCTGATGATCATGGACGCCAAGCTGAAGGTCGATCTGCGCGTCATCGTCCCGGTCGTCGAAAACGCCATCTCCTCCAACGCCTTCCGCCCAGGCGACATTTATCGCAGCCGCAAGGGCCTCACCGTCCAGATCGACAATACCGACGCCGAGGGCCGTTTGATCCTGGCCGATGCGCTTGCCTATGCCGATGAGGAAGAGCCCGAACTCCTGATCGACATGGCGACGCTGACCGGGGCTGCCCGCGTTGCCCTCGGTCCGGATCTTCCGCCCTTCTTCACCGATGATGCCAATCTGGCCCATGATCTGACCGAGGCAAGCCTGGAGACGGACGATCCGATCTGGCGCCTGCCTCTCTATGCCGGCTACGAAAGGGATATCCGCGCCAAATTCGCCGACCTGACCAATGCCCCGGCCGGTGGCATGGCGGGGTCGATCACCGCCGCGCTTTTCCTCAAGCGCTTCGTCAGCAAGACCAAGAGCTGGGCGCATTTCGACATTTACGGCTGGGCTCCGTCCGAACGGCCGCATTCGCCGGGCGGCGGCGAAGCACAGGCGATCCGCGCGCTCTTTCATCATATCCGCGGAAGCCTGCGCTGACGGATGCAAAAGAGGTTGCGACGCCGCCTCACGCGGCGCCTCGCGGCCAATCGTTAAAATTTTATTCACCCTGCCGGGCGGCTGTTCTCGCCACCACTTGCATGTCCACGACAACTGCCGGAAAATGAAACGCTAGCGTAACGATTTCCGGAGGGGCCGTGCCGATCGAACTGACCGCCTCGCAGGCGCTGGGGCTTTGGCATGGCGTGGCGCTCGATCAGGTTCGTCATGACGACCGCGATTTGACATTGCGCCAGATGGCGATCCTGCTGCATATTTATCTCGTGCCGCCACCCCACACCGTGCGCGGGCTTGCCGCCACGCTCAACGTCACCAAGCCTGTCATTACCCGCGCCTTGGATACGATGGGTGAGATGGGCCTGGTTGATCGCGTGCGCGACGATGCCGACCGCCGCAATGTGATCATCAAACGTACCGTCGGCGGTGCGCTTTATCTGGAAAAGCTCGGCGATCTCGTGCGGGATCAGGGCCGCCGGCTGCCGATCTGAAAGGAAGATAAATGACGATGCTCGACCGCCGCCTGCATGCCTATCGGCCGGATCTCGCGGAAGCGGGGCTCGAGGGCAAGGTGGAGGCGTCGCGATTCGTGGAAGGCGCCGCAGCGCGTGTTGCCCTTCCCGTCGCCGCCCTGCGCCCTGAGCCGGACCTTGCCCGCGGCATCGATACGGAACTGCTCCTCGGCGAGGATGTGACCGTTTTCGATCGTGCCGACGGCTGGTGTTGGGTGAAAGCTGTCTCCGACGGCTATGTCGGCTATCTCAAGGCGGAGGCGCTCTCGCAAACCGGACCGGCGCCGACCCACATCGTCACCGTCCAGCGCACCTTCCTCTATCCGGAGCCGGAACTGCGCAAACCGCACCGGGCCATCCTGTCGATGGGAAGCCGCGTTCACGTCGCCGGCGAGGCGGAGGTGCGCGGCAATCACTACGTCGTACTGACGGACGGCACGGCGATCTTCGCCAGACACGTGCAGCCGATCGGCGCTCTCGACGGTGCCGATTATGTCGGCATCGCCGCCCGTTTCCTCGAGACACCCTATCTCTGGGGCGGCCGATCCGGCCTTGGCATCGATTGCTCCGGCCTCATCCAACTGGCGATGCTGATGGTGGGCAGACCGGCGCCGCGTGATACCGACATGCAGGCGGCCGGACTCGGCGAGCCGATCGACCGCTCGGAGATCCGCCGCGGCGACCTGGTGTTCTGGAAGGGCCATGTCGCCATTTTCGAGGATCCCCAAACCATTCTTCACGCCAACGGCCACAGCATGACGGTGGCGCGCGAGAATTTCGAGGCGGCCGTCGAGCGCATCGGCTCGCTATACCAACGGCCGACCGGCTATCGCCGCCCGTTTAGCTAGGTGATCGGCCGCTGCGGCCAGACGCTCACGCCCCCGGTCCAATCCTCGAAGGCTTTCGACAGTCTGAGCACCCGCATGTCGTCGAAACGCGGTCCGACGATCTGCAGCCCGATTGGCATGCCCGACCGTGAGAAGCCGCAATTGATCGAGGCGGCCGGCTGCTCCGACATGTTCCACGCTACGGTGAAGGCGATATGTTCGAACGGCCTCGTCGGATCGTTGGTCGGCGATGCCCATTCCGCCGGATAGGAGATGATGGGATTGGTCGGCGAAAGCAGGGCGTCGACCGTGGTGAACAGCCGTCCGCAGCTCCTGCGCATTTCGATCGTCTGATTGAAGCCTCTGACGGCATCGACGCCGCTGATATCGGCGCCGGCCTTCGCCCAATCCCGGATATAGGGCAGGATGCTGTCGCGCCGCTCTTCGTTAAGCCCTGCGATATCGCTCCACAGACGGGCGCGCCAGAACGTGTCGAGCCCGTCAAGCATCGCGCGCGTCAGCACCGGTTGAACGGAGACGATGGTCGCGCCGGCTTTCTCGAAACGTTTCGCCGCCGATTCGACCGCGACCCTGATCTCATCATCGACAGCAAACCCGCAACCGGCATCGAGCATCAGGCCGATCTTCATGCCTGACATGTCGACAACGAAATCCATCCAGTCGAAATCGTTGGGCGGCAGGCTGGTGCCGTCGCGCCAGTCGGGTCGCGACAGCGTCGCCATCGAAAAAGCGGCATCCTCGACGGTGCGCGTCATCGGGCCGAGACAGCGCCCGACATAATAGGGATCGGCCGGAATGCGCCCGTGGCTCGGCTTGAAGCCGAAGATGCCGGTCCAGCCGGCAGGAAGCCGTACCGAACCGCCAATATCTGTGCCGATGTGCAGCGGCCCGTAACCGGCCGCCGCCGCGGCCGCGGCGCCGGCGCTCGATCCGCCGGGATTCTGCGCGATGTTCCAGGGATTGCGGCTGAGAGGATGAAAGCTCGACAGGCCGGAGGAAAGCATGCCGTAGTCGGGACAGGTGGTCTTGGCGAAGATCACAGCGCCGTCCTCGCGCAGCCGCGCGGCAGCCGGCGCGTCGGCCTCCGCCGGCTTCAGTTCCACCGCTCTGGTGCCGAGTGGCACCGGCTGGCCCTCCGTCGCGATCAGTTCTTTCAGCGTTGCCGGGACGCCGTCGAGCGTGCCGAGCGTTCGTCCCTTCGCCCAGCGCTCCGTCGAAGCTTTCGCCTGCACGCGCGCCGCCTCCGGGTCGTAGAGGTAGAGTGCTGAAATCGACGGCTCCCAGGCGGCGATATGGTCTTCGAGGGAGAGCCAGTATTCGAGCGGCGAGAGGCTCTTGTCGGCGAAGCGTCGCCTGAGTTCACGGATGGTAAGGTCGGTTTCGGCCATCAGCGGCTCGCCTCGCGTGGATCGAGAAGATCGCGCAACCCGTCGCCGAGCATGTTGAAGCCGAGGACGGTGAGCGCGATGGCAAGGCCGGGCAGGACCGCCAGCCAGGGGGCCAGCGCCAGATAGGTTTGCGCATCCGCAAGCATCCGGCCCCATGTCGGCGCCGGCGGCGCCATGCCGAGCCCGAGAAAGCTGAGGCCGGCTTCGGTCAGGATCGCCAGCCCGAGCTGGATTGTCCCATGCACGATGATCTGGCCGATGATGTTCGGCAGCACATGGCGCAGCGAAATGGTCAGGCGCGTATTGCCGATCGCGCGCGCCGCCGTCACATAATCGCGGCTCCAGGCCTGCAGCGAGGTCGCCAGCGTCACCCGTGCAAAGACCGGGATCATGAAGACGGCGATCGCTGTGATCGCGGTGAACCGCCCGGGCCCGAGAAAGGCGCCGAGCACCATCGCCGACAGGATCGGCGGCAAGGCGAAGATGACGTCGCAGATGCGCATCAGCAGCGCTTCGGCCGGACCCCGGATCGCCGCGGCGGAGATGCCTGATATCGAGCCGAGCGTCCCGCCGATCGCAACCGCGGTAATGGCGACCGATAGGGAGTTCCAGCATCCCGCCATCAGCATCGAGGCCACGTCGCGGCCGAACTGATCCGTGCCAAGCAGGCCGAAGGCGAGCGGCGGCTGCAGTTTATGGATGATCTGCATCTTCGCCGGCGGCAAGGGTGTCCATGCGAGCGACAGCAGCGCAACGGCGACCAGCAGGCCAATGATCACCGCTCCGGATATCAAGTTAATTCGCCGGCTAAGTTTTAAACCCCGGCGGCTGATGATGGTGGCGGAAATGACGGAAGTCATGCTTCAGGCCGCCTTCCTCATCCTGGGATCGATCGCCAGATAGGAGAGATCGACGATGAAATTCACCACGATGACCAAGCCCGCGAAGAACAGCACGACGTCCTGCATCACGATGACGTCGCGCTGGGAGAGTGCCTGAAGGGCGAGCCTCCCGAGACCCGGCAGGTAGAAGACGTTTTCCACCAGCACCGCGCCGGCGACAAGAAAGGTGAATTGCAGCCCGATCATCGTCAGAATCGGGATCAGCGCATTAGGCACGACATGTCGCCACAGTACCGCACTGCGTGACAGTCCCTTGGCGACGGCGGTGCGGGCAAAATCCTCATGCATCGTTTCGAGCACCGCCGAACGTGCGACGCGCGTCAACACCCCCGCCTGCGGCAGCGCCAGCGCCACGGCCGGCATGACAAGCGCCTGCACCGCCGGCAGAAGACCGGCGCCCCACCCCGGAAAGCCGCCGGCCGGCATCAGTCCGAGCATCGTCGAAAAAAGCATGATCAAGAGCAGCGCCACCCAGAAGGCGGGCACGGCGATGCTGATTTGCGAAAACAGCGTTGCGATGACAGCGAAGACACCGCCGCGGCGCGAAGCGGCCAGCACGCCGAGCGGCAGCGCAATCGCCACCGACAGTACGATTGCCATCAGCGCCAGCGGCAGCGTCACCGCCAGCCGCTCGACGATCAGTCCCGCAACGGGAACGCCATAGGTATAGGATTGGCCGAGATTGCCCCACACCACGCCAGCCAGCCATTGCCCGTAACGCAGGATGAGCGGCTGGTCGAGACCGAGCTCGTGACGCAGCGCCGCCAGCGTTTCCGGGCTTGCCGAGGTGCCGAGCATGATCGAGGCTGGATCGCCGGGCAGGAGATCCATGACGGTGAATATCAGCAGTGAGACGATCAGGAGGGTGACGAGGAGACCGGCGAAGCGGCGGGCGAGGAGGGCGATCATGTGGGCTGCGCTGCCGAGGTGGCACGGCGGCTCTCCCATGGGCTGACGTTGAGTTTGGCGAGAAGGTCAACCCCAGTCTCCGTCATCCTCGGCCTTGAGCCGAGGATCCATGTCGCGGCTGCTGGTGGATGCCGTGTGGATGATCGGCTCAAGGCCGAGCATGACGGAGGGCGGGGTGGGTGGAAGGAGTCATCGAAAGCGCTGACGCCAGGAGTGCCATCCAGCGAAATCAAACCATGTCGGTCCCGGCTGAACGGGCTTAGCGAGCCAGGGAAAGGGCTGCGCGCTCTATCGGCCAAATACATCTCGGATCTGTCCAAGGCCATCCTCTTTTTCGCGTCCCCACCAGGCCCGCCGCTCACTCCTCCCAGGAAACCCCCGACAGCACATTCGACGGAATCGGCTCGTTCTCCCACAGCCCCTTCAGCTTCCTGTCCCAGACGCCGAGTTTCGGCATGACGAAGAGGTAGAGCGCCGGCACGTCCTCGGCGAGAATCTTCTGCGCCTCGCCGTAAACCGCATTTTGTGCGGCGGGATCGGCGGTCTCCTGGACCTTCTTCATCAGCGCATCGAAGGCCGGGTTCCTGTAGTTGAAATAATAGGGATCGCGTGCGTAGATGTCGATGTCGAGCGGTTCGGCATGAGCGACGATCGTCATGTCGAAGTTGCGATCCTTCATAACGTCCTGGACCCATTTCGCCGGAAATTCGGTCGGCTCGATATTCATCGTCACGCCGATTTCGGCAAACATTGCCTGCATCACCTGGGCGCTGCGCGGCGCATAGGCCATCTGCGGTGATTTGATCGTGAAGGTGAAGCCGTTGGGATAGCCGGCTTCGGCCAGCAGCGCCTTCGCCTTTTCGACATCATAGGGCAGGACGCCGGTCATGTCCTGGTAGCCCGGATCGTTCGGCGTGTAATGGCTGCCGATCGGCGTGCCAAGGCCGGACCATGCGCCGTCGATCACCGTCTGCCGGTCGATCGCCATCATCAGCGCCTGGCGGACGCGCTTGTCGTCGAAGGGCTTCTTGGCATTGTTCATGCCGGCGATGACCTTGAGTTCGGTATTGCCGACCTTGGTGATGAGCCTGGCATCGCCGTCGAAGGAACTCATCAGCTCGGGCGCGGCAAATTCCGGAAAGGTATCGAGATCGCCCGATTTCAGCGCGGCCGCCTGCGCCTGCGGATCGGGGATGAAACGGAAGGTCACCTTCTCGAGCTTGGCAGAGGCATCCTTGTTCCAGTAGTCGCCATTCCTGATGAGTTCGACCCTGTCGCCCTTCGTCCAGCTGACGAACTTGAAGGGACCGGTGCCGATCGGCATGACCTTGTCGTTGTCGGCCGTCTTCGGGGCGACGATGACAGATGCCGGCCAGCCCAGCCAGTAGATCAGGCTGCCGGTCGGCGCCGAGAGATGCAGCACCAGCGTTTCGGCATCCGGCGTCTCGATCGAGGCGATCGAGGCGAAGAAGCGCTTCTGCGGATTGACTGAATCCGTCCCGCGGGCGCGGTCGAGCGTAAATTTGGCGGCGGCGGCATCGAAGGCTTCGCCGTCATGAAATTTGACGCCGGTCCGCAGCTTGAAGGTATAGATCAGGCCATCGGCCGAAATCTCCCAGCTCTTTGCCAGCTGCGGCTGGACCTTGCCGGTCTGATCGATCGTCACCAGCCCCTCGAATACATTCTGCCAGGTGACCTGGCCGATCGCGACCGGCGCGGCGATCGTCGGGTCGAGGCCTGTTGGTTCGACGCTCATGCCGAGATTGAGGGTGGTCTTGGCCGCTTCCGCCGGTGTCATTGCCGTCACTACGAGACCGGCCGATAACGCAGCAACGAGGGAAAGCCGCTTGATGAAGCGCGCCGAAGACGCAAACGAAACTTTGTTGATCATATCCCCCGGCACATGATTTGGTTCTCACCAGCTCGTCGAAAATACATCAGCGGCAGGATCTGCATTCACTTATCTCCGCCATTCTATCAGGTTGAGACCCTATTCAATCAATGGCGTTCAGCATAGCGGTCTTGCCATGCTATTTGTCCGCCTTCCGCCGGAAGGGCGCTCGCCATATAGACGCCGCGCGCGATCGCCCGCGCCATGACGATAGTGGCGAGGTGGCAAAGCTCCATCAGGCTTGCCATGTCATTTCTTGAATGTTTGGCCGTCGAAGCGGCAAAGACGGTATCGCCGTCGAGCGGCAGATGGGCCGGCAGCAGCGCCCGGGCAAGGCCGTCATGACCGGCAAGTGAAAGCCGATGCGCTTCCGCCTTCGTCAACTGCGCGTCGGTGACGACCGCGCCGATCGTCGTTGCCGGCGTAGTCATCCCCTTGAGCCGCATCCGGTGATCGGTCGTCGCAGGCATGCCGAGCCCGCCGAATTCGCCATATTTCTCGAAGGGTGCCGCCCAGAAATGCGGCCCGTCGCCGATCGTTGCCGAACCGAGCGCATTGACGGCGACGATCGCAGCGATGCGATGGCCGGCGCTGCTGACGGCACTGGCCGAGCCGAGCCCGCCCTTGAAGGTGGCCGTCGTCGCCCCGGTGCCGGCGCCGGCGGTGCCGAGCGGAAATACGCCCTTCGTCGCGGCCTTCAATGCCGCATAACCCATCTCACGATAGGGGGAGTGAAGGCCCCAATCCTTGTCGCCGCCATTCAGCAAGTCCATCAGGATCGCTTGCGGCACGATCGGTATTCGCACCGTACCCACGGCAAAGCCGCGGCCGGCTTCGCGCAAGCCGGCCTGCACGCCGCCGGCTGCATCGAGCCCGAAGGCCGAGCCGCCCGAGAGCACGAAGGCATCGACGGCACTGACAGTCATCGACGGGTCGAGCAGACTGGTGTCGCGTCCGCCCGGCGCGCCGCCGAGCACCGTGCCGGATGCGACCGCCGGCTCGTCGAAGACGATGACCGTGACGCCGGATCCCAGCGCGAGGTTGGTCGCATGGCCGACGGAAACGCCTTCGATATCGGTGAGCAGATTGAGAAGATCGGGCAAGGGCTGATCCTGGTGGCGCTGATCCGGCCGATAGGACTGCAATTGCCCGCAAAAAACAAGACCGGCCCTTTTGGCAGGACCGGTCACATCAGAAAAGCCGCGAAAGTCGGTAGCGGCCGCATGCCGTCAGGCATGAAGCGGCTTCGGATGACGGCGGGTCATCAGGTCGTGGATGGCCAGCCGCACCTCGTCGGGCGAACCGAACCGCTGCTCATCGAGGTCGTGGACATGGAATTTCACGGCGATGAACTTCAGCCGGTCTTCGTCGGGGATAACGATGCCGACGGGAACGCCAGCATATTCGATAACTTGCTTCTTCATAGATAGAACTCCTGCCGCGCGGGCATGCGCAGCCATGGCGAATTGACTTGTCTGGTACCGTTGAAAGGAGGACGAACGTCACATTCGACAGTTCGGGCGGGAGAGGGCGCCCGGACGGTCATTGCCAAGCACAGATCGCCCAAGGAGAGTGGCGAGAATTTCGATGTCTATCATGTCTCGTTTCCTTTCGTTGGCGTTGCGCTCGATGGTCCCGGAAGAGCCCGGGGCCGGTGATGGCTGTCTTCAATGTCTACTAACTTAGTAGAAATTAACCGATAGCCTGTCGGAAACATATTCCGAAACGTGTCAAAATATCGACGATCCGAAAAAATTCATTCCAGCCTGGCCCGAACTTACAGAAGGAAACATATCAGCTCTTCGTAAAATTCGCATGACAGAATCGAAACTCTTTCGATCGCCGCAGCAGAAATAGGAAGCCTGTCTGATTCCGACAATGGGCCTCGTCGCTAAAAATCGAGATGCCTCGAAATGATCGATTTGGTTAACGCCCGAAAGCATGGATCACCAGCCTTCCTGGAGCACCTTTTCCAGCATGTCTGCGAAGAAATCCGCGCTTTCGATGCTGAGGCAGAGCGGCGGCTTGATCTTCAGCACATTTTGGTGATCGCCGGTCGGCTGCATAATGATACCGAGGTCGAGAAGGCGGTCGCAGATCGCCGCCGTCTCTTCCGTCGCCGGCTCCAGCGTCGTTCTGTCGCGGACGAATTCCAGGCCGAGATAGAGACCCATGCCGTGGACGGCGCCGGCGATCGGGTGCCGGTCGATCAGCGCGGCAAGTCGCGCCTTCAGATGGTCGCCGACCGTTCGGGCATTTTCCTGCAGCTTCTCCTCGGCCATGATATCGAGCACCGTCATGCCGGCGACGCAGCTGACCGGGCTGCCGCCGGTGGAGGAGAAGAAAGGCCCTTCCTTCTCCAGCGACTGCGCAATCTCCCGTCTGGTGATGACGGCGCCGAGCGGATGGCCATTGCCCATGCCCTTGGCGATGGTGATGATATCGGGCACGACCCCCTGCTGTTCGAAGCCCCAGAAATAATGGCCGAGCCTGCCGTAACCGACCTGCACCTCGTCGGCGATGCAGAGCCCGCTGCGGGCGCGCACCTCGGCATAGATCTCCTTCAGATACCCTTCCGGCAACGGAATGCCGCCGGCATTGCCGTAGACCGATTCGCAGATGAAACCGGCAAGGCCCTGGCCGCCGGCGTCGATCGTCTCGAGCATCGGCTTGACGGCGGCCAGATAGCTCGCCGCTGTGTCGGGTCCGCGAAACGCGCCGCGATAGGTATTCGGCGAAACGGCCGCACGCACCCAATCCGGTCGGGTGGTCAGCGCCAGCGGGTTGTCGGCGATCGAAGTGGAGACGGCATCGCTCGCCGCCGACCAGCCATGATAGGCTTCGAGCAGGCAGAGCATGTTGCGGGCGCCGCTATGGGCCCGCGCCAACCGAATCGCCAGATCGTTCGCCTCAGAGCCGCTGTTGACGAGGAAGACGGCGTCGAGGCCATCAGGCGCGAGCGCCGCGAGACGTTCGGAAAATTCCGCAATCGCCGCATAGTGGAAGCGTGAATTCGTATTGAGCCGCAGCCATTGAGCGCTGATTGCCGCCGCCATCCTGGGATGGCCGTGACCGAGGATCGTGACATTGTTGACCATGTCGAGATAGGCGCGGCCCTCGACATCGAACAGGTGCTCCTTCCAGCCGCGCTCGATCTGCGGCGGCGCGGCATAATAGTTCTTCTGGGCGCTGGCGAGATGGGCCTGCCGCCTGACGAGCAGTTCAATGGTCTCCGGTCGCGGCGCATCCGCGCCCGTGCTGAGAAGGGATGAAGGCGAAGGGCAGAGCACCGACCAGGCCGGCGCCTTGCGCGGCATGGCAAAGAGCGGCGGTTCGAGGCCTGCGACGCTGCAGAGCTGGAGGCGTAGGCCGCCGAGCGACGACGCTTCACCGAAAACCGAACCGAGCGGATCGCCGGCGGCAAGCACGACGCCATCCTCGACCAAGGGGTTGAGTCCATCGAGATGCAGGGTCATGCTGTCATCCGTCAGTGTCAGATGCTGGTCCTTCCAGCCGATGCGGCCAGCAAAGGGTGCCGCGACCGCGCTTCCTGCGGCAAGGCAGATGTCGACATGCAGGGCGAAGGTCGCCTGTCCCGCGTCGTTTCCGAGCGCAGTGCGGGAAAGCCGATATTCACCATAGCGCGTCGCCGCCGTGCCGCTTTCGGTTGCAGCCCGGGCAAGCAGCCGCCAGTCCATATCGGCGTCCAGCCAGTTGCCGGCGGAAAAATGCGTACTTTGTACGCCAAGGTCGACATAGGCGATCGTGGCGGGATCGACATCGGGCAGCAAGGGCAGCCATGCTGATGCCGACGGGGCGGCGACATCTGCGCCGGCCGCCTTGAGGATTGCAGCTTCCATGAGCTCGAACGGAACCGACATCACCGTATCGAAGATCGCCCGCTCGCGGTCGAGATTGCTGCGGACGTAATCGTTATCAGGATCGATCGACATCTGCTGTTCGCTGCTGGCGACGAGGATGACCGCGCGCGCGACGATCAACGGCCAGAGCGCCTTCAGCTCGTCGTCGCTCAGCGGATAGATCGCCTGATAGGCGGTGACGGCGGGCAGGATATGAAAGGGATCGCCATTCGCCTGATGCAGCAGCGAAGCGCAGGTGACGGCAAGGTCGCCGACCAGCCAACCGCGGATGATGTCGCCGAAATCGATCACGCCATCGGGGATCGTGTGGCCTTGGGCGTCGCAATGGCCGACGACATTGTCGCCGGTGACGTCGTGATGGACGGCCTGGAGCCGAAGCGACGGCGCCAGGGGCTGGATGCGGCGAACGGCCATCACCATGGTTTTGGCGATCCGGTCACGGGCAGCGCTGTCGGTGATGGCGGACAGCAGCTGTACGGCGACAGGGCCGGCGCGTCGTAAATCCCACTGCAGGCTGCGGTCGAGGCCCGGATGGTCGAAATCGGCAAGCGCCTGCGCCAGCCTCGCGCAGAGCGCGCCAAGCGCCGCGACGGACGCCGGCGCCAGATATCTCATCTCCGTCAGTCCCTGGCCTTCCAGATATTCCAGCAGCCGGACCTGATAGCCCCGCCCGCGCACGGTAAGGACGACAATTTCCCGCCCGTCATTCGCGGCGATCACCTTCGGAACGCGTGGCGCATCCTCTCGGCTCTTGAGATGATCGAGCGCGGCATTCTGCGCTTCGAGCTCGCGGACCTCGTAGGCGGCATGGCAGATCTTCAGGACGTATCGACCGCGATCGCTGTCGACGCGGTAGTTCCGATCCTGCTGGCTGCCGAGTTCGGCGAGCGTGCCGGTCAGGCTGTAATGGGCAAGAAGGATTTCTTCCGCGTCAGCAACGGTGACGTCGGGACGCGGCAGCGTCATGCGATCCACAAGCGCCTCGTCGGTCATGACACCCCTCCCGCAGCATGATTCGATTACCCCTTAAGCGCGATAATCAAATACTTGCCGCTGGCAGGCAACGGGAGATTGTTGTCTGCCAGCAAAAGAGATGCGCGGCCTCGGCCGACTCACCCCATGCGTTCGGAGGCGTAGCTTCCGGGGCTTGCCGGGAAGACGACGGTGCGGTTGCCGTTGATGAAGGTGCGGTGGTGGATATGGGCGTGGATGGCGCGCGCCAGCACCTGGCTTTCGACATCGCGGCCGATCGAGACATAGTCGTCGGGCGACTGCGCATGGGTGATGCGGGCGGTGTCCTGCTCGATGATCGGGCCTTCGTCGAGATCGGCGGTGACGTAATGGGCGGTCGCGCCGATCAGCTTGACGCCGCGCTGATAGGCTTGCTTGTAAGGGTTGGCGCCCTTGAAGCTCGGCAGGAAGGAATGGTGGATGTTGATGATCTTGCCCGACATCTGCTTGCAGAGCTGGTCGGAGAGAACCTGCATGTAGCGGGCGAGCACGATCAGTTCGGTGCCGGTCTGCTCGACGAGATCGACGAGCTGGGCTTCCGCCTGCGGTTTGTTCTCCTTCGTCACCTTAATGTGGTGGAAGGGGATGTCGTGATTGACCACGACCTTCTGGTAGTCGAAATGGTTGGAGACGACGCCGACGATATCGATCGGCAGGGCGCCGATCTTCCAGCGGTAGAGCAGGTCGTTGAGGCAATGGCCGAAGCGCGACACCATCAAGAGCACCTTCATGCGGCTCTCGCTGTCGTGGAATTCGTACTCCATCTCGAAGGGCGCGGCGACGGCAGCAAAATCGGCGCTGATCGCGGAACCGGAAAGTCCTTCCTCGGAAATGAAGCTGACGCGCATGAAGAACCTGCCGGTATCGAGGTCATCGAACTGCGAGCTGTCGATGATGTTGCAGCCCTTCTCGGCCAGATAGCTCGAAATCGCCGCAACGATGCCGCGCGTCGATTTGCAGGATACCGTCAACACATAGCTTTTCATGTCTCTCCCTCTTCCCTCTTGGAGGCCGCAGCCCGTGCTTAGATCAAAGCCCGTGCCGCGAATAGGCCGGCGCACTTTCATTTATGCGACAAATTGCAAGATAAACCATCACGTTCCTGCAAGTTCTCTCATCGCCGGATCAGCTTAGGAGAAGTTGCTCAAAACGCTGTGCCGCCAGCGCCGCACGGATGTGTATTCTCGCCTTCAGTGAATGAAATTAAAGCATGTCGCTGAAAGCTGATGAGCAATTTGCGACATCGGGAGGCGGGAAACCAAGCATGTGAAGGACGGAAAGTGGATCCGAAGGGTTAGGCCGGCGGACGGCTTGCCACGGCGACCTTCCGGCGCGGCGTGGTGATTTCATGAATGATTGCGCCGCCGATTGACGACAGCACCAGCGACAGGATCACGAAGAGCACCGGCTGCTGCAGGATGCCGAGCGGCAGGCGGTCCGAAGCCACCCTCAGGAAAGCGAGCGTGAAAGCGTGGGTGATATAGATGCTGTAGGAGCAGTCGCCGAGATAGTTCAGCCATCCCAGAAAGGGCAGCCGGGAAAAGTCGATGGAAACTGCCCCGTAGATGATGAAGATCGCCGGAATTCCCCAGGCGTAGAACCGGCTCTCCGGCGGCATCAGCGCTTCGTTGATGAAGAGGAACACAAAACCCGTGGCCAGTGCCGCCCATGCCCACCGGTTCGGAAGAAGCACCTTCTGCCCGTAAAGCCAGCCGAGCACGACGCCGGCGAGGAACTCCAGCATGATCGGTTCGCCGTAGAACCGGGTGGCCGTCGTTTCCGGCAGCACCCGGCAGGCAATCAGGATCACCGCAAAGACGGCAAACATTACTGGAATCCGGCGGGTTTCCGAGAGCGGCAGCAGCAGCGCAAAGATGAAATAGAAGAACATCTCGTAATTCAGTGTCCAGCCCGGCACGACGACGGGGGTGATCGTGCTTGGATCGGCGGCATTGGCCCATGGCAGAAAGAGCAGCGAGGCGATGAGATGCGGAAGGTCGAACACCGTCGATTTCAACAATGACGGGGCCGCCAGCGCCACGACAGCCGAAAACAATGTTGCCAGCCAATAGAGCGGGACGATCCTCCTGATGCGGCGGCGGGCGAAATCGATGGGGCTGATCGCGCGCCCGCTCGTCGTCAGCCACATCACGAAACCGCTGAGGACGAAGAAGATGTCGACGCCGGTTTCGCCATAAAGAAAAGCCGTGGCATCGACGGCGGGATTGACCTTGGCAAGCTGCAATATCGCATGGAAATAAACAACCATCAGCGCCGCAACCGCGCGCAGATATTGAAGCTGGACAAGCATCTGATGTCTTGCTCCTCGGGCTCGCGCGGTCGCGTTTACCGTGCCGCTGCGGTCAACTCAGTACATCTACCGCACGACCCTGTCGGATGCGTGGGCTGTCGTGGAAGCGCATATATCCGACGACGAACCACAAGAGGCCGGCGATCTTCATCGAGAAAACGGCGGTCCCCCCGATCATCATATTCAGAAAAATGAAAAGAGAAAGTGAATGGGCGCAGCGCCGCTGCGCCGCCGTACGCCCGGCGGGGAAGAGGCAGACGAACAGCCAGAGAGCGACGACGCCGAAGATCGTCGCCGCGTAGATCAGATAGACATAGCCGCTGTCGGCGAACTCGGCGACCCTGTCGACCGAAAGCCCGAGCACGGCGAGAGGATCGAGCTCCATGATCTTCTTCATCGTCAGATTGATGCGGCCGGTGAAATTGTCGCCCGTCGCATTGGGTTTGAGGGTATAGACGACGAAACCTGCGACGACGATCAGCGGCATCAGCGCCAGATTGAAATTCCGCGGGATCTTCGGAAAGACGAAATAGCCGACGATACAGGCAAAACAGAAGATCAGCATGGTGCGTGTATCGTTCGTCACCAGGATCAGCACCGCCGTGCTGATGAAGAGCAGCCGGTCCCAGCACCCCAATCTTTCCCACATGGAAATCAGGTAGATCGCGATCACGCCGCAAAAATTGGCAAGCGACACCTGTTCGAGGAAAATCGACGACGAGCGATGGTCGATGATGCCGAAGGAAAAGCGCTCGGGAAAGCCGAGCGCATTCTGGAAAAGGCCCGTCTTGTTGTAGCTCAGCGGCAGCAGCCCGCGCGTATTGGCGAAATAATCGGACGGATGCACGATGCTGACATAGAAAGGCACGCTGATGATCTCGAAGATCAGGAAGATCAGCACGACGAGGCTTGCCCAGCGGAAGGCCAGCTTCATCGTTCTCTCGTTGCTCCAGCCGCCGAGGCCGGTAAAGCAGAAGATGATCAGCACGTTGCGGAAATGATCGACGAACGGCATGCGGTTGAGCACGCTGACATAGACGGTCACGACAAGCGTGAACAGCAGGAACAGGAAGGCCGGCAGATCCGTCTCGTAGATCCCCTTATGGAGGATGTAGATGATGGCGCCTGCCAGAATCAGGCCTTCGCTGGCGGCGACATGCGTCATCGACAGCGGCATGATGTTGTGGTTGATGAAGGCAAGAATGCCGTTATAGAGCATCGAAAGCAGGCCGAGCCAGAGCACCGGATGGTCGATGCGCGACGTTCCCCCGGCCGCCTCGAGGCGGTTGCCCGCCACGGCGAAACTCGCTGCCTTCTGATCGACGGCCGCCACGGTCAGTTCCCCGCAGGCTTGACGGCGGTGCAGGCGCCGGCATCGGCTTTCACCGACGCGGCGAGAAGCCGCATCTGCGGTCGCTCGGTACCCTTGCCCGGCTGAACGTTGAAAGCTTCGTCCGCCGGCCACCATTCGCCCGCCGCCCAATAGGACCAGCCGAGCCAGACATCGCTGTTGTCGGACATGGTGGCGTAGATCTTGGTCAGGCCGCTCATGCAGTCCTTATCGCCGGAGCCGCCGAATTCGCCAAGAAAACCGCGTTTATGGTTTCGCTTCAGCCAGGCGGTGACGCCGGCGATGGCCTCGACCGCGGCGGTGGCGCCTTCGCAGGTGGCATGGGTTCCCGACGAATCGACGTCGAGATATTGGTGGACCTCGTAAGCGTAGAAATCGAGCGGATCGCGCACGCCGAGCATGACCGTGCCGTTGGCACCGCCGATCACATCCTCCTCCCAGCTGTGAGCGCCGCTCCAGGCGGTACCCGGCACGAGGATGAGGTTGCGAGCGCCGACGGCGCGGATGGCGCGGATCGCCGCGTTGGCGGCATCGAGCCAGTCCGTCGCCTTGACGTCGTGCGGCTCGTTCATCAGGCCGAAGAGAACGCCGTCCTCATTGGCGAATTCGACCGCGAGCCTTGCCCAGAAGTCGGCGAATGCGGCGTCCGTCGCCGGCGCGGTGCCGACCTGCGCCTTGTCGTAATAGCCGAAATTATGCGGGTCGAGCAGAACGGCCATGCCCTGCTTTCGGATCAGGCCGACCGTTTCCTTGATCCGCTTGAATTCGTCCTCGTCCAGCCGCCCGCCGAGCGCCGGCTGCAGCCGCTCCCAGCGGAAGGGCAGCCGAATGATCGTCATGCCCTTTTCGGCGAAATAGCGGATCGTCTGCTCGCTCGGATAGATGTAGTTCGTGCCGTAGATGGCGCCGCGCTCGCTATATTCGCCGCCGGACAGATTGACGCCGCGATAACACGGCGCGCCGGCCGCAAAGACCGGCGACGGCATGAGGGCGGCCGCAAGCAGCAGCGCCACCAGATGTCGTGTCGTCCTCATGGCTATCCTCGCAATCACGGCAAAATCGCAACATCGACTTCGCTGCACCTATCTTAACGGTCCGTTAGCTAAGAATTTCTAAAGTCTCCGCACCTTGGCTTCAGTCTTTCACGCTGGGCGGGATACGAGTGCGCGTATGAGTCAGTATGACAGGAACAGGGTAAGCCGGCTGCCCGGCTGGCGGAGTTACGAGCCGTCTCCGACTGCGTCGGAAGGCGTGCGCCCGCGCAGTCCCGTTATTCGTCCGGATGATTTCGCCCGTCCCGAACCCCAACCCGCCCCGCCGCCTTTTGTGCCGCCGTCGGCACGGGTTGCAGACATCCGTCGATCCGAGCCGCCGCCCGCAGCTGCCGTCGAGCCGCCTGCGGCCCCAGAACCGCCTGCGGCCAATGTGCCGCAGCAGAGCACATCCGCGCCCGCCGCCCCGCTTCTCGACCTCCGCTCCAGCATCGCGGCGATCTGGAGCCGCCGGCTGGTGGTGTTTGTGCTGGCCCTGTTTGGAGCCGTCGGGGGCGGCGTGGTGGCGCCGCTGATCGGCCAGAAATTCACTGCCGTCAGCAGCCTTTATTTCGATCCGCGTCAGATCGGCCTTGCCGAGGCCGGCGCGCAATCTTCAGGCCCATCGCCGGACATGATCTCGGCCCTGATCGACAGCCAGGTGCAGATTCTGACCTCGGGCAATGTGCTGCGCCGCGTCGTCGAGGCGATGAAGCTCGACCGGGATCCGGAATTTAACGGCGGCAGGACGGATGGCGCGGCCGTGATCGGCGCCCTGCAGAAAGCGCTTGTCATCACCCGCCAGACCGGCACCTATGTCGTTTCGCTCGCCGCGACGACCAACGATCCCGAAAAATCGGCAAGGCTTGCCAACCAGGTCGTCACCTCCTTTACCGAGGAGGAAAACAGCGCTTCGAACGGCCTCTACGAAAACACCTCTTCGACGCTCGACGGACGCCTTGCCGACCTGCGTCAGAAGGTGCTGGAGGCCGAGCAGGCGGTCGAAACCTTTCGGGCCGACAACGACATGGCCGCGACCGAAGGCAACCTGATCTCCGACCAGCGCCTCGTCTCGCTGAACACGCTGCTGGTGACGGCGCAGGAAAAGACCATCCAGGCGAAGGCCCGCGCCGATGCCGTCGCCAATCTGCGCGTCGAGGACATCGTTGCCGGCAACCAGGCGGAGGGCGGCGTCACCTCGCCGCTCGTCAGCTTGCGTCAGCAATATGCCGCCCAGGCCGCCGCCGTCGGCAGCCTCGAAAGCCAGATGGGCACGCGTCATCCGCGCCTGCAGGCGGCGCGCTCCTCGCTGCAGAGCATAGCAGGCGAAATCAGGGGCGAATTGCAGCGCCTCGCCACCTCGGCAAAGGGCGAATACGAGCAGGCCAAGGCTGCCGAGGACAGCGTCGCCAAGGAACTCGCCGTTCAGAAGGCGCTGCAGGCGACGACCTCGGACAAGCAGGTGGAGCTGAACGAATTGCAGCGCAAGGCGACGGCGGCGCGCGATATCTACGAAACGGTGCTCAAGCGCTCGAGCCAGACGAGCGAGGAGCAGAACCTCAGCAAGAGCAACATCCGCGTCATCTCTCCGGCCGAACCGCCGGTCAAGGCCGATGGTCCGGGGAAGAAGATCTTGATGGTCGCCGGCATCATCGGCGGCTTCCTCGCCGGGTTCTTCCTGGGTGCCGCCTTTGCCATCCTCGCCGGTCTCTTCGGCCACTCCGTCATCAGAGGCTATTTCAGGAAATCCCCCGCCGCGGCGGCTTGATGCTGGCCGTCGGTTTTCCTACATGCAGGAGAAGCGGTTTGTCGCCGCAGGAGAATTCCCATGCGGCTGTTGCTTCTGATATCCATCGGCGTCCTGTTCAGTCTCGCCCCAGCGTCAGCCTTCGCTGTCGACTGGACGAAATCCGTGGATTCGACTGTTCAACCCCTCTATCCCTACAAGGGCCTTCCCGGCGTCAAGGCGCAGCCGGACAAGAAGGAAGAGGAATCCTATAATTGCCGCACCGAGACCGTCCAGATCCGCCGGCGCTATGACGAAATCTTCCGCTCTGGCGGCATGCCGACGCTGATGTACGTCTGCGACCGCGACGGCTTCGTCACCATGGGCGAAAAGGTTCCGCTGCGCGGCCACTATCAGCCGGTGCGGTAAGGCCTTTTCAGGCCTGCTGCCGCAATGTCATGCTGTTGTGATACATTCGAGTCGAGGCGAGATTGACCAGCGTTGCCGCCACTCGCTCGATATCGGCCTCGCTCATGTCATGATAGCTCGGCAGGTTGATCGCCCGTCCTGGAATGCTCCAGGCGTTGAGGTTTTCCGGTCGGTCCTCGAACATCGCGAGGCTGGAGAGCGGATAGAAGAAGACGCGTGCGTCGGTATTCGCCGCATCAAAAGCCTGCTGCAGCATCTCGCGGGTGATGCCGGTCGAGGGATGGAAGACTGCTGTTGGCATCCAAGCGCCGTTGACCGTGCCGGTATATTCCGGATTCATTGTGATGCCGGGTAGGGTCGAAAGCCGGATCATATAGGAAGCCAGAATTTCGCGCTTGCGATTGACGAGTTCATCGATACGCTCGAGCTGGGCGCAGCCGATGGCCGCCTGAATATTCGACATCTTGTATTTGAAGCCGATCGCATCCGGCCAGAATTGCTTCGTCTGGCCGCGGGCGCGTCCATGATTGCTGAGCGTCAGCACGCGCTCGTAAAGGGCGGCGTCATTGGTGACGAACATGCCGCCTTCGCCCGTCGTCAGCGTCTTGGTGCCGTGGAAGGAGAAGGTACCGAAGGCGCCCATCGAGCCGGCGCGGCGGCCGTGCCAGACGGAGCCGATCGCTTCGGCGGCGTCTTCGATGACGGGAATGCCGGTGCGTTTGCTGATCTGCAGCAGCGCATCCATGTCGCAAAGGTTGCCGTAGAGATGTGTCGCGATGATCGCCTTGGTCTTCGGCGTAATATGGCGCTCGACCTGCTCAGGATCGATGCACCAGGTGTCGGTAAGCACATCGACGAAGACAGGTGTGGCACCGAGATGAACGATCGGCGAGACAGTCGCGACCCAGTTCGTATCGGCAAGGATCACTTCGTCGCCGGCGCCGACGCCGAGCGCTGCAAGCCCCATATGCATGGCGCCGGTGCAGCTCGACGTGGCGATTGCAAAGCCGCTGCCGAGATAGGTTTTGAAGTCGTGCTCGAAGCGGTTGAGATAATCGTAGCAGCGTGCGCCCCAGCCGGTGGCGGCGGCATCCGCCGCGTAGTCCGTTTCGAGCTGGGTGATGGATGGCTTGGTGTAGAAGATCCTGTTGCTCATGCCGCTGCTTCTTCTGAGTGAAATGGAAATCGGATAAATTTGGCGCCTGAAACTCGTCCCGGGGCTCACGTGACTTGAGGCTTACATGATCACATGCCGGGCGAGGTCGTGTTCGTGCAGGACGATGCCAGGCAGGTAGCCGAGCGAGACAAAATAGTCTCGGTCGCTGCCGTCGGCGACGAAGACCGCCGTCGTCTCGATCGGATCGGCACCGATTTCCGTCGTCACTTTCACGCGCGGCTTGAGGCCGAGTTCGCGCATCAGTGCCTCTAGAGCGGGCGTTTCCGTGAAACCGGCGAGCAGCAGCGCGTTGACGCCGATCGCGCCGTTCACTTCGCCGACGAGTGTCTGGATCACGACCATCAGCGGCAGGCGGTCGCGGAAGGGCCGGATCTCGGGGTGATCGACAATGCCGCCCCAGACGATCCGGACGTAGAGTTCATATGCTTTGAGGAAGTTCTTGCGCATCGCCCAGAAGCGAAAGGCGACAGCCATGCGGTTGAGAGTGAAGATCTTGCACTTTTCTTCATATTGAAGCCGGGTCTCCGCCGTGAGGTGGATCGCGCCACGCTTGGCTCCGGTAAAGAGGAAATATTCGAGGCCCGCGCGGTAGCGGTCCCAACTCGTCATCACCTCGTCGGTGCCCGCTTGCGGCCGGTCGCGTTCGATCACCGTGTTGGAGACCGAGCGGTAGAATGGCTGCTTGAGGAAGCTGACGGCGCCCTGGTCGAGGAAATGGGCGAGGAACGAGAACGGGTAGAAACAGAATTCCCGGGGAACCCAGGCCGAGCGAAGTGCGGAGGCGCGGTAGACCGCGATCTCGGGAAAGATGTGGCGTTCGTAGATGAACTGGAAGACTTCGGTGAAACTGCCCCGCTGAAATTTCACGTCGGATTCGAGATTGAAGAACTGCCCGAGATCGGTTTTGTTGACCTCGTCATAAAGGAACCATGGCGCCTGAACGGCGGTCACGTCCGGGTTTCGGTCGAGATATTCGACGGTTTTGGCCACGGCGTCGGGGATCAGTATGTCGTCGTCGGCGAGATAGATGAGATATTCGCCCTTGCCGAGGCGGAAGGCGCTGGCGAAGTTCGGTCCGCCGCCGGCATTCTCGTCACGGCGGAAGTAGCGGATCGGCAGCCCGCGGGCGATGAATTCCTCGACCACCTGCTGTGTGCCGTCGGTGGAGGCGTTGTCGCAGACGACGATCTCGAAGGGGAAATCGAACTTGTAGTCGTTTTCGCAATAGGTCAGGCAATGGCGAAGGAAAGGTTCGCGATTATAGGTCGGAATGCAGATGCTGAGTTTGATGCCGCTCAAGTGAGTGTCCCCCTGACATAGCTTTCGAGCGCGGCGTCGCGCTCACTGATGATGACTGGCGCGAATGGCCAGGCGATGCCGAATTCAGGGTCGTCGTACCGCACACCCCTCGCGAGTTCGGCAACGTAGACTTCGGACATCTGGTAAAAGAGTTCGCAATTGTCCTCGAGAGTGAGGAACCCGTGGGCGCAGCCCGCCGGAATGTAGAAGGCGTTGCGCTTTTCGCCGTCGAGTTCGACCGCGGCCCATTTGAGGTAGGTCTCGGATGCCGGACGAAGGTCGAGCGCCACGTCGAAGACCCGGCCGCGTACTGCCCTGACGAGCTTTGACTCCGGTTTCGGATCGGCCTGGTAGTGCATACCGCGCAGCGTTCCGCGCTTGTGATTCTGGGAGACGTTGCACTGCGGATAGACCGAGGCGAGCCGGTGGGCGGCAAAGCTTTCCGCACAGAAGGTTCGCGCAAACACTCCGCGGTTGTCGGCGCGTTCCTCGACGTCGACGACGAAGGCTCCTGCAACCGCGGTTGGCGAGAACCTCATCCGAGCACCGTCAATTCAGGCACGGCGACGGCAAAACGTCCGCCCCAGGCGGCGACCTCTCTGTTGCCGGAAACCACCTCATTCTTGATGTTCCAGGGCAGGATCAGCACGTAGTCGGGCCGGGTTTCTTCCATCTTCTCCGGCGCATAGATCGGCAGCTTGCTGCCCGGCAGGTAGTGGCCCTGCTTGTGCGGATTGCGATCGACGACATAGTCGATGAGGTCGGTGCCGACGCCACAGAAGTTCAAAAGCGTATTGCCCTTGGCGGCCGCGCCATAGGCGGCCACACTCTTGCCGTTGCGCTTGGCTTCGTTGAGGAAGGCGAGCAGGCCTTGCTTGATCGGTGCGACACGGCTCTGGAAGGCTTCGTAGGTTTCGGTCCTGTTGAAGCCGGCGGCCTTTTCGTCGGCCCGTACCTTGTTAAGGGCAGGACCGGTGGCGTGGGCGGTCGAGGTCGTGCGGCAGGCGAGGATGCGCAGGCTGCCGCCATGAGTCGGCAGTTCCTCGACGTCGAAGACCTTCAGGCCGTGAGCGGCAAAGACCTTTTCGACGGCGAGCAGAGAAAGATAATAGAAATGCTCGTGGTACACGGTGTCGAACTGGATGCTCTCCATCAGCCGCAGCAGATGCGGAAATTCGACGCTGACGACGCCGTCGGGCTTCAGCACGGCCGAAAGCCCGCCGACGAAGTCGTTGATGTCAGGCACATGGGCAAGCACATTATTGCCGATGACGATATCAGCGGCTTGCCCGCGCGAGACGAGATCGGCGGCCGTCGCCTTGCCGAAGAAGCGCGCCTCCGTCGGCACGCCGATGGCGCGGGCGACTTCGGCTACGTTTTCGGCCGGTTCGATGCCGAGCACCGGCACGGCGGCCTCGACAAAATGCTTCAGGAGATAACCGTCATTGCTCGCCACCTCGATGACCTGCGAGGTCGGACCGAGGCCGAAGCGCTCCCGTACCATGATGGTGAACCGGCGCGCATGCTCCACCCAGCTGTCGCTGTAAGAGGAAAAATAGGCGTAGTGGCTGAAGATATCTTCTGGCGGAACAAAGGCATCGGCCTGCACCAGCCAGCATTCGGAGCAGACGAAGGCGCGCAGCGGATAGGACGGTTCCGGCTGGTTGAGCTGCTCTTCCGTCAGGTAGGCATTGGCGAGCGGCGTCGAGCCGAGATCGACGAAACGATGCTTCAACGGAGCGTCGCAAAACCGGCAATTATGCGCTGTCATGATACTGCTTCCTCATATGCCGCGATCTGGCCGAGAGAGAAGGCGCGCATGTCTTCGCCTTCGCGGTTGGCCTTGTACCAGGCGGCAGTCCAGTCGATGGTCTGTTGCAGGCTGAGGCGCGGGCGCCAGCCGATGGTGTCGAACGCAAGGGCCGAACTCAGCGTCAGCGCCGGCGCTTCAGGCAGATGTTCGCCCGGCGCAAGCCGCCATACATTTTCGACGTCATGCGCGCGCCCGAGCGCTTCCGCGAGTTCGGAAACCGTGGCGAAGCTTTCCGGATTCGGGCCGAAATTCAGCGCGTCCGGCAGATTCTTGCCGCGCTCCTCCGTCAGCACCTCGGCGAAGCCGAGATAGCCGCCGAGCGGCTCCAGCACATGCTGCCAGGGGCGGATCGCCTCGGGATAACGCAGCATGATCGGCTCGCCGCCCTCGAAGGCCCGGATGAAGTCCGGGATCAACCGGTCCCTGGACCAGTCGCCGCCGCCGATGACATTGCCGGCGCGCACGGTCGCGAGTCTGAGATCGCGTCCCTTGAAGAAACTGTCGCGATAGCTCTGGCAGACGAGTTCTGTGCAGGCCTTGGAGTTGCTATAGGGATCCTTGCCGCCGAGCGTATCTGTTTCGACGAAAGGTATGCCGCTGCCGTTGTTGGCGTAGACCTTGTCCGAGGTGATGACCAGCACCGTCTTGACGGATGGCGTATGCCGGATCGCGTCAAGGATATTTGCCGTTCCCATCACGTTGGTCGAGAAGGTTTCGGCCGGGTTCTCATAGGAGCGCCGCACCAGCGCCTGCGCAGCCATATGAATGACGATCTCCGGCTCGAAGCCTTTGAAGATGGCGAGAAGTGCCGCGGCATCGCGGATATCGACGATATGGTGGCGGCGATCGTCCCAGGGGGCGAGCTTCCGATAGAGCGACGGTCCGGTCTCGGGCGCCAGAGACACCGCAGTCACCGCGGCGCCGAGCCGTTCCAGCCACAGGGAGAGCCAGGATCCCTTGAAGCCAGTATGTCCGGTCAGAAAGACCTGCCGTCCTTTCCAGAAGTTGGTCAGGCCCATAGCTTCCACGGCGCCTTTCCGGTGTTCCAGAGTTCTTCCAGATGGTTGCGCTCTCGAAGCGTATCCATCGGCTGCCAGAAGCCGTCATGTTTGAAGGCGGCGAGTTGGTTGTTGGCGGCGAGCCATTCCAGCGGCCCTGCTTCCCAAATCGTGTCATCGCTCGGAATGAGATCGACCACGGAGGGATCGAGCACGAAAAATCCGCCATTGATACGCTGGCCGTCGCCTTTCGGTTTCTCCACAAAGGAGGTGATGAACTTTCCTTCGATGTTTGTGGCGCCGTAGCGGCCGGGAGGGGAGACTGCGCACATCGTCGCCTTTAAGCCGTGGCTGCGATGGAAGGCGACTTCAGAGGCGATGTCGATGTCGCCGACGCCGTCGCCATAAGTCATGCAGAAGGGTTCGCCGGGGTTGAGATAGTCGCGTACGCGGCCGATACGGCCACCGGTCATCGAATGCACGCCGGTATCGACGACGGTGACGCGCCAGTTCGGGCGCTTGCCGCCGTGATAATCGATGCTGTTGGAGGCGAGATCGACGGTGACGTCGCTGTGATGGAGAACAAGGTTTACGAAGTATTCCTTGATCATGTAGCCCTTGTAGCCGGCGCAGATGATGAAATCATTGAGCCCGTGATGGGCATAGATGTTCATGATGTGCCAGAGGATCGGCATGCCGCCGACTTCGACCAGAGGCTTGGGGCGGATACTGGTTTCCTCGGCAAGACGAGAGCCAAGGCCACCGGCGAGAATTACGACTTTCATCCCAAGCGAACTCCAGAGTATCTAATCAAGTCCGCCCGCCCGTCCTGCGACGCGCCGGGCTTTCAACAGGCGGAAAAGCCCGCATTTCATCCTCTTCCGGTATCCGATTTCGTTCTTGTGCGAGGCTTACCGTAGTGCCTGGGGATCGCATCAGGCACCGCTTCGGACGACCTCGACGCGATAGCAATATGAATTGTCGTCGCTGTTTCCGCCTTTTGGTCCGATGTCCCAGCGAGCCTCGCCATTCGTCACGGACTTGTTGAGCGGATATTTGTCCCAGAGGCCAAAGCCCATCGCCCGGTTAAGCATGATCGCGGCCGCATTTGTCGTCAGCACATATCCATAGACCGTTTTGACATTGGTCTTTTCGAACAGCCAGTCGATCAGCGCGCGGCCGGCGGCCTGGAGCAATTTCGGATGGCCGCCGCGCTCGCCGCGCATGGCGTTGTCGAGCAGCACGTCCTTCTCCGTCAGGTCCTTGAAGCCGAAATGGCCGATCAGCTGGTCGGACGAATAGATCAGGAACATCAGCTGCGTCGGGTTCTTGAAGACGACATTGGCAAGCCAGCTTCTCGTCCGCTCGATGGTCGCGGTGAAATGCGTCAGGAAGAAATTCATATTGGCGTTACGCCAGTCGGTCAGCTTACCGAGGATGACTTCGTCGTCGAGATGGCTGACAGTCAATGGAAGGAGTCTTCCGATCGGAGTGCCGCTCTCGTCGACGAGATCGATGACCGCCGAAATTTTCTCCTGCACGATATCGTGAATATATTGCTGTATCGGGGTCATCGGCTGACCTTTCCAGTTACTCGAAATGTTCCGGAAGGATGATCTCGTCGGCATCGATGTCGACTTTCAGCCGCTTGCCGATCACGGTATCGATTTCGGTCGGCGCAATGCCCGTTCCCGGCCGCTTCGCATCGAGATCGTGTGCTCCGATGACGCTGCCCGCCTTCAAGGCGCGTGCAGTGATGATGCTCCGCCGCATCTTCGGTATCTGGTCTCGCTCGGAAGGATCGAGGATCCGTCCCGTGCCGCCGAGCGCCGTATGCACCTTATGGCAGGCTGAGATCATCGCCTTCATTTCCTCGGGCTCCGTCGCCATCTGGTTGTCCATGCCGATGCGCGAACTGTCGAGCGTGAAGTGTTTTTCGATGACGCATGCGCCGAGCGCGATCGACGCGGCCGGGATCTCGATACCCGTGCTGTGGTCGGAATATCCGATCGGATAGGCCGGGAATTCGCTGCGCAGGCCGAGGATATTCTGAAGGCGGATGGTCTCCGGCGGCGCCGGATAGACCGACGTGCAATGCAGGATGATGATCTGCCGATTACCGGTCTCTTCGATGGCCTCGACTGCGCGGATGATTTCCTCCAGCGAACCCATGCCGGTCGAGAGCACCAGCGGAGCACCGAGACTGCCGAGATGGCGGAGATAAGGCAGATTGTTCAGCTCCATCGAGGCGATTTTGATGAAGGGAACCTCGCAGACCTTCACCAGGAACTCGGCTTCGTAACGCGAATAGGGCGTTGAGGCGAAGTCGATGCCAATCTCCCGGCAGTAGGCCGCGAGCTCTTCAAGCTTCGCATCCGCAAGTGAGAACTTGTTGACGATGCGCTTCGCGATCGCGTTCTCGCGGTAATAACCGGCGGAATAAAGAGACTCCGTGCTCCACGATTGAAACTTCACGCAATCGCAGCCGGCCTCTTTCGCCTGAGCGATCATGGTTCGCGCCGTGGCCACCTCGCCGAAATGGCTCGTATTCAGCTCGGCGATGACGTAGGGCGCGAGATAATCACCGATCAGCCGGCCGTTGCGAAGTGTGACAGTTGCCATGATGAGTTTGCCTATTGGTCGATGGGCTCGATGACCATTTCCGAAAGGAAAAGATCGCGGTCGAGGAAGGGGGCCTGATCTTCGAGTGGACGGCGTACGAAACGCCGGTCGATCGCGCTCCGTGTCTGCCCCAGCTCGATATATTCTTGATCTTCGCGGCCCATGATCTCGCAGAGAACCGGTCCATCCCGGCTGAGAAGATCCTCAAGACCGCTCCGCAGCTGATCCGGGGCGTCGATCCTGATGTAATCGAGCTCGAAGCAGGCGGCGACTTTGGAGAAATCGGGCGCGCTCACGCCGTTGGCGGGATCGACACCGATGACGCGCTTCCGGAACAGCTCCTGCTGGCGTCTGCGGATGATCGAATAGACGTTGTTGTTGATGACGATGACCTTGACCGGCAGGTTGCGGTAGCGGATGGTCTCGAATTCCTGCAGGTTCATCATGATCGAACCGTCACCGATGACGGCGATGACAGGCTGCGGCTTTGCATAATAGGCGCCGATCGCCGCCGGCAGGGCAAAGCCCATCGCCCCTTGCATGGCCGGATGAACAGCGGTCATGCCGTCGGAAAACTGGATGTTGGTCGGCAGGATCACCTCGTTCAATCCGGAATCGGTGACCAGTGTCGATGACGGCGGCATCAGCTCGGTCAGGCATTCGGCCAATTCATAGAGGTCGACCCGCTCCGCGTGCCTGAAGTCGGGCTCGGGGCCTGAGAAGATTGCCTTCCAGTGCTGACACTTGGCCATCCAGGCGGCATTCGCCGGCTCGCAGTCGGCTGCATTGATCCGTTCGAGGAAGTTGGCGAGCTCCGCATGCACGAATCGGTCGATTTGCACGGTTTCCTTGCTGTGCTCGACCTGATCGATATCGACGACGACGATCTTTGCTGCCCGGGCGAATTTGCAGAAGTCCGGTCCCGTCGTCAGCGAGGTCAGCCGGCAGCCGAGGACGAGCAGCAGATCGGCATTTTGCACCGCGAAATTCCCGGCGCGCGAACACCCCATCGAACCGACGGAGCCGATTGACCTGGCATTGGCGCTGCCATAGGCGTCCGGAGCCGAGGCGGCGAAGGTCACCGGGACGTTCCAGCGCTCCACGAACTGCCGAAAGGCGTCCGCCGCACCGCTGGAACGCAGGCCATTGCCGATCAGCACGACGGGGCGTTTGGCCGCCGACAACGCCGCGACGACAGCATCCATATCTTGCTGCGTTGCTAAGGGCAGCACCGGCGCCTGACTTGCCCGCGCGATCGATTCGGGATCGATCTGGGCGCTCTGCAAGTCCAGCGGCACATCGATCCAGACAGGGCCTTTCCGGCCGGTATTAGCGAGGGTCAGCGCCGTGTCCATGGCTTCGACGATCTCTTCGGCCGAGGTGATCATTTTCGCATATTTGGTAATCGGTTGAACGATCGAGATGATGTCGGCTTCCTGCTGGCCGTAGGTGCGTAGCGGAATGCCGGTATAGCGGCTGGTTTCTTTCAGCGTATTCTGGCCGGAGATGAAAATGCAGGGAATGCCGTCCTGCCAGGCCGACAGCACGCCCGTGATCGTGTTGGTCGAGGCGCAGCCGGTGGAGACGAGGCACGCGCCCAGCCCGCCCGTCTGATGGGCGTAGGCGGCAGCCGCGAAAGAAGCCGACTGTTCGTGATGGACCGATATGCCCTGCAGCTCAGCATGTTTGGCCAGCGCGTCGGTCAGGAACAAGGCGCCACGTCCGGTGACCAGGAATACGTGTCCGATCCCGGCCTCAGCGAGACGCTGCATTATATAGTCGGCAACTCTCATCGATCGTCTATCTCATGGGGTTTTCGGCTTGAAGCGATCCAGGATGTCGGGCACGGCCACGATGAAATCGCCGCTGCAGGCAGGTTCGCCTCTCACCGCGCTGCTGACCGAGCCGATTGCAATTCCGCGCTTGAAGGAGGCGAGGACTGCATCGATCTCCAAGACGTCGCCCGGAACGATCTTGCGCTTGAACTTCACATTGTTGAGCGAAACGAAATTGGTCTTCATGCCCTTGTATTCCTCCATACAGAGGAAGGTCATGATGAAGGTCTGCGTCAGCGATTCGATCTGGATGAAACCCGGCACATTCGGCTCATCATCGAAATGGCCGGGAAAGAACCATTCATTATAGGTAAAGCACTTCACCGCCGAGGCGCTCCTGCCGGGATCGACCGCTGTGACGCGATCGATCAGCAGAACAGGATAGCGATTTCTCTGATGGCTGATAATGCCGTTGATATCGAAAGCGACGGCGTTCGTTGCGTCACTCATGCGGCCTTCTCGATGCTCACATTGTACTTTGCCAGGATCTCCTGTCCGGCTTCGTAGCTGGAGAATTCGATGATGTCGTCGATGTCCATTTCGATACCGAAGGCTTCCTCCAGCGCGGCCATGAGCGCCATATGCCCGACGCTGTCCCAGGCTGCGGCTTCCTGATATTTCAGGTTAGGCAGGTCCTTGGCGTCCAGCATGAAGGTTTCCGCAAAAGCGGCCTGATATTTCTCACGGTTGCTCATAGTCCGATGTCCTCACTCAATGTCAAAAGCGGTCCGAATCGCAGCAGCTGCGCCTGAACATGAACACCGACAATGCGCCGCCGTCCTTGCGCTAGGCTGTACTGACGATCCGCGAAAGCTCCTGGACGAGATTGTAGCCGTCCCAGATGGCGCCCATATCGAGCGCTCTGCCGACCGGCACCACCCGATCGATGCCCGTCAGCCCTTCATCGATGATGAAACGGACCAGTGCGTCCCGGTCGATGCCGAAGCTGGTCAGCGTCTGGTAACGTTCGCCGACGATCCCGGCGAGGCAGCCGAGATCTGCCGTCACATATTCGTAGAAGAAACCGTATTGGCCGCGATGCCGCTCGATATTGGAGGGCAGGGCATCCAGGCTGACGCGGTAGATCAGATTGTCGTGCCGCGTGCTCCCGCTTGCCTGCGGCAGCCTGTCTGCTGTCCGGCAAAGATTGACAAACTTGTCGACGGCATGGATCGGCGCGATCTCGTAACGCTGCTGGAGATACGCCGCCATTGTCGGCCAGAACCGGTCCTGCGCCTTTGCGGCCTGCTCTTCATCGCCTTGCCAAATCACCAGATGCGGAGACGAGCAGGCATTCTGGTCAAGAAGGAAGACATCGTTGAAGAAACCCCTCGCGAGTTCCGCGATCGCCCGCTCGTCGGCCCTGAGCACGGCCTCGGCCTGCATCAGGCAGAAGGAATAACGGTCGGCGAAGGCGATATCGACGCTGCGCGGATGGGCGGGAAGCTTGCGCAGATGAGCGATCGTCGAATCGCCCCCCCAGAGCATCCGCGCCTGGCAATGAACCGACAAAGCGCCGGTGATCTCGTCATCGCGCGGATATTTTATCAGCCGGTTCATTGCGGCCAGCCGGCTGTGCACTGGCAGGGCGAACAGCCTGGTGATCTCGTCGCAGATGATCTCGACCTGCGGAAAATCCCGTTCAGGAATACGAACGATGTTGGCATTGCCGGCCAGCAGCCCGAAGGCGAAGGAAAAAGCGAAGTTGACCGGGACGTTGGCCGGCGCGATGTGAAGCACGAGGCCTCGGCCGATACGGGGATATTGCGTGCCGAATTCGCGCGCGAGTTTGGCAAGGTTCGCGGCTCGGCACCAATAGCCGAAGGCGGCGATATCGGGATACTGGCGCGCTGCCGGCAGCGCGAGCAACGCCTTCGAAAGGGCCGCCAGGAATTCCACCGCCTGAGTGGAGTAGGGCGCCAGCGGCTTGCATTCCAGCGTGTTGAGCGCGCCGCCGACGCGAAGGGTGACGGGCAGTTCAGGAATTTGCTTCATAGGTGTCGCTGCAGCCTCTGACCTCGGCCTTGGCGACGCGTCCGGCCACCGAGAAATACTTGCCATGCCGCCCGCAGGGGCAGTCGTCTTCGCCGTCGATTCGGCCGATATCCTCAGTCAGCAGCGCATGCCCGGGATAACTGCGCGGTATCAGCGACATGACTTCGATCAGCCCGGTCTTTCCGACTTCGAGCGTCCGAAAATCCTTCGGATCGCGGATAATGACATCGGCATAAATCGGCGCATGCAGATGCCCCTCTTCGCATTCCAGGAAGATCGATCCCGTCTGTTCGACCATGCCGTAATAATTGACGACGCGCCTGATCCCGGCGCATTCGGTCATCGCCGCCCGGAATTCAACATTGCCGACCGCCTGATCCTGCAGCTTTTTCCAGCCCCCGCCATGCAGCAGGATGCCCCCGTCGATCGGCAGACGTCTACCCATCGCCTTCAGCGGCGCGTAGAAATGCTGCCAGATCATGAAGGTGAAGCCGAACAGGAAGATCGGCTGGTCCGGGTGCCGCTCGAGAAAGGCCTCGATGGCCGGTATGTCCAGGTTCATTTCGTCGTCGAGGGCATAGGTGACGTCCTGCCCGAAGAAGGAAAAGCCGAGAATACCGGCACCCCGCGCCGAGAAGGCGTTGCGGTTGCGCAGCACGCTCGGTGAATCGATGACCAGCATCGGCAGCCGCTTCTTGCCGAGTACTTCCGCCATCAGCCGGGCGAGGATCTTGCTTTGCAGCGCCGCGGTTTCCTTGTCGAGGTAGATGCGCGACACCTGCTGGCCGCTGGTGCCGGATGAGGTCATCGTCTTGAACACCTGACCTCTCTCGATGCTCAACAGATCCAATTCCTTGAACAGCCGAACCGGAATGAACGGCACGTCCTCCAATCCGTCCACCGCTGCCGCCCTATCGCTGACGAGGTCGAGAATGCGGCTATATTCGGCGCAATGGTCGCGATGCCATTCGGTCAGATTGCGCATGACTTCAGTCAGCGCCCCCGATTTTTCCGCGGCTTTCATCGAATAGGGCTCGCGGTCGAGCCATCGGGAGGGATCAAGAACGCTCATGCGAGGTTATCCCCGGCAGATGATTTCAGCTGATTATATTGGATCTTGCCGGAATCATTCCGCGGCAGCTCGGCAATCGCATAGACGCTGATCGCTTTCGGGCTGATCTTCAGATCCGAAATGAGTTTGGCCTTGATGAGCTTACCGGCCTCGCCGGAGCCTTGAGGGAGGTAAATTTCCAGCTGATCGTCCTGGCCAGCACAGACGACGGTGTGACCGGCCGCCAGCAACTGCGCCTCGACATCCTGCAGATTGATGCGATGGCCGAACATTTTGAGGAAACGCTTCAGACGCCCGACGATGTAATAATCGCCTTCGGCGTCCCGGCGGGCGATATCGCCTGTGCGCAGAACGCCGCCTCGCTCGTCGCCGAGCGCCAGATCCCGATAACCCTCCGCATAGCCCATCGAGACGTTGCGGCCGTAATATACGAGCTCGCCCGCTGCGTCGTTGCCCTCGATCTTCTGCCCGTGCTCGTCCTCGAGCCAAAATGCGCCGCCCGGGATCGGCCGGCCGATGCTGCCGGCCTTCTCGATCGCCCTGTCGGGAGAGAGATAGGACATCCGCGCGGTGGCTTCGGTCTGCCCGTACATGCTGAAATAGCGGATACCCTTGTTGGCGCAAAGCTCGGCGAAGTCGCGCGTCAGTTCGGGTTCCATCCGCGCGCCCGCCTGCGTCAGGCTCCTGAGGCTCGGAAGATCCATGGATGGAAAGCGCAGTTTCTTCAGCATTTCGTAATGATAGGGCACGCCGCCGAAACTCGTCGCCTTCGACGATTTCAGAAAGTCCCAAAATGCCCGATCGAAGAAGGTCTTGTTGGTCAGCGCGATCGTGGCTCCCGCCAGAAGATGGCTGTGGATGATTGAAAGACCGTAGGAATAGCTCGGCGGCAGCGTCGTGATCGGCCGCTCCTCGCCTGTCAAGCCCAGATAGGTGCTGATGGCCTCGGCATTGGCGAGGATATTGTCGTGCGAAAGCCGCACGAACTTCGGCGTTCCCGTGCTTCCCGAGGTGCTGAGCAGCAGCGCCAACGAATCGTCGATCGGATAAGCTTCATCTGCCCCGGCGGCGACGAGACTATATCCCATGTGAGAGAGCAGCACATGCCCGTCGCCGAATTCACCGGCTCGGTGGTCCGGCAGCCATGCAAAACCCGGACGATAGGCCGACACCAGTTTCTCAAATTGCGCCGCTGCCAGGCTAGCGCTCAGCATCAGCGGAACCGCATCGAGTTTGAGTAGGCTGAGATAGCCCAGCAAACCGCCCGGGTCGTTCTCGCACATGCAGAAGACCAGCCGCCGGGGCGTCTGTCGAAATGCGCGCTGCGCGCTGAATTCCAGCAGGCTCGAACTGGAAATGCTGGTTCCGTCGTCACATTCGAACAGAATGTGATCGATATGAAAGGAGACGGCGTCCATCAGCCGGGTGGAATTTGCAATGGGTGCTACCATCGAGACTTGGCCTGGAACTGCTATTAGCGTGTTTCACACATTTGCAATGCGCTGACATCCATCGCCAGGCCTCCTCATGAAACCCGCTGATCTAGGGGTCATAGAAGAGATGGGGTCAACGATTCTGGAACGGTCGAATCAGTTGATGTCCTTTCAGCTTAATATGTCCGGGCCGCGATGCCAAAGGCAGTGAGTGCGAGACCCGCCGGCGATCTCGCGAAAATGGCTCAGAACTTCCAGGAGCGCCTTCCGCTCCCCGGCACGCTTCTTGCATCATTACTAATATTCTAACCTTTGGGAGAAAGTGTCATGCAATGGAACGCATCACCGAATTTTCCACCTCTCGTCCTCTTTCTTGGCGGTCGGCGAAGGATCGTCAAGACGCTCCGAGACGCAGCCGAAGTTCTGATAATGGATTGGCCGTTCGACGATGGAGAGGAATATGTCGCGGCTGTAAAGGCTTGCGACGATGCCGTCGCGGGAGAGGCCGGGATGGAGGAATTGAGGGAGTTGCTTCTTCGCGCCGCCAGAGAAGCCGGCATTACAGCTTTGTCGGTCGTATCGGAAAGCGGGAAGACGACACGCCACATGGCGGCGTGACTGGCTTCAACATGCGCCGCTCACGGAACCGGTATCCAGGCAAGCACGTCAATGGCCTCTGCCAACAGAGCCAAGTGCGCAATTTTTGGAAAGGTTCGAATATTGATCTTGGCAGCGATCAAAAGGAAATGGTGCCCAGAAGAGGACTCGAACCTCCACGCCTCGCGGCACAGGTACCTGAAACCTGCGCGTCTACCAATTCCGCCATCTGGGCGACGGAGAGCGATGTAAGGGGGTGGCTCGTGACTGTCAACTGGGTTTTTGAAGTTTTCCTGACAGTCTGCAAAAAACAGCCGATCACATGCGAGGGAGCGGCTGGAGGGGAGACATAGCGGTTCGCTCCGGGCGCCCTATATAGAGGGGGTCTCGAAAGGAACGCCTCATGCCTGCTGCCCGCACGCTTCTGCTCGCCGGCCTTTTTGCCGTTTTCGCGCCTGTCGTGGCCGGCGCTGATTCGCCGAAGCCGGGTCTCGGGCCGGTCAACACGGGCTCGACGCTCTGCGATTTTCGCGGCTGCTTCGGTTTTGGGCCGCAGCAATGGCATCGCCCGGCCTATGTCCAGCCGAATTACCGTCCGCGCGGCGCGGGGCCGACCTATTATCTGCCGGGCGCGGCGGGGCGGCCGCAGCTGACCTATGACCCGCCGCCGGTGCGCCAGGTGCAGCCGGCACGGGATATGAACAAGCACATCGCCTGGTGCACCAATGAATACCGTTCCTATAATCCGCGGACGGATCACTTCCTCACTTATGAAGGCGTCTACAGGGTCTGCCGCTCGCCCTATCGCTGAGCGGGTTTGGTCAGCTTTCGTGCGAGACGCGGTCGACATGGCCGAGATCGCGGCCGGGCTCGATGATGTCGCGGACGCGTTGCTTCAGCTCCTTCGGCCCGGGAAAGCCGCCGTCGCGCTTACGCTCCCAGATGAGATCTCCATTGACGCGGATTTCGAAATTGCCGCCGGTGCCGGGGATCAGCGCCACCTCCCCGAGACTGTCGGAAAAGGTGCTCAGCAGCTCCTGCGCCATCCAGGCGGCGCGCAGCAGCCAGTTGCACTGGGTGCAGTAGAGGATCGAGATGCGGGCTTTTTCGGTCATGGTGTTTTCCTTTCGTTTGGCGTGATTTAAGCCCTTGCAGCGGGCGGAAGCAATCGCGCATGCGCAAGCATCTTGCGCGCTGTTCTCCGCCATGGTCTCTTCCTGCCGGCCACCGGGGAGAACCTATGCGAGTCGCAGTCGTCGAAAATATGCGCAACACCGGCCTCGGCGCGCTTGCGACCGCGCTCGACGAGGCGGGTGCTGAGATCGAGTGGTTCCGGGTCTGGCGGGATGGCATCCTGCCGCCAGACATAGCCGGCCATGACGCGCTTGTCGTTCTCGGCGGCGAGCAGAGCGCGCTGGATGACGAGACGCATCCCTATCTGCCGGAGCTCGCCCGGCTCGCGCGCCGCTTCGGCGATGCCGGCAAGGCCGTGCTCGGCATCTGCCTCGGCAGCCAGATCCTTGCCCGCGCCTATGGCGCCGACAACCATCTCGGAACCGCCCGCGAATTCGGCTGGCACAGCATCGGCGTCACCGATGAAGGCCGAGCCGATCCGCTGCTCTCGGCGCTTGGCGGAGAATTCACCATCTTCGAGTGGCATGCCGACACCTTTTCACTGCCTGCAGGCGCCGTTCGTCTCGCGAGCAGCCCTGTCGCCGAAAACCAGGCTTTCCGCATCGGCCGCGCCGTCTACGGCACGCAGTTTCATTTCGAGGCTGATAGAACCGTGATCGAGCAGTGGAAGGCGGAATTCCCCGATACGATCGAGCGAATCGCGCCCGGCTGGCTGGAAAGCTATGCCGAGTTGGCTGCGCAGCATGCTGGTGGCGCCGATGCCGCCGGCCTTGCCATCGCCCGCGCCTGGGTCGGGCAGATCGAACGGCAAGAGGTCGAGATGCTGTCGCAGGTCCCGGCTTGAAGGCGATGCGCTGATGGCAAGCGAACGCGAGAAGATGGTGGCGGGTGAGTGGTATTGCTGCCTTGACGACGAGCTCGATCACCTACGCCGGCAGGCGCGGCTCGCCGTCCACGCCCACAATACGCTGCCGCCGGACGAGCGCGGCCCCGCAGCCCCCGCCCTCAGGGCGCTTTTTGCACAAGCCGCCTCCGATATCTTTATCGAAGCGCCGTTTCACTGCTCCTACGGCATCAATGTCGTTCTCGGCGAGCGCGTCTATGTCAATGCCGGCTGCACCATCCTTGATTCCGGCAGCGTGACGATCGGCGATCGCACCATGTTCGGCCCGGGCGTGCAGATCTATTGCGCCGAGCATCACAAAGATCCGGCGCTTCGCAGTAGGGGAATCGAGATCGCCCGGCCGGTCGCAATCGGCAGCGACGTCTGGATCGGCGGCGGCGCCATCATCCTCGGCGGCGTGACGATCGGCGATGGCGCGATCGTGGGTGCGGGCGCCGTCGTCACGAAGGATGTGCCGGCGGGCGCAACGGTGGTCGGCAATCCCGCGCGTCCGCTCCCTCGACAATGACGCCGCCTCCTCTAGATCAGAGGACGGAAGGGGAGAGATATCATGACGTCACCGAATTTGCCCATGGAAGGCGGCTGCCGCTGCGGCCGAGTGCGCTTGAAGATCAGCGCTCCGCCGCTGCTGGCCATGGCCTGCCATTGCACAGGCTGCCAGAAGATGACGGCGAGCGCCTATTCGCTAAGTGCCGCCATCCCCAGCGAAGGCTTCGAGATTACCAAGGGCGAGCCTGTTATCGGCGGCCTGCACGGCGCCACCAAGCACTATTTCTGCCCGCACTGCATGAGTTGGATGTTCACCCGGCCGGAAGGCATGGACTGGTTCGTCAATCTACGCGTCACCATGCTCGACGACCCCAGCTGGTTCAAGCCCTTCATCGAGACATGGACGAGCGAGAAGCTGTCGTTTGCCGAGACCGGCGCGGTGTATAGTTACGAAGCGCTACCCGAGATGGACGCCTATGAGGGGCTGGTGAAGGAGTATATGGGCAGGAGGTGAGGGCTTAGAAGCCTTGGAAAAGAAAATCGACGGCAGCGACGATGCGATCGCTATCGGAGGTGAGATCCGCGGCAACGACGCCGATCTCCTTAGTGGAAACCGCACCGATAAACTGGGTCGCCATCACGTATGGCACGTCATTGATGACGAATTGCGGATTGAGCTGACGCATGATTTTGGGAAGAGCTTCCAGCGGAAGCATCGGCGCCATGATTCGCGTCGTCAGCTCGCCGTGTAGGTCTGACTGCAGATCGAGGGCGAACGCATCGCTATGCATCAGATTGTAAACATGAAACCGAGCCATCAGAACTGTCGATATTTCTGAAAAGGCAGGCCGTGCTTCTCGACATAAGCATTGGAAGCGGCGATAGCCTCGGCGTTCTCGATCCGCCACAGCCGCTCGCGTTCCGCCTTTATCGCTTTCGCGATACCTTCTTCCGCCGCCCTGGATATGTTGATCTTGAGCTCGCGGGCCTGGGAAACGAGGCTTTCATCAAGTGAAAGATTCGCTGCTTTTCTCGCCTGATGACCCATAAGGATCTCCTCGTGTTATGCGCAGATCATATGCGCATAAGACGTCATTGAGAAGCGTTATTCATCGCCCATCTTGAGCGCGGCGATGAAGGCTTCCTGTGGAATCTCCACCTTGCCGAACTGGCGCATGCGCTTCTTGCCTTCCTTCTGCTTGTCAAGCAGTTTGCGCTTGCGGGTGGCGTCGCCGCCATAGCACTTGGCCGTCACGTCCTTGCGCAACGCCGAGATGGTTTCGCGGGCAATGACGTTGCCGCCGATCGCCGCCTGGATCGGGATCTTGAACATGTGCTTCGGAATCAGCTCCTTCAGCCGCTCGCACATGTCGCGGCCGCGCTTTTCAGCTGCCATGCGATGCACGAGCATCGAGAGTGCATCGACCGGCTCGCCATTGACGAGGATCGACATCTTCACGAGGTTGCCGGCGCGGTAGCCTTCGAGGTGATAGTCGAAGGATGCGTAGCCCTTGGAGATCGATTTCAGCCGGTCGTAGAAGTCGAAGACGACTTCGTTGAGCGGCAGTTCATAGGTCACCATCGCCCGGGTGCCGACATAGGTCAGCTCGGTCTGGATGCCGCGGCGGTCCTGGCAGAGTTTCAGAATGCCCCCGAGATAGTCGTCCGGCGTCATGATCGTCGCCTTGATCCACGGCTCGCGGATTTCGGCAATCTTGACGACATCGGGCATGTCGGCCGGATTGTGCAGTTCGCGCTCGCTGCCGTCGGTCATCGTCAGCTGATAGACGACGGAAGGAGCCGTGGCGATGAGGTCGAGGTCGAACTCGCGCTCCAGGCGCTCCTGGATGATTTCGAGATGCAAGAGGCCGAGGAAGCCGCAGCGGAAGCCGAAGCCGAGAGCGGCAGATGATTCCATTTCGAAGGAGAAGGACGCGTCATTGAGGCGAAGCTTGCCCATCGCGGCTCGCAGATCCTCGAAATCGGCGGCATCGACCGGGAAGAGGCCGCAGAACACCACCGGCTGCGCCGGCTTGAAGCCCGGCAAGGCTTCTGCGGTCGGGCGCTTGTCTTCGGTAATCGTATCGCCGACGCGCGTATCGGCTACTTCCTTGATCGAGGCGGTGATAAAGCCGATCTCGCCGGGGCCGAGGCTGTCGACATTGACCATCTTCGGCGTCAGCACGCCGACGCGCTCAACCTGGTATTTCGCATCCGTGCCCATCATACGGATCGTCTGGCCCTTGGTCAGCACGCCGTCGATGACGCGCACGAGAACCATGACGCCGAGATAGGTGTCGTACCAGCTGTCGACGAGCAGCGCCTTCAGTGGCGCCTTGTCGCCGCCCGGGCTCTTCGGCGCCGGCAGCTTGTGGACGATCGCTTCCAGCACGTCGGGGATGCCGAGGCCGGTCTTGGCCGAGATCAGCACGGCCTCGGAAGCGTCGATGCCGATCACTTCCTCGATCTGTTCCTTGATGCGGTCGGGTTCGGCGGCCGGCAGGTCGATCTTGTTGAGCACGGTGACGAGCTCGTGGTTGTTGTCGATCGCCTGGTAGACATTGGCGAGCGTCTGCGCTTCCACGCCCTGGCTGGCGTCGACGACCAGCAGCGAGCCCTCGCAGGCCGACAGCGATCGCGAGACCTCATAGGCGAAGTCGACGTGGCCGGGCGTGTCGATCAGGTTGAGAATATATTTCTCGCCATTGTTCGCCTGATAGTGCAGGCGCACAGTCTGGGCCTTGATGGTGATGCCGCGTTCGCGCTCGATCTCCATATTGTCGAGTACCTGCTCGGACATTTCGCGCTCGGCAAGTCCGCCCGTCGTCTGGATCAGGCGGTCGGCCAGCGTCGATTTGCCGTGGTCGATATGGGCCACGATCGAGAAGTTGCGGATATGGGACAGCGGAGTGGTCGAATTGGTGCTCATGCGCGCCATATAGCAGCGCCGCTCCCTGCCGCAAAGCGGTAATTATCCCGGATTTTACGCTATTTTGCGGGTCTGCCCAGCGTGCGTCAGACCGGCCAGGTCTCCAGCCGCCAGGCCGAGTCCCAGAACATCCATTCATATTGCGAGGCGCGCACGAAAACGTCCATCATCGCGGCACGCTCCGCCTCCGATGCCGCGCGGGCGGCGATATCGGTCAGTGCGATCACCTCGCGGGCGCCGGCTGCAAATTGCGGATCGCCATAGGTGTTGATCCAGGCCTGAAAAACATTGCCGTCGATAACAGGCCTGCCTTTGATGCCTTCGCCGACATGCATGTAGATCCAGAAGCAGGGCAGGATGGCCGAAAGCGCAACGGCATAGGAGCTGTGATAGGCGGTCGCCAGAAGGAAATTCGTATAGGCGAAACAGGAAGGCGAGGGCTCGGCGGCCGTCACATCCGCGCTCGAAATGCCGAACTGCGAGAGGAAGCCCGCATGCAGGCCCTGCTCGACGGTGATGGCCTTCTGCGCCGAACCGAGGAAGCGCAGAACCTGTGCATTGTCGGGCGCCTTGGCTGCGACGATGGCGAGGCACCGGGCATAATGCTTCAGATAGATTGCGTCTTGCAGGATGTAGTGACGGAAAACCTCCGGCGGCAGCGTGCCGTCCGAAAGCCGTTCCAAGAGCGGCAATCGCTCGATCTCGGCCATAAGAGGTTTGATCTGCTCCCAGGCGGCGGCCGTGAAGCTTCCCGTGATTTCGGTGTTCTGCATGCTGCCGTCCATGATGTCCTCCGCTCTGCAAGCGCCGCTGCCATATATCGGCGGCGCGGGGGTGAAGGCAAGCGAGATGAAGCATCGAGGGAGGCTTGATTCTATCATGAGATAATATAATTCTCATATAGTAGAATCAGGGATCGGCGATGGAACAGGAACTCGAACAGGCGATCGGCAGCCGCATTCGCACCTTGCGGCTGGAAAAGGGCCTGACGCTGGATGAGCTTGCCGAGGCGTCGGGCGTCAGCCGCGCGATGATTTCGCGCATCGAGCGGGCGGAGGCGAGCCCGACCGCCTCGCTGCTGGCAAGGGTCTGCGCCGCGCTCGGCCTGTCGCTCTCAGCCTTCTTTGCAGAGGAGGGGCAGCAGGCCTCGCCGCTGGCGCGGCGGCAGGAGCAGCAGGTCTGGCGCGATCCGGAAACCGGTTATCTCAGGCGCGCGGTGTCGGCGCCCGGCACCGGCTCCGCCGTCGATATCGTCGAAGTCGAATTTCCACCCGGCGCCCGCGTCAGCTTCCCACCGCATGCGGCATCCCATGACATGACGCAGCATGTCTGGCTGTTCGACGGCGAGTTGGAGATGACGGCGGGTGAGACGGTCTACCGGCTGCGTCCAGGCGATTGCCTTTTCATGCCCGTCGGCGAGGGCCATTCCTTTTATAATCCCGGCAATGCGCCGGCGCGCTATTGCGTCGTGCTCGATCGCGGCGGCCGATGACGACCTTCATTTCAGGAGAAGAACATGCCTGACATTCGCATCCTTTCTGCCGAGGAGGCCCGCGCTGCCATTCCGGCCCTCTCGGAGGTGCTGGCCGATTGCGTCATGGGCGGCGCCTCCGTCGGCTTCATGCAGCCCTATGGACCTGAAGATGCCGAACCCTATTGGCTGGACGTTGCCGATGCGGTTGCCGGCGGCGGCAGCCTGCTTGTTGTCGCCGAACTCGATGGCCGGATCGTCGGCACGGTGCAGGTGGGCGCCGCGCAGATGCCGAACCAGCCGCATCGCGGCGATCTGAAGAAGCTCCTGGTGCATCGTTGCGCCCGCGGGCGCGGCCTCGCCCGGCTGCTGATGGAAGCCGCCGAACGCGAGGCGGCCGCCCGCGGCAAGACCTTGCTGGTGCTCGACACCGCAACCGGCAGCGATGCCGAGGCGATCTATCCCCGCCTGGGCTGGCAGCGCGTCGGCGTCATCCCCGATTATGCTCTGTGGCCGGAAGGCGGCTTTTGCGACACCACCTTGTTCTACAAGCGGCTCGCCTGATTGCACCAGCGCTGCTCATGCCACCTTGCAAACATGGGAAGCGCCCCGGCCAACGTCGCCCCCGCCGTCCATTGCGCCGCGTTCCAACCGAACTGCCGCGCCGTTTCGACATTCGCCGCCATATCGTCAATGAATGCGATCTCCGCGGCCATGACCCCGGCACGTTCGGTCGCCATCCGGAAGAAGTCGGGCGAAGGCTTGCTGTGTCCGAGTGCTGCCGAATAGATGATGTCGTCGAAATGGGCGCCAAGGCCCAGCTGTTCCATCAGGTAACGCGCCCGCCTGTGCTCTTGGTTGGTCGCCAGGAAGAGAGTGACGCCGCTTCGCCTGAGAGCGGCGAGATCTGCCAGCAGATTGCGGTCGAGCCGGGAATCGTTTTCGAACCAGTAATCGATCAGCGCCGCTGCGCTGAGATGGGGCGCGATCTTTGCGAGCACGCCGGCGAGCCTGGGCTCCAGTGCTTCGCGGCCGATGATGATGTCGCCCCAGTGAACCTGGAAAAACTCCTGCTGCAGCAGATCGGGTCGCAGGCCGAGATCGCGCTCGAGATAGGTGAAGTGGGGCAGCCCGTCGGCCGGACGGCCATGGATGAGCACGCCGTCGACATCGACCATCAGCACTTTCATGCGGCAGTTTCCTTCGGACTCAAAACATCGCGAAGGGTGAAGTCATTCACTTTGGCGATCAAGGGCGCCGCGCCGGCTTTTTTGTCGCGGCCGACGCATGTAAGTCTGGAGTTTCAATCAAGGACGAATCCGAAATGCGCGTCATCTATTCCGAAGACCACAAGCTGCGCGATGCCAGGACCGAGCTCTATGCCGGCCAGCTGGTGACGCCCTTCGAGGCGCCGTTTCGCGCCGAGTGGATCCTGACGGCGGTCACTGAAGCCGGTTTCCGGGATGTCGTGGCGCCGGATGCGCATGGGCTGGATACGGCCCGAAAGGTGCATGATCCCGCCTATCTCGATTTTCTCGCCACCGCCTGGGATCGCTGGGTCACGGCCGGCTTCGAAGGCGAGGCGATCGCCAATTCCTTCCCGGTCCGCCGCACCAGCCAGCGCGTGCCCGACAATATCGTCGGCGCGATCGGCCATTACGCCAATGCCGCCGACACCTCCATCACCAAGGGCTCCTACGAAGCGGCGATCGCCTCGATGCGTTGCGCCATCACAGCCGCGGATTGGCTGAATGCCGGCAACCGTTTCGCCTTTGCGCTTTGCCGGCCGCCTGGCCATCATGCCGGCATCGATCTCTTCGGCGGCTATTGCTTCATCAACAATGCAGGCGTCGCGGCCCAGCGGCTCATCGATCACGGTGCGAAGAAGGTCGCCGTGCTCGATGTCGATTTCCATCACGGCAACGGCACGCAGGATCTCTTCTATCACAGAGGCGATGTTTTCACCGCCTCGCTGCATGGCGATCCCATGCACGCTTTCCCCTATTTCCTCGGCCATGCCGACGAGGAAGGGGAGGGGGAGGGCGCCAGTGCCAACCGCAACTATCCGATGCCGCCCCACACGCCTTGGCAGGTCTGGTCTTCGGCGCTTACCGA
This sequence comes from Rhizobium esperanzae, assembly GCF_002204185.1. GTDB lineage: Bacteria > Pseudomonadota > Alphaproteobacteria > Rhizobiales > Rhizobiaceae > Rhizobium > Rhizobium esperanzae. Next base: position 336,046 of record NZ_MXPU01000001.1, on the reverse strand, counting down.
CGCGCTCGCACGCATCAAGGCCTTCGGCGCCGAGGCGATCGTCGTGGCGCTCGGCGTCGATACTTTCGAGCGCGACCCGATTTCCTTCTTCCAGCTGAAATCCGAAGATTTCATGCGCATGGGAGAGATGATCTCCGCCGCCGGCTTGCCCGCCGTCACCTGCATGGAAGGCGGTTACGGCGTGCCGGAGATCGGCCTCAACGTCGCCAATGTCCTCAAGGGCCTGGAAGCCTGATCGCTTGATATGACCGACGAGACTGTTTCCTCCGATACACCGACACCACGCATGCTGAGCTGGGCGCGCAACTCCGCCATTTATCGCTTGGAGCGGCGGATGATGACCGAAAAGCAGCTGTTTGATGCCATTACCCGCAAGGCGAAAGAAAAGTTCGAGGATATCGGCGCGGCGCAACTCAAAGCCCTTGCCGATTTCGCCGTCAGGTTCGCCTATGACAACAAGGCTCTCGATGATGGCGCCTATGCCGAGATCAGCACGCGTTCCCAGCTGCGCGGCGGCAAATCGAAGCGCGCCATCGCCCGGAAACTTGCGGCCAAGGGCGTCGCTGGCGATAAGGTCGAGGCCGCCCTCGAGCAGGCTGACGATCTCTATGCCGCGACGATCTTCGCCCGCAAACGCGCCTTCGGCCCCTTCCGCCGCGTCGAGCTTGATGACAAGCGAAAGGCCAAAGAGCTTTCGGCCTTCGCCCGCAACGGCTTCAGCTTCGACATCGGCAGGAAGGTGTTCGACATGAGTTTTGAGGATGCCGAAGAGCTCATTCTGGCCGGCCGTCTCTGATCTTGCATAAGGCCTTTTGCTGGCCGGATCAGAAGTTTGAATTTGTCGCTCGCAAGCCGCCTTCGTAAGAACAGCTCACAATTGGAGGCGGATATGGAAGAAAGAGCAAATGCCGGCGCGGGCGCGCTGACCGCAGAGGCGTCAACAGCATTCGGCGGGGTGGCGGCCGGCGGGCTGATGTGCCTCCTATCCATGTCGTCGATCCAGTTTGGCGCTGCACTATCATCTTCCGCCATCGCCGCATATGGACCGGCCGGCGCCAGCTGGCTGCGCCTGGCTTTTGCGGCCATCATTCTCGCCGTCGTCGTGCGACCGCGCGTCGTCAGCTGCAACAGGGCGCAATGGACGAGCGCGCTGGTTCTCGGCGCGACGACGGCGCTGATGACCATGAGCTTCTTCGCGGCGATCGAGCGCATTCCGCTCGGTCTTGCCGTGGCGATCGATTTTCTCGGCCCGCTGTCGGTTGCGACCATCGGCTATGGCCTCAGCCGGCGTCTCCTCTGGCCGCTCATTGCAGCACTTGGCGTTCTGGCCCTCGCCCATGACGGTGAAGGCTGGGTGGGCGATATCGGGGGCATTCTCTTTGCGCTCGGCGCGGGAACCGGATGGGCGATCTATATCGTCCTGACAAAAAAGATCGGCGCGAGCTTCAAGGGGCTGGAGGGGCTGTCCATATCGCTAATGGTCGCTGCTCTTGTCGCCACACCCTTCGGCTTCGCCGGCGCCATGCCGAAGCTCGATGCTTACGGCCTGGTTGAAATGGCGGGCCTTGCCATTCTTGTGCCGCTGCTCCCCTACACGCTAGAACTGATTGCCCTGCGGCGTATGCCGACAGCCTCCTTCGGCATTCTCATGAGCCTCGAGCCGGCCATTGCGGCACTCGCGGGTTTCGTCATTCTGGCGCAGCCGATGACGCTGCTGCAGATGGCCGGAACTGCCTTGGTGGTTGCCGCAAGTGCCGGAGCGACTTTTGCCGCAAGATAGTGATCAGCCCACCTTTTTCGCGGGATCGTCGAGAGCGGGATTGTAGAACAGCGACAGCGTCAGGCTTTTGGCGATCCGCTCGGCGGTCGCCATGAACCAGGCCTTGGCTTCCGGCGAGGGAGCGACATCGTCGAGCGTTGCGGCAAACAGCGACAGCCACTTCGGAAAAAGATCGGGCGTCAGGTTCTGAACACCCGTATGCGCCTGCACCGGCTTGCCGCCATAGGCGCCGCTGCGGAAGGCGACGGCCGACCAGAAGCTCTTCATCTTCTCCAGATGCTCCGGCCAGCGCCCGGAAAGCCGCGCATCGAACACCGGCCCGAGATCGGGATGCTCCAGCACGCGCCCGTAGAAAGTCTCGACCAGCCTGCCGATAAAGGCCTCGTCGACCCCCATCGCCCGCATCTCGGCCTCCGCCTTTTCGCGGATCGCCGCGACATGGGCAGGGCGGCCTTGAATGTCATTGTTCATCATAAACCCCGGCGCCGCATGATGCGGCAGCCTCCATATAGGTCTTTACCTCAGCGAACCAAAGCCGCTCATGCGGATTGCGGCAATCTGTCAGCCGGTCCGCCCCCGCCACTTGACCACCATCGCTTCCTTCCTTAGGTTTAGAACTATTCTAAATTGTTGGAGAAGTTTATGCTGGCGCGTTTTTTCAGGTCGCCGAAACGATCCTTTGACTCGCTCTCCGAGCAGGAGATTCTCGCACTTGCGATTGCCTCGGAGGAAGACGACGCCCGCATCTATCTCGCCTATGCCGATAGGCTGCGCCCTGAATTTCCGGCTTCGGCCAAGGTCTTTGAAGATATGGCCGAGGTCGAGGACACGCACCGCAAATCGCTGTTCGAAATCCATCGTCAGCGTTTCGGCGAGCGTATTCCACTGATTCGGCGCGAGCATGTGCAGGGTTTTTACGAGCGCAAGCCGGACTGGCTGAGAGCCAACCTGTCACTCGACGCGATGCGACAGGAAACCGAGGCGATGGAGGAGCAGGCCTATCGTTTTTATGTCGAAGCGGCAAAGCGCACCACCGACGCCTCGACGCGTGAACTGCTCGGCGACCTCGCGCTCGCCGAGCAGGGACACGAGGATATTGCCCGCATGCTGGGCGACACGCACACGCCAGAGGATGTCAGGCATGACGAGGACGAGACGGCGCACAGGCAATTCGTGCTGACCTATGTGCAGCCGGGCCTTGCCGGCTTGATGGACGGCTCGGTCTCGACGCTGGCGCCGATCTTTGCCGCCGCCTTCGCCACCCAGGACACATGGCAGACCTTCCTCGTCGGTCTTTCGGCTTCGGTCGGCGCCGGCATTTCGATGGGCTTCACCGAAGCCGCCCATGACGACGGCAAGATCTCCGGCAGGGGCTCGCCGGTCAAACGTGGCCTTGCCTGCGGCATCATGACTGCGCTCGGCGGCCTCGGCCATGCGCTGCCCTATCTGATACCGCATTTCTGGACGGCGACGATCACCGCCGCCATCATCGTCTTCTTCGAACTCTGGGCAATCGCCTTCATCCAAAACCGCTACATGGAAACCCCCTTCCTGCGTGCCGCCTTCCAGGTGGTGCTCGGCGGCAGTCTGGTCCTCGCCGCCGGTATTTTGATTGGGAATGGGTGAGGAGCGGTCGGCGAAGCCGAGCAATCGATCCAGTGAATCGATTGCAGCGACGAACGCCCTGAGCTCAAGCGAAGGGCCGGGAAACGGTGCGGCATATTAACACCCCATCTCAGGCGGCACGCACCACGATCAGCCCTCATGGTGAGGAGGCCAGCAGGGCCGTCTCGAACCACTAGGGCGGGTGGCTGAACGCCGCTCATCAGCATCTGCCGGGACCGGTGGCCAGCCCCGTCCTTCGAGGCTTCGCCCTATGGGCTACGCACATCAGGATGAGGCTGGAGAGAGGGCGTGCCGGCATTCTTGCCCCTCGCTCACGCTCAGTGGATTCGCTTCTATCATCCTCACTCCTCACTGCTCGTCAGGCCAGATGAGGGGCGAGGAGCGCCAGCGACGAATACCTTGAGGCCGCGAAAGGTATTGGCGACGCCTCTCCAATCTCCCCAAAAAGCAAAAGGCCGGCTTTCGCCGGCCTTTTCCCCCGCATCCCCTCGAAATGCTTAGCGAAGAGCGCCGACCAGAAGGTCGCGGCCGTTCTCGATGGTGACCCAGCGGCCGGCGTTGTAGCTCGACTGGCGCTTGACGAAAGTATAGGCCGTCGCAAACCAGGGCTTCACGTCGGCAGCGAGATTGTCGAGCACGAAATCGCCCCCGGCGGTGCGCAGCGTCAGCACGGCATGGCCTTCACCGTCGGGCTTGCGCACGACGGTCATCAGCAGGTCGGCGGCCGAAAAGCCGCGCTGAATCAGCATGCGGCGCTTCAAGAGCGCGAAATCCTCGCAGTCGCCGGCAGTCGTCGGATAGGCCCAGACCTCGTCCTTGCCGTAGATTTCCTTGTCGGTCATCGGCTTGATCGTGCTGTTGACCGTGGCGTTGACCGAACGGACCAGCGACCACTTCGCCGGCGTCATCTCGACCGGCCCCGCGTTGCGGTTTGCGCCGCATTCACTGCTGTGGATCTGACAGAAATCGTAATGGCCGATCGGTTGGGAGGTGGCATTGCCTGTTACCATGGAAGCATTTCTGCTTGGAGCTGGGATGGCGGCAGGCGCCATCGCAAAAACGGCCATCATGGCCACAAAAATACCTTTGAATCGCACGCCCGCTCTTTCCTCGATCGCCCCTTAATTATTAACAAATTGTTAATGGAGAGGGCCGAGAAGAGTCAATCGTTACTTCTTGGGAGAGCCTTGCGACTCGCCGACATGGTTAAAATGCAACAAGATTCGCGGCCGGCTTCGGGAAATTATCGCCCATTCGCGGATGCGAGGATGATGCCTTTGACGGCGCCGAGCAGAAGGGCGATATCGCCGGGGCGGGAAAGGCGGTGGTCGCCGTCGCGGATGAAGGTCAGCACCACGTCGTCGGCGGGAAGGTGCTCCAGAAGCTTCATCGCGTGCGCATGCGGCACGTCGGGATCCTTCATGCCCTGGAGGATATGCACCGGGCAGCCCGTCTCGATCATGCCGTCGAGCACCCGGTTCCTGCGCCCGTCCTCGATCAGTGCCCGCGTATAAATATTCGGTTCCGGGCTGTATTGCGACCGCTCTTCGAAATAACCGCGCTCCGCGAGCGACTTGCGCTCCCTGGCCTTAAGGTTCGGCTCGATCAGTTCGGAGGTGAAATCGGGCGCCGGGGCAATCAGCACCATGCCGGCGAGCTTCGGACCACCTTGCCCTGCGAGTTCCTGCGCCAGCCGGAGCGCAATCCAGCCTCCCATCGACGAGCCGACGAGAATGATGCGCTCGGGCGCAACATGGCGGATGACGGCAAGCGCTTCCTCCAGCCAGCGCGAGATCGTGCCGTCGCGAAAACTGCCGCCGGAAAGCCCGTGGCCGGAATAGTCGAGGCGGATGCAGGCGACACCGAGTTCGGCCGCCAGCCCATCGATCTCCGCCGCCTTGGTGCCGCTCATGTCGGAACGGTAGCCGGATAGCCAAACGAGCGATGGGGCAGCATTGCCGGCCTGCGCCGGACGCAGGAGCATGGCGATTTCCCGTGCCGCCTCGCCTTCGCCGACAGTCAGGAACTGCGGTAGGGCATTGCTGATCTGATCGGACATCGGCGAAACCTCCTGTTGTTTCGGCCTATAAAACAGATTCTTGGCAGGCTGACAGCTGGTGATTTTTCCGCTAAAGGATGATATTGACTCCGTTGCAGCGATAACGAGATAGGTTTGTGCACCCTGATTGAGCGTGCGCCGCTGCAACGTTCCGAAACAACGCGAGGAGAATACGACCATTCGCAGACCTTTTAAGACCGATGCGCCCGTGAAGGACGGACCGCGCTCGAACCGTGAAATCCGCATTCCCAAAATTCAGCTGATCGCGGCTGACGGACAGAATATGGGCGTCGTGCCTACCGACCAGGCCTTGAGAATGGCGGAAGAAGCCGGCCTCGATCTTGTCGAAATTTCCCCCAATGCCGAACCGCCGGTGTGCAAGATCCTCGATCTGGGCAAGCTGAAATATGCCAACCAGAAGAAGGCTGCCGAGGCGCGCAAGAAGCAGAAGATCGTCGAAGTCAAAGAAATCAAGATGCGCCCGAACATCGACACCCATGATTATGAGGTGAAGATGAAGGCGATGGGCCGCTTCTTCGACGAGGGCGACAAGGTCAAGGTGACGCTGAAATTCCGCGGCCGTGAGATGGCCCACCAGGAACTCGGCATGAAGCTTCTGCAGCAGGTCAAGGCCGATACGACCGAGATCGCCAAGGTAGAAGCCGAGCCCAAGCTCGAAGGCCGCCAGATGATGATGGTGCTGGCGCCGAAGTAAGCGCCAGACACTTTTTGCCCAAGGCCGTCCGCAAGGGCGGCTTTCGTGCTTTCGGCTACCGTATCTTCGGCCTTTGTTTTATGCATGTCGTTATCCCGGAACCGCCGCACACTTCCGGGCGACAAGCATAGCCGAAGATTCCTCCGCGCCCCCGTTGCACTTTCGTGAGGCTGCGGTTATAAGCGCGCGTCCGAACTGACCGGCAGGGCATGCCGTGGCAGTTTTCGAATGCTTGCGGAACGGTTCGTCGCCGACGCCGCAGATCAACAACAAACGCTCCCGCACCTTGTTGCGACGACCGGAGAACCGGACTTCGCATGGAGGGCTTTTTGATGAAGCGCGCAGGGAGGACAGAAGGAGTAGCAAAATGCCCAAGATGAAGACGAAGTCCGCCGCCAAGAAGCGGTTCAAGATCACCGCATCCGGCAAGGTCAAGGCGGCTGCTGCTGGCAAACGCCATGGCATGATCAAGCGCACGAACAAGTTCATTCGCGATGCACGCGGCACGATGGTTCTCGCAGAACCCGATGGCCGCAAGGTCGTGAAGAACTATCTGCCGAACGGTCTCTGAGACTATTCCGGTAACGCGTTAGATTAAGGAGATCATGATATGGCACGTGTAAAAAGAGGCGTCACCGCCCACGCCAAGCATAAGAAGGTTCTGAAGGCCGCGAAGGGTTTTTACGGCCGCCGCAAGAACACCATCCGGACCGCCAAGGCTGCTGTCGATCGTTCGAAGCAGTACGCCTACCGCGACCGCAAGGTCAACAAGCGCAACTTCCGTGCGCTCTGGATCCAGCGCATCAACGCTGCCGTCCGCGAATTCGGCCTGACCTATGGCCGCTTCATCGACGGCCTGAACAAGGCCGGCATCGAAGTCGACCGCAAGGTTCTCTCCGACATGGCGATCCACGAGCCGGAAGCATTCGGCGCTCTGGTGGCTGCCGCCAAGAAGGCCCTTGAATATCTCAAGGAAACCGGCACGGCGAACGAGTTTGAAGGCGCGGTTCGGTAACCAGCGCTTCCCAAGCTTGACGCTTTTTTGAATTTTGGGAAACCCGCGCTGGTTTGGGCTAGCGCGGGTTTTTCTTTCTTTATATTCCTTGCGCCCGTCGGCGCCGCCTGCCTCCCGATCCCCGCCTGATACTGGACGGAAAGAAGTGACAATGTCAGATATCGACCAGCTCAACTCATCGCTGCTCGCGGAAATCGCCGCCGCCAATGACGAGGCAGCCCTGGAAGCCGTGCGCGTGTCCGCGCTTGGCAAGAAGGGCTCCGTCTCCGAACTCCTGAAAACGCTCGGCGCCATGACGCCGGAGGACCGCCAGACCCGGGGGGCTGCGATCAACGCCCTGAAGAATGCGGTGACGGACGCCATTGCCGAGCGCAAGTCGGTCTTGAAGGTTGCGGCGGTCAATGCGCGACTGAAGGCCGAGACGGTCGATGTCAGCCTGCCGGTGCGCTCCTCGCCGGCCGAGCGCGGCCGCATCCATCCGATCAGCCAGATCGTCGACGAGATCACCGCGATCTTCGCCGACATGGGCTTCTCGATCGCCGAAGGCCCCGATATCGAGACCGATTATTACAATTTCACCGCGCTGAATTTTCCCGAAGGCCATCCGGCCCGCGAGATGCACGACACCTTCTTCTTCAATCCGGATGAGAATGGTGAGCGCAAGGTGCTGCGCACCCATACCTCGCCGGTGCAGGTGCGCACCATGGAAGCGCAGCAGCCGCCGATCCGCATCATCATTCCCGGCAAGACCTACCGCCAGGATAGCGACGCCACGCATTCGCCGATGTTCCATCAGGTCGAAGGCCTGGTCATCGACAAGAAGGCCAATGTCGCCAACATCCGCTGGGTGCTGGAAGAATTCTGCAAGACCTTCTTCGAGGTCGACAGCGTGACGATGCGCTTCCGTCCGTCCTTCTTCCCCTTCACCGAGCCCTCCTTCGAGGTCGATATCCAGTGCGACCGCTCCGGCCCAATCGTAAAATTCGGCGAAGGCACCGACTGGATGGAGATCCTCGGTTGCGGCATGGTCCACCCGAACGTGCTGCGCTATGGCGGGCTCGATCCGGACGAATATCAGGGCTTTGCCTGGGGCATGGGCCTCGATCGCATCGCCATGCTGAAATACGGCATGCCCGACCTGCGCGACTTCTTCAATGCCGATGTCCGCTGGATGACGCATTACGGCTTCCGCCCGCTCGACATGCCGACGCTGTTCGGCGGCCTCAGCGCTTGAACGGAGATTTGGGACGATGAAATTCACGCTCTCCTGGCTGAAAGAGCATCTCGAAACGGATGCCACGCTGGATGAAATCTGCGCCCGCCTCACCGAGATCGGGTTGGAAGTCGAAGATGTCGACGACAAGGCGGCGTTCAAGCCCTTCGTCATCGCGAGGGTTGTCTCGGCGGAAAAACATCCGCAGGCCGATCGCCTGAAGGTTCTGATGGTCGATACCGGATCCGGCGCGCCGGTCCAGGTCGTCTGTGGCGCCCCGAATGCGCGCGCCGGCCTCGTCGGTGCTTTCGCCGCTCCCGGAACCTATGTTCCCGGCATCGAGGTGACGCTGGCCGTCGGCAATATCCGCGGCGTCGAAAGCCGCGGAATGATGTGCTCCGAAAAGGAGCTTGAGATATCCGACAATCATGACGGCATCATCGATCTGCCCGCGGATGCACCGGTCGGCCAGAGCTATGCGGCCTACGCCCATCTCGACGATCCCGTCATCGAGATCAACCTGACGCCGAACCGGCCGGACTGCACCTCGATCCACGGCATCGCCCGTGATCTCGCCGCCTCCGGTCTCGGCACGCTGAAGACGCGGCCCGCGCCGTCCTACGCCATCGAAGGCGAAACGCCGGTGAAGCTGACGCTCGATCTCGATGATCCCAGGCTCTGCCCCGGCTTTGCCCTGCGTCTCGTGCGCGGCGTCAGGAACGGCCCGAGCCCGCGCTGGATGCAGCAGCGGCTCACCGCCATTGGCCTGCGTCCGATCAATGCGCTTGTTGATATCACCAATTACATGACCTTCGATCAGGGGCGGCCGATCCACGTCTTCGACGCCGCCAAGATCAAGGGCAGTCTCACCGTCCGCCGGGCGAGGGAAGGGGAGACCGTGCTGGCGCTCGACCAGCGCGAATACAAGCTCGGCCCGAACAATGTCGTCATAGCAGATGAAGAGGGCATCGAATCGATCGGCGGCATCATGGGCGGCGAACATTCCGGTTGCGACGACGATACCGTCGACGTCCTGATCGAATCCGCTCTGTGGGATCCGATGAACATCGCCAAATCCGGCCGCAGTCTCGGCATCATTACCGATGCCCGCTATCGCTTCGAACGCGGCGTGGATCCGGAATATATGGTTCCCGGTCTCGAACGCACGACGGAACTGGTGCTGGAACTCTGCGGCGGTACCGCCGCCAGGGCAGAGATTGTCGGCTATCACGGGTACGATCCGAAGGTCGTCGATTTCCCCTATTCGGAGGTCAAGCGCCTGACCGGCCTCGACGTCTCGAATGAGGAAAGCAACACGATCCTGACGCGTCTCGGCTTCATAGTCTCCGGTTCCGGCGAGCGCGTCTCCGTTGCTGTTCCCTCCTGGCGCCCGGATGTCGACGGCAAGGCCGATCTTGTCGAGGAGGTCATGCGTATCCATGGCGTCGACAATATCAAGCCGGCGCCGCTCGAAAGCCATGCCGCCGTCAATGGCAGGATTCTGACGACTCTGCAGATCCGCACCCGTGCGGCCAAGCGGGCGCTGGCCGCGCGCGGCATGCTCGAGGCGGTCACCTGGTCCTTCATTCCAGAAGATCAGGCAAAGCTCTTCGGCGGCGGTTCGCCAGCCCTCAAACTTGCCAACCCGATCGCCGCCGAAATGTCGGACATGCGTCCGTCTTTGCTGCCGGGTCTGTTGACCGCGGCTCAGCGCAATGCCGATAAAGGTTATTCCGACGTCGCCATCTTCGAGGTCTCCGGCACCTATGAAAACGACCGGCCGGAAGGCCAGCGCCGCGTCGCCGGCGGCATCCGCCGCGGCACGGCCTCGCTCGCCGGCGCCGGCCGCATGTGGTCGAACGTCGCCAAGGGCGGCGGCAAGCCGGTCGACGTCTTCGACGCCAAGGCCGATGCGCTTGCCGTCATCGAAGCCTGTGGCCTGCCGATGGGCAACATCCAGATCGAGCAGAGCGGCCCCGAATGGTTTCATCCCGGCCGCTCCGGCACGATCAAGATGGGGCCGAAGATCGTGCTCGGCTATTTCGGCGAATTCCATCCGTTGACGCTGGAAGCCCTTGACGTCTCCGGCGCTCTCTGCGGCTTCGAAGTCTATCTCGATGCCATGGCGGAGCCGAAGAAGAAGGCGACCCGCACCAAGCCGGCGCTCGATCTGTCGCCTTTCCAGGCCGTCAAGCGCGACTTCGCCTTCGTCGTCGACAAGACGGTGGAATCAGGCGCGATCGTCAAGGCTGCGACCGGCGCCGACCGTAAGCTCATCACCGGCATCAACGTCTTCGACATTTTCGAGGGCGCATCGGTCGGCGAGGGCAAGAAGTCGGTGGCGATCGAGGTTCAGATCCAGCCGGTCGATCGGACGCTGACGGACGAGGATTTCGAGGCGCTGACGCAGAAGATCGTCGCCAGCGTCACGAAATTCACCGGCGGCGTCCTCAGAAGCTGAGCCTCATCTGCCGAAGATAGAGTGGACCGGTCGCGCAAGCGGCCGGTCTTTTCATGTGTGCAGATGATAGAGTTTGCTGACGATCACCCATCGGCCTTCGATCTTCAGCAGCGAAAGATAGTCGGTGAAGCGCATTCCGGCGAAATCGTCGGTTACCTTCACGCTTGCAGCGTCGCCTTCGACATCGACGTTCTGGATGTCCATAAAAGGCTGCGTGCCGGGCGGGGCCGGCTCCTCGGCCAGGATCGCGGCGATGAATTCGTCCCGCGTCAGCCATTCGACGGCATTCTGGTAATAGCCGACGATGGAGCTTTTCGGGTGGAAGGCCTTCTTCAAGGCCGCCGCATTGGCGAAGGCCATGCCTTCGACATAGAGATGAACCGTCTGTTCGACTGCCTGCCTGTCCGACATGTTTCCATCCCGTTCTCCGAGATGGCGTTAGATAGTTTCGCCGGCCGCGAAGGCAAGCCCGGCCGGTCGCAACTGCCGGGCTTGTCCGCCTCAAATGTTCGTCATGGCAAGCGAGGCATCCGAATAGCGCTTGCCGGCCACCTGCGCCGCGGGGATCGCTTCACCGAGCTGATCGAGTTCCTCGGCGCTGAGCACGATATCGGCGGCGGCAACGTTCTGTTCGAGGTGGTGTAACTTGCGTGCGCCGGGGATCGGCACGATGTCGTCGCCCTGGTTCAGCACCCAGGCCAGTGCCAGCTGCGCCGCCGTCACGCCTTTTGCAGCCGCAAGCTTTTCGAGCGTTGCGACAAGCGCCGCATTGGCGTCAAAATTTTCAGCCTGGAAACGCGGCACCTGCCGGCGGAAATCGTCGGCGGCAAGGTCGTCGGCCTTGCGGATCGCTCCTGTCAGTAAGCCGCGGCCGAGCGGGCTGTAAGGCACGAAGCCGATGCCGAGTTCGCGGCAGGTGGCAAGCACATCCTCTTCGGGATCGCGGGTCCAGAGCGAATATTCACTCTGCAGCGCTGCGATCGGATGGACCGCGTGCGCCCGGCGGATTGTGGCGCTCCCGGCTTCCGAGAGGCCGAGCGCTCGGACTTTGCCTTCCATCACCAGCTCGGCCATGACGCCGACCGTCTCCTCGATCGGCACGTTGGGATCGACCCGGTGCTGGTAGAGCAGGTCGATAGTCTCGATGCCGAGACGTTTCAGCGAAGCCTCGGCAACCGCCCTGACATGTTCGGGGCGGCTGTCGACGCCGGCGATGGCGGCAGCGCCCGCTTTACTGGTATCGATCTTGAAGCCGAATTTGGTGGCGATCACCACGCGGTCGCGAAACGGCTTCAGCGCCTTTCCGAGGAGGACCTCGTTGGTGAAAGGACCGTAGACTTCGGCAGTGTCGAAGAAGGTGACGCCGAGATCAACGGCGCGATTGAGCGTCCGGATCGATTCAGCTTCATCGCTGGCGCCATAGGCAAAGCTCATGCCCATGCAGCCAAGGCCGACGGCTGAGACGGTGAGATCGTTTCCGAGTTTCCGGGTTTTCATAATGCGCTCCTTGTTCTGAGCTGATTGTGAACCGCTGAGGATATCGTTGCGGTACGGGCAGATGATATCGGCGGGGCATCGATCAGAAAATGCATGCAGTTTCTAACAGCCTGTTCTATCATTTCGATCAATGAACAGAACTCAGCTCTCGCAACTCGCCGTTCTCGCCGCCGTTTCCGAGCATCGCAGTTTTCGTGCAGCGGCCAAGGAACTTCTCGTCGCGCCGTCGGCCATCAGCCATGCGATCTCGAGTCTTGAGGAAAGCCTGGGCGTCAGACTTCTGGCGCGCACCACCCGCAGCGTCGCGCCGACGGAGGAGGGTCGCCTGCTCCTCGAAAGGCTCCGCCCGGCGCTGGAGGAGATCGATGTTGCCTTGGAGGCCGTCAGAGATACGCGCGGCAAGCCCGCGGGAAATCTGCGCATTACAGCGCCGCGCTTCGCCTCCGATATTTTGCTCGCCCCGCGCCTCGGCGATTTTCTCAATCTCTACCCCGACATCACTCTGGAGATCGCCAATGAGGACGGTTTCACCGATATTGTCAGGGAAGGTTTCGACGCCGGCATCCGGCTGGAGGAGAGCCTCGAGGCCGATATGATCGCCGTCAGGATCTCGCCCAAGCTGACGACCGTCATCGCGGCCTCGCCGGACTATTTCGAGCGCTATCCGAAGCCGGAGCATCCGCGCGATCTTGTCCATCACCGCTGCATCAAACGGCGCTTCACCAACGGCTCCATCTATCGCTGGGAATTCGAAAAGGACGGGCAGGAACTGATCGTTGCAGTCGATGGACCGCTTATTGTCAGCGAAGACCGGCTGGCCCTGCTTGCGGCGCTCAACGGTGCCGGCCTCGCCTATCTCTTCGACATGCGGGTGCATGCGGAACTGGCAGCCGGCAGACTGGTGCGGGTGCTGGAGGATTGGTGCGCGCCCTATCCCGGCCCATTCGTCTACTATCCAAGCCGGCGGCAGATGCGGCCGGCGCTGCGCGCCTTCATAGACTTCTTCAAATATGCGGAGACGGACAAGGGCGGCCGGTAGGAATGACGGCCACCCTTCTCATATAAGTCAGGCGGCCTTCGCCTTTTGGTTCGCCGCGGTGGTGGCGAGCTGCGAGAGTTTCTTGTCGGTGGCCGTCTCTTCCTGCAGCGTCTGATCGAGCAGGCTGACGACATCCTTGAGGCCGAGCGTTGCAGCCCAGGTTTTCAGCGTACCGTAACGGGCGATTTCATAGTGTTCGACGGACTGCGCGGCCGAAATCAGACCGGCATCCAGCGCCGGCGTGCCCTTGAATTCTTCCATGATCTCTTCGCCCTCGGCGATAATGCCCTGGATCGCTTCGCAGGTCTTGCCCTGGGCGCGCTTGCCGATCTTTTCAAAAACCTGCTGCAGGCGCTCGACCTGGGCCTCGGTTTCCTCGAGATGCTTCTGGAAGCCCGCCTTCAGTTCGGAGGACTGGGCGGCGCGCGCCATCTTCGGCAGAGCGCGCAATATCTGCCGCTCGGCAAAGTAGATGTCCTTGAGCGTGTCGTAGAAGAGATCTTCCAACGTCTTTTCCTTGGCCATTTTCTCGATCCTTGTTTTGGGAAAGGCCGCGAATGCGGCGACACACTAAGAAGCGAAGATCGCGCAATTTGTTCCCGATCGATTTCGGGTGGACTGGAAAACCGCGCCGGGCAATCATCCCGGCTGTTGACGTGGAGGAAGAAGAGATCATGCGAAAGCCGGGTTCGATGAAAGGTCTGGAGGATCTCGGCCGCGTGCGGCTGTCGCAAAACTTCTTCTTCCGCGATTTCCTGCATTCGGAAATCGCCGATTTCTACCGGATTCCCAATATCCCCGAGGATCCCGATCTGGCGATCGAAGCCGGCAAAAGACTTTGCGAGGAACTGCTGGAGCCGCTGGAAGCGACGTTCGGGCGTCTGCACGTCCGCTCCGGCTACCGCTCGCCCGAAGTCAACCGCTTCGGCAACGCGAACAATCTGAACTGTTCCACCAATGCCGCCACGGCTGCGCATCACATCTGGGATCTCAGGGACTTCGATGGCTGCATGGGCGCCGCCGTCTGCATTGCCGTGCCGTGGGTGATCGACCGCTATCGCGATGTAAGCGACTGGCAGCGGCTCGCCTGGTGGATCCACGACCACCTGCCCTACGCCTCGCTCTGTTTCTTTCCGAAGCTCTGGGCTTTCAACATCCAGTGGCACGAACGGCCGAAGCGAGTGATCCAGAGCTATGTCAGACCGCGCGGCATCCTGACCAAGCCGGGCATGGCGAACTGGGAGGGTGACCACGCCGTTTTCTACGAAGGATTTCCCCCACTCAGAAACTGATGCGATAACGGATGTGGCCGTCGCTTTCGACATAGCTGTCGTAGAGCGCGCGGGCCGTCTTGTTCTGCTCGCTCGTATGCCAATAGAGCCGCGACCAACCCTTCGCCTTGCAGAGCGCGACGAGATCGTCCAGCAGCGCCCGGCCGACGCCCCTGCCGCGCGCATCGGAATCGATGAAGAGGTCTTCGAGATAGCAGTCCTTTCCGCGGATCCAGGTGCCCTCATGCGTCAGGAAAAGAGCAAAGCCCATGATCCTGCCGTCGATCTCGGCGACGCGCATCGCGATTGCCGAGGCCGGATCGAAGACCCGGCGCCATGTCTGGTCGGTGATATCGGCATCGACGGTCACCTCGTAAAAGGCGAGATAGGCGGCCCAGAGTTCGCGCCAGCGGGCTTCGTCCTCGGGGCGGGCATCACGTATCGTTGCGGTCATGGCTCTGTTCTTTCAGCGCCGGCTTCGTCGAGCAGCGCCATTGCATCCTTGGAAAGGGAAAGTGTCGCCGACTTCACGAGGCTTTCGAGCTGTAACAGGCTGGTCGCGCTGGCGATCGGCGCCGTCACGCCCTTCTTGCGCAACAGCCAGGCAAGCGAGATTTCCGCCGGCTTGGCGCCGGTCTCGGCAGACACCTTGTCGAGCGCGGCGAGAATGCGCAGGCCCTTTTCGTCGAGATATTGCGAAACACGGCCTTCGCGCGCCCGTCCCTGCGTGTCGGCCTTGCTGCGGTATTTCCCGGTGAGGAAGCCAGCGGCGAGGCCGAAATAGGTGATGACGCCGATATTCTGACGGACGCAGAGATCGGCAAGCGGCCCTTCGAAGCTGGCGCGTTGGTAAAGATTATACTCCGGCTGCAGCACCTCGTATCGCGGCAGGCCGGCTTTCTCGGCTGCGTCGAAGGACGCCTGGAGCAGATCGGCATCATAGTTCGAGCAGCCGATGGCGCGGATCTTGCCCTGCTGTTTCAGCTTCGCAAAGGCGCCGAGCGTTTCCTCGTGCGGCGTGTCGGCATCCGGCCAATGGGAGAGATAGAGATCGATATAGTCGGTCTGCAGCCGGCGCAGCGACGCCTCGACTGCCGCCAGAATGTAGCTCTCCTTGAGCGTCTTTCCCTGGCCCATATCCGAGCCCACCTTGGTGACGATGACGGCCTTGTCGCGGGCGATCCGCGCCTGTTTCAGCCAGCGTCCGATGATCTCCTCGGAATCGCCGCCCTTGTTGCCGGGAACCCATGCGGAATAGACGTCCGCCGTATCGATCGTGTTGAGCCCGGCATCGAAAAAGGCGTCGAGAATGGCGAAGGATGTTTTCTCGTCGGCCGTCCAGCCGAAGACATTGCCGCCGATCACGATCGGCGCGACCGAAAGGCCTGTTTTCCCAAGCCGGCGCATTTCCATAGGGCTCTCCAAAATGGGTGAAATATAAAAGGCTGTATTGAATCGCGGATACGGCAGAACGCCGTCTGGCCAAGTTAGCGCGATCCCGGCACCAGGCAAACCCGACTTCCGCAATTTCATATCGCGCCATTGCGTCGCGGCGGAGGCCTGAATATGGTGCGCGACATTGGTTTTGGGAGGCTCGCACATGCTGCGTTTCGGTATCATTTCAACGGCGAAGATCGGCCGCGACAATGTCGTGCCCGCCATCCAGGACGCGGAAAATTGCGTCGTCACGGCGATTGCCAGCCGTGATCTGGGGCGGGCAAGGGAGATGGCCGATCGCTTCTCCGTGCCGCATGCCTTCGGCTCTTACGAGGAGATGCTGGCCTCCGACGTCATCGATGCCGTCTATATCCCGCTGCCGACGTCGCAGCACATCGAATGGTCGATCAAATCAGCCGATGCCGGCAAGCATGTGCTCTGCGAAAAGCCGCTGGCCCTGAAGGCCAGCGATATCGACGCGGTGATCGCTGCCCGCGACCGCAATAAGGTGATGGTCACGGAAGCCTATATGATCACCTATTCGCCGGTCTGGCAGAAGGTGCGCTCGCTGATCGATGAGGGCGCGATCGGCTCGCTCCGGCATGTGCAGGGCGCCTTCACCTATTTCAATCGCGATGCCTCCAATATGCGCAACATTCCCGAGCTGGGCGGTGGCGGCCTTCCCGATATCGGCGTCTACCCCGTCATGAGCACGCGCTTTGCCACCGGCAAGGAGCCGCTCCGGATCCAGGCTATTACCGAGCGCGATCCGGACTTCGGCACCGATATCTATTCGAGCGTCAAGGCCGATTTCGGCGATTTCGAGCTGAGCTTCTATGTCTCGACACAGATGGCCAACCGGCAGGTCATGGTCTTCCACGGCACCGAAGGCTATATCGAGGTCAAGTCGCCCTTCAACGCCAATCGCTGGGGGCCGGAAGAGATCGAACTGGCTGATCGCAGCCACAATGAATCGCGCATCTTCCGCTTCCAGGACAGCCGCCAGTACAGGCGCGAGGTCGAGGCTTTCGCTCGGGCGGTAGAGCACGGCAAGAAAGAGATCGTTACGCTGGAAAATTCGAAGCTGAACCAGAAGGTCATCGATGCGATCTATCGCGCGAGCGAAAAGGACGGCTGGGAGGCGGTTTGATAATCACGCGCGGAAGACGAAGCGCGAATAGCCGAAGAAGCTGAAGACCATTGCGGCGATACTGGCGACCACCATCGCCGCAAGCGGCTGAAGCCCCGGCAGCGAAAGCAGCAGTGCCGAATAAAGCCCGTAATTGACGAGCGCCGCCGTCACGCCGACCGAGCCGTAGCGGAAGCCTTCCACGGCGAGCGAGCGCCCCGAGCGATCGAATGTGAAGTTCCGGTTGAAGACCCAGGTTGACGCCATTGCGAGGGCGA
The DNA here is from genome assembly GCF_002204185.1 of Rhizobium esperanzae. GTDB lineage: Bacteria > Pseudomonadota > Alphaproteobacteria > Rhizobiales > Rhizobiaceae > Rhizobium > Rhizobium esperanzae. The sequence continues at coordinate 318,526 of NZ_MXPU01000001.1, read as the reverse complement.
TTGCGATGAGCCGCGCCACGAAGGGGCCGAGCGACGTCAGATCGAGTAGCGCCGACAGCACACCTGCGTCGACGAGAAAGCCGATGCCGCCGGCAATCGCAAAACGGATGAGCTTCTTCACGCGGCATCCGCCTTGCCGCGGCCCCGGCGCGACGCCGACGCTGGCTCGCGATCAAGCAGTTTGGCCGCACTTGGGGTCTCCAGGCTCATATAATGGATGCGAAGCTGCTCGGCCCGGGCCCGGGCCACCGAATCCAGGATGACGCCGGCCGTAAAAAGCATGAAGGAGATCATCATCAGCGCCATCGACAGCACCCAGGTCGGCATGCGGCTGACGAGGCCCGTGTCGAAATACTCCGCCAGCACCGGCGTCATGAAGCCGAGGCTCGTCAGCATGAAGACGGCGCTGATCGCGCTGAAGAAGGCGAAGGGCCGGGTCTCCTTCATCAGCATTGCGAACATCCAGAGGATTTTTCCGCCGTCGCGGAACGTCGAAAGCTTGGAGTGCGAGCCTTCCGGGCGGCGGCCATAGTCGAGTTCCAGTTCGCTCACCGGCAGTTTCAGTCGGGAGGCATGCACCGACATCTCGGTTTCGATCTCGAAGCCGCCGGATACCGCCGGGAAGCTCTTGACGAAGCGGCGCGAGAAAGCGCGGTAGCCGGAAAAGATATCGGTGAAGTCGGGGCCGAAGATCGTCCGGTAGAGCAGATTGAAAAACCGGTTGCCAAGCGCATGGCCCTGACGGCCGGCATCGTCGTGCACGCCGCGCCGGGTTCCCACAACCATGTCGGCACGCTCGGTGAGAAGCGTCCGCACCAGTTCCTCGGCATCGCCGGGTGCATAGGTTCCGTCGCCGTCGGCGATGATGTAGATGTCTGCCTCGATGTCGGCGAACATGCGGCGCACGACGTGTCCCTTGCCTTGCCGCCGCTCGCGCACGACATGCGCTCCGGCCAGCATCGCCTGCAGCGCGGTGCCGTCGGTGGAATTATTGTCGTAGACGTGGATCGCCGCATCCGGCAGCGTCGCCCGGAAGCCCTGCACCACAGCGCCGATCGTCGCAGCTTCGTTGTAGCAGGGAAGCAGGACGGCAATGTCCGGGTGATCGGTAAGCGTTCGGGCCATGACTCTACTCGTTACACTGAAAAGCCGTTACCAGCCTAAATCACGCAGCGTTAATAAGACGCTATGACGCAGGCAAAATCGGCTGCGGTCGCGGACGGCTTTACACTTTCTTGATCGGCGCCCGCTAAGGTTCGGCCATCTGGAAACGAAGCGCTAACCACGATGAACGCCGTGCAGCCGATCGCTGATGCATCCGCCGTGACCGCCGCCCGCAGGAGCCGGCTCGGGGGCCTCATGACGCGTCTCTGGCCGGCTGTCATTGCCTATAGTGTTATCCTCGCCGCCGTTATCCTTGTTACCAAATTCTCCGGCGCCACCGATTATGTTGGTCCCGACAATGACGACGGCATGCGTCTCGTCGAGGTTCGCGATTTTCTTGCCGGCCAAGGCTGGTTCGATCTGATGCAATATCGTCTCGGCCTTGCCGGCGGTACGCTGATGCATTGGTCGAGGCTGATCGATCTGCCGATCGCTTCGCTGATCCGGTTTTTCGGGCTGTTTGCGCCGCGTGAAACCGCCGAGGCGCTGGCGCTCGCCGTATGGCCCGTATCACTCATCTTTCCTGCCATGCTCGCCATGGGCGTGGCGGGCCGGCGGATCGGCGGGGTTGCCGGCATGCATATCGCTCTCGGTCTCACCGCTCCGGCGATCTACATCGGAAACCGCTTCGCCCCTGGCGCCATCGATCATCACAATGCGCAGCTGGCGCTGGTCGCGACGATGGTGGCGATGCTCATGGATCCCGCGCGTCGCGGTTGGAGCTACGCGGTCGCCGGTATTGCGGCGGCTGTCGCCATCGCCATCGGCGCCGAGACCACCCCTTTCGTCGCTGTCGTCTGCCTCACGGTCGCCCTGCTCTGGGCATGGGAAGGCGAGAATTTCGCCATCCCCGCCCGGGCCTTCGGGCTGTCGCTGACGATTGCGATCAACATTCTTTTCTTCGCAACGGTGCCGCCCCGGCTCTATTCGATGGTCACCTGCGACAATCTCTCGCTCGGCTATTACAGTCTGGCGGCGATCGGCAGCGGCCTCCTGTTGTTTTCGGCCGTTTTCGCGAGCGGCTTGCGTCGGCCCTTGCGCTTTGCCGCACTCGCCTTTGTCGGCGCCGGCGTTTTCGGTGCGGCGATCGTCATCGCACCGCAATGCCTGAGCGATCCGTTGGGCAGTCTCGATCCGATGCTGGTCGAACTCTGGCTGCGGCATATTTCGGAAGCCCAATCGCTCCTGGCGCTGGCGCGCACCGATCCCACCTCGGTCGGCGCTTTCTATGCGGCAGGTCTCTTCGGCATTGCCGTCTGCATCTTTCGCATCATTCGGCGCGACCGCGTGCAGATCCACCTGGTCCTGCTCTTTCTGCTCGCCACGAGCTGGGCGATCGCGCTGGTCCAGGTGCGCGGCGCTACTTTCTCGAACCTGCTTTCGATCCTGCCGCTCGCCCTGCTGATCATCGATGTCAGGCGCATTTCCAACAGCGACAGCGAGAATGTCGCCGTTGCCTTCGTCTACGTGATGAGTGTTCTCGCAAGCGTTCCGGCGGTCTGGGCCGTCGGCGGCGGGCTTGTTTCAATGCAGATGGAGAACGATGCGCAGAAGGCGGCGGAGCCGACAAAGGCGCTTTCCTGCACATCGAAAGAGGCGCTGGCATCGCTTGCCGAACTCCCGCCCGGCCTGGTCTCCGCGCCATCGGAAATGGGTGTGCCGATCCTCCGCTTCACGCAGAATCGGGTTCTCTCCGCCCCCTATCATCGCGATCAGGGCGGCATGCTGACAGAAATGCATATCGGCCTGGCAAAGCCGCAGGAGGCGGAAGCCTTCCTGAAGGGGGCCGGTGTCACGACGCTTGCCTTCTGCCCGAAGGACCTGCAGACGCGCGAACTCGCCAAACTGAAGCCGGATGGGCTCTACGCCGAACTCGGCAAGGGCAATATTCCGCCCTATCTGGAACCGCTGGCGAAGGTGCCGGATACGGGCGTCCAGTTCTTCCGTTACCGGCCGACGGCGAATTGACGCCGACAGCCTGATGTTGCGCTGACGTCAGTGAGACGTGCGGACGGCCCGCAGGCGGTCGCTGGCATAAAGCCCGAGCACGAAGAGGATAAGACCACCATTGTAGCCGAGAATGGCATAAACAAGCGCCAGAAGTGACACCGGTCCGGGCGAGGTTATCGCCGCCAGCGTGAAGCTCATTCCGATCAGCGCGGCCACCAACGCGATGCCGGCGGCCGAGCGCATTAACCCGGCGCTGATGCCCAATGCTGCTGCTGTGAGAATAATCATTTCAGCACCTTCCCAGAGAGAACGAGGGGAAGCATAGGAAGCGCCAACTAACAAAGATTTACCGGCTCTCTGGGCTGAAAATCCTTTGTATTGCGGTGGTTAGCAATCCCTTTCGGGTAAAACGCGCTTTTTATCCATGCGTTCCCCGGCGAAACGAATTTTCCCGTTTTTCTTGTCATTCTTGCTGCTGCAACGGCCGCATGCACTCAATGCCTGGGGCATGAATCTTGATGGACGGCGGCGACTCTGCCACGCCAACGGTTCAGCGGTCGGGAAAACGGGTCTCTCCGGCGGTCGCGACCTTCCCGTTTCCCGCCAATGGAAATAGAAAGGAGGGATGAGCAACCTCTTCGACAGCGATTCGCCGACCAACCTTGCCGAATATTCGGTTTCGGAGCTTTCCGGCTCAATCAAGCGCACCGTCGAAACCGCTTTCGACCAGGTTCGCGTGCGCGGCGAAATATCAGGCTATCGTGGGCCGCATTCCTCGGGTCATGCCTATTTCGCGCTGAAGGACGATCGCGCCCGCATCGACGCCGTCATCTGGAAGACCACCTTTTCGCGGCTGAAATTCCGCCCGGAAGAGGGCATGGAAGTGATCGCCACCGGCAAGGTCACCACTTTTCCGGGCTCCTCGAAATATCAGATCGTCATCGAGACGCTGGAGCCGGCAGGGGCCGGCGCGCTGATGGCGCTGATCGAGGAGCGCAAACGCAGGCTCGGCGCCGAGGGCTTGTTCGATGCCGCTCGCAAGAAGCGGCTGCCCTTCATGCCGCATGTGATCGGCGTCGTCACCTCGCCGACCGGCGCCGTCATCCGCGATATCCTGCACCGGATCTCCGACCGTTTTCCCGTGCATGTTCTCGTCTGGCCGGTGAAGGTCCAGGGCGAGGGATCCGGCGAGGAGGTGGCGAACGCCATCCGCGGCTTCAATGCGCTGGAGCCCGCCGGCGCCATCCGCCGCCCGGATGTGCTGATCGTCGCACGCGGCGGCGGCAGCCTGGAAGATCTCTGGAGTTTCAACGACGAGATCGTCGTGCGCGCTGCTGCCGAAAGCCGCATACCGCTGATCTCGGCCGTCGGCCACGAGACCGACTGGACGCTGATCGACTATGCCGCCGATGTCCGCGCTCCGACGCCGACCGGGGCGGCGGAAATGGCCGTGCCCGTCAAAGCGGAGCTCGAGGCGCAGGCTGCGGCGCTTGCCGCCCGCCTGCAGGGCTGCATGAACCGGCAGATGGATCAGCGCCGCCAGTCCGTCCGTAGCCTGATGCGGGCATTTCCCTCGCTCGACCAGCTTCTCGCCTTACCGCGCCGCCGCTTCGACGAGGCGGCGGCGAGCCTCGGCCGCGGGCTGGAGCTCAACACCATCAACAAGCACCGCGGCTTCGAGCGCGTCGTCGCGCACCTGCGCCCAGACCTTCTTTCCGGCCGCATTGCCGAGCGCCGCCAGATGTTGAACGAGCGGATGGTGCGGGCCGAGCGCATGGTCGAGCGGCTGATCGACCGCTCGGCATCGCGCGTCGAGCGCGCCGAGGCGATCCTTGCTTCGCTGCCGGCACGGTTGAAAGCGCAAACCGACCGCTCCCGCGAGCGTCTCGGCAATCTTTCCCGCCACGCCGATACGGCGATCCGCCACCAGCTGACGCGCGCCCGCGCCGAGCTCTCGGCGCAGGACCGCGTGCTGCAGTCGCTCTCCTACAAGAACGTGCTGAAGCGCGGCTACGCCGTCATTCGCGATGAGGACAACAGGCCGGTCTCGCAAGCGGCCGCACTCCCCGCCGGCATGGGCATCGCGATCGAATTCGCCGACGGCCGTGTCGGCGCTATGACCACGGAAGGCGGCACCCCGCCTGGCGGCGCCAAGAAGCGCAGCACAAAATCGGCGGAGCCGACGAAGCAGGGAAGCCTGTTCTAACGATGCGGATCCTGCTGGTGCTTGCCCATCCGCTGCCGGAAAGTTTCGCCGCCTCGGTGGCGCGCACGGCTCGCGAAGCCTTGGAAGCCTCCGGCCATGCCGTCGACCTCGTCGATCTCTACGCTCAGAATTTCGATCCACGCCTCTCCGAAGCCGAGCGCCGTGCTTACTTCGATGTGCCCTACGGCACCTCTGATGTGGCCGATATGGTTGCCCGGCTGAAGGCGGCCGATGGTCTCGTCCTCGTCTTTCCGCAGTGGTGGTTCAATTTCCCAGCCATCCTGAAAGGCTTCTTCGACCGCGTCTTCGCGCCAGGTGTGGCCTTCACGCATGATGCCGCCGGTGGCCGGATCGTGCCGGAGCTCACCAATATCAGGCTGCTCTATGCGCTGACGACGACGGGCTCGCCCTGGTGGCTGGTGCATTTCTATATGGGCAATCCCGTCCGCCGCCTGCTGAAGCGCGGTATCGCCAGCTTCTGTTCGAAAAAGCTCGTCTTCCGCATGCTGAGCCTGCATGACATGGACCGGGCCACGGAAGCCAGGCGCAAGGCGCATCTGGAGCGTGTCCGCAAGGCGCTCGCCGCCATTTGACTATTCGAAATCCGCGAGGAATTTCTTCAGCAGCCGGTCAAACTCGGCCCTGTCCCCGGCCGTCAGGTTGCGCGTCAGCCGCTGCTGATTGGCGACATGGGCGCCGACCGCCTCTTCGACGGTCGCAAGCCCCTTTTTGGTCAGCGCGATCAGCACGCTGCGCCGATCCTGCGGATTGACGATGCGCTCGACCAGGCCCGCCTTCTCCAACTGGTCGATCCGGTTCGTCATTGTGCCGGAGCTGACCATCGTCATTTCCAGGAGCTCGCCCGGCGAAAGCCGATGGGGTGCGCCGGAGCGGCGAAGTGTGGCCAGCACGTCGAAAGCAGAGGTGGAAAGTCCGTGCTGCATGAGCACGGCCTCGACTTCGCGGCCGAGATGGGTGCCGAGGCGCTTCAGGCGCCCGAGAATGCCCATCGGTTCGACGTCGAGGTCCGGCCGCTCGCGCCGCCATTGCGCCAGGATCCGGTCGACATGATCTTGCTTCTGTTCACTCATGCCATATGGATAGCAGTAGACATCTTGACGTCAAGATAAATTGCGCTATGTTGAATTTATCTTGATATAGAGATTCTTGATATGAAGACAAATTCGCGATATTTCGCCGACGTGCTGATCACCGCCGTCGCTCCGGCCATCTGGGGCAGCACCTATTTCGTCACGACATCCTTCCTGCCGCAGGGCTATCCGCTGACTGTTGCGATGCTGCGCGCCCTGCCGGCGGGCCTGCTTCTGCTGCTCATCGTCCGCAGGCTGCCGACGGGTGTCTGGTGGGGCCGCGCCTTCACTCTCGGCGCGCTGAACTTCTCGTTCTTCTGGGCGATGCTCTTCGTTTCGGCCTATCGGCTGCCGGGTGGCGTGGCGGCCACCGTCGGCGCCGTGCAGCCGCTGATCGTCATCGCCTTGTCGCGCCTTTTCCTCGGCAAGCCGATCCGGTTTCTCGCCGTTGTCGCCGGCCTGATCGGCATGTCGGGGGTGGCGTTGCTGGTGCTGACGCCGAATGCCGCGCTCGATCCTGTTGGCGTCGCTGCCGGTCTCGCCGGCGCAGTCTCCATGGCCTTCGGCACGGTGCTGAGCCGCCATTGGCAGCCGCCCGTTTCCAGCCTGATTTTCACTTCTTGGCAGTTGACGGCGGGCGGCATCCTGCTCGTGCCCGTCGCTTTCGTGCTGGAGCCGGGGCTTCCCATGCCGACGACGGCCAATATTCTGGGCATCGCCTATCTTGGCCTCATCGGCGCGGCCTTCACCTATCTGCTGTGGTTTCGCGGCCTGTCGCGCATCGAGCCCTCGGCCGCAGCATCGCTCGGCTTTCTCAGCCCCGTCGTCGCGACCCTGCTCGGCTGGCTGGCGCTCGGCCAGAGTCTGACGCCGGCGCAGATCGCCGGCTTCGCTATGGTGCTCGCCAGCGTCTGGCTCAGTCAGCGCACGATGATGCCGCTCAGGCCCATTCGCCCTGCCGCATCACCGGAACCCGCGAGCCGTCCGGTGTGATGCCGTCGATATCGACCTTGTCGGACCCGATCATCCAGTCGATGTGGATCAGGCTGGAATTGCCGCCCTGCGCCTTGATCTGCTCCTGGCTCAGGGTCGCGCCGTTCAGGAAGCACTTGGAGTAGCACTGGCCGAGCGCGATGTGGCACGAGGCGTTTTCGTCAAACAGCGTGTTGTAGAACAGGATGCCGCTCGCCGAGATCGGCGAGGAATGCGGCACGAGCGCCACTTCGCCGAGCCGGCGCGCACCCTCGTCGGTATCGAGCACCTTGTTCAAGACTTCTTCGCCGCGTGTCGCCTTAGCTTCGACGATCCGCCCACCTTCGAAGCGCACCTGGATATTGTCGATCAGCGTGCCCTGGTGCGACAGCGGTTTGGTGCTCGAGACATGACCTTCGACCCGTAATGCATGCGGCGTGGTGAACACTTCTTCGGTCGGAATATTTGGATTGCAGGTAATGCCGTTCTTGGCGGTGGAGGCGCCGCCGTGCCATTCATGCCCATCGGCAAGGCCGACTGTCAGATCGGTCCCCGGCCCCTTGAAATGCAGCGAGGCAAAACGCTCGCCGTTCAGCCAGGCCGAGCGCTTGGCGAGATTGGCATTGTGCTCCGCCCAGGCGGCGACGGGGTCGCTGACATCGACACGCGAGGCGGCAAAGATCGCCTTGGCGAGCTTGGCGATCGCGATCGGCTCCGGGTCGTCGGGGAAGACCACCTTGGCCCAGGAAGGGTTGGGATAGGAGACGATGTTCCAGTTGATGTCGAAATTCGAGATCTTTTCCAGCGCCGGCTTATAGGCGGTTGATGTGGCGCGATTGGCGCGGCCAACCTTGCCGGCATCCTGTTCGGAAAGCAGCATCGGATTGTCGCCGGCGACCGCCAGACGGGCCGCTCCGTTGGCATAGGCCTTGGCCATGCCCTCGTAGAGCCAGTCGGAGGCGCGGTCGAAGCTCTCGTCGCTGCCATATTGGAAGCGCGCCAGCGTCGTTTCCTCGTCGGAGTAGAAGGTGCTCACCAGCCCGGCGCCGGCCTGATAGGCGTGTTTGGTGATGAGGCGCACAAGCGGCAGCGCCACAACAGGCGCGGTGATCACCAGGTCCTGGCCCTTCTGCAGCTGCAAACCGACCTTGACGGCGACTTCCGCGAGCTTCTCCAGCTTGACGGGATCAACGGTGTTCTGGCTCTGGGGCATGAAAGTCATGGTTCAACCTGCCTTCTGTCATCGACGCTAAGAGGCTGAAAGACTTAGACCGGTTTGCGGCGAAAATGAAGCGTAGAGCTGCCGATTTGAAAGCGGCCGGGCACCATGCCCGACCGCCTTCGCGCAAGCGTCAAGCGGCGGCAGGCAGCCTGAGCAGGATCGAACTGTGCTTGTCGAGGAACTCCATCAGCCGCTGCGGATAATCTTCGCCGACGGCGTCTTTCACGCTTCGCCGTTCGCCGAGCGCGCTCCGCCAGCGCGTCACCCGCTCGAGCCCCTCGAAGATGCCGCGATCTCCGAGCCTCTCGAAAACATCGAAATACCGAAAGATCGGCGCGAAGACGGCATCGACGAGGCTGAAGCTGCTGCCTGAAAAATAAGGTCCATCCGCGAGTGCTCCTTCGAGCGTCGTGAACTTGGCGATGAGCGCCTTGCGCTTGGCCTCCAGCTGTTCCACCTCGGTGGCCGTTTCGTAGCCCCAGAGATCGGAAAGCACGGACGATCCGAATTCCATCCATCCGCGATGGCGGGCGCGGGCAAGCGGATCGGCAGGATGCAGGGCAGATCCCGCCTGCGTCTCCTCCAGATATTCGCAGATGACGCTGCTTTCGAAGAGGATGGCCTCGCCGCCTTCCTCTTCCCCGATCCTCAGCAGCGGCACCTTGCCGAGCGGCGAGATCTCAAGGAACCAGTCCGGCTTGTTGGCAAGGTCGATGTTGATGCGCTCGAAGGGAACACCCTTTTCGCGAAGCGCGATCGCGGCGCGTTGCACATAGGGGCAGAGATGGTGGCTGATGAGGGTAAGCCTGCTCATGAACGTCTCCTCGCTGTTTAATAGATGCATTTGCATATAATAGCGCTTGCGGCTTTGTGCAAGATAAATGTATTTGCATATATGATGGAAAAGACACCGAAGCCGAGCGAAGCCGCCACCTCTGCGTGGACCAGCATCATGCGCGCCCGCGAACGGCTGCTCGCTGCGATCGAAGCCGATCTGAAAGCGGCCGGCATGCCACCGCTTGCCTGGTATGACGTGCTGTGGGAACTGGCGCGCGCAAAAGACGGCAAGCTGCGACCCTACCAGATCGAGGAGCGGACCTTGCTGGCGCAGTATAATCTTTCCCGGCTGATCGACCGGCTGGAAAGAGAGGGAGTGGTCCGGCGCGAAGTCTTCGCTGGGGATGGCCGCGGGCGCTGGATTCTGATTACCGATGCCGGCCGAACGCTTCGCACGCGGATGTGGACGGTCTATGCCGCAGCGATCGAGACCCATGTCGGCAGCAAGCTTGCGGAAGACGAGGCGAAGGCGATTTCCGGTCTGCTCGCTCGTTTCCTCTGATCAGGCAATCAATAACGCGCCGACCGCTTTCAATGCCTTCAGTGCATCCTTCGGATCGAGCCGCACCTGCAGCCCGCGCTGTCCGCCATTGATATAGACGAGCGCTTCGGCGAGAACGGTCTCCTCGATCGCCGTCGCCACGGCCTTCCTCTGGCCGAAGGGGCTGATGCCGCCAACATGGTAACCGGTCAGCCGCTCGGCATCGGACGGCTTCATCATATTGGCCGACTTGCCGCCAAAGGCGCTGGCGAGTTTCTTCATGCTGACTTCGCGATCCGACGGCACGACAACGCAGACCGGCTTGCCATCCACCTCGGCCATTAGCGTCTTCAGCACCCGCTGCGGCGTCTCACCCAGGGCTTCCGCCGCCTGCAGTCCGACGCGCTCCGCGCCTGGGTCATAATCATAGGTGTGGATGGTGAAGGCGACGCCTGCCTGTGAAAGAGCCTGTGTCGCGCGCGTGGTCTTGGACATCTGGGCTCTGTCAGTCTGCGAATGTGCCGGCATAAATCTCCGGCTTGAAGCCGATCAAAAGCTTGCCTTCCGTCTCCAGCACCGGCCGCTTGATCATCGAGGGTTGGTCGAGCATCAGTGCGATCGCCTTTTCCCGGTTCAGGTTCTCACGCTCGGCATCGGGCAGTTTGCGAAAGGTGGTGCCGGCGCGATTGAGCACCGTATCGAGGCCGGCCGTGTCGATCCAGGCTTCGAGCTGGGCGCGGTCGATGCCGAGCGCCTTGTAGTCGTGAAACTCATAGGCGACGCCATGTTCTTCCAGCCAGCTGCGGGCTTTCTTCATCGTGTCGCAATTCTTGATCCCATAGATGGTGACGGCCATACCAGATCAGTCTCCCTTTGATGGCAGCGGGATAGCATGCGCAAGCGCCAGCGCAAACGCCGCCCGGCATTTATCCCCGGCAGTGCCTGCTCAACTCTCCAGCGTGCCGGCCTTGCGTGCGGCCTTGCTCGGCCGGGCGCAGACGATCTTCATCAGGTCGCCGCGCCGGCGCACCAGCCGATCCGAGGTTCGGGTCAGGATCAGCCCATCCTGCGGCGCGTGCAAATCGATGCTGCCGTCAGGCTGACCCGGCCGGGTGACGATCGTCGCCAGAAGCTCGCCCTCTGCAACCCTGTCGCCGATCGTGCGATGGAAGAGCACGGCGCCGCCTTGGGGAGCGCGAATGATCTCGACATTGTCGAGCGGCACGGCGGGACCGGCAAACACGGCCTGCGCCATTCTTTCGTCGCTGACGATCCCCCGTTCGGCGAGGAAACGCCAGAGCCCATCCGCATCCCGCTTCGCCAGCGCCGGATCGACGTCGCGCTTGCCGCGCAACTCGACGGTGACCGAAAGCTTGCCCGGGAGCCGCGGTTGTCGTTCGCCCGGAACCGCATATTTCCACGCAAAACCGACGGCTTCCTCGAAGGCCGAGCTTTCGCCATCCGAAAGCAGCACCGCCTCCATGTCGAGTGCACCGGCAAGATCGACTGCCTCCGGCCAGAAAGCCTCATCGATATAGGCATATTGCAGCGATTCGTCGTCGCAGTGCAGATCGAGGACGAGATCCGCGCCGAGCGCCATATCCAGAAGCTGCCGCTTCAGCCGATCGGCAGCCGGATAATCATTGAGATCTTCCGTCAGCATTGCCCGATCGGTGGCGCTGATCAGCGGAAAATCGCGGTTGAAATTGGTGCGGGAACCGAGATCGAAACGGCCCTGCAATTCGCCGAAATGCGATTGCGCCGTGCCGATCGGGTTGGCCTGCGGCACGATGGTGATGTCGCCGGCGACCGCGCCTTCGCTTTCCGCTCGCCGCAGACGTTCGCAAAGGAAATGCAGAAGCGCCGTTCCCGGCAGCTCGCCGGCGTGAAGCGCCGCCTGGACATAGGCCTTCGGAGCCTTTGGATCACGGCCCACAAAACGCAGCACCGGCAGCCGCCACTCCGTTCCCGGCGTATCGCCCGGGATAATGATCTCCGAAACGTCCATGTTTTTGTCTCGCTTGCAATCGAACAGCTTTTCCGAGTTTTATGCGCGGAAATCCGGCTCGCGCAAGCCACGGTCGATGGACATCGTTGCGATCAGCCAAGCAGCGGCCAAAGATCGATGATCCGGTGTTCGGTTTTTCCGAGAACGCTGTGAATGAGCAGGAACTCCAGCGCTGCCCGTGAACCGGCCTGTCGAGATTTGCAGGCGGCACCCCCTGCGGTCGTAAAGCAGTGTCATATGCGGCGTGAAATCCGGTTTGACATAGTGCGGCAATCCGGCATTGTGCATGCCGACCCCGAGTTGAACATGCAGTCGGATGAGCGCTTTCCGCCCGCCTTCGCCGCAAAGGATTAGAGGTTGCGCCTTGCCTTCCCGTCTGAAGCTCCTGATTCTGTCGAAGGTGATCGCGATCGGCGCACCCTCGACCGTGGCGCCGGCCTGGCGCGCCGCGAAGATCCTCCGGCAAAATGGAAGAGCAAGAACGAAAAGGGAACATACACGCAAGAAACGGGTTGAAACAGCAGTCGCTCCGTACGATTTTGGTGTTAATCGAAAACGCGGAGGCTGTGTCATGGCCGAGACGATACATCACTATCTCATCTTCGAAACCACCGGCGGCTTCTGCGGCATCGCCTGGAGCGACGCCGGCATCGCCCGCTTCCAATTGCCGACGAAAACCGCGGAAGCGACCGAACGGCTGCTGCTGCGCCGCCTGCCAGATGCCCAACCCGGCGCGCCGACGCCTGAGGTGCTGGACACGGTCGCGGCCGTAAAGCGCTATTTCCAAGGCGAGGAAACCGATTTCTCCGGCGTCCAACTCGATCTTGCCGGCCAGGATGCCTTCTTCCGGGATATCTACGCGGCGGCAAGGCGTGTCGGCTGGGGCAGCACGACCACATACGGAGCGCTGGCGAAGGAGCTTGGCGTCGGGCCGGAAGCGGCCCGCGATGTCGGGCAAGCGATGGCGAAAAACCCGGTTGCGCTGATCATTCCCTGCCACAGGGTGCTGGCCGCCGGCGGCAAGATCGGCGGCTTCTCCGCTCCCGGCGGTTCGTCATCGAAGGCCCGCATGCTGGAGCTCGAAGGCGTCAGCCTCGCCCCGCCGCCGCCCGCCCAGCAATCGCTGGGTTTTTAGGCGGGATGCCGGCAGCTCAATGCGGGCTGGCCGTCGGCCGGACGATGATCTCGCTGACATCGACGTCATCGGGCTGGCTGATGGCGTAGAGGATCGCATTGGCGACGGCTTCCGGGCTGATGGTGATGGCCCTGAAAGCCTTCATCGCATCCCGCGCGGTCGGATCGGTGATCGTCTCGGCCAGTTCCGAGGTCGTCGTGCCGGGAGAAACGACGGTGACGCGGATGCGATTTGTCTCCTGTCGCAGTCCGTCCGAGATTGCCCGCACCGCGTATTTCGTCGCGCAATAGGCGGCGGCCGTCGGCGAGACGCTGTGGCCGCCGATCGAGGACAGGTTGATGATCTGCCCCGATCCCTGTGCCTTCATGATCGGAAGAGCGGCCGCGATGCCGTAGAGAACGCCCTTGATGTTGACGTCGACCATCCGGTCCCATTCCTCGACCTTGAGGGCGTCGAGCGGCGAAAGCGGCATGACACCGGCATTGTTGACGATGACATCAAGCCGGCCGAACTCGGATCTGGCAAAGCCGGCAAAGGCTTCTACCTGGGCACGGTCGGTGACGTCGAGTTTTCGCAGACGCACCGTTCCCCCTCCGGCTTCGATTTCGCCGGCGAGCGCCTCCAGACGCTCGCTGCGGCGCGCGCCGATCACGATCTGTGCTCCGGCGGCGGCCAGCACTTTTGCCGTGGCCTCTCCGATGCCGCTGCTGGCTCCGGTGATGGCAATGACTTTTCCTTCGATATCAGACATTTCAAGCTCCTGAGCAGGTTGAGAGTTTCGTGATGGTCAATTCGGAAAATCGGCGCTGAGCGTGGTGTCCGCCCAGGCATCGAAATTGGCGCGAAGCGTATCGAGCCGTTCACGGGCGATCTTCAGGGAAGCTGCCCCGAGCAGCAGGCGCAGCGGCGGTTCGCCCGCCTCGAAGGCCGATATGATGGCGCTTGCCGCGCGCGCGGGATCGCCCGGCTGATTGCCGGAGATTGAGCGGGTGGCCTGGCGCCGCTTGCCGGCGGTCTCGGCATAGTCTTCGATAATTATGCCGGATTCGACCATCGAGCGGCCGGCCCAATCCGTGCGGAAGCCGCCGGGCTCCAGGATCGTCACGCGGATGCCAAGCGGCCCGACCTCATGGGCCAGCGATTCCGACAGGGCTTCGACCGCAAACTTGGTGGCGTGGTAGTAGCCGGTAGCGGCGAAGGCGACGAGCCCCCCAAGCGAGGAGACGTTGAAGATATGCCCCTGCCGGCGTAAGCGCATGCCGGGCAGAACCTCTTTGGTAACGGCGATCAAGCCGAAGACATTGGTCTCGAACTGAGCGCGGATCTCGGCATCCTCGCCCTCCTCGATTGCCGAGAGATATCCGTAGCCGGCGTTGTTGACGAGGACATCGATGGCGCCGAAATGCGCCTCGGCGTCGCGGACCGCAGCAGCGACGGAGCGGCCATCCGTCACGTTGAGGGCGAGGGCCAGCGCCCGCTCCCCATGCGCTGCCGTGAGATCGCCGAGCGTATCGGGCCTGCGCGCCGTAATGGCAGCGCGCCAACCGCGTGCCAGGACCGCTTCGGCGAGTGCCCGGCCGAGGCCGGACGATGCACCGGTGATGAACCAGATGGGTGTGGTGGAAGACATGGTCGTCATCCTTTCCGGCCGTCCTATGCGGCCTTTTCGGTGTGCGGGCGAGTCATTTGCGGCGAAGCACCATGCCGCCATGATGGAGCGTGTTGTCGTCGACGAAATCGCCGTCGGCAGTGAAGCCCGTATCGTCCCAGTATTCGATATGTGTTCCGGTGACTTCGTAGCGTCCGCGATAGGCGCTCTCCCGGCTCCCACGGGCCTCGTCGTAGCGATTGTCGGGCAGGAGTTCGTGTCGGACGCGGCCGTCGTCGGTGACCCATACTCCGACATAGGGATGTTGCTGCATGGTGTTCTCGCTTGGCTGTTGGAACTTGGATTTTCGCTCGTTCGAGGCGTCGGCCGACCACGCCGGCATCGCCGTGCCGGTCAGAATGATGGCGGTGAAGAGATGCAGAACTGGGCTGTCGTAAAACTTTTCCATCGCTCTTCCTTTCGACGCGGGCAGCACTTGGGGCTACGTCCCTTGACCTCGACAGGAAGATAATCTTGGCGAGCCGCGAGATTAAGTTGCCAATGCCGAATGGCTTGGTTAGCATTGCTAACCAATGGCCGATGACCTCGAAGGCATTTCAGTCTTTCTCGCCGTAGCGGAGGCGCGGAATTTCCGGCTCGCCGGCGAGCGTCTCGGCGTGACCCGCTCCGCCGTCAGTCAGGCCCTGCAGCGCCTTGAGGACCGGCTTGGTGCGCCCCTGGTTCAGCGCACGACGCGCAGCGTCAACCTTACCGAGGCCGGCGAAGTCTTCCTCGAGGCGGTTCGTCCCTCGATGCGCCAGGTCAGGGATGCGATGCAGACGGTTCGCGACATGCAGGCGCGCCCGAGCGGTCTGCTGCGAATCACCGTTTCCTCCATCGCCGAGCGCTTCCTGTCCGGCACATTGCTGACCGGATTCCTGCAGGCCTGCCCGGGCATCAAGCTCGATATCACCATCACCGATGACGAATTCGACATCGTCGAAGCCGGCTTCGATGCTGGTGTGAGACTGGGCGAGGTGATCGAGCAGGACATGATCGCGGTACCGGTGTCCGCCCCTCAGAGGCAATGCTCAGCCGCATCCCCGGGCTATCTTCAACGTCACGCTCCTCCTCGGCACCCTCGCGACCTGCAGAACCACGCCTGCATCGGGTGGCGGCCACGACCGGACACCGCACCCTATCGCTGGGAGTTCACGGAGAACGGCCGCGATTTCGACGTCGCCGTCGACCCCATGGTCACGACCAATGACATGGGCATGATGATCCGCATGGCCTGCGCCGGGGCCGGGATCACTTTCGGCATGGTGGAAACCTTCCAACCTTATGTCGACCGCTGCGAGCTCGTGCCGCTGCTGGAGGAATTCTGCCCACCGTTTCCGGGCTTTTATCTCTACTATCCCAAGCGCCAGAGGCAGCCACTGAAGCTGCGCGCGCTGGTCGACTATGTGCGCCGGTCAGCCGGTCGTTAAGCCCCTGGCCCAAGTCCTGGCTCCGGGCCCAAGGTTGCTGACGGCACGTGGCTTTGATATTCCCGAGCCTCCAGGTCCATGGCGAGCGGGCGGCGTCACCGATTCCGCGATCGCCGTTCTGGCTATCCCGCTGGCGGAGAATCTATGCGCGACGACGTCTTTCCTATCCCGACCAGGGCGTTGATCCGCCAGGGTGGGCGAGCCTGCTTCTACCGCCTCGTCAACACCACTCCCCTGTTGATCCAGGTCCAATCGGGAACGAAGATCGTCATGTCGGACGACAAGCCTTTACGACTAGAGGCCGGCGACTACGGCCTGCTGCCCGACTACAGGCCGTTGACGATGGAGAATATTCCCAAGGCGCCGCAGAAATATCAGACCCTGGCCCTTCCAATTCCGCGACAGCTTTTCGAGGACGCATATGATAGGATGGGATCGGTCGCCGTGCCATCGAGACCTCTTCCCGCCAGCACCTCAGGCCTGCCGGAGGAAGCTGCGGCATTGTTCGAGTATTGCTGCCAGCCGGGCAATCTGGCGCGCCTTCCCGGCGCTATCGCCAAGGCTCGCCTGATGGAACTCGTCATCTGGTTCGCGCTCCGCGGGGCGGTGCTCGGCCGATGCGAAAGCTCCCGGCTTGAGGACCGGTTGAGGCAGATGATCGAAGCTGATCCCGCCGCCGCCTGGACATTGGCCCAAGCTGCGCGCTTGTTCAACATGAGCGAGGCGACGCTGAGGCGCAGGCTCTCCGGAGAGAATACCGCCTTCAGCGAGATATTGACCGATACCCGAATGAATCGCGCTCTTGCACTCATTCAGACCACGACATTGCCGATGGCCCAGGTTGCGCTGGAGGTCGGATATGACTCACCTTCGCAATTTTCAGCACGTTTCAAGGAGCGGTTCGGCGTCAGCCCGCGCCATGTACGCAGCGGCACCGAGCAGTTTGAGCGGATCGGGGCAGAAATTGAGCAGAGCGGGGCAGATGCACTTGCGCGGTGACGGTAGTTTCCCGGCATCGTCAACCACAGGAGAACAGCAATGCGTTTGATCACAGCAGCACTTATGGCCGCATCCGTCTTCGGCGCCACGGCCGCTCACGCCGAAATGAAACTCACCTCGAAGGACCTGGCCGCCGGCAAGGCCATGGCCGACGCGCAGGTCTTCAACGGCTTCGGCTGCTCGGGCAGGAACATCTCGCCGGAACTGGCCTGGTCGGGCGCGCCAGAGGGAACCAAGAGCTTCGCCGTCATGGCGTACGATCCGGATGCGCCCACAGGTTCCGGCTGGTGGCATTGGTCGGTGTTCAACATCCCGGCAAAGACTTCGGAGATTGCCGCTGGCGCGAGCGGTGACAAAAAGCTTCCCGCAGGCGCCGTGGAAGGCCACACCGATTTCGGCACCTCCGGATATGGCGGCGCATGCCCGCCGGCCGGCGATAAGCCGCACCGCTACCAGTTCACAGTCTACGCGCTCAAGGTGGACAAGCTTCCGCTTCCCGAGACGGCGCCGGGCGCCATGGTCGGCTTCTATGTCAGGGCCAACACGCTCGACAAGGCCTCGATCGAAGTCACTTACGGCCGCTGAGGCCGGCCCTGGATCCGCAACATCCGTGCATAACAAAGGCTGGCCGCGGTGACTGAATCTCGGCCGGCCTGCGCGCTGAGGCAAGCGTAGGCATTCAAGAGAGCCTCATCCTTGTGCCCCGCAGTGGCCTCGAAGGACGAGGCGGGTGTGCGGCGCAGAGGGATGCCAGAAGCAATGTTGCGGCGTGCTTCGAGGCTACGCCCTATGGGCTTCGCACCTCAGCATGAGGGAGGTTGGAGGATGCCGCGTTCATAGCTGCAGGCGCGAGAGGTGCGCGCCGCCCCCAAAGAGAGCCACGTTGGAGGATGCTGCGGTTTCCGTTCCGCCCCGGCGAAGCCATCAGGAAGCAGTCAGGCTGCGCCCACTCCATCTTCACCGGCAAGTTTACTTGCCGTTCCTGAAGTTAGGCAGGAACATAGGTCAGCTTGATCACATTCTCGTCGACCCGATCATGGCTCACAAGGCGGAGCGGCGGCCGGGGACCGGCGAAATAGGGTTTGCCATGGCCAAGCACGACGGGATGCAGGTAGATGTGATACTCATCGATCAGGCCGAGTTCGGTAAGGCTTTGCGCCAGATCAGGACCGGCAACTTCGATCTCCCCGTCGCGCTCGGCCTTCAACGCGCGGATCGCGCCCTCGAGATCATTCCCAACAAGCCTGGCGTTGGGGCCGACCGAGGTCAACGAACGCGAGACCACCCATTTCGGCTGGTTCCGCCACGCCGCTGCGAAGGCCTGTTCCTCGGCATCCCATTCGGGATGATCGTCATCCCAATAACGCATGACCTCATACATCCGGCGGCCGTAGACGCTGCCCGCCTGCCTCTGAGCCCCCTCGATGAAGTGGTGGAAGAGGGTGGGGCTTGGCGCGAATTCCATATGGTCGACGTAGCCGTCCAGCGACTGGTTCATCCCGAATACGAGCTTAGCCATGCCAACTTCCCTTCTTGAACGGAGCATCCGTGTGAGTTCGGCTGCGCAGCGATGGCAAGGAAGCTAGATCAACTGATTGTGAATTGCAATTTGTTTTGAGTGCGCACAACTCCTGCCGGACGGATAGCGGCAGGCGCTTCGTTGAGCTTGATCCGCCTGATTCAGCGGATGCGGCCGACAGTCTCAGCCCCACTTCATCTCGATGCGCTGAAACAGCGGTCTCGGACGGCGGCTTCTGCCCTCATTCCCACTCGATCGTGCCGGGCGGCTTCGACGTAACATCGTAGACCACGCGGTTGATGCCCCGCACCTCGTTGATGATGCGGGTGGCGGCGCGGCCGAGGAATTCCATGTCGTAATGGTAGAAATCCGCCGTCATGCCGTCGACTGATGTGACGGCGCGCAGCGCGCAGACGAATTCATAGGTGCGCCCGTCGCCCATGACGCCGACGGTCTGGACGGGAAGCAGCACGGCGAAGGCCTGCCAGATCGCGTCGTAGAGGCCGGCCTTGCGGATTTCGTCGAGATAGATCGCATCGGCCTCGCGCAGGATCTCCAGCTTTTCGCGGGTGATGCCGCCGGGGCAGCGGATGGCAAGGCCGGGGCCTGGGAACGGGTGGCGGCCGATGAAGCTGTCTGGCAGGCCGAGTTCGCGGCCGAGCGCGCGCACCTCGTCCTTGAAGAGTTCGCGCAGCGGCTCGACGAGCTGCATGTTCATGCGCTCCGGCAGGCCGCCGACATTGTGGTGCGACTTGATCGTCACCGACGGGCCGCCGGTGAAGGAAACGCTCTCGATCACGTCGGGATAGAGCGTGCCCTGGCCGAGGAAATCGGCGCCGCCGAGTTTCTTTGCCTCTTCCTCGAAGGTTTCGATGAAGAGCCGGCCGATGATCTTGCGCTTGGTTTCCGGGTCGCTGACGCCCTCGAGCTCGCCGATGAAACGGTCCGAGGCATCGACGTGCAGCAGATGCAGATTGTAGTGCTCGCGGAACATGGCGACGACATTGGCCGCCTCGTCCTTGCGCATCAGGCCGTGGTCGACGAGGATGCAGGTCAGTTGGTCGCCGACGGCCTCGTGGATTAGGAGCGCGGCGACGGAGCTGTCGACGCCGCCCGATAGCGCGCAGATGACGCGCTTGTCGCCCACCTGCTTGCGGATCTCTTCGACCGCCTTTTGGCGATAGGCCGACATCGACCAATCGCCCTTGATGCCGGCGACATTGTGAATGAAGTTTCCGATCAGCTTGGCGCCGTCGGGCGTATGGACGACCTCGGGGTGGAATTGCACGCCGTAATATTTGCGCTTCTCGTCGGCGATGAAGGCGAAGGGGGCATTGGAAGAGGTGGCGACCACCTTGAAACCATCGGGCAGCGCCGTGACGCGGTCGCCATGGCTCATCCACACCTGATGTCGCGAGCCGGAGGACCAGAGGCCTTCGAACAGCTCGCAATCCTTGTCGACATCCAGAAAGGCGCGGCCGAATTCACGGTGATGGCCGCTTTCGACCTTGCCGCCGAGCTGCATGCACATCGTCTGCTGACCGTAGCAGATACCGAAGACCGGCAGGCCGCTGTCGAAGATGATCTGAGGCGCTCGCGGTGATCCCTCGTCCACGGTGGAAGCCGGGCTGCCGGAGAGGATCACGGCCTTCGGCTGCAGGCGCTTGAAGCCTTCTTCGGCGGATTGAAAGGGAACGATCTCGCAATAGACGCCGGCCTCGCGCACGCGCCGTGCGATGAGCTGGGTCACCTGGCTGCCGAAATCGACGATGAGAACGGAGTCGGGATGTGCTGTCTGGGTCATGGCGAGGCTTTAAAGAAAAGCGCTTCGCCTGGCAATCCGGGAAATCGGCAGCATCGGGTTTTTATTGTTCCGATTGTCCCCGCGCGCGCGGCGCCGAGCCCTAAAACCAGAAAACTCCGTCCTCCAGCGCCGTGAACAGGCTGTCGACGCCGTAGGAGAGCTTGCGGTCGACGATGTGCAGATATTCTGTCCAGCCGGAGATATGCTGCAGTTCGACCGCACCGTCGGAAATGCCGCGCAGGCCGATCAGCGGCAGCTTGTAGCCCTGGCAGGCGCGCAGCACCGCATAGGTCTCCATATCGACCATGTCGGCGTCGATATCGCTATAGGCGGCACCCGAGATGACGTTGCCGCCGGTGGAAAGGCTTGCCTCGGGAATGCCGGGGATGCGCAGCGGCAGCTCGAGCGCCGCAGGCAGGTCGAGAAAAGGCGTCAGGCCCTTTTCGAAACCGAGCGGCGAGGCGTCCATGTCGCGATAGGAAACCGAGCTCACCTGATAGACTTCGGTCTGCTCCAGTTTCGCCGAACCGGCCGAGCCGAGCGAAACTACGAGATCCGGCAGGTCGTCGGCCGCATCCAGCCGTGCCAAGGTCTTGGTCAGCGCGACCGCCGCCTCGACCGGGCCGACGCCGGTCATCAAGGGTTCGATGCGCGAACGCAGGAAGGAGCCGTATTCGGCCTCCGCCGCCATGACGAAAAGCATGGATTTTCCTGCGACCGACTTCAGCTCGAACTTCATCCCGTAATTCCTTCTCTGCCGCGGATGACCATCATCGTTCCTGTCATGGAGGCGATCAGTTTCGCCGGCCCGTCGCTGATCGCGTAGCCTCGCCCGTCGGCGACGATGATGGTGGAGCCGGGTTTCGTGATTTCCCCGCGAAACAGGAAACGCTCGCCACGCCCCGGCGACATGAGGTTGACTTTGAACTCGATCGTCAGGATCGAGGCTTCGGGGTCGATGAGGCTGTAGGCCGCAAAGCCGCAGGCCGAATCCAGCGCCGCCGAAATGATGCCCGCATGCAGGATGCCGTGCTGCTGTGTCAGTTTGACGTCGAAGGGAAGCTCGATCTCGACGACGCCGTGTTCGACGCGCGTCAGCTCTGCGCCGATCGTCTGCATCGCCGCCTGGCGCGCAAAATTGCGGCGGATTCGCGCGCGGAAATCGCCCTTGTCAGTCTCGCTCATGGCTACCCCTCTCGAAGCCGGGAAAGTGGCATGACGGGCCGGATTCGACAAGCTGGACGTTGCCGAAATCCCGCCGTGACGCTGCCGGAAACCGCAGACCGTGTCGCCGGGGCAACCTTTCGCCGTGCCGTCGTTGCACAAACCTGCTTCGCCAGCGCCGCCCGCCTCGTGCAATGGCGATTGCAGCTTCGCGCGCAGCGCGTATTCTCGCGTCCAAACTCGAAAGGATGGAGCATCGGCGGCATGACGACGATATCGCAATCGGTCCGGAATTTCGAGGACTGGCTGGGCGGCGAACTCGGCGACGATCTCGTCAAGAAGGACCTCCGGGAGAAGCACAGGAAGATGCGCGACAACGCGTTCGCCTTCCTGCGCGCCACCTATTGGCGCTGGTGCGAAACAATCCTCGACATCTGCCAGGACCTCGCCGGCGCGCCTGAAGTGCTGGCGATCGGCGATACGCATCTGGAAAATTTCGGCACCTGGCGCGATGTCGAGGGTCGGCTCGTCTGGGGCGTCAATGATTTCGACGACGCGGCGGTCATGCCTTATGCGCTCGACCTCGTTCGTCTGGCGGCAAGCGCCATCCTGGCGCGCGGCGACAAAGGCCCGTCCGTTCGCATGATCGGCGAACTGATCCTCGCCGGCTATCGCAGGAGGCTTGAAAATCCGCTGTCCGTCATCCTCGATCGCGACTACAAATGGCTGCGCAAGGCATTGGTGCTGCCGAATGCCGAACGCCGGGAATTCTGGGAGAAATACGAGACGCTGCCGGTGGGGAAAAAGCCGGCGCCTGAGGCCTATATCGAGGCGCTCACCGGCGCCTTGCCGCCCGGATCCGGCCCTTTCACGGCCAAGCCGCGCAGCGCCGGCACCGGCAGCCTCGGCCGACCGCGGTTCGTCGCCTATGCCGAATGGCGGGGCGGGCCCGTGTTGCGGGAGGCGAAGGCGCTGCTGCCGTCGGCATGGTCGCTTCGCCACCGACCGAAGGACGTAGCGATCCATGCGGGCAAGATCGCCGGCGGCCGGGCGCGCTCTGCCGATCCCCACTATAACGTCTCCAGGCGTATCCTCGTGCGCCGGCTCTCGCCGAACAGCCGCAAGATCGAGATCGACAAGCACCCGGAAATCCTGCTGGCGCCGACGATGCTCGAACTGATGGGCTTCGAAATCGCCAACTGCCATTCCGATGATCCGGCGGCGGCGGTGGCGATCCTGGACGATCTGCGGGTGCGCGGGAGCGAATGGCTGCATGAAGCGGCAAGGGCTGCGGCGTCGGCGATCAGTGCCGAGCAGAAGGCCTATGCGCGCGTCGGCTGAGAGATCCGAACGATGTGCTGATCCCAGGCAACGTCGCTGCGGGTCGACAGGAAGTCGCCATCATAGGAGGAGACGGCAAAGCCCTCTTTTGCCGGCGCGATGCCCGCTGCATCCGCAATTGCCGTCTCGGCCAGCACCCTGCCCGTCCTCCCGTCGATCGTCACCGAGGCGCCGCCTTTCGGGGAGGTGATGCCGACGAGGCCTTCGCTGCGATTGACGGCGATCGCCCCGACATAATTGGCAAGCCTGCGCGTCGTCTCCTCCGGCAGGTCGATGAAGGAAAGATCCTCGCCCTTGGCGAAATGGCCGACGAGCGCCGGCAGGTCCTTGCGGTGGCCCTCGTACTGGCAGGCGAACCAGATGCGGCCCTCGCCGTCGAGGTCGACGTGGCGGGTCGACAGCTGTGACCATTCGGCCGGCAGCACATGTTTTTCGATCAACGCTCCCGTCGCCGCATCGATCAGGACAAGCGACGGCTGCATCGCCCCGAGATTGAGCTTGGTGCGGCCGAAGTCCGGATGCGTCTCGATGCCACCATTGGCAACGATGAGCAGGCGTCCGTCATCGGAAACGGTCATGTCGTGCGGGCCGATGCCGTAGGTCTCGAATTCGCCGATGCGGGTGAAACGGTCGGTCGCGTCGTAAATGCCGATCATGCCGCGATTGCCGTCGAAATCGTTCTCGCTGGCGTAGAGAATGCGGCCATCGGGCGAGAAGACACCGTGGCCGTAGAAATGACGGTCTTCCCGGGAGTTGATGACGATCGGCTCGCCCCTATTCCGCGGATCGAAGATCATCGCATAGGTGCCGGGCCGGCGCGCAAAGGCGACGGTCTTGCCGGTGGCGGCGCTGAAGGCCATGCCGTGAGCTCGGGCGGGAAGCGTCACCTGATCGATGATCTCGCCGCGCTCCGTCACCGTCGCGATGGCAAAGGAGCCGTCGGCGGCGCGAATGCCCGAGGCATAGACGGCGTCCGAGCGCTCCAACGCCATCAGCGACCTTGGCGTCAAGGCCGCAAGGAAGGCGATCCCTGCCGCCTTGACGAAGCTGCGTCGATCGATCGTGGTGCTTCGTATCATCGCTTCAGTCTCCGTCCGAAAAGGAAAAGCCGGCCGAAAGGCCGATGGCCGAGCCATATTCGTCGCTTATTCTGGTAATCAGCTGGCGGCTGTCGGCAAGCAGCGCATCGAGCTTGGCCTTCTCGGCACCGCTCACGGCGACGTCGATTTCGGGATTGAGCTTCGGCACGCTGTCGAGCAGCGATTTGAAATCCGCGTCGATCGAGGCGGCAACCGACCGCTTGTCAGCCGGCAGAAGCTCGGCCATGCCGGCCTTCTGCCAGAGCGTGCGCAGGCCTTCCAGATTGGCAGCCATCGATTTCCAGGTGTTTTTCGAACGCCAATAGATGGCCATGCGCGGGCGGGGCGCGGCGTCCTTGCCCTTGTAGAACTGCTCCAGCCGCTGATCGCGGACATTCTCCGCACCGTGGACGAGAATGCCGAGCAGTGCGGTCACGGCTTCCTTGTTGTCCATGAAATCATTGCTCTGCGGGCCCGGATGTTTCCAGCTCGCCTGCACGCCATCGGGCTTTTCCCAGGCGGCAACGACTTCGCCGGCCTCACGCTGGATATTGCCGGCGACCGCTGCGCCGTAAAGGCAGCGGAATCCGCCCTTCTGCTTGACGAGGTCCTCCGAGCCGTTGCCGTAGAGCACATATTCCAGCGCTGTCAGGCCCTGCAGCGCCACACTCTTACCGGCGATGGCATCGACGGTCGCGTCCTTCGGATCGGCCTTGGCGATCAGCGCCTGCACCTGCTTCAAGCCGACACCCTTGCGGTCGGGATAGAACAGGATGTGCTCGAAGAGATTGTCCTGGATGACGGGCCCGGTCTGGACGATCTCGATGATCGACCAGTAGCGGATCGTGTCGTCGAAGGCCGATTTCGCCTTGTCGAGCGTTTGCTGCGTACCGCCGTCGCAGAGATCCTTCATCGCCGTCGTCAGCCGCGCGGCCGATTGCTGCATGTTGCGATAGCCGGGACGGATCACCTCGTCGACGGCGCGCTGCATGACGGCGGGAACGGCATCCTCGTTCAGCTCTGCCGGAGGAGCGGCGGTCTCAGCGGCCGCCGATGTGGCGAGGCTGATCAGAGTGAGGCAGAGCAGGGGGTGCCAAAGGCGCATCAAAGTGACTCCAGGAATGTAATCAGTGCCTCCCTGTCGTCTTTGGACAGGGAGGAGAAAGCGTTGCGGGCTTTTTCAGCTTCGCCGCCATGCCAGAGAATCGCCTCGGTGAGGTCCCGCGCACGGCCGTCATGCAGGAAAAAGCTGTGTCCGCTGACCGTCCGGGTCAGTCCTATACCCCATAGCGGCGGCGTGCGCCATTCACGTCCGCTTGCAAGCCCGACCTGTTGCCCGTCGGCCAGACCCTCGCCCATGTCGTGCAGGAGAAAGTCGGAATAGGGCCAGATCAGCTGGAAGGATTGCGCCTTGTTCACCGTATCCCGGCGGGTGACGAATTTCGGTACATGGCAGGAAATGCAGCCGGTTTCGTAGAAAATCCGCTTGCCCCGCAGCGTCTCGGAAAAGCTCGCTTTGCGCCGCGCCGGAACGGCCAGGTTTTCCGAATAGAAGGTCACGAGATCGAGAATGGGCCCCGGCGCTTCTTCTGCGCCCAGCCGTTTCTGCACCCCAGTCGGCATTGCCTGACATTTCTTTTCCGCCTCGGTGCAGTCGCCATGCGCTTTCGGGTGGTCGGGCGTCGAAATACCGATATCATTGGCGAAGGCGTCCGCATTCTGGTCGCGCACCGTAGCATTCTGCGCCTTCCAACCGAACCGGCCGAGCGAAATCTTGCCGCTGCGGTGGTCGCGCACGATCGCCGCCTTGCCTGATATGCCATCGCCATCGGCATCGTCGGGATCGGCATGGGCAAGGATATCGGCCTCGGGGATCGCCTCGATCAGCCCGAGGCCGATCATCGCAGGGGCAACACGCGCCGAAATGGTCGTCGCCGGATCGAGCGGCCCATAGGCGAGGTTCGTCGCCCTGTAGTGCGGCCGGCGCAGCGACACGGTCTCGCCACCGCCGAGGGTCACCGTCTCTTCGTCATAGGTGATCGCCATGCGGCCTTCGGCGGCAAGCCCGGGCACGGCAAGATCCTGCAGCTGGTGGCCATAGACCGGATCGGGAAAATTGAGGATATCCGCACCCGCGATCGCCTTTTCTTCCTCGGGTGTTCTGGCCGCGCGGGAAAGCCGCAGGAACATCGAGACGGCGCTCGGACCGCCTTCCGGCGGCTTACCGCGGCCGTCATTGACATGACAACTCATGCAGGAGCGGGCGTTGAACAGCGGCCCGAGGCCATCGGAGGCTTGCGTCGAGGAGGGCGCGGAGACCCAGAGCTTGCGGAACAGCGCATTGCCGAGCTTGAAATTCTGCTCTTTCTCGAAGGGGATATTGGCCGAAATATGCGAAAAGCTGTCTTCGGTGACCGGATCGATCGAGGTCGTAGCCCCCGCCTGCATCGCTTCATATTGTTCGGCCTTGGAAAAATCCGCGGTCGGCCGGGTGACGTCGGCAACGCGTTCGAGATCGGTCTCGGTAAGGTCGGTGCGTTTCGTCAGCAGATCGAAGCCGGCGGCGATGGTTGCCGAGAATCCGGCAAGCATGGCGCAGAGCGTTGCGCTGGCAATCAATCGGCGGGCCGAGGCATGCGACATTTCAGAGTCTGGGCCGCTCCGGCTGTCGAAGCGGCCCGCCTTTTTGCTTATTTGAAGACGGCGTTAGGATTATCCAAGCTGTCGGAACCTTCAAGCTGAACGGCGCCGAGATCGAGTGCGGCAATAACGCGCTGGATCGATTTCGTTTGGTCGATCAGCCCGTCGATGGCGGCCTGCACGACGGCGTTGCCTTCCTTGTTGCCCTCGGCGATCATCTGGTCGTACTTCTCGACCGTCTCGCCGCGCTTGGCCATGGCGTTCATCGCATCGAGCGTCTTGTTGAGCTTGCCGTCCATCTCGGCATCGAGCGCCTTATCCTTGGCGGCGACGAGGTCGTGCAGCGACGGGCCGCTGAGCTTGGTGCCGTCGACGCGGGTGTAGTTGCCGGTGTAGGCGGCGGCGATACCGATGGCGTCGTTGAGATGCGAATTGTAGGTATTGTCGGAGAAGCAATCATGCTCTTCTTCCGGATCGTGCAGCAGCAGGCCGAGCTTCATGCGCTCGCCGGCAAGCTCGCCATAGGAGAGTGAACCCATGCCGGTCAGGATCGCGACGAGGCCGGCCTTCGGATCGGCTTCGACGTTCTTCGTTGCAGCCCCGTCCGGCTTCCAGTTGTCGGCCATTTCCATGAGGTCGGAAACGAGCAGGGTGGAGGCGGACTTCAGATATTCGGCGCGGCGGTCGCAATTGCCGTGCGTGCAGTTCTTGAGGTCGTAATCGGTGGCCGGGCGGTTGCCGGCGCCGGGACCGGTGCCGTTCAGATCCTGGCCCCAGAGCAGGAATTCGATGGCGTGGTAACCGGTCGCGACATTGGCTTCGATGCCACCGGCCTCGGCGAGCGTGCCGGAGAGGAATTCGGGCGTCAGCTTGGAGGCGTCGACATCCTTGCCGTCGATCTTGATCGTCTTGTTGGCGATGACGTTCGCGACATAAAGCGAGTTTTCGTCGCTCTCGGTGCCGTAGGCAGGATCGACATAATCGATCAGGCCTTCATCGAGCGGCCAGGCGTTGACCTTGCCTTCCCAGTCGTCGACGATCGGATTGCCGAAACGATAGACTTCGGTCTGCTGGTAGGGGACGCGCGCCTTGATCCAGGCATCCCGGGCGGCCTTGAGCGTCTCGTCGGTCGGCGTCTTCAGGAAAGCGTCGATGGCGGTATCGAGCGCCTTGGCAGTCGTCAGTGAGTCCTCGTATTTGGCGTGCGCCACCTCGGCATAATGTTTCACCACGGCGCTAGCATCGGTCGCGGCCTGCGCGGGAAGGGCGAGCAGGGCTGCGGGGGCAATCGCCAGCACGGCTGCGCGGAATTTGCTGTTGAGCTTCATAATCCTCTCCTGTGACGGATCTTCCGTCGGGCTCCGTCTCTTCGCGCAAAAGTAAACTGGTGTCAAACGCTCTAGTTTGGAATGATTTTAAGAAGGGCGCGGGCCAGCACACGCTGGTTTTTTCAGGCCCATTTGGCTGAAAATCACCACCTTCATGCCGCCGAAACGGCAAGCTCCAGTCAGCGGCTGTCGCGGGGGCGTCAGCCCTTGCGCTGCATGCGGCAGAAGAAGAAGCCGTCCGTGTCGGTGGAGGCGGGCGTCAGCGTCACCGTCAGACCGTCGGAAGAGTGCGGACGCGGCGCCTGTTTTCCGAACAGGCCGTCCCAGACGGGCAGGGCGCTGACGATCTCAAAACCAGGGTTCCCGGCCGTAAAGCGGCGCACCTGTTCCTCATTTTCCTGAGGCAGCACCGAGCAGGTGACATAGATCAGTTCGCCGCCCGGTTTGACGAATCCGCTCGCCTGCGCCAGCGCGTCCTGCTGCTGGGCGGTGCGTTCATCGAGGTTCTTCGCCGTCAGCCGCCATTTCGTATCGGGGCGGCGGCGCCATGTGCCGGTGCCGGTGCAGGGCGCGTCGACCAGCACCTTGTCACAACGCCCGGCAAGGCCGGAGAGTCCCCTGGCGTCGTCATGCACCTGGACATTGCGCGTGCCCGCCCGCTTCAGCCGCTCGATGATCGGCGCCAGCCGTTTGCGGTCGGCGTCATAGGCGTGAACCTGGCCCTTGTTCTGCATGGCGGCCGCCATGGCGAGCGTCTTGCCGCCGCCGCCGGCGCAATAATCGAGGATCTGTTCGCCCTCGCGCGCCAGCACCAGATCGGCGACGATTTGCGAACCCTCGTCCTGAACTTCGAACCAGCCCTTTTGGAACGAAAGCTCGGCTGTCACGTTTGGCAGGCGCGAGGCGCCTTCTCCGGCGGCAATCCGGATGCCGTAGCGGGCGATCTTCGCCGCATGCGCGCCGGCTCTTTCGAGCGCCTTGACCGTCTTGTCGCGCGAAGCCTTCAGGATGTTGGCGCGCAGATCGAGCGTCGGGCGGGCAGCAAGCGCCTGTGCTTCGGCGAGCCAGCCCGTACCGAAAGCCTGTTCGAAGGAGGATTGGACCCATTCGGGAATATCGCCGCGGATATGCGGTGGCGCATCGTCGAGCGAGCGGCTCGCAAAGGCGGTTGCGGCCTCGGGTGAAAGTGGCGCCGGCGCAAACTTGTCGTCGGCGAGTTCGGCGGCAAGACCGTCTGGGGTAAAGCCCCATTGACGGAACATGACGGCGTGGGCAATGGCCGCAGCGCTGTCGTCATCCATCAGCCAAGCATGGGAAAGCCGCATGCGCAAAGCGTCGTAGACGATGTTGCCGATCGCCGCACGATCGCCGGAACCGGCGAAGCGGTGCGCGAGGCCCCAGTCCTTCAGCGCGTCGGCGACAGGCCGCTTGCGGGCATCGATGTCCGCGAGCACAGAAATCGCCCCTTCGAGGCGGCCGCCCAGACGCATTCACAAGTCTCCTGTTGCCATGCCTGCGAAGGATCCGGTCAGCCGCGACAGTCGCGGGGTGGATTGTTCACAAGTCTCAACCGCGTGGTAACCGCGATTGGCGGCAAGAGCAAGCGCCGCTGACGGCGCAGGCGGTGCAAGCTCCGGGCTTAGCTGATCACCTGGTAGCAGACCTTCGCCGTGCCGGAGCTCACCATGCCGATATTCTGTGCGGCGGCGCGCGACAGATCCAGCACACGGCCGCGGATGAACGGACCGCGATCATTGATGCGGACGACGACGGTGCGGCCATTGTTGCGGTTGGTGACCTTCACCTTGGTGCCGAATGCGAGCGAACGATGCGCGGCAGTCAAGACGGCGGGGTTCATACGTTCTCCGGAAGCAGTTTTGGAGTGAAGAGCGTACCATGAAGCACCGCCGCAGCCATTTGCAGCAAAACCTTCCGCCGGAAGCATGGAAGAGAAGGCTGCAATAGTTGCGGCAGCGATAATAGAACGGCTGATTTTCTTCAAAACGAAGTATCCCTCAACTATTGAACGCGCGCCCTTACAGGCGGCGGGGCTTAAATCCGTCGAAAAATGGCAAAAAAGTGCCGCGTGAGATCACGGAATGTTACAGTGCGTAATATTTGTGATGCTATTGATAAAATTTCGGAATTTGCCTCGTGCGGCCGCACGTAGAAAAAAC
Source organism: Rhizobium esperanzae (assembly GCF_002204185.1). GTDB lineage: Bacteria > Pseudomonadota > Alphaproteobacteria > Rhizobiales > Rhizobiaceae > Rhizobium > Rhizobium esperanzae. Next base: position 288,331 of record NZ_MXPU01000001.1, on the reverse strand, counting down.
CCAATGGAATCAGCCAAAATTCAAATGAATTTTCCGACGAAGTTTCAGGTGGCGCGGTTCTCACGGAAATCACGAAATTTTTTTTTCTGCCTTCGCCATATTTGCTGCCACATTTGAGCAAATTCAAAGGCTGTTAACCATAAGATGCGGCGAGAATTGTTCGTAGAGTTGCGGAAAGTAGGAATTTCCTACTCATTTTGAGTGATGACTCTGACCGCCCGGATCTAACCGCGCCAGCGTCCGTCCTGCCACAATTGTGCAAGCGACATCGGGTAGTTCGGGAAGGAGAATCCGAAACCGGCCGCCTTCAGTCTCGCATTGGAAACCCGCTTGTTCTCGCCGTAGAAGGAGCGCGCCATCGGGGTCAGTTCGGCAGTTTCGAAAGCCTGTTCCGGCGGCGGTTCGACGCCCATCAGCCGTGCCGCCTCGACGATCACGTCCTGCGGCGGCCCGGGCCGGTCGTCGGTGACATTATAGATGCCGCCGAGGCCGCGCTCCGACAGGAAGCGCGCCGCCGCGCCGATGTCCTCGACGCGGATGCGGTTGAAGACCTGGTCCTTCTTGATCAGCCGCCGCGCCGTGCCCTTTTCGAGATTGCAGAAGGCGTTGCGCCCCGGCCCGTAGATGCCGGAAAGACGCAGCACCGCCGCGGGAACGCCACGCTTGCGGCCCATTGCTAGCCAGCCTTCTTCCGCCTCGAGCCGCTCCTTCGAGCGTCCGGAGACAGGCACGCAAGGTGTTTCCTCGTTGATCCATGCGCCCTGGTGATCGCCATAGACGCCGACGGTGGAGAGATAGCCGATCCATTCGAGCCGGGGCAGGAAACGGGCGCTGTCTTCGCCCAACAGCCGCAGCAGCGGGTCGGCCTTTCCCGGGGCGATCGATTGCACGAGGTGGGTGACGCTCTCAAGAGCGCGGCTCAGCTCGTCTCCCATTGTCTCGCCATCGAAGAGGAAGGCTTCGATCCCGTTGGCTCGCAGCGCCTCGAGCTTCTCGGCCGAACGCGTGGTGCCGGAAACGCGCACGCCCTGGCTGGCGAAGGCCTTCGCAATCGCCGTGCCGGAATAACCGCAGCCAAAGATCATCACATGCATCAGCCCACTCCCGCCAGCCGCCATTCGTGCAGCACATCGTCGTCGCTCTCATCAGTCCTTTGTGCGGCAAAGGCCGAGAATTCGCCAGCCTCCATCAGCCGGGAAAGCGCCCAGACCGCCATGCCGCGCACCGCCGGGGCGGCATCGCCGGCGAGTTCGCGACATTGCGCAATGAGCGCCGTCTCGCCGGAATTTCCGGCGGCGATCAGCACATTACGGATGAAGCGGTCGCGGCCGATCCGCTTGACCGGCGAGCCGCTGAAAAAGGCGCGGAAGGCGGCGTCGTCGAGCGTCAGCAGAAAGGTGAGCGACGGCTCCTGCAGATCTTCGCGGGCCTTGAGCTTCATTTCGGAAGCGGAGACCGCGAACTTGTTCCAGGGGCAGGCGGCAAGACAGTCGTCACAGCCATAGATGCGATTGCCGATCAGCGGCCTGAGATCGGGGTCTATCGGCCCCTTGTGCTCGATGGTGAGATAGGAGATGCAGCGTCGCGCATCGATCTGATAGGGCGCGGGGAAGGCAGCCGTCGGGCAGACATCGAGACAGGCGCGGCAGGAGCCACAATGATCGGTCTCCGGCGCGTCGACGGCAAGATCGGCAGTGGTGAACATGCTGCCAAGAAACAGCCAGGAGCCGTGCGTGCGGCTGACGAGATTGGTATGTTTGCCCTGCCAGCCGAGGCCCGCCGCCGCCGCTAAGGGCTTTTCCATGACGGGCGCAGTATCGACGAAGACCTTCACATCGGCACCGGCCCGCGCCGCAAAACGCGTGGCGATCTCCTTCAGCCGGCCCTTGATGATGTCGTGATAATCGCGGTTGCGGGCATAAACGGAGATGGCCGCCTTGTCCGGCTTGTCGAGGATGCCGCGCGGATCTTCTTCCGGGGCGTAGTTGAGGCCGAAGACAACGACGGATCGCACCTCGCTCCAGAGTGTCAGGGGATCGCCGCGCCGCTCGCGCGTCTCCGCCATCCACTCCATTGTCCCGTGGCGCCCGGCATCGATGAACTGGCCGAGGCGCTGCTTCGCTTCAGGAATCGCATCCGGGCGGGTGATGCGGCAGAGATCGAAGCCCTTGGCGGCAGATTCCGTCCTGACGAACTCGGTCAAATTGTCGCGGCGCCGCCGCTCTTTGTCATCTCTATAAGCTTCGGGCATGAAGAGCCCTCGTCAGAAATCCAGATCGGCATAGTGTGAAACGGGGGTCAGGCCGCGCACGCGCTCCGTCAGCATCGGCCGGAAAGAGGGGCGCGATTTCAGCCGCTGATACCACTCCTTGACGACGGGGGCTTCGGCCCACTCGATCTCGCCGAGATAATCGAGGATTGAGACCGAGGCGGCGGCGGCGAGATCGGCATAGCTCATCCGGTCGCCCGCCAGCCATTGGCGCGAGCCGGCAAGCCAGGTGAGATAACGCATATGCTGGCGGATATTCGCGCGGGCCGTGCGCAAAATCTTCGAATCCGGCGCTCCGCCACCCTGATCTGATGTCATCTGCAACTTGTAGACACGCTCACGGGCGAGCGGCTTCGTCACGTCGTTTTCCATCTTCTGCATGAACCATTCGGTCAGCCTGCGGATTTCCGCCCGCTGGAATGGGTCCTCGGCGAGCAGTCGCCGGTCGCGCTTCAAGACCCCGTGCGTCTCGTCGAGATATTCGGAAATGACGCTCGCGCCACAGAGCGCACGCATGCTGTCGTCGACATAGACCGGCAGCGTACCGGCCGGATTGAGCGCCAGGAAATCCCGGCGCTTCTCCCATGTCTGCTCTTCGATCAGATCCGCCTGATAGCCGTATTCCGCCAGGATCAGCCGGACGAAGCGAGATGCGGAGGACATGGGATGATGATAAAGCGTGGGCATCGATACTCGGGCTTTATGATTGCTGTTACAGGACTGTGTGGCAGCTCGTTTATAGCGCCTTAGTCATGACTCATTGGTTGAAGCTATAGGAGTTTGGCCCGGCCAATACAAGCGAATCGGCTTTCACGCCATCTGACAAGGGACAAAACACACATCGTGCCTACGAGGATAACGGCTGCCTGATCGGTTCAGACGCAGCTCAGAGAATTTCCAGCAGGAAAGGCTCGATCCGAACGATCTTTAAACCGGAGACAATTTATGGACTATATCAATGCCGCCATTCTCGGTGTCATCGAGGGGATCACCGAGTTTCTGCCGATCTCGAGCACCGGCCATCTCATCATTGCAGAGCAATGGCTCGGCCATCGGTCGGACATGTTCAATATCGTCATTCAGGCGGGTGCCATCCTTGCCGTCACCATCATCTATTGGCGCCGCCTGCTGGATCTGGTGCTCGGCTGGCGCGAGCCTGAGAATCGGGACTATGCCGCCAAGCTGATCGTCGCATTTCTCATCACCGCTATCCTCGGCCTCGTCGTCAAGAAGCTCGGCTTCGAACTTCCCGAGACCGCGACGCCGATCGCCTGGGCGCTCATCATCGGCGGCATCTGGATGATCTTTGCCGAATGGGCCGCCGCGCGCCGGCCGCCGCATAAGCAGATCACCTGGCTTGTTGCCATCCTGGTCGGCATCGCCCAGATCGTTGCCGGCGTCTTTCCGGGTACGTCACGTTCCGGCGCCACGATTTTCGTCGCCCTGCTGGCCGGCACCGGCAATCGCGCCGCGGCGACCGAATTCGCCTTTCTCGTCGGCATCCCCACAATGTATGCCGCAAGCGGCTATGAACTGCTGAAGACCTTCAAGGACGGCGGCGCGGCAGGTGAAGACTGGACGGCGCTCGCCATCGCCTTCGTGGTCTCCACGATCGTCGCTTTCATCGCCGTCAAATGGCTGCTCGCCTATATCAGAAGCAACCGCTTCACGCTGTTTGCCGTCTACCGCATCATTCTCGGCGTCTTGCTGCTCGGCATGGCCGCAACGGGTATGATCGCCTGAGGCACCTGCAAATGCATTCGCGCAACTCCCGGCGCGAATGCATTGCCCGTCGGAATCGGGCGCACGAATACCCGCTCGGCCGCCAAGCGTCGAGTTTTCACATCTGTCTTGAGAGGAAGGACGCTCGTCGCCGCTTCGAAGCTGGCAATACCGAGCCTTCATTGCGGAAACGCTTTGTTCGGCGTTCCCGACTGCTTGTCTTCGTAGACGCCGGCGCAAGGTGCCGGCCTTTTCGTCAATGGCTGATCGAAGCCGTCGAGCAAGGATCGACGCCGTAGGCCGGCGAGCAGTCGCCCTTGACCGCCGCGACCGAACCGGGCGCAACGAAAGAGCCTGCCATGATAATCAGCGCCGCACACGCAAAAAGGAGCGCGATTGACTTGCCCATCGAGTAATGCCTTTCACAGTGATTGTCGCACGCCTTCGCAGACATTGAGTCCGTTGGAAGACGCGGGGTTTGGTAGTCAGTGGAATGACAAATAGCAATAAACGTTCCTGCTAAATTTGGTGTTAATTCCACAAAATTTCCGCTGCGCCTTTTATGCAACGCTGCTCGCTATAGCCGGCAGGAAAACAGGCTGAGCTTGCGCCGGCATGGCGGCGTCGCACACCGTTCAGGACGCCGCAACGGTAAAGGTGCTGCGGCAAAGCAAAACGCCGCCCGCAGGACCGGCGGACGGCGTTATCGTTCCTCGGGAAAGATGGTCAGGCGGCCTTGCCGGAGCCGGTATACTGGCCGTGCGGACGGTACTGCACGAGGTAGGAGCCGAGCACCGATGCCGGCATGGTCGGCGTAATGCCGAGGCCCTTCAATGTGCGGCCTTCCGCCTCGGCTTCTGGGGATACGACGTTGTCGCGCTTGAGCAGGCGCACCTGGTCCGGCGTGATCGGCGGTGTCACGAAGGGGATCAGCGAGGCTATGCTGCCGATCAGCGAAGCCAGACCGAAGGGCAGGGACACCAGCGGGTTCTTGCGGCTCGTCACCTTCAGCATCATCTCGAGACATTCGCGGAAGCTCAGCACCTCGGGTCCGCCGAGTTCATAGATCTTGCCGCCGGCAACCTTGCCGTCGACGGCGCGGGCGACCGCCTCGGCGACGTCCTCGACATAAACAGGCTGGAATTTCGTCTTGCCGCCGCCGACCAGCGGCAGGACAGGCGACATGCGGGCCATGTCGGCAAACTTGTTGAAGAAGCTGTCCTCCGGTCCGAAGACGATCGACGGACGGAAGATCACCGCATCAGGCTTGATGGAGAGGATGGCCGCTTCCGCGCGGCCTTTGGTGCGGCCATAAGCCGAATCGGAATCGGCATTGGCGCCGATGGCCGAAATATGGGTGAGGGTCGCGCCGGCATTGCGCGCCGCTTCGGCAACTGCGCGTGCGCCGAATTCCTGCACCGCATCGAAGGTGTTCCGGCCGGTCTCATGCAAAATACCGACGCAGTTGACGACGTGGCTGGCGCCCTCGGCGGCACGGTCGATCGAGTTGCGATAGCGCAGGTTCGCCTGCACGAAAGAAATTTGGCCGACATTGCCGAGCGGCTGCAGGAAGCCGGCGAGATCGGGCCGGCGTACGGCGACCCGGATGCGATAGCCGCGCTTAGCGAGCGCCCGCACCACATGTCTGCCCACGAAGCCGGAGCCTCCGAACACGGTGACGAGCGGTGGCAGGTTGGCAAGGGTCATGGCAGGCTCCTCGAAAGGCTGTGCGGGATGCTGTATCGGCACCGTCTTAGCCCAATCCCGGCGCGACGGGAAGGCCCATTGCGCCGTGAGTTTTGCGGGTGCGAAGGCGCTCAGACGCCTTCGACGACGACCATTTCCGCATCGGCCACTTCCTGGCGGATTTTGGCGGCGATCTGGTATTCCGGCGAATTATAGCAGTCGACCGCATGCTGCATCGACGGGAATTCGATCACGACATTGCGGGTGCGCGCCTTGCCCTCGAGCTCGGTGATGGCGCCGCCGCGCGCCAGGAAATTCGCGCCGTATTTTTCGAAGGCCGGTTTGGCCGCCGCCACATAATCCTTGTAGCGCTCGGCGTCACGAACGTCGACGCGGGCGATCCAATATGCCTTGGCCATGATCTTCTCCCTTGTGCTCTTGAATTCAGCGGTTTGCCGGCCAGAGCGCGCCCACCATTTCGTTGAGGACGGCTTGGGCCGCCTCTTTCGGATCGGGCGCCTTGACGATCGGCCGGCCGACGACGAGATGGGTTGATCCCGCCTTCAGCGCGTCGAAAGGCGTCATCACCCGCTTCTGGTCGCCCTTGTCGCTGCCGGTCGGGCGAATGCCGGGCGTGACGATCGCCATGTCGGGACCGACGATCTCCCGCACTTCGGCCGCCTCCGCCGCCGAGCAGACGACGCCGCCCATGCCGGCGGCGCGGGCCTGCCCGGCGCGGCTGAGCACCAGGCTGTGCGGGTCTTGGCTATAGCCGGCCTCGGCAAGGTCCTCGGCATCCATCGAGGTCAGCACGGTGACGCCGAGCAGACAGAGGCCGGAGCCGGCCGCCGCCTCCACTGCCGCTCTCATCGCCTTCGGATAGGCATGCAGCGTCAGCATCGACATGCCCATCTTGGCGATATTCTCGACGCCTGACGCGACTGTGTTGTCGATGTCGAGCAGCTTCATGTCGAGAAAGATCTTCTTGCCGCCGGCGGCAAGGTCGCGGGCGAATTCGAGACCGCCGGCAAAGACCAGCTGATAGCCGATCTTATAAAAGAGAATGTCGTCGCCGAGCGTGGAAACCAGTCTTTCCGCCTCGCCGATCGTTGGTACATCCAGGCCGACGATCAACCGCTCGCGTGCGTCCATGTGAAGTCACCCCCGCCAGTCTTCGATGGGCGTCCAGTCGCATGTTAGGCCGAGATCCGCAAGGCCGAAAGCATAGAGATTGCCGCCGCCGGCCGGTTGGTCGCGGTCGCGGGCGATCGGCCGGCCCGCCAGATGGCATTTGAGCAGCGTGCCGACGCCGCCATGGCCGACGAAGGCGATCGGTGCGGCCGGATCATGCATGGCGAGAACGGCCTTTACCGCAGCGACGATGCGGGCCTGCGCGTCGACGGCGCGCTCCCAGCCCCGGAAGCTTTGTTCCGGATGGGCAAAGAACCAGTTGGCCGCCTCTTCGAATTGCGGCGGCGGCAGGAAACCGGTGGCCGAACGGTCGTTCTCGTGCATGCCGTGGACGATCTCGACGCTGATGCCGGAGGCTGCCGCCAGGATTTCGGCCGTTTCGATCGCCTTCGTCTCCTCGCTGGAGACGATGCGGGTCAGCCGTCTGGCCCAGTCGCTCTCGGCAGCTTTGCGCGCTCGCGCCGCGCCGACATCGGAAAGCCCCCATTTCGGCACGGGAACATTCGCATCGATTCTGACTTGCGGATGGGTGACATAGAGCCCGAACATCTCAGCCGCGCCGGTAGATCCAGAGCTGCGCCGGCGGGATGTTGCGCATCACAAAATCGAAGTGCTGTATGTGATAACGATCGGGATTGGCGGCAATCGGCGAAATCGCGCCGTAGGAAATCTGCACCACCGGTCGGCCGACAGGCAGGCGGTCGAGCAGGCTTTCGAGCAGCGAGACGCGCATCGCCATTGGAAAATTCAACAGCGGAATGCAGGAGATGACGCAATCGAATGTCCGGTCGCTGTAGTCGCCGAGCGTGGTCTTGAGATCGAAGGCATCGCCGTTGATGAAGTGCACGCCGGGATAGGTTCGCAGCAGATGCTGGTGGAAATCCGTCGAATATTCGATTGCCACGAGATTTTCCGGTTTCACGCCCCGGCCGAGGATGGCCTTGGTGATGGCCCCCGTGCCCGGGCCGAGTTCCAGCACCGGCAGCCCCGAATGCATATCGATGACGCTGGCCATGCGCTTGGCGGTAATCGAAGAGGTCGGCACGATCGAGCCCACCGTCTTCGGCCCCTGCATCATGCCCCGGAAGAAGCGGATTTCCTCATCAAATCTCTTCCCGAGGTGTTCCTTCACCTTGACCCGTAAGCGCATTCTCCACCCATCCGCACGTTGATCGACTGTCTTAATATGCTGCTTGTCGCTCCCGGGACAAGGATTTTCGCAAAGAGGACATCGGCATCAACAGCTCATGCGGCCTTTCGCTGGGAATGAGGCATGAGGTCGGCAAGTCTTTCGCTCAAATGGCCGGCGTCGACAGGGGCGCGAAGTTTCTTATCGGTGTTGTCGAAATAAAGATAGACGTCGCGACCCTTGGCTCCCGCCGGCAGTGGCGCAACTATCCGCGTCGCATTCTCTGGTTCTCCGCCCTGTGCCCAGGCCCGGATGCGCTCGGCCCATAGATCGAGTGCTTGGTCTTCATAGCCGCTGACATAGAGCTGTTCGGATCCATGCAGGCGGCAATAGATGAAGTCGGCAGTGATATCCATCAGCAGCGGCCATTTCACTGTATCGGCGCAGACCAGCGCCGCCTTGTGCCGCCGGAGCATCTCGATGAACTCGGCTGAGCGGAAGCTGTCGTTGCGGATTTCGAACGCATGGCGGATCGGCTGGTGTCCGTCGCTTTTGAGCCAGGGCTGTTTGAGCCGCTCGTCATGCCGCTTGGCAAGCGTGATCGCCGCATCATGATCATGCGGCAGAAACGACAGGAAATTTTCGAAACGATCCGGATCGAAGACCATGTTGGCTGGGAATTGCCAGAGGATCGGCCCGAGCTTGGGGCCGAGCCTGAGCAGGCCCGAGGCGAAGAAATTGGCAAGCGGCGCCTCGATCTCCTTCAGTCGCCGCACATGGGTGAGGAAGCGCGGGCCCTTGACCGCAAAGACGAAATCATCAGGCGTTTCGTCCCGCCAGCGGCCGAAACTTTCGGGCTTCTGCAATCCGTAGAAGGTGCCGTTGATCTCGATCGAACGGAAGTGACGGGCGGCGTAGGAAAGCTCCTGCTTCTGCGGTAGGCCTTCCGGATAGAATTTCCCGCGCCAGGGCGCATAGGTCCAGCCGGAAATGCCGATGCGCACCGCTCCCGTCTTTTTCATCCTGGAACCTCCTGTTTGACAGGAGGAAAACCGGAAGCGGCCGCCTTCGTTCCGTCAGACGCGCATCGGCATCAAGACGTAGAGCGCGTCGTCACCGGCGGTGTCTCGGATCAGCGTCGGCGAGCCGGCATCCGCCAGCAGGAAGATCGCTTCCTCGCCGGAAAGCTGCGCGGTGATGTCGAGCAGATATTTGGCGTTGAAGCCGATTTCCATCGCATCCGTGTCGTAGCCGACGGCGACTTCTTCCGTAGCGCTGCCGGAATCCGGATTGTTGACGGTCAGCATCAGCTGCCCTTCGGAAAGCGCCAGCTTCACGGCGCGTCCGCGCTCGGAGGAGATCGTCGAGACGCGGTCGACGGCCTGGGCGAAGGTCGTGCAATCGACGCGCATTTCCTTGTCGTTGCCGGTGGGGATGACGCGCTGGTAATCGGGGAAGGTGCCGTCGATCAGTTTCGAAGTCATGACGATCGAGCCGATCGTCATGCGGATCTTGGCGTCTGAAACTTCGACGGTGACGATCGCTTCCGGATTGTCGACCAGCTTCTGCAGTTCCCCGACCGTCTTGCGTGGAATGATGATGCCGGGCATGCCCTCGGAGCCCGACGGCGCGTCGACATCGGCGCGGGCCAGCCGGTGGCCGTCGGTCGCGACCGCCCTGAGCTTCAGCTCACCATTGCTCTCGATCGTGTGGAAGAAGATGCCGTTCAGATAATAACGCGTCTCTTCCGTCGAGATCGCGAACTGGGTGCGGTCGATCAGCATCTTCAGATCGGTCGCCTTCAGCTTGAAGGAATGCGTGAAGGTGCCGGCGGTCAGATCCGGGAAATCGGATTCCGGCAGGCACTGCAGCGAGAATTTCGAGCGGCCGGACTGGACGGTCATCGAGCCGCCGTCGGTGCTGGTCGCCAGCAGCACTTCGGCGCCATCGGAAAGCTTGCGCACGATATCGTAGAGAAGGTGGGCGGGAACGGTGGTGGCGCCAGGCTGCTCGACGCTTGCCGGCGTCGCCTCGGTGATTTCGAGGTCGAGGTCGGTTGCCTTCATGTCGAGGTTCTGGCCATCGGCCTTGAGCAGTACGTTGGACAGGATCGGGATCGTGTTGCGACGTTCGACCACACGGTGGACGTGGTTCAGCGATTTCAGAAGGTTTGACCGCTCAATAGTAATACGCATGGGATGCTACCGCTTTCGACCGTGACTGCCCGGGCGCATCGAAGGCCCGAAGAATGCTTTCCCGATTTAGGTCGGGGGAGTGGACGGGCAAAATGGCAGACTTCAGCATTGGATGGCAAGAGGCATGGACGGCTGAGCCCCCGCATTTCAGGTTTTCCGGAGCAATCCTCACAGAAATCCCAACCCTTGCCGAAGCGGCGCCGCTCGCCCATAAAGGCCCGATGAGGGGCGAAGGACCGTCGGGACGAAGGCAAATGGCATGAACGAGCAAACCACAGCGGAGAACGCCGGCCGGCGAAGCTTCCGCCTGCACAACATGGCGGTGCCGGCGCGGCCGCTGGAACCGGCGCTCTATCTGGTCGCGACCCCCATCGGCAATCTCGGCGACATCACGCTGCGCGCACTGGAGACGCTGGCCGGCGCCGACGTGCTCGCCTGCGAGGATACGCGTGTCACCCGCGTTCTGCTCGACCGCTACGGCATCCAGAACCGTCCCTTCGCCTACCACGAGCACAATGCCGACGAAGCCGGTCCGCGGCTCATCCAGGCGCTGGAAGCCGGCCGCTCGGTGGCGCTGGTGTCCGATGCCGGCACGCCGCTCGTCTCCGATCCCGGCTACCGATTGGCCCGGCAGGCAATTGCCGCCGGTTACCGCGTCATTCCCATTCCGGGCGCCTCGGCGCCACTCGCCGCCCTGGTCGGTTCCGGCCTGCCGAACGACGCCTTCCTCTTTGCCGGCTTTCTGCCGGCCAAGGACAAGGCCCGCCGCGATCGTCTCGGCGAACTGGCTGCAGCCCCGGCGACGCTGATCTTTTTTGAATCGCCCCATCGCATCGGTGCGACGCTTCTTGCCGCCGCCGATGTGCTCGGCCCGGCTCGGACGGCTTGCGTCTGCCGCGAATTGACCAAGACCTATGAAGAATTCCGCCGCGGCACGCTGGCCGAACTTGCCGCCCACTACCAGCAGGTGGAAAATGTCAGGGGCGAGATCGTCCTCGTCGTCGGTCCGCCGCAGCCGGCCGAAACGTCCGAGGCCGATGTCGACGCCGTGCTTGCGGACCTGTCGATGTCGATGCCGACGGCAAAGGCAGCGACCGAGGCCGCCCGTCTCACCGGCCTGCCGCGCAAGGCGCTCTACCAGCGCCTGCTGGAGATGAAGAGCGGCAATGGGCGATAAAGACCTCACCGCCACCAAGCGGAAAGCGCTGCGCCGCGGCCGCATGTCGGAATATATCGCCGCCGCCTTCCTGATGCTGAAGGGCTACCGCATCCTGGCGCTGCGCCACCGCACCAGGCTCGGCGAGATCGATATCGTCGCCCGCAAGGGCGATCTCGCCGTCTTCGTCGAGGTCAAGGCCCGCCATGGCGAGGCTGCGGCCATCGACGCCGTCTCCATCGGCGCTCAGAAGCGGATCCGGGCGGCAAGCGATCTCTGGCTTGCCCGTCAGGCGGATCAAGCTCGCCTTTCCCAGCGCTACGACATCGTCGCGGTCATGCCCGGTCGGCTGCCGCGGCACTTTCCCGACGCCTTCTGAGGACTTGCGGCGCTGTCGAGTTGCCGGATTGTTAAAATTTTAGTCCCGCGTTGAACGAGCTCCTTACCTCTCTCTGCTACCCACCACCGCGGTAGGGATTAAGAATCGGGGGTTGTTGCATGGCCTGGAAGATGATGCTTGCAAGTGCGGTCGGCATGGCTGCGCGCTCGGTGCCTTATATCGCTCTGAAGCCGGCCGGGAAATCCTTCGTCGCGCATGCGAGCGGCCACCTGCCGCTGAAATCGACGCCGATCAATCCCGACTGGATCATCAGCGGCAATCCTGAAGCCCGCACCGCCGAACATTCGCGCGGCCATGACGAGGCGTCGCTGACGGCGATCTGGGACTGCACGGCGGGCGAATTCCGCTGGTATTTCGGCTGGGACGAGACCGTGATGATCCTCGAAGGCGAGGTCCACATCACCGCCGAGGATGGCACGGAACGGACCCTGTGCACCGGCGACGTCGCCTTTTTCGCAGGTGGAACCTGGGCGAGCTGGCAGGTCGACACTTACGTCCGCAAGGTCGCCTTCCTGCGCAAGCCTTTCCCGAAGCCTTTGGCGATCGTCTACCGTCTGCGCAACATGCTGCGCAACGGCGGCAGCCAGGGCATCGCCGCCTGAAAATTGCGACCGCCGCAAGCCTTCGATGACCGTTGCGTTTGATGCCGGGCCGACCTACATCTGTCCGGCATTCAGCGAGGGACGGAAATGGCCAAGATCACCAATGTAGCGGTCCAGATGGATCATGTCGCCGGCATCAATATCGCAGGTGACTCCACCTTCGCCATGAGCCTGGAAGCGCAATCGCGCGGCTACAGGCTCTTCCATTACACCCCCGAGCGCCTGAGCTTCCGCGATGGCAAGCTCTTTGCCAGCGTCGAGCCGATGGTGCTGCGCGACGTCAAGGGTGATCACTTCGAGCTTGGCGCGCCCGAGCGCGTCGATCTCTCGACCATGGATGTGGTGCTGCTGCGCCAGGATCCGCCCTTCGACATGGCCTATATCACCTCGACGCATCTGCTCGAGCGCATCCACCCGAAGACGCTCGTCGTCAACGATCCGGCCTGGGTGCGCAATTCGCCGGAGAAGATCTTCGTCACCGAATTCTCCGACCTGATGCCGAAGACGCTGATCACCAAGGATCCCGCCGAAATCCGCCGCTTCCGCGACGAGATGGGCGACATCATCCTGAAGCCGCTCTACGGCAATGGCGGCGCCGGCGTCTTCCATTCCACCCGCGACGACCGCAATCTCTCTTCGCTCTTGGAAATGTTCGGCCAGCTTTTCCGCGAGCCCTTCATCGCCCAGCAATATCTGCCCGACGTGCGCAAGGGCGACAAGCGCATCATCCTCGTCGACGGCGAATTTGCCGGCGCCATCAATCGCGTGCCGGCCGAGCATGACAGCCGCTCCAACATGCATGTCGGCGGCCGTGCTGAGGCGACCGAATTGACGGCGCGCGAAAAGGAAATCTGCGAGCGCATCGGCCCGGCGCTCAGGGAACGTGGCTTCCTGCTCGTCGGCATCGACGTGATCGGCGATTACATGACCGAGATCAACGTCACTTCGCCCACAGGCATCCGCGAGGTCCGGAAGTTCGGTGGCGCCGATATCGCGGCCCTGCTCTGGGGCGCGATCGAGCGCAAGCGTGGCTGAGGCTGCGATCGGGTACAACCGCGCTCGCTGCTGATTATCTGCCTGCGTTCTTTTATTGTTCTTGTTTTAGTCCTGCGTCGGTGCCAGATTGCAACCGCTGGCTTTCAACGGCCACGGGGCGGTCTCTAAGAGTTTGCGGGACAAGGGTGGGCATATGGTCGCGCGTGTCAGTACGGTAGCATTCCAGGGCATCGAAGGCGTGCCGGTCGAGGTTCAGGTCATGATCGCGCCTGGTAAGGTCGGCATGCAGATCGTCGGCCTGCCCGACAAGGCGGTGGCCGAAAGCCGCGAGCGCGTGCAGGCCGCCCTTCATGCTTCCGGCCTGGCGCTGCCGGGCAAACGGGTGACCGTCAACCTGGCGCCGGCCGATCTGCCGAAGGAAGGCTCGCATTTCGATCTGCCGATCGCGCTGGCCCTGATGGCTGCCCTCGGCGCCATTCCTGCCGATGCGCTCTCGGATTATGTCGTCGTCGGCGAACTCAATCTCGACGGCACGATCGCCGCAATCGCAGGCGCGCTACCGGCCGCCATCGGCGCCAATGCGCTCGGCAAGGGGCTGATCTGCCCGGCCGAAAGCGGAGCCGAAGCCGCCTGGGCCGGCGCCGAGGTCGATGTTCTCGCACCGCGCAGCCTGATCGCCCTTGCCAATCATTTCCGCGGCACGCAGGTGCTCTCCAGGCCGGAACCGTCGATCCGCGCCAATGCCGCCAACCTGCCGGATCTTGCCGAGATCAAGGGCCAGGAAAGCGCCAAGCGCGCCCTCGAAGTGGCGGCAGCCGGCGGTCACAACCTCTTGATGGTCGGGCCTCCCGGTTCCGGCAAGTCGATGTTGGCGGCAAGGCTGCCCTCGATCTTGCCGCCGCTTTCGCCCGCCGAACTGCTTGAAGTGTCGATGGTTCACTCGATCGCCGGCCAGCTCACCGGCGGCAAGCTTTCCGATCGCCGGCCCTTCCGCACTCCGCATCATTCCGCCACCATGGCCGCGCTTGTCGGCGGCGGTATACGCGCCCGGCCGGGCGAAGCCTCGCTTGCCCATCACGGCGTGCTGTTCCTCGACGAGTTTCCCGAATTCACGCCGCAGGCGCTCGATGCGCTGCGCCAGCCGCTCGAAGGCGGTGAATGCGTCATTGCCCGCGCCAATCACCGCGTCTCCTATCCGGCGAAATTCCAGCTGATCGCGGCGATGAACCCCTGCCGCTGCGGCATGGCCGGTGAGCCCGGCCACACCTGCGCCCGCGGCCCGCGCTGCATGAGCGATTACCAGGCCCGCATCTCCGGGCCGCTGATGGACCGCATCGATATCCGCATCGACGTGCCCGCCGTCTCAGCCGCCGACCTCATCCGGCCGATGGCGGCCGAGGCCAGCGCCGACGTCGCCCGCCGCGTCGCCCGCGCCCGCGAACTCCAGCAAGAGCGCTTCGAAGCCGCCGGCGCCAAGGGCATCGGCACCAATGCCCGCTGCTCCACCGCGATGATCGAAAAACTCGCCGAACCCGACGCCGCCGGCCTGCAGCTCCTGCGCGACGCCGCCGATAAAATGAAATTCTCCGCCCGCGGCTACCACCGCGTCCTCAAGGTCGCCCGCACCCTCGCCGACCTCGACGACAAACCGACAGTCGGCCGTTTGCATCTCGCCGAAGCGATTTCCTACAGGATTGCCGGGGAGAGGTTGACGGCGGCAGCATAGCGAGATGAGGACCGCGGGCGCGCTGACGTCCTGCTCTTCTCGTTGGTCAGGTGGGCACGGCGGCGCTCGGCGATAAAGCCTATGACAGCAATGCCCTGCTCGCGCGACATCGGGAACAAGTCATGCTTTCAATCAACGACAAATTTCGGTCTAGACCGAATTCGATGGGACGAACGTCTGCAACTAGCTCTGCGTAAATGCAGGGCGGGTCACCTTCGTCAGCGGGGGCCGACGTCTAATTCGGGGAATTTGTGATAGATGCAGTCATTGATCCTGAACCACCCCATACCATGGTCCATGTCGGCCTGCGAAAGTTCCCACTCGAATGTGTCATGGCCCTCGTACCCGTAGATTAGTGCCATGGTAGTCAACTCAGTGAACGGCCCGGGAGGAAATGGGATGCCGTACACTATCGCCTCCTTTGCAGCGAACTTTCCTTTGACGACCTTCTTGATCTCCAACTCTGCTCTTACCAGCTGCCCTGGGAAATCTTTGTCGGTCGTTATCAAACCAGAAGGGCTGATGGAGAGTGATCTGACCCTCGCCTCCACGACGATCTCTGCCTTCGCAAGCAGTTCTTTCTGGCTAGGACACGGCGCCATTGCCGCAGTCTGCCGCAGACCAATAGCCGATAGAACCAAAACCGCTGTACATAATAATCGCGCCTGCGCGTTCAGCATTCTTTCCTTCTCACACCAGTGCACTTAGCTTTCATCGATCCGATAAGGATGAACGCAAATCCCCGCTTAACAGTATAGACCGTGACTTTGCCCCCAAGTTTTATCCAATTTTAAGTTCACCCCAGCGGATCACATCAGCAAGAGCTAGGGGCGCCGCAGCGCCCCCAATATTCCCGCGGGGATTAAGAATGGGAAACCGGGAGATAAAGCCTTACCTCAGCTCCCCAACCCCTCAAACAGCGCCGTCGACAAATAACGCTCCGCAAACGACGGGATGATGATGACGATGTTCTTGCCCGCATTCTCCGGCCGGCTGCCGACCTTGATGGCGGCCGTCAGCGCCGCACCCGAGGAGATGCCGACCGGCACGCCTTCCAGCCTGGCGACCAGGCGCGCCTGTTCGAAGGCTTCGTCATTGGTGACGGTGACGACCTCGTCATAGATGCCGGTGTCGAGGATCTTCGGCGCGAAGCCGGCGCCGATGCCCTGGATCTTGTGCGGACCGGGATTGCCGCCGGAGAGAATGGGGGAATCGGCGGGCTCGACGGCGATGATCTGGATTTCGGGCTTATGGCTTTTCAGCACCTGACCGACGCCGGTGATCGTGCCGCCGGTGCCGATGCCGGAGACGACGATGTCGACGGTGCCGTTGGTGTCGTTCCAGATTTCCTCGGCCGTCGTCTTGCGGTGGATTTCAGGATTGGCGGGATTTTCGAACTGCTGCGGAATGATGGCGTCGGGCAGCGACTCCGCCAGTTCCTCGGCTTTGGCGATCGCGCCCTTCATGCCTTTGGCCCCTTCGGTCAGCACCAGCTCGGCGCCGAGCAGCGCCAGCATCTTACGGCGCTCGACCGACATCGTTTCGGGCATGGTGAGGATCAGCCGATAGCCCTTGGCAGCGGCGGCAAAGGCGAGCGCGATGCCGGTATTGCCGGAGGTCGGTTCGATCAGCACGGACTTGCCGGGGGTGATCCTGCCCTGCGCTTCGAGGCTTTCGATCATCGCCACGCCGATGCGGTCCTTGACCGAGGCGATCGGGTTGAAGAATTCGAGCTTGCCGATCAGGTTGGCCACGACGCCTTTTTCCCGCGCCAGCTTGTCGAAGCGCACGAGCGGCGTGTCGCCGATGGTCTCGGTAATCGAGGAATAGATGCGGCCGCGGCCGGGCTTGTGCGACATGGTGTGCTCTCCCTTGAAATTCCGTTTCTGAAATCGAGGAGGAGAATAGGGTCAAAGGCCGCAGGAGGCCAGAGCGCGTTCGCTTCCGGCGCGCGGACGGGAGAGAAAATAAGCTTTGAAAACCGTTTCCTTGCGGATGTTTATTTCAGGCCGCCCGCGTGGCGATGAAGGCGGCCGTGCCGGCCAGAATGCCGGCCGCAACCCGGTTCAGCGCCTGCAGGGCGCGCGGCTGTTTCAGCATCGTGCGTGCCCGCGAGGCCAGCAGCATATAGGGCACCAGCACTGATATCAGCACGACGAAGGTGACGGCGAGCAGCAGCGCATAGTCGCGCAAACCGATATTGCCGATATCGATCAGCGTCGGCGCCAGCGCGACATAAAACAGCATCGTCTTCGGATTGCCGAGCGTCACCAGCAGACCGGAAAGGAAGGATAGGCCGATATTGCTGGATTTCTTCGCCGCGATGTCCTGCGGCAGCAGCCCCGCCGTCCAGAGTTTCCAGGCGATGTAGCCGAGATAGAGGGCGCCGGCGATCTTGATGGCGATAAAGACCTCGGTGAAGGTCTGCGCCACGAAGGCAAGGCCGAGAATAACGGCAGTGAGATAGGTCATGTCGCCGAGCACCAGGCCGAGGCCCATGAAGAAGGTCTCGCGGAAATTCGAGCCGAGCGCACGCGCGACGATCGCGGTGATCCCGGGTCCGGGAATGGCGGCTGCGATGAACAGCGCTCCGGCATAGGCAAGCAAGGCGGCAAGGCTCATGGATGGGCTCCCTCTTCCCAGCTGTTTTATATCCGCCGAGCCGTGCCAATCAATCCGCCGGCGCTGATGGGTCCATCACCAGAAGAAATGCCTGCCGCCGCGTGCCAGCCCGCCCGTCGTCAGCCTTGAAGTGCCCGCGGCCGCAGCCAGCGTGGTGTCCAGCCGAGGTTCATGCCGGCGGCAGCCAAAAGTATGATGGCGGCGCCTGCGATCTGCATCGGCTGTAGCGCGTGGCCGAAGGCCAGCCGGTCGACGAGGATTGCGGCGATCGGATAGAGGAAGGACAAGGCCCCGGTCAGATGGGTCGGCAGCCGCTGGATGGCGCCGTAGAGCAGCACATACATCAGCCCGGTATGGACGACGCCGATGGAAACGAGGATCGCCCAGCTTTCGGCATCCTGAGGGGACTGCGAAAAATCCGTCATCGGCGCCAGCATCAGCATGCCGGTTGCGACCTGAATCAGTGCGATCAGATGCGGCGGCGTGCCCTTCAGCCACTTCGCGGCAAGCGCTGCCAGCGCGTAGAAGAAAGCCGCGCCCAGCGCCATCAGGATTCCGAGGCTGTAGCTCTCGAATGTATCGCCGCTTCCGCCCGGTTTTGCCTGGACGATCGCCATCATGCCGACAAAGGCGAGCGTCAGCCAGAACAGCTTGGCGGCGGTGATCTTCTCGCCGAGAAACAGCGCGCCGAGCACCAGCAGCATGAAGGGCTGGGTGTTGTAGACGGTGGTGGCGATCGAGATCGTCGCATGCGAATAGGAGGCGAAGAGCAGCAGCCAGTTGACGACGATGGCGATGCCGCCGAAGACGGCGATGGCGAAGGTGCGCAGCGTGAGGATGCCCGGCCGCAGCAGCCCGAGCGCGCCGCAGATGACAAGCAGGGTGAGCGCGCCGAACAGGCAGCGCCAGAAAACCACGCCGCTGACCGGCTGGCCCGACATGACGACGAACCAGCCGATCGTCCCCGAGATCAGCATCGCTGCCGTCATTTCCGCCGTGCCTCTTTTGATGTCGCCGCTCATGATCGCCTCCGTTTTTGCTGGGGTGATAATATTGCGGGAACACCCGAAATTATATAATGATAAAAACACAGTCCGCCGGTGCGACCTAATAATAAAAGGAAAATTCATCACCATGCCTAACGATGTCCAGTCGCTGGATGAAATCGATCAGGCCATTCTCGAAGCGCTGGCCGGCAATGCCCGGATCTCGCTGAAGGAGCTGGCGCAGCAGGTGGGGCTTTCCTCGCCGAGCGCCGCCGAGCGTCTGCGCCGGCTGGAGGAGCGCGGCGTCATCAAGGCCTTCACCATCGATCTCGATCCTGCCGCCGTCGGCTATCCCCTGCAGGCGATCGTCCGCGTGCGACCGCTGCCGGGGCAGCTGCATGTCGTCGAGCGCCTCATCCAGGAAATTCCCGAAATCGTCGAATGCGACAAGGTGACCGGCGAGGACTGCTTCATCGCCCGCCTGGTCATCCGCTCGATGGCGGAACTTGACGGTCTCCTGGACAGGGTTGCCGAACGCGCGGAGACCAACACCGCGATGATCAAAGCCTCGCCCGTCAAGCGCCGCCTGCCGCCGCTGTCACGTGGGAAATAATGCATGCCGCCCGGAAGTGCGCTGCGGTTCCGGGACAACGACATGCATAGAAACAAAGAGCTAAAGCGCGTTGCATGAATCAAGTTTGATGCGACGCGCCTTAGATCGGCGAACGGGCTAGAAATCCGCCATCGGCGAGAGCATCGCCGGAAAATGCGGAGCGTCGTCGCCGAGCCCGCGCAGCATCAGCGTCGTTCCGCCTTCAAACGGCTGCGGCGCGCCTGTCCAGCCGAGCTTGTCCGGCCGGAAGAGCACCTCGACGGTCGCCGAGGCAATGTCGAGCCCGCCGAGGATCGCGGCAAGCGACGGGATCTCCGCTGCCACGACATCGAGAAGGCTGAAGCGGCCTGTCCCATCCATCTTCCAGGCGATGACGGCTTGGCAGTCTTCCAGGAAGCTGATGCGGACATCGGCATCGAGCTGCGTGTTGATGAGAAACATCGCCGCATTTGCGGTCACCGAGAGCGTCGTCGAAACCGGGCTGCGTGCTTTCAGCAGCATTTGCAGCAGGGCGAGATCCTCTGCATTCGCCGGCAAAAGCGGCCGGGCGGCTGTGGCGCCATCAATCGCGGGGGCGGGGGCCGTTCCCACATATCGGTGCAGCGGCATCGCGCGAAAACCGTAAGGCTCATAGAGCGACGGTTTATCGGTGTAGAGGATGACGGCTTCGAAGCCCCGCCGCTCGCACCAGTCGAGCGCCTTGGCCGTCAGATCGCGATAGAGCCCACGGCCGCGCCATGGCGGCCGCACCGCGCCCGATTGCAGCCCGGCGGCATGAACGATCCGGCCGTTGAGGACGAAGGGCAGCGCAAAGGCCGAGAGATTGGCTGCAAGCTCGCCCTCGGCATCAAACCAGCCGAACGGCATGCTTGATGCATCGGGGCCGCCGAGCTGTTGCAGCGGATCGATGTCGATGCCGAAAATATCCTGGAGCAGGCGGACAAGCGCAGCCCAGCCGGCGGGATCGCCGAAATAATCCTGCCGGAAGGCCAGGCCCGCGCGGTCGAGGCCCGTTGCCATCAGAGCATGTCTCGCAAAACTGTGCAGCGGTTTTGCGATAAAGACATGCGCGAACAAAGATCTGAAGCGTGACAAGCGAATCTTAAAGATAGCGACACGGTTCAGACTCCAGTGGAGCCGAAGCCGCCGGCGCCGCGTGCCGTTTCGCTTGCCACGGTGATCTCGGCCACCCGTGCCTGGGTGACCGGCGCAATTACCATCTGGGCGATGCGCATGCCGCGTTCGATGACGAAGGCTTCTTCGCCGAGATTGGCGAGCAGCACCTTCACTTCGCCGCGATAGTCGCTGTCGACGGTGCCGGGTGAGTTGAGGCAGGTGATGCCGTGCTTGAAGGCAAGGCCGGAGCGCGGTCGCACCTGGCCTTCGAAACCCTCGGGGATCTCGAAAATGAAGCCGGTCGGCACCAGCGCCCGCTTGCCGGGCAGCAGCTTCAGCGGCGCATCCGCATCGACGGCGGCGCGCAGGTCCATGCCGGCCGCTCCCTTACTTTCATAGGCGGGCAGGTCGAGGCCTTCGCCATTGGCCAGGCGGATGAGGTTCAGCGTCGGGCTGAGGTCGGGATGAATGGTCATGGCTCATTACTTTGCGCCGCGAGCGCCGAGGTCAATTGCAAAGCCGGGCTTTAATCGTTAGATACGCCGCAATTCCACAGGATTCACATCATGGCCGAAAGTCTCGCCGAGGCGGTCTCCCGCCGCCGCACATTCGCTATTATCGCCCACCCGGACGCGGGTAAGACGACGCTCACCGAAAAGCTGCTGCTGTTCGGCGGCGCCATCCAGCTTGCCGGCGAAGTCAAGGCGAAGAAGGACCGCATGCAGACGCGCTCCGACTGGATGAAGATCGAGCGCGAGCGCGGCATCTCCGTCGTCACCTCGGTGATGACCTTCGAATATAACGACAATGTCTTCAACATCCTCGACACGCCGGGTCACGAGGATTTTGCCGACGACACCTATCGCACGCTGACCGCCGTCGACGCCGCGGTCATGGTCATCGACGCCGCCAAGGGCATCGAGCCGCGCACGCTGAAGCTCTTCGAAGTCTGCCGCATGCGCGATATCCCGATCATCACCTTCATCAACAAGATGGACCGCGAAAGCCGTGACCCCTTCGAGATCCTCGACGAGGTCGAAGAGAAGCTGGCGCTGGATACTGCGCCGATCACCTGGCCGATCGGCCGCTCGAAGACCTTCTGCGGCTCCTACCATCTCGCCAACAGCACCGCCCGCGGTTCCGATACCGAAGTCGAGACGACGCCGGTTAACGGCCCGCAGGCCGTTGCCGGCCGGCTGCCGGAAAACGAACGCCAGGCCTTCATCGACGAGACCGAGCTCGCCATCGAGGCCTGCCGCCCCTTCGATCGCGACTCCTTCCTCGAAGGCCATATGACGCCGGTGTTCTTCGGCTCGGCGCTGCGCAATTTCGGCGTGCGCGATCTGATTAACGCGCTCGGCGAATTCGCCCCGCCGCCGCGTGACCAGGTCGCCGATACCAGGACGGTTCATGCGACCGATGACAAGATGACGGCCTTCGTCTTCAAGATCCAGGCCAACATGGATCCCAACCACCGCGACCGCATCGCCTTTGCGCGCATCTGCTCCGGCAAGCTCGAACGTGGCATGAAGGCGAGGCTCGCCCGCACCGGCAAGCAGCTCGGCCTGACGGCACCGCAATTCTTCTTCGCCTCGCAGCGCCAGCTGGCCGACACCGCCTATGCCGGTGATGTCGTCGGCATTCCCAATCACGGGACGCTGCGCATCGGCGATACGCTGACCGAAGGTGAATCGCTGGTCTTCCAGGGCGTGCCGAATTTCTCGCCCGAGATCCTGCGCCGCGTGCGCCTCGAAGATGCGATGAAGGCGAAGAAGCTCAAGGAAGCCCTGCAGCAGATGGCCGAGGAAGGCGTCGTCCAGCTGTTTTCGCCGGAAGACGGTTCACCGGCGATCGTCGGCGTCGTCGGCGCCCTGCAGCTCGACGTCCTGAAGGAACGGCTGATGGCCGAATACGGCCTGCCGGTCTCCTTCGAAATGTCGCGTTTCTCCGTGTGCCGCTGGATTTCGGCCGATCAGCCGGCCGATCTCGACAAATTCCTCACCGTCAAACGCGGCGATATCGCCCGCGATCTCGACGGCGATCCCGTCTTCCTCGCCCAGGACGCCTTCTCGCTGCGTTACGAGGCCGAGCGTTACCCGGCAATCAAGATGGTCGCCATCAAGGAATATCACGCCGCCAAGGCGGCGTGATCTAGCTCGCGGCTATTTTTCCCGCATTGCGCGGCGGAAGTTCTGGGTGATCGGCTCGGCCAGATAGGACAGCACGGTGCGGGCGCCCGTCCGGATCATCGCCTCGCTCGACATGCCGGGCATGAGCTTGCGGCCCTCCAGCTTGGCGAGTTCGCTCTTGTCGATCAGCACGGTTGCGGCGAAATAGGGTGCCCCGCTGCGTTCTTCCAACATCCTGTCGGCCGAGACGATCCCGACGACGCCCTCGAGCGGCGGCAGGTTGTAGCGGGCAAAGGCCGGGAAGCTGACGCGTGCGCGCTGCCCGGGCGCGATCGTCTCGACATCCTCCGGCCGGACCATGGCCTCGACCACGAGCTGCTGTCCGAGCGGCACGACCGTCATCAAGGTCTCGCCGGGTTTGACGACGCCGCCTGTTGTGTGGACCTTCAGGTCCATGACGATGCCGTCAACCGGTGCGACGACATCGGTGCGGGCAAGCACGTCCTTGGCGGACCGCTCCTCCTGCCTGAGATCGACCAGTTCCGCCTCGACCTTGCTCAGCTCTTCGACCGCTTCGTTCAGCCGCAACGTGCTGAGATTGAGGATCTGCATGTCGATCTCGGCCATGGCGCTCTTGGCGCGGGCAATGGCCGCGACATTGGTCGCGCGATCGCCCTCGACCTCCCGCTGTTGCCGGGTGAGCAGCAGGCCGCGCTCGCGGGTGACCAGGCCACGCTTGAGCAGGCTTTCAAGATCCTTGGTTTCACCCTCGAATACCTCGATCTGCTTGTCCTCGGTGACGATCAGCTCCTCCAGTCCGGTGATCTCTTCCTGGGTCTGGCGCCGGCGTTGGCTGAGAATTTCCCGCTCGTCCTGCAGATTGTGGTGCTTCGCCGCAAAGACGTCGCGCTGAGCGGCCACGGCGTCCTTTGCTGACTTGCTCGAGTTTGCCAGCAAGGCAGGATCGAACTCGATCTCGGCCTTGTCGTCCCGCTCGGCGCGCAGCCGCGCGGCCAGCGCCTCGCGCGTTGCGATCCGGTTCTGGACCAGATCGAGCTTCGACCTCGCCTGCGTGCTGTCGAGCTGGATGAGCACCTTGCCCGCCTTGACAATATCGCCATCGGCGGCGTTCAGATCGGCGATGATGCCGCCCTCCAGGTGCTGGATAAGCTTGCGGTCGCCGACCACTTTGATGACACCCGGCGCCACTGCGGCGCTGTCCAGCGGCGCAAGTGCCGCCCAGCCTCCGGCCATGCCGAAGAACAGGAATATGATCGCGAAGCCCGTGACCGTTACGCCTGTGAGACGCAGGGGGATTGGCGCAGCGGGCGGCGAAACCGGTAACGGGACGACTTTCATATCCGTCATGGCTGTTTCGGTCCTTGCTGCTTCGCCACGATCGTCGGCATCTGCGCGACCTTGCGGACACGTGCGGCGAGTTCATTGAAGACATGGTCGCGCGGACCGAAGAGGTCCTGCTGGCCCCGGTTGAGGACCAGTATCTTGTCGACGGTTTCCATGATGTTCGGTCGGTGCGCGATCAGGATGACGGTCGTGCCCGCCGCCTTGACCGTGCCGAGCGCCGCGATCAAGGCCTCCTCGCCCTCCCGGTCGAGATTCGAATTGGGCTCGTCCAGGATGATGAGCGCCGGATCGCCGTAGAGCGCCCGTGCCAGGCCGATGCGCTGGCGCTGTCCGCCCGACAGCACCGCGCCGGATTCACCGATCTCGGTCAAGTAACCCTTCGGCAGCCCTTTGATCAGTTCGTGGACGCCGGCCAGCTGCGCTGCCTTGACCGCCTTGTCGAAGACCACGGGACTGACCGTGGCGAAGCGGCAGATATTTTCGCAGACGTTGCCTGCGAAAAGCTCGATGTCCTGCGGAAGGTAGCCGACATGATGACCGCGGTCCTCCGCCGCCCATTGGGCGACATCCATGCCATCGAGCAAAGCCCGCCCGCCGGAAGGTCGCCAGGCGCCGGCCAGGATGCGTGCCAGGCTCGTCTTGCCGGCCCCGCTCTGGCCGATCAACGCCATGGATTCACCCGGCTCGAGACGGAAGTTGATCCCTTTGAGAATATGTTCGCCGCCCTGTCGGGCAAGCACGATATTGTCGGCCTCGAACCGGCCTGTCGGCCGCGGCATTGCCGGAACCGGCGCGGCCTCGGGGTGTTCGCCCGCGACGGCGGTGAGACGCCGGTACGCGGCACGCGCACCGACCGTCGCCTTCCACGTGCCGATCGCCTGCTCGACCGGCGATAGCGCGCGGCCCATCAGGATGGAGGCGGAGACCATGATGCCCGGGGAAGCCTCGTTGCGCAGGACGAGATAGGCTCCGAGGCCCAATATTCCCATTTGCAGAGCCAGCCGGTGGCAACGCGCAATGGCCGAGATGATGCCGCCGCGGTTGGCGGCGAGAACCTGGCCCCTGTTTGCCTCGTCCTGCTGCACCTTCCAGCCTTCCAGCAGCGGCATCAGCATGCCCATCGCCTGGACGACCTCGGCGTTGCGGATTGCCGCCTCGGCCTGGTTGTAGGCCCGCGACTGTGCGCTGGTGGCCTCGGTCAACGGCTTGCGCGTCAGCCATTCGTTGAGCAAGGCCAGTGCAAACAGCACCCCGCCGCCCGACAGCGCCAGCCAGCCGAGCCAGGGATGCATGAAGAAGATGGCGGCGAAAAACAGCGGCGCCCAAGGCGCATCGAGAATGGGGAAGATGCTCGGGCTGGTGAAGAAATTCCGGACCTGGTCGAGATCGCGCAGTGGGCGGGCGTTGGCCTGGCCGGGTTTTGCGGCGGCATATTCCACCGATGCCGTCAGCAGAACGGGCGCCAGCCGCGCGTTCATCCACGATCCGACAGTTGCCAGAAGGCGCCCGCGCACCACCTCCAGCCCCGCCATTGCCGCAAGTGCGGCTGCCGCCATCAGCGACAACATCGCCAAGGTCTCGAGACTGTGGCTGGACAGCACGCGGTGATAGACCTGCAGCATGTAAAGCGCCCCGGTCAGCATCAGGACGTTGATGGCGCCGCTGAACCAGATAAGCGGCCGGATGGCCCGTCTGGCTTCTTTCATCACCACCTGAAGCGCCGGGGGCGGCTGTTTGGTTTTCATCTTTTCTATCTCTGGTACTCGAGATCACACCTTGTGCAATGCATGACGGGGGCAGCGAATGCTGCCCCCGTTGGCGACAAGTCAGGCGACGTCGACGAGGATGTGCTGCATCGCCGTCTGGTCCCCGTCCGCGTCGACGACCTGGAAGGCGAAGTCGAGATTGGCGTCCGGCGTCTGGCTGACCGTCGAGGTAAAGCCGATATCGGTGATCTTCAGCACGTCGTTGTCGGTGGTGTCGAAGTTCACCAGACCGCCGGTCACATTGCTGCCGCCGGTGGCGCCGGTCCCCCTTATCAGGTTGATCGCCGTAGCGTCGCCGGTGATCCCGTTGCCCGACTGCATGATCTGCACAGCCTGCAGCACGTAGTCTTCGCCGGCAGCGTTGTAGTCGTTCTGCTCGACGATCACGAGGCCGTCATTATTGTCGAGCGTGAACTCGCTGCTGTAGGGAGCCGGGACCTGGCCGGTCTTGTAGATGTCTTCGTTCGACACATACATGGCCCGGGTGATCACGTGATTGTCGTCGCCGTTGCCGGCAATGTTGTCGGCGCCGTCCTTGTCGATCAAGTTGAGGATCAACATCAGGTCTTCGCTGTTGCCGATGCCGTCGAACTTGATGGCCATCGCGCCGGCGGTCGCTGTCGGGGTGGTGGCCTCTTTGGCATTGTCGATGCCGACATCGCTATTGAAGAACCGCAAGGTGAGCAGTTCGTCTTTCTGGATCGTGTCGCCGGCGACGCCGTTGGTGCTCTGCGTTGCAGAGACCCACGTCTCATTATTGTTGCTCACCATCAACTTGCCGTCGGGGGTGAAGGTCGAGAGACCAGACGAGCCCTCGCCGTTGCTCGTCAGGCTGAACGGGTTGGCCTTGGTGACTAGGTTGCCGGTGAACTGCACGTAGAAGTCTTCATCGGCAGGTGTATTCGAGTCATCCGCCTGCAGCTTTTCCAGGACGATCTGCGGATGGCCGGTATTGCTCGTCGGCTGCTTGGACAGGAGCTCGCTGGTATGGAGCACGTCGAAGCTGAAGCCTTCCATCGGGTCGGTCAGGTTGATGGTGTAGGTGTCGGCCACCTTGTCGAAGACGAGGGTGCCGCCTGCCGTGCCCGTCTGGGTGCCGGCCGCCGGATCCTTGTCGTAGGTGAAGGTGAAGTTGAACGTCGCCGAGGTGAGGCTCTCCGACGCCAGCGTCACATTCGAGCTGAGGAGACTGCCGCTGCCGCCGCCGATAATCGTGCCGGTCAATCCGATCTGGACGCCGGCCGTAACGCCATCCTGGTCGACAAAGTCGGAACCGCCGCCGGTGTAGAATGCAGCGGGGTGGACATCCGCGCCGATATTGTAGCCGAAGGCGCCGCCGGCCGAGGCATTGAGCGCGTTGGCCAGGGTTTCATGCTGAATACCCACGAGAGCCGGGTTGCCGTCAAACGGCACTGTAATCGTCGGCCCGTCATCCTTGAAGAAGAGGCTCTGGCCGATATTGCCGGTGGAGGTTGCCTGATCGCCGTCGCCATCGGTGATTGTTGCGGTCAGGGTGACATCGGCGGCCGCCAGGGTGGTGATGTCGTCCGGGTCGTTGGCATCGGCATGGACGACCGCCCTTGCCTGGTCGAGGGTGATGACACCGGCAGCGCTGACGCTGACGGTGAAGACGACCGGACCGCCAGCTCCGGCGCGGCCGACCACGCTGCCGCCTTCCAGGAAGAGGAGGACGGACTGGCCGGTTTCGGTATCGGTAAGACCGCTGACATTGTTGTTCGGGTTGATGCCGAGCGCATAGGTGATTCCGTTGCCAACGCCATCGGCCCCGGGGAAGGCGACGAAGGCGGGCCCGAAGGCGCTGACATTGGTCGTCAGGTCGGTCTCGTCGACCACCAGTGGAGACGGGCCGCCTTTTATCCCGATTATCGGCGCGTCATCCTCGAAGTTGAGGTTCTGGCCGATATTGTGGGTGGCCGAGGCGTGATCGCCATCCTTGTCGGTAATGGTCGCGGTCAGGGTGACGAGGTTGGCGGCCGCCAAGGTGGCGCTGTCATCCGGGTTGCTGGCGTCGGCGTGGACGATTGCCCGTTGCTGGTCGAGGGTGACGACGCCGGCAGCACTGACGCTGACGGTGAAGACAACAGGACCGCCGACCCCGGCGCGGCCGACGACGCTGCCGCCTTCGAGGAAGAGCAGCACGGCCTGGTGGGTTGCGGTGTCGGTGAGGCCGCTGGCACTCCCGGCCTGGCTGATGCCGAGCGAATAGGTGATGGCGTCGCCATCGGCTCCGGCATTCGCGGTGAAGGAGGTCGCGAAGTCGCCGCTGGCATTGGTGGTCAGGTTGGTCTCGTCGACCGTCAGGTTCGGCGGGCTTCCGGTTGCGGCGATCGTCGGTCCGTCGTCATCGAAGTTGATGAAGGTGCCGACTTCTTCGTTATGGGCGTTGTTGACCTCGCCACCATAATGCACCTCCTTGACGTCGAAGAAGTCTTTCTCGGTGTCGATATTCTTGATAGTGAAGCGGTCGAAGGTTCCGCCAACGCCGCCCGCGGTGGTGAAATCGATCGTCACGCCGTCGCCGACATTCTCGAGGATCAGTCCGGTTCCGCTGAGATTGACCGTGATGCCGAGTGCCGCAGCCGTTGTTGCCACTCCGTTCAGTTTGAACGTCACGCCGGTAATATTGATCTCGGTGTCGTTGTCGTCACCAGGCAATGCGGCGCCTTCCGCATTGTCGTTATTATTATAGGCATGGATCTCGATGTCGGCGACGCTGCCGGTCGGGGTCGACTGCGAGACCGAGAATCCGGCGCTGGAGACGTTCTCGAGGTGTGAGCCATAGTCAGGCGCGGTTGGCGCGTTGGTAAAGTCCTTGCCCGCGCTCTGGGTACCGCCGGTGATCAGGTCGATCTGAAGCTCACGGCCGAAGCGCACGTCCTGAGAGGCGACGCCCAGGCCTTGCGTGCTGACATTGACCTCCGCCTGCACGCCATTGTCATGCGCCGTGACCAGGATCTTCTGCGGGCTGGCTGTGTCAGCGTCGAGAATATACCAATTGTTATGTCCGGAAGGGGCGTCGCTCAGCTGGCTGAAGTTGACCACAGAGGTCCCGGTGACCGACGCAAACACCTTATTGGTCAGATCGATGCGGTCGTCGGCATTGGTCGCATCGGGATGGAACAACGGCACGTATTGGACGGTATAAAGGTCATGGGTGGCGCCGGTGCCTGTGAGCCCCAGCGAAAAGGCGAGCGGCCCGGTCTCATCGGGTTCGGTGAGCGGGTTAGAGGTGCCGATGACACCGATCACGACGTTTGCATTGGTTGCGCTCTGGAATAGCCAGACATAATTGCCATCGACGGTGCGAATGCCGCTGTTGACGCCGACCGTGGTGGAAAACGGGGTCCCGGAAGAATTCTGCGTGAGAATCACCGACGTGATGGTTTCCCCTGCGCTCGCCGAGGCGACCACGAAATTGGACTGGAAGGCGACCTCCGGCGGGGATAAACCGCCCGCGCCATCGAGGCTTAACATATATTGCAGCGTGGTGTTGGTGCTATGCGGTGAAGCGGACGCGTTAATGTCATCGTCCTGCAAACCGGCGGTCTCGTCGATGATGAGGTCTTGGGTTGTGATGTCGAGTGCCATGGAAATTCTCCCTCGGTTAAGTCGCAGGGAGGCCGCGCCCCGGACGCCGAATGCATCCGACAGGTCCACCCCTTGCGCATGGGGCCTGCCGCTCCCCATCAATCGCGATTGTCTCGCCGACGGAGAGCGCGGTCCTTCTCAGTTGGAGGGTATTAAGACTAAAGTCCGGCGTTGGATTAAGACCAAAGCCTATACATGGAGGCTCGCCATAAAGACACGCATAAGTTTACATTCTCATAAACGCAAGATAAAGCTTTATGACTCAGAAATACAGAATTTATGGCTAAAAGCTTCCACCAAACGCGGCACGAGAATTCCCCTCCATTTGTATGTATACTAAAAGTTGGGCGAAACTTCACTTAGCCAATTCGAGCTAAGGCACATCTATATTGGGATATCGCCCAATAAGTCTGCTATTCGTCAACAAATACATCGCGTTGCATATCGGGCAAGTCCAACTGAAGACCTGCGGTCCGGCGAACAGTCAGACATCCGACGCTGCGTCTGGATGCGACAGGAGAACACCAAGCGGCGCCGCAAGAGTATACGCCGGTGTCATGGATAGCGGGTCGGAAATGGCACTCCTGATTGCAGCGCGACACGTCTTTTCAGATGGGGCGTGGAAGGTCTCTCAGTCTTCGCCATCAAACCGCGGCAGTGGCTCGATATTTGCCGACCAGGACAAGGCCGACCGGCACCATATCTGTTTCTTTGGCGTCAGGTCCCGCCGCTGGTCGATGCCGCCGAGACGGATGCCGATCGCACCGCCTTCGCCATCCGTACGATACAGCGGCGATCCGCAATTCGGACAGAAGAATTGCCGGCTGAGGGCGCCGCTGTCGCCATGCTTCGCATAGCTGCGCGGTTCGCCCGAAATAAGCGTGAAGCTTTGCGGTTGAGCCGGCGCGGTGACGCGGTAGGCCGAGCCCGTCAATCGCTGGCAATCGGTGCAGTGGCAGATCGTGACCCGCTCCGGATCGATTTCCGCCTGATAGCGGATCGCCCCGCAATGACATCCTCCCGTTATATGCATCGGCAACTCCTCAATCCGCCGGTTGTGCGGCCGGGCGTGCGGCATAGAAGGCCTTGGCATCCGCCGTGAAGGCGGCGCGTTGATCGGCTTGCGTGTAGAACATATGGCCGCCATGATAGAGCTTCAGCCCAACGCGGCCATCGGCGAGCGACGGCGGCAGGTGGTCGACGACATAGCGGCTGACGCTGTAAGGCGTCACCAGATCGCTGTAGCCATGCGCGATCAGCAGATGGAAGGCCGTGTTCGAGGCGAGCAGCTGCCTGATGTCGTCGGTCGCGCTCGCCTGGAAGCGTGATCCGCCGCCGCGGCCGCCGCCCCATTCCCAGCGCCGGCTGATATCGCTGTCGAGTAGCGAATAGGTCATTTCGGTTTTGAAGCCGAGCTCGTTGCGGGCATAGTCGGCAAAGGCGCCGCCATAGGCGCGGGCGAAGCCGTCAAGGATGGCGTCGTCGCCGCGGTCGTAATCCGACTCCGGATAGGGGTCGGGCGCTGCAAAGGACGCGTCGTAGGGGCTCATCAGCTCGCCGCTGCCGCCGTTCGAGTGCTTGACGAAGGAATTGCCTGGGAAACCGCGGTTGCGGGCGATGATATCCTGCGGGATGCCGGTTAGCCCGGCGATCCTGCCATAGAAGGCTGCAGCATCGGCGCCCGTCGGCGGCGGGCCGGCGAGCGTCGTCAAATAATCGCCGAGCGCGAAACGCTCCGCTTGCCTCTGCTTCTCCTCGGTAAAGCCATTTTGCCGGTCGAGCTCGGCCGCAGCCAGCGACGGCAGCTCGAGCGCCGCGCCGAGCGCGAACTGGTCGGCATCGAACATCAGCTGCCCTTCGAGCAGCGGCGAGAGCATCACGGCACCGGCGACGACAATGCCTTGGCTTTCCTGCAGGGTGGAAGCGACTTTGGCGGCGCGGAAACCGCCATAGCTTTCGCCGAGCAGATATTTCGGCGAGTTGGAACGGTTGTTATGCGCGACATAGAGCGCAATCGCCTTGGCGATGCTCTGGGCATCCGAGTTGACATTGTAATAGTTGGAGGCGTCGTCGGCCTTCGCCGTCCGGCTCCAGCCGGTGCCGATCGGATCGATCAGCACGAGATCGGTAAAGTCGAGCCAGCTATGCTCGTTATCGACGAGTTTCGCATGGGCGCCGTCGCGTGCCTGCGGCCCAAAATCGAGCACTTTGGGCCCAACCAGCCCGAGATGCAGAAAGGCGGAGGCGGCGCCCGGCCCGCCGTTGAAGACAAAGGTCAGCGGCCGATCCGGCCCGCCACCCTTGGCGACATAGGCGGTGTAGAAGATCGCGCCGGTCTGCGCTCCGTCCTGGCCGAAGAGATCAAGAGTACCGGCGGTCGCGGTATAGGCGATCTTCCGGCCGTCGACCGTCAGCTCGTGCTCCGTGACGGAGTCGGCTGGCAGCAGCTTCAGCACGCCGTCGCGCGCGATGCGCTCGACATTTGCCTGGCGCCCGCCGCGTTCCTGCGCCGGCGAAAGGGCAGGCCCCAGCGATGCCATCAACGCGGTGAGCAGAAACAGGGTTCGTATGCGCACGACTTGTCCTCCGGCGGATGCAGGCTGAGATAGCGTAGCATCCGCGCCTGGCGACCGGCATCAAGAGATGGTGATGGGCCGGTGAGCCTAGAAGTTCTCGACCGCATGCACATTCACCTCCAGCGCCCGGCCGGCCCTCCAGCCGTTGATCGCGGCCCCGAGCCCGAGCGCGATGAAGAGAACCGCACACCAGGAAAAGCTTCCGGTCCAGCCGCGGATGAGGCCGACGATCAGCGGGCCGATTGCGGCGAGCAGATAGCCGACGCATTGCGCCATGCCGGAGAGATGGGCGGCAACATCGGGATCGCGCGAGCGCAGCACGATCGTCGTCATGGCGGCCGCGATCAGTCCGCCCTGGCCGATGCCTTGCAGCACCGCCCACAGCCAGACGCTCGAAAGCGGCGCAAAGAGCAGTCCAAGCAGAGCCATGACGGCGACGCCGCAGAGGCCGGCATTGATCAATCGCTGATCCCGGCCGCGCACGGCGATATGCGGCACGACGAGGCAGGAGGCCGCCTGCACCATCACCGAGAGCGACACGATCGCCCCGGCCGTGACGCCGTCGAGCCCGCGTTCGCGCAGGATCGGAACGAGCCAGCCGAAGACGCAGTAGGCAAGCGCCGATTGCAGCCCCATGAACAGCGTAACCTGCCAGGCCAGCCGGTCCCGCCAGAGTCCGTCGACGCGAAAGCCGTTTCGCCTTGCTCCACCACCGCTGCGAAGGACCTGCGGCAGCCAGATCAGACCGACGGCGAGCGCCGGCAGTGCCCAGGCGGCGAGCGCGCCGCCGAGAGAGCCGCCGAGCGCATGTTCGATCGGCAGCGTCAGCCCGGCCGCGCCGGCAGCGCCTGCGCAGAGCGCCATCGTATAAAAGCCGGTCATCAGCGCGGCGCGCGTGGGGAAGTCCCGTTTCACCAGTCCCGGCAGCAGCACGTTGCCGACGGCGATGCAGGCGCCGGCAAGCGCCGTGCCGATAAAGAGCAGCGGCACGGAGAAAAGCCCGCGCAAGGCTGTGCCGAGCGCAAGCAGCAGGAGAACGCCGAGCAGTGTGCGTTCGGTTCCGATGCGCTGGGCAAGACGCGGCGCAAGCGGCGAGAAGACGCCGAGGCAGACGACCGGAAGCGTCGTCAGCAGGCTGGCGTCGAGCGCGCTCAGCCCGAGTTCGGAGCGGATCTCCGGCAGGAGCGCCGAGGCGCTCGAAAAGACCGGGCGCAGGTTGAAAGCGATCAGCACGAGGCTCGCGCCGAGCAGCAAACTGGCTGCACCATTCCGCACCGGCGTTGCCTGCTGGGCGGGAAGGCTGCCGGCCTCGGCATCGATCAGCAATTCGTCGGCCACATCAAGGGTGATGGCGCCAGTGTTGGAAGGTGTATTCATGACAGGATCATCCGGTCGAGTGCCGCAAGAACGGGCGCCATGAAGCGGCGCACCGCGGCATCCGCCTGGTCGGGATCGCCGGTGTCGATCGCATCGACGATATCGACATGCGCCTGCATGTCGGGTTCGGGAATATCCTTGCCGAGCGTCGCCGCTATGGTGTCGGCGATCGAGGCCGAAAAGAAAGCGTAGATTTCGATCATCGCCCGATTGCCGGAAGCAGCGATGACCGCCTCGTGGAAGGCGAGGTCCCGTTCGATGAAGGCGGCTTCATCGCCGCCGGCGTAACTGCCGCGTTCGTTCAGCAGCCGGCGCAGCTCGGCAATCGTCTCCGCCGTCTTGCGCATCGCCGTCAGTCGTGCCGCCTCGACATCGAGTGCTAAGCGCGCTTCGAACTGATCGCGCAGGCTCGCGCGCCGCGCCATGGTCAGCGGCCGGCCGGCGTCGCTGGTCGAACGCACGTATGTGCCCGACCCCTGCCGGGTTTCGAGATAACCCTGGGAGACAAGCACCCGCACCGCCTCGCGCACCGTGCCGCGGCTGACGGAGAGCATGGCCGACAGCGAGGCCTCGTTCGGCAGCTTGTCGCCGACCGCCCAACGCTTGCCGACAATGTCGCTGCGAATTGCCTCGATCGCCTCATCGGCGAGATTGGTCTTGCTGAGCGCCTGCATCTTCTACTCATAAAGTCATCAGATGACTTTATGAGTAGAAGAATTGTCGTCTTCTGTCAATCTTGAGGAGTCAGGCAATAAAAAAAAAAGGGCCGCCTCGGCGACCCTTTCCATGAGTTTGGCCTCGAACTGGCCTGGACTGTCAAAGCAGCCCCAGGAAGGCGGGTCTTAGAGCGAGGGCTGCCTCGTTTTCATCACCACTTCCATGCCCGATACGAGGTCCGAAATCTCATTAGACATTGGATCACCTTCCTTTCGTTCTGTTGCCGATAGGGAAAAGGTAGGACGATTCGCGCCGGATGCAAGAAGAAATTGCACTCGAGGCATCCCTCTGGGTCGGAGCCGCGTTCACAAAAGAACACAGGCTTTCGCCGAATTTGAAGTTCCACCCGGTCACCAAACCGTCATGATCGGCCTGCAAATCAGTCGCGCGTTAAGCTGTTATTAGCCGTGGCGTTCGACAATTTAGAGCATGCCCGCCGATGTCGCGGGTTCCGGAGCAAAAGAGCCATGTGTCGCTGGGCAGCCTATCACGGAGACCCTCTCTACCTCGAGGAGCTGGTATCTTCGCCGGCCCATTCGCTGATTGAGCAGTCCCATTGCGCCACCCGCGCCAAAACCGCGACCAATGGCGACGGCTTCGGCATCGCCTGGTATGGCGACCGGCCCGAGCCGGGCCGCTACCGCGACATCCTGCCGGCCTGGTCGGATTGCAATCTGAAGAGCCTGGCGCGGCAGATCCGCTCGCCCCTCTTCCTCGCCCATGTCCGTGCCGCCACCGGTGGCGGCACGCGCCGGGACAATTGCCATCCCTTCACCCACGATACCTGGTCGTTCATGCACAACGGCCAGATATCGGGCTTCGAGCGCTTGCGCCGGCCGATGGAGGCGATGCTTGACGACGAGCTGTTCAATGCCCGCAGCGGCACGACCGATTCCGAGCTGATGTTTCTGCTGGCGCTGCAGTTCGGCCTGCGCGAGGCGCCGATCGCTGCGATGGCTGATATGGTCGGCTTCGTCGAAGATCTCGCCGAACGCACCATCGGCTCGATCTTGCTGCGCTTCACCGCCGCCTTCTCCGACGGCAAGTCGCTCTATGCGATCCGCTATGCCACGGATCGCAAGGCGCCGACGCTCTACGCCTCGCCCGTCGGTGCCGGCTACTGCCTCGTCTCCGAACCCTTGAACGACGATGTCGACGCCTGGGCGGAGATTCCTGATGGCAGCGCCGTCATCGTCGGCAAAAACGGTATCGATGTCGCGGAATTCCGGCCGGAAAAGCCGAGCGCCGCCAAATCACAGCGCCTGGCGATCTCGGCATAATCCTTTCCGGAAAACGGGATCGATTTTCGAGGCGGCTATGCGCGGAAGCGTTTGGCAATCAGCGCCGCTAGCCTTTCGGCGACCTGTTCCTTCGTCAGGTCTGGCCATTGCTCGACGCCGTCGTGGCGAATGAGTTTGACGCTGTTGCGGCTGCCGCCCATGATGCCGGTCGCAGGAGAAACGTCATTGGCGACGATCAGGTCGGCGCCCTTCCGCTCGAGCTTCGCCCTGGCATTGCTTTCCACGTCCTGGGTCTCGGCGGCAAAGCCGATCACCAGCCTCGGCCGCATCGTGTGATGTCCCAGGGTCTTCAATATGTCGGGGTTCTCGGTCAGCGCCAGCGTCGGAATGGATTCACCCGGATGTTTCTTCAGTTTCTGGTCGGCGGCCGAGGCGACGCGCCAGTCCGCCACCGCCGCCACCATCACGGCGATATCGGCCGGCAGCGCCGCCAGCACGGCATCGCGCATTTCCTCGGCCCGCTCGACGTGGATGACGTTGACGCCAACCGGATCAGCGATCGTCACCGGCCCGGAGACGAGCGTCACGTCGGCCCCGAGCTTCGCCAGCGCTGCGGCGATCGCGTGCCCCTGCCGGCCGGAGGAGCGGTTGGCGATGTAGCGCACCGGATCGATCGGCTCATGGGTCGGCCCTGACGTGACGATCGCCTTGCGTCCCTTCAGCGGCTTTTCTCCCTCGTCGAGCATGGTTTCGGCGGCCGCGACGATATCCAGGGGCTCCGCCATCCGACCGATCCCCGCCTCCCGGCTTTCGGCCATCTCACCGGCCATCGGCCCGACGAAGCGCACGCCGTCTTCCCTGAGCCTCGCCGCATTGCGCCGTGTTGCCGGATGCGCCCACATTCTGGGGTTCATCGCCGGTGCGGCCAGCACAGGCCTGTCCGTCGCCAGAAGCACGGTCGAGGCGAGGTCATCGGCAAGGCCGTTCGCCATCTTCGCCATCAGATCGGCGCTGGCGGGGGCAATCAGCACAAGATCGCAGTCGCGCGCCAGCCTGATATGGCCGACATCCTGTTCGTCCTGCCGCGAAAACAGATCGACAAAGACATGGTCTGCCGCCAGCGCGCCGACCGCAAGCGGCGTGACGAATTCCTGCGCCCCCTTGGTCATGACCGGGCGCACGCTGGCACCGCGCTCGCGCAGCCGGCGGATCAGATCCAGGCTCTTATAGGCGGCAATGCCGCCCGAGATGATGAGGAGGATGCGTTTGCCGCTGAGAGCCATGGCCTTCTACCCGTTGCCTTTTCTGACCTGCCCCGACCCTAAGCCTTTGGCGGAGAACATGCAATCGCGCGGACGGCAGGTATCGGATCTGCTCGAGACGGGCGACCGGTGCGTCGGTGAACGACCCCTCCCCAACCCGTCCCCACAAGGGGGAGGGGCTTGGATGCCGCGCCGCCCATATCCCTTCCATCGTCTCATCCGCAGAAACGTTGATATTTGTCGTGGGGGTGGCGCCGCGCGTCAGCCCCTCCCCCTTGTGGGGAGGGGTTGGGGAGGGGTCTTTCAGCCCTTGGCTGGGACCCCCGGTGGATGGCGGCAGCTCCCGCCGTCTCAACTACGGGTGATCGAAATGCCGCCGTCGACCAGCGAAGCCGTGCCGGTGACGAAGCTTGCATCGTCGGAGGCGAGGTAGAGAACCGAGCGGGCGACTTCATCAGGTGTCGCGACGCGTTTCAGCGCGTGCATATTGGTGATGGCAGCCTGTTTCTCCGCCGTATCGTTCACATCGCGGTACATATCGGTATCGACGGCGCCCGGCAGGATGGCGTTGACGCGCACGCCCTGCGGTCCGAATTCGGCGGCCAGCGCCTGCGTCAGGCCGATCAGGCCGGATTTGCTGGCGGCATAAGCGGCAACGCCGGGAAAGGCGAAGCTGTAGCCGACGAAGGTCGAGGTGAAGATCACCGAACCGCCGCCACTGTCGGTCATCGCGCCGATCTGGTGTTTGGCAGCGAGAAAGGAGGCGGTCAGATTGACCGCCAGTGCGTCGCTGAATCCCGCTTCCGAGACACCGGTGCTCGGACCCGCTTCGCCGATGATGCCGGCATTGTTGAAGGCGATGTCGAGCTTGCCGTAATGGGTCACGGCGGCCGCGACAAGCGCCTGGTGATATTCTTCCGACCGGACGTCGCCGGCAACGGCCACCGCGTCGCCGCCCTCGGCCTTAATCTCCGCCACCAGGCTGTCGAGTTCGGCTTGACGTCGGGCGCCGACGATGACCTTGGCGCCTTCGGCGGCAAAAAGCTTTGCCGTGACGCGGCCGATGCCGGAGCTTGCGCCGGTGACGATTGCGACCTTGTTGTTCAAGCGGTTCATGCTTTCATCTCCTGTGTTGAAGTGAGGCGGCCCCTGCCGTCCCTTCCGTTGAATGGAAGATGGCATTTTCCTTTCGTTCGGATTAGTCTCCAGATCGGAGAATTCGAATTCGGAAAGACCGAACAATGATCAGGGTCGAAGGCATTGCCGCTTTCGTTGCCGTCGTCGAGGCCGGCTCGGTCAGCGAGGCGGCCCGGCGGCTGCGCCTCTCCAAATCCGTCGTCAGCGAAAGGCTGGCAGAACTGGAGAAGGCGCTTGGCGGCACGCTGCTGCACCGTACGACTCGCAAGCTCACCCTGACCGAGGACGGTGCGATCTTCCTGGAGCGGGCCGGGCGCATCGTGCGCGAGATCGAGGAGGCCGCCGCCGACATGGCCGAGCGGCGCGGCGCGCTGTCCGGCCCGATCCGCATTGCTGCACCCGTCACCTTCGGCCGCATGCATCTCGGTCCGGCGCTCTATCCCTTTCTCGCCCAACATCCCGACATCCACTTGACGCTCGATATCGACGACCGCCGTGTCGATGCCGCGTCGGACGGTTATGACGCCATCATCCGCAACGGCCCGCTCGCCGACAGCCGGCTGGTCGCCTGGAAGCTCGCGCCGAGCCGCCGGCTTCTCTGCGCGGCGCCGGATTATCTCGCCCGCCAGGGAATGCCGACCTCGCTCGCCGACCTCAACAATCATCGCGGTATCTTCTACACCAATCGCGGTGTCGCCGACTGGCGCTTCCAGACGCCGGAGGGGGTGATCCTCGTCCGCGCAAAACCGGCGCTCGGCATCAACAACGGCGATATGCTCCGCGACGCCGCCATCGCCGGCCTCGGCATTGCGCTGCTGCCCGCCTTCATTGCCGGCCCGGCCATCCGCGAGGGCCTGCTTGCCGAAATCGATGTCGGTCACAGGCCGGAGGCCGAATTCATCTATATGGCTCATCCCGCCGGCCGGAACCCCTCGGCCAAGCTGCGCGCCATCGCCGATCACCTGAAGAAGAGTTTTGGCCATCCGCCCTATTGGGATATTGCGGATAGAGCATGATGCCGAAAAGTGTGAGCGGTTTTCGGACGACATCATGCTCTAACTCTTTAATGTAGAACAGGATTCAGTTTTTAGGCCAAACGGCCTAAAATCATCCTGTTCTAACCCATGACTTCGAAAGTCCGTCAGCATGAAGATATGCCGCCCTCGGTGCACGCCGTGAAGACCGTGCTCACAGGAGAAAAGCGCTATTTGACACGCGGCACCGGTGCCTATCGCCGCGCCAGCCTGGCGCTTTTCCTCTCCGGCTTTTCCACCTTCTCGCTGCTCTATTGCGTGCAGCCGCTGCTGCCGATCTTTTCGCAGGAATTTTCCGTTAGCCCCGCCGAAAGCTCGCTGTCGCTGTCGCTCTCCACGGGTTTCCTCGCACTCGCCATCGTCTGCGCCGCCGCCGTCTCGGAAGGGGTCGGTCGCCGCAGCCTGATGTCGATTTCACTGGTCGGCGCGGCCTTGTTGACGGTGGCCACGGCTTTTGCGCCGAACTGGCACCTGCTGCTCGTCATCCGCGCCGTTGAGGGTCTCGTTCTCGGCGGCGTGCCCGCCGTCGCCATGGCCTATCTCGCGGAGGAGATCGATTCGCGCGGTCTCGGCGCCACCATGGGCCTTTATGTCGGCGGCACGGCCTTCGGCGGCATGTCCGGCCGCGTGCTGACCGGCATTTTCGCCGAATATCTCGGCTGGCGGCCGGCGCTGTTTCTCATCGGCGCCATCGGCCTTGCCGCGGCGCTCGGCTTCATCGCCCTGCTGCCGCCATCGCGGAATTTCGTCCGCCGGCCGGGCTTCGATCCGCGTTTCCATGCCAAGGCCTGGCTCGGCCATCTCGCCAATCCGGCGCTGCCCTTCATCTTCGCCATAGCCTTCCTGGCGATGGGTTCCTTCGTCACCGCCTACAATTACGCCGGTTTCCGCCTCGTGGCGCCGCCTTACGGCCTCAATCAGACCGAACTCGGCTTGATCTTCACCGTTTATCTCTTCGGCATCGGCGCCGCCTCGATCGGCGGCCTCATCGGAGATCGGATCGGGCATTTTCGCGTGCTGCTCTTCGGCCTGGCGCTAACGGCCGCCGGCAGCGTGCTGACGCTCTCCGCCGCGCTGCCATCGATCATCCTCGGGATTATTGTGCTGACGGCCGGCTTCTTCATGAGCCATTCCATCGCTAGCGGCCTCGTCGGTAGGCTGGCGCACGGCACCAAAGGCCACGCCTCGTCGCTCTATATGCTGGCCTATTACGTCGGCTCCAGCCTGATGGGGTCCGCGGGCGGCTGGTTCTGGGCAATCGACGGCTGGGCCGCCGTCGTCGCCTTCACCCTTGTCATGCTGACCCTCGCCTTTATCTCCGCCTGTGTCGCCCAGCACTTTGCGAGGGACGCCCGATAGTTTTGGGGTGCCGAACCTAGCCTTCCCAATTCTCGGCCTGCAAACCTGCCGCGCGTTCGAACTCCCTGAGGTTGCGGGTAATCAGAATGAGGCCGCGGGCGACGGCCTGCCCGGCAATCAGCACGTCATAAGGTCCAATCGGCGTTCCCGACGCTTGCAGTGCGGCCCGGATTTCCCCCGCCTTTTGCGCATCGTTCCGGTCGAATTCCAGGACGGCGAATTGCAGCCCGTCGATCCGTGCCAGATTCTCCTCGATGCGGAGGCTTTTGTAAGCACCGTAGAAGAGTTCGTGCGCGACGATTGCCGGGATGGCGAAATCCTGCGGCCTGTGTCTGCGCAGTCCGGCGATCAGTCTCTCGTTACCCTTCATCAAGGCGATGACGGCATTCGTATCGAGGAGATACGTCATTTGAAGAAGTCGAGCTCGGATCGCTCTTGCGGGGCGGGCTGCTCTTCCGCTGCCGCTGCAAAGTCGGGATCGACAGGACCGATCACGTCAGCTAGCCACTCCCAATCGTCGGAAATCGGCTCAAGAATGATCGCACGCCCCTGCCGCCGAATGGCGACACTGTCACCATCGAAACGGAATTCCTTGGGCAGCCGGACGGCCTGGGAACGTCCCGACCAGAAAATCTTTGCTGTTTCCATGTCAAAACCTCAATGAGATATGACAATGATATATAGCATGTCGTGGTTCATTTCAACCAAGCCGGATATAGGGCACATCCTTCTTCGCCACTTCATCAAGCGCCTCCTCATAACCGGCATCGGCATACCGCATGACGCCGAGGGCGGTGTCGTTGGTCAGCGCGTGGTCGAGCCGTTCGTCGGCAGCATCGGTGCCGTCGGCGACGACGGTGACGCCGCAGCTCGTCATGTAGCCGGCATAACCGCCGCCGCCGGAATGGACGACGACGAGATCGGCCATCGACGAGCAGAGCATCATCGCATCGATTAGCGGCCAGTCGGCGATCGCATCCGAACCGTCCTTCATCCGCTCGGTCATGATGTTGGGATGCGCCATGGCGCCGGCATCGAGATGGTCGCGGGAAAAGGCGACCGGGCCTTTGAGTTCGCCGCCTGCGACCAGCGCATTGACGCGCCGCGCCAGCATCGTGCGTTCGCCGTGGCCGAGCCAGGCGATGCGCGCCGGTAGCCCCTCGAAGGGAACGTGCTCGCGCGCCAGCCGGATCCAGTTGGTGATGATCTTGTTGTCGGGGAAGAGTTCGAGCAGCAGATCGTCGATGCGGGCGATATCGCTCTCCTCGCCCGACAGGGCCATCCAGCGGAACGGGCCGATCGCCCGGGCAAAGAGCGGCCTGAGATAGGCTTCGGTGAAGATCGGAATGTCGAAGGCATTGGTGACGCCGCCCTCTTTCGCCTGGGTACGGATCAGGTTGCCGTTGTCGAAGACTTCGGAGCCGCGCTTCTGGAAGTCCAGCATCGCGCTGACATGCTCGACGATCGAGGCGCGGCTTGCCGCCATCAATTGCCCCTGGCCATCGTCGCGCAAGCCTTTGACCTGATCGAGGCTCATGCCCTTCGGCACGTAGCCATAGACGAGGTCATGCGCCGAGGTCTGATCGGTGACGATATCGGGCACGATGCCGCGCCGCGCGATCTCGGGATAGACCTCCGCCGCATTCGCGACGAGGCCGACGGAGAGCGCCCGCTTGTCCTTCACCGCCCTATCGATCATTTGAAGGGCGGTATCGAGATCCGGCGCGATCTCCTGGAGATAGCCGATCTGCTGGCGTTTGCGCGCCCGCTCCGGATCGATGTCGACGCAGAGGATCGCCGCGCCCGCCATGCGGCCGGCGAGCGGCTGTGCCCCGCCCATGCCGCCAAGGCCGGCCGTCAGCACGAAGCGGCCTTGGAGATCGCCGCCGAAGCGACGTTCGGCAATGCGCATGAAAATCTCGTAGGTGCCCTGGATGACGCCCTGACTGCCGATATATTGCCAGGCCCCGGCCGTCAGCCCGCCCCAGCAGATCAGCCCTTTGCGCTGCAACTCGTAGAACACTTCGGCCTTTGCCCATTGCCCGACGATGTTGCAGTTCGCCATGATGACAAGGGGCGCCCTGGCATGGGTCTTTACGAGCCCGATCGGCTTGCCGGACTGGATGAGCAGCGTCTGGTCCTCATCCATCTCCGTCAGCGCCTTGACAATGCCCTTGTGCGCCGCCCAGTTGCGGGCCGCCTTGCCGAGCGCGGCATAGACGATCAGATTGTCGGGATCCTCGCCGACGGCGAGCACGTTTTCGAGGAGCCGCAGCAGCGCCTCCTGCCGCCAGCCCTTGGCGCGCAACTCCGGCCCGCCGGGAATCGGAAATTTC
The DNA here is from genome assembly GCF_002204185.1 of Rhizobium esperanzae. GTDB lineage: Bacteria > Pseudomonadota > Alphaproteobacteria > Rhizobiales > Rhizobiaceae > Rhizobium > Rhizobium esperanzae. The sequence continues at coordinate 246,014 of NZ_MXPU01000001.1, read as the reverse complement.
GGATGACGTGGATTGGCCTTCGGCATCGTGGGTTCCTCGCTTGGTTCTCTGCTCTTCCCTTCCCCAGCGGGGAGAAGGTAGCCCGAAGGGTCGGATGAGGGGGCCGCACGGCACGCCCTCCATTGCTCTTCGCTTGCGCTCAGCGCATTCGCTCCTGGCGTCGCTCACCCCCTCATCTGTCCTTCGGACCTCTGACCGGGGTCTAGCCGCAGGTCTCGACCCGTCCTTCGGACCTCCACTGGGGAGAAGGGAAATGGCGTCACTTGCCCGGCAGCGATTCCACATAGGCAAGCGCCGCATCGAGCAGACGCCGTCTCAGGGCATCGTCGCCGTAAGCCTCGGCGGAGGCGCGCAGCCAGCCGTGCATGACTCGCTCGCCCATCAGCATCCGGATTACGCCCGGCAGCGCCAGCGCCCAATCATCGTTGCCCTTGCCGAGACGGATCAGCATGCCGTCACTGCGGGCGCCGCAGAGAAGATTGCCGTTCAGCAGGAAGGCGCGGCCGCCGAACATGGATTTTTCGCTGAGCTCAGGACGATCGCCGAGTTCCTCACGCAGCAGTTCTTCAAGGCCGGGATCGCGTGCCATGGCTCAGGCCTTCGCCGCCAGTGCATAACGCGCGATCTCGATACCAATCGCCTTTTCGACGACGGGATAAACTGTCGGATCGAGTACGCTAGCCGACAGCGGAATGATATCCATCGGCACATGCAGGATGAAGATTTGCATGCCTTCCTGTAACTGCCCGACGCTCAGCGGCTCGCCCTCAGGCGACAGCGTGGTGATCACGGCGGGGAAGGTGGCAAGCCGCCCACCGCCCGCATCGTCCACGGCCATATATTCGTTCATCACATGCAGCGTCACCGATTTATTGCCCGAGCCGACGGTGATGGTGCCGATGTCGAAGGCCTCCCTAGTGTAGACGACGTTCTTCCGGCTGATGACTCCTTCGGCGAGGATATGTCCGCCCGTCGTCTTGCAGATCGCATCGATGACCGCTGGCCCGCCACGCTTCTCCGCCGCAATGATCGCCTCGCCGAGCGCAAGCGCCATCGAGATGCCGCCAAGTGCGGCATGGCTGCGCACGTAAGAAGCCCGGAGCGGATTGCGGCAGCTGGCGATGAAGCCGCCGGACTGATCGGCCGCGGCTCGCAGCACCGGCGAGATCTTGGCCGTCGCACCCTTCACCACCAGCTCGATGTAGCGGTTCTCGGCCCTGTTGCCGCCGACGGCGGTCTGGATCATCGGCTCGGGTGAGGCGGCCATGCCGATCGAGCCCATGTCGCCGGTGGGATGTGCGCGGATATCGCCGACGGCATCGACCACCTTGGTGCCGAGAATCGCCGATGGCAGCCAGCCGTTCAGCGTAGACGATTTGCCGTTCTGGCCGATGATCAGCCCGGAAAGCCTTTCGCCGAGCGCCTCCTGAAGCAATTGCACCGCCTTCACATAATCGACGCCCTGCATTTCCCAGGGCGTGGTGGAGGCCGGCGCGCCGATCGCCGCCGCCGTGGCAATCCAGTCGTCATCCTTCAATTCGTCGACCGATACCAGCTCAGGCTTGCCGATGGTGACGGCCGCAAGCCCGAGCATCCGGCCGTGATCGGCCCAGCCGCCGCCGCCGGCGGCATAGACGGAGCCGCCCTTGACAGCCGCCTCTACGTCCTTCTCAACCAGTATGCGTCCCATCGGCCTTCTCCCGCTTCAAATCCTTGTCCATCTCGCGCACCGCCTCGAAAAGCACGGCTGCGCCGAGCGCAATATCCTCATTGTCGGCCCATTCGTCGGAGCAATGGCTGCGACCTCCCCGGCAGGGCACGAAGATCATTGCCGCCGGCGCAACCTTGGCGATCCAGGCCGTATCGTGCCCGGCGCCGGAGGCCATGCGCCGGTATTTTGCGCCGACGCGTTCGCAGGCGGTCTCCAGCGTCGAAAGGAGCGCGACATCACTGGGCGTTGGCGGATTGTCGGAAACCCGGTTCGGCGCCTCGATCGTCACGCCGTAAGCGGTCGCCAGCTTTTCGACATGGCCGTCGAGCCAGCGGCAGAAGGCTTCCATGTCGGGGCGGATTTCCGCGCGCCCGTCGATCAGCAGCACGACCTTCGAGGGGACGACATTGGCCGCGTTCGGCTCGATCCTGAACTCACCGACTGTCGCCGCGAAATGCCCCGGCGTCTTGGCAAGCTCGGCGGCGGCGTTGCGGATGTCGAGCACCAGCTGCGAGGCCGCGACCAGCGCATCCGCCCGCCTGTCCATCGGCGTCGTGCCGGCATGGTCGGCCCGTCCCTCGACGGTGATCTCGATGCGGGTGATGCCGGAGATTGCCGTGACGATGCCGATATCCTCCCTTTCGGCTTCGAGCACCGGCCCCTGCTCGATATGAAGCTCCAGAAAGCCTGCCAGATCGGGCCGCTTCTGCTGTCCCAGCACGCCAGGCTCGCCGCCCACCCGGGCGATGCCGCCGGCAAGATCGAGGCCACCGCTTGCCCGCGACAGCCAGGCTTCCGGCAACTGCCCGGTCATGCCGCGGCTGCCGATGCAGGAGACGCCGAAGATGCTGACCTCCTCGGCAAGGAAATCGACGATCTCCAGATCGTGCTCGAGTTCGATGCTCTGGTCGCTGAGCGCCCGCGCCACCTCAAGCGCCGCGACCACCCCGGCAATGCCGTCGAAGCGGCCGCCGTCCGGCACCGTGTCGGAATGCGAACCGAGCATGATCGTGCCGAGCCATGGTTTGCGGCCGGTGCGCCGGCCGATCAGATTGCCGGCGGCATCGATCCGCGTTTCCAGCCCCGCCGCCTTCATCCGCGCCTCGATATAGGCTCGGCCTTCCAGAAAGAGCGGCGTGAAAGCCCGCCGCGTCCAGGGGCGCCCCGGCTCGGTGATATCGGCAAGCGCCTCGATATCTTCAGCGATTCGACCGGCATTGACGGGAAGATTACGGCTCATGCGGCGGCCCCCGATATGACCTGGCGGGGCGGCGGCCGGACGAACCGCCCAGTGCCGGGCGCGGCCAGCACCTTGCCGCCCTCGGCGATCCTTTCGCCGCGCAGATAGGTGGCGGAGACGGTCCAGGGCAGGCGAATGCCGTTATAGGGGCTCCAGCCGACGACGTTGTTGCCGCTCGCAGTCGCATCGTAGATGCTTTCGCGCGGCTCCAGCACGGTAATGTCGGCGTCCTTGCCTGGTGTCAGCGCCCCCTTGATGTGGTCGAGCCGGAAATGCTTCGCCGGATTCTCGGCCATCAGCCGCGCGGCCCAGGTGAGGGGAATGCCGCGCTCGAGAGCGCCCTTGATGAAAAGCGGCACCATCACCTCGAGGCCGGGAACACCGGATGCGTTGGCGAGCATGTCGGGATCGGTTTTGCGGTTCTCCGACCAGCTGACGTGATCGGTCGAGACCAACCAGACATCACCCTCGGCGACCTTCCGCCAGAGCCGCTCCACTTCGGCGCGCGACCGCAGCGGCGGATTGATCTTCGCCTTGCCGCCGAGGCGCCTCACATCGTTTTCCTCGTCGAGCGTCAGGTAATGAATGCAACATTCGACTGTGGCGGCAAAACCGTCGCGGCGGTAGGCGCGGGCGATATCGTAGCCGCGCCCGAGCGAGCAGTGCACCACATGTGCGGGGCAGCCGGTATTGGCCCCGGTCTCGAAAATCGTGTGCATCGCCAGGAGCTCGGTAATCGCAGGCCGAGACAGGCCGTGCGCCCGCCAGTCGATGATGCCGCTCGCCTTCACCTGTTCCATATAGCTGCGCACCGCCTCGTCATCCTCATTATGCACGCCCGCCGTCAGCCCGGTCGGCGCGATCGCGGCGAAGCAGACGTCGAGCAGGGCAGGGGGAATGCGCGGAAAACGTTTGGGATCGGTGCCGAAGGTCGAAAATTTGAAGGCAACAACCCCGGCCTCGACCATCTCCGGGATCCGCGCCGGGCCTTCTTGCGGATCGATGGTGCCGTAAAGCGCGAAATCGACGCGCGCCTGCGGGGCGGCATGGTCGATTTTGCGTTTGACCGCCGCCGCCGAGCAGACGAGATTGCCTTCGTCATAGGGCATGTCGACGATCGTAGTCACGCCGCCGGCCGCTGCCGACCGCGTCGACCAGACGAAATCCTCCTGATCCTTCTGGGACAGCGAATGCACCTGTGCGTCGATGGCGCTGGGCAGGATCAGCGCTCTTCCGAGCAGATGCCGCTCGCGCGCCGCAGGCGGGACGCCGAGGCCGATTTCGGCGATCTTGCCGGCGTGCACGGCGACATAACCCGCTTCGACGATGCGGTCCGGCAGCACCACCGTGCCCTGCAGAACGAGATCGAAGTCCATGCCGCTTCCTCCCTAGACTGACGTCAGACCGTACCTGCTGGAGCATGATGCCAAGCGCGCGTCTTCGAGGCGGCATCATGTTCAGGCGGATTAATGTAGAACAGGATCCGGATTTGACCCGGGCCTGAAATCACCCTGTCCGGTTGGCCAGCCGCTCCTCGATGGGCTCCGGCGAACCGAGTGCGAAGAAATCGTCGAAGGAGGCGATCGGAACCTGTTCGGTCAGCTTCGCGAGAAAGGTGTCCGATCCGAGTTCTTCCTCGATCGCCTCCACCTCAGCCGAAAGCGGCCGGTCGACGGTATAAAAGGCCGCATGTTTGCGGACGACCTCATAGAGCATACCGGCCACGCCCTTCGGTTCATCGCCGAGAATGTCGATCGCCTGGGCAGACAGGAGCGCCTCAAGTGCCGCGAGGCGCTTCAGCGCCTGCATCTGTCGCTCGAAGCGCTCGATGACCAGCGGCAGGAAGGCCGCCTCGTCCTCCAGGCCGGCCGCAACGACCAGGGACTGCGCCGAAACGGGACCTGACATCGACAGGACGCGCGAGAAGATTTCGCCGGCAAGCTTGATGATCGGCCCGAAGCCGGTGGCAATCCGGCCCGGCGGCACCAGGTTGACCGGCAGGTCGCGCCGTTGACCGTTGCCGAGAATGACGCAGCGGTTGAAGGCGTTGCGCGCCGCATGCGCCATGCAGAGTGCGGCCGATTCGAGCAGGATCGTCACATCGAGCGGAAGCGAACCGCCTGATGTCATCACCCGCCCCTCGACAACCACCGGATTGTCGTCCGAGCGTCCGGTGGCGGCGAGGATCTTGTGGCCGGTCGAAAGCAGATTTTCGATGACGGCGCCGAACACCTGGGCGATCATGCGCAGGCTGAGCGGATCCTGCACATGCGTTGCAACCGGCCAGTCCCATTCGTCCGACGCGTTGCAGAGCCAGGCGCCGATCAGCGCCTCGCGCGCCGTGCCGACGTGGCGGACCGCCTTCCACGGATCACGGGAGGCGCCGAGCGCACCTGATGCCATCATTCCGGTCGCGAGCAGGATGCGGATCGAGGCCGCGGCATTGCGCGTCGTTTCCGCCGCCGCCGCAAAGCTCACCGCGTTGACACTCAGCGAAGCGAGGCTGTCGCGCGGCGCCATCCGCACCGGTTCCAGTCCCGCCGCCCGGAAAGCGTCGGCCGCCTGCATCCGGTTGCCGCGATAGACCGCTTCACCGACGCCGGTCAGCACCGCGCCGATCTGCCCCATCAGGCCGATATCGGCGCAGCCGATCGACCCGGTGCGGCGCACGACCGGGATGAGATCGGCCTCGAGCATCCTGATATAGGCCTCGATCAGCTCCGGCGTGCAGCCGACCTGGCCGGTCAGCGCCGTGTTGACGCGGATCGCCATGGCATTGCGCACGACATTGCAGGAAAACGGCGTACCGGTGCCGAAGTGATGGGCACGCACCAGGCCGAGATTGAAGATGTCGAGCTCGTCGGCCGACCACTCCACATCCTTCATGGCGCCGACGCCCGTCGTCGAGCCGTAGACGGGCATGCCCGAGGCAATCGCGTCCTCGACGATCTCGCGGGCAATCGCGATGCGGGCCATGCCGGTCGGCGAGGCCGAAATCTTTGCCTTGCCTGCACCGATCGCCGCCATCTCGGCAAAACCGAGGGGACGTCCGGAAAGTTCGATGCCGGGGCGTTCGTGCTGCATGTGCCGTATCTCCTAACTCGAGAGACTAAGCGAGCCCTCCGTCACATGGGATATCCTAAATGCCGAACACAGCATGTTATTGGCAAGCGGTCAGCTCAGCATCCAGGCAATATAGAGCAGCGTCAATGCGATGACCCAGAGGGCGATCCGGCCGGAGCGGTTATGCCGCGCTTCGGCCTTGCCGATCGCCTCCGCCGTCTCCTCGTCGAAACGCAAGCCGTGTTCGCTCATATGCAGCAGTTGATGGTGGAATTTCTCGGTTTTCGCCGCGATCTCGGGCGCGGCTTCGGCGAGCTTGACCGCCGCCTTCAGCCCGTCCTTGAGGTCGGTGACGATCCGCTTCGGGCCGAGATTGGTGCGGATCCAGTCGCCGACGACGGGCTCGGAAGCCTTCCACATATTGAAACGCGGGTTGAGCATGCGCGACACGCCTTCGACCACGACCATGGTCTTCTGCAGCATCACAAGCTCCGGCCGTGTCGCCATGTCGAACAGTTCGGTCACTTCGAACAGCAGCGTCAGGAGCTTGCCCATCGAGATCGTTTCGGCCGGCTGCCCGTGGATCGGCTCGCCGATTGCCCGGATCGCCTGGGCGAAGCTTTCGACATTGTGGTGGCCGGGCACGTAGCCGGCCTCGAAATGCACCTCTGCGACACGGATGTAATCGCGGGTGATGAAGCCATAGAGGATCTCGGCCAGGAACCGTCGCTCCTTCTTGCCGAGCCGCCCGACAATGCCCATGTCGACGGCGACGATCATGCCGCCGGCATCGACGAAGAGATTGCCGGGATGCATGTCAGCATGGAAGAAACCGTCGCGCAGCGTATGGCGCAGGAAGGACTGGATCAGCGTATCGGCGAGCAGGTTGAGGTCGTGGCCGGCAGCGCGTAAGCCCTCGACGTCGGACATTCTCGTGCCGTCGATCCATTCCATGGTGATGACGTCGCGGCCCGTGCGCTCCCAGTCGACCTTCGGCACGCGAAAACCGGGATCGCTGTCGGTGTTTTCGGCAATCTCCGAAAGCGCTGCCGCCTCCAGGCGAAGATCCATCTCCACCTTCGTCGTCTGTTCCAGCGTCTTCGTCACCTCGACCGGCCGCAGCCGCCTGCTGGATGGCATGAACCGCTCCTGCATGTGGGCGACCAGATACATTGCCTCGATGTCATGGACAAAACGCTGGCGCACGCCCGGTCGGACGACCTTGACGGCGACCTTCCTTCGGCCTTCTGCCGTTTCGACTTCGGCCGGATGCACTTGCGCGATCGAGGCGGCGGCGATGGGCTCGCCGAAGCTCACATAGAGTTCGTCGATCGGCCGGCCGAGCGATCCTTCGATATTCGCCTTTGCGGCAGCCGAGGGGAAGAAGGCCATCCGATCCTGAAGCTGCGACAGATCGTTGGCGAATTCGACGCCGACGACGTCGGGCCGTGTCGCCAGGAACTGGCCGATTTTGACATAAGAGGGGCCGAGCCGCTCGACCGCCTGCGCCAGCCGATCGCTGCGCTTCTGATGCCGCGCCCTGCTGCGCTCGAAAATCGTGACGAAGGATTTGGCAAGCGCGACCGAAGGCGGCAGACCTTCGGACGGCAGGGCCGATACGACACCCTCACGCACGAGCACCCAACCGACACGGCAAAGGCGGAAATAGGCTCCGAAAGTGCTCATGCTGAAGTGCCCCATCGAGGGAGGTTCGTCTTTTTTTCCTTCATTCCCTCAGAGCTTCCAGCCGGAATGCAGCGCGGCGATGCCGCCGGTATAATTGGTATAAGTGACGCGCGAAAATCCGGCTTGACGGATCATCGCCGCGAAATTCTCCTGATTCGGGAACTTGCGGATCGATTCCACCAGATACTGGTAGGGTTCGGCATCGCCGGTGATCGCCTTGCCGAATTGCGGAATGGCGTTGAAAGACCAGGCGTCATAGATCTTGTCGAGAAGCGGCATATCGACTTCCGAAAACTCCAGGACCAGCAGCCGTCCGCCGCGTTTCAACACGCGATAGGCCTCGGACAGCGCCTTGTCGATCCTCGGCACGTTGCGAATGCCGAAGGCGATCGTATAGGCATCGAAGCTCCCCGCCTCGAAGGGCAGTTCCTCGGCATTCGCCTCGACGAAGGTGAGATTGTCGGAAAGCTTCTTCTTTGCCGCCCGCTCGGCGCCGACGCCGAGCATCGAGCCGTTGATGTCGAGCACGGTCGCGTGCGCCTGACGGCCCGAAGCCTCGACAATGCGGAAGGCGATGTCGCCCGTGCCGCCGGCAACATCGAGCACCTTGTAGCCCGGCTCCTTGCGCGGATTGAGGGCGGCGATCATCGCATCCTTCCAGACGCGGTGCATGCCCATCGACATCACGTCGTTCATGATGTCGTAGCGTTTGGCGACCTTGTGGAACACCTGGTTGACCAGACCCTGCTTCTCGCCGCCCGGCACCTCGCGAAAGCCGTAGGAGGTCTCCATGCCGCCATCGGCGGAAGTGCGGCTTTCTGACATCAGGCTGCTCCGTTCCTTGAAGATCGGCGCGGCGACCATAGCGAAAGGCCGCGCGCGACGTTATCACTGGACCGCGCTCTCCGCGGCACACTGGCGCTATAGCGCACATCGTCCTCGGTTGAAACACGTTCAATAGAGATGGGTTAAGATGCCGGAATTGCCAGAAGTCGAAACGGTCAAACGCGGCCTGGCGCCGGCGATGGAAGGCGCTCGCATTGCGAGGCTGGAACTGCGGCGCAAGGATTTGCGATTCCCCTTTCCCGATGCCTTGGCCGACAAGGTTTCCGGCCGCACCATCATCGGCCTTGGTCGCCGCGCCAAATATCTGCTGGTCGATCTCGATGACGGCAACACGCTGATTTCCCATCTCGGCATGTCCGGTTCCTTTCGCATCGAGGAGAACTCCGTCTCGGCGATGCCGGGCGAATTCCACCATGCCCGCACCAAGGACGAGAAGCACGATCACGTCGTCTTTCATCTTGAGGGCCCGGGCGGCCCGCGCCGCGTCGTCTATAACGACCCGCGCCGTTTCGGCTTCATGGATATGGTAAGACGAGCCGATCTTGCCGCCCATCCCTTCTTCCGCGATCTCGGCCCGGAGCCGACGGGCAACGATCTCGGCGCCGCCTATCTCGCCGAACGGTTCCGCGATAAGGCGCAGCCCTTGAAGAGCGCGCTTCTCGATCAGAAGAACATCGCCGGTCTCGGCAATATATATGTCTGCGAAGCGCTGTGGCGTTCCCATCTTTCGCCCATCCGCGCCGCCGGCACGCTGGTGACGCCGGGCGGCAAGCCGAAGGAAAAGCTCGGCCTGCTGGTCGCCTCGATCCGCGACGTCATCGCCGATGCGATCGCCGCTGGCGGATCGTCGCTGCGCGACCATATCCAGACGGACGGATCGCTCGGCTATTTCCAGCATGCCTTCTCCGTCTATGATCGCGAAGGTCAGGCTTGCGGCACGCCCGGCTGCGGCGGTACGGTCGCCCGTATCGTACAGGCGGGTCGCTCCACCTTCTATTGCGCCGCCTGCCAGAAATAATAGAGAACCGGGAGACCAGCATGGCTTACGAGACCCTGATCGTCGAAACCCGAGGCAATGTCGGCCTCGTCACGCTGAACCGCCCGCAGGCGCTGAACGCACTGAACTCCATCGTGCTGAGGGAACTGAAGCAGGCCTATGCCGCTTTCCATGAGGACGATGCCGTCGGCGCGATCGTCATCACTGGCTCCGAACGCGCCTTTGCCGCCGGCGCCGACATCAAGGAGATGCAGTCGCTTCAGTTCGCCGATATCTATAAGAGTGATTTCATTAGCGGCTGGGATGACGTCGCCAAGGCGCGCAAGCCGGTGATCGCTGCCGTCAGCGGTTTTGCCCTCGGCGGTGGCTGCGAGCTCGCCATGATGTGCGATTTCATTATCGCCTCGGAGACCGCGAAGTTCGGCCAGCCGGAGATCACCCTTGGCGTCATTCCCGGCATGGGCGGCTCGCAGCGGCTGACGCGCGCCGTCGGCAAGGCGAAGGCCATGGACCTGATCCTGACCGGTCGCATGATGGATGCGGCGGAAGCCGAACGGTCCGGACTCGTTTCGCGTGTGGTGGCGCCCGAGCGTCTGATCGACGAGGCTTTGGCCGCCGCCGAAAAGATCGCCTCGCTTTCGCAGCCCTCGGTCATGATGGCCAAGGAGGCGGTCAACCGCGCCTTCGAGGCGACGCTGGAGGAAGGGTTGCGGTTCGAACGCCGCCTGTTTCATAGTCTCTTTGCCACGGACGATCAGAAAGAAGGCATGGCGGCCTTCATCGAGAAGCGCAAACCTGCCTTTAAGCACCGTTGAATGCTTTTCGGCGCTTGCCGCCGGAAAGCTTGAAAATCCGCGTTGACGTGGGCCGGCTTTAGGGTTATATGCCCGCCCACGGTTCGGAAAGCCGCTCTGGTTTTCCGCGATTGCTCCCGCATTGCTGGATTTGGTGGCCGCAGGGCCCGCGGTGATGGCGGAGTTTGTTCGAATTCTTGAGAGAGGCATCCATGGCCAATACAACTTCGGCGAAAAAAGCGACCCGCAAGATCGCCCGCCGTACCGACGTCAATAAGGCTCGTCGCTCGCGCGTTCGTACTTTCGTTCGCCAGGTCGAAGAGGCCATCGCATCCGGTGACGCCGACAAGGCGAAGGCAGCTTTCCTGGCCGCTCAGCCGGAACTCGCCCGCGCCGCCAGCAAGGGCGTGCTGCACTCCAACACGGCATCGCGCAAGGTCTCTCGCCTGGCCGCTCGTGTGAAGGCTCTGTCGGTCTCCCCGACCGCGTAATAATCCATTAACGACCTCCTCGTTATGATTAGCCCGGTAATTTTACCGGGCTTTTTCGATTCCGCTGAGGAGCGTCCTTCATAGTTAATGACACGACTGTTTCGTGTCAGAGCCATGACAGGAAAAGGCATTTAAAAACAATGCCTTGCGCAAGGATGCTTTCCCATTGCGCGACTCTGGCCAAACCTTTGCGGATCACGCCCGAGTCAAGCGGATTTTTATTTTTTTTCTTTCTTTGCGTGTCAAAATAGCCCGAACGGGGAATCTCTTTGATTCAACTGCGATTCTTTTTTGACGCTGGTGTGACGCCCGAAAATGGCGGCCGGAGTCAATGGTCGCATCTTAATTTTGCGTAAAATTCATCGTTGATCTTGCCATTTGATCCTGCCTAAATGGCGTCCAACAGAGGGCGCGGACATCACCTGCAGAGCTCGGTCTTAACTGCCACGTCGGCAGGGCGATGAATTTGTGCCATCTGTTACGGAGCCTGCGCTTCCGTTTTTTCAAGCACTTGACGGATTTGGGCCGTAACGTGGCTGTTACGGGGCAGGGATGTTTTGTGCCTATGGCAACCACACGTTTAACGTGAGGCTGCCGGATAGGGATAGTAATATTGCGTTCGGGCTCGTCGGCCGAAAACGAGGATTGACCGACAGCCTGGCACGGAAAGCCGATGAAGGCGCCGCATGAACGCGGTACCTGCAGCGGGCTTCGGTGCCGTGTTTGAGTGAACCGGCAGGCGAGTGGCTTCATGAGGATGCCGCCAGCCCGTCAAAGCGGGGAATGATCGGGCGGCTGTTTTAGCGGAGGCCGCCCGGTGGAATTGAAAGGCGGCATTATGCAGATTAATACGATGATGGCGGGCGGGCTCGACAATGGGGATGCGGCACCGCAGGCGTTCGGCTCCATTCGCCAGGAAATGGGGGAAGCAAAGGCGGAAATGAAGCAGAGCATTTTGTTTGAGCGCGTCAGCGCGCGCTTGAAGGCCCAGGTCGGTCCTGACGTCTATGCCAGCTGGTTCGCCAGGTTGAAGCTGCATTCGGTCTCAAAGAGCGTTGTTCGCCTTTCAGTTCCCACGACCTTCCTGAAGTCGTGGATCAACAATCGTTATCTCGACCTCATCACCGGTCTGTTCCAGGCCGAAGATCCGGAAATCATGAAGATCGAAATCCTCGTGCGCACGGCAACGCGCAGCGGCATGAAGGCTGCCGACGAGGTGGTCCAGCCTGAGCCCGCTGCTCCCGCGCAGATGCGCCGTCCGCCGAGCGCCCAGCCGGCTGGCCAGGCCGTCCACCAGGCGGTTTCGGCCGTTGCCGCCGCAAGGCCCGCAAGCCTCGGCACGCCGCTCTTCGGCTCGCCGCTCGATAGCCGCTTCACCTTCGATACCTTCGTGGAAGGCAGCTCGAACCGCGTCGCGCTTGCGGCTGCCAAGACGATCGCGGAAGTCGGCTCCGGCGCCGTGCGCTTCAATCCGCTCTTCGTCCATTCGACGGTCGGCCTCGGCAAGACCCATCTTCTGCAGGCGATCGCCAATGCGGCGGTGCAGAACCCGCGGGCCCTGCGCGTTGTCTATCTGACGGCCGAATATTTCATGTGGCGCTTCGCCACCGCGATCCGCGACAACGACGCGCTGACGCTGAAGGATTCGCTGCGCAACATCGATCTCCTGATCATCGACGACATGCAGTTCCTGCAGGGCAAGATGATCCAGCATGAATTCTGCCATCTCCTGAACATGCTGCTCGACAGCGCCAAGCAGGTCGTCGTCGCCGCTGACCGCGCGCCATGGGAGCTGGAATCGCTCGATCCCCGCGTTCGCTCGCGTCTGCAGGGTGGCGTTGCGATCGAACTCGACGCTCCGGATTACGAAATGCGCCTCGAAATCCTCAAGCGGCGCCTTGCGGCCGCTCGCCTGGAGGATCCGTCGCTCGAAATTCCTGCAGACCTGCTGCAGCACGTCGCCCGCAACATCACGGCCAGTGGCCGCGAACTCGAAGGCGCCTTCAATCAGCTGATCTTCCGCCGTTCTTTCGAGCCGAACCTGTCGATCGAGCGCGTCGACGAACTGCTCGCCCATCTCGTCGGTTCGGGCGAGCCGCGCCGCGTGCGCATCGAGGATATCCAGCGCATCGTCGCCAGGCACTACAACGTCTCGCGCCAGGAACTGGTCTCCAATCGCCGCACCCGCGTCATCGTCAAGCCGCGCCAGATCGCCATGTATCTGTCGAAGACGCTGACGCCGCGCTCCTTCCCCGAGATCGGCCGCCGTTTCGGCGGGCGTGACCACACGACCGTGCTGCACGCCGTGCGCAAGATCGAAGAGCTGATATCAGGCGACACGAAGCTTTCGCACGAAATCGAGCTGCTGAAGCGGCTGATCAACGAATAAGTGGTGGATTTTCGAGGAAATTCGACGGCCGGGAGAGATTCCGGCCGTTTTCCTTTATAAGCTTTTTATTCTATACCTCCGGCCATCCCGTGCACGTCCGATTTTGAGCGACGCGCATCGGATAAAAACGAAAGCGCCGAAGCGGGCGCGTGGGAGGATTTGCATGAGTTTCAAAAGGATCGCCGTTCTCGGCCTGGGCAAGGTCGGACGGCTGGCGGCGACGCTGTTGCATGAAGGCGGCTTCGAGGTCATCGGCGTCGATGCGCAATTGCCGCTGGGCGAGCTGCCCTTCAAGTGCCGCACCGGCGATATTTCCGACGCTGAGGTGATTGGCGAGCTGCTCTCCACCGTGGAGGCGGTGCTTTCCTGCCTTCCCTATCACCTCAACATCGAACTGGCCCGCGCCGCCCATCTTGCCGGCATCCATTATTTCGATCTGACCGAAGACGTTCCGACCACCAATTTCATCATCGAATTGTCGAAGACCGCCCGCGGCCTGATGGCGCCGCAATGCGGACTGTCGCCGGGTTTCGTCGGCATCGTCGGCGCAAGCCTTGCCGACGGCTTCGAGCGCTGCCGCTCGATCCGCATGCGCGTCGGCGCCCTGCCGCAGCATCCCACGGGTCTTCTCGGCTACGCCTTCAACTGGTCGCCGGAGGGCGTCGTCAACGAATATCTGAATGATTGCGAGGTCATCGAGGGCGGTGTGCGCAAGCTGGTCTCGCCGATGGAATGGCATGAGACCATCTATGTCGGCGGCGTCAAGCTCGAAGCCTTCACCACCTCGGGCGGGCTTGGCACCATGTGCGACACCATGCTCGGCAAGATCGACAATCTCGACTACAAGACCATGCGTTACCCCGGCCATATGGAGCTGATGAACTTCTTCTTCCATGAGCTCTTGATGCGCGACAAGCGCGCACTCGCCGGCGAGATCCTGACCAATGCCAAGCCGCCCGTCGAAGACGATGTCGTCTATGTCCATGTCGCGGCCGAGGGAACGGAGAATGGCAGCCTGCGCCGCAAGGAATTCGTGCGCGCCTATTATCCGATCGAGATTGCCGGCGCGCGCCGCACGGCAATTGCCTGGACGACCTCGGCCTCTGTCGTCGCCGTCATCGAGATGGTCCGCGACGGCCTCCTGCCGGCGACCGGCTTCCTGCACCAGGAGCACATTCCGCTGGAGGCGTTCCTGAAGACGCCGACCGGCAGCCTGTTCAAGGCGGGCGCGACCAGCCACGGCTGAGACATGTTTTCCGGCGCGGACGGCGATGTCGCTGCCGCACCCGGATCAGCCTCGTTGGATGTCAGCAGGCGAGATCGGCGACGACGGAATCGAGGATCAGCATGCCCGATGGCGTGCAGCGCAGGCGCGAATTGCCGATCCGCTCGACGAATTTGTGTTCGAGCAGGAATTCCTCGCGCTTCGGGTCGAGCTCACGGCCCGAAAGCTGCTGCCAGCGGGCGAGATCGACGCCTTCCCTCAGCCGCAGTCCCATCAGCAGCAGTTCGTCCGACTGTTCCTCGAAACCGAGCCGCTCCTCATCGAGAATGCCATGGCCGTCGCGCTCGACCATCTCGAGCCAGGCTTCCGGCTTGCGCTCGGTCGCCGTCGCAAGCTTCTCATGCCCATGCGTCAGCCGGCCGTGCGCGCCCGGGCCGATGCCGGCATAATCGCCGTAACGCCAGTAGGTCAGGTTATGGCGGCTTTCGGCACCCGGCCGGGCATGATTGGAGACCTCGTAGGCGGGCATGCCTTCACGCGCCGTGATCTCCTGTGTCGCCTCGTAGAGCAAGGCCGATTGCTCGCCGTCCGGCACGATCAGCTTGCCTGATTTGTGCAGACCGAAGAAGGGTGTGCCTTCCTCGATGGTCAGCTGATAGAGCGACAGATGGTCGACCGCATAGGAGATCGCTTCCTTCAGTTCCTTCTCCCATTCATCGACCGTCTGCTCCGGCCGGGCATAGATGAGGTCGAAGGACATGCGCGGGAAGATCTCGCGCGCCAGCCGGATCGCCTTCAGCGCGTCGGCGACGTCGTGCAGCCGGCCGAGGAATTTCAGATCGCCGTCGTTCAGCGCCTGCACGCCGAGCGAGACCCGGTTGACGCCGGCCGCGCGGTAGCCGCGAAACCGTTCGGCCTCGACGCTCGAAGGGTTGGCCTCCATGGTGATTTCGATGCCGGCGGGCACATGCCAATGCCGTGCGATGCCATCGAGAATGGCAGAAACCGTCTCCGGCTTCATCAGCGACGGCGTGCCGCCGCCGAGGAAGATGCTTGTCACCGTCTTCGGACCGCTCATCGCCCGGACTGCCGCCATCTCCTTCAGAAAGGCTGATGCAAAGCGCTCCTGATCCACCGGCTGATGGCGCACATGACTGTTGAAGTCGCAGTAGGGGCACTTCGCCGCGCAGAAGGGCCAATGCACATAGACGCCGAAGCCGGGCTCGCCGGTATCGGGCAGCAGCGCAGCGTCGCGCGAGAGGCTTGGCGTATCGAAATTGCCCACGAACAGATCTTATGCCTCCAGGCAGGTTTCGACGAAAAGTTTGAAGGCACGGGCCCGATGCGACAGCGCCTGCGGCTTGCCGACATTCCAGCCGTGTTTCTCCTCGCCGCTCATTTCTCCGAAGGTGACGGCATAACCCTCGGGCTGGAAAACCGGATCATAGCCGAAGCCTTGGGTGCCGCGCGGCGGCCAGACGACATGGCCTTCCACCTCGCCGCGGAAAAGCTCGGTATGCCCGTCCGGCCAGGCAAGGCAGAGCACGCTGACGAAACGCGCCCCGCGCTGTTCCGGCGTCGTAGCGCCGGCGTCCTGCAGCGCCTTTTCCACCTTGGCCATCGCCATGTCGAAGTCGCGCGTTCCGTCCGCCTTCTCCGCCCAGTTGGCGGTGTAGACGCCGGGATCGCCGCCGAGCGCGTCGACCACCAGGCCGGAATCATCCGAGAGCGCCGGCATGCCGGCGGCATTGGCCGAGGCGACCGCCTTGATCGTCGCATTCTCCTCGAAGCTCGTGCCGGTTTCGTCAGGTTCGACGAAATTCAGTTCGGCGGCCGATTTGGCGGTGAAGCCGAGCGGCCCGATCAATTCCTGGATCTCGCGGATCTTGCCGGCATTGTGGCTGGCGACGACGATGGTTTTGGTTTCGAGCTTGCGCATTCAAATATCCTGTTCGATGCCCCAGATTTTAGCCTCCGCACATTCCAGGCTGTTGCCGGCAGGGTCGCGGAAATAGATCGAGCGGCCGCCATTTGGCCAGTGCACCTCGGATTCGATCGCAACGCCAGCTGCTTTCAGCTGTTCGGCCATCGCATCTATGTTGCGGCCAGATACCCGGAAACAGGCATGGCCTTGCCCGGTCGTGCCGTGTGGCGGCACCTGCAGCGCGTCGGGTGCCGGCGGCTTTGTCGTTTCCTCGGGGTTGAAGATGAGGAGAACGCCTGGCCCACAGCGGAAGAAGACATGCCGGTTGCCGGCGCGGGTGATCTTTTCAAGCCCGAGAACGCCCTCGTAGAACGTCTCGGCCTGATCGAGATCGCGCGCATAGAGCGCCGTTTCCAACATGCCTTCCAGCATGGCGTTCATCCCGCAATCGCCTCTTTCTGCAGGGCGACGAGTTCGCCGATGCCGTTCTTGGCAAGCCGCATCAGCGAGCTGAATTCCTCTTCGCTGAACGGCGTGCCTTCGGCAGTTCCCTGGATCTCGACGATGCCGCCCGCGCCGGTCATGACGAAGTTCGCATCGGTCTCGGCCGAGGAATCCTCGAGATAATCGAGGTCGATGACCGGCTGGCTGGCGAACACGCCGCAGGAGATGGCTGCGACGTGATCCTTCAGGACCCGGTCGACCTTGATCATGTTGCGGCTTTCCATCCATTTCAGGCAGTCGTAAAGCGCGATCCAGCCGCCGGTGATGGAGGCCGTCCGTGTGCCGCCATCGGCCTGGATGACGTCGCAATCGAGCGTGATCTGCTTTTCGCCGAGCGCCTGCAGGTCGACGACGGCGCGCAGCGACCGGCCGATCAGCCGTTGGATTTCCTGGGTGCGGCCGCCCTGCTTGCCGGCGGCGGCCTCGCGCTTCATGCGCTCGCCGGTCGCCCGCGGCAGCATGCCGTATTCGGCCGTGACCCAGCCCTTGCCGGTGTTGCGCAGCCACGGCGGCGTCTTTTCCTCGAGGCTTGCGGTGCAAAGCACGTGCGTATCGCCGAATTTCACCAGGCAGGAGCCTTCCGCATGCTTGGAAAAATTGCGCTCGAACGAGACCTTGCGCATCTGGTCGGTTTTTCTGCCTGAAGGCCGCATTCTCATCTCCTGGAGTTGTTGACCGCTTCTACGATTGGCGGCGCCCATTTGCAAATTCCCTTTTGCCACGGGTGCGAGTTTGACTATATTTTCGGGAGCATCATCAGCGCGGGTTTGAAAAGGTTCATGGGCATCAGGTCGACGTCGGTTTCGGATGCCGTTGCTGCACTGGACGAGCGCTCCAGGGAAATTTTTCGCCGCATCGTCGAAGGTTATCTCGAAAGCGGCGAGCCGCTCGGCTCGCGCAATCTGTCGCGCCTGCTGCCGATGTCGCTGTCGCCGGCCTCGGTGCGCAACGTCATGAGCGATCTCGAAGAGCTCGGTCTCATCTATTCCCCGCATGTCAGCGCCGGCCGGCTGCCGACCCAGATCGGGCTGCGCTTCTTCGTCGATGCATTCATGCAGATCGGCGATCTCTCCGCCGAGGAGCGCGCCAATATCGATCGCCAGGTGCGGGCCGAAAGCGGCGGCAATCCGGTGGAATCGATGATGAACGAAGCGAGCCGCATGCTTTCGGGCATCTCGCGCGGGGCCGGCCTCGTCATCACCTCGAAAAGCGATCCGGTGCTGAAACATGTCGAGTTCATCCGGCTTGAACCGACAAAGGCGCTCGCCGTGCTCGTCGGCGATCACGACCAGGTCGAAAACCGCATCATCGAGCTGCCGGCCGGCGTCACCTCCTCGCAGCTGACGGAGGCGGCGAATTTCCTCAATGCGCACATGTCCGGCCAGACGCTGCCGGAGCTGCGCAAACAGTTAAGCCGGCTGAAGGATGATGTCCGTCACGAACTCGATGCGCTCTCGCGCGATCTCGTCGAGCGCGGCATCGCCGTCTGGGCCGGCAGCCCGGACGAGGGAAAGCCTGCGCAGCTGATCATCCGCGGCCGCGCCAACCTGCTCGAAGGCCTCGCCGGCGCCGAAGATCTCGACCGGCTGCGCATGCTGTTCGACGATCTCGAAAAGAAGGACAGCCTGATCGAGCTTCTCAACCTCGCCGAAAGCGGTTCGGGCGTGCGCATCTTCATCGGCTCGGAAAACAAGCTCTTCTCGCTGTCCGGCTCGTCGCTCATCGTCGCGCCCTATCGCGACGATGATGACCGGATCGTCGGCGCTGTCGGCGTCATCGGCCCGACGCGGCTCAATTATTCCCGCATCGTGCCGATGGTGGATTACACAGCTCAGCTCGTCTCCCGCCTGTCGCGCAATCCGCTTTGACGTCATCACTGACGAAGCAGCGGAATTTTCGCTTCTTCGTCACGCAGACTTGATTTTTTCCGGCCAAACCTCGATATCGGGCGCATCTGAAAATACCAACCGGAGACCGTCATGACCGATGAAACGACGAAAAACGGACCTGACGCAACTGCGGCCGATGCCGCAGCCGACGCTGCCGTCAACGTCGAGACTGCCACTGTCGAGCAGGAGGAGGCCAGGCAGCCGGATCCGCTCGAGCTTCTGAAGGCCGAGAATGCCGAACTGCGTGACCGCTATCTGCGACTTGCCGCCGAGATGGATAATCTGCGCCGTCGCACCGAGCGCGAGGTGAAGGATGCAAAATCCTATTCCGTCGCCGGTTTCGCTCGCGACATGCTCGCCGTCTCGGACAATTTGCGCCGGGCGCTGGACGCCATCTCTCCGGAGGCCAAAGCCACGGCCGACGCCGGCCTCACCACGCTGATCGAAGGTGTGGAAATGACCGAGCGCTCGATGCTCTCGGCGTTGGAGCGACACGGCGTTCGCAAGCTGGAGCCGGTCGGCCAGAAATTCGATCCGAATTTCCATCAGGCAATGTTCGAAGTGCCGAACTCCGAAGTGCCGAACAATACCGTCGTTCAGGTCGTGCAGGCCGGCTTCACCATCGGCGAGCGCGTCCTGCGCCCGGCCATGGTCGGCGTCGCCAAGGGCGGCCCGAAACCGGTCGAGGCCGAAGCCAATTCCGTCTTCGACGAGAAGGACGCCTGAGGTCGTTTCGCTCTTCGGAGAAGGAAAGAATAATCAGATGCGGGCGAAGCGCTCGATCAGGAGATCGAAGAAGCCGTCCGCATCGACGGTGCGCATCACCTTGGCGTTGCGCTTGCGGTCGGTCACATGCCACCAGTCGACGACGGTCATGCCGGCGGTAAGTTCCGACCGAACCTCGATCTCGACATTGCAGTCCCGGCCCTGGAAAAGTTCCGGCTTCAGCAGATAGGCGACGACCGTCGGGTCGTGTAGCGGCCCGCCATCGGAGCCGTATTTCTCGATATCGAAGCGTTCGAAGAATTCCAACATTTCGACCATGGCCTTAACAGGCGCCGTGCCGATCTCAGCCATGCGTTTGACGCGGTCCTTGCGGGTCAGCAGCTGGTGCGTCACGTCAAGCGGCATCATCACGATCGGAACCCCCGAGCGGAAGACGATGTCGGCCGCCTCGGGATCGACATAGATGTTGAATTCGGCGGCCGGCGTAATATTGCCGCCCTCGAAGAAGCCGCCGCCCATCATGACCAGCTCGCGAATGCGGGGGATGATGTCGGGCGCTTTCTCAAAGGCCATGCCGATATTGGTGAGCGGCCCGAGCGTGCAGAGCGTCACCGTGCCTTCCGGCTCGCGGCGCAGCGTCTCGATGATGAAATCGACAGAATGGCCGGGTTGCAGCGCCATCGTCGGTTCGGGCAGAACAGGGCCGTCGAGGCCGGTCTTGCCGTGCACATGTTCTGCCGTCACCAGCTTGCGGGCGATCGGCTTGTCGGCGCCAGCGAAAACCTTCACATCCGTGCGGCCGCAGAGCTCGCAGACGATGCGCGCGTTGCGGCTGGTGAGAGACAGCGGCACGTTGCCGGCGACCGTCGTGATCCCCAGCACCTCGAGCTCACCCGGGCTGCCGAAAGCCAGCATGATGGCGGCCGCGTCATCCTGGCCGGGATCCGTGTCGATGATGATCTTTCTCGCGCTTGCCATTTCAATCGTCCCGTTCTCGGCATGCCGTTGTCCCGGCAGACACCATCTCTTCATTTCCCGTCACAAATCGGCACATTCCGCGCGGGCATGTTTTGATGCGAGGCAGCAGGTCCTTTGTCAAGCAAGGAGGCAGGCGCCGCCGTTCGAAAAGTAGCAGATGTTTAAATCGGGAGGATCGCGCGCGCCTTGCAGCGCCGTGATCATGCCCCCATATTAGCGGCATCCGGATGCTGCACTTTTAGGTCCGGGATGGTCGCTTGCATCAAGGACTTGAAAAGAGATGAGCCGCATTACCCCTTTCGCCAGCCCTCTGCTTCTGGGCTTCGACGCCATGGAAAAAACGCTGGAGCGCATTTCCAAGGCGAGCGACGGATACCCGCCTTACAATATCGAACGTATCGCCGCCGACAGCGGCGCGCCCGAGCGTCTGCGCATCACCCTTGCCGTTGCCGGTTTCAGCGAGGAGGAGCTTGATGTCTCCACCGAGGAGAATCAGCTTGTCATCCGCGGCCGCCAGGTGGAGCAGGGCGAGCGGGATTATCTTTATCGCGGCATCGCCGCTCGCCAGTTCCAGCGCACCTTCGTGCTGGCCGACGGCATGCAGGTCCTTGGCGCCGGCCTGAAGAACGGTCTGCTCTCCGTCGATCTAATTCGGCCGGAACCTGCGCGCATGGTCAAGAAAATTAACATTTCGGTTTCACAGTAGCACAACGGTTTGTCGAACCGTTGGTCCCTTCTTCCGGAGGAACAGGAATGTTGATGAAAGAAGCCACGTCTCACTTGACCAAATCCGAGCTTGCCCACATCGGCAACGGCGAGGTCGCCTATATCAGAAAAATGCGCACCGAAGAGGTCGCCAAGTGTTTCCCCGAGGCGCCGGATATCGATCCGAACGTCGATCTCTGGGCGCTGTTCGGCGCCGACGGCACGCCGATTCTCCTGACGGACAACCGCTCCAGCACCTTCTTCAAGGCTGCCGAGGACGAATTGAAGACGGTCAGCCTGCACTGACCGTCAAGACTGTCTGCTACGTTTCACTGCTTGCGGTGCACGGTCGCTCTATTCGTTTTCGCTGCGGTCGGGAGGGATGTCGCGACATTATCGCCAATCGAACCACGGCGTCAGCAAGCCCGTCTTGCGCCGATAGGCTTCATATTCGGATGCCAGCGGTGATAGGGCGAATTTCCTCTCCTCGTTGCGGGCTGCAATCACGTAGACAACCGTAAAAAATAAGACCGGCAGGATCGACCATATCGACCAAGATGCCAGCGCCCATCCCGACCAGAAGAGCAGGTAGGACGTGTAAAAAGGGTGCCGCAGGTAGCGATAGGGACCGTCGGTGACAAGACTATCTGGGTGATCGAGGGTGAACACAAAGCGCAACCTGGCCTCTCGCGACGCCGACACCGCCCACCAGAACAAGCCCGCCGACCCGATTTCAAACCCCAGTCCGACTACCTGTACCCATAGCATCTGCGTCCGGGACCAAACCAGGTACAGGAAAAACGCCGTCGTCGCGATGACGACGACGGTGATCAGCTTTGCTCCGGCTTCCATCTTCGGCGAGTTGAAGTGGCCTCGCAACGACCACGCGTAGAACCCGACGACACTCAGGCTGGTGATCGAAATAACAAAGTCCAGAAGAAATTGCATCGTGATGTCCACCTTGAAAGGTTGCTTGCAATTGCTGCTGCGACAGACCTAACCCGTATACAACGCCAAGGCAAATGATTGTGTATTGATGCGTAACCGCACCGAAACGTGTCGTGATTGCACGACCTGGTTCAGATCTGGTTTACGATGATCATGCACCTGCCATAGATATTTTCGTGCAAGACTTTGGCTGCGCGTTAGGGGTCGCAGCTTATGGACATATTTCACTGTACAATCGACACCAGCCACGGCGCTGTGCGCATCAGTGACACTATTGATGGCGCTGCACCACTGGTTATGATACACGGTTCGGGCAGCTCACGGACGGTCTTTTCACAGCAACTACACAGCCATTTGTCCCGGAATTGGCGTCTGATTGCGCTCGATCTTCCGGGACATGGCGAATCGAGCGACGCTAGAGATCCGCAGTCAACTTACACCGTCACCGGTCTTGCCGATTGCATAGGAGAGGTGGCAGCCCGCCTGGGACTTCATCGCTTTCCCGTGCTGGGATGGTCGCTTGGCGGTCACGTCGCGATTCAGATGGCGGGCAGCAGCAACGGCATTTCGGGCCTGATGTTGTGCGGCACGCCACCGATCCACAGCGGTCTCCTCGGAATGCTGCGGGGATTCCATCCATCATTTGATATTCTTCTGGCATCAAAAGAGAACTTTACATCGCGTGATGTGGAGCGGTTTCAGTCTCTTTGCTTTGGAGACACGAGTAACCCCTCCTTTCGCGATGCCATAGCGCGCGCGGACGGGAGACTAAGGAGCGTTTTTTCTCGCGCAATGTTGCGGGGGCAGGGGGTGGATCAGCGCCGCACCGTCGAACAGGCTGATATACCCATTGCTTTTGTGAATGGATTTTATGACCCCTTTGTCAAACTCAGCTATTTTTCGGGCCTGAACATCCAGTTGCTCTTCGAAGGCAAAGCGCATGTAATAGAAGGGGCTGGACACGCGCCCTTCTGGGAGAAGCCGGAGAGCTTCAACTCGATGCTCGACCGGTTCCTGAACACAGTCGCCGCTCATGAAGCCAATACCGATCTGAAAAATCAACACTGTCGCCGCAGTGGAAGCCAGATATAGGATCATCAACGATGAAACCAAGGCTTTAGCCATCACCTATTGGCGGCGACTCTCTCCGCCGGATTGTCGTGCCGGAAACGTGACCCTCTCGCGCTTGAAGGCTTCTGATGCATAGCAGCCTGGTTCAGATTGCGGATTTGGCAAACGGTGTCGATCGGCGGGCCGCCCATGTCCGCTTGTGGGCGCATAGCGGTCGTCCACCTGAAATGAACTGATAGTCCGCTTCGGACCGAAAGCCGTCAGGTAGGCCACTTGAGGCTTGATTGAGATCTCCCGTGCGTGACGGAGCTCTCTTACGCGAACCGGACCGCTGATCGCGCGCGCCTTTGCCGCAACCTCTTCGCGATCACGAGGAGGTTGAGACGTTTCCAGCGAATCGAGCAGCTCGCGGGCACAGGCCGTGATCGAACTGACCGCGTGCTCGAATGCGAGCTCATTGCGCTTCGACGGTTTGGTCGTTCCGCTCACCTTGCGCACGAACTGGAGCGCGGCATCGTGGACCTCGTCGTACGTCGCTGGCGGATCGAAATTGAACAGGGGTTTATATTTCGGCACATGACATGCTCCCGGTCATTTTCTCCCTTCCATTTGAGCGGAGGGTGGCCAGCACGGAAATAGTCGCGTCAGCGGCAATTGCAACCGTTCCACGGCGGAACTCTACGCGCCACAAGTGAGAGCGTAGCGCGTTCAGTTCGGTTTGTTGTCGTCGTCGGTTTTAGAGCCGGATGCCGGAAATTGCCGACAGCCTCAGATCTTCCTGAAGGTCAGATACGCCGAAGAGCGGCCCTCGCGGCGTGCCTTCGCCTCGTAGCGGGTGCTCGGCCAGCCCTCATAGGGGGTCAGCCAATCCGCCGCATTGTCGGCCAGCCAGTCGAAGCCGCCATGGTCGCGGCATTTGATCAGCGTCCAGTTCACATAGGTGTCGATGTCGGAGGCGAAGCAGAACAGGCCGCCGGGCTTCAGCACCCGGTGAAAGCGGTCGAGATTGGTCTTCGAGACGAAGCGGCGTTTCCAGTGCTTCCGCTTCGGCCAGGGATCGGGATAGAGCAGATCGATCTGGTCGAGCGACGCGTCCGGCAGCCAGTCGAGCAGTTGCGTCGCGTCGTCGTTGTAGACGCGGATATTGGAGGCACCCGTCTCGCCGATGCGCGACAAAAGCTTCTGCATCGAATTGACGAAGGGCTCGACGCCGATGAAGCCGGTCGAAGGTTTTTCGAGAGCCCGATGGATCAGATGTTCACCGCCGCCGAAACCGATTTCCAGCCGTAATGTCGTGACCGGAACCGGGAATAGCGAAGTCGGCGGCTCCGGGGGAGCCGCCGAGAGGTCGATGAGGAATGCCGGGAGCAGGCTGTTCAGCGTTTCCGCCTGCTGTTCGCGCAGGGCCTTTCCCTTGCGGCGACCGAAAAAGGCCTCGGTCGCCCGTCCCCGGCGTTCCATATCCGTCATGCAGCGACCTTGGTCTTGACGGCTTCCTTGAGCGCCTTGACGAGGTCGGTGCGCTCCCAGGAGAACGAGCCGTCACGGCCGGCCTTGCGGCCGAAATGACCGTAGGCCGAGGTCTTGGCGTAGATTGGCTTGTTGAGGTCGAGGTGACGGCGGATGCCCGACGGCGACAGGTCCATATTCTGGCGGATCGCCGCTTCGACCTGGTCTTCCGACACACCCCTGCCGGTGCCGTGCAGGTCGACGTAGATCGACAGCGGCTGCGCGACGCCGATGGCGTAGGAGAGCTGGATCGTGCAGCGGTCGGCGAGGCCGGCGGCCACGACGTTCTTGGCGAGGTAGCGGGCGGCATAGGCGGCCGAACGGTCGACTTTGGTCGTGTCCTTGCCGGAGAATGCGCCGCCGCCATGCGGAGCCGCACCGCCATAGGTGTCGACGATGATCTTGCGGCCGGTCAGGCCCGCATCGCCGTCCGGTCCGCCGATGACGAACTTGCCGGTCGGATTGATGTACCACTTGCAATCCTCGGCGATCTTCAGTTCGCCGAGCGCTTCGCGGATATAGGGTTCGACGACGGCGCGGACCTTCTTGGAATCCCAGCTCTCGTCGAGATGCTGGGTCGAAAGCACGATCGAGGTCGCTTCCGACGGCTTGCCGTCGACGTAACGCACGGTTACCTGGCTCTTGGCGTCGGGGCCGAGCTTGGCGACTTCACCGTCGCCCTTCTTGCGGGCGGCCGCCAGCAGCTGCAGGATCCTGTGGGAATAATAGATCGGCGCCGGCATCAGGTCCGGCGTTTCCTTGCAGGCGTAACCGAACATGATGCCCTGGTCGCCGGCGCCTTCGTCGCCCTGCTGGTCGGCGGCGCTGTCGACGCCCTGGGCAATATCGGCCGACTGCGAGTGCAGGAGCACGTCGATCTTTGCCTTCTTCCAGTGGAAGCCGTCCTGTTCGTAGCCGATATCCTTGATGGCGCGGCGAGCAGCGGCCTTGAACTTCGAGGGATTGATGACGTCCTTGCCGTCCTTGTCCTTCTTCATCAGGCTCGGCGGAAGGCGGACTTCGCCGGCGATGACGACACGGTTGGTCGTTGCCAGCGTTTCGCAGGCAATGCGCACACCCCACGGATTGACGCCGGTTTTGGCCGCTTCGCGGTAAACCAGATCGACGATCTCGTCGGAGATGCGGTCACACACTTTATCCGGATGACCTTCGGCAACAGATTCGCTGGTAAAGAGATAATTCGCGCGCATTCCGGGATTCCCCTCAAAGAATAAAAGCCAGCTAGTAGGTACTCAGTTCGAGCGCCGATGACAAGCGCACAAGGACATAAATATATCTTTATATCTGCGGCGAAGTGACAAATTTTGCCGCAAAAACACAAAAAAAGCGGTCTTTCGACCGCCTTTCTATTTCGCAATAAGAGCTGGATCAGTCAGCGTCGGCTTCGGCAGCGAGCGCCTTGACCAGTTCCACGACCTTGCGGCGAACCTTGGGATCGGAAATCTTGACGAAGGCGCGGTTGAGCTGCAGGCCCTCCGAGGAGGAGAGGAAGTCTACGACGTAATTCGAGCTGGAGGCTTCGGCCATGCCGCCGGCGGCGCCGGCATGTTCGCCGGGCGCATCCTCGAAGAAGAAGGAGACCGGAACATTTAGGATGCTCGAGATGTTCTGCAGGCGGCTTGCGCCGACACGGTTGGTGCCCTTCTCATATTTCTGGATCTGCTGGAAGGTGATGCCGAGGCTTTCGCCAAGCTTTTCCTGGCTCATGCCCAACATCGTTCGGCGAAGGCGAATGCGGCTGCCAACATGGATGTCGATCGGATTCGGTTTCTTCTTATTTTCAATCATGGTCGTGCCCTAGCTACGAATTTCTGTTTCCAACCGGCATGCCCCTGATCCATCCCAAAACGCCACGTTGTAAGCGGCGGGAACCCGCCGATAAACATACGTTAAGAACGCCGATTGACACCACTATGCAATTTTAGGGGTTTTTGGTCAATTCAACCCTAAAATAAAACCTGCGCGTGAAATTAGCGCAATCAACATCAACAGTGCTTCGGTCAACCAGAAGTATGTCTGAAGGGGGTATGAGGTTCCGAACCCATTGCCGAACCCATCAACAGTTGCATCAATAAAGCCGGTCTCACCAAGATCGAGGCCTGCGATGATTTCCCCGTGCGCGTTCACGAGCGCCGATATGCCGTTGTTGGCGTCGCGAATCAGCGGCAGGCCGGTCTCGACTGCCCGCACCCGCGCCTGCTGAAAATGCTGGTAGGGTCCGGGCGTGATGCCGAACCAGGCATCGTTGGTGAGGTTGAGGAGCGCGTTGGCATCCACGATGTCGCCGGTCATTTCGCCCGGAAAGATGATCTCGTAGCAGATCAGCGGATAAAGATTGAGGCCGCCCGGCAGCGCCAGCAGGTGCCGACTTGCGGCGCCCGAAAAACCGCCCGGTATCTCGACGACATTCTGGATGCCGAGTTCGGTGAGGATGTCCTCGAAGGGCAGATATTCGCCGAAAGGCACGAGATGCACCTTGTCGGAGGCGGCGATGATCTGGCCGCGGCCGTCGATCACATAGATGGAATTGTAGTAGCGCACCGGGGTGCCAGGCCCCATCTCCTCGGCGCGCACCGCGCCGGCGATCAGGATCTGGTCGTCGTCGAGCGTATCGGCGATGCGCGTCAGCGCATCCTGGTTGTCGGTGAGGATGAAGGGGATCGAGGTTTCCGGCCAGACGATGATGTTGGGTTTGCGGCCGCCATTCCTGGGCGCTTCGGCTGAAAGCTTCAGATGGGTCTCGAAGATCGCATTGCGGTCGGCGTCGTTGTCCATCTTCGCCGCCTGGTCGATGGCCGGCTGCACCAGCCGCACCACCGGCCGCTTGTCTTCGGGCAAGGGCTGCGGCCGCGGCGCCAGATAGAGGGCATAGGCGCCATAACCGAGATGGGCGGCAAACAGCAGGGTGGCGAGCGCAATTCCAGGCTTCGCGCCCTGTCGCGTCCCGATCAGCGCCGGGGCGGAAAAGACGAAGACGGCAAGTGTCGTCACCCCCATCGCGCCGATCACATGCGCCGACTGCATCATCAGCGGAACGGGCATCAGGCCATAACCGATGGCATTCCAGGGAAAGCCGGTGAGGATCATGCTTCGAAGCCATTCCATCAGGCCGAAGCCGGCCGCAAGTGCGGCGATCCGTCCCATGCCGTCGGACCAGACGATCCGGGCAAGTGCAGTCGCCAGCCCGTAGAAGACCGAAAGGCCGGCCGGCAGTCCGAGGACTGCCAGGGGCAGTGCCCAGGCAAATTCCTCCGAATCGACCAGCAAGGCGTGACCGATCCACCAGAGGCCGGCGACAAAATAACCGAAGCCGAACAGCCAGCCGATGGCAAAGGCCGGCCATAGCCTGCCGATCAGACCGCTTTCAGGAGAAGCCGCCGCCCCGTCGATCAGCCAGACGAGCAGCGTGAAGGAGAGAAACATCGCCGCGAAAAAGCCGAAAGGCGGCAGCGCCAGCGCGGCGAATGCTCCAGCGGCGACGGCCAGCAACGACCGTTTTACCCCCCAGACGAGGATAACCCTGTCCGCAAGCCGCTCCATGCGCACTCCCATCACACCGCGAATCAACCCATTCGCAGTCTTTCAAAAAAGCGGCTCTTTGTCCTGTTCCGCATCGGCCCGAAAGGCGATTCCGATTTCCGTACCGATGCCTAGTTGGTAGTCGATTCGGCCGGCCGGTCATCGCCGGTCTCGGATCCGGGCGTGATGTCGCCAGCCTCCTTGGCGCGGCGGCGGATCGCGTGGCGTTTACGGGTGATGCGCAGCCGCTTGATGCGGCGCGGATCGGCGTCGAGGATGTGGAATTCGAAGTTCGGCAGGGCCTGAACGACTTCGCCGCGGACGGGGATGCGGCCGAGCGCGGAGAAGATCAGCCCGCCCAGCGTGTCGACCTCGTCGACCTGTTCGCTGATGTCGAAATCCGGTCCGATCGCTTCGGCGATCTCTTCCAGCTCGACACGGGCGTCGGCGACGAAGATGTCTTCGGCGACGCGCTTGAACATCACCTCTTCGTCGTCATGTTCGTCGTCGATGTCGCCGACCACCATCTCGACGATGTCCTCATGCGAGGCGAGCCCATCGGTGCCGCCATATTCGTCGATGACCAGCGCCATCTGCGTACGGTTCACCTGCATTCGGCGCAAGAGGTCGGAGGCCAGCATCGACGGCGGCACGAACAGGATCTTGCGGATGATGCCGGCTTCGGCCAGCGTCTTCTGCAGATCGACCCGGGCAAGATCGAAATTCGGCTTGGTCGAGCGCGGCGGTTTCTGAATGTTCTCCGGCGCGACCTCGATCGCCGGCGCTGCAGCGGCCGGCTTTGCCGGGCCGCGGCGCTTGTTGCGCGCCTGCTTGGCGACATAGGAGAGCAGGTCGCGGATATGCACCATGCCGCGCGGGTCGTCGAGCGTATCGGCATAAACAGGCATGCGCGAGCGGCCGGATTCCTCGAAAAGGATCATCAGCTCGCCGATGGTGATGTTCTGGTCCACCGCCTCGATATCGGCGCGCGGCACCATCACGTCGGCGACGCGCACCTCGCGAAAGCGCAGGATATTGTGCAGCATCGCCCGCTCATCGGGCGAAAAAGCGTCGTCGCCGGCCGCATCGGTCATCAGCGCATCGGCAAGATCCTCGCGCAGTCGCGAGCCCTGCTGCGGGCGGAGAATGCGGGCGGCGCGCGACCAGAAGGATTGGGATCGGCCGGATGGCCGACTACTACTGCCGACCTCATCCGAAGAAGAGGATGATTCGGAGTCCTTGGCGTCTGCCGCCGGCTTCGTCGTAAAGTCGCTCATGGTTCCATTTTAAGGTCTTGACCCTCGTAGGGATCAGATAGGCCGAGCTGCGCCAAAATGCGAGTCTCCAGCGCCTCCATAATTTCGGCTTCGGCATTATTCATATGGTCGTAGCCGAGAAGATGCAAGAAACCGTGCACCAGCAGATGGGTCAGGTGGTCGTCGAAGCTCTTTTCGAGTTCCTGGGCTTCCCGCTCCACCGTCTCCCGGGCGATGATGATGTCGCCGAGCATCGGCCCGGGCAGCTTGCCCCGCTGAACCGGAAAGGCCGGGAAGGAGAGCACATTGGTCGGCTTGTCCTTGCCGCGCCATTCGGCATTGATGTCCTGGATCGAGGCATCGTCGGTAAAGACCAGCGAAACCTCGGGCGGCATCGTCGGAAAGGGCTGCTTCTCATTGTCGCGCAGATAGACCGCGGCGGCTCCGAGCACGCGCTCGCAAAAAACCAGCAGCGTTTCCTCGCCGGGCCAGCCGATGTCCTCGATGCTGATCTGGATATCGAGTTCGGCCATCAGCCCTGCCGACCGACGTCTTCGGCTTCGACAAGATAGGTGGCGTCATAGGCTCTGACGATGCGGCCGACCAGCGGATGACGCACGACGTCGGTATCCTTGAAGCGCACGATCGAGATGCCCTCGACGCCGTTCAGCAGCTCCAGAGCCTCGACGAGGCCGGATTTGACGCCGCGCGGCAGGTCGATCTGGCTCGGGTCGCCGGTGACGATCATGCGGGCATTTTCGCCGAGGCGCGTCAGGAACATCTTCATCTGCATCGACGTCGTGTTCTGCGCTTCGTCGAGGATGATGGCGGCGTTGGCGAGCGTGCGGCCGCGCATGAAGGCGAGCGGGGCGATTTCAATGACGCCGGCGGTGATCGCCCGATCGACCTTGTCGGCCGGGATCATATCGTAGAGCGCGTCATAGAGCGGGCGAAGATAGGGGTCGACCTTTTCCTTCATATCGCCGGGCAGGAAGCCGAGGCGCTCGCCGGCCTCGACGGCCGGGCGCGACAGGATGATCTTTTCGACCGCGCCGCGCTCCAGCATCTGGGCGGCATGGGCAACGGCGAGATAGGTCTTGCCAGTGCCGGCCGGGCCGACGCCGAAGACGAGCTCGGCGCGCTCCAGCGCCCTGATATAGGCGTCCTGCGTCGGCGTGCGAGCGATGATCGTCTTCTTGCGCGTCGAAATCTGCGCCATTGTCAGCTTGGCCTTGCGCTCCATGGTGGGAAGGCTGAGCTGATCGTCGGCGGCGACCGCCATGCGGATTGCGCCCTCGACGTCGGATCGTTCCACGCTGCCGCCTTTCTGAAGCTTTTCATAGAGATAATCGAGCGTGCGCCGCGCCTGATTTGTGGTCACGACATCGCCCGATATGACGACGGAATTGCCGCGCGCCCGCGCATTGATGTTCAGCCGCTCCTCGAGCAGCTTGAGGTTCTGGTCGAACTGGCCGAAGAGTTCGCTGGCGAACCGATTGTTCTCGAACGTCAGGACGAAGTGATTGGTGTCGCTCGGCGTGCGGGGGTGGCGCGGTGAAGAAGAAACCAATTCTTGTCCGTTCAAGCGGTCGGGCTCCTTGGGTTAAACCGCAGCCTCTGCGCGTTCGGCAAACAGGCTGTTCGTTCCGGTTCCGGTGATTCGCACTTTGATAATGTCACCGATTTGCGATGCTTTTGCATCAACATTCACGGATTGAAGCCAGGGAGAACGTCCGATCAGCTGGCCCGGCATGCGGCCCGGCTTTTCGAGCAGCAGATCGATCTCCTTGCCGATGCAGGATTCGGCAAATTCCTGCTGCTGCTTCAAAAGAAGCGCTTGCAGGCGTTCCAGCCGTTCTGCCTTGATCTCTTCCGGCACCTGGTCCTTCAGTTCCGCGCCGGGCGTGCCCGGCCGAGTCGAGTATTTGAATGAGAAGGCCTGCGCATAGCGCACCTCCTCCACAAGTCTGAGTGTATCCTCAAAATCCTTGTCTGTCTCCCCCGGAAAACCGGTGATGAAATCGCCCGATAGCGCGATGTCCGGCCGCACGGCGCGGATGCGCTCGATCAGACTCAAATATTCGGCGGCCGTATGACGCCGGTTCATCGCTTTGAGGATCCGGTCGGAGCCCGATTGCACCGGCAGGTGCAGGTAGGGCATCAGCGCCCGGAGGTCGCGATGGGCCTCGATCAACCGGTCGTCCATGTCGCGCGGATGGCTTGTGGTATAACGCAGCCGCGCCAGGCCGGGGATCTCGGCAAGGCGGTAGAGGAGGTCGCCGAGGCTCCATGCCTCGCCACGCGGTCCGCCGCCATGCCAGGCGTTGACGTTCTGGCCGAGCAGGGTGATTTCGCGCACTCCGGCTTCGACGAGCTTTTCGGCCTCCTCGACGATCTGCGAGACCGGCCGCGACACTTCCGAGCCGCGCGTATACGGCACGACACAGAAGGTGCAGAACTTGTCGCAACCCTCCTGCACCGTCAGGAAGGCAGTGACGCCGCGGGCGCGGATCTTGCGGCTCTCCGCAATCGGCAGATGCTCGAACTTGTCCTCGATCGCATATTCCGTATCGACGACGCGCTGGCCCTCCTTGGCCCGGCGCAGCGCCTCCGGCAAACGGTGATAGGTCTGCGGCCCGATGACGACGTCGACAGCCGGCGCCCGGCGCAGGATCTCCTCACCTTCGGCCTGGGCGACGCAGCCGGTTACGCCGATCATCATCTCCCGGCCGTCGGCTGCCTTCTTCTTTTTCATCTCGCGCAGCCGTCCGAGCGCCGAATAGACCTTCTCCGCCGCCTTCTCTCTGATATGACAGGTGTTGAGCAGAACGAGATCCGCCTGTTCCATGTCTTCGGTCGGTTCGTAGCCGTCGCGAGCAAGCGCATCGCTCATGCGCATGGAATCGTAGACGTTCATCTGGCAGCCATAGGTCTTGATGAAGACCTTGCGGCTGTTGCTGCCGTCACGGAGAGAAACTTCGGGGGCCTGAAGAAGGGCGTTATCCTGTGTCATGGCGCGGTATTTAGTGGTTTTTGCCGCCCGAGAAAAGAGACCTCTCGGCTTAGCCGATATCGCGACCACGCAGGCTTGTGTTGAGAAGGCTGCGGATGCGCGAGGCGATCGTCGCGCTCACCTGCTTGCGATTGCTGTCGGCGCGGTATTCCACCGCCTCACCGAAGGAAACTTCCGCGTCGATGGCGCCGCATTTGAGGATGTCGATCAGATGCGGCAGGAGCTCGATATCCCCCGGCCAGGCGGCAAGCGGCCGGTGGTAGCGTCCCATCGGAATGCCGTGCACCCTGGTATAGGCAACTGCCACCGGCTGCACCACGACGGTTCCCGTCGGCGAATAAGGCACCGCCATCGCGGCAGCGCCGAACAGCGACGACTTGACCTCCAGCAACCGGTTGCCGTCCGAGGTCGTGCCCTCGGGGAAGAGCACGACGATTTCCCCGTCGGCCATGCGCCCGGCGATCTCATTTGCCTGATGGCCGGTCTTGCGCCTCTCCTCGCGCACAACGAACACGCTTTTCTGCAGCTTGGCGAGGGTGCCGAAGATCGGCCAGTCGCTGACCTCGATCTTGGCGATGAAGGCGACGTCGGCGACGGCCGACAGGACCATGATGTCAAGCCAGGACGAATGGTTGGAGCAGAGCATCAGCGGCCGACGGTATTCCAGCCTGCCCGTCACCCGAACGCGGAGGCCGAGGCAATAACAGATGATACGGTGCCAGACGCGCGGAAGTCTGCGGCGCAGCCGCCAGTCGAAACGCAGCGCCAACACCTGCAGCGGCATGAGCACGATGCTGACGGCAAGGATGACGACTGCAGCGAAGGCAATGCGCAGCCAGGCGATCAAATGCGGCACTCCCGGGCTGCCATCGCTTCAGATATCTTCCTTCTTCAACGGAATGCCGTAGAGCTCCAGGCGGTGGTCGACCAGCTGGAAGCCGTGCTCGCGGGCGATGCGCTCCTGCAGCGCCTCGATCTCCGGCGAACGGAATTCGATGACCGTGCCGGTCTTCAGGTCGATGAGGTGGTCATGATGCTCTTCCGGCACCGTTTCGTAGCGCGAGCGCCCGTCGCGGAAGTCGTGGCGGGCGATGATGCCGGCATCCTCGAACAATTTGACGGTGCGATAGACCGTCGAGATCGAGATCTTCGCATCGACCTTCACCGAACGGCGGTAAAGCTCTTCGACGTCAGGATGGTCTTCCGACTCTTCGAGGATGCGTGCGATCACGCGGCGCTGCTCGGTCATGCGCATGCCGCGTTCGGTGCAAAGCTCCTCAAGGGTCTTGGCTACATCGGTCATGGCCGCCTCTAGAGATATTCGTGTTTCGACATGCCTGCACGGCGTTCGTGCCGGTGCGGATGTCATCTTTCTGCCACGGAACTATCGAAGAACGCGCTGCATGACAAGCGCCGTGGAGCGGGCGCCGTTTTCCTGCTTGTAGTAGCCTTGGCGCTCGCCGACCTTTTCAAAGCCGAGCTTGCGGTAAAGGCCGAGTGCGGCCGTATTGCCGCTGTCGACCTCGAGAAACACGCTCTCGCCGCCACGCGCCCGCGCCTCGCGCATTGCCGCCTGCATCAGCCGCCAGCCCAGCCCGGCGCGGGCGACCTTCGCCTGCACGGCAATCGTCAGGATCTCGGCCTCGCCGGCGACCTCACGCGCAAGGATAAAGCCGGGGAGCGGTTTTTTCAGGATGGCGTTGGTCTGGCGCGCGACGAAGCCGAAAACAGTCTCCTGCGACAGCAGGCTGTGGAATTCGCCGTCGCCCCAGGGCCGGGCGAAACGCTCGCCATGCAGGACGGCGACATCGCGGCAATCCTCGCGCTCCATGGCGATGATTTCGAATTCCGGCTTCAGCGTCAGATAGGCTTCCAGCATGGTCACACTCGTCGCGCAATCGCATATCCGGCCTGCGGCTTGGCATCCGGTCCGCGCAGATAAAGGGGCTTGGGCTTTCCGGCATCGGCAGGGACGGCAGCCCCCAGACGCGCGACAATCGAAGTCGGAAAGACATTGGGATGATCGCCACCGGCGCCGGCCTTCAGGAGCGGCGTTGCCGAACCGGTCATTTCACCATCGAAGCCGGCGGCGAAAGCCTGCGCCTCGGCGAGACTTGCCGCCCGCGGCTGATCGAGCGGGGAACCATCGGCTGCGAAGGACTGGAGATAGATTTCGTCCCGCTTGGCGTCCATCGCCGCCAGCACGGCGCGGCCGGGCGTCTTCTCCCGCTGGGCGGCGGCCATCACCTCGAGCGTGGTGACGCCGATGACGGGCACATTGAGGGAAAGCGCAAAACCGCGGGCTGCGGCAACGCCGACGCGGATACCGGTAAAGGAGCCGGGGCCGATGGTGACGGCAAGGCGGTCGATCTGAGAAAGTGTCACTCCCGCCTGATCCAGCGCGCGATCGACGATACCGATCAGATGTTCAGCATGCCCCTTGCCGATCATGTCCGATGCCTCCCCCAGCACCGTATTTCTGCCGCTGTCATAAACGGCGGCAGCGCAATCCACACCTGCCGTGTCGAGCGCCAGAACGATCATGCCATCAATTTCCGAATAAACTGTTTGTCGCCTAACCATAAACCGTCCAACCGAACCTGAGATGAACGGCCGGAGCGAATTCCAAATTCTTAAGCGGCAATGACTTCCTGCACTTCGGGAACAAAATGGCGCAGCAGGTTCTGGACGCCGTGCTTCAGCGTCGCCGTCGAAGACGGGCAGCCGGAGCAGGAGCCTTTCATGTTCAGATAGACCTTGCCGTCCTTGAAACCACGGAAGGTGATGTCGCCGCCGTCCTGGGCGACGGCCGGGCGCACGCGGGTCTCCAGAAGTTCCTTGATGGTCAGCACGATCGATTCGTCGCCTTCGTCAAAGAACTCGTCGCCGGCATCGGCATCCTCTGAAAGGATGGAGGCATTCCCCATGACCGGCTTGCCGGACATGAAATGCTCCATGATCGAGCCAAGGATAGCCGGCTTAAGATGCTGCCAGTCGGCGTTGTCCTTGGAGACGGAAATGAAATCATAGCCGAAATAGACGCCGGTAACGCCAGGGATTTCGAACAGCCGGGCGGCGAGCGGCGAGGCTTCAGCCTCTTCGGCGCTGCGGAATTCGGCGGTGCCGTTTTCCATGACGACCTTACCCGGCAGGAACTTCTGTGTGGCGGGGTTCGGCGTGGCTTCGGTCTGAATGAACATCTGGCTCTCCATGTGACAGGCTCGAGACCTCGGCCGTCTTTAGAATTCCTCAAAAGAAGATAAGCCCATTGCCTGGCCTAATCAAGAGACTTGTACTCAAGAAATAGGCTCAGCAGAGGGCGTCGATTTCCTCGTTGGTCAGCGTATCCGGCAGGACGGTGACGGGGATCGGAAACGCCGCCGCGCGTCCGGCGACCGACGAAACCAGTGGTCCCGGGCCTTCTTTCGCCGAGCCGGCGGCAAGAACGAGGATCGCCACATCGCGGTCTTCCTCGATCACGGCGTTGATCTGCTCGGCGGCACTGCCTTCGCGGATGACGACTTCGGGCTCGATGCCGATCGTCTCGCGCACGATCTGGGCGATCTTGGCAACCGTTGCCTCGGCTTCCTCGCGCGCCTCGGCCCGCATGATCTCCTCGACGCCGAGCCATTGCTGGAAATCGCCGTTCGGGATCACATAGAGCAGCACCAGGCCGCCATTGGAGTTCTTCGCGCGCCGGCCGGCATAATGAACGGCGCGCTGGCATTCGGGTGTCCCGTCGATCACCGCCATGAATTTGCGCCGGTGACCTTCGAGCCGTGAGAGTCGCTTCGATACCATGGGGCGGACTCTGACACCTGAAGCGGAAAAATTGCAAGCGCAGTTTTTGCCGCTTCTCCTTCCGAATAGATCCTCTTCCCCCGAAGGGTAAGAAGAGGAGATCTGCCTCAGTAAAGGAAGCCGATGACGTCGCGCAGCTGGTTCATCGTCACCTCGGCGCGGGCTCGGGCGCGTTCGCCGCCCCTGCGCAGGATCGCGTCGATATGGCTGGTATCGTCCATCAACCGGCGCATCTCGCCGGTGATCGGCGCCAGCACATGGATGGCGAGATCGACCAGCGCCGGCTTGAAGACGGAGAATTGCTGGCCGCCGAACTCGGCCAGAACCTCGGCTTTCGATTTGTCGGCGAGCGCGGCATAGATCGCCACCAGATTGTCGGCTTCCGGCCGGCCCTGCAGCCCGTCGACCTCGCTCGGCAAACCGTCCGGATCGGTCTTGGCCTTGCGGATCTTCTTCGAGATCGCCTCCTCGTCGTCCATCAGATTGATGCGCGAAAGGTCGGAAGGGTCCGATTTCGACATTTTCTTGGTGCCGTCGCGCAGCGACATGACGCGCGGCGCCGGTCCGCCGATCAAGGGTTCGACCATCGGGAAATAGGCATGCACCGGCTCGTCGCCGACGGTGATGTCGATGCCGTAGCCGCTCTTGCGAATATGCTCGGCATAATCGAGGTTGAACTTCATCGCAATGTCGCGGGCAAGCTCCAGATGCTGCTTTTGGTCCTCGCCAACGGGCACATGGGTGGCGCGATAGACGAGGATGTCGGCGGCCATCAGGCTCGGATAGGCGTAGAGGCCGAGGGAGGCCTGCTCACGGTCCTTGCCGGCCTTGTCCTTGAACTGCGTCATGCGGTTCATCCAGCCGATGCGGGCGACACAATTGAATATCCAGGCGAGTTCCGCGTGCTGCGGCACGGCCGACTGATTGAAGACGATATGCTTTTCCGGATCGATGCCGGCGGCAATGAAGGCGGCGGCGATCGAGCGCGTCTGGCTCGGCATATCCACGTGCACCAGCTGAGCCGTGAGGGCATGCATGTCGACGACGCAATAGATGCAGTCATTGCCTTCCTGCAGCGCCACGAAGCGGCGGATCGCGCCGAGATAGTTGCCGAGATGCAGATTGCCGGTCGGCTGCACGCCGGAGAATACGAGTTTCTTGAATTCGCTCATGTCGTCCTCAAAAGGCTGGTGGAGGGCCCCAAGGCTTCCCGCCTATGTTGCTAACGCCGCGGCTTATGCACGGGCGGCCGGTCGCAATCAAGGGGTTCGGGCTGCGGCATGCTGGATCAGATCGAAGGTGTTGCCGTAGGGATCCGCAAAGACGGCAACCGTGCCGTAAACCTCATGCCTGGGCTCCTCCAGAAAGCGCACGCCGGCGCCGAGCATCGCGGCATGATCGCGAGCGAAATCGTCGGTCTTCAGGAAGAAGCCGACGCGGCCGCCGGTCTGGTTGCCGATCGCCGCGCGCTGCGTCTCGTTTGCCGCCTGCGCCAGCAGAAAGGCGGCGCCATCTCCGCCTTTCGGCTTCACGACCACCCAGCGTTTGCCCTCAGGCTGGGGCTCGTCCTGAAGGCAATCAAAACCGAGGGTGCCGCAATAGAAGCGCTTGGCGCGGTCGTAATCGTCGACGACGAGCGTGACGAGAAATAGAGACTGAAGCGTCATGTGATCTCCGATGTTTGGATGTTTATTCCACCGCGAACGCGAAGGATGCTCATTTTTAAGCCAAATTGATCAGCGTTCTTAGTTCAAATTGAGTATAAAATTTCACAGAAAAGCTTTTATTGAACTGAAAATCCTCGGCCGTGCTGGCCAGTCCATTGATCGCCAGCCTAACCGACCGGAGGGACCATGCAGAACGTCAGTTTGCTCGCCCTGGCAGGCCTTTTCGCCCTACAATCCGCAACCGGCGCCGTCGGTCAAGACAGCAAGAGACCGGTCATTCATCTTCCCAAGCATGAGGCGCGTCTCGCCTATGCGGTCCAGACCGTCAGCGTGCGTGCCGGCTGTTTTCCAGAGCGCCTGCGAGCGATCCTCTCGCATATCGCCACAAAGACCGGACGCCGCCCGATCGTCACCTCCGGCCTCCGGCCGCATCCCCGCCGTCATGGCTCCCTGCATGGAAAATGCCTGGCGGCCGATATCAGGGTGCCGGGCCTCTCGGAACGAACAATCATTGCTGCCGCCAGGACAGCTCCTGGCATCGGCGGCATCGGCAGCTATTGCAACGGCATTATTCATGTCGATGTCGGCCCGCAACGGCGATGGGTCGATTGTTAAGCGGGAGAGAAGGTGTGCAGGGGGTTGTGCCACGACTGCCCGGTTTGCGATGGTGGCTTTTGCCCCTCACCCTAACCCTCTCGCCGTAAACGGGGCGAGGGGACATGCCCTACGAGAGTCTTGAGAGCGGCGTGACGGTGCGGCAAGTCCCTTCTCCCCGTCAGAACGGGAGAAGGTGGCGGCAGCCGGACGAGGGGCTGGTATTGGCAATTACCCTGGTTTCACGCATCCTTCGCCGGCACCGGCTTGCGGTTCAGATTGCGCCGGATCATGCCGAGGTCC
The DNA here is from genome assembly GCF_002204185.1 of Rhizobium esperanzae. Taxonomy (GTDB): domain Bacteria; phylum Pseudomonadota; class Alphaproteobacteria; order Rhizobiales; family Rhizobiaceae; genus Rhizobium; species Rhizobium esperanzae. Next base: position 207,144 of record NZ_MXPU01000001.1, on the reverse strand, counting down.
GCCCCGCCGATCAGGAAAGCGGCGGCGAAATAGATGAGCATGGCGATTGCGATCAGCAGCCCCAGCGTACCGACCTTTGTCAGAAGCGGCGCGCCGGAGGCGAGCCATGGCGCCCAATATTGCTTGAGGACGACGATCGCCGCGCCCATGACGGCCGAGGCGACGATCAGCAGGGCGGCGCGTTTTGCCAACGCCCATTCCCATGTCAGATGGCCGCGGCGCAGAAGCGTGGTGAACAGCAGAAGCGTGCTGATCCAGCCGGCGGTGGCTTCGGCGACGGCGATGCCGGGCGCGCCCATAAAAGGAAAGAGGGTCAGCGCCGTCGCGCAGTTGGTCCCCACTGCGATCGCCGAGAAGCGCATCGGCGTCTTGGTGTCCTCGCGGGCATAAAAGCCCGGCTGCAGCGCCTTGATCAGCACGAAGGCCGGCAGCCCGATCCCGTAAATCGCGAGAATCGAACCGACGACGGTGGTGTTTTCCTGATGGAAGGCGCCGCGCTCATAGAGCACGCGGATGATCTCGTCCGAGAGGATCCACAGCGCGAAAGCGGCGGGGATGGTCAGGAACAGCACGAATTCGATCGAGCGGTTCTGCAAGTTTGCCGCTTCGCGCAGCGCCCCACCCTTCAGTGCCCGGGCAAGCTCCGGCAACAGCACGACGCCGACGGCGACGCCGACGACGCCGAGCGGAAGCTGATAGATGCGGTCGGCATATTGCAGGGCGGCGATCGCGCCGTCGCGGGAGGAGGCGATCGCCTGGCCGATCAGCTGGTTGATCTGGGTGATGCCGCCGGTGACGGCGGCCGGCACGGCCAGAATTAGGAGCCGCTTGACGTTGGGCGTCATTTTCGGGAAGCGCAAGCCGATGCTCATGCCGGCCGCCAGCACGCCGATATAGACGACGGCGAGCTGCAGCACCCCGGCGGCAAGAACGCCCCAGGAGAGATACCATGCTGTCGCGAGCGGATCGGCGCCGGTATAGAGCGAATAAAACAGCGCCCCGATCATCACCACGTTGAGGAAGACGGGGGCGATGGCGGCGGCGAAGAAATGATGCAGCGAATTCAGCATGCCGCTCATCATCGCCGTCAGCGACATGCACATCAGATAGGGAAACATCACGGCCGCCATGCGGATCGTGATCGAGAACTTGTCGGGATCGTCGGCAAAACCCGGCGCGATGATGAAGCGCACCAAGAGCGGCATGGCAAGCTCCATCACGATGGTGATGAGGAGCAGCACCGAAAACAAGACGCCGAAGACTTCTTCCGAAAAGCGCTTGGCGCCGTCCGTGCCGTTCGCCTCGATTTCCTTGGCAAAGAGCGGCACGAAGGCGGCATTGAAGGCCCCTTCGGCAAACAGCCGGCGGAAGAGGTTCGGAAAACGGAAGGCGGCGTAGAAGACGTCGGCCATCGGCCCGGTGCCGAGCGCCGCCGCCATCAGCGTTTCACGGGCGAAACCGAAAATCCGGCTGCCGAGAGTGGCGCCGCCGACGGTCGCGAATTTCTTGACGAGGCTCATGCTTTGGGGCTCATGCGGGGGAATCGGCTTTCTTTTCGGCTGCGGGCGATGTTCGGGTGGCGGCGGGCGCGATGATGCCGGAGGGCATGCGCTCGCGCAGCTCGTCCTGCTCCTCCGCCATCACGGCCTTCATGCGGGCGGTGATATTGGCGCGCTTGCTATCGCCCGATATTTTCTGACCCACGAGGTCGGTGACGTAGAAGGTGTCGATCACCTTCTCGCCGAAGGTGGTGATGCGCGCCGACTGGATGTCGAGCGACAGATCGGAGAGCACGGCGGTGATCTCCGACAGCAGGCCCGGCCGGTCGAGGCATTCGACTTCGATGACCGTGAACTTGTTCGACAGGCTGTTGGTGATATTGACCGAGGGCGGAATGTCGAAAGCCTTGCTTTTCTTGCGGTTACGCGTGCGCGTGGCGATGACCTCGGGCAGGCGCTTGCGGCCGGCCAGTACATTCTCGATCATCCGCCCGATCGTGCCGGCGCGGCGCAGCTCGTCGGCATCGTCGGCAAATTCGCGGCTGACATGGATCGTATCGAGCGCCCGGCCGTCCGAGGTCGTGAAAATCTGTGCGTCGACGATGTTGGCGCCCGTGGCAGCACAGGCGCCGGCAATGACGGCGAGAAGGCGCGGATGGTCGGGCGACAGCACGGTGATTTCAGTGATGGCGTGGAAGCTGTCGGTGCGCACCATGGTGGCGAGCGCCTGGCCCGCCTTGTCGGCCTGGCGGATGAAGTCGGCGTGGCGGAGCTGGTCTTCCAACGGCACGGAGAGCAGGTAGGGCTGGTAATGCAGCTTCGTATAGGTGTTGCGGTCCTTCTGGCTCCAGTCGGAAAGGGCGCCGCGCAGCGCCTCGGCGGCGGCATTGGCCCGCTCCTTGCGGGAGACCTCCGAAAAGCCGCCGGCCAGCAGCAGCTCGGTTTCGTAATAGAGCGTGCGCAGCAGCTGGCCCTTCCAGCCGTTCCAGACGCCGGGGCCGACGGCGCGAATATCGCAGATCGTCAGGACCAGAAGCATCTTCAGCCGGTCGAGCGACTGCACGCGGTCGGCAAAGTCGATAATGGTCTTGCGATCGGTGAGGTCGCGGGTCTGCGCCACCATCGACATCGTCAGATGTTCCTCGATCAGCCAGACGACGAGTTCCGTCTGCTTCTGCGACAGTCCGAAGCGGACGCAGAGCTTGCGGGCGACGCGGGCGCCGGCGATCGAATGATCCTCCTGGCGGCCCTTGGCGATGTCATGGAGGAGAACGGCGAGATAGAGCGCCTCGCGATCCTCGATTCCCGAGATCAGCTTGTTGGCGAGCGGATGCAGATCCTCCGAGCGCGACTTGTCGATCTCCGAGAGAACCTCGACGGAGCGGATCAGATGCTCGTCGACCGTATAATGGTGATACATGTTGAACTGCATCATCGCGACGATCTTGCCGAAATCAGGGATGAAGCGGCCGAGCACGCCGGCCTCGTTCATGCGGCGCAGGATCAGCGCCGGGTCGCGCTTCGACGTCAGGATCGACATGAAGAGGCGGTTGGCCTCGTCGTTTTCCCGTAAGCTGGCGTCGATCAGCGCGAGTGAACGGGTGACGCGTTTCAGCGCATCGGGATGGAATTCCAGCCCGTTGATGTCGGCGACGTGAAAGAGCCGCAGGATGCTGACCGGGTCGCGCTTGAAGACATCGGCGTCGGCGAGAGCGATGCGGCCGCGGTCTTCGACGAATTCGACGCTGCCGGCGATTTTGCGGGTGCGATGGGTAAAACGACTAATAACGCCGGTGAGGCCCGGGATCGATTTTGCCTGCTGGTCTTCGAGTGCGGCGCAGAGGATGCGCGTGAGATCGCCGACGTCCTTGGCCACGAGGAAATAGTGCTTCATGAAACGCTCGACCGCCGAAAGGCCGGGACGGGTGTGATAACCGAAGGCCTCGGCGATCTCGCGCTGAATGTCGAAGGACAGACGCTCCTCGGCCTTGCCTGTCAGGAAGTGCATATGGCAGCGCACCGCCCAGAGAAAATCGTCGGCTTTCTGCAGCAGGCGATATTCGTGTTTCGACAAGACGCCGAGCTTGATCAGCTCCGCCTGGTCGCGCACGTGGTAGTAATATTTCGAGATCCAGAACAGCGTGTGTAGGTCTCGAAGCCCGCCCTTGCCTTCCTTGACGTTCGGCTCGACCAGGTAACGCGTGTCGCCTGCCTTGCGGTGGCGCTCGTCGCGCTCGGCCAGCTTGGCGGCGATGAATTCGGGGCCGGTTCCGGTGACGATCTCCTTGTCGAAGCGGGCCTCGAGCTCGGTTTCCAGCCGCTGCAGGCCGCAGATATAGCGCATCTCGAGGATCGCGGTACGGATCGTCATGTCGGACTTGGACAGTGCGATGCATTCCTCCACCGTGCGGGTGGCGTGGCCGACCTTGAAGCCCATGTCCCAGAGCACGTAGAGCATGAATTCGACCGCCTTGTGCGTCTCCTCCGCCGGCCTCGGCGGGAAGAGGAAGAGCAGGTCGATATCGGAGCCCGGCGCCAACGTGTCGCGGCCGTAGCCTCCGACGGCCGTCACCGCGAATTTGTCCTTCTGCAGCGGAAAGATATGGGCGGTGGCGAAATTATAGAGGACGGTGATAATCTGGTCCTGCAGCCAGGAGATCCGATAGGCGCAATTGAGACCGCTGCCGTCGGCGGCAAGGGTCGCGCGCGCCTTCTGCCGGCCGTCCGTGCTCGCCTTTTTCAGGGCCGCGAGAAGATCGGCGCGCATGATGTCGGGCCGGTTCCGATTGGCCTCGGCAACGGCGTCGCACTGCTTCTGCAAGAGCTCGGCGTCGAGGATTTCCGAGAAATCGAGGTTGCGCGTCGCGCTCACAGGGCTGGTTTCCTGTTCATGCCGGGCTGCCTGATCGAGGCTCGCCTCACGTTTCGTCTGCATGCGCTATAACCTCTTTGCCCGGCGATTGACACGGGCCTTCGTACTGCAAGAACCTTTAAATTTGGCGAAATGGTGTTGCCATGCTGCGATGCGGGACGCTTTGCCGCAAGCGGCCTTTCCGTAATGCCTCAGTCTGCGACCTGCGCATGCAGCGAATACAGCACCTGCCGGGTCTCGCGCTGGATCTCCTCGAGCGTCGCCCTGTCGCACTCGCGGTAACCCGCCTTGGCGATCGACGTTCCGAGTTCAGAGATCATAGCGCAAGAGCGGGTGATTTTCAGCAGGCCGATCGGCGATGTCCAGCCGCGCGCGTTGCGGTCTTTGTCGGCGCGCCGCATTGTGTCGAGCATGGAGCAGATGAGCGACAGACGCTCGGTTTCGCGAACCAGCTTCTCCATGAACATGGGCTGCGCTCCTATTTCAGCTTTTTCTTGAGATCGTAAAGCGCGTCCATCGCCTGGCGCGGCGTCATGTCGTCAAGGCTCATCGCCTTCAGCGTCTCCTCGACCTTGGACGGAGCGCGGGCCGTGTCCTCGCGGCGCACCGCCACCTGGAAGAGCGGCAGATCGTCGATCAGCTGGCTCGCCGGGTTCTTGCGGTCGGCATCTTCGAGGCGGGTGAGCACGTCGCGGGCCCGGGCCACGACCGAGGCCGGAAGCCCGGCAAGACGGGCGACCTGGATGCCGTAGGAGCGGTCGGCGGCACCCGGGCCGACCTCGTGCAGAAAGATCACGTCGCCGTCCCATTCCTTGACGCGCATCGTGGCGTTCGATAGCCGGCCAAGCTTTTCCGACAGCACGGTCAATTCGTGAAAATGCGTGGCGAAAAGGCCGCGGCAGCGATTGGCCTCATGCAGGTGCTCGACGGCGGCCCAGGCGATCGACAGCCCGTCGAAAGTGGCGGTGCCGCGGCCGATTTCGTCGAGAATGACGAGCGAACGGTCGCTCGCCTGGTTGAGGATCGCAGCCGTTTCCACCATCTCGACCATGAAGGTGGAGCGCCCGCGCGCCAGATCGTCGGAGGCGCCAACGCGCGAGAAGAGCCGGTCGACGATGCCGATATGGGCCGATGTCGCCGGCACGAAAGAGCCCATCTGCGCCAGGATCGCGATCAGCGCGTTCTGGCGCAGAAAGGTCGATTTACCGCCCATGTTCGGGCCGGTCAGCAGCCAGATGGCGCCGTCCTTGGCGCCGTCCTTCGGCGAAAGATCGCAATGGTTGGCGACGAAGGGGCCACCCGCCTGCCGCCGCAGTGCCTGCTCGACAACAGGATGACGGCCGCCCTCGATGGCAAACATCTTCGAGCCGTCGACCTGCGGTCGGCAGTAGGCCTGCTCCTCGGCGAGCAGCGCCAGGCCTGCGGCGACGTCGATCACGGCAAGCGCCCGCGCACCGGATTTGATCGCCTCGGCTTCAGCCACAACGGCCGCCGTCATCCGGTCGAAAGCGGCGAGTTCGATGGAAAGCGCCCGGTCGGCGGCGTTGGCGATGCGGCTTTCGAGATCGGCAAGTTCGGTCGTGGTGAAGCGCATCGCGCTCGCCATCGTCTGGCGGTGAATGAAGCGGGCCTTGGCTTCGGCCGTATCGGTCATCGGGGCGGCATTGCCGGCGGTGACCTCGATGAAATAGCCGAGAATATTGTTATGCTTGATCTTCAGCGACCTTATGCCAGTTTCCTCGGCATATTGCAGCTGCAGCCCGGCGATGACGCGACGCGACTGGTCGCGCAGCGCCCGGACCTCGTCGAGCTCGGTGCTGGCGCCGTCGCGCAGGAAACCGCCGTCGCGCTTCAGCAGCGGCAGTTCATCGGCGAGCGTCTCGGCAAGCAGCGTTTCCAGGCTCGCGGGAAGCGCTTTCAGCCCGGACAGCGCCTCGCCGAGTTCTTCCGGCAGCATGGCGTTGGCGAGCAGATCCGCAATGCCGCCCGCCGCTTGCAGGCCCTGCCGAATGGCGGCGAGATCGCGTGGGCCGCCGCGGTCGAGCGCCAGACGGGAGAGCGCCCGCGGCATGTCGGGCACATGTTTCAGCGTGTCGCGCAGCCTGCCGCAGAGCGACGGCTCTTCGATCAAGAAACCGATCGAATCGAGCCGCGCATTGATATGGGCGGGATCGGTGAGCGGCGACATCAGCCGCTCGGCGAGAAGCCTGGCGCCGCCGCCGGTGACGGTGCGGTCGATTGCCTTCAGCAGCGAACCGTTGCGATCGCCCGACAGCGTGCGGGCAAGTTCGAGATTGGCGCGGGTGGCCGGGTCGATGAACAGCGTCGAGGCGGCACTTTCCCGCTCGGGCTGCCCAAGCGGCGGACGCTCGGCGATCTGCGTCTTCTCGACATAGGCGACGGCGGCTGCGGCTGCCGCAAGCTCGGCGCGCGAGAAGCTGCCGAAGCCGTCCAGCGTCGAAACCCCGAAATAGCGGGCGATCCGGCCTTCAGCGCTGGCGCTGTCGAATAGAACCGCCGGCTGCGGCACCGCCGTTCGGCCGAGCACGTCAAAGACGGGTTTCAGCTCGGCATCGTGGAAGATCGTATCGGGCAGGATGAGCTCGCGCGGATCGATGCGCAGGATGTCGGCGAGCAGCCGCGAACTTTCCGTCTCCGCCAGACGGAAGACGCCGGTGGAAATATCGATCCAGGCAAGCGCCAACGCCGGTTCGGCCCCGCCGCGAATGCGGGCGAGCGCCATCAGATAGTTGGATTCCGAGGGCGATAGCAGCTTTTCCTCGGTGATCGTGCCCGGCGTGACCAAGCGCACGACATCGCGCCTGACGACGGATTTGCCGCCGCGTTTCTTTGCCTCGGCCGGATCCTCGACCTGCTCGCAGACGGCGACGCGGAAGCCGAGGGAAATCAGCTTCTGCAGATAATCATCGGCGGCATGCACGGGAACGCCGCACATCGGGATGTCCTGGCCCATATGCTGGCCACGCTTCGTCAGCGTGATGCCGAGCGCGCGCGAGGCCTCCAGCGCATCCTCGAAGAACAGCTCGTAGAAGTCGCCCATGCGATAGAACAGCAGCGAACCCGGATTGTTCGCCTTGATCTCGATATATTGCTCCATCATCGGCGTCGCCGAGGCACGGCTTTCCGCCGTGGCAAGCTCGGCAGCCGAAAAGGCTTCATTTCCTGTGTCTATTCGTGCGTTCACGGAGGTGCAGTTTTTCCCAAAAAAACAGGTGCCAACCCTATCCGCGCGCCGCTATAGATGACAACAGCATTTGAGGAAGAGCAAAGCGTCGCCCACAGGACGTTGGAGGATTTATGCCCGATATCGATAAGAAGGACCGGCCGACGACATCAGTGACCGACCAGGAGGCGCTCGATTTTCATGCGATGGGCCGGCCCGGCAAGCTGGAGATCAATCCGACCAAGCCGATGGCAACGCAGCGCGACCTGTCGCTGGCCTATTCCCCGGGTGTCGCCGTCCCCGTCAAGGCGATCGCCGCCGATCCGCAGACGGCCTACGATTACACGGCGCGCGGCAACATGGTCGCGGTCATCTCCAACGGCACTGCCATTCTCGGCCTCGGCAATCTCGGCGCGCTCGCCTCCAAGCCGGTCATGGAAGGCAAGTCGGTGCTCTTCAAGCGCTTCGCCGACGTCGACTCTATCGATCTCGAGATCGATACCGAAAATGTCGACGAGTTCATCAATTGCGTGCGCTTCCTCGGCCCCTCCTTCGGCGGCATCAACCTGGAGGATATCAAGGCGCCGGATTGCTTCGTCATCGAAAGCCGGCTGCGCGAGCTGATGGATATTCCGGTGTTTCACGATGATCAGCACGGTACGGCGATCATCGCCGCCGCCGGCCTGATCAACGCGCTGGAGCTGACCGGCCGAGACCTGAAGACGACGAAGCTCGTCTGCAACGGCGCGGGAGCGGCGGCGATTGCCTGCGTCGAGCTCATCAAGGCGATGGGTTTTGCGCCTGAAAACATCATCCTCTGCGATACCAAGGGCGTCATCTACCAGGGCCGCACCGAGGGCATGAACCAGTGGAAATCGGCGCATGCGGCAAAGACCGACGCCCGCACGCTGGAAGAGGCGATGAAGGGTGCCGACGTCATTTTCGGCCTGTCGCAGAAGGGCGCCTTCTCGGCCAAGATGATCCGCTCGATGGCGGACCGGCCGATCATCTTCGCCATGGCCAATCCCGATCCCGAAATCACCCCGGAAGAGGTGGCCCGCATCCGCGACGACGCCATCATGGCGACGGGCCGCTCGGACTATCCGAACCAGGTCAACAACGTCCTCGGCTTCCCCTATATCTTCCGCGGCGCGCTCGACGTGCGCGCCTCAACGATCAACGACGCAATGAAGATCGCCGCCGTCAACGCGCTGGCCAATCTTGCCCGCGAGGACGTGCCCGATGATGTGGTCGCCGCCTATCAGGGCAACCGGCCGCGTTTCGGGGCGCAATACATCATCCCGGTTCCATTCGATCCGCGGCTGATCTCGGCCATCCCGGTCGCGGTCGCGCAGGCCGCAATCGAGACCGGCGTTGCCCGCAAGGTCATCACCGATATGGCCGGTTACGCCCGCGAGCTTTCGGCCCGCCGCGATCCGATCGCCTCGACGCTCGCCAGCCTCTACGAGCGGGTGCGCCGCCGCCCGAAGCGGATCGTCTTTGCCGAAGCCGAGGAAGAGCAGGTCCTGCGTGCAGCATTGTCCTATGCCAATCAGCAGCTCGGCACCGCTTTGCTGCTCGGCCGCGAAGACCTGATCCGGGCGACGGCGGAGCGCGCCGGCATCGATCTCAACCGCCCCGGCCTGGAGATCGTCAACGCCCGTATCTCCACCCGCGTCGAGGCTTATATCGATTATCTCTATGCGAGGCTGCAGCGGAAGGGTTACCTTCACCGCGATGCCCAGCGGCTGATCCACAACGACCGCAACCATTTCGCCGCCACCATGGTAGCGCTTGGCGACGCCGATGGCATGGTGACGGGCATCACCCGCAACTATTCGACCGCGCTCGAGGATGTGCGCCGCTGCATCGACGAGAAGCCCGGCCACCGCGTCATCGGTGTGTCGCTGGCGCTCTGCCGTGGCCGCACCGTCTTCGTTGCCGACACCGCGGTGCACGACATGCCGAGCGCCGAAGAGCTTGCCGATATCGCCGAAGAGGCCGCCGGCCTCGCACGGCGCATGGGCTATCCGCCGCGTGTCGCCTTGCTCGCCTATTCCACCTTCGGCCATCCCTCCGGCGAACGTTCCGAGCGGGTACGCGAGGCGGTGAAGATCCTCGACAAGCGCCGCGTCGATTTCGAATATGACGGCGAGATGGCCGCCGATGTGGCGCTGAACCGCAAGGTGATGGAGCAATATCCCTTCTGCCGGCTCTCCGGCCCCGCCAACGTGCTCGTCATGCCGGCCTTCCACTCGGCCTCGATCTCGACGAAGATGCTGCAGGAACTCGGTGGCTCCACCGTCATTGGCCCGATCCTCGTCGGCCTCGACAAACCGGTGCAGATCACCTCGATGGGCGCCAAGGACAGCGACATCGTCAACATGGCGGCGATCGCCGCCTATGGCGGTTCGTAAGGCCATCTGCCCGCATAGCGAGCTATTTAGTGACAGGGGAGATCGCGAGATCAGCCCCTCATCCGCCCGCCGGCACCTTCGCCCCGCTTGCGGGGCGAAGGGAGCGTGCCGCGACCTCTCAGTTTCTCGCAGATCTCTCATAGGGCACGTCCTCTCTCCCCGTCATCACGAGGAGAGAGTTAGGATGAGGGGCAGCCGTTGACCCTACCAGACGGCAGTGCGACGAAGCGATCAGCTGGCGAAACGGCCGGCGTCGGCGCCGTAGTAGTTCAGGTAACGGTCGGAAATGCTGGAGATCGGCAGCACGATCAGCACGTCGGTCGTGTTGAAGGCGTGGTCGATGACCGCGCTGGAGCCGACCATCGCGCCGAGGCGCAGATAGCCCTTGATCAGCGGCGGCAGGGCCATCAGCGCCCGCTTCGGGTTGACGGCCTCGGCCGGCATCAGGTCCATGTTGCGAGCGAGATGCGGCAGTGCGCCGACGGTCCATTCGTCCTTCGCCAGCACATTGTGGTAGAGGAAGGACAGCGCCAGCGCGTGGCTTTCGAGGTAGACGCCGGGGAACGAGGCGCAGCCGAACATCGCGCTCATGCCGTGCTTCAGCGCATAAGCCCAGTTGCCCTGCCAGAGAAGCTCGACGGTGCGTTTGGTGCGGTATTCCGGCAGCACGCAGGAGCGTCCGAGTTCCATGAAACGCTTGTCCGGATGCCTGGCGAGCAGGTTCTCGATTTCGAATTCGGAAGCCGAGTAAAAACCGCCATTGGCGATCGCGACATCCTGGCGCAGCAGCCGGTAGGTGCCGACGATCTGGTCTTCCGGATCACCTTCGAGCGAGCGGTCGAGAACGAGAAGATGGTCACAGAAAGCGTCATAAGCATCGAAATCCCGTTCGCGCCGCATGGCTTCCGGCGGCAGCTGCGCCTTCATTTCGTCGACGAAGACGCGGTAGCGCACGGCCTGGGCCGCATCGATCTCACGTGCCGTGCGGGCAAGGCGGGTTTCGAGATTGCCGATCCGGCCGAGGATGTCGCCGTCTTGCTGCGCAGCCGTCGACGGCCGTGCAGCCTCCGTGGTAACGTCACGATTCAGGATGTCGATGGAGGACATGGCGATTCTCCCGTTGCCGGCTTATCGACGCCATAAAACACTTCTGTGCGACAGGAAAGTGACATATTGAATTTCCCGGCGCAAGCAGCCGGCGCAGCCAATTCAGCGACCTACCGCGCCTCTGCCCGGCGGGCGGAAAGCGCGGCGACCGCCTGAACTTCCGTCAGCAGCCGCACTGGGTCGACCGGTTTCACCATGACGCGGTTGGCGCCATTGAGCAAGACCTGGCGGCGCGACTCGTCGCTCTTGTCAGCGGTGAGCACGATCACCGGCACCGGGTCGAGATCGAGCCGCCTTTCGTGGCCGCGCAGCCGCCCCAGCATGTCGATGCCGTTGCCGCCGGGCATCGACAGATCGCTGATGATGATGTCGGGCCGAGCGTTCGCCTCGCCGAGGGCGCAATCGAGGAGCGTCTCGAAATCCTCGACATGGTGCACCTTGTGTCCGCCCTTTTCGAGCATGACGCGCACCAGCATCGCATTGATTGGATCGTCCTCTCCGAGCAGGATGCGCAGCCCGTGTGCGGCAACCACGGTGTCGGTCATCGGCAGGCCGAAACCCGGTTGGTTGTCGTTCAGCGCGTCGCGCTTCTCCATGCCGCGCATGCGCCCGCGCAGCACATCGATCAGCGACTGTTCGCGCAGCGGCCGGATGAGCCAGGCATCGAACAGGTCGAGCGGATGGGCGCTGCGCTCTTCCGGGTTGACGAGCAGGACCTTGCGCAGGCCAAGTGCAGCGATTTCGGCGCGATCGGCGAGGTGCGCTGAAAATTCCGCCGACATGCGATGATCGACGATGATATCGGTCGGCCGGCGGCCGCCACTCGCCATTCCGAGCAGCCTCGTGCGGGCAGCCTCGCCGGTGTCGACGAGATGGCAAATGCCGCCGAGCGCGGTGATCGTTTCGGCAATGGCGGAGCGGGCAGCCCCCGCCGGCGCCAGCAGCACGACGCTGTTGCCGGAAAGCAGCGTGTTTCGCCGCTCGGAGCGCTCGCTGTCGAGTTCAATCGGGAAGCGGATGGTGAACGTGCTGCCTTTGCCCTTTTCGCTGGTGACCGTCAGGGCGCCGTCGAATTCGCGCATGATGCGGGCGGAGATGGCAAGGCCGAGCCCGGTGCCGCCGCTCTTGTCGGCAACGTTTCCACCCTGCTCGAACTCGCCGAAGACACGCGCCTGCTCCTCCGCCGTCATGCCCGGACCGGTGTCGGTGACGGTGATCAGGAGGTTGCCGGCATCGAGCGATACGCGGATGAAAACGCCGCCGGCCTGGGTGAATTTGACGGCATTGCCGATGACGTTGAACAGAACCTGGCGCAGGCGCGCCGCATCGAAGCTCATTTTCTCCGGAACGTCTGATGACACGGTGGCGCCGATCTCGATGCCCTTTTCATGCGCCCGGTGGGCGAGCATTTCGACAACGCTTTCCAGAAGCTTCCGCAGCGATTCCGAGCGCGGGTGAAGCTCGAATCGACCGACCTCGATCGTGGAAAAGTCGAGCAGATCCTCGACAAGCTGCGTCAAGGCGTGGCCGGACTGGCGGATGTTGGCCAGATAATTCTGCTGCTCCTGCGTCAGCCGCGTTTCCGCGAGCAGGTGCGTCATGCCGAGAATGCCGGAAAGCGGCGTGCGCACCTCGTGGCTGACGGTTGCAAGCAGTCGGGATTTCGCGGCGCTGTTATACTCGGCCTTCTGGCGCGCGGACTCGCGGCCCTGCGCGACGAGCCGTTCCTCCGTCACATCACGGGCAACACTCTGCAGCAGCAGGTGGCCGCTGCCCGGATCGCGGGTGACGACGTCGCGCCACAGGAAAATACGCTGGCCTTCCGGCGTCGATATTTCGACGTCGTAGCAGTGCGGGATCGGGCCGGGGCGGAAGGCAAGCCCGATCTCTTCGCAGGTCCGCCCTTCCGGGCGCAGCCGGCCGGTCAGCCGGCGAAACGTGTCGTTGGCCGAGATGATGCGCCGGTCCATGGCGCGGGTGAGGGTGATGTCGCCGAGCACATCATGCACCTCGGCGAAGAGCTTCGCGCCATCATCGCCGTTCGGAGTGGATCGACCGGCCGGCTGTCCGCTTCTCTGCCGGCGAACCATCAGCACGGCATAGCCGGCGATGACGGCAAGGCCGAGAGCGACGAGACCGCCCGAAAGGAGCAGCGGCTCGCCGGCATGGGCGAGCAGCGTCAGGATCATCGCGGCCAGAAAGCCGGCGCCGCTCAGCCAATAGAACAGCAGGCGCCGCGTCGCTGCAGGCCTTGATAGGGGAGTAGTACCCGTGCGCGCTGTCGATGCGCCGGGACGCGGAGAGGGTTCCTCCGTCCGCTCCTGATGCGGCTTGACGGCGGTTCCGCCGAAGGCGGCGGACAATCTTTCCTGCAACTGTCCCAGACTCTGCATGGTATCTGGATAACATGAGGCTTGTTCCGAATGCCTTCAGGAATTCGATACAATTTTAGCGGCCGGCCTTTTTCGGCAGCAGCAGTTCCTCGAGAATGACGCAGCCGGCGCCGATGGTGATGAAACTGTCGGCGAGATTGAACACCGCAAACGACCAGCTTTCGGTGTAGAAGAGGATGTAGTCGATCACATGCCCGTAGGCGAAGCGATCGACAAGATTGCCGATCGCCCCGGCAATGATCAGCGCGTAGCCGAGATGGGCGAGCCAGCGGTCTTTTGCCGTGCGGTACCACAGCCAGATGACGAAGGTGACGATGACGAGCCGCATGCCGACGATAAACCAGCCGTCCATGCCCTCCAGCATCGAAAAGGCGACGCCGAGATTATAGGTGCGGTAGAGCGCCAACATCGGAATGACGGGCACGGCTTCCTGCAGCGGCAGGTAATGATCGACGGCGACCTTGACGACCTGGTCGATCAGAACGGCGAAGAGGATGAAGAAGAGGATCGGCGCCGGGCGCGAAAACAGCGCGGGGCGTGCATGCGTCGGTTCGGTCATTTGCCCTCGGCAAGTGAGAGGAGATGGCGGCGCGCCTCGAAAAGCATGACGGCGGTGGCGACGGCGAGGTTGAGGGAATCGGCGCGGCCCTGCTGCGGGATGCGGGCAAGCGCGTCGGCCTCTTTGGCCAGTTGCTCGGGCAGGCCGGATTGCTCGTTGCCCATCAAGAGCACGATGGGCTTCCTCTGGTAGTCGATCGTGCGATAATCGACCGCGCCGGCCAGATGGGTGGCGACGATGGAAACGCCGGCCGACTTCCGCCAGGCCAAGAACTCCTCCGGCGTCGCCCGCGCGACCGGAACGGCGAAGACCGAGCCCATGGTTGCCCGCACAGTCTCCAGCGAGAAGGGATCGGTCGTCTCGCCGATCAGAATAATGCCGGACGCGCCGGCGGCATCGGCCGTCCGGATGATGGTGCCGAGATTGCCCGGATCGCGCACCCGGTCGAGCGCCACCCACGTCTCACCCTCCTGCGGCCGGATGCCCTTGAGCGGCGTCCAGCGTTGCTCGAAGATGCCGACGACCATTTGCGGGTTGTCGCGCCGGGTGATCGCGGCAATCACCTTTTCGCTGACTTCGAGCACCAGCCCGCCCGCGGCGACGGTCCTTGCCGCCATCTGCTCGACCAGCGGCTTGCCCTTGGCGGCCTTGGCATAGACCAGCGTGCGGATCGTCCAGCCGAGCTCGATCGCATCGATGACGAGCTTCAGACCTTCGGCGAGGAAAGTCCCGCTTTCCTCCCGCGACTTCTTGTTGGTCAGCGCCTTGATGTCCTTGATGATCGGATTGGCGAGCGAGGTGACTTCCTTCACCTGCCCGACCCTCCGCGGCCCCTGATCGTGGAAGTCCTTGCTCATTGCGGCACCCAGCGGGAAAAGAGGGAGGTGGAAAGCGCGCGGCCCGGCGTTTTGCCGTCGAGGCCTGCCTCGCGAATCACCAGCTCGCCGGATTCGACCGCGCCGCCGGCGCCGCGCATCGTTTCGCGCATCAGCTCGTGGATCGAATAGAAGCTGGCGCGGATCGAATAGGCCGTCAGCACCAGGCCGACCGCCTTGGGCGACAGGATTTCGCGGCAGACATCGAGCATCAAGGGCAAATGCTCGAAAAGATGCCAGACTTCGCCATTGGGGCCGCGGCCGAATTTCGGCGGATCGGTCAGGATGATGTCGTACTGGCTGCCGCGGCGTTCCTCGCGCAGGATGAACTTCATCGCATCCTCGCAGATCCAGCGGATCGGCAGCTTCTCCATGCGCCCGAGCGCCTGGTTCTCGCGCGCCCAGCCGATCGCCTTCTTCGACGCGTCGACATGGGTGACCTCGGCGCCGACAGCGGCGGCGACCAGCGAGGCGACGCCGGTATAACCGAAGAGGTTCAGCACCTTCAGCGGCCGGCCGGCCTTTTCAACCTGCTCTTTCATCCAGCTCCAGTGCACGATCTGCTCGGGAAAGACGCCGACGTGACGGAACGAGGTGAAGCGGCCGAGAAAATCGACGCCGAGCAAGTTGAGCGGCCAGGTCTCGCCGAGTGCGGCCTTCGGAAAGCGCCAGCGGCCGGTGCCTTCCTCGTCGGTATCGCCGGTGAACACGGCATCGACCTTCTCCCAGATTTGCGGCGCCAGCGAAGGCCGCCACAGCGCCTGGGCCTCCGGGCGGATGATGCGGTAGGGGCCATATTGCTCGAGCTTCTGGCCGTCGCCGCTGTCGATCAGGTGGAAATCGCCGGCGCCGAGCGATTCGAGAATGACGGGCACGCGCTCCGCCGGCCGATCGCCGCTGCGTGCCACGAGCGGGCGCGAAACCGCGGCCGGCGCAGTCTCGCGAACTGTATCGCGTGTGGCCGCGGGGCGTGCCACGCGCTTCAGTGATCGGCCGGCCCGATCGTCCCTGCGGCTTTCACCGGCGGGAGCTGATGTCTTCTTCTGGCCCGGCCGGCGTTCTCTTTGTTTCAACGTGCTCTTCCGCGTCTCTGTCGGGGTGTCTTGCAGGCTATGCAGTAGCCCAGAAGACCGTGCCGGATCAACTGCGCGCTGGCCGGCCCCGGCGAGAGGACAGCTCCTGCGGGCACAGCGCCTATTTCAAGCCCTCGGACGCGCCCCTCTCCGAAGCCAGCTTTCTGCCGCATAAAGTGCAGCGACATGCATCGACTGCATGATGACGGCGCCGGATTGCAGGTCGCTGAGGATGGCGGCAAGATCGGTAAACAGCAGCTCGACCTTCTCGCCGGGGTCGAAACGCGGTTCGCCGGCCCGGCTCAGACCGAGCGCCAGCCAGCTCGTCACCATGTTGCTGTGGCTGGCCGCATTCGGATAGGAGGTGAGCAGCTTGACGAAGGTCGAGGCTTCATAGCCGGTCTCTTCCCGCAGTTCGCGCTGTGCCGCCGCCAACGCCGCATCGCCGCTCTTGCCGTCGCCAGTCTTGCCATCGTCTGCTTCGACACCGCCGGCGACGAGGCCGAGCACGAACTCGCCGCGGCCGTGGCGGTATTCCCGCGTCAGCAGCACCCGTCCGTCGGGCATGACTGGGATCACGTTGATCCAGTCGGGATAATCGAGCACATGGAATGGCGCGATGACGATTCCGTCGGCTGTGACGCAATCGTCGCTCCGCACCCGGATCCAGCGGTCTTCATAGGTGATGCGGCTTGCCGTCACGCGCCAGGGCTTCAGTTCGTTCATCGGCCAATTCCTCGCTCGGGCTCGGAACGCAGATAACATTCCCCTCCGCCTTGGCAAAGCGGTTTCCAGCTGGATAAGTTGGGCGAATCGCAGATGGGGCTTATCGGATGGATTTCACCGGCGAAGAGCTGATCGCCGCGCCGCGGGACATGGTCTGGGCAGCGCTCAACGATCCGGAGATCATGCGTGGCTGCATTCCCGGCTGCCAGGGCATCGAGCGGATATCGCCAAGCGCTTTCGAGGCGACGATCAAGGTCAAGCTCAGCCTGTTCTCCGCCACCTTCCATGGGTTGCTGACGCTTTCCAATATCGATGCGCCGAGAAGCTATACGCTGTCGGCGGAAGGCAAGGGCGGCCTTGCCGGCTTCGCCAGGGGCAGCGCCGATGTCATACTCGAGGCGAGGGGGGAGGAGACGATCCTGCACTATCGGGCCAAGGCCGAACTCGGCGGCAGGCTCGCTCAGTTCGGCGCACGCCTGCTCGATTCGACCTCGCAGCGGCTGGCCGAGGGCTTCTTCTCTGATTTCAATACTGCGGTCGTTGCAAAAATGGCTGCGGATTGAGCGTCGAAGGCTTTCGCTGCGGCTTGGCGCGGACCTGCGCCTGAGCTATTCCGACATGATGACATGGACCATCAGGCCGCCGCGGGCGGAAGACCAGGAAATGCTCGCGGACATTTATCTTTCCGTGCGCCGCCAGACATTCGTCTGGGTCGATCCCGGCAAGTTTCACCGCGAGGATTTCTCCGCTCATACCAATGGTGAGACGATCTTCGTCTGCGAGCATGTCGATGGCAGCCTTGCCGGCTTCCTGTCGCTCTGGCCGGAGGACGATTTCATTCACATGCTTTATATAAGACCCGAGTTTCAGGGTCTTGGCGCCGGCACGGCGCTGCTCCGGGCGCTGCCGGAGTGGCCGCAACATAAGTACCGTCTGAAATGCCTGGTGAACAACCGGCGGGCGAAGGCCTTCTACCTTTCCCACGGTTTTGCCGTGACCGGCAATGGCGCGTCGCCGGAAGGCGATTATGAGGAGCTGAGCTTTTCTCCGGTTTGACTCGGGCGGTGAGCCGATCTCACCGCGACGGCAGCTGGCCGGCGATGTCCTCCGCGCGGGTCCTGTGGCGGTCGGCCTCGCCCTGCCAGCGAATGGCTTCCTTGGCCTCCGTGCGGGCGCGCTTGCGGTGTTTGCCCTGGCTGAACCAGGTGGCGGCCGAGCCGATCAGCATGCCTGCTATCAGCGCGATGAAAAGGAAGACGAAGAAGGGTGCGGAAACAGCAAGCACCGGATCGTCGGGCCTGAAGGGATTGAAGGCGAGCGTGACGCTCTGCCGGTTGGCGACGCAGAAGACGATGAGGATGACGCCGAGCGGCAGCAAAATCAATAGGTTGACAATCTTCTTGGCCATTTGAACTCTCCATGCGCCTTATAAGCATCGGCCCGAAAATCGATTCCGACTTTCGGGCCGATGCGCTAGCAGAATAGGAAAACGGTGTTCAAGTTCAAGTGCGGTTTCGCCGCAGGCGGCTCGCGTCGCTCAATCCTCTTCGTCGGCCTGGCCGGGATTGAGCCGCTCGCGCAGTTCCTTGCCAGTTTTGAAGAAGGGAACCCACTTCTCTTCAACGAAGACGGTATCGCCGGTGCGCGGGTTGCGGCCGGAGCGGGAAGGGCGGTTCTTGACCGAAAACGCGCCGAAGCCGCGCAATTCGACGCGGTTGCCCGCAGCCAGTGCATCGGTGATCTCGTCGAGAACCGCGTTGACGATATTTTCGACGTCGCGATGATAGAGATGCGGGTTGCGTGCCGCAACAATCTGCACCAATTCGGACTTGATCACAGTCGCCCCCTTAAATTATTGATTTCTTATCAATCGCGGCCAACCTGCCAAACTGAAAGCAGCCCGTCAAGAAGCAACTTTGGGGGTAGGATTCCATTGATATCCTGGCCCCTGAGGAGATCATCATAACCCAGGATAGTAATCAGCCGCGAAACAGCTCCGGCGAGCAGAAAAGGCGTGTTGCTCTTCTTGTCCCAATCCACCATCGGCAGATCGGCGTCGACGCCGCGCGATTTGAGATAGGCGCGAATTTCCGCCTCGCCGCCGATCGTATCGACGAGCTTCGCCTGGAGCGCCTGCCGGCCGGTATAGATCGTCCCGTCGGCGAGTTTCAGCACCTCCTCGCGGGGCAGCTTGCGCCGGTCGGCCACCAGGTCGACGAACCAGTTGTAGCTGTCGATCACCATGTTGCGGATCATCGCCTTGGCTTCCTCGCTCGCCTCGTGGAAGGGCGAAGGCTCGGCCTTCAGCGGCGAGGACTTGATCTCCTGCAGCGACACGCCGATCTTGTCGAGCAGCGGCTGGATCTGCGGGTACTGGAAGATGACGCCGATCGAGCCGGTGATCGAGCTGTCGCCGGCAATGATCGTGTCGCCGGCGGTGGCGACCATATAGCCGGCGGAAGCGGCCAGCGTGCGCACGTCGGAGACGACGGGCTTCTTCGCTGATATCGCCCGGATCGCCTTGAAGATTTTTTCGCCGCCATAGGTCGTGCCACCGGGCGAGGAGATCGAAATCACCGCGGCCTTCACCTGATCGCTGGTCTCGACCTTCTTTAGCCGCTCCAGCAGCTCGTCATCATCGACGATCAGCCCTGATATCGTCACATGGGCGATATGCGGACTTGCCGTGCCGGCCTCGCCGACGGCGAAGCGGTAAAAAGCAAAACCGAGCGCCACGATGAGGGCGACCGCGACGATGCGCCAGAAGCCGAGCTTGCGGCGCAGCCGCCGGCGATCCGCGATGATCGAACTGTCCATAGAAACCTCCAGCGCTGGCCCGGGTCGGCATGGCGCCGATGAATCCGGTGAAATGGGTGGCAGCGGCGCGTATGAATGCCACTTTTGTATGTTTTTCCGTTTTGTTGCTTGTTGCAGAAAAAATTCCATATTGGCAAGCCAATGTAATAATGCGAAACGAACTGTGATTGCCGGCCGGCTTTGTTACGCAGGCGAGGCAATCACCGCACATGGAACGAGACCTATGCTCGATACCCTGAAGAACAACGGACATGCCGCTTATGCGGGCTCCGGCAGGAGCCCCTATGGCGATGCGTTGTTCCATTCCGCCCGCGTGCGGCGGCTGAAGATCTTGCTGCCGTTGGCCGCCCTTATCGTCGCCGGCGCGCTTGCGACGGTGGCCTTGGTGAGCCTGTACCTGCCCGAAAACGTCAAGTTCGAAGGCGCCAAGATCGAGAACGGCAAGGTCGTGATGGAAAAGCCGGCAATTGCCGGACGCAACTCCGACGGCGTCAATTATTCCATGCTTGCCGAAAGGGCGCTGCAGGATATCCGCAATCCCGATCTCATCACCCTCGAGATCATCAAGGCCGCCGTGCCGATGAATGATGGGCTGATCGCCCGCGTCATCGCTTCGACTGCCGATTATAATCGCGCCACCGATAACCTGCATATGACGGCTCCCTTCACCCTGGTGCTGAGCAGCGGCCTCAACGCGCAATTCCAGTCCGCCCGGCTCGATATCAAGGGCGGCAACATGCGCAGCGACGACCCCGTCACCATCACAAAGGACAATGCTTCCATTGTTGCGAAGACGCTGGAGATAACCGATAAGGGGCGCGTGATCACATTCGAGGGGAATGTTCGCATGAATGTCGATCCATCCACCATTCATAAACAGGGCACTTAACCAGCCGGGTCACCCATGACAAAAGATTGTCGCATTTCAGCTTGCAAGACGGGCATCGCATTCGTTGCCGGCGCATTTGCCCTTATTCTGACGGTCTCGGGCGCGGGGGCGCAGTCGACCACCATGTCGGGCATGAAGCTTTCCAACGACCAGCCGATCCAGATCGAAAGCGACAAGCTGGAGATCCATGACCAGGAGCACACGGCGCTCTTCACCGGCAACGTCAAGGTCGTCCAGGGCACGACGACGATGCAGTCCGGCAAGATGACGGTTTATTACAAGGACAAGGCGGCAAAGTCGGGCGCCGGCGCGCCGGCTCAACCCGAGGCGAAGCCCGAGCAGTCGGCCTCGCTGGCGTCGGGAAGTGCGGATATCGACAAGATCCTGGTGACGGACAAGGTCTACCTGGTCTCGGGCACGCAGACGGCAACTGCCGACGACGGCAATT
Organism: Rhizobium esperanzae; assembly: GCF_002204185.1. Lineage (GTDB taxonomy): Bacteria > Pseudomonadota > Alphaproteobacteria > Rhizobiales > Rhizobiaceae > Rhizobium > Rhizobium esperanzae. The sequence continues at coordinate 186,285 of NZ_MXPU01000001.1, read as the reverse complement.
TCGACATGGCCTCGCAGACATTCATCCTGACCGCGGATCAGGGAAACAAGGTCATTCTGTCGGACGGTCCGAACGTCTTCACCGGCTGCAAGCTGACCGTTCACATGCAAACCGGCCAGGCGGAGCTTGAAAGCTGCGGCGGTCGTGTCCAGATTCAGCTCGATCCGAAATCGCAGCCGAACGCGCAGAAGCAGAACTGAACCGGCCTCCCACGTGAAATTATCATCGCTATCCACCATGTTCGGCAGGCCTGAGCCGCACGCTGCGGGTGCCGCCGACAAGAGCCGCTATCAGGGAACGCTGATCGCCCGTGGTCTAACCAAGACCTATGCGACGCGCCGTGTCGTCAACGGCGTCTCCCTGGTGGTGCGTCGCGGCGAAGCCGTCGGCCTGCTCGGCCCGAACGGCGCCGGCAAGACGACCTGCTTTTACATGATTACCGGCCTGGTGCCGGTGGATGAAGGCACGATCGAGATCGACGGAAATGATGTCACGACCATGCCGATGTACCGCCGCTCGCGCCTCGGCGTCGGTTACCTGCCGCAGGAAGCCTCGATCTTTCGCGGACTGACGGTGGAAGAAAATATCCGCGCCGTCCTCGAAGTGCATGTGAAGGACAAGGCCGAGCGCGAGCAGAAGCTGAACGAGCTGCTGGAGGAATTTCATATCCAAAAGCTGCGCAAGAGCGCGGCCGTCGCCCTTTCCGGCGGCGAACGCCGCCGTCTTGAAATCGCCCGAGCGCTTGCAACCGACCCGACCTTCATGCTGCTCGACGAGCCCTTCGCCGGTGTCGACCCGATTTCGGTCGCCGATATCCAGAACCTCGTCCACCACCTGACGGCCCGCGGCATCGGCGTTCTCATTACCGACCACAATGTGCGTGAGACGCTTGGCCTCATCGACCGCGCCTATATCATCCATGCCGGTGAGGTGCTGACCCACGGCCGGGCGAACGACATCGTCAACAATCCGGAAGTGCGCCGGCTCTATCTCGGCGACAATTTCAGCCTCTGATCTCGCGCCGATTCACCTTGCCGCGTAGTTCCGCTTGACCAAATGAGATAAAAAAGCAATTTTTGGGCCAACTCGGATTTCCGTGGCCTGAAGCGTGGATCGGGCGCGGTTTCCTGGAGTCGAGGGAGTTTCGCGTCCGTCATGGCACTGTCCGCCAATCTATTTCTGCGCCAGAGCCAGTCCCTGGTCATGACGCCGCAACTGATGCAATCCATCCAGTTGCTGCAGATGACCCATTTCGAGCTCACTCAGTTCATCGCTCAGGAAGTGGAGAAGAACCCGCTGCTCGAATTTCCGTCGAATGACGGCGAGGCGGGCGACGAACGGCCGGCAGGCGAGGACGAGCAGTTCGGTCATTCGCCGGAGGACGCCGGCTCGGACGACGGCGCCGACAATCGCGCCGAGGCGCTGTCGAGTGACTGGTACGACAATGGCGGCAGCGAAAGCAGCAGCCGGCTGAACGACGAGCTCGACGCCAATTACACCAATGTCTTTCCCGATGACGGTGGTCCGCAGCGCCTCGACGCACCGGAACTCGTCGGTCAGTGGAAGTCGATGCCGGGCAGCGCCGACGGCGCCGATTACGATCTCGACGATTTTGTCGCCGGCCAGGTGTCGCTGCGCGATCATCTCGCTCAGCAGATCCCCTTCGTGCTGCCCGATATGAGCGACCGGCTGATCGCGCAGAATTTTATCGATCAGCTCGACGATGCCGGTTACATCCAGGTCGATCTGGTCGAGACCGGCGAGCGGCTCGGCACCAGTCTCACGCAGGTCGAACACGTGCTCGCCGCTCTCCAGACGCTTGATCCGCCGGGTGTTTTTGCCCGCAGCCTCGCCGAATGCCTGGCGATCCAGCTCAGGCAGAAGGACCGTTACGACCCTGCCATGCAGGCGCTGGTCGAAAATCTCGAACTCCTGGCCCGGCGCGACTTCGCTACGCTGAAGCGGCTCTGTGGCGTTGACGAGGAAGATCTTCTCGACATGCTCGGCGAGATCCGCCAGCTCAATCCGAAGCCCGGCAGCGGTTTCGAGACGGGTGTTTCCGAAGCGATCATGCCCGATGTCGTCGTCAGGCCCTCGGCGGAGGGTGGCTGGCTGGTCGAGCTCAATCCGGATACGCTGCCGCGCGTGCTTGTTAATCAGTCCTATTTTTCCCGCGTGACCCGGAACGGCGAGGATCATGCCTTCCTTTCCGAGTGCCTGCAGAGCGCCAACTGGCTGACCCGCAGCCTCGACCAGCGGGCAAAGACCATCATGAAGGTGGCAAGCGAGATCGTCCGCCAGCAGGACGCCTTCCTGCTACACGGTGTCGACCATTTGCGGCCGCTGAACCTGAAAACGGTGGCCGAGGCGATCAAGATGCATGAATCCACCGTCAGCCGCGTCACCTCGAACAAGTATATGCTGACGCCGCGCGGCCTCTTCGAACTCAAATATTTCTTCACCGTGTCGATCGGCGCGGTCGAGGGCGGCGACAGCCATTCGGCCGAGGCCGTGCGCCACAAGATCCGCGCGCTGATCATGCAGGAGAGCCCCGACGCGGTGCTCTCCGATGACGATATCGTCGACATGCTGAAGAAGGGCGGCATCGATCTCGCCCGCCGCACGGTCGCGAAATACCGGGAAGCGATGAACATCGCTTCCTCGGTCCAGCGCCGCCGCGAGAAACGGGCGCTCGCCAAGGTCGCGGGCTTCTGAGGCAGCAGGACGCTTCGACGGTGATCGAAGCATCCACTTCGCAAATTGGCCTATTTCTCCCGTGTCTTAAACGAATATCGATGTGCCTATGACGCCGCAAAATCCGAAGCTTGCCAAAGAACTTGTCCTGCTTTTGGTGCTGGCGACCCTCTGGGGTTCTTCCTACACCTTTATCAAGATCGGGGTCGAAACGATCCCGCCGGTGACCTTGATCGCGGTGCGCACACTGATCGCCGGCGCCATTCTGCTGGCCGTGCTTCGCCATCGGCATGTCCGCCTGCCGCGCGACCGCGCGACATGGCGCCTGTTCGTCGTCCAGGCCTGTCTGAACAGCGTCATTCCTTTCACTCTGATCGCCTGGGCGGAGCAGTCCGTCGATGCCGGACTGGCGGTGATCCTGAATTCGGCGACGCCGATCTTCACCTTCCTGCTGACCGTGTCGATAACCCGCCATGAGCAGGCGACGGCGCGAAAGCTATTCGGCGTCGTCTCCGGGCTTGCCGGCATCTGCCTCGTCATCGGCGTCGAAGCGCTCGGCGGTCTTGGCGAAAGCCTGATGGCGCAGCTTGCCATCATCCTGGCGACCATCTGTTATGCCGGGGCCGCGATTTTCAGCAAGAACTTCAGAGGCCTTGATCCCGCTGTGCCGGCGGCCGGTTCGCTGATCTCGGGCGCGGTCATTCTGATGCCCGTGAGCCTGATCGTCGATCGGCCGTGGGGGCTCGATCCCTCGGCCGCATCGGTACTGGCGTTGCTTGCCCTTTCCGCCTTTTCGACGGCGCTTGCCTTTACGATCTATTTCCGCCTCGTTCAGACGCTGGGTTCGGTCGGAACCACGTCGCAAGCCTATCTCCGCGTGCCGATCGGTGTCGCGATCGGTATCGTCTTCCTCGGTGAAAGCCTGAGCCCGACGGCTTGGATCGGGCTCACCTGCGTCATTCTCGGTGTCATCGCCATGACGATGCCGCGCACAACGCAGGCCCGAAGCGCGTGAGCTCATGAAAGGAAGTTGCTGGAAGGCTCCTTCCGCAGGAGATTTGCTACAGCTTCTGCGACCCGGGGCTGATTCGGCCTCCTATTGACTTTCTGGTAAGCTCTGGCTAGAAGCCCGCCGCAATCGACGCCGTGAGCGCTTTTTGAAGTTATCCCCATCATCCAAAGGGCACCGAGGGCCCGCAGGCCCACGCCGATCTTGCTTGAGATTGCGCGAAGTGCTTGGATGAACCTGAGGCTTGGCGTAAACTGATACCCGCAAACGACCATAAGAAGGGAAACTCCATGAGTGTGCGTGTATCCGGGAAACATATGGAAATTGGTGAATCCTTCCGTCAAAAGATCGAGGACCAAATTGCTATGGCCATCACGAAATACTTCGACGGGGGGTATTCCGGCCAGGTGACCGTCGAAAAGGCGAGTTCTCGTTTCTCGGCAGACTGCAAGCTTCATCTCGACAGCGGGGTGGTGCTGCATGCCGCCGGCGAAGCAACCGATCCGCTGCTTGCCTTCGACGCCGCTTCCGAGCGCATCGAGAAGCGTCTGCGCCGCTACAAGCGCAAGCTGAAGGACCATCATGCCGGAAACCACCTGAATGGCTTTGCAGAAGTCTCCTACACGGTCATGGACTCCGTTCCTGATCACGAGGATGAAATTCCCGACGATTTCGCCCCGGCAATCGTCGCTGAAAGCACGAAGCAGTTGAAGACCATGTCCGTCGCCACCGCCGTGATGGCGCTCGACATGACCGATGAGCCGCTTCTCCTGTTCCGCAGTCCCGGCAAGGAACATCTGAATATCGTTTATCGTCGGCACGACGGAAATATTGGCTGGATCGATTCAGCCAATATCAAAGGCTGAGATCAGGGCGGTGAGCGGCGGTATCGCCGCCGCTCCTCGCATCATCTGATCCCGGCGACAGAAGGAAAAAGAAATGGCATTGGCAGATTTGCTCCATCAGGATGCGATCATTCCCGCCCTCAGAGTAAATTCCAAGAAACAGTTGCTTCAGGAATTGGCGGCAAGAGCCGCGAGGATCACCGGGCTCTCCGAACGGGAGATTTTCGACGTCATCCTGCAGCGCGAACGCCTCGGCTCGACCGGCGTAGGCAACGGTATCGCCATTCCCCACGGCAAGCTGGTGAACATTCATTCCATCGTCGGCATCTTCGCCCGGCTGGAGCAGCCTGTCGATTTCGAAGCGCTGGACGACCAGCCCGTCGATCTCGTCTTCCTGCTGCTGGCACCGGAGGGCGCCGGCGCCGATCATCTCAAAGCCCTGTCGCGCATCGCCCGCGTCCTGCGCGATCAAGACCTGGTGGCAAAGCTGCGGGCCACCGATTCCGCCTCGGCGATCTACGCCTTCCTCAACGAGGAGCAGACGTCGAACGCTGCTTGAGCTGCATAATCCCTAAATGAAAAAAGGCGCCTGATTTCGCAGGCGCCTTTTTTTCTTATGCAGGGCTGAACGGTCAGAACTCTTCCCAGTTATCCTGAGCCACGGCAGCCGAGCCATGCGATTGAGGCGTGGTGCGGCGGGTCGCCGGGGCGTGGCGGACCGCGGGAGCGGCCGCGAAATGCGAGGGGGCTGCAGCCGGCGCACGCATCTGCCTTGCCACGGAGGCGAGTGCAGTCGCGTTGGCGGAGCCGGAGACGCTGAAGCGTGTGGCGAGCGCCTTCAGCGTCTGCGCCTCGTCGTTGAGCGCCACGCTGGCGGCGGTCGCTTCCTCCACCATCGCCGCATTCTGCTGCGTCACCTGATCCATCTGGTTCATGGCCTGGTTGATTTCCTTCAGCCCGACCGCCTGTTCGCTCGCCGATGCCGAGATCTGCCGGATGAGGCTGTTGATGCCCATCACCTGTTCGGCGATCTTGTGCAGCGTGCCGCCCGCGCGCCCGACGAGATCGACGCCTTCCTTGACCTGGACGGCCGAGGTGTTGATCAGCGTCTTGATCTCCTTGGCAGCATTGGCCGAACGCTGCGCGAGTTCACGCACTTCCTGGGCGACGACGGCAAAACCCTTGCCGGCTTCGCCGGCGCGGGCCGCTTCGACGCCGGCATTCAGCGCCAGCAGGTTCGTCTGGAAGGCGATTTCGTCGATGACGCCGATGATCCGCGAAACCTCCGTCGAAGACTGCTCGATCCCCTGCATGGAGGCGATGGCTTTCTGCACCACTTCGCCTGATTTCTCGGCATCCTGGCAGGCGAGGTTGACGTTGTCGGCAGCCGTGCGGGCATTCTCGGCACTGGAATCGACCTGGGCGGTAAGCTCATTGAGCGCTGCCGCCGTCTCTTCCAGGCTTGCCGCCTGCTGCTCGGTGCGTTTGGCGAGGTCGGAAGCGCTGTTGCTGATCTCGCCGGTGCCGGCGCCGATATTGACGACGCTGAGATTCATCGTGTTGATGGTCTCTTCGAGGCTCGCAAGCGCGGCGTTGAAGTCCTGCTTCAGTTTGCCGTATTCGCCGGGGAATTCCTCAGTGATGCGGTGACCCAGATTGCCCTGGGACAGTTCGGAAAGGCCGGCGCCGACGATCGAGACGATATGACGCTGCAGCGACACCGATTGTTGCCGTTCCGATTCCGAACGGCTGCGCTCGGTCTCGGCGGCCTGTCGCTGGTGGGTGGCCTCGTCTTCGAGGCGCCTGGAGTCGGCGAGTTTGAAGCGGAAGCCTTCGAGCGCCTTGGCGACCGAACCGACTTCGTCGGTACGGTCCTGGGCAGCGATGGGTTCGGCATATTCGCCGTCGCTGAGCGTTTTGACGCTAGCGACAAGGCTGCCGAGCGGCCGCTGTACGAGCGAGCGGACGGCGAAATAGAGCGCGAGCATCACCGCACCGAGCACGATCAGGCCGGTGGCGATCATCATGTAGGTCTGGTCCTGCACCGGCGCGTTGATCGCCGTGTGCGGGACATCGACAAGCACGACCCAGGTGGCGTTGACGCCGGGGACTTCGAACGGATAGACGACGCGGTCGAAGGGGTCGAGGCCGTCATAAGTGAGATTCCTGACAAGGCCGGGCTGCTTGTTCGACAGCGCCGCCTTGACGACGTCGGCGCCTTCGCCGTCATATTGTTTCGTCATCAGGTCGGGGATCGGCGCGACGATCCAGTTGCCGGCCTGCGACAGCAGCGTCACGCGCCCCGAGCCGAAGGGATGCAGCGCCTGCAGCTTGTCGGTCAGCGACTTCAGCGAGATGTCGACACCGCCGACACCGATCATCTTGCCGCCCGCTATGACGGGATAGGCAATTGATGTCAGCAGCGTCGGTACATCTGTTCCCTGGGCGAGATAGGGGGTTGTGATCGCGCCCTTGCCGCTGTCGGCAGCAAGCTTCCACCATTCGGCGGTATAGTCATTGTCGAAGGTGGAGTATTGAATGCCACCGTCCTTGGTCTTCGACCAATAGGGCGTGAAGGCGCCGTTCTTGTTCGTGCCTTCGTCATTATTGTTGGCGATCTCGGTGGTCTTGCCGTCGAGCGCGCCGAGCTGCTCGCAGAACCAGCTGCCGAAGGCAAAGGCGTTCTGTTCGAGATTGGCCTTCAGCACGTTGATCATGCCCTTGCGATCGAGCGACTTGCCGTCATGGGCGCGGCCGAGAACGCCCATCATGCTGCGCGCGGCACTGGCGAGCTCGCCGACATTGGCGGCGATTTCATTGGCGATCGATTTTGCTTCGAGGTTGGCCTGATCCATCGTCAGCGTCTGGACGCGATCCCGGGTCTGGCCGATGAGGAAGAAATTCGAAACGATGAGAACAAGCGCGATGGCGATGCCGGTGATGACGATAAGCTTCGCCGCAAGCGATTTCATGCGAAAGATGAACATGGGGTCCTCGGGCAAGGATGCGCCGAAGGGGCATTCTTCGGCACAGGAGCGAAGGCATGGCTCCGTCATGGAGCAGCCGCATGAGCCGCGGATCCGCAAGCGCGAAGACCCGGCGATCACTGGGAAGATCGCCGGAGACCTCTTAAATTTGAGTGAAACTTTAGGGGTTTATATGAGGAAAGCCGCAGAAATCCCCTCAAAACTCGAAGGGAGGTCCGGCCACCTTTCGCAAGGAGGCCAGCCTATATTCTGTCTGCGACTTCCTCGCTCAAAGGAATCGACGGTTGCGCGCCTGATTTGAGGCATGCGAGTGAACCGGCGACCGCCGCGCGGCGCAGCGCCGTCGGAAAATCCACGTCATCGAGGCTGGCGGCGAAATAGCCGCAGAAGGTGTCTCCCGCTCCGACCGTGTCGACAGGATCGATCGCCAACCCTTGCGCCCGTGAAATGACCCCGTCGCGGATGGCGATGACGCCGTCACCACCGAGCGTCACGATCAGCGTCTGGCCGGTCTCCTGATGCAGGCGGACAAGCGCTGCCTCGCGCTCTTGCGTGTCCATGCCGTTCTGTCCGGCGAGCCGCTCGAACTCGGTCTCATTGGCAATGACGATATCGGCCAGGCGACCGAGACGCGGTGCATCGGGGATCAAGGGGGCGAGGTTGAGGATGCTGGTGATGCCTTTGGCGCGCGCGGCCGAGAGCGCGCGTTCGACGGCCGCGACAGGCACCTCGAGCTGCAACATCAGCATGTCGCCTTCGTTCATGCGGCCGATCGCGATTTCCGCATCCGCAGGCGTGACCAAGCCGTTGGCGCCCGGAACCACGGCGATCATGTTCTCGCCGTCGCCGCCCACGAGGATCAGCGCCGTGCCTGTGGGGCCGTCGACATGCTTGACGAGGGAGAGGTCGGTTCCGGCCTCATCGAGCAGGGCGAGAGCATCGGCGGCAAAAGCATCCTTGCCGACGGCGCCGGCCATGTGCACATAGCGGCCGGCGCGACGGGCTGCCAGCGCCTGGTTGGCGCCCTTGCCGCCGGCGGCCGTGGCAAAACCGTTGCCGGCCACCGTCTCGCCGGGCTTTGGCAGTCGCTCGGTCGTGGCGATGAGATCCATGTTGATGGATCCGAAAACTGTGATCATCAGGCTGTCCCGTCCTTTGGAGCATGCGAATGACATCATGCTCCTGCTATTTCATGGGGCGAGACACTGCCCGAAGCGATCACTCCTCGTCAACCACCCGAAGCTTGAGAAGGCCAGTACGGCTTTCCACGGATTTGGCCGGAGTCTCGTCGTGGCGGGCGGGTTTGGCGTCGCCGCCTGCCTCGAATTCCAGCGCCTCGATCTTGGCGCCGCGCCTGGTGAGCTTGTCGGCTGACGTGACCACCATGTCGATATCCTTCTGCGCCATGGCGAAATGGCCCTGCAGCTTGCGCACCCGCTCGTCGAGGCGGCTGAGATCGTCCATCAGCAGCGCCACCTCGCCCTGGATCAGATGCGCCTGCGCCCGCATGCGCTGGTCTTTCAGCACCGCCTGGATGACCTGGATCGACAGCATCAGCAGTGATGGTGATACGATGACGATGCGCGCCCGGTGCGCCTTCTGCACCAGGGCCTCGAAGTTCTCGTGGATCTCCGCGAAAATCGATTCTGACGGCACGAAGAGAAAGGCCGTCTCCTGGGTTTCCCCCTGAATCAGATATTTCTCCGAAATATCCCGGATATGGATCTCCATGTCGCGGCGGAACTGCTGGCCGGCGATCTTGGCGGCCTCGGGGCTGCCGGCGTCGCGGATGGCGTTCCAGGCTTCGAGCGGGAACTTTGCATCGATGACGAGCGGCGGCGCGCCGTTCGGCATGCGGATGGTGCAGTCCGGCCGCGAGCCGTTCGAAAGCGTCTGCTGGAAGGCATAAGCGCCCATCGGCAGGCCGTCCGCGACGATCGTCTCCATCCGCGACTGGCCGAAGGCGCCGCGCGTCTGCTTGTTCGAGAGAATCGCCTGCAGTCCGACGACGTCCTTGGCGAGCGTCTGGATATTGTTCTGCGCGGCATCGATGATCGCCAGCCGCTCCTGCAGCCGCTGCAGGTTCTCATGCGTCGATTTCGTCTGCTCCGTAATTGTCGAGCTGACGCGCTGCGACATGCCGTCGAGACGCTGGCTGATTGCCTGGTTGAGCTCGCTCTGACGCGCGCCGAAAACCTCGGCCATGGCCGCAATGCGGCCCTGCATCTCCGCCTGAATCTTCAAAAGCTCGGCCATGCGCGCCTCGCCTTCCCTGGCGCGCAGCTCCGCTTCCTCCGCCTGTTCACGGCGAAGGCCGCCGGCGCGCAGGAAAAGGACGATAATCAGGACGACGAGGGCCGCGAGAAGCCCGCCGGCAAGCGCCAGCATGGCCGGGCTGATCGAGGTAAGCGAAAGGGCGAGCGATTCGGAATGGACGGTCATGCCGCAACCATAACAGAAGAAACGGCGATATGAAGATCAAAACGTGAACGAAATTGGCCATACGCTCTATCTTCGCGAGCGGGCTTCCACTCATGGAAGAGAAATCGCAGCCCGACTTAACGATTGCTCAACCATATTCGCCAAACCTGCATCGCAGAAATTCCCTCCCGCGCGTCGCGCCAAATACAGAGATTTCCATGACATCCCAGCAGACCGACAATGCCCTCAGGCAGCGCCTCGATTTCATCGAACTGGACGAGGCGGCGCGCAAGTCGATGCGGGATCTGCGCCCTGTCATTACAGAGCTGATCGGCGGCGCCCTCGATAAATTCTACGCCAAGATCGCCAAGACCCCCGCCGTTTCGGGCTTCTTTTCCGATAAGAACCATGTCGGCCATGCCAAGAAGCGCCAGCAGGATCATTGGGCCAATCTCGCCAGCGGCGCCTACGACGAGAGCTATGTCGATGGCGTGACCGCGGTCGGCCGCACCCATGCCCGCATCGGGCTGGAGCCGCGCTGGTATGTCGGCGGCTATGCCCTCGTCATCTCCGAACTCGTCAAGGGCATCATGGAGAAGCAGTGGCCGTCGGTCTTCGCGCGCCAGCAGGGTAAACTGCTCGCCGAGAAGCTGTCGGCGGTCATCAAGGCGGGCATGCTCGACATGGATTATTCCATCTCGGTCTATCTCGAGACGCTTGAAGCCAAGCGCCAGGCTCTTGAAGAGCAGCGCGCCCAAGCCGAGGCTGATCAGACGATGGCGCTGGAGCAGCTGCGCCGCGGTCTGGAGGCGCTGTCGAGCGGGGATCTCGAGGCCACCCTGCCATCCGACCTGCCGGGCAATTTCCGGCAGATGGCCGAGGATTACAATCGTGCCGTCAAGGCTCTTCGCCAGTCCTTCGCATCGGTGCGCGACACGTCGGGCCATATCATGAACGGCGCCGACGTCATCTCCAATGCGACCAATGACCTGGCGTTGCGCACTGCCCAGCAGGCGGCGGGCGTCGAGGAGAGTTCGGCCGCCCTGCAGCAGCTTTCCGTCAGCGTCGGCCAGACCGCCGCCAATGCCGAGAAGGCTTCGGACGCCGTACGCGAGACGCAGCAGAAGGCGAAGAATTCGGGTGAACTCGTCACCAGCGCCGTCTCGGCGATGGCCGGCATCGAGAAATCCTCGACGGAGATTTCCAAGATCATCGGCGTCATCGACGAGATCGCCTTCCAGACCAATCTGCTGGCGCTGAACGCCGGCGTCGAGGCAGCGCGCGCCGGCGATGCCGGCAAGGGTTTTGCCGTCGTCGCCCAGGAAGTGCGCCAGCTGGCCCAGCGCACGGCCGAAGCCGCCAAGGAGATCAAGAACCTGATCTCGCAGAGTTCGACCCAGGTCAATGAGGGTGTCGGCATCGTCTCCAGCACCGGCGAGGCGCTGAACGACATGATCGGCCGCATCGACATCATCAACCGCTTCGTCGCCGATATCGCCGCTGCCGCCCGCGATCAGGCGACCGGCGTCAACGAGGTCAGTGTGGCGATCCGCAGCATGGGCGAGATCACCCAGCAGAATTCCGGCATGGTCGAGCGCACGTCGGCGGAAACCGGCCGCCTCAAGGACGAGGTGGACCAACTGATCGAGCTGCTGCGCCGCTTCCGCGCCCGGCCGGAAGGCCATGCTGCCATCACCGCTCGCCGGGCGGCTTGATGCGAATATGGCGAAATTCCGGGCGGGGATGCAAAAAAGCGTCTTCCCCGCTCGTCGGATAATTCCATAGCGGGAAAAGATGGGTTATGGGAACGCCCATGACCATCAAGCCACTCATCATCCTTCCCGACCCCGTTCTCCGTCAGCTCTCCAAGCCGATCGAGCGTGTGGATGCCGACCTGCAGCGCCTTGCCGACGACATGCTGGAAACCATGTACGACGCGCCGGGCATCGGCCTTGCTGCAATCCAGATCGGCGTGCCGCGCCGCATGCTGGTTATCGACGTCTCCCGCGAGGGCGAGGAAAAGCAGCCGCAGGTCTTCATCAATCCCGAGATCGTCAAATCCTCCGACGAGCGCTCGGTCTATGAGGAAGGTTGCCTGTCGATTCCTGACTATTATGCCGAGGTCGAGCGCCCGGCTGCCGTCTCGGTCAAATATCTCGACCGCAACGGCAAGGAACAGACGGTGGAAGCCGATGGGCTGCTCGCCACCTGCCTGCAGCACGAGATCGACCACCTGAACGGCGTGCTCTTCATCGACCACATCTCGCGGCTGAAGCGGGAGATGGTGATCAAGAAGTTCACCAAGGCGGCGAAATCGAAGGCGCTCTGAGCGTTGCATTGAAAATGCGCCAGCGAAGCCCTATGATATCACCGATATCATGATGGAGGTGCCGCATGGGTGATTTTCTGATTAGAAATATCTCCGAAGCAATGAAGCGAGACATTGCGGAAGCGGCGCAGCGGAGCGGAAACAGTCTTTCCGACGAGGCCAAGGAGCTTTTGCGGGAGGCGCTTCAAAGAAAAAACGCAGCAAAGCCCGAAACCGGGTCGGCCTATGCCGCCATACGCGCCGCTTTCGAAAGAGAAGACGCAGTAGACGACGAATTCGTTGCGATCATGGGAGAAATCGAGGCCGCGCGTAAAAAGGACTTTGGCCGGCCGTTCGAGGACCTTGAATGATCGTACTTGATACGAATGTGGTTTCCGAATTCGCCAGGTCGTTGCCGAATGAACAGGTGAAAGCCTGGATGTTGCGGCAGGACAGCGCGAGAATCTGGCTTTGCACCGTCGGCTTGATGGAGCAGATTTATGGGGCCGAAAGAGTTCGCCTGAAGACGGGATCGGATCGCTTCTTTCGTGCCATCGAGAATTTAGTGAAAGGCCAATTCCGTGACCGTATCGTCGGTTGGGATTTGCAAGCGGCCATGGCAACCGGCCGCCTGCGGGCAAAGCGCGAAAGCGTAGGGCGGCCGATTTCGGTCCAGGACGCGATGATCGCCGCCATCTGCCTTGCAAACGGCGCCACGCTCGCCACCCGCAACATCCGAGATTTCGAGGGGCTTGATCTCAAGCTCGTAAACCCGTTTGAAGACGGCTGATCCTCAATTGGCGAGATAGAATGTCTCTTAGCATCATTTTCATGGGAACCCCGGAGTTCTCCGTTCCGACCCTGCGCCTGCTCGTCGATGCCGGCCACAGGATCGTCGCCGTCTATACGCAGCCGCCGCGGCCGGGCGGGCGGCGCGGGCTCGATCTGCAGAAATCGCCGGTGCACCAGGCGGCCGAACTGCTCGGCCTGCCGGTCTTCACGCCGGTCAATTTCAAGGATGCGGAGGAGCGCGAGAGGTTTGCCGCGTTCAAGGCCGATGTCGCCGTCGTCGTCGCCTACGGGCTGCTGCTGCCGGAGGCGGTTTTGAACGGCACCCGCGACGGCTGCTATAACGGCCATGCCTCGCTGCTGCCGCGCTGGCGGGGTGCTGCGCCGATCCAGCGGGCGATCATGGCCGGCGATGAAAAGACCGGCATGATGGTGATGAAAATGGACAAGGGTCTCGACACCGGCCCCGTGGCGCTCAGCCGCGAAGTCGAGATCGGCCCGAACATGACGGCCGGCGAACTGCACGACCGGCTGATGCAGGTCGGCGCCAAGGCGATGGCGGAAGCCATGGTGAAGCTCGAAATGACCGACCTGCCGCTGACGCCGCAGCGGCAAGACGGCGTGCTTTATGCCGCCAAGATCGACAAGGCCGAGACGCGCATCGATTTCGCCAGGCCGGCGCGGGATGTGCACAACCATATCCGCGGCCTGGCACCGTTTCCGGGCGCCTGGTTCGAGCTGGAGCTCGGCGGCAAGCCGGAACGGGTGAAGGTGCTGGGCTCGGAGCTGGCTGAGGGGCAGGGGACCGCCGGACAGTTGCTGACCGACGATCTCGTCGTCGCCTGTGCTTCCGGCGCGGTGCGGCTGACCAGGCTGCAGAAGGCAGGTGGCAAGCCGCTTGCCGCATCCGATTTCCTCCGGGGCACGCCACTTGCAGCCGGCACGAGGCTTTCCTGATGCCGCGTTTCCGCATGACCGTCGAATATGACGGCGGCCCCTATGTCGGCTGGCAGCGGCAGGAGAACGGCCCCTCGGTGCAGGGGGCGATCGAGGCTGCGGTGCTGTCGCTGACCGGCGAGACCGTGTCGATCCGCGGCGCCGGCCGCACCGATTCCGGCGTTCACGCCATGGGACAGGTGATCCATGCCGATCTTTCCAAGGACTGGTCGCCCTACAAGCTGCAAAATGCCCTGAACGCGCATCTGAGGCTTGCCGGCGAGCGTGTCTCCATTCTCGACGTCGAGGCGGTTCCCGATTTTTTCGATGCCCGCTTTTCCGCACTGCGGCGCCATTATCTCTACCGCATCGTCAGCCGCCGGGCACCGCTGGCGCTCGAAGCCGGCAAGGCCTGGTGGGTGCCGAAGACGCTCGATCACGAGGTCATGCACGCCGCCGCCCAGAGGCTGGTCGGGCGGCACGATTTCTCCACTTTCCGCTCCGCCCATTGCCAGGCGAACAGCCCGGTGCGCACGCTCGACCGTCTTGACGTGACGCGAAACGGCGAATTGATCGAGATCCGCGCCACGGCGCAGAGCTTCCTCCACAACCAGATCCGTTCCTTCGCCGGCACGCTGAAGCTTGCCGGCGAAGGCAAATGGACCCCTGGAGATGTGCAGGCAGCGCTCGAGGCGCAGGACCGCAAGGCCTGCGGCCCGGTGGCGCCGTCCGAAGGGCTCTATTTCCTGCAGGTGGATTATCCCGAGGTGATCACTGACCGCCGCAGGCCCGCCGACGAAAACGACGACGATCTCTGATGCTCATGCGATACCGCGGGTCAGGCCGGGTAGATGCCGAGGAAGTGCTGCAGATATTCCGAAAGGATCATCGATGGCACGAGCAGCACCAGCGTCAGCGCCCCGACCATCAGCGCGTGATCGTGGCAGATCATCCTGAGAATGCGGGCCAGGGCGAAGATCTGCGCCAGCATGAAGGCGAGGAGCAGCAGCGAGACGAGGCCGACGGTGCCGGGCAGGAAGAACACCAGCGCCAATAGCAGACCGTTGATATAGGAGAGCGGCACGCCGAGCCAGTTGACGCTGACGACGACGGGGGCGAAGCGCTCGCCCATGCGGAAGGCAAGCAGCAGCAGCCCGGCAAAGACCAGCGGCACGAACCAGTTGGCGACCTCGACGAGGGCGAGCCTGATGTAGAAGGCAAGATCGACATCGGCCTCGGGCGGCATCGACCGCAGGAAGGCCTGTCGCCACCAGAGCCAGGAAATGCCCATCGGCGGCAGGCACCAGGCCATCGCCCAGAACGAGCGGTTGACGCCGCGCTCCGATAGATCGAGGAAGCGGAAGCCGCGCGGATCCATCCGGATCAGCAGCCAGAGGCCGGCCAGATAATACTGGACTTCCCTAAGACCCGGCATGAGCGAACCAGCGGTCGATGAAGGTTTCGTAGATCGCCGTCAGCGTCTCCAGATCGGCAACGGCGACACGCTCGTCGACCATGTGCATCGTCTGACCGACAAGGCCGAACTCGACGACCGGACAATAATCCTTGATGAAGCGGGCGTCCGACGTGCCGCCCGTGGTCGAAAGCTGCGGCGAGCGGCCGATCGCGCTCTCGATGGCCGAAGACAGCGAGGCGATCAGGGCGTTGTTGCGGGTCAGGAAGACATGGCTCGGCCGGTCGGCCCAGACGATATCGTATTTCACCGGCTCCCGGCCCGGCCGCAGCTGGCCGTTGCCGGCAGCGGCCTCGAGCCGCCGCAGGATTTCCGCACGCAGCGTGTCGACGGTCCAGCTGTCGTTGAAGCGGATGTTGAAGCTTGCCGATGCCTTGGCCGGAATGACGTTGGTGGCCGGATTGCCGACATCGACCGTCGTCACTTCGAGGTTCGACGGCTGGAAATCGTCGGTGCCACCGTCGAAGGGCGGATCCATCAGCGCCTGCGTCAGCTGCAGCACGCCGCGCACCGGATTGTCGGCGAGGTGCGGGTAGGCGGCATGGCCCTGAACGCCGTGTACGATGATCCTGCCTGACAGCGAGCCGCGCCGGCCGATCTTGATCATGTCGCCGAGCCGGTCCGGATTGGTCGGTTCTCCCACAAGGCAGGCGTCCCAGCGTTCGCCTCGCTCCGCCGCCCATTGCAGCAGTTTGATCGTGCCGTTGATCGCCGGGCCTTCTTCGTCGCCGGTGATGAGGAAAGAGATCGAGCCGGCCGGCGGCCCGTTTTTTTCGATATGACGGGCGACGGCGGCGACGAAACAGGCGATGCCGCCCTTCATGTCGACGGCGCCGCGTCCGAAGAGCTCGCCCTTTGATATCTCCGCGGCAAAAGGCGGGTGCGCCCAGGCGGCTTCATCGCCAACCGGCACGACATCGGTATGGCCGGCAAACATCAAGTGCGGACCCTCGCCGCCGAGGCGGGCATAGAGGTTCTCGATATCGGGTGTTCCCTCTTCGCTCGCTCTCACTTTGTCGACTTTGAAGCCGAGCGGTGTAAGCATCGCTTCCAGCGCCGTCAGCGCGCCGCCTTCGGCTGGTGTGACGGAGGGGCAGCGAATCAGCGTTTGCAGATTGGCGACGGGATCGGTAGCGGTCATGGCGGTCGAACTATCCGGCGGGAATGGCAAAGACATGGCAAGGCGAGGCCGCCTCGCTCAAAGAGACGTCGCCTGTTTACCGGATCAATGCCCCGGTGTCATCAATCTCTGAGCAGCTCGTTGATGCCGGTCTTCGAACGGGTCTGTTCGTCGACGCGCTTGACGATGACGGCGCAGTAGAGGTGCGGCGCCGGCTGGCCGTTTGCCATCGTCGCATTGGCCGAGGCCATCGAGCCGGCGACGACGACGGAATAGGGCGGCACTTCGCCGTACATCACCTCGCCGGTGGCGCGGTCGACGATCTTGGTCGACTTGCCGATGTAAACACCCATGCCGAGCACGGAGCCTTCACGGATGATGCAGCCCTCGACCACTTCGGAACGGGCGCCGATGAAGCAATTGTCCTCGATGATCGTCGGGCCGGCCTGCATCGGCTCCAGCACGCCGCCGATGCCGACGCCGCCGGACAGATGCACATGTTTGCCGATCTGCGCGCAGGAACCGACCGTCGCCCAGGTGTCGACCATCGTGCCTTCGCCGACATAGGCGCCGAGATTGACGAAGGAGGGCATCAGGATGGCGTTCGGCGCGATATAGGCCGAGCGGCGCACGACGCAGTTGGGAACGGCGCGGAAACCCGCGGCGCGGAACTGGTTCTCGCCCCAGTTCTCGAATTTCGAAGGAACCTTGTCCCACCAGGTGGAATTGCCGGAGCCGCCCTTGACCACTTCCATGTCGTTGAGGCGGAAGGACAAGAGCACCGCCTTCTTCAGCCACTGATTGACCGTCCAGGCGCCGTCGGCGCCGCGGGTCGCCACGCGGGCTTTGCCGGAATCGAGCAGATCGAGCGCCGCTTCGACCGCATCACGGACCTCGCCCTTCGTCGACATGTTCACATTGTCGCGATTGTCGAAGGCGGCTTCGATGGTCTTTTCCAGGGATGCGAGGTCGGTGGCGCTCATGAGAATTCCTTAAACTTCGATCTTTATCGTGGAGACGGCGGAGTCTCCGGACATGCGATCGGCGTGGGTTTGTCCTGCTCTACAGCATGCACCCGTAGAACGGAATGATTTTTCGAACAAGATCATACCTGGATTCAAGGCGTTATAGCGACATATCCGGTTTCACGGACGGCAATACTGAAAGGCATTTCGACATGGCGAAGGGACGAAACGGCGGTTCGCGGCGCAAGGATGGCGTATGGGACCCGTTGAAGAGCAGCTCGACCGACAGGCAGCGCGCCGAAGCCGTGCCGAAGACGCCGCAGACGTTATCGCCGGCTTATCGCCTAGCCTATGTCGACGAGGATTTCCTCTGCCGCGAAGAATTGCGGCCGATCCGGCTGCAGTTGGAACTCTTGAAGACCGAGATGATGCTGACCGAACGCGGCATCCGCTCGACCGTCGTCATGTTCGGCGGCGCCCGCATTCCCGCCCCCGGCCAGAGTGCCTGGGCGGCGCGCAACGAGATCCAGCGCGCCAATTTGGAGGCGGCCTCCGTCTATTATGACGAGGCGCGCAAATTTGCCCGTCTCTGCTCGAAATATTCCGCGGGCTTCGACTTTCAGGAATATGTCATCGTCACCGGCGGCGGCCCCGGCGTCATGGAGGCGGGCAATCGCGGTGCGGCCGACGAGGGCGCGCCGTCGATCGGCCTCAACATCGTGTTGCCGCACGAGCAGGCCCCGAACGCCTATGTGACGCCGGAGCTCAGCTTCAACTTCCACTATTTCGCCATTCGCAAGATGCATTTCATGGTGCGCGCCAAGGCGATCGCGGTCTTTCCCGGCGGCTTCGGAACGCTCGACGAATTCTTCGAATGCCTGACGCTGATCCAGACCGGCCGCATGGAACGCCTGCCGCTGATCCTGTTCGGCGAGGCCTTCTGGCGGCGCATCATCGATTTCGAGGCCTTGGCCGAATTCGGCACGATCGCGCCCGACGACGTCAAGCTGATCAGCTTCGTTGATACGGCCGACGCCGCGTGGAAGATCGTCCAGGATTTCTACGAACATCGCGAGTAGGGGGCCGAGCGCAGCGTCTCGATCGCAACGCGTATCTCCTTCCCCGCCGGGGCGGGGAAAGAGTATGCAATGGTTCACCGCCCTTACAGCAGCGGCCGGTCCGGCATGTCGTCGATCGAGATGACCCCATCCTTGTTGCTGTCCATCCGCGCAAACAGCTTGTCGAGGGCGGCGGAGGCTTCCTGTTTGGAAATCTGGCCGTTTTCGTCGGTATCGACGCGGCGCATCATCATCGAGGCGCGCATGAAATTGCCGCCATGGCGCATCCAGTGATGTCCGTCGCGGCCTTCATGATCTTCGCGCGGCGGCCGTCCTTGATCGTCATTGTCCAGCAGGTCGGGCACGGCATTGACGTCGTCATTCTCGCCGACCTCCTGCTTGCGCTCATCCTTCATCGCCTTCATCTGCGTTTCCCGGTACTGGCGGATTTCGCCGGGTGTCAACGAGCCGTCATTATTGGTGTCGATCGCAGCAAAGATCTTGTCGAGACCGGCGGTTGCCTCTTCCTTGGAGATCTGACCGTCCTTGTTGGTGTCGAACTGCTTGAGCATTCTGATATAGGTGACTTCGCGGAAGCCAGCCGGACCCGGGCGGTCCATGCCGGCATGATGCGGGCGCGGCCCGTCGCCCGGTGCGGCAAAGCTTGCCCCGGCTGCAGCGCCGAAGATGAGGACGGAGGAGAGCGCTGCCAGTATCAGCTTGTTGCGGTACATCGTGTTTCCCTTTCGTAAGGTGTCCCCTCACGAAAGAAGCTATGGCAGCGGCCCTCAAAGACCCAGTTAAACATCGGTAAGCTGGGTGAAACTTTCGTAACCTGGCGGTCAGCCGCCGGATCTGGTCACCTTGCCGAGAAATGCAACGAGGTCGTCGGTGACGAAATCGATGTGATCCTCGTCGCCGCTGGTCTTTTCCCACCATTCGACGACGGTCTCTTCCAGATTGCGCGGCACCAGCAGCACGGTTTGCATGCCGAGCGCCTTCGGCACCGTCAAATTGCGCGGCAGATCCTCGAACATCGCCGCCTTGTTCGTTTCGACCCGCTTCAGCGCCGCAAACTTGTCGTAGGTTGCCTGCGCTGGCTTCGGCACGTAATCGGCGGCGACGATGTCGAAGATATCGTCGAAATGCTCGAGAATGCCGAGCGCTCCGGCGGTCATTTCGGCATGTTTGACGCTGCCGTTGGTGAAGATGAATTTGCGCCCCGGCAGCGCCTTGATCGCTTCGCCGAGTTCCGGCTGCGGCGTCAGCGCGGAATAGTCGATCGCATGCGCCTTTTCGAGGAAATCGTTCGGGTCGATGCCGTGATGGATCATCAGGCCCTGCAGCGTCGTGCCGTGGTCGAGATAATACTGCTTCTGCAGCTTGCGCGCTTCTTCCCGCTCCATCTGTAACAGCGCCGCGACATAGGCGGTCATGTTCTTGTCGATCTGCGCGAAGAGATTGATGTGATGGGGATAGAGTGTGTTGTCGAGATCGAACACCCAGTCTGTCACGTGTTCGAAATCGGCTTTTTCAGGCGTACGGTCGATCTTGGTCATGGCCGCCCTTATGGCACGGCTGCTCGCCCAAGGAAATCGACAAGAAAAAATAGACGCCCGATTTTCGGCGGACGCAGCAGGCGTTGGATGTTAGAAAGCGCACATGCTTTTCGAACGCCCCGATGATGATACGCTCTATGACGCCCTGGTCGCGCGCAGCGCCGATTACGAGGGCCAGGCCTATGTTTGCGTGAAGACGACGGGCATCTTCTGCCGTCTGACCTGCCCGGCGCGCAAGCCGAAGCGGGAAAACACGCTCTTCTTCGAGACGATCGCCGCCTGCATGCATTCCGGCTTTCGCCCCTGCCAGCGCTGCAGGCCGCTGGAACAGCAGCCGGGCCGGGAGCCAGTCGTCGACGAGCTGCTGGCGCGGCTGGACAGCGAGCCGGAGGTTCGCTGGACCGAGGAGGAGCTTGTGCGCCGCGGCCATGATCCCTCGACCGTGCGCCGCGCCTTCAAGCGGGCGCTCGGGATGACCTTCCATGACATCGTCCGTTACCGCAGGCTCGGAGAAGCGGCCCGGCAGCTGGCGGATGGGGCGCGTGTCATCGATGCCCAGATCGACGCCGGATACGAATCTCCGAGCGGCTTCCGGTCGGCGTTCCAGCGGATGGTCGGCAAGGCGCCGGCGCTCTCGCAGAACCGCGAGCTGCTCTTTGCCGATTGGTTCGATACGCCGCTCGGACCGATGATCGCGGTCGCCGACAAGACGCATCTGCATCTGCTCGAATTTCACGATCGCAAGGCGCTACTGAGCGAACTCGAAGCGCTGCAGAAGCGCGTCCGCTCCTCCGTCGCGATCGGCCGCACCCCGGCGATCGATCAGATCGAGGCGGAGATCCGCGATTATTTCGAAGGCCGGCTGACCGTTTTCAAGACGCCCCTGGCCCTTGGCGGCACGCCCTTCGAAAAGCATGTCTGGGCAAGGCTGATGGAGATCCCCCTCGGGCAGACGCGCGCCTATGGCGATCTCGCCAGGGAGATGGAGAGGCCGGAGGTGGTGCGGGCCGTCGGCCGCGCCAATGGCGCCAACCGGCTTGCCATCATCGTGCCCTGCCATCGCATTCTCGGCGCCGATGGTTCTCTGACCTGTTACGGCGGCGGGCTCTGGCGCAAGCAGTGGCTGCTGCGCCATGAAGAGAAAATCAGTACAGAGACAAGGATGGAGGAGACAGCATGAACCAGACTGAAAAGGCCAAGGCATTCGGCGCGCTTCACCGGAAAGGCGACCCGATCGTGCTCTACAATATCTGGGATGCGGGTACGGCGAAGGCCGTTGCCGATGCCGGCGCCAAGGCGCTTGCTACCGGAAGCTGGTCGGTCGCCGCAGCTCATGGTTTTGCCGACGGGGAGAAGCTGCCGATGTCGATGCTCGTGGAGACGGCGAAATCCATCACCGATGCCGTCGACCTGCCGCTTTCGATCGATTTCGAAGGCGCTTATTCGGCCGATCCTCAGGGTGCGGCCGCCAATGTCGCCAAGCTCATCGAGGTCGGCGCCATCGGCATCAATTTCGAGGATCGGGTGGTCAGCGGCGAGGGGCTCTATCCCATCGAGAGCCAGGCGGCGCGCATCCGCGCCATTCGCGTCATGGCCGAAGGCAAAGGCATGCCCTTCTTCATCAACGCCCGCACCGACCTTTTCCTCGCCGAGAGCGACCTTTCAAAACACGCCGGCCTGGTGGACGAGGCGATCGAGCGGGGCAGGGCCTATGCGGCCGCCGGCGGCAACGGCTTCTTCGTGCCTGGCCTGATCGACCCCGCCTTGATCGAAAAGATTTGCGCGGCCTCGTCGCTGCCGGTCAATGTCATGATGCGGGCAGGCGCCCCCGACGTGAAAACCCTGGCAAAGCTCGGGGTCGGCCGCATCAGCTATGGCCCGGGGCCTTACCGGTCGATGATGGAAAA
The DNA here is from genome assembly GCF_002204185.1 of Rhizobium esperanzae. Classification (GTDB taxonomy): domain Bacteria; phylum Pseudomonadota; class Alphaproteobacteria; order Rhizobiales; family Rhizobiaceae; genus Rhizobium; species Rhizobium esperanzae. The sequence continues at coordinate 164,213 of NZ_MXPU01000001.1, read as the reverse complement.
GCTGAGGCAGGAGGCCGCGGCGATTTATAGCCTGCTCTGAGTCCTTTGCGGGCCGCATCCGTATGAAAGGCTGCGGCCCGGAAATGACATACGGTTGCGCTCAGGAGCGGAAGCGCAGGTTGCGCCGCGTCAGCTGGTCGACCGAGGTGCAGCCCATCAGTTTCATGTCGCGTTCGATCTCGGTGCGGATCGTCTCCAGCGCCCGTTCGACGCCGGGCTGTCCGGCGGCGGCCAGCGGGAAGAGATAGTAGCGGCCGAGCCCGACCGCCTTTGCGCCCAGCGATAGCGCTTTCAGAACATGTGTTCCCCGCTGCACGCCGCCATCCATCATCACGTCGATCCGGTCGCCGACGGCATCGACGATCTCGGCCAACTGGTCGAAAGCGCTGCGCGAACCGTCGAGCTGGCGGCCGCCGTGGTTGGACAGCACGATGCCGGTGCAGCCGATCTCGACCGCGCGCTTGGCGTCCTCCACCGACATGATGCCCTTCAGGCAAAATTGCCCGCCCCAGGCCTGCACCATCTCGGCCACGTCGGTCCACGACATCGAGGGGTCGAGCATTTCGGTGAAGTAGCGGCTGATCGACAGCGCACCGCCGTCCATCTTGACGTGGTTTTCGAGCTGCGGCAGCCGGAACGCCTCATGCGTCATCCAGCCGATCGCCCAGGAGGGCTTGATGGCAAACTGCATCATGCCGGCGAGATTGAGCTTGAAGGGAATGGCAAAACCGGTGCGCTTGTCGCGCTCGCGATTGCCGCCGGTGATGCTGTCGACCGTCAGCATCATCGCCTGCACACCGGCGGTCTTCGCCCGCGCCATCATTTCGTGGTTCAGTCCGCGGTCCTTATGGAAATAGAACTGATAGACCTGTGGCCCGTCGCTGATCTGCCTGGCCTCCTCCAGGCTGATCGTGCCGAGCGAGGAAACCCCGAACATCGTGCCGTATTTCGCCGCTGCCGCCGCGACCGCCCGTTCCCCCTGGTGGTGAAACAGCCGCTGGAGCGCCGTCGGCGAGCAATAGACCGGCATGGCGAGCTTCTGCCCCATGACCGTCACCGACATGTCGACCTCGGCTACCCCTTTGAGAACATCGGGCACCAGATCGCACGCCTCGAAGGCCGCGGTATTGCGCCGATACGTCACCTCATCATCGGCGGCGCCATCGATATAGTCGAAGATCGGCCCCGGAAGACGCCGTTTGGCCATGCGCCGGAAATCGTGAAAATTATAGCAGTCTGTAAGGCGCATCTTTTTGCTCGACCCAGTTAGTTTTCGGGGCGCAACCTAAAGCACGATTCGAAACCTTGCCAAGGCTAGATTGTGCGATTTGCGACCTGTCGGATGGATATTGCGGCTTGGGTGGGTTTGCAGGCGGATAATGATCTGCTGGGCGCGCTAATGCAGAGGCTGAGCTGTCTCTCCCCGGCCTGTGACTCGGCGGCATTCTCCAACGCAGCCCGCAGGGCGAAGCCTCGAAGGACATGCCGCAACGCCGCTGCTTGCATCCATCCGCTGCCAGCGCACCCGCCCCGCCCTTCGAGGCCCCTCCGGGGCACCTCAGGGTGAGGCTCTCTTGAACACCGCGCTGTATTCTGTGGTACCCCCTCAACGCTGACCAACAGGATGATCCTCACCAGTGTCTCCGGAGACTTCAACGCGTCTCAACCCATCCCTCGGTACGATCGTGTGCGGGAGCTTGATCGCTGAAGCCAGACCGAGCGCTGCCAGCAGCCGGATAAAATGCCAGCCGAGGTCTAGCTGCCCCGGCTCGATGCCGAGCCGCGCCGATTCCGGAAAGGCGTGATGGTTGCCGTGGAAGCTCTCGCCGAAGGTCACCAGCCCGAAATGCGGTAGATTATAGCCTTGCACCGCGACGTCATCGACGCTCCAGCCTTGATGGCCGTGCCGATGGGCGAAATGACCGACCAGCCAGTGCCCGGTCAGCGACACCGAGACCCGCACGGCAATCCCCCAGACCAGCCACGGCAGTCCGCCGAGAATGAGGAGCAGGAGTCCCAAGGGAATTTGCTGCGCCATCCATGTCGCCTCCAGAAAACGATAGAAGCGGTCGCCCCGCTCACGCTCTTCAAGGACGAAACGTGGCGGCCGGTCGAGCGACACGGCGCAATGCATCTGCCAGAAGGCGTCGACGAAGAACGATCGCCGATGGGCATAGAGGTCATGGCAGTCTCGTTGCCGCTGCGCCCAGTCGCGAATATCGTGGGCGTAGATCATGCCGAAGGGGCCGGCCATGCCGACCAGCGCGCCGAGATAGACGAGCAAGCGCTCGAGCCAGAGCGGAGCGCTGAAGGAACCGTGAATCACCAGCCGGTGCATGCCCACCGAATGGCCAAGGCAGATCGTGATGGCGCTCGATAGAACAAAGACGGTAACAGCGCTCCAGCTGAAGGTCACTGGTCCGCCCACTACGGCAACCACGGTCATGGCGGTGATCCAGATCGATTTCGCGGGCATCCAGACCACTCTGCCCTTCACGGGATCGCTGCTATCGTCGATCATGCGTCCGGTGGAAATACTGCTCATAACAACTCCTTCCCATCGGGCGCATTCTCCACTTGAACACCGCCCGGCAATTCATTAATTAAGCAATTACCTAATTACCTTGCATCAGGAAAAACAGTTAAGCAATGCACTAATTGCTTAACTGTTTGGCAAATCGACGCGATGATTGCCGCAGACATGGAGAGGGAACTTGGAAGACGAGACTTTCGATGACATTACAGAAGACAGCTCGGTCGGCCCCGCCCAGCGGGTGTTCCACGCGCTTTCCAGCGCGCCGCGGCGGAAGATCCTCGCATACCTCTCGGCATCGGGGCTGACCGCCGGTGAGATCGCCGACCGCTTCAGCATGTCGAAGCCAGCGGTTTCCCAGCATCTTTCCATCCTGGAAGCGGCAGGACTGCTCAGACGGGAAAAACAGGGCCAGTTCGTTCACTATTCCCTGATCGAGAACAATCTCGTCAATACGCTCAACGGGTTCGTGCAGGAGGTCTGCCCGGTCGGCCGGCCGATCAAGAAGGAAAGCCAGGCGCGCGCGCGCCGGAAAGAATCGCCCTGAATTCGGGCATCTCGCCCGGCCTTGAGGAAGACCGGGAAATGTTCGAAGTGAGACGACGCACCCCCCTGCGGTGAGGGGCGCAGCCCCGATCAGGGGACGATCAGCGTTCCGATGCCGTGCTCGGTGAAGATCTCGAGCAGGACGGAATGGGCGGTCTTGCCATTGAGGATGACGACGCCCTGCACGCCGGCCTTGATCGCATCGATGCAGGTCTCGACCTTGGGGATCATGCCGCCCGAGATCGTGCCGTCGGCGATCAGCGCATGCGCTTCGGCGACGGAAAGCTCCTTGATCAGCTGCCCTTTCTTGTCGAGCACGCCGGGAACGTCGGTCAAAAACAGCAGGCGGGTGGCGTTGAGCGCGCCGGCAATGGCGCCGGCGAAGGTGTCGGCGTTGATATTGTAGGTCGCGCCGTCGCGGCCAGGTGCAACGGGCGCGATGACCGGGATCATCTCTGAGCGAGCGAGCAGATCGAGCAGCGTGCGGTCGACTTCGACCACTTCGCCGACGAAGCCGAGATCAAGCACCCGCTCGATGTTGGAATCCGGATCTTTGATGGTCTTGCGCGCCTTTTCGGCGAAGACCATGTTGCCGTCCTTGCCGCAAAGGCCGATCGCCCATTCGCCGGTCTGGTTGATCAGTGCGACGATCTCCTTGTTGATCGAGCCGGCGAGCACCATCTCGACGATCTCGACCGTCTTCTGGTCGGTGACGCGAAGGCCGCCTTCGAACTTCGATTCGATGCCCATCTTGGTCAGCATGGCGCCGATCTGCGGACCGCCGCCGTGAACGACGATCGGGTTGACGCCCGACTGCTTCAAAAGCGCGATGTCGCTGGCAAAGGCCTTGCCGAGCTCGGGATTGCCCATCGCATGGCCGCCGTACTTCACCACGATCGTCTTGTTTTCATAACGCTGCATGAAAGGCAGCGCCTGGGCGAGAAGACGTGCCTGGATTTCGCTTTCGGACTCGTTCATGGGAACCCCGCAGAATTGATCGCGGCCTTTTATCGCAAGTTTCTGACAGAGGGAATAATCCAGAACGCAATAGTTTTTCGTATGTGGCATGAAGCCGGAGGAGTTGGACCCGCCGGCTGAGCGAGGCACGATAGGGGAACGGCATGCAGGGCGATGAGATCAAGGACTTGATCGGCCGCGTCGCGCTCGGCGACCGCATGGCCTTCGCTGCCCTCTACAACCAGACCGCACCGAAACTTTTCGCAATCTGCCTGCGTATCTTGAAGGACCGCACGGAGGCCGAGGAGGCCCTGCAGGAAGTCTATATCAGCATCTGGCAACGCGCTCGAAGCTTCCAGGCAGCCTCGGGATCGTCCCCGGCATGGCTGGCCGCAATTGCCCGCAACCGGTCGATCGATCTGCTGCGTGCGCGCAAGCCCGTCGCCGACGAACTCGACAGCGTTTACGACCTTGCCGATTCAGAACCCGACCCGGAAAGACAGACGGTGACGAAGGATGAAGGAAGGCGGATTGACACCTGCATGGAAGAGTTGGAAGCTGATCGTGCGGTCGCCGTGAAACGGGCTTATGTCGAAGGGCTGAGCTATCAGGAACTGGCGGATCAGTTCGGCGTTCCGCTGAACACGATGCGGACCTGGCTCAGGCGCAGCCTCTTGAAACTGAGAGAGTGCATGGAACGATGACATCGCCCGACAAAAGCAAGGGAAACCGCTCCCGCGACGAGGTCCTCGCCGGTGAATATGTTTTGGGCGTCCTGTCGCTGCAGGATCGCCGGGTGGTGGAAGAGCGCATGCGCCACGATCGGATATTTGCGGCGATCGTCAGCCGTTGGGAAACCAACCTCTCCGCCTTCAACGATGAATATGACGGCGTCGCGCCGAGCCGGGAAACCTTCAAGCAGATCGAGTCCCGGCTGTTCGGCGATGCCGGAAAACCCGCATCCTTTTCGCAGGGGCTGTGGAATTCGGCGGTTTTCTGGCGCTCATTGGCCTTCGCCTGCATCGTCGTCGCCGTGAGTGCCGTCATCTTCGCCTCCGGCCTTGTGCCGCAGCCGCAGGGACCGGCGCCGCTGGTGGCCGAACTTGCGGGTCAAAACAGCGCGATCAATCTCCGCGCCTCCTACGAGATCCAGAGCGGCCGGCTGAGGATCGTGCCGGTCGCCGCCGGCAAGCCGGAGGAGAAATCGCTGGAACTCTGGCTGGTGCCGGGCAGCGGCGCGCCGAAATCGCTCGGCATCTTCCAGCCCGGCGAAAGCGGCGAACTCGTCATCCCCGCCGATCTGCGCAACAATGTCGCCGATGGCGCAACGCTTGCCGTCAGCCTCGAGCCTTTCGGCGGCTCGCCGAGCGGACAGGTGACCGGTCCGGTGATCGCAAGTGGCGCGGTGCATCGGCCATAATCAGGCGCGGCAGGATCCAGTGCCGGCCGTCAAATCATTTTCTGGTCTCTGAAACTCTTCTGCGTGGACCTCCGTAGTTCGATCTGTCCGGACGACGCTCAGGCATAGGGCCTTGCGGATGGTGTCCGGTGAGGAGAAAATCATGATCAGATCCCTATTGCGCGGCTTCGCGCTCGCCACAGTCCTTTCGGCTGTCGCCTTTGCCGCCGCCAAGAACCCGATCGTCGGCGGCGCTGCGATGTTCGACAACAAGAACATCATCGAAAACGCCGTGAATTCAAAGGATCACACGACGCTGGTCGCTGCGGTCAAGGCCGCTGGCCTTGTCGGCACACTCGAGGGCAAAGGCCCCTTCACCGTCTTTGCGCCAACCAACGAAGCTTTCGCTGCCCTGCCGAAAGGCACCGTCGAGACGCTGCTGAAGCCGGAAAACAAGGCAACTCTGACCAAGGTTCTGACCTGCCATGTCGTTGCGGCCGACGCTATGGCCAAAACCGTTGCCAAGATGATCAAGGATGATGGTGGCGAGCACGACATCAAGACCGTCGGCGGCTGCGTGATCAAAGCCAGGGAGAGCATGGGCAAGATCACGCTGACCGACGAAAACGGCGGTGTCTCCCATGTGATGATCGCTGACGTCAAGCAGTCGAACGGCGTCATTCATGTCGTTGACAAGGTGCTGCTGCCGAAGATGTAAGTGTGTATCGGCAGAGGGCGCGCTCTTCGGGCGCGCCCCAACCAACTGCAAACGGCGCCCAGCGTCGAGCCTCTGCGTGAACGGGGCGCGGCGCCGCTGACCTGGCTATTGGGCCGCTTCGATCCTTGGGAAAACGAGCGAGACACTCATGCCATTGCCGGGGGAAGAGCTGACTTCGACCTCGGCATGGGCGTTCTGTTTCAGCGACTGGATGATCATGGCGCTCAGTTTTCCGGGGTTCGGCCAAGGCACATCCTCAGGAAGGCCGACGCCATTATCGGCGACGGTAATCCTGCATCCGGTGTCGCTGACGACACAGCGCAGCGTGATCTCTCCGCCATCCCGCCCTACGAAGGCATGCTTGAATGTATTGGTCAGGAGCTCGTTGATAACGAGTCCGGCAGGCATCGCCACATTCACGGAAACCGGCCAGGTATCCACCTTCATGTCGAGCCGGATGCCTTCCACCGCGTGGGCGGCCATGACCGACGCCGCGATCTGGCTCACATAGCTGCCGAGATCGATCATCGCGCCTTTCTCTTCGTCCGACAGCGCGCGATAGAGCAGAGCCAAGGCTTCGACCCGCCCTGCAAGTCGTGCAAACCGTTCGCTCTCCTCGTTCTTTTGAGCATTACGCGCCTCCATTCGGATCAGCGCCGTGATCATCTGCAGATTGTTCTTCACGCGATGCTGAAGTTCTCGAAGAAGGACATCCTTCTCGGCCAGCAGCTCACTGAAGCTCTGGCCACCCGTCGCCTCATTGCGGGCAGCGAAGGCGACCAGACGGAAAAGCGGGACGTCATCGTCGTTGACGATCGTATTCGACCAAACGTCGATAATCACATTGCTTTCTGCTGCGAGCGAGAAGGCGCCAATATATTCCTCCGCCGTGGTCACAGCGGCTGTCAGCGTTGTCTCGCCGGAGACTGCAGTGCAATTCACCTCGATGTCCGACCAGCGTTTTCCCTCCACCTGTGTGGCGGTCAGCGCTGTCAGCCGTTCGAATTCGAGGTTTACGTAAACTAGCTTCTCAAAGGTGCCGAGCTCGGAGACCGCCACTGCAAACGGGACGTGATCGAGAAAGTGTCGAAACCGGTCGTCGTCGAGGGCTTCGGCAAGATGGGGAAGGTTGCCGACGCCTTCTGGCGAAAGGGCTTCGTCTTTGCTGTCAGTCATGGATGATTTCTCGCGGACGTCGCTGCTCTTCAACAGCATGAGATCAAGCGTTGCTTCAAAAGCTTTCTTGGCGCAAGTACAATCGATGTCGCACGCCTAAACAGCCGGTGTTCAAATGCGGCAACTGTCGGAGATCTCGATGCTCTGCAAAGCTGCCGTGAATGCGACGGTCGACGTCACTGGTCGGCATGCCTCTATTGGGCGCAAGGTCATTCGTCAGCGTCAGTCGCGAGCTTACGCCCTGTCATAAGTGAACGAGGTCAGCAGCGTCGTGACAAAATTGCTGGCCCTTTCTTTGACCAGAACTTCCGTCCACTCATCCGTCCCGCGCAGCCGCAAATCCGTATAAATACTGTCCACCGCTGCCTCTTCTATGCGCTTGATATGGGACTTGAATGACGCCTCGCCGCCGCCATGATACATGTCTCGGATAACCATGCGCAAAATCTCCTGGATGGCGATCTGCCATGCTGTATTGATCGACTGAAGTTCCTTCGCATCCTCTGCCATTGCGGCGTCCTTTGGTATGAGTGAACTGTCAGCACGGCTCTGCCCGTTCTGTTGCCGCCTCTTGAACCCGCGAATACTTCCTCTTGAAAGTTGCGTCGGATAGGTCGGTGCGGTGCGTGCGCGAGATCTATTCGGCGCAGCCCGGGCATGTCTTCGGGCAACCTGCCTAGGGCTCGATCTTTGCCGTGATCAGCAGGCTTTGGCACGTTTCGCAAGGAGAGCAGACATTGCCGAGGCGCGATCGTCGCGTTGCTTCGCAAGCCGTGCTTCACGCAACCGCAGCGTCTTTTCCTGCTGCGACTGGGCGTGGGATTCCAGCTCTTCCATCGCCTTATTCTTCGCGAAAAACTGGGACTGGATGTTGCCGAAGGCGATCTCCGCCCGCTGGCGCGATTTGCTGTATGTTTCTGCCATTTCTTCTCCGATATTGAAGGGCTCGACTGCGAGCGAAAACAAAAAGGCCAGGCAGATTGCCCGGCCTTCAATAAATCGGTGCTTCCGGCAGTGCCAGTACATCCGTGGTCAAAGGGAAGCAGATACCGATTTAAGTCTTCTGGAGATTGCAAGCGGACATTTTGCCCGACTTGTGGTCTCGCTCGAGATCGAAGCCGATCTTCTGACCCTCGACGAGTTCGCGCATTCCGGCGCGCTCGACGGCGGAGATATGGACGAAGGCGTCAGCGCCGCCATTATCGGGCTGAATGAAGCCGAAGCCCTTGGTGGAGTTGAACCATTTAACTGTGCCAGTGGTCATGATGAACCCTTTCATAGCAATATTGAGAAACCGCAAGGCGTGAAGGCGATGCGGATGGTGGTAACGATTTTTGAAAGGAAGTTCGTTCAGGCCGCGGTGCTAATCGCGCGATAACCAAGCCGGCAAGCAAAATTCGATAAGCACTATATAGGTTACCTATTCCACCGCGTCAACCTTTAGTTTTTCTGTTTGACGGGAAAATAAACTTTTAGCTGTTTCGGTGAGTACAATGCGGGTTGGCTGGTTATTTCCAGTTTGCGATCCCGACAGTTTCCGCGATCGCCTGACGTAGATCGTCTAGCCCGTCGCCCTTTTCGGACGAGGTGGACAGCACGAAGGGATAGGCGGCCGGGCGTTTGCGGATCTTATCCGCCGTCTCGGCAAGCAGCTTGGGAACGGCCGGCGCCTTGATCTTGTCCGTTTTTGTCAGCACCAGCTGGTAGGAAACAGCAGCCTTGTCGAGCAGATCAAGCACGTCATCATCGTTCTTCTTGATGCCGTGACGGCTGTCGATCAGCACGTAGACGCGTTTCAACGTCGCCCGGCCGCGTAGATAGTCGAAAACGAGCTTCGTCCATTTGTCGACCTGCTCCTTCGGCGCTTGCGCATAACCATAACCGGGCATGTCGACGATCGCCATCGGCGGCAGGTCGTCGCCTTCGCCGGAATAACCGTCCGGAACGAAATAGTTGAGTTCCTGCGTTCGCCCGGGGGTATTCGACGTGCGCGCCAGACCCTTCTGGCCGACCAGCGCATTGATCAGCGACGACTTGCCGACATTCGAACGGCCGGCGAAGGCCACTTCCGACGGCCCCTCCGGCGGCAGGAAGTTGAGCGACGGGACGCCACGGATGAAAATCCAGGGGTGCCCGAAGAGCGGCTTTTCGGTTTCAGTCATACGGGGGCTCTCCGGGTTCGTTTTTCTGTCGGCTTCGTGGTTTTGCGGGCGGATGTCAAGCTTTCAGGCGGTAGGCGTCTTGCTCATGGGCAGCCAAAAATGAAAAGCCCCGCCGAAGCGGGGCTTGAGAGCATCACTTCGACGGCGCCGTCTTTCGTCGGAACAGACCCCTCAGATTGTCGAAGAGTTCGATCTTCACGCCGTGGCGCTTCATGATCACCGACTGCTGGATCACCGAGAGCGTGTTGTTCCAGGCCCAGTAAATGACGAGGCCCGCCGGGAAGCTTGCCAGCATGAACATGAACACCAGCGGCATCCAGTTGAAGATCATCGCCTGCGTCGGATCGGGCGGCGTCGGGTTCATGCGCATCTGCAGGAACATGGTGACGCCCATGATCAGCGGCCAGACGCCGAGATGCAGGAATGTCGGCGCTGTGAAGGGCAGCAGGCCGAACAGGTTGACGATCGTCGTCGGATCGGGCGCCGAAAGGTCCTGGATCCAGCCGAAGAAAGGCGCGTGGCGCATTTCGATGGTGATGTAGATCACCTTGTAGAGCGAGAAGAAGATCGGGATCTGCAGCGCCACCGGCCAGCAGCCCGCGATCGGATTGATCTTCTCTTCCTTGTAGAGCTGCATCGTCGCCTGTTGCAGCCCCATGCGGTCGTCGCCGAATTTCGCCTTCAGTTCCTCCATCTTCGGCTGCATGCGCTTCATGTTCGCCATCGACGCATACTGCTTGCTGGCGAGCGGGAAGAACAGCGCCTTGACGACGATGGTGGTGCACAGGATCGCGACACCGAAATTGCCGAAGAAGCGGAAGAAGAAGTCCATCAGCTTGAACATCGGCTTAGTGATGAAATAGAACCAGCCCCAGTCGATCAGGCGGTCGAACTTCGGGATCGAATAGCTGGCCTCATAGCCGTCGATGACGGGCACTTCCTTGGCGCCGGCGAAGACCAGATTCTTGAGCTCGATCGACTGGCCGGGCGCAACGGTAAAGGCATCGTCCTTGTAGTCGGCCTGATAGCGCGGCTGACCGTCGGCAAAATGCGAGAAACGCGCCTCGTAGGCTGACGTCTGCGGCGGAACGATCGTTGCAGCCCAGTATTTGTCGGTAATGCCGAGCCAGCCGCCGGTGGATTTTGCCGGCGTTACGGCTTCCTTCTCGGCCGCCGTGTATTTGGTTTCGATCAGGCCGTCGTCGCCGATGACGCCGATGAAACCTTCATGCAGGACGTAGGCCGATGGGGTCGTCGGCTTGTTGTACCGTGTCACGCGGCCGTAGGAGGAGAGCGAGACGGGCGCCTGGCCGGTATTTGCGACCTTGTCGGCGATCGTGAACATGTAGCGTTCGTCGACGGAAATCGTGCGGGTAAAGGTCAGGCCCTTGTCGTTGGTATAGCTGAGCGTCACCGGCGTCTTCTCGGTGAGCTTGGCGCCCTCCGGCGCCGTCCACAGCGTCGAGGCGCCGGGAACGCTGCCCGTGGCATCGCTGCCGATATAACCGAGCTCGGTGAAGTAGCCGTCCTTGGTTTCGGCCGGGCTGAACAGGGTGATGATCGGGCTCGAATCGTCGACGGTCTCGTGGTAGCCCTTAAGCTTCAGGTCGTCGAGCCGGGCGCCGGCAAGGTTGATCGAGCCGGAAAGGGCAGGGGTGTCGATGACAACACGCGGGGTCTTTGCGAGCGCCTGCTCAAGGGTCGCCGTTGCGACGGCCTGGCCGGAAGGGGCTGCACCGCTGGTCGGAGCCGGCGTCGCGCCGGCGGTAGGCTGCTGGACCTGCTCGGTCTGCTGCTGCGCCTTCTGGGCTTCCTGCGCCTTGCGCTGGGCCTCGATGCGCGGATTCATATAGAGAAACTGCCAGCCGAGGACGATCAGCACCGAGAGAGCGATCGCAATGAAATAATTGCGGTTGTTTTCCATCATACGTTCCTGGGGCGTCCGTCTCCGGAGCGCCGGTGTTTCGGCCTGGTTTCCACGCGAAGCTTCAGCTCCGCGGCCAATTCCTGGAAGGACGCATCAAGCACGTCCCTGCGCGCGACAACCACATAGTCGTGTCCGGGCTGCATTGCAAATCCCGCATGAAGCCGCACCGCCTCTTTCAGGCGGCGGCGCATGCGGTTCCGTTCGACCGCGTTGCCATGTTTTTTGGTGACTGTGAAACCGACACGGGCCTGGCTGTCGGGTTCCTTCCGGTCGAGGACTTCGAGAAGGAAGAGTCCTCCCCGGCGTTTTTCGCCCTCGCGCACGGCAAGAAACTGCGGGCGGCTCTTCAGCCGCCCGACAGCATATTTCTTCTCACTGGTCGTCACTTCGCCCGCCATCTCTTACCGGGCAACCCGGCCTTAAGCCGAAAGACGCTTGCGGCCCTGCGCGCGGCGGGCAGCGATGACCTTGCGGCCACCCTTCGTGGACATGCGCGCACGGAAGCCGTGGCGACGCTTGCGAACAAGCTTGGATGGTTGGTAAGTACGCTTCATTTATTTAAACACCGCGGAGTGCGGCCCTTCTTGAATTTGCATGATGCAAGGAGCGTTGTTTTTCGAACGGGCGGGCCATGAAGGCCTTAGGTGACCGGACGTGCGGCGGCTTATACGGATGAAGGCCGCCAAAGTCAATTATACCAGATCATTTCACTGGCAATGCTGACCAGGGCGTGGTTTTCGCACGCAAGTGTTAAGAAGTTCGCTTTGCTCCAGAAGGTTGTACTTTGTCACCGCCGGGATGGAAAGTCCCGATTTTCAGGGACTTGCGCCCAGGACAGGCGCCGAATGGCTAATTTTCATTGGCCATAATCGTAAATATTAGAAATCCAACTTTAAGGAATTTCCTCGATAGTCGGATCATCGGCTGGGAATTTGCTTTCCAGGCAGTTTGGGGTAGCTAGGAGGCACTGCATTGAAGATCCGCGGCAAAATTAATCTGCTCGTTTGCGTGATGGGCGCGGTGGCGCTTCTGATCGGCGCAACGGCATTGTCCGCCATGCGCGAATACAGCCGCAACCTCACGGCCTACGAGCAGGCCGCCGCCCGCGCCTATGCCGGCGAGCGCCTCAACCGTTTCGTCACCGCTGTCGTTATGGAATCGCGCGGCATCTATGCGGCGAAGACGATCAAAGATACGCCGAATTTCGCCAAGGGTCTGATGGCCGGCCTCGACGAAATCGACAAGGTCATTGCCGGCTGGGCGCCGCTCGTGCCCGAGGGCGAAAAGGACAATTTCGCCAAGCTGGTGGCGCGCGCCGCCGAATTCCGCACCTTCCGCACGGAAACGGCTCGGCTCGGCACCGAAGTCGGTCCCGAGGCTGCCAGCGCCCAGGGCAACAATGAGGCCAACCGCGCCAATCGCAAGGCGTTCCAGGCCGAGATCGACGCGGTGGTCGCCACCGACAAGGCAGCGCTTCAGGCGGTCAATGATGAGATTGAGAGCTTCCGTTCCTGGGTGCTGATGCTCGTCCTCGGCATCACCGGCATCGGCATCGCGGCCGGGGTTGGCATGGGCTTTTATATCGGCACCAGCCATCTGAGCCGCCCGATCAAGCGTGTCACCCACGCGATCAAGGAGGTCGCAAACGGCAATTTCGAAGCCGAAGTTCCCTTTGCCGGCCGCAAGGACGAAATCGGCGAGATGGCCGCCGCAGTTGCGGTCTTCAAGGAGAACGGCCTTGCCGTCAAGCGCCTGAACGCCCAGGAAGCGGCGATGCGCGCCAAGAGCGACGACCTGCAGTCCAGCATGTCGGTCGTCGTCGCCGCGGCTGCGGCCGGCGATTTCAGCCACCGCATCGACAAGGACTATCAGGACGAGAACCTCAACCAGTTCGCCGGCAACATCAACACGCTGCTGTCGAGCGTCGATGCCGGCATCGGCGAGACCCGCCGCGTCATCGCAAGCCTTGCCGAAGGCGACCTGACCCAGACGATGAACGGCAATTTCCAGGGCGCCTTCGCCGAGCTGCAGCAGAACGTCAACAACAGCTTCGTAACGCTGCAGGCAACGATGCGCGAAGTGCGCGAGACGACCGAAGCGATGAACGGCAACACCGCCGAGCTGCGCAATGCCAGCGACGACCTGTCGAAGCGCACCGAACAGCAGGCGGCAGCGCTCGAACAGACCTCGGCGGCACTCGACGAGATCACCGCCGTCGTCCAGAACTCCACCGAGCGGGCGCATGAAGCAACCGTCATGGTGTCCGAAGCCAAGGAAAATGCCGGCCGCTCCGGCGTCGTCGTGCGCAATGCCGTCGAGGCCATGGGCCGCATCGAACAGGCCTCGCGCGAAATCAGCCAGATCATCAACGTCATCGATGAGATCGCCTTCCAGACCAATCTTCTGGCGCTGAATGCCGGTGTCGAGGCCGCGCGCGCCGGTGAGGCCGGCAAGGGCTTTGCCGTGGTCGCCCAGGAAGTGCGCGAACTTGCCCAGCGCTCGGCAACGGCCGCCAAGGATATCAAGGCGCTGATCACCAAGTCGGGCGACGAGGTCCAGGTCGGCGTCAAGCTCGTCCAGGCGACCGGCGAGGCGCTGTCGGAAATCGGCACCCGCGTCATCGCCATCAACGACCATATCCATTCGATCGCCACAGCCGCGGTCGAACAGTCGACCGGCCTCAAGGAGGTCAACACCGCCGTCAATCAGATGGATCAGGTGACCCAGCAGAATGCCGCGATGGTGGAGGAAACGTCCGCCGCTACCCACCGGCTTTCGGCCGAAGCCAACGGGCTGGTGCATCTCATCGCCCGCTTCAAGCTGTCGGACGGGCCAGCACCCGCGACGCTCGTCCGCAACGAGCCGCACAGGCAGCCGGTCGCCTCACCCGCCCGCCGGGCGATCGCCAAGGTCGCCCGCGCCTTCGGAGGCGGCAATGCGGCCGCAGCCGAGCAGAGCTGGGAAGAGTTCTGATCGCCACTGATCAGGCGCCTTTTAACGCCGCCTCCGGGCGGCGTTAGTTTTTTCTGCCCGGTCCGTGCCGGGCAAAGATTCCGCCCCAAACCCTCCCCACACGGGAAGGGCCGGCGCTTCCTACTTTCGTCGCTTCATCCGCGGAAAGGCTGACATTTGCTGCGCGGGCGCCGCAAATTAGTCGCTCCCCATTGTCGGGAGGGGTTGGAGAGGGCCCGCCTCCTCTCGCGTGCACGTTTCTTTGTGGCGACATGACGCTGCTCGCAAAGATTTGAAAGCGGAGCGTCTTGGTCTAATATAAGAACCCAACGGTGAGGGCGGCGAGCGCTGCCGATCGGGCGAGATGACCATGCCGGTTCGAGACCAGGGCAAAGATCCTTCGGCTGATATCCCGGCAGCCGGCGAGGCTGCCAAGGGGCGGTGCCCGTCCGGCTTGTTCGGCGGGCTTTCGGGCAAGCTGCTCTGGCTCACCGTCGTCTTCATCATGCTCGCCGAGATCCTGATTTTCTTTCCCTCGGTCGCCAGCATGCGGATGCGCTGGCTGCAGGACAGGCTGAACACGGCCGCCGCCGCCGCCATCGTCATCGACGGGCTGCAGCCGATCGAGCTGCCGCGCGCCCTGCAGAAGGAGACGCTGGAAGCGACCGGCACCAAGGCGATCGTGCTGCGCAAGGAAGGCACTTCGCGGCTGCTGGCAACGACCGACATGCCGACCTCCGTCGACGAATCCTACGACCTCACGGACGTGCCGCCGCTGACGGCGATCCGCGACGCTCTCGACACCTTGATTTTCGGCGGCAGCAGGATGATCCGCGTCTACGGCCCGGTGGGTGAAAACAAGGTCGGCGTCGAGGTTGTCATGAAGGACCGGCCGCTGCGCACGGCGATGTTTGCTTATTCCCGTAACGTGCTGCTGCTGTCGGTGCTGATCTCGCTCTTCACCGCGACGCTGATCTTCTTTGCGATCAACCGCATTCTGATCGGCCCGATTCGCCGGCTGACCGGCAGCATGCAGCAATTCTCCTCCGATCCCGAGAATCCGGCCCATATCTATATCGGTGACGGTGGCCGTGACGAGCTGGCGGTGGCCGGCCGCAATCTCACCTCGATGCAGATGGAGCTGCAGAAGACGCTGAAGCAGCAAAAAAACCTTGCCGCTCTTGGCCTCGCCGTTTCCAAGATCAATCACGATATGCGCAACATATTGGCTTCCGCGCAGCTGATGTCGGACCGGCTCGTCGATGTCGATGATCCGATGGTCAAGAGCTTCGCGCCGAAGCTGCTGCGCACCATCGACCGCGCCGTCGGTTATACGACGGAGGTGCTGTCCTACGGCAAGGCGAGCGAATCGGCGCCGCGCCGCCGCCATGTTCGGCTGCTGGGACTGACTCAGGACGTCAAGGACATGCTGGCGATCGATCCGCAAAGCGGCATCGAGTTTGTCGAACAGTTCGCTGCCGATCTCGAGGTCGATGCCGATGGCGAGCAGCTGTTCCGGGTCATTCACAATCTTTGCCGCAACGCCCTGCAGGCGCTGACTTCACCGGGCGAGGGCGGCCCCGGGACCATCCGGCGCATCACCGTCTCCGCCCAGCGTGTCGGCAGCGTCGTCAGCATCACGGTGGACGATACCGGCCCCGGCATGCCGCTGAAGGCGCGCCAGAACCTCTTTGCCGCCTTCCGCGGCTCGGCCCGTTCCGGCGGCACCGGCCTCGGCCTGACCATCGCCCGCGAACTGGTGCTCGCCCATGGCGGTACGATTGCGCTGGTGGAAAAGCCGACGGTCGGCACCCAGTTCCGCATCGAGATCCCCGATCGTCCGGTTTCGCTGGACGATTACCGCAATCGGACGCAGGGTGAGAAGTGACGGGATTTCGCCGGAGCGCGGCCCTTGCAGACAAACGCGCGATTTTTTCAGAAATGCTCTTGCAATGTCCGAAAGGACCCTTTAGAGGATCGCCCACGCAAGCGGCACCGCCGCTTCTGCCACGCACCCGTAGCTCAGCTGGATAGAGCACCAGACTACGAATCTGGGGGTCAGGAGTTCGAATCTCTTCGGGTGCGCCATTCTTTTCCCTTCCTTTGATACCTCCTGTTTTGGAAAATCGGCTCCGAATATCACAGGCGATTGCCGCCTCCGTCACGTCATCAGCAGATATCCACCCGATCCTGATCTCGCCAAACTGGCAGTGACCATTCACAATGAGCGGCTGAAGTTGCTAGCGACCTTCCTGAACGGCATCAGTATTTCGGTGTTTGCGGTCGGCGGCCTGGCCCTGTCTTTTCCAGCCTGTATAATTCCGGCGGCCCGACCCCTTTCCTGATGCTGGTCAGCATCGTTTTTTTTGACCGCATGTACATTACATTACTCGGCAAGCACGGTTCTCAAAAGGATGAAGCCATGACGACGATGGAAATGATTTCGCTGATGCCCGTCGCCGGATTGATCATCGCCGGAACGGCGGTCTATCTCGTCAACCATCGCAAACTTTGATCGGCTTCCGCGCATCGACGCAACAGAAACCTCCCGAAAGGGCTGCGGGCCTGTCCAGTGCGAAAGTGCCTGGCAGGCCTAATCATTTCCAGCCGCACCCACGTGCATTTCACGACCCGGCCAAGCCGAGGAATTGCTCTGCTGGCCTGATCCCGTCGCAGTTCATCGGCGCGCTGCAGTAGTGGACATTGACCATCTGTCGCACGGGCGCTTCGGCGGCCTTTCCGGGAATGCGCTCGAAGCGGCGGGAAGGTTGGCCGCGGGAATGCTAAAACCGGGGCGCGTCGTCTCATTCCTTGATAGGGATCCCGGCTTCGATCGCAGCTTCGATGAACGCCTGCCGCGCCTCTTCCCGGCTCCGTTTCCCAGATATGACATCGGCGCAAACCGCACACGCTCTGTCGAGCGCAGGACCCTCTTCTGTCGGCCAGTCTTCGATCAGCGCCCATGTGGCGGCTTGGGTCGTCTGGATGACCACCCACTGATCCGGGCCTTCAAGGGCCAGCGTCACCGGCTTCTTCCATAGGGTTTGCATAATGCAGGATCTCCGCTGCGTCTTCTCAGCCAGCTGCTCGCCTAAGGCAATTGTTCCGGCGTGTCGAGATGCCGTCTGAAGGAGACGTTTTCTGGAGCAGTGAGCTGCCTACTGAAACGCCGGCATATTTACTTCCGGCCGCCGCTTCCCGTCGGCCGCTGCCATCTTTGCCGCAAGGCAGCAAGGCAAAAGCTATTGAGCGTTCGGATGCTCTCTCTCATAGGCTTCCCTTTCTTCCTTCCCGAACACGGCGGAGTAAAAGCCGCTGCAAACCAGATATGAGCACTCATCCGGGTTGCCCGTTTGCCATCCGGGCTGGCGGAGGACGACGCGATGGAATTTGGCATTGCAAAGCCCGTGGTTTGCCAGAAGCCGCGGATCGTTTCCGAAATACGCGCTTATGGCTTTCTCGCGAGTCCATGCAGGAACGACTTGCCAATCAGCGGCGCCTCCTTCAGCGCTCACATTGCCGGTCGCACAGAACGACCAATTCGATATCGTGATCGGTTGATCGCAGGGAAAAGCCTGGACGGCGCTTCCCAGCAAGAGCGAAATCAATGCCAGCAATCGCTTGCTGTAACCCTCCATGCTCCTTTCCCCCATGCAGATCATTCGCATCCTGTCCTCCACGCCCAGCAATTGCCTGTCACCGTGACGGGGATCAGGTCTAATCCAAACCCTAAGATTATTTTCCTAGTTCTCGAAACGTTCTTACGTTAGATTGCACTTTGTTGCAACCATGGAATGTCGAATGTCAAAGAATTTTGTAGTGATTGGCGCTGTGGGCGCTTGGCCCAGTCTTTCCCTCTGCATGCGGGAAAAAACGAGTTCTTCTGTTTGCCGGAAGGACGTGCTCGCAGCCGAGGCGACGGGCTGATGGCGGAATTCAACTCTCGTGACAAGAGCCGCACCAGTTCCGGCAAGACGCGAGCGCTGGTGCGCAAGCACACCGCGCCGCCGAGCGCCAGCGATGACGGCAGCCTGCGATGGCAATGGTTGACGGTCCAGCTACTGGAATCGGCGGCCTTCACCACCTTGAGTGCGAATGCCTGCCGCGCCTTCTTCCGCGTCGTTATCGAGCACGTCTCGCATGCCGGGTTGCAAAATGGCAGGCTTGTCGTGACGCATCCCCAGTTCGTCTCCTACGGCGTCACGGGCGAATATGTGGCCGATGCGCTCGACGAGCTGGAATATAAGGGGCTGGTCAAGGTCCGCCGCGGTCGGGCGGGAAGCGGGGTCGCGCATCCCAACCTGTTCACGCTCACCTTTGTCGGGGACCATGAGGGCGCGCCGCCGACCGACGAGTGGAAGCGGTGCACGGCGGAAAGGGGCCGGAAATGGTCCGAGACCGACCGCAAGATCGCCGCCGAAAAACGCGGTCGCCTCGGCCGGAAGAAAAAAACCTCGCTTCGGGATCCCGAAATCCGCCCGCTTCGGGATTCCGAAATTCGCCGCGCTTCGTAAGCTTTTCGGCTGAGCGGAAACGCAATGATTTCAACGCCGCAGCCTATTTCGGGATTCCGAAGTGCTATATAGATTTTGGTGGGGCTTCCCGGCATGGCGCGTGACGACCGTCCTCGGTCGGAAGCGGCATTGGTTTTCCCGCATGCCTAGCTTCGCGCAACCTTCCTGATGTATCCGCAGGCCTGATGATCTCGGAGGAATGCATGACGGTGGGAATTTTTCGGGCTCTGGCGGTTCTCGCGACGATGGCCGCCCTTGCCGGCTGCATCGACCATGCCAACGAGCCGGTGCTGCTGGCAGTCGGCGTGCCGGTCAATCCGCCGTCCGTTGCGCACAGCCTTTGCATGACCGACGGCAATGCCATGTATGGTGAGGCGAAGCGTCAATATGAGCTGCGCGCCCAGCTGACCGGATATGCGCAGGCCGATGCGTTCGAAGCGGAAACGGTGGCGCGCGCCGCCGCCCATCGCCAATATGTCGCCTGTCTTTCGGCTCAAGGTTACCGGGCATTATACGCCAATTGAGAACAGAGAATTCGCATTCTTGACCAGCGCCGTTCGCGCCATTCTGCTGTTACTGCTTTTCACGGTTTCTCGCGAAAAACTCACGCCGGATCGCTTGCAATCACGAGTTTTGGAAGTTGCGCACGCGCTGGGAACCGCGCCCTTGGAGTCGGCATTTTCCCGGGATAAATCCACGAAGGAGGGTTTATCATGAAGACGTTCAATTTAGTCCGTTCCGCCATCGCGCTCAGTGCCCTTCTCGCTTTCGCGCCGATCGGCCCAGCTCAGGCAGCTCCCGTTCAAACGGTCGGCCGCCGAATATTTCCGACGTAAAAACAGTGCAATATAAGGCACGTCCGGGCCTCTGGCATGGCTATCGAGGCTTCCGAACGGAGCGTCCCGGCACCCGCCGTCATTCCGACGGCTACTGGTATCCGCTTGCCACTTTCGGTGTCGAGGCTGGCGCCACAGGCTCCATCATCCGCCAGCCGGTGAACAGGCCGGCGGCTCCGACAATGTGCAACCCTACGTTTTCGGGATCGATCGGCCCCGGCAGCATGCCCTGTGATAACGGCTATTGAGCCGGCAAATGAAAAAGGCGGCACGCGCCGCCTTTTTCCTGTTTCGGGCGCCGCTCACATGTTCGTGACCTCTGTTGCGACGCGGTAGATTATGACAAATCCGCTTCCTAACTCCTCGACGTAAATTCACCTGATCCTCCCAAGGAGATGATAATGATGACGACGTTCAAGGGCGGCCTGGCGGCCGCGGTCCTCGGCGCAATCGTCGGCCTTTCCGCCTTCGCAGCGCAAGCGGCTCCCCTTCAGTCGAGCGCGACGGAGCAGGGCTCGGTCAAGCAGCCGGTTGCCCGGAATGGGACCCGCGTGCAGCACGACAGGGGCACGACCGGTTCGATCGGTGAAGGCCGTTCGAAGGGCATGGCCTCGCCCTACATGACGAACCCGAAGAAGCCGCTGAACATGGATTGCAAGCTCGGCTTCAACCCGACAAGCAGCTCCGGCTGCAATTATTAACCCGGCGCTTTGCGGTGGCGACCAGGCCACCGCGGTGAGGGGCGGCTTCCCGGCAGCCCTTTTCGCCACAGACGACGGCGTTCGCTATGTCAAAGCTGCCATAGATGCAAAAATGCCAGAGGCCGGTGGGAAAAGAGGTGGGAAATGCCGGCTCACAAGGGCGATTGACGTCTCTGCCTTGGAATTGCCATGCTGGCCGCGATGGTCGCATTCATAATCAATTGAATTTCAGACAGGTGGGACAGTCATGACCGCAAGGGCTGCATGCTCGGATTTCCTGCATTTTTTTCGCTCCTGGATCAGCAACCCGCTTCGGGTTGCCGCCATCGCGCCGTCGGGTGATTCACTTGCCAGGATCATGACCAGCGAAATTGCGGCGCTCGATGGGCCGATCATCGAGCTCGGCCCGGGCACGGGCGTCTTCACCCGGGCGCTGCTTGCCCGCGGCATCAGCGAGGCGGATCTGACGCTGATCGAATACGGCCCGGAATTTATCGATGCGCTGCAGGCGCGGTTCCCGGCGGCGCGCATATTGCAGATGGACGCCGCCCACCTTGCCCAGGCCGATATTTTCGAGGGCGAACCGGTCGGCGCCGTCATCAGCGGCCTGCCGCTTCTGTCGATGTCGCCGCGCAAGATCGCCTCGATCCTTGCCGGCGTCTTCACCTATATGCGGCCGGGCGGGGCGGTCTATCAGTTCACCTATGGCCCACGCTGCCCGGTGCCGCGGCCGATCCTCGACCGCCTGGGCCTGAAAGCGGTGCGCATTGGCGGCACGGTTCGCAATCTGCCGCCGGCCTCCGTCTACCGGATTTCGCGCCGCAAGCCGCTGGAACTCTCGCGCGAGCGCCTGAGATACCGTGAGGCGGACATCGAAGTCGCCGCATTCTCCGGCGAATCGACGGGCTAAAACGCGGCAACGGCTGACCGGAAGCGACAGGCTTCGACACCAGGCCGATATCCCGGCGCACCGCTGCGGCGCCGGTCGAGGGACGATGTTTTCGGCCTCTCCCTGTCATCCGCGCGGGCTCGTCCTATATGTGCAAGCGTCGCAGCGGCTGCATGTCCGATATCGCCGCGGCGGCCGGGTCATCACCATGCCGGGCATCACCAGACACTGCAGACATTCAGAACCAAATCCCTCCTCGCCAGCCCGGCATTCCAGCGCTGGCCAAGCGAAGAGCTTCGGCCATTTCATCGACGTTGAATGATTTTATTGATCAAGAGAGGAAAGATCATGTCCAGTCATAACGCAGCCAAGTCAGGCACCTTCAGGATCGGCGGCGAGATCGAAGTCAATCGTCTCGGTTTCGGCGCCATGCGCGTTACCGGCAAGGGAATCTGGGGTGAGCCCGACGACCATGCCGAGTCCATCCGGACGCTGAAGCGCCTGCCGGAGCTTGGCGTCAATTTCATCGATACGGCCGATTCCTACGGCCCCGATGTCTCCGAATGGCTGATCAAGGAGGCGCTGCATCCCTATGGCGGCAAGTCCGTCGTCGCCACCAAGGGCGGCCTGACCCGCCACGGCCCCGATATCTGGCTGCCGGTCGGCCGTCCCGAATATCTGATCCAGCAGGCGCATAAGAGCCTGCGCAATCTCGGGGTCGAGCAGATCGATCTCTGGCAGCTGCACCGCATCGATCCGAAAGTGCCGGCCAGGGAACAGTTCGATGCGATCAAGTCGCTGCTCGACGCCGGCCTCATCCGCCATGCTGGCTTGAGCGAAGTCTCCGTCGCCGAGATCGAGGCGGCCTCGAAGCACTTCAAGGTCGCCACCGTCCAGAACCGCTACAATCTCGTCGATCGCACCAGCGAGGACGTGCTCGATTATTGCGCCAAGCACAATATCGGCTTCATTCCCTGGTATCCGCTCGCCGCCGGCGATCTCGCCAAATCAGGCTCGCTGCTCGAGACGATCGCCAAAAAGCACAATGCCGCGCCGAGTCAGATCGCGCTCGCCTGGGTGCTGAAGCGCAGCCCTGTCATGCTGCCGATCCCCGGCACCTCCAAGGTCAAGCACCTGGAGGAAAACGTTGCGGCCGTCGACATCAGCCTCTCCGACGCGGAATTTTCGGCTCTGGATGCCGAGGGCCGGAAGCTGTTCAAGGCGGCTTAAGGGCGGTGCCCGCCATCGGCGATCAGCGCGGCCTCATTTTTCAGCAGAATTTGACCAACCGGTCAAATATGCCTCAAAATGAGGCGGCGATCTGTTGTTTTGAGGGCAAGCGTTGCGCTGAATGCATTGCTGCATTGCGGTATTTTCGCTATTCCCGAGCAAATGAATGGGCTATCTATATCTCCGTAAGCAGCGCACTCCTCCTCCCAAGCGCTCTTACATCGGACTGACAACACTCCTCCTCCCAGTTGTCAGTCAGGATCAAGAGCCTGGCGCACCTCCTCCCGCGCCAGGCTCTTTTCTTTTTTCCGGCAAGTTCTTCACCACACGCGGTTTGACTCGGCAATCGTCGTCGGACTATTTGAACGGGCGCCCCTCTGTCCGGTGCGCGCACCGGTTGGAGTTTGGTCATGATCGGCAAATGGCGCGCCCCGCATGCGGCCCTGACAGGTCTTCTGGTTGCAACGCTTGTGCTCGCCGGCTGCGGCGGCAGGCCGGTCGGTGTCATGCAGGCGGCCGGCACGGTGCCGCCGGGCACCTCGAAGGTCGATCTCTTGGTGGCGACGACGCGGGCTGCCGACGCCGATCCGGCCGTGCTGTTCTCCGGCGAACGCGGCACCGGGCTCACCGTCAATGCCGTCGATGTCTCCATTCCGCCGGATGCCAATCGCAAGGTCGGCCAGGTGCAATGGCCAAAGCGGCTGCCGGCCGACCCCTTGCGCGATTTCGTCACCGTCTCCGTCGATCCGCTCGAAGGCGAACGGGCGGGCGAGAGCTGGCTGAAGGGCCATATGCCGAAAAGCCGCCGCGTGCTGGTCTTCGTGCACGGTTTCAACAATCGTTATGAGGATGCCGTCTACCGCTTCGCCCAGATCGTCCATGATTCGCATGCCGACGTCGCACCTGTCGTCTTCACCTGGCCGTCGCGCGCCAGCATCTTCGATTACAATTACGACAAGGAAAGCACCAATTATTCCCGCGACGCGCTGGAAGAACTGCTGACCCGAACCGCCGCCAATCCCGCCGTCAGCGACATCACCATCATGGCGCATTCGATGGGCACCTGGCTCACCGTCGAAGCGCTGAGGCAGATGGCGATCCGCAACGGCCAGGTTGCCGGCAAGATCAACAATGTCATTCTCGCCTCGCCGGATCTCGATGTCGACGTCTTCGGCCGTCAGTTCGCAAGCCTCGGCAAGGACAGGCCGCATTTCACCATCTTCGTCTCGCAGGACGATCGCGCCTTGGCGCTATCGCGACGCATCTCCGGCAATATCGATCGCCTCGGCCAGATCGACCCTTCGGCCGAGCCCTATCGCAGCAAGCTCGAAGCGGCCGGCATCACCGTGCTCGATCTCACCAAGCTGAAGGGCGGCGACCGGCTGAACCACGGCAAATTCGCCGAAAGCCCCGAAGTGGTGAAGCTGATCGGCGACCGGCTGATTGCCGGCCAGACGATCACCGATTCCAATGTCGGCCTCGGCGAGGCCGTCGGCGCCGTGGCGATGGGCGCTGCGCAGACGGCCGGAAGTGCCGTCGGCGTCGCCGTCAGCACGCCGATCGCCATCTTCGATCCGCGCACAAGGCGCAATTACGACGCCCAGCTGAAGCGTCTCGGCCAGTCGGTGGACAATACCGTCGGAGCGGTCGGTGACAGCGTCGGCGCCGGCCTGCCAGCCACCCAGTAAAAATTTCATAGGCAATCACCGTCGTTCTGATATATCAGGCTGGCGAAGCGGCGGTCTTGTCTGCCGTGCGGTTGGGTTGATGGCATGGCTGAAGAGACGAAGAAGAAGATTGTTGTCGTCGGCGCGGGGGTGATCGGCGCCTCCATTGCTTTCGACTTGCAGCGGCGTGGCCATCAGGTGACGCTGGTCGACAAGGGCGAGCCGGGACACGGCGCCTCCTTCGGCAATATGGCGAGCATCGCGCTCGATTTTGCCGCCGGCTCCGGTCCTTCGACCTGGAAGAAAATGCCCGGCTGGCTGCTCGATCCCGAAGGTCCGGTCTGGCTGCGGCCCTCCTATGCGGCAAAAATGCTGCCCTGGTTCCTGCGCTTCCTCGCCGCCGGCCGCCCGTCGCGCCTGCGAGAAATCGAGGATGCCGGCATGAGCCTGTCTGAGCGTGCGCTCGGCGATTTCAGGGAAATGCTGCAGGCGATCGGCGCCTCCGAGCTGATGACGGAGGAGGGATGCCTGGCGATCTACGAGACGGAAGCGGAATTTGCCGCCGACCGCAGCCACCTCGCCATGATGCAGCGCTACGGCCTCGAATTCGAAGTGTTGAGCAACGGCGCCATTCAATATTATGAGCCGGCCCTTTCGCCTGCCATCGCCAAGGCGGTGCTGCTGCCCGACAACAAGTCGATCCGCGACCCCTATAGACTGGTGGTCAAACTGGCCGAGGCGGCCAAAGCCGCGGGCGCGGCCTTTGTCTCCGGCGCCGTCAGGAACATCGAGCGCAAGGGCGATGGCGCCGTCGTCGTTCTCCTGGAAGATTGCGGCCGCGTCGAGGCCGATTGCGTCGTGCTCGCCGCCGGTGTCCATACCCGTTTTCTGGCCGAAAAGCTCGGCGAGCCGATCCCGCTCGAAACCGAGCGCGGCTATCACACCCAGATCATGAAGCCGGGCATCTCCATGCGCTATTCGATGATCTGGCCGGCGCGCGCCTTCATGGTGACGCCGACGGCCGGCGGCATCCGTGTTGGTGGCAATGTCGAACTTGCCGGTCTCGATGCCGCGCCGGACTTCCGTCGGCCGCGGGTGCTGGTGCGTCACGCTCAGCGGGCGCTGCCCGGACTGAAGCTCGAGGAGGCGACGGACTGGATGGGCCATCGCCCGGCGCTGCCCGATACGATCCCGATCATCTCGCCGTCGTCGAAAATGCCGGGTGTTTTTTATGCGACCGGCCATGGCCATCTCGGCCTGACCTATGCCGCGACGACAGCGCGGCTGATCGGCGATATGGTGACCGGCATTGAGCCGCCGGTCGACCTGACGCCGTTCCGCATCGACCGATACTGAATGAGAACCGTGACCTCGGAACCGGAGTTTTCGATATGAGATGGAAGCGCACGATCCAGCTGCTGGATGTCCATGCCGAAGGCGAGATCGGCCGCGTCGCGATCGGCGGCGTTCCGAAGATTCCCGGCGAAACCATCGCCGCGCAGCTGCACTGGCTGAACACCGATCCGAAAGGCGACGAGCTCCGCCGCTTCCTGTGCCTGGAGCCGCGGGGTGCCCCGATCGGCTCGGTCAACCTGCTGCTGCCGGCAAAGCATCCCGACGCCGACGCCGCCTTCATCATCCTGCAGCCCGACCAGGCGCATGCGAGCTCCGGCTCGAACTCGATCTGCGTGACGACGGCGTTGCTCGAATCCGGCATCGTCGAGATGCAGGAGCCGGAGACGATCGTGACGCTGGAAACCGCCGCCGGCCTCGTCAAGGCGACGGCGACCTGCCGCGACGGGCGCTGCGAGAAGGTGAAGCTCACCATGGTGCCCTCCTTCGTGCATGAGCTCGACATCGAGATCGACACGCCGCATTGGGGCAGGATCAAGGCCGATCTCTGCTATGGCGGCATCTTCTATGCCCTCGTCGATGTCGGCCAGATCAAGCTCACGATCGAGAAGGCCAATGCCGCCGGCCTGGTCCAAGCCGGCATGGTCCTGAAAGAGCTGATCAATCGCGACATCAAGGTCGTCCATCCCGAAATCCCGGCAATTTCGGGCGTCGCCTATGTGATGTTCCGCGATACCGAGGCCGACGGCACGGTGCGCACCTGCACCACCATGTGGCCGGGCCGAGCCGACCGCTCGCCCTGCGGCACCGGCAATT
Organism: Rhizobium esperanzae; assembly: GCF_002204185.1. Taxonomy (GTDB): domain Bacteria; phylum Pseudomonadota; class Alphaproteobacteria; order Rhizobiales; family Rhizobiaceae; genus Rhizobium; species Rhizobium esperanzae. Next base: position 137,837 of record NZ_MXPU01000001.1, on the reverse strand, counting down.
CCGCCAATCTCGCGACGCTCCATGCCCGCGGCAAAGCCAAGGTCGGCGATAGCTTCACCTCGAAATCGATCATCGGCTCGCAGTTCGAGGTTGGACTGCAGGCACTGACCGAGGTCGCCGGCCGCCCGGCCGTCATCCCCACCATCACCGGCCGCGGCTTCACCTTCGGTCTGACCCAGGTGGCCCTCGACTCATTCGACCCGCATCCCTTAGGCTTCGCGCTGACGGATGTATGGGGGCCGTCGGCGGGGGAGATCTGAGCCTTCCTCCGAGATGTCCCGTTGGGCCAGCGTGGAAACAATACATGGTCGAATCGATAGTCCTGAGAAACTGGCGCAAGCGCTTGGCGGCATCATTGGTCGCCATCCCGCTATGCGGCTGCGATCCTATGATCCAGCATTTTGCCGATTTTGAATTGAGCGGCGACTATAAAGCGATAGCCAACTGTACAGCTCAGTATCTGCCGAGCAAATGCCCGCCTGCCGCCTGCGGACGCACTATCGATCCTCAGCGATTTCAAGTCTCTTTCTCGGGGTGACGGTGAGGGTGGCGTTTGAGCGTTTCCGGCCGGGCAGCAGCGTCGCCTCAAATGCTCGTTCCGAGCACCTGCGCAGCAGCGAGGGATCGTCGATCACATGCGCCGGCACCGCATAGTAGCGGCGAACCCTCACCTCCCTGCCGGCGGCTCGGTAGCTGAACGGTTCTGCGCCATCTGCCTCGAATTCTGCGCGCAGTGCGGCGTCGACGCGCAGATACAATGTGCCCTTCATGACGAACCCGAACTGCGCGCCGTTTCGGACGAGGGCGGATCCGCCGAAGAACCGCCGGACATCGATGGCGCCCGGTGGGGCGATCTGGCTCGCAAATTCGAGCGCCAGGCTGCGTGACGCCTCGCTACCCATGGTGCTGCCCTGCCAGAGGATCGAAGAAGCCGGTGATCGCGCTGAGCCGGCCATCGGACATCGCCGCGAAGCTTGTCCCCGTTTGCAGGACGGTGTCGTCTTCGTGGCGCAGTTCCCAGCGTGCCAGCGAACGTTCATTGTGATGGAGGACACTCAATATTATGAACCGGCCTGCCGGTACGCTCTCCTTGAAGCCAGCCATGTAAGCCGAGAGGCCGGCTCGCCCGGCGATCGCTCCATTCGGATCGCAATAGGTCACATCGTCGGCGAGGCATGCCAACATTTCCGGCTCGCGTGCGTCAGCGTCCAGCGACCAGATGGCCGCATATCGATTCCATAGCGCCTCAGGCGTCATAACAGTGTCTCCAGTTGGTTGAATTCGTCTTCGATCGCCTGCCGCAGGCTGGCCTTGTCTTCGCCGCCGCGAATGAGCACGAGCAGGCCTTGATAAAAGGCAAGGAGACGGACGGCGGTCCTGTCCGCCTTGGCTTCGTTCGCGTCTCGAAATGCGGTCGACGGCTCGCCAAGCCGCGAGCGAAACGTGCCGCGAAGAAGACCGAGCGCTGCCTCGACATGGGGATACGTGTTGACGTCGCCTCCGAGCTCCACAGCCATGTTGGTGATCAGGCAGCCCAGGGAGCCATTGTCGGGCTCATGCAGCAGTGAAAGGAACAGTTCGCGCAAGCCTTTAAGGCCGCTCCCCGGCGGCGCAAATCGCTCGAGCCGCCCCTCCAGGACCGCCCGATTGTAATGTCTGAACGCCGCGTCGAAGAGCCCGGCCTTGTCGCCGAAGGCGTGATAGATGCTTCCGCCCTTGAGGCCCGTTGCCTCTTCGAGGTCTCGGATTGAAGCACGTTGATAGCCGTGTTTGCGAAAGACGTGCATCGCCCCCTTCAGCACCGCCTCCTCATCGTATTCGCGCGTTCTGCCCACATTCCCTCGATTCTTTATTGGGTGTTCTAGAATGACTGATAAAGAATGCGAGTGCAACCGCCTTTCGTAGGTTCTCCGAAAATTCTCATCCGGTCGCATTTGCTCATGCCGGGTGCGCTGCATCGCGCTTTCGGAATGGGTCAGGATGACGTTGGCAGAGCAGAAGTCCTGGCCGGACGACGTCGCCCATAGCCCGTTAGCAAGACTGACGGTGGCAGAGGCGGTGTTAAAGTTCGGCCTCACGCAGCAACTGCTCAAGACGGGCCGCCCATTCCGTGTTGCCCTCTCTGAATGGCCCAAGCGCATCGCCAGCGGCTTCCGGCAGGCCGCTGGCAGCAGCGGCAAATCGGCGAGCCTGCTCAATATGTCCGAGCGCCATATGGCAGCACGCGTGTATGCGCAGCAGCGCCGGCCAGTCGGGCCGCGCCTTCAACGCCGCACGCCCCACGTCGAGCGCCCCTTCGACGTCGCCCGAAAAGTACTGTGCAAGCATCAGCAGGCTGAACCAGACGCCATTCTGCGGATCATGCGGATTGAGTTCGAGGCCGCGCGACAAAGGCTTGCGTGCGCCGACCGCATCACCGGTAAAGAGCCGCGCCATGCCAAGGACGAGATACCCGAGGGCGAAGCTCGAGCCGAGCTCGATCGACCGTTCCGCGGCGAGGATCGCCTGGTCGGCTCTGCCCGTATAGGCCGACACGATCGCCAGCGCATAGTGCGAATACGGGTTTCGCGCGTCGAGATAGATCGCCCGCAAGGCGGCGTTTAGCCCTTCCTGACCATCCGCGGCAGGATCGTCCGTCCAGCCATAGGCGATGAGGCCGGCGTTAACTCGCGCCCGCCAGATCTGCGCCTCCGGAAGCATCGGGTCGAGCTCGGCGGCCTCGCGGAAAAATCGCCTTGCCAGAAGGTGGGTCGGCCGTGAGACCTTGTGGAAATTGAACGTGCCTTGCCGGACAAGGTCCCAGGCCGTGATGTTGCCGGTGTGGGGAGTGACCGCAAGCCCGTGGCGCAACAGCAGCTCCGGTTCGACCGCCGCGGCGATCCGCTCGGCGATCGCGTCTTGCACCGCGAATATCTCGGCCAGCTGCAGATCGTAATGTTCGGACCAGACGGTCGCGCCCTTGCCCGCCTCGGCGAGGTGCACCGATATCCGGATTCGATCGCCGGTATAGCGGATAGCCCCATCCACCAGAAAATTGACACCGAGTGCCAGCCCGACTGCGCGCGGATCCCTGGAGCCGTTCCTGTCTTTGAAACTCGCACCGCGTGATGCGACGCGGAGCCATCTGAACCGGGTGAGCGCTGTGATCAGGTCGTCGGCGATCCCGTCGGCCAGATATTGCTTCTCAGCATCGCCGCCCAGATTGTCGAACGGCAGGACTGCGATCCCCAGCTTCGATCCGGCTTGCGCATGCCACTCGCTGTCGGTTCCGTCGCATGCGCTCTCCACCCGGCCCGAAAACCTGTAGCCGACCCGTGGGACGGTGGCGATCCATTCGGTGCCGTCCGATGCGGGGCCGAGCAGTTTGCGAAGGGCAGCAATCTGAACGGAAAGATTGCTTTCCTCGACGGCCAATCCGGGCCAAGCGGCATCCATCAGTGCCGATTTTGAGACGACGCCCCCTTGCGCCGCAAGCAGAACAGCAAGCAGCGAAGCGCCGCGGGCGCCGATGGCGACAGGCCGATCGTCACGAAGCAGGCATCCGTTCTCGGCGCTGAACTCGAAGCGGCCGAATGCAATGTGCTGGGTGTTCATGGCCAGCCATGATACGCCGATTTCGGCGTTTTTCGGAACTTTTCGGGATCGCTTCAGGACTTGCGCCGCCTGCGCGTGCAGAGTCTGTTTTCATCGCGCCACGGAATGGTGAGAGCCATGAAGAACGAAGCAGCCCAGCCGAAAAATCCTTCTGCAGTAGCCGCAAAGGTCGTCAGCGGCAGCGACAGCCACATCGCCAAGCAAGGATCCGTCTACCGGTCGGGCGTCTCGGCAGAGAGCGTCGGATCGACCATGCTGTGGCTCGGGACGATTTCGCTGCCCGCAGGCAGGCGAACCAGCGCCCATCGCCACGAGGGACATGAAACGGCCCTTCTCATGACCGCGGGCCAGGAGATCGAAATCTGGTCCGGAGCCAAGCTCGAACGCTGCGAGACGGTACGCCCCGGCGACTACCTGTTCATTCCGGTCGGCGTTCCGCACGTCGCTGTCAATCGCAGCGCGGAAAACGCCGAGTTCCTCGGTGCCCGCAACGACCCAGCGGCGAACGAGAGCGTCATTCTCATGCCGGAGCTTGACGACATCGTACCCTGAGCGCCGCGAATTCCTGATTTGCCCGCCTCAGATTCCTGTTTCGCATATCGCTATCGCAAAAACGCTGGCCGCCTTTGCGCGATGCAGCCATGGGAGGTGTATTATGGCCATTATCGAACAACGTCTTGCCGAAATGGGCCTGCAATTGCCCGAACCTTTGAAGGTTCGCGACGGCCTGAAATTGCCCTTTGCCTGGGTTCGGGTGCGCGGCACCCGCGCTTATATTTCAGGTCATGTCGCCTGCAACCCGGATGGGACATTGGCAAAACCGCTGGGGAAGGTCGGAGCCGAAGTGTCGCCGGAGCAGGGATATGCATCGGCTCGGCTTGTCGCCTTGGCCCATCTCGCAAGCCTCAAACGCGCCGTCGGAGACCTCGATCGGGTCACGGCCTGGCTGCGCGTTTTCGCGATGGTGAATGTCGCTCCGGGGTTCAATGAGACGCCGCTGGTGACAAACGGCTATTCCGATCTGATACTGGAGCTCTACGGTCCCGAGGCCGGCGCGCACGCCCGCTCGTCCATCGGCATGGCCATCCCGTTGAATGCGCCGGTAAATTGCGAAGCGGAAGTGGAAATCGACGGTTGATTCCTACTGGGCGAGGGGGTCGATTGTGACGGCATTCCGGGGCGCAGGTGCCGGCACCTACACCACTGCACAGGGCGATGGGAAGCGGCAACTCACCCTCGGCCTGATAGACGAACGCAGCCCATCACCGGCGCTGCCGAATCCTGCTGCCGACCTGATCGGCCGCGATCTCCTCGATCGGCGCGGGTCTGCCCAGCAGATATCCCTGACCGATGTCGCAACCCAGATCCTGAAGCCGCTGAAGTTGGCTTTCCTCTTCGATGCCCTCGGCCGTTATCGTCACGTCAAGCCCGGCGCCGAGAGCGATGATGGCTTTGATCACCTTGTCCTGCTTGTCATTGCTCTCGAACGAAGCGACGAAACTCCTGTCGATCTTGATCTTGTCGAACCGGTAGTTGGACAGCTGGGAGAGGCTGGAATAGCCTGTCCCAAAATCATCGAGCGCAATCCCGACCCCCGCATTCACCAGATCGTCGAGGACAATGCGTGCGGTGACGGCGTCCTGGATGATGGCGCTCTCCGTCACCTCAAGCTCGACCCTGTGCGCGGGTAGGCCGACATCGCCCAATATCTTGAGAATTCTGAGGCCCAGCAACCGGTCGCTCAGCTGGATCGGTGAAAGGTTGAATGACAGGACAAGCTCGCTTGGCCAGGAAAGCGCATCGGTGCAGGCGCGGCGAAGCAGTTGGTCCGTCAATTCGACGATCAGACCGGCTTCCTCCGCCACTGGAATAAATTCGCTCGGCGGGATGAAGTCCCCCGAAGCCGTTTTCCAGCGCGCCAGCGCCTCAAAGCCGATGATCTTGTTCGCCTTGAGGTCGACGAGCGGCTGATAATAGGGAACGATCTCGCCCTTGCGGATGGCCGCCCGCAGATCGCCTTCTATCCTCACCCGTTTCGCCAGCTCCTCTTGCATCGAAGGCACGAAGGGCTTCACCAGATTGCGGCCCTGCTTTTTCGCAACATACATCGCACAATCCGAATGCCGGATGACCTGACCGAGCTCATCGCCGTCCTCCGGATAAAGTGCGAAGCCGACGCTGGCGCCGAGGTCGACGGCAACACCATTGAATGTGAATGGCTTGCCGATCGTGCTGACGATGCGGTTCCCCAATGCGACAAGATCGGGATTTCCGATGCGCCGCGAGAGAACCACAAACTCGTCTCCACCAAGGCGGAACACATGCTCACGGGGAAAGAGCGAGGAGAGCCGCTGAGCAACGGCCTTCAGCACGGCATCACCGTGATCGTGGCCGAGGAGATCATTGACCTTCTTGAAGCCGTCAAGATCGATGCTGAACACGGCATAGGTATCTTGTGACCTTTGATCGGTCATTGCCTGCGCACATATGGAATCCAGGAATCTGCGGTTCGGCAGCTCGGTCAGCGTGTCATGACAGGCAATCCAGTCGACGTGCTTTTCGGCCTGCAGCCTGCGATGGACCTCTCTCGAAAGGTCCCGGATCCTCAGCGCGGAATAGATGAGCCCTAAAAACCCGGAGATATTCAGGGCAAGCAGTGCGTGGTCGAGCGGATAGTGGTGATGCCGCTCGATAAACTCATCCAATTCCTCATGCCACTGGAAGCGCCAGGAGAGGCTGAAGAGAAGCAGGAAGATAAGGAGCCAGGCCAGTATCTCCATCTGCGGTCTGGTCAGTCGGATGCGGGGCATATGAACGGCTCCTGTTGTGTGAAGAGCCATCATGGCCAGTTCGCAGGACCGCATCGTCCTTGGTGGTGATCGAAGACCGCCACAAATCATTCGGGCGGCGTTGAAAGGGCCAGCTTGCGGTCGCCGACCAGCGCGCAGACCGAAAGGCTTTTGTGCGCGTCGAAGGTTAACGGCGGGTTGCCGTGACGAGGGTGCAGGCGGTTCACTGCGCATAGCGGATAGCTTTGCCGCAAATCGGATCAGGCGCTGGTTCAGAAAGCGGCTTGACAAGTTTGATGACGAGTATCATTAATCAGCTATGATGATAATCGTCATTAAAAATGGCTGACGGAGGTAGGGCGTCGTCGATCACATGGGTCCACGCCGATTTGTGCCTCTGGCTTTATCGTTTCCTTGACACCTGACGCCGGAAGAGGAGAAGGCCCTGTGAAGGCATTCGTCGTTGACAAGTACAAGAAGAAAGGCGCTCTGCGTCTGGCCAGCCTGCCCGAACCGGAATTGCTGGACAATGACGTCCTCGTACGGATCCAGGCCACCGCCGTGAACCAGCTGGACTCCAAGGTCAGGGACGGGGAGTTCAAGCTTATTCTTCCCTATCGTCCGCCCTTCGTCCTCGGGCATGACCTTGCCGGGACGGTTGTCAAAGTCGGATCCAGGGTGAGGCGGTTCAAGGTGGGTGACGAGGTCTATGGACGACCGCGTGATCATCGCGTCGGGACATTCGCCGAATTCATTGCCATCGATGAAGCCGATGCGGCGCTGAAGCCAAGCAACCTCAGCATGAGCGAAGCGGCGTCCGTCCCGCTTGTCGGGTTGACCGCCTGGCAGGCGCTGGTCGAGGTGGGCAAGATAAAGCCCGGCCAGAAAGTCTTCATTCAGGCCGGTTCCGGCGGTGTCGGGACGTTCGCCATTCAGCTCGCCAAACACCTCGGCGCGGCGGTTGCGACGACGACGAGTGCTGAAAATGCCGAGCTGGCGAGAAGTCTCGGGGCGGACGTGGTCATCGACTACAAGACGCAGGATTTCGAAAAGATCTTGTCGGGCTACGATCTGGTGCTGAACAGCCAGGATCCGAAGACGCTCGAAAAGTCGCTGGCCGTGCTGAAGCCGGGTGGCCGGCTCATTTCTATTTCCGGTCCGCCCGATCCGGCATTCGCCAGGGAGCTCGGCCTCAATCTGTTCCTGAAGCTGGTACTGTGGCTGCTCAGCCGAGGAGTTCGCAGAAAGGCCAGGCGTCTCGGCGTCGCTTATTCATTCCTGTTCATGCGCGCCGAGGGGCGGCAGTTGGGTGAGATTGCCCGCCTGATCGAACAAGGCGTGATCCGGCCGGTCGTCGACAGGGTTTTCGCGTTTGAGAAGACGGGGGATGCGCTGGCCTATGTCGAGACCGGGCGTGCCAAAGGCAAGGTGGTCATCACAGTCGCGAATTGACGTTTGTCGCGCCGGCGAATGCCTGGCCCTATCGTTGCCGCATCCGGTTCTCAATGGCGTCGCGGCAATCCGCGCGGCAGGCGTCGAGCAGTTCGTCAGCCAGCGGGGAATCGTCCGGGCAGGCCCTCGAAAGCACGATGGCGCCAACGGCCTGAGCGAGAATGGCGATGGCTTGCGCGCGCCCACCGGCGCCGGAAGGATGACGTTGCGCAATGCCACCCTCCACCGCGCGCACCAGCTTGTCTATTCCTGCAGCGAAAACGGCCTTGGTTGTCTCAGGCTGTCGGGCGGCATCGCAACTCAGTGCTGCGGCCGTGCACCCCTGGCCGCGCCCATCCCGGTGATCGCGTGCGAGATAAAGCTCCATGACGTCGAGGACGTCGTAACCGGCATAGCGCTGCAAAGTCTCGTTCAACCCGTTCTCGGTCGATTCGGCGATCAGTTCCTCCTTGGAGCGGAAGTGATTGTAGAAGCCGCCATGGGTGAGCCCCGCGCGCTCCATCAATTCCGCCACGCCCACGCCATCGAATCCACGTTCGCGAAACAGCTCTGACGCGGTGGCGATAATCCGGTCGTAGTTTTCCTGCTTCTGTTCCTTGGTGATCCGCACGTCACGGTCCTTTCAACGGCCATTTCCAGCTATGATGGCGGCCGTCATTATAGCTTAGTTATTGATGATGTGCATCATTAATATGGGCGATCAACAAAGGCATCCCGTTGTGACGGTGACGCACATAATGCAGATGGCACCGCGTGTTTTTTTACGGGCGGTGCCAGCTGCAGCAACTTTGAATGCGGGAAAAAGCGCCTCTCGGCATGGCCTCAGATCGTTGCCGCGTCGTAGGTGGCAGCCACGCGTTCCTCGCTCCGCACGGCTAAACTGTCAGAAGGACGCTACTTGGCATTCTCGCCGCCGACATCAGGGGTTGGGCAACCTGATCCAGCAACTGGCCGGCATTCTGCTCTTCACCCAGCGACAGTGTTAGCAATTGCGCGACCGCCGGCTGCGCAAGTTGAAGTGCCATATTGCGAGCGGTGGTGTAGGCGGCAATCTCGTAGTGCTCGACCCGCAACGCCGCTCCGATCAAAGCCAGATCAGCGGGAGCGTCTTGCTTTTTCTTGCCTTCCGCCATCACTTCCTCGCCTTCCTCCACCAGGCCGGCCATGCCTTTGCATGGCTTGGCGCGAGCCGAGGTGCCGAGGATTCGCAGACATTCGTTCAAACGCTCGACCTGCGCCTCCGTCTCGGCAAGATGGTTGCGCAGCAAGGTCTGGAGCTGCTGCGTGCGCGCGGCTTTCTGCATCTTGGGAAGCGCCTTCAACAGCTGCTTTTCCGCATGCAGCAGGTCACGGAGCTCATCCACAAGGACTTCCTGAATCGCTTCTGCTCCTTCAGGGGGAGCGCTCTGAGCGCGGATTGCCGTCCCGCCGTTTTCAGCGCCCGGGAGATCCTGGAAGGCCGGCGCTTCGACAAATTCCCAGGGTTTTCCTTCATTCCATGGACCGCGGGTGTCAACCTCACCCAAATCTCCTTGACCCGTGGAATCGTTGAAGAACTGATCGACCAGTCCTGCCGTCGGCGCAATCCTGCCGACGCTCAGCGGCGGCTTGCCCATGCTTTCGAGGGCCAGGGCGAAAGCACGCATGTGGGTGATCTCTCTGGTCATCAGGAACTGCAGCGCATCCTTGGTCCCCGGATCGCGGCAGAAGTCGATCAGGCGTTCGTAGACGATCTTGGCGCGTGCTTCCGCGGCTATATTGCTTCTCAGATCCACATCCAGCTCGCCTGTTATTTTGAGATAATCGGCCGTCCAGGGGTTTCCCATCGAATTGAAAAGGTTCACGCCACCGCCGCCTGCAATGGCGATCAGCGGATCGGCTTCCGCCTCCTCCCTGACCGACTTCAGCGGCTTGAGGTGCATTCTCGCAAGAGTCCCGACGATCTCGAGGTGGCTGAGTTCTTCGGTTCCGATGTCCATCAGGAGGTCCTTCCGTCCGGGATCCTCGCAATTCAAGCCTTGAATAGAGTATTGCATGGCTGCCGCAAGTTCACCGTTTGCGCCGCCGAACTGCTCAAGCAGCATATTGCCGAATTTCGGATCAGGTTCGTCAACCCGAACGGTATACATGAGCTTCTTTACATGGTGATACATTGGCATCCTCCTGGTTGGATGCCGACTAACCGACTCGCTGCAGGAATGTTCCCGTCTGTTGCTGCTGCTGGCGCACCGGATTGCTCCATCATCAGCCCACACCGGTCGGCGCCGCTTCGGACGCAGGCATTGCCTGTGCGGACGTACCCCATGATAGGGAGCCCATCCCTTGGTCGCTTCCTCAACGAGATCATCGATACTGGCGCAGCAATAGGGGCGTGGGAATACGGACAGCCGCGGCTGGCCGGATCGGCAGCTGAGCATCTTCGGCGTGCCTCAGCACGGGTGGAAGCGCTACGCGCCTACTCGGGCGCGCAGCGAAAGCGTGGCTTGAACGGTGGGGCCAGACCCTGGCTAGTAAACGAAAGGATCGACCTCGGCCGCCTGCGTGCCCGGCTCTTTCGGATAGATCACGCCCTTGCGCAGGATGATGTTGGCATAGAGCCTGGGCTCGCTGGTCTGTATCAGCGCATGGGCGGCCCGCACCCGGCCGTAGAAATCCTGGCCGACGAGCGGCACCACCTGCCGGTGCGGCTCGTGAAGCGCGCAGCAGTCGATCATCTCCTCATGCACCGGATCGAGCTTGTCGCGCTCGGCCTTGACGGTCGAGCGGAAGATTGCCTCCGGCACGAAATCGTCGATCGGCAGCACGCTGAGCACGGCGTTGAGCACCGGAATGAGGCGGTGGCCGTCGAGCCGGATCAGCCGGCGGGCATGTTCGACACCGGGATAATTGCCGTCGACAATGGCGATTTCGTCGCCGTGGCCCATGGCGCGCAGCGTGAAAAGCAATTCCGGGCTCAGAAGCGGATCAAGTCCCTTCAGCATGGTCTATCTCCTTGAAGAGTACGTTCTGGTCTGTGAGGTAACGCGAAAAGATCGGCAGGCTGGCGCCGCCGATGGCGCGCGCCTGCGCGCCGACCGCGCCCTCGATGATTTCGGGCATGACGACGCCCTGCAGGTCGAGCTTGGCGGCCTCGTCGATCGTCGCCTGCACCATGCGGCTGCGCACCCAATCGGGAAAGCCGCCATCGATGACGGCGGCGCTGAAATCGACGATCGAGGCGGCGGCGACGATCGCCTGGGCCAGCGCCTTGGCGCTATCCTGGATCCAGACTTCCATTGGCTCGCCGAAATCCACCCAATCGTCGGCCGAATACCAGAGCGGCTCGGGATCGATGCCGCGTTCGCGCAGCATGTTTTCCAAAACGAAGATCGAGGCGATCTCGAGCAACTGCTTGGTTTCGCCGTTCCTGTCGCGCACGGGCAGCGGCCCGATGGCGCCCGCCGTGCCGGTGCGGCCGGAAAAGATCGCCGAATTGAGCACGATGCCGCCGCCGATGAAGGAGCCGATGAAGAAATAGACGAAGTCGGGATAGGAGGGGCCGACGCCGAAGACGAGTTCGGCGCCGCAGGCGCTGGTCGCATCGTTCTGCAGGAAGACGGGGTGGGAGACACGGGCGGCGATATCGGCCTGCAGGTCGACATCCCGCCAGACCTCCATGGCGCCCGGCGGCGCGCCGACTTCCTCGGCCCAATTCCAGAGCTCGAACGGAGCTGCGATGCCGAGGCCGGCAATGCGGCTGCGCTGCTTGTCGTCGAGCCTGCTCTCGATCTCCTCGATGCCCGAGGTGACGAAGGCGAGAATTTCGTCCGGCAGCGGATAGGCATAGGTCTGGTGCAGCTGCATGCGGATGCGGCCGACGAAATCCATCAGCACCAGATCGGCGCTGCGCCGGCCTATCTTGAGTCCGAAGGAATAGACGGCGTCGGGATTGAGATGCATCGGGATCGACGGCTGGCCGACCCGGCCGCGCACCGGCGCCCCGCGCGATAGCAGCCCTTCTTTTTCCAGCACCCGCATGATCACCGAGACGGTCTGCGCCGACAGTCCGCTGCGGCGCGCGATATCGGCCTTCGACAGCGCGCCGTAGAGGCGCACCAGCGACAGCACGAGCCGTTCGTTATAGGCGCGCACCCTGACCTGGTTCGCGCCCCCGGCCGGATTGAGAATGGGCGGCGGGACCGGTGTGTGTTCCGGCCCATCCAAAGACGACATGGCCGCTCCTCCCGAGCGTTGGCCTCTTGCACGGTTCCCCGGATCGGAAGCGATCCAAGGGGATTGTGCAGCAGCTGAAAGCGGTAAGGCGGCCATTCTCTGCGTTGGAAAAGGCGCGGTACCGTACATCCTAATGCGATTGAGCATGCCACATCGAATTAATAATTCAATTGGATTTATTTATTGACAAGCCGATTTCTTTCGCTCTTAATTGCCAGCGTCAAGGGCACGGGCGGCTTCGGAAGCGGCAGCGACCGAAGCGAAGTGTCACATCTCGAAAATTCCGGCCCGCACGGGCGGCGCCGGCAAACTCTGGGAGGAGTTCATGAAGAAATCAGTTCTCGCTTTCGGCGCGCTCGCACTCGGCGTCGCCTTTTCCGCCCCTGTTATGGCGGCTGACGTTTCCGCCTGCCTGATCACCAAGACCGACACCAATCCCTTCTTCGTCAAGATGAAGGAAGGTGCGACGGCCAAGGCCAAGGAACTCGGCGTTTCGCTGAAGTCCTATGCCGGCAAGGTCGACGGTGACAGCGAAAGCCAGGTTGCGGCGATCGAAAGCTGCATCGCCGACGGCGCCAAGGGAATTCTGCTGACCGCCTCGGACACCAAGGGCATCGTCTCTTCGGTCAAGAAGGCGCGTGATGCCGGCGTGCTGGTCATCGCGCTCGACACGCCGCTCGAGCCGGCCGATGCCGCCGACGCCACCTTCGCCACCGACAACCTGCTCGCCGGCAAGCTGATCGGCCAGTGGGCCAAGGAAACGCTCGGCGACAAGGCCAAGGACGCCAAGGTCGGTTTCCTCGACCTGACGCCGTCGCAGCCGACGGTTGACGTCCTGCGCGACCAGGGCTTCATGATGGGCTTCGGCATCGACCCGAAGAACCCGGACAAGATCGGCGACGAAGACGACAAGCGCATCGTCGGCCATGACGTGACCAACGGCAACGAGGAAGGCGGTCGCAAGGCCATGGAAAACCTTCTGCAGAAGGATCCGAGCATCAACGTCATCCACACGATCAACGAGCCGGCCGCTGTCGGTGCCTATCAGGCGCTGAAGGCCGTCGGCATGGAAAAGAACGTGCTGATCGTCTCGGTTGACGGCGGCTGCCCGGGTGTCAAGTCGGTCAAGGAAGGCGTCATCGGCGCCACCTCGCAGCAATACCCGCTGCTGATGGCGTCGCTCGGCATCGAGGCGATCAAGAAGTTCGCCGATAGCGGTGAGAAGCCGAAGCCGACGGAAGGCAAGTCCTTCTTCGACACCGGCGTTTCGCTCGTCACAGACAAGCCGGTCTCCGGCGTCAAGTCGATCGACACCAAGGAAGGCACCGACAAGTGCTGGGGCTGAGCCCAATCTATTGAAAGAGAAAGCGGCCGGGGCTTGATCCCCGGCCGTTTTGGACGGACGATGTGCCGTCACCCCACCGGCTAAGCAACGAACGGATGACAATGGGTGGCGGCCTCCGCGCGGGTTCGGCGCGCGGATGCGGAGGAGGAACCATGACCGGAGCACAGGAATTCGAACGCGTCCTCGACGGCAGCGACAAGAACGTCGCCTCCTTCGAGCACCAGGGCGTCCCGCTGATCAAGCGTGCGCAGCATTTTCTGCACTCGACGCCGGCAGCCGTGCCGCTCATCGTGCTGGTGCTGGCGATCATCATCTTCGGGGTAGCGCTCGGCGGACGGTTTTTCTCGTCCTACACCCTGACACTGATCCTGCAGCAGATCGCCATCGTCGGCATTCTCGGCGCCGCCCAGACGCTGGTCATCCTGACGGCCGGCATCGATCTTTCGATCGGCGTCATCATGGTGATCTCGGCTGTCATCATGGGCAACGTCGCCATCACCTACGGCATACCGACCCCGATTGCGGTCATCGGAGGCCTGCTGGTCGGCGGTCTCTGCGGCTTGCTGAACGGCTTCCTCGTCGCCTTCATGAAGCTTCCGCCGTTCATCGTCACGCTCGGCACCTGGAACATCGTCATGGCGACGAATTTCATCTATTCCGCCAATGAGACGATCCGCGACGCCGATGTCGACGCCCAGGCGCCGCTGCTGCATCTTTTCGCCGCAAGCTTCAGGCTCGGCACCGCTGTGCTCACCCTCGGTGTCATCGCCATGGTGCTGCTCGTCCTGCTGCTCTGGTATGTGCTCAATCACACCGCCTGGGGCCGGCATGTCTATGCGGTCGGCGACGATCCGGAAGCGGCCAAGCTTTCCGGCATCCAGACGAAGCGGGTGCTGCTCACCGTCTATACAATGTCCGGCGTCATCGCCGCCTTCGCCGCCTGGGTCTCGATCGGCCGCAATGGCTCGATCTCGCCGTCCTCGGCAGTCACCGATTATAACCTGCAGGCGATCACCGCGACCGTGATCGGCGGCATCTCGCTCTTCGGCGGCCGCGGCTCCATTCTCGGGACGCTGTTCGGCGCCATGATCGTCGGCGTCGTGTCGATGGGCCTCAACATGCTCGGCGCCGACCCGCAATGGAAAGTCCTGCTGACAGGCGTGCTGATCATCGCCGCCGTCGCCATCGATCAGTGGATCAGAAAGGTTTCGGTGTAATCATGGCTCACGAACCCATTCTCACTGCCCGCGGACTCGTCAAGCGCTATGGACGCGTGACCGCCCTCGACAATGCCGATTTCGACCTCTACCCGGGTGAAATCCTTGCCGTCATCGGCGATAACGGCGCCGGCAAGTCCTCGCTGATCAAGGCGATTTCAGGCGCCGTCACCCCCGATGAGGGAGTGATCACGCTCGAAGGCCGGCAGGTGCATTTCCGCTCGCCGATGGAGGCGCGCGAGGCCGGCATCGAGACTGTCTACCAGAACCTCGCTTTGTCGCCGGCGCTCTCGATCGCCGACAACATGTTCCTCGGCCGCGAGATCCGCAAGAAAGGTCCGCTCGGTTCGCTGTTCCGCATGCTCGACCGGCCGGCGATGGAAAAGCTGGCGCGCAACAAGCTGTCCGAGCTCGGGCTGATGACCATCCAGAACATCAATCAGGCGGTGGAGACGCTCTCCGGCGGTCAGCGCCAGGGTGTCGCCGTCGCCCGCGCCGCCGCCTTCGGCTCGAAGGTCATCATCATGGACGAGCCGACCGCGGCGCTCGGCGTCAAGGAAAGCCGCAAGGTGCTGGAGCTGATCCTCGATGTGCGCGCCCGCGGCCTGCCGATCGTGCTGATCTCGCACAACATGCCGCATGTCTTCGAAGTCGCCGACCGGATCCATATTCACCGCCTCGGCCGGCGTCTGACGGTGATCAATCCGAAGGAATACACCATGTCGGATGCCGTCGCCTTCATGACCGGCGCCAAGGCGGTGCCGACGGAGCCTGTTGCGGCATGAGTGCACGCATCGAAGACATCGCCGGCGAGGTGCTTTCCCGCGCCGGCGATGCCAGACGTTTCCTGATCGCCGTCGCCGGGCCGCCGGGGGCGGGCAAATCGACCATGGCAGACAATCTGGCGGCGGCGCTGAAAGCCAAAGGCGAGAGCGCCGCGGTCCTGCCGATGGACGGCTTCCACATGGACAATGCCGTCCTGATCGAACGCGGCCTCTTGGCGCGCAAGGGCATCCCCGAAACCTTCGATGTCAGGGGATTCCTCGATATCATCCGCGCCGTCCGCCGGGCCGACCAGGAGGTTCTGGCGCCGGTCTTCGACCGCTCGCGCGAGCTCGCCATCGCCTCCGCCCGGCCCATCGATCCCAAAGACCGCTTCATCATCGTCGAGGGCAATTATCTGCTCTTCACGCAGGGCAAATGGGCCGAGCTCGACGGCATCTTCGATTTTTCGATCATGCTGGCGCCGCCGATCGAGGTGCTGGAGGAGCGGCTCTGGGCGCGTTGGCGCGGTTACAACCTCGACGAGGAGGCCGCCAGCGCCAAGGTCTACGGCAACGACTTGCCGAACGGCCGGCTGATCCTGGAAAACCGCCGCCCGGCCGACGTGACGCTGGAGATCGCGCTGGCGTGATGCAGCAATTGGCTTGACGACCATGCCGGCTGAACCCGTGCAGCGGTGGGATGGCGACGTGCAGGTAAATTGCGTTGAAGTGCCTGGCATGAATCAATTTCAATGCGACGCGCTTTAGTGCTATCAGGCCGCAGACGCATCGCTTCGGAGGCCTGCCATGCAATCGATCACCATCCGCCGTCCCGACGACTGGCACCTGCATCTGCGCGACGGCGCCATGCTGGAAGGCGTGATCGCCGACACGAGCCGCACCTTTGCCCGCGCCATCATCATGCCCAACCTGGTGCCGCCGGTCGTCACCACCGCGGATGCGAAGGCCTATCGCGAGCGCATCCTCAAGGCGTTGCCGGACGGCCACCGGTTTCAGCCGCTGATGACGCTTTATCTGACCGAACAAACCAGCCCCGACGATGTCGAGGCGGGGGCGGCAAGCGGGCTCATCACCGCCGTCAAGCTTTACCCGGCCGGCGCCACCACCAATTCGCATGGTGGGGTGCGCGACATGGAGAAGGCGATGCCGGTGCTGGAGCGCATGGCGAAGATCGGCCTGCCGCTCTGCGTCCATGGCGAGGTGACGACGCCCGATGTCGATATTTTCGACCGGGAGGCCGTCTTCATCGACACCGTGCTCGATCCGCTGCGCCGGCGCCTGCCGGAGCTGAAGGTGACGATGGAGCATGTGACGACCGCGGACGGCATCGATTACATCAAGGCCGCCCAAGGCAATCTCGCCGGCTCGATCACCACCCACCATCTGATCATCAACCGCAACGCCATCCTCGTCGGCGGCATCCGCCCGCATTATTACTGCCTGCCGGTCGCCAAGCGCGAGAACCACCGCTTGGCGCTGCGCGCTGCCGCGACCAGTGGCGACAAACGCTTCTTCCTCGGCACCGATTCCGCCCCGCATGTCGATCCCTTGAAGGAATGCGCCTGCGGCTGCGCCGGCATCTACACCTCGATCAATACGATGAGCTGCCTGGCCCATGTCTTCGAGGAGGAGGGCGCGCTCGACAGGTTGGAAGCCTTCGCTTCGCTGAATGGGCCGGCCTGGTACGGCCTATCGCCGAACGAGGAGCGGATCACCCTCTCAAAGCAGAGCGATCCGATCGTTTTTCCCGCAAAGATAGAAACAGGCGCCGGTGCGGTGACGGTCTTCGATCCAATGTTCCCCCTGCATTGGCGGGTCGTGGCGTGAGCATCTTTTCGTCTTTTCAATTTTAAATGGAATATTCATTTAAATTGCGCCACAACGTTAGGCGAATAACATTTTCATTGTGCGATGCATCATTTGTTAACGGATGCATAAGACATTCTCCGCGCGGAACCCCAGGCCGCCGATCATCTGGCGACACCCGCTGCGGAGACTGAAGAAGCATGACGCTTGACTACAACTCCCTCTTACTGGCGCTCGGCGTCTCTGCGGCCTGCCTTGCCGTGACCTTGATGGGCAGCTGGCTGGTGCGCCGGGCCGAAACCGTGCTGCTCACCGCCACCGTCGGCCTCGTCCTCGTCGTCGGCGGGATTTTTGTCTACAGCGCCTACGTCAACCGGCCGCAAGTTGTCTTTGCCATTGGCAGCTTCGTGCTGTTCCATGCCGGCTTCGCCACCATATGGGGCGCCGGAAAACAGTTTCTCACCGGCCATGTGTCGATTGCCGCCATCGCGATCCGGGCTCTGGCGGCGATGGCCGTCTCGATCCTGCCGATGCTGTCAGGCTATGACGGCCTCGCCTTCATTGCCGACAATCTCGCCATCGCCCTGCTGCTCTTCGCCACCGCCCGGCAATATTGGCTTGCTCGCGCCGAAGCGCCGGCGCCGCTCCTCGGCATTGCGGCGCTCTATACGCTGACGGCGGTCTCCTTCCTGCTTTGCGCCGCCGTTCTCGTTGCCGACGGCAAGCTGGTGCTCGGCAAGGCGCCCAGCAACTGGGCGGAAGATCTGAGCCTCGCCATTTGCATCGCGGGCATGACGGGGATTGGTGCGCTGTCGCTGGCGCTGCATCAATGGCGGCTTGCCGCCCGCCATCGTCTGGAGGCGATCACCGATCCGCTGACCGGGCTGCTCAACCGCCGCGCCGTCTTCGACGAATACGGCACGCGCCCGATGGGAACGACCGCCGCCGTCATCGTCTTCGATATCGACCATTTCAAATCCGTCAATGACCGCTATGGCCATGCCGCCGGAGACCGGGTGATCACCGTCTTCGCCGACGAACTGACCGCCCATTGCCGCCCGGGCGACACCGCCGCCCGGCTCGGGGGCGAGGAATTTGCGTTGGTGCTGAAGGAGATCATGCCCGGCCGGGCCGAACTGACGGCTGAGCGAATCCGCCGGGCCTTCGAGGCGCGCGAAATCCCGATCGACAGCGAAGTGCTGAAATGCACCGTCAGCGTCGGTGTGGCGCCCGGCCGCTCCACGCCGCTCGATTTCGATGCCATGTTGAGCGCCGCCGACAAGGCGCTTTACGCCGCCAAGCGCGGCGGCCGCAATCGCGTCGAGTTGGCCGGCCACCTGCGGGCCGTGCCCCTCGAGGCATCGCGCACGGCCTCTTGATCCCGGACTGCGCGTCTCTATCCTATCAATCGGTCTGTGGCACATTACCGATGTTGCCTTCAACGGCACGATCAGGGAGCTGGCTGGGGCAAAGAGCTGCACAACAGCACCAATGGCAAGATGCAGGTATAGGGCCTCTCTTTGCTGCCAGCGCCTACTCAAACCAGCATCAGTGCCCGCACGAAGGCGACCGAAGCCAGCAGCGAGGCCACTGTCCTGACATGGTTCCACCTTGTCCAGTCCCTGAGATAGGTCGCCCAGAGCTCGGCCGCCTGCGGCCCGTTGCCACTCACCTTCTCCAGCGCATCGTTCATCGGCACGTTGAAGACGATGGTCGACACGAAAGAAGCGATGACATAGAGCGCCGCTCCCGCCAGCATCAGCGCCGACGCCCCGCCGCGCCAGTTGATCAACGCCAGCACTGTTATGACGAGACAGAGGATCGTCGTCGGTACGAACAGCGCCATGAACGGCGAGCGGACGATCGTCACGTTGATCGAGTTCATCGCGGCAATGCCCTGTTCGGCCGGGATCCTGGAAAAGGCGGTCATGATGAAGGTCGAGAAGGCGAAGAAGATGCCGGCGACGAGACCGCTGCCGATTGCCGCGGCGACGAGAGAAAGGACGAGGACGATCTGCATATCGAAGTTCCTTCTGTTGCAGTCAGGCGCGCCTTGCGTCTGGAAACCGAAGGCTCTTGCTGCTATTGCCGGAGACGCAAAGCTGAAGGAGAGCCGTATGATCCAGACCACATTTCCCGACCGCGCCCTGATGGCCGAACTGGTGGCCAAGATGCTCTGGGAGATCAAGGCGGTGCATTTCAACGCCGCTCAGCCTTACAAGCTCTCCTCCGGCATGGCGAGCCCGGTCTATATCGATTGCCGCAAGCTGCTCTCCTATCCGCGCATCCGCTCGACCGTCATGGATTTCGCCGCCAGCACCCTCCTGCGCGATGCCGGTTTCGAGCAGTTCGACTGCATCGCCGGCGGCGAGACGGCCGGCATTCCCTTCGCCGCCCTGCTCGCCGACCGCCTCGGCCTGCCGATGATCTATGTCCGCAAGCAGCCGAAGGGCCATGGCCGCAATGCCCAGATCGAAGGCAATATGCCGGAAGGCTCGCGCGTGCTCGTCATCGAGGATCTGACGACGGCGGGCGGCAGCATGTTCAAGTTCATCGATGCGGTGCGCGCCGCGGGCGGCATCGTCGATCACGGCATCGCGCTGTTCTTCTATGACATCTTCGGCCAACAGCGCTTTACCGACGGCAAGGTCCGGCTGCATCATATCGCCACCTGGCGCAATGTTCTGGCCGTCGCCAGGGCGCAGAAGCTGTTCGACGACAAGACGCTCGAAGAAGTCGAGGCCTTCCTCGACGCGCCGCTCGCCTGGTCGGGAAGGAATGGTGGCGTTAGTGAGCTTTCGCTCTAGCCTTTTGACAAAAGCTCGCTTAAATCGATTGAAGAATGTAGGCCCTGTGGGAGGAATTCGATGATTTTGTGCTGCGGCGAAGCCTTGATCGACATGCTGCCGAGGGACACGACCCTGGGTGAAAAGGGTTTTGCCCCCTATGCCGGCGGCGCGATCTTCAACACCGCGATCGCGCTCGGCCGCCTCGGCATCCCGACCGCCTTCTTCACCGGCATTGCCGACGACATGATGGGCGAAATCCTGCTTGCGACGCTGAAGGCCGCCGATGTCGATTACAGCCCCTGCGCCATCACGCAGCGCCCGTCGACCATCGCCTTCGTCAAGCTCGTCAACGGCCAGGCGACCTATGCCTTTTACGACGAGGGCACGGCCGGCCGCATGATCACCGAGGCCGACCTGCCCGTCCTCGGCGACGATTGCGAAGCGCTGCATTTCGGCGCGATCAGCCTGATCCCGAGCCCCTGCGGCGAAACCTACGAAGCGCTGCTCGACCGCGAAGCCGAAAAGCGCGTCATCTCGCTCGATCCCAACATCCGCCCCGGCTTCATCAAGGACAAGCCGGCGCATATGGCCCGCATCAAGCGCATGGCGGCCAAATCGGATATCGTCAAATTCTCCGACGAGGATCTCGATTGGTTCGGTCTTGAAGGCGACCATGATGCGCTCGCCGCCCACTGGCTCGCCCACGGCGCCAAGCTCGTCGTCATCACCAAGGGCGCCGAAGGCGCTTCCGGCTATACCAAGGAACGCAAGGTGACGGTGCCGAGCCAGCGCGTGACGGTGGTCGACACGGTCGGCGCCGGCGATACGTTCGACGCCGGCGTGCTCGCCTCGCTGAAGAGGGACAATCTGCTGACCAAGGTGCAGGTCGCCTCGCTCGACGAACAGGCGGTGCGCAACGCCCTGACGCTCGGCGCCAAAGCCGCCGCCGTCACCGTCTCCCGCGCCGGCGCCAACCCGCCCTGGGCGCATGAGATCGGGCTTTAAGGCTTAAGCCAGCGTCGGCCCTTCATCCGCCTGCCTGCACCTTCTGCCCGTAAATGGGGCGAAGGAGGAATGCCGCGACGTCTCGGTTCCCTCTTCTCCCCAGCGGGGAGAAGGTGCCCGTAGGGCGGATGAGGGGGCCGCACATGCCGGTCTTAGTAGGTTCCTCCTACGGAATTCAATCGCACCGAAATCATTTCGGGCTTGGTCAGGGCGGCGCGGTATGGAGTTCGGGATGATGTGAGGCTTGTGCCGGGGCCCCCTCATCCGCCTGCCGGCACCTTCTCCCCGCGGGGGAGAAGGGGATATGCCGCAACGCCTACGCCCGTTTCCCGTGCCAACCAGCACTGATTTGCCAGAGATTTCATTCTTCGCGCGCGCTGAAGAGACTATCCCTGAGCCCCGCTCCGGTCGGAGCTCGGTGCGGCCACCAGGTCCCGCAGGAAATCTTTGCACCATAGAGAGACGTCGTGCGAGAGCAGATGCTCCATCATCATGCGCCAACGGTCGCGACGCTCCTCGAGCGACATGGCAAGCCCTCGCGCAATCGCATTGGCAGTGCCCTCGACATCGTAAGGGTTGACCAGCAGCGCCCCCTTCAACTCCCGTGCCGCGCCGGCGAAGCGCGATAGCACCAAGACACCCGGGCGGTCCGGATCTTGGGCGGCGACATATTCCTTGGCAACGAGGTTCATGCCGTCGCGCAACGGCGTCACCAGCCCGATCGTCGCCAGGCGATAGAGCCCGGCGAGCACATTGCGGCTGATCGATCGGTTGACGTAGCGGATCGGCACCCAGTCGACGGTTCCGATGGCGCCGTTGACGCGGCCGGCCTGTTCGGCGACCATCTTTTGCATATGCTCGTATTCGGGCACTTCCGATCGCGATTTCGGTGTGACCTGCAGATAGGTGACCTTGTTCTGGTAGGCAGGATTGCTGGTGAGGAAGCGTTCGAAGGCTTCCAGCCGCTGAATGATGCCCTTCGAATAATCGAGGCGGTCGACCCCGATGATCATATCCCGGCCTTCGATGCTGCGCCGGGTCTTCTGCACCATGACATTGTCAGCGGCCCTTTCGGCGAATTCGGCGAAGGCCGCGGTCTCGATGCCGATTGGATAGGCGCCGGCCTTGAAGATCCGCCCATGGGAATCGAACAATCCGTTGCCGAGATCGTCGCCAATGCCCTCCCGTCTGAGATAACCGGCGAAATTCTGGAGATCATAATCGGTCTGGAAGCCGACGAGATCGTAATGCGAGAGGCCGCGCATGATTTCTTCATGGACCGGCATGGTGACGAGAATATCGGCCGGCGGCCAGGGGATGTGCAGAAAGAAGCCGATCCGGTTCTTCAGCCCCATCTGGCGCAGTTCCGCCGCCAGCGGAATGAGGTGGTAATCGTGAACCCAGATGATGTCGTCCGGCTCGATCATCGGCGCCAGCCGGTGTGCGAAGAAGCGATTGACGCGGAAATAGCCAGCCATTTCCTTCCGGCCATATTCGGCGAGATCCAGGCGGTAGTGACAGATCGGCCAGAGAACGCGGTTGGCAAAGCCGCGATAATATTCCTCGACGTCGGTGTCGGTGAGGTCGGTCAGGGCATAGGTGATGTTGCCCTTCTGCTGCAGCGACAGCGCGCCGGGTTCCCTGTCGCCGCTCGATTCTCCCGACCACCCCATCCAGATGCCGCCGCGCTCCTGCAGGGCCGCCTGCAGCGCGACGGCGAGGCCGCCGGCAGCCGCACCGCCATCTTTGCTCGGCACGGGAACGCGATTGGAAACGACGATAAGACGGCTCATGGGGTTCCTTCAGTTGAGATGGGACATGAAAACGCGAGGTGACGAGCGTCCTGGCGAACCTCCTGAATGTGACGGGGGCGATGCTGGGCGGGCACCGACATCAAACGAGCCATCCGGACGAGGGGCCGCCGTATAGGCCGGCGGGAACAATGGAACAGAGCGTCGTCCCGGGCTTGATAGGCCATGTCGTCGG
This sequence comes from Rhizobium esperanzae, assembly GCF_002204185.1. GTDB lineage: Bacteria > Pseudomonadota > Alphaproteobacteria > Rhizobiales > Rhizobiaceae > Rhizobium > Rhizobium esperanzae. Next base: position 114,857 of record NZ_MXPU01000001.1, on the reverse strand, counting down.
AAGTACCCATTGCACAGAATTTGCTTGAATCTAGGGCAATTCACGCGGAATGGAAGAATTCTTTCTACAGTTTTCCATTAGAAGAACGTTTCATCCGATTGCGAGCGACGAGCCCGTCGCGCGGCAGGCAGGCACCCGGCCGCGTCACTGTCAGTTTTGGCAATGATGATGAGGCAGGTCGCCGGAAGATGGGGCAGGGACCGTTGCCCTGCCTCACGCGATAAGGGGCGGTGGTGCGCCGCCCCTCGATCAGCTATTTCGCGAGCTTCGCCAGCGCCGCAACCAGCCCCTGGGTGGAGGAATCATGGCTCGCCGCGCTCTCTTTACCTTCGACGACGGGCAGTAGGCCCGTCGCCAGTTCCTTGCCGAGCTCGACGCCCCACTGGTCGAAGGAGTTGATGCGGAAGAGCACGCCTTCGACGAAGACGCGGTGTTCGTAGAGCGCGATCAGGCGGCCGAGCGCGTAAGGGGTCAGCTTGTCGTAGACGAAGGTGATCGATGGGCGGTTACCCTGGAAGACGCGATGCGGGGCGATGAAATCGGCCTTCTTGTCGTCCATGCCCTTGTCGGTCAGTTGCTTCTTGGCTTCCGCGAAAGTGCGGCCCTTCATCAGCGCTTCCGACTGGGCGAGAACGTTGGAGATCAAGAGTTGATGCTGATGGCGCAGCTCCGGCTCGAAGGCATTGGCGGCAATCATGAATTCGGCCGGAATGATGCTCGTGCCCTGATGGATGAGCTGGTAGAAGGCGTGCTGGCCGTTGGTGCCGGCCTCGCCCCAGACGACCGGGCCGGAATTGCCCTCGACCGGCGTGCCGTCGATGGTGACGCCCTTGCCGTTCGATTCCATGTCGAGCTGCTGCAGATAGGCCGGGAAGCGCGACAGGCGCTGGTCGTAGGGCAGGATGGCGCGGGTGGGGTAGCCAAGCACATTGCGATGGTAGAAGCCGAGCAGGCCGAGCAGCATCGGCAGGTTTTCGGTAATGGGTGCCTTACGGAAGTGATTGTCGACGGCATGCGCGCCGTCGAGGAACTTGCCAAAATTCTCTGGCCCAATGGCGATCATCAGCGGCAGGCCGATGGCCGACCAGATCGAGTAGCGGCCGCCGACCCAGTCCCAGAAGCCGAAGACGCGGGCGCTGTCGATGCCGAAGGCGGCAACCTTGTCGAGCGCCGTCGAGACGGCGGCGAAGTGATGCTGCACGGCCGCTTCGCCGAGCGCCTTGGCGATGAAATTGCGCGCCGTCTGCGCATTGGTCATCGTCTCGACTGTCGTGAAGGTCTTTGAGGCGACGATGAACAGCGTCGTTTCCGGCTGCACGAGCTTCAGGATGTCGGCAATGTGGGCGCCGTCGATATTGGAGACGAAATGGGCGCGCGGGCCGTCATGGAAGGGGGCAAGCGCCAGCGTCGCCATGACGGGGCCAAGATCCGAGCCGCCAATACCGATATTGATGACATCGGTGATCGCTTTGCCGGTGGCGCCCTTCAGTGCGCCGGAGCGGATCTCGTCGGCAAACTTGCCCATAGCGGCAAGCACGGCGTTGACGTCAGGCATGACGTCCTTGCCGTCGACGAGGACAGGCGTGTTGGAGCGGTTGCGCAGCGCCGTGTGCAGGACAGCGCGGTCCTCGGTGAAATTGATCGCCTTGCCGGAGAACATCTCCTCGCGCTTCTTTTCGACGCCGCCCTCTTCGGCAAGCTTGACCAGCAGCTTGAGGATCTCGTCGTTCACCGCCGTCTTGGAATAGTCCATCAGCAGGTCGTCAAGCGAGACCGAGAAGCGCGAAAAGCGCTGCGGATCGGCGGCGAAGGCGGCACGGAGGTCGGTCGCCTTGGTGGCGGCGGCAGTGCTTTTCAGCTGTTCGACGATGGCGTTCATGGGGAGGCTCCTTTGGAGGCGGAAAGGGTTGCGGAAACTATTCGCTTTATCGCGCCCAAATCAAGTTCAGCCGCCGCGCCTATATGAAAAAAGCCACCCGCGGCAGGCGGATGGCATTAAATTTCAGGAGCTTGTCAAATTCAGCCGCGCAGATCCTTGCGCAGGATCTTGCCGACCGGCGATTTCGGCAGCTCGGTGCGGAATTCGATGAAGCGCGGGCGCTTGTAGTTGGTGAGATTGGCAATGCAATGGGCCCTCACCTCCGCTTCCGTCAGGTTCGGATCCTTCCTGACTACGAAGAGCTTGACCGCCTCGCCGGAATGGCCGTCCGGCACGCCGATCGCCGCCGCCTCGAGGATGCCGGCGTGCATGGCGGCGACTTCCTCGATCTCGTTCGGATAGACGTTAAAGCCGGAGACGAGGATCATGTCCTTCTTGCGGTCGACGATCTTGGTATAGCCGCGCTCGTCCATGAAGCCCATGTCGCCCGAGCGGAAATAGCCGTCGGCGGTCATCACCCGCGCCGTTTCCTCCGGCTTCTGCCAATAGCCGGCCATCACCTGCGGCCCGCGGATGCAGATCTCGCCGATTTCTCCGAGCGGCAGCGAACGGCCTTCCTCGTCGCGGATGTCGAGTTCGGTGGAAGGGATGGGCAGGCCGATCGAGCCGGTAAACTCGATCGAATCGAAGCGGTTGGCGGTGGCGACTGGCGAGGTCTCCGAAAGCCCGTAGCCTTCCGTAATAGCCGTGCCTGTCATCTGCAGCCAGCGTTCGGCGACCGGGCGCTGGACGGCCATGCCGCCGCCAAGCGACATGATGAGCGAGGAGAAATCGAGCTTGGCGAATTCGGCGTTGTTCAGCAGCGCGTTGAACAGCGTGTTCAGGCCGGGGAAGATATGAATATTCGACTTTCCGAACTCCTTGACGAGGCCGGGAATGTCGCGCGGGTTGGCGATCAGGATATTGTGGGCGCCGAGCGACATGCCCATCAGCGAATTCACCGTCAGCGCGAAGATGTGATAGAGCGGCAGGGCGCAGAGGAAGTTCAGAACCTCGGGCTGTTTCTTGCGCTGGAAAGCCGATCGCAGCCAGAGCGACAGCTGCAGCTTGTTGGCGAGCAGGTTCTGATGCGTCAGCACCGCGCCCTTGGCAACGCCTGTTGTGCCGCCGGTATATTGCAGGAAGGCGATGTCGCCGCCGGCAAGCGTGACCGGCTGGAGACGTGTCTTTGCGCCTTCGCGCAGCACCTCACCGAAGCTCTTATGCTGCGGGATCGACCAGGAGGGAACGAGCTTCTTCACCTTGCGCACGACGAAATTGACCATCAGCCCCTTCGGTCCCAGCATTTCGCCCAGCGAGGTGACGACGACATGGCGCAGATCGGTCTTGTTGAGGACCTGCTCGACGGTTCGGGCGAAATTCTCCAGCACGAAGATCGCCTTGGCGCCGGAATCACGCAGCTGGTGTTCGAGTTCGCGCGGCGTATAGAGCGGATTGACGTTGACGACCACGAGGCCGGCCCGAAGGATCGCATAGGTGGCGACGGGGTTCTGCAGGACATTCGGCATCATGACCGCGACGCGGTCGCCTTTCTCGAGGCCGATGCTCTGCAGCCATGCGGCGACCTTGCGCGTCTGGCTCTCCAGCTCGCGATAGCTCATCGCCTTGCCCATGCTCGAAAAAACCGTCCGGTCGGCATAACGGGCGCAGGATTTTTCCAGAAGTTCTGCAAGCGAGGCATATTCCAGCGGCGGCAGTTCGGCCGGAACCACATCGGGATAGGTGGCAAGCCACGGCTTGCCGGCTTTTGCTCCGGTCGGATGGACGGAAATGCTGCTCATCGTGTCTCTCTCTCCCTTGCGACCGCCGCGCCGGTCGAGCCGTGGTCGACTGGCTCTCATTGACCGGAAGCATCCTCCATCTTCCGGTCCGGCAGCTTATGCCATTGCCTGAACGGTTCAAGCCGAATGAAGCTATACTAACCTTGACGTAAACGTCAATAATCACCCGGGGCGCGGCCGTGGAAAGGGCAGGGAACTTTGAGTCCGCCATGGCGTTGACCTTCCATACCAACCATGAGGAAACACCAAAGGAGGTTCAAATGTTGAATCAGGACACCGACGCCAGCCGCCGTGACCCGAACGCCAAGGAAACGCATTCGCTGATCGCCAGCGACCGCGTCGAAGGCACCCGCGTCTATGGCGCCGATGGCCGGCATATCGGCTCGATCGAACGCCTGATCATCGGCAAGCGCGATGGCCGCGTTGCCTATGCGGTGCTGAGCTTCGGCGGCTTCCTTGGCATCGGTCACGATCACTATCCGCTGCCCTGGGAAAAGCTGAATTACGACACCCAGCTGGACGGCTATCGCATCGACCTGACCAAGGAGCAGATCGAAGGCGCACCCAGCTATTCGGACGATGATGACACCTGGTACAACGACAATGGCCGCCGGGTGTACGATTATTACGGCGTGCCGCCCTACTGGATGTAATCTCGTCCGATGGACCGAGCTGGAAGGGCCCCGTTGGAGGCGGGGCCTTTTTGGTGTGTGGCAGACGTACCTTACAAAGGTTGCAAGGAACCTGGGAGGTCGCGGCATCTCCTCTTCTCCCCTCGGGGAGAAGAGGGAGTCGAGAGGCTGCGGCCGCCTTTATCGCCCCCCGCCACAAGATCATTGGCGGACCGCAGCACCGTCCCGATCGTGATGTCCGCAGCGGCGATCACCTTTGCCGTCCTCACCGCAAACACATGGCTCTCCCCCGGCAGCAGCGTCACCAGCATCGTATCCACCACAGCATCCGGATCCAACCGATCCGCCATCAGGCAGAGGTCCTTGACGAAATTCTCAGCCGTCACCTTCACGGCATATCCACCCCCGAACGCCGCAACATCGACCGCCAGCCGCGGCACTGACAAGGCGAGCTCGATATCCTCGACGAAGTAATGCAACGCCCGTCGGTCGAGCATCTCAACGACGATGACCTCTTCCGTCGGTAAGTCTGGTCTAACGATATGCTTCGGCAGCGGAAATTCCTTGGCCTCGAAGCGGTCGCAGAGCAGCCGCCAGAATTCGAATTCGGCGAGCACTGTTCCGTCGAGCTTCAAACGCCTGCCGCTAATCTTCGCCCGCCAGAACAGCGTCCTCTCATTGACCGCCACCGCCGACAGTCCGCCATCGCGCGGTTGGATCGTCAGCAGGCGCGGATCATAGGCCGCCTTCAGCGCATACCAGAGCGGCTTGCGGCGGCCGGCCGAATCGAGCGCGGCCCAGGAGGTCACAGGCCAGCAGTCGTTGAACTGCCAGACCACCGCACCCTTGCAGATGTCCCGATGCGAGCGCATGTGCTCGATGCCGAAGCGGATGGCGCGCGCCTGGTTGAGCTGGGTGGCGAAGTGCCAGTCCTCCATCGTCTTTGGCTCCGGCAGATGGCCGGCCAACCCGCGGATCAGCTTCTCATTGCCCTGCGTCGCCTTCTGGTGGTGGAAGACGCCGTTCGATTGCGGCGTCAGCGGCTGGTCATGCACGCTTTCTTCGATCGTCGCCCAGGCGGGCGGCGCCTGCCAGCCGAATTCGGAGCAGAAGCGCGGGATATAATCGCGGTAGACCTCGTAGCCGACATCGTTCCACACGTCCCATATGTGTTTGCAGCCATGCGCGTCGGCATTGGGCTCGATCTCCATCGATCCGGAATAGGGGCTGCCGGGATAATAGGGCCGGTCGGGATCGAGTTCGGCGCAGAGCCGCGGCAGCAGGTCGAGGTAATAGCCGAGCCCCCAGCTTTCATCGGCCTTGATGATCGGCCGCCAGCCCCATTCGTCGAAGCCCCAGATATTCTCATTATTGCCATTCCAGAGGATCAGGCTGGCATGCGGCATCAGCCGCACGACATTGTCGCGCACCTCCGCCTCGACCTCGCTTCGAAGCGGCTCCTCCTCCGGATAGGCCGCGCAGGCAAAGAGGAAATCCTGCCAGACCAGCATGCCCATGCGGTCGCAGGCTTCGTAGAATTCGTCCGTCTCGAAGATGCCGCCGCCCCAGACGCGCAGCATGTGGATGTTGGCGGCCTTCGCCTCCTCAATCCGGGCGGCGTAACGGTCGGCCGTCACCCGCGAAGGGAAACAATCGTCGGGGATCCAGTTGGCACCGGCGATGAACAGCGGCACGTCGTTGATGACGAAGGTGAAGGCCGAGCCGTGCGCGTCGGCCGAAGTATCGAGCCTGAGCGAGCGGAAGCCGAGCTCGCGCTCGATGCGGTCGAGCTGATCGCCGCTGGCCTCGTCGATCAGCATGAGCGTCAGCGGATAGAGCGGCTGCGCGCCGAGATGGTGCGGCCACCAGAGCTGGGGCGAGGGCAGGCTAATTTCGAAAGCGACCGTGTCTTCACCAGGCGCAATCGCCGCAGTCGTCGTCACACCGCCGATCGCGGCGGTCAGCCGGCACGGCCGGGCATTGCCGTGGCGCGCCAGCCTTGCATGCACCGTCACCAGCCCCTCGCCGCCGGCAAGGCTTGCAGACACCCGCGTCTCGGCGAGCCGCGCCCGATTCCAGCTCTCCAGCCTGACCGTTTTCCAGAGGCCCGCCGTCACCAATGTCGGCCCCCAGTCCCAGCCGAAATTGCAGGCCATCTTGCGCATCAGATTGCCCGGGCCTGGATAGTTGTTGGGCCGGTAGCCGTATTGCTTCTCCATCTCTGCGCCGTAGGCGTAGGCGGAGCGGAAGGTGACGGAGAGTTCGTTGGCGCCGGCCTTCAGCAGCTCGGAAACATCGAAGCGGTAGGTGCGGTGCATGTTGAATGTGCGGCCGATCTCTTCGCCGTTGAGGCTGATGACCGCGATCGTATCGAGCCCGTCGAAGACGAGTTCCTGCACGTTGCCCTCGTCAGGCGTCGCCTCGAAGCGGCAGCGATAGGTCCAGTCCGCCCTGCCGACCCAGTCGTTGGTGATCTCGTTGACGTCGATATAGGGATCGGGGATCAGCCGGCCGGCGAGAAGGTCGGTATGGACGCATCCCGGCACCGTCGCCGCTATCGCATCCGGCAGGTGGGGTCTTCCTGTATCGTTGCAGGTGAGTGTCCAGCCGGAATTGAGCGCGGTCTTCTCGATCATGGCGGGCTCCTGGTTATGCCGCTCGAAGCTGTGGGAGTATGATTGGGTCGGAAGATCGCGCGCGGTCAGAGAAACCGGCCATGGCGCTGCAGCACCTCGATCTTGTAGCCGTCGGGATCGCTGACGAAGAAGAACAGGCCGAAGAGCTTGCCGTCGCGGTTGAGCTCCACCAGCTCGCCCGGTTTGAGCCCCAGTTTCACCATGCGCTCGCGCTCGATGGCGACTTCTTCGACCGAGACGGCGAGATGGCCATAGCCTTTGCCGAGATCATAGGGGTCGGCGCGGCCCTTGTTGACGGTCAGCTCCAGCTCGAAGCCGGTCTCGGAATTGCTCAGATAGATCAGCGTGAAGGTGTCGAAATCGACGCGGTCGGCGACCGTAAGACCGAAGGCCTTGCCGTAGAAGTCGACCGAGCGCGCCTCGTCGAGAACGCGGATCATCGAGTGGATCATCTTGGCCAATTCTGCCTCCCGTTGCTTCGATCACGCCAGCCTTGGTAGCGGTCCTCTTAAGCCGCGCGCAAGCCGATTCTTCGCGTGATCGCGCTTTCGATCAGACCCATCGCGTCATAGATCAGCACCGCCATCAGGCCGACGATCAGTCCGCCCTGCAGGATGAAGGCGGTATTGTCCGATATCAGGCCGGCGATGATCACCTCGCCGAGGCCCTTGGCCGCCACGGTCGAGCCGATCGTCGCCGTGCCGATATTGATCACGGTCGCGACCTTCAGCCCTTCGAGGATCAGCGGCAGGGCAAGCGGCAGCTCGACGCGCGTGAGCCGTTGCGTGCCGCTCATCCCCATGCCGTCGGCGGCGTCGAGCACCTGCGGCGACACCTGCTTCAGACCGGCGACGGTGTTTTCGAAGATCGGCAGCAGACCGTAGAGAAACAACGCAATCAGCGTCGGCATGGCGCCGAAGCCGGTGGCGGGCACGGCAAGCGCCAGCACGGCGACCGGGGGAAAGGTCTGCCCGGCATTGGCAATCGCCCGTGACAGCGGCAGAAAGTCGGCGCCGCTTTTCCGCGTCACGAAGATGCCACCGATAACGGCGAGCACGGCGCTGCAGGCGATCGAGCCGACGACGAGCTGCAGATGCCCGAGCGCGAGCGAGGCAAGGCTGTTCTGCGTATAGACGGCGGGCGCATTGTTGCTCGTCAGCGGCACAAGCAGGAAGGAAAGCCACTCGGTCCTGAACAGCAGGACCAGCAGCAGGGCGAGCGCCGCCAGGCGGAAGAGATTGGCGATGACGAGTTTCATGCCTTGCGGCCCAGTTCGAGCAGCCGCGCCATCGAGATCGAACCGACCTGCGCCTTGTCGCTATCCTGCACGGCGGCTTCATCAACCCCCTGCCAGATCATTTCGGCGAGCGCATCGCGCAGGCTGAGTGATTGCGGCAGGGCATAGGCAAGCCCGCTTTTGGCCGGCTCCATGCTTTCCTTCAGCGAAAGCAGCGACATCAGCTTCAGCGCCCGGTCGGAGGTGCCGGTCAGTTGCTGTACGAAGGGATCGGCGGGCTCGGTGAGGATCTTTTCCGGCGTCGAGCATTGCAGTAATCTGCCCTGGCTCATCACCGCGATCTGGTTGCCGAGATGGAAGGCCTCGTCCATGTCGTGGGTGACGAGGATGATGGTGGTGCCGAACTGCTTCTGGATCGCCAGCAGGTCGTCCTGCGCCTTGCCGCGGATGACGGGATCGAGGGCGCCGAAGGGTTCGTCCATCAGCAGCAGTTCCGGCTCGGCCGCCAGCGCCCGGGCGACGCCAACGCGCTGCTGCTGGCCGCCGGACAGCTGATGCGGATATTTGTCGGCAAAAGTTGCCGGATCGAGGTTGAACAGTCCGAGCAGCTCTTCGACGCGGGCGGCGATGCGTGTCGAATCCCATTCGAGCAGCTGCGGCACGGTGGCGATATTCTGCGCCACGGTGCGATGCGGAAACAGCCCGTGCCCCTGGATTGCATAACCGATCCGGCGGCGAAGCTCGGTCACCTCGACATCCATCACATTCTGGCCGCCGACGAAGATCTCGCCTTCGGTGATCGGCGCCAGCCGGTTGATCATCCGCATCAGCGTCGATTTGCCGGAGCCCGACGTGCCGACGACGACGGTGATCGAGCCCTTTTCGACCTGCATCGAGACATTGTCGACGACGGTGGCAGCACCATAGCGCTTGGTGACGTTGCGGATTTCGATCATGGTCATGCGGCAGGCCCCCGGATGCTGTCGATGACCGCATCGAGGATGACGGCCGATGAGAAGGCGAAGAAGACGGTCGGCACGGCGCCGAGCAGGACGAGGTCCATCGCCGTCTGGCCGAGCCCCTGGAAGATGAAGATGCCGAAGCCGCCGCCGCCGATCAGCGCGGCGATCGTCACCATGCCGATCGCCTGCACCAGCACGATGCGGATCCCGGTGAGGATGACGGGAAAGGCGAGCGGCATGTCGATACCAACAAGGATCTGCCGGCGCGTCAGCCCCATGCCGGCCGCAGCGTCACGCACCGAAGGGTCGACGCCCTGTAGGCCGACGACGGTGTTGGCAACGATCGGCAGCAGCGAATAGAGCACCAGCGCAATCAGCGCCGGCGCCGTGCCGATGCCGCGAATGCCGATCGCGGCCGCCAGCGGCACATGGGTGGCGAGATAGCCGAGCGGCAGCATTAGCAAGCCGAAGAGGGCCAGGCTCGGGATCGTCTGGATGAGGCTCAGGCCCTGCAGCACGACGGCCCGCAGCCGCGGCACCCAGAAGCAAAGGATGCCGAGCGGCAGCCCGAGAATAATGGCGATGGCGAGCGAGCCGAGCGCCAGCAGCAGATGCGAAATCGCTTCCGTCTCGAATTGCGGCGCCCGCGTCGCAAACTCCTTCATGATCGACAGGCTGTCGAGCAGGCCGGAGGCGAGCGAGATGAACAGCAGCGCCGTATAGGCGGCGAGCGCAGCCACCCGCATCCACGGCGCCAGCCTTATCTTCACCAGCGCATCGGAGATGATGAGCCCGATCACCGCAAACAGCACCCAGAAACCGCCGCCCGGCGTCATGCGCGCCACGGTGCTGCCGGGCGGCGTCGCCGCGCTCGAGACCAGGCCGATCGCAACGACCAGCGCCGCAAGGCAGAGCGTGGCGATGACAAGCCGCGCCACTGCGCTGCGCAGAAACAGCGTCGCCAGGGCGGTGAGAATAAGCAGGGCGGTCAGGATGACGACGGAAGCCTGGGGAAGGAGCTGGGTGAGCAGCATCGGCTTGCCGGCGGCGATACGGTTTGCCTTGACATAGATGAAGGGCATCAGTGCGGTGGCCGCAATTCCGCCGGCCACCAGAACCACGCCGAGCCGGTCCAGCCTGCGCACCGCTGAGGTTTCGTCCATCGATCCAACCTTATGGGGAAAGGACGCTCCGCCCGCTGCCGGGCGGAGCGGGCGATGATTACTTCAGGAAGCCTTTTTCCTTGAGATAGGCCTCGGCGACGGATTTTGCCGGCTCGCCGTCGACCTGGATCTTGGCGTTGAGCTTGCGCAGCTCGTCGGCGCTGAGGCTCTTGAAGATCGGCGAGAGGATCTCCTCGATCTTAGGATTGGCCTTCAGCACCGCTTCGCGGATGATCGGGGTCGGCGCATAGACCTGCTGCACGCCCTTGTCGTCTTCGAGAACGGTCAGTTCGGCCGCTTCGATCGCGCCGTCGGTGCCGTAGACCATGGCGGTGTTGACGCCGTTCGTCTGGTCGGCCGCCGCCTTGATCGTCGCCGCCGTGTCGCCGCCGGAGAGAACGACCATCTGGTCGGGTTTCAGCTGGAAGCCGTAGGTCGTCTGGAAGGCGGGAAGCGCGCCGGCCGAATTGACGAATTCGGATGAGGCCGCAAGCTTGGCGGTGCCGCCGCCGGCAACCCACTTGCCGAAATCGGACATGGTCTTCAGCTTGTTCGGGCTGGCGACGTCGTTGCGCACGGCGAGCGCCCAGGTGTTATTAGCAGGCGACGGCGTCAGCCAGACGATCTTGTTGGCGTCGTAATCGAGCTTCTTCGCCAGCTCATATCCCTGGTCGTTGTTCTTCCAGGCAGCATCGTCGGCCTTGTTGAAGAAGAAGCCGGCATTGCCGGTATATTCGGGATAAATATCGATTTCGCCTGCGGTGATCGCCTTGCGCACCACGGGTGTGGCGCCGAGCGCGATGCGGTCCTGCGTCTTGATGCCGTTTGCTTCAAGCGCCAGTGCGATGACGTTGCCGAGCAGCGTGCCTTCCGTGTCTATTTTCGACGAGACGACGACGTCTGCGGCCTGAACCGCACCCGCCGCGAAAGCGGAGAGCGAGACGGCAAGTGCGAGTTTCTTCAGCATGGAATATCCCCTGTTTTAACACCGTTGACGTGGCGCAGCCCCCCGGCGGGAGGCGTCTGCGCAGGAAATCCGCCGGCGAAGGCGACAAGGCCGCCATCATGCCGGAATTGCGTGCGTCATGGAAATAGCGTGCACGCTCGAAAAATCGATGCAGGCCCCCTCCAGTATTTGCGTTCGCGCCGGTGATTATGGCGGCGAACGCGGCCCGGCGCGCGGAAAGGCATTCCCTTTTCCGGGTCCGGCGCGATTTGTTTTTGTTCCCTTGCGTGTTTCCGCGATGGTTCCGGTGCTCTTGCGCGAATAACCGCCGCCCGGATTTTTATGGAGGCGACGATAGCCCGGCTCTGTCGAGGCAGGGATATCTTTTTTCGCGAACACATCATATCGTCCGGTTTTTAAAGCGCTTTCCGGAGCCAGCCTTTGCATCTCGGCGCCCTGTTCATCATCCGTCACGTCCTGACCTCGGCTTCGGTCCGCGAGACCGCGCGCCGGTTCCAACTGTCGCCTTCCACCGTGTCTGCGGCCATCCGCAATGCCGAGACCGAACTGGCGATGAAGCTGACGGAACGCGCCTCCGGCGAGCTGGTGACGCTGATCGCAAGCGGCGGCGTGCTCGAAGGCCTGGAGCCGATCACGGTCGCGATCGGCGAACTCTGCCAATTCGCCGGCCAGGTCGGCGCCGGCGGCATCGATGAGGCCTGGGCCGCCCGCATTCCCGTCAAGATCGGCGCGATCGAGCGGTTCCTCGAGGTCGCCGACCAGGGCAGCATCAACCGCGCCGCCCGCCGCCTGCATCTCGGTCAGCCGCAGCTTTCGCTGCAGCTTGCCAATCTCGAAAAATTTCTCGGCCGCCGCCTGTTCGAGCGGCAGGCGCAAGGCTCGGTGCTGACGGAGGAGGGCAGGCGCGCCTACCAGATCTTCATGGCGATCAGCCAGGCGTGGAACGATCTGAAATCGGCCGCCGACGAGCGCTATCGCCGCACCGCCCGGTCGCTGCGCATCGGCACGATCATTCCGACCGGATCGGAAAGCTGGGTGGCGCGCTGCCTCGGCTTGCTGGTCTCCGAATGGAATGCGCGCCGCAGCAACAATGCGATCTCGCTGGTCTCGATGACCGCCGACGATCTGCGCGAGGCGCTGAAGAGCGGCCGCATCGATGTGGCGATCCTGGATTCGGTCTTCGGCCTGGATGACTTCCGCCACCGCGAACTGCTGCAGACCGACATGGTGGTGATCGCCCCGCCGCAAAGCACGGAGACGACGGTCGCCGATCTGGTCGCCGGTCATGCGATCTGCATGCCGAGTCCGCGCACCGGCCTCGGCCATGCGGCCATGGCCTTCAGCGCCGAGCGTGCACCCGACCGGCGCTTGCGCAGCCGCGATATCACCGCGGCGGATTCACTGCCGGTGATCGTCGACCTCGTCGCCAATCACGGTTACGTCTCCTTCCTCGGCCGTGTCAGCGCCATGCCGATCGCCGACAAGGTGCGCATCGTCCATCTCGACGAGGCCCTGCCGATGTCCTATCACGTCGCCTTCAACCATCGCAAAGCCGCCGCCGATGCCTCTGCCGTCATCATCGCGGCGGCGGCAAGAATAACGTCGGAGACCGTCGCGAAAACCGACGCAGTCAGGGAGAGCGCCGCATGACGATCCTGCTGGAAGTCTGTGTCGACAGCGCCGAGGGCCTTGCCGCCGCGATCGAGGGTGGCGCCGGTCGTATCGAGCTCTGCTCGGCGCTGGAGCTCGGCGGCCTGACGCCGCTGCCGAGCCTGATGCGGATCGCCGCCCGGGCGCCCATTCCTGTTTACGCGATGATCCGCCCGCATGCTGGCCCCTTCATCTTCGGCAGCACCGACGAGGAAGCGATGCTGCTCGATATCGACGCCGTGCGCGCCGCCGGCCTCGCCGGCGTCGTCATCGGCGCCAACCGGCCGGACGGCAGGCTCGACATGCCGCTGATCCACCGCCTGAAAGCGCATGCTTCTGGCCTCGGCTCGACGCTGCACCGGGCTTTCGATCTGGTGCCGGATGCCGACCAGGCGCTGGAGCAGGCGGTCGAGCTCGGCGTTGATCGCATCCTGACCTCGGGCTGCGCGCTGAAGGCCGTCGACGGCATCGAAACGTTGAAATACCTGTCGGCAAAGGCGGCCGGCCGCATTTCAATCATGCCCGGCAGCGGTGTGCGCCCTGCCAATGCCGCCGAAATCCTGCGGGCAATCGGCGCGCATGAGATCCACGGTTCCTGCAGCTCACCCGTTGCTGGCGCCGATCCGCGCGCCATCTCCTTCGGCTTCGATGTGCCGACCTCGAACCGTACCGATGTCGAGGTCGTCAAGCAGATGCGCGCGGCGATCGAGACTGTCTAAGGCATGTTTCGAGTTCGCTGGCGGCTTCGCGAAATTTGTCAATCTATGTCTAAGAATCAGTCTTCTTCGAGGACCAGTTTCTGGGCCTCCAGCAACCGAATAAGCTTTCCAATCTCCTTGGGCCCCATGTCACCCTTCACCAGAAGTCGCACATTCGTGTCACCACCCAATCGGCTCCTTATCCACTCGACTTCGCCCTGTGCAGGACTCAACGATTCTTCCTCCTGAGGTAAAGGAAAAGTAGGGGGCGTCTTTTGAGCTGACGCTTTGGATTCAACGATAACTTCACTCATGGGAATACCTGTCTGGCTTCCTTCTACCGCAACCCATTCCCTATCATCGGATATGAAACGGACGCGTAGAGGCTTCGGAAACTGAAGCGCGCCCTGCGATTCCCATTGGATAAGATCGCCTATGACCGCCCCACCGAATGTCGTTTCATCCGAGACGACCTTCGATGTAGAAGATTCTATGCCTTCCGTCACGTTGGGACCATGACTTTCGTTTGCTTTCAGTTCCTCAACGAACCGCATTGTCTCCAAGAACGCATTCGCGGCAGGGCGAACTGCATTGGGGTTGAACCCCTGTCTATTGAGATAGGTCACCACGCCGCTTTCTGGGGGAACGGGGATACCGGAAAAGCGGTCTCGCAACTCGCTAAAGAGCGGTGGTTCGGACGCCGCCTCAAGTAGATGCAGGCGTCGTTCGTCCTCATTTGCGGGATGCAAGATGGCGACAGCGCGAGGTGTAACACGCGCCTCTCCTTTGCCGGCACGGTCAAACAATCCATATGCCGCCAGTGCGGCGAGAGCTTTCGCCGCTGGGCCACTGAGGGAACTGTATCCTATCAACTTGGCTGCAGTTTCTCGGTCAACCGGGGTTGATCGATAAACCAATTCGATTTTTCCAACCGCATGCAAAGCGTCTCGCAGAGACATGCTTGGATAACTGGGGCTCCGAATTGCCTTGGCTGCCGTGTCGCTCATTGGATCTCCGACTCGTTATGTCAGTGTCGAAAGAGTACTGGAGAAATCTGGATTACTCAAGGGTACTGGAGCATTGACGCGGGAGTAATTGCACGCGATATTCGAGTCGCGGGAATCGTCAGGGTGATTCCCGCCAACAAATTTTGAGGTCGAAGCAGTGAAAGCAAGATCGTAATAGCCCCTCGCGCTCTGGGCATTGGCGTCAGAGGGGAGACTAACAAAAAGCCGCCCAACCTGTTTGCACCAGGAAAGGCGGCTCAGATGACCAAGTAATCGAAAGAGGCGGTAGACGCCCAGCGATCATTTGACCACTCCATCTCAAAGATTCGCATGTCTGCCTTGTTCTTTCAAGGCCCATCGTCTTGCGAAAGGAGAACGATATGGTTTGGGTTAATCCTTACAACCGTATCCGCTTCGGCAAGCTCGAATTCGTCTGCGGACATTTTCGTAGCCGTTAATCGGGTCCAGGCGGCTTAGGTCGCTCGACTCTGTCGTCAACAATTTGCCGGGAGACAACTAGTCTTCCGGCTTTTTCTTTGGATACGCCACTTCCATAGCGGCAAATTTGTTTGACCCGGTTTGCGGTAGCGGCGCGATTTAGATTGCAGATCCGCAATATGTGAGACGCTTCCCTCTACACACTTTAACCGCCAACCCGGATCACCGCCTTAATCAGCCCGCTCTTCTCATGCGCCCAGCGGGCGAGGTCGCGCGGTGCGTCGGCGAGCGTCGTGCGATGGGTGATCAGTTTATCCACCGGCACAAGGCCCTTGGCGATCGAATCCGCCACATGTTCGAAATCGACGCGGGTGGCGTTGCGGCTGCCGATCAGCATCATCTCTCGCTTGTGGAATTCGGGATCGGAGAAGCGGATATCGTCCTTGACGACGCTGACCAGCACCAGCGCGCCGCCGTGGGCGACGAAGGAGAAGGCCTTTTCCATCGACGGGCCGTAGCCGGTCGCATCGAACACCACGTCGAAACCGTCGTTATTGGTCTTTTCCTTGACGGCCTCGGCCGTCGCCTCGTTGGCGACGATGCCGGAGCTAAAGCCGAAGCGCTCCGATGCCATCTGCAGCCGTTCGGCACTGGTATCGAGCAGCGTCACCTCGTGACCGGCAATGCGCGAGAAGATCGCCGCGCCGAGGCCGATTGGGCCGGCGCCGATGACGAGTGCGCGCTGGCCGGCGCCGGCCAGCGAGCGGCGCACCGCATGCGCGCCGATCGCCAGAAATTCCGTCGTCGCCGCCGCCTCCAGGCTGAGGCCCTCGGCGGGATAGAGATTGCCTGCCGGAACAGAAATCTCCTCGCAGAAGGCGCCGTCGGTGTGGACTCCGAGCACCTTGATGTTGGTGCAGCAATTCGGCTTGCCCTTGATGCAGGCGACACATTGGCCGCAGGAGAGATAGGGGTTGACGATAACAGGTGTGCCGGCTGCAAGCGTCACGCCCTCACCGGCTTCGATGACGGTCGCCGAGATCTCGTGCCCCATCACCCGGGGATATTCGAGGAAAGGGTGTTTGCCCTCGAAGATGTGATAATCCGTGCCGCAGATGCCGACATGGCTGACGGCCAGCCGCACCCAGCCGGGCGCCGGTGTGGCGGGAGATGGCCGCTCGACGATCTCGAGCACGCCGGGCTCGCGGCAAACTACTGCTTTCATGACGGGTCTCGCATTGCTTGAATGGTTGAAGCCGGCCTGTTCGACCGGCTTCCCTATGCTCTCAATTGCTCTTGCGGCGCCGCAACTGGTCGAAGAACACGATCACGATGATCAGCAGTCCGGTGATGATGCGCTGCCAGAAGGAATTGACGTTCAGAAGGTTGGCGCCGTTGTTGATGGTGGCGAGAATGAAGGCGCCGATCAACGGGCCGTGCACGGAGCCGACCGCCCCGAACAGGCTGGTGCCGCCGATAACGGAGGAGGCGATCGCCTGCAGTTCCCAGCCGTCGGCCTGTGTCGCATTGCCGATGGCGATGCGCGAGGCGAGCAGCACGCCGACGAAGGCGGCGAAGCCGGCCGAGAGGATATAGGCGAGATAGATCATGCCCTTGACGTTGACGCCGGAAAGGCGCGCCGCTTCGGCATTCGAGCCGACCGCGAAGAGATAGCGGCCCCAGCGGCTCAAATGCAGGAAGACGAAGGAAGGCACCGCCACCAGGATGACCATCCAGAACAGGCTCGGAATGCTGAGGAAATCGGCCCGCGCGAAATTGCTGAAACTCTCGTCGGTGATGCTGATCGTCGAGCCGTTGGTGATCAGCAGGCCGATGCCGCGCAGCGACGTCAGCGTTGCCAGCGTGATGATGAACGGCGGCAGGCCCATATGCACGATGCCGAAGCCGTGGAAGGCGCCGATCGCCACACCGATGGCGAGCGTCAGCACGATAGCGCCCCAGAGCGGCACGCCGGCCTGCAGGAGCCAGGCGATGATGACGGTGCAGAAGCCGACGATGGCGCCGACCGACAGATCGATGCCGGCGGTGATAATGACGAAGGTCTGGCCGAGCGCCAGAATCGCCGTCATCGCCCCCTGACGCAGCAGGTTCGAGATGTTGAGCGGCGTCCAGAAGCTCGGGGTGACCAGCCCAAGCACGACCCAGAGGAAGATCAAGAGCCCGATCAGCGTCAGGCCGAACAGGATGTTCATTTTCCGGCGCGGCGGCGGCGCGACGATTTCGGTGGGGGTGGCAGTCATGAATTTTCTCCCTCTTAGAGCCTTTCCGTTTTTTCCGAACCGCGGAAATGCTCTATCTCTTTGTTGTCTCGTGCTCAGACGCCGATCGCTTCGCTGAGCACTTCTTCATGCGTCGCCGCGCGATAATCATGGCTGGCGACGATCCTGCCGCCGCGGAAGACGTGCAGCCGGTCGGCCAATTCGTAGACCTCGGGCAGATAGGAGGAGATCAGGATGATGCCAGCGCCCTCCTTCAGAAGCTTGGCGAACAGCCGGTAGATCTCAGCCTTGGTGCCGACGTCGACGCCGACTGTGGGTTCGTCGAAGATGAACAGCCTGGCGCCGTGGCTCAGCCACTTGCCGATGACGATCTTCTGCTGGTTACCGCCCGACATGCTGGAGGCCGGAACGCGCCGGCTCGGCGTCTTGATGCTGAGATTGCGGATCTGATTGTCGGCATTCGCAGATTCCCGCGCATGGTTGATGACCGGCCCGTGGCTGAGGCGCCCGAAGACCGGCAGGTTGATATTGAGGCCGATCGACTGATTGAGGCAGAGACCCTGGTCGCGCCGGCTTTCCGGCGCCAGAGCAATGCCGAGCTCCATCGCGGTGCGTTCGTTCCGGATGTCGACGCGCTTGCCCATCCAGTGGACTTCCCCGGCGCTTGTCGGCTGGCGCCCATAAAGGCCGAGCGCAAATTCGCTACGTCCGGCACCGATCAGGCCATAGAGGCCGACGATCTGTCCTGATTTGACGCTGAGCGACACGTCCTCGAAGCCCGGACCCGAAAGCCCTTTAACCTCGACGATCGTCTCGCCGAAGGCGATCTCTTCCTTGTGGTAGATCTGCTCGATCGAGCGGTTGATCATCAATGCGATCAGCTCGGCATCGTTCGTCTCGCCGATCAGCCGGGTGCCGACATGCGTGCCGTCGCGCAGCACCGAGACACGGTCGGCCAGTTCGAAGACCTCCTCCATGCGATGGCTGATATAGACGATCGTGACGCCTTCGCCCTGCAGGCGGCGGATCAGCTTGAACAGTTGCGCCGATTCCTGGCGGGTGAGATAGGCGGTGGGTTCGTCGAAGATCAGGAACTGCGTGCCGCGCATCGCCGCGCGCGCCGTTGCCACCAGCTGCTGCTGGCCGATCGTCAGCGAACTTAGTAGCGCGCCGGCCGGCAGGCCGAAGCCGAGATCGTCGAGCACGGCCTGGCCCATCTTCTCCATCTGCTTCTTGCGCATCAGGCCGTAGCGGTTGACCTCGTCGCCGAGGAAGAGATTGGCGGCGACCGTCAGGTGTGGGCAGAGCACCACTTCCTGGTGGACGGCGTTGATGCCGCGGGCGATCGCCTCGTTCGGCGTCGACAGCCCCACCGGGTGACCGCACCACAACACCTCGCCGGCCGTGCGGGTGATGACGCCGGTGAGCAATTTGATCAGGGTGGATTTGCCGGCGCCGTTTTCGCCGACGATGGCGTGGATCTCTCCCGCCAGGAAGGTCAGCGTCGCCGGTTTCAGCGCCTGCACATGACCGTAATTCTTCTGCAGGCCTTTGAGTTCGAGGATAGGCGATCCGGTGGGAATGCGATTGGCTTCTTTCAGCGTGGCGCTGTCATCGTGGCGATGACTGACCTCTTCCAGTCCGATCATGGACCTCTCCTCCTCTTGTCGTCTCTCGCTCCATCCCGGGTGAATCATACCATGGATGGAAAAGGCCGCGCCGGTTTTTGAGCCGGCGCGGCCGTCTTGTTCTATTACTTGATCTTCGGGTTCAGGAGCGCGTCGATCTTCGGATCCTTCATGTTCGCCTTGGTCACGAGGTTGGCGCCGGTGTCGACATTTTCCGGAACCTTCTCGCCCTTCGAGACGGCAAGCGCGGTCTTGATGCCGTCATAACCCATGCGATAGGGGTCCTGAACGACGAGACCGGCAATGGCGCCGTCCTTGAGGAAGCCGACCGTCTTGTCGTCGCTGTCGAAGCCGATGACCTTGATCTTGTCGCCGAGCTTGTTTTCGGCGATCGCCTGGCCGACGCCCTGCGCCAAGATCAGGTTCGAGGCAAAGACGCCGACGAGTTTCGGGTTGGCGGTGATCAGGTCGGTCATCATGTTGAGGCCGGTCGTCGCCTGGCCGTCGCCATACTTGTCGGCAATGACCTTCAGGCCGGGATGCTTGGTCTTGATCTGATCCAGGAAGCCTTCGCGGCGCTGTTCCAGCGAGCCGACGCCGGGAAGATTGGTCAGGATGACGATGTCGCCTTCTTCCTTGCCGGTCATCTCCTTGATCGCGGCGGCAAGACCGTCGGCAGCGATGCGGCCACCCTGGACGTTGTCGGTCGTCAGGAACGACTTGAACGCCTTGGAGTCGGCGCCCGAGTCGATGCCGATGATCGGAACCGACTTGGCGGCTTCGTCGATCGGCTTGCCGAGCGCCTTGAATTCGGTCGGCGAAATGACGATGGCGGCCGGCTTGCCGGCAACGGCATTTTCCAGGATCGAGATCTGGCCGTTGATGTCGGATTCTGCCTGGGCGCCAAGCTCCGGCACGTTGACGCCGAGATCCTTACCGGCCTTGCGGGCGCCGGCCAGAACGATCTGCCAGTAGAAGGACGTCGTGTCCTTGACGATGATCGGGATCGTCACATCGGCAGCGAAGGACGTGACCGGCATCGCCGTGGCGATGACGGCGGCGCCTGCCAGCGCGGTGAAGGCGCGGCGGGACAGAATGGATTTCACGATGCTCATAAGGGTTCTCCTCTCAGGATGCGTTCTCCTCCAATAAACCGGACCGCTGAACGCTGGCGGAGGGTTTTTATCGATAAAAAACATTTGCAGGGAGAAGCTAGCCGAGGCGCAATCAAATTGCAAGGGCGTCGATTGCGCTTTTTTGCTCCGGAAAACTCCTCCCAAGCATCTGATTTCATTTCAATACCACGATAGCCTAAAATAGCTATCAGGTGAAATCGACCTCATGCGGATGCACGACGCCCTTTTTCAAAATCAGGTTGCCGTACAGCCGGAATTCGGTGGTCGCGACGATGTAGGCGGCCTTGCGCGCCATCGCATAGAAGGCGAAGCGCTCGACCGGGACAATCGAAAAATCGCCGGCGCGTTTCGAAACGATCTGCTGGAACTCGGCGCAGACTTCGGGCACGGCCTGCGGGTCGCCGACCACCTCCATCCGCCATGCCGTTTCCGGCACGAAGGTGTCGAGCGGCATATGTGTCAGGATCGCTTCGGCCATCGCGGTGGCGCTGACGCCGTCGGCGCGGATGACCGGCGGGCCCATCGAGCCCGCGGGGAAATTGGCGTCTGCGATAACGATGTCGTCGCCATGCCCCATCGTCTTCAGGGCATGGAGCAGGTCGGGACCGAGCAGCGGATGAATACCCCTCAGCATAGTTGTCTCCTCAGACTCGGACCGCTTCGGCGCCGAGCGGCGGCGCGGTGAGCGTATAGGGCTCGAATTCGGCAAAGATGCCCTCGGCAAGCGGCGGCTCGACGATTTCCATGTTGCGCGTCAGGCTCGAGGGCTTGGCGGTGCCGATCAGCACCGAGGCGACGATCGGGTCGCGCAGCGGAAACTGCATGGCGGCGGCCGCGAGCGGCACGCCGTGACGCTTGGCGATCGCCTCCATGGCACCGACCTTGGCAAGCACGTCCGCATCGGCCGGCATATAGTCGAAATGCGAGCCCGGCACCGGACCGGTGGCGAGAATGCCGGAGTTGAAGACGCCGCCGACCACGAGCGACGTGCCCTTCTGCCGGCAGAGGGGCAGCAGTTCGTCGACCGCCGAACGGTCGAGCAGCGTATAGCGGCCCGCAAGCAGGATGCAGTCGAGATCGGCATGGCGCATGACGTCGAGGCAGACGGGCACTTCGTTGACGCCGAGGCCGAAGGCTGAGATCGCGCCGGAGGATTTCAGCTCTTCCAACGCCTTCACGCCGGAATCGAGCAGCTGCTTCTGATAGACCGCGTTCTTCGCCGCGCCATGCGTATAGACGCCGATATCGTGCACGTAGAGAATATCGATGCGGTTGAGGCCGAGACGGGCATAGCTGAACTCGACCGAGCGCATGATGCCGTCATAGGAATAGTCGTAATCGGCATCGAAGGAGAGCGGATTGACATAGCTGTAATCCGGCACCGTCCCCGTCGGCACCGGCCGAAGCAGCCGGCCGACCTTGGTGGACAGCACGTAAGCGCCGTCCGGCTGGTCGCGCAGGAAATCGCCGACGCGCCGTTCGGCAAGGCCGAGGCCGTACCAGGGAGCGACGTCGAAATAGCGGATGCCGCTGTCCCAGGCGGCCTGCAGCGTTTCCATCGCCTGCTCGCGCGGGCATGCGCGGTAGAGGCCGCCGAGGGGAGCCGCGCCGTAGCTGATCTCGGTCACCTCAAGCCCGGTCTTGCCGATCCGTCTCGTCTTCATCATGCCCCCTCGGGAATTACATAAAAACAAAAGCTTAGCATCGCAATCTAGAGCGTTGCGCCGAGATGCCAAGGCACGAATTCGTTATCGCCGTAACCGAAGATCTCGCTCTTGGTCTTCTTGCCGGAGGCGGTGTCGACGATCAGCTCGAAGATCTCGCGGCCCTTGCCGCTGATCGTCGCATCACCCGTCGCGATCGTGCCGCAATCGATGTCCATGTCCTCTTCCATCGAGGCATAGAGGGCCGAATTGCTCGACAGCTTCAAGGACGGCGCCGGCCGGCAGCCGAAGCAGCTGCCGCGCCCTGTCGTAAAGGCGATCATGTTCGCCCCGCCGGCCACCTGGCCGGTCGCCGAGACCGGGTCATAGCCGGGGGTATCCATGAAGACCAGGCCGGGGGCCGTCACCCTCTCGGCATAACCGTAAACCGCCGTCAGCGGCGAGCGGCCACCCTTGGCAACCGCGCCGAGCGACTTTTCCAGGATGGTGGTGAGACCGCCGCGCTTGTTGCCGGGCGACGGGTTGTTGTCGAGCGAGGCGCCGTGCAGGGCGACATAGTTTTCCCACCAGGCGATTTTCTCGTCGAGCTTTCTCGCCACCTCGTCGCTGACGGCGCGGCTGCGCAGCAGATGCTCGGCACCATAGATTTCCGAGGTCTCCGACAGGATCGCCGTGCCGCCGGCCGCCGCCAGCAGATCGGCGGCGACGCCGAGCGCCGGATTGGCGGTGATGCCGGAAAAGCCGTCCGAACCGCCGCATTGCAGTCCGATGATGATCTCGCCGATCGAGATCGGCACCCGCTTCTCCTTGCCGACATCGGCGGCGATCTCGCGCAGCACGCCCATGGCGCGTTCGACCGCACGGCGCGAACCGCCGGCGTCCTGGATGTTAAAATGCCGTTTCGAGGCGCCCGCACCACTCTGGCCGTAAAGCGTCAGCTGGTTGACCTCGCAGCCGAGGCCGATCATCAGCACGCCGCCGAAATTCACATGTCTGGCATAGCCGGCAAGCGTGCGGTGCAGCACATTCATGCCGTCGCCGGTCGAGCTCATGCCGCAGCCCTGGTCATGCACGATCGGCACGAAACCATCGATGCCGTCATAATGCGGCAGGATCGTCCGGTTCGCCTCGTCGGCGATCGCCCGGCAGACGGTGGTGGAACAGTTCACGCTGGCGATGATGCCGATATAGTTGCGCGTCGCCGCCCGCCCGTCGGCGCGGCGATAGCCCATGAAGGTGCGCGCCTTG
The DNA here is from genome assembly GCF_002204185.1 of Rhizobium esperanzae. Lineage (GTDB taxonomy): Bacteria > Pseudomonadota > Alphaproteobacteria > Rhizobiales > Rhizobiaceae > Rhizobium > Rhizobium esperanzae. The sequence goes on along the minus strand of NZ_MXPU01000001.1, from coordinate 91,831 downwards.
TCTTCGGCCGTCGCCGTCTCCGGCGCCGAATTGGCGGTGGCGGCCAGCCGGTCGTTTTCAAAATGCAGATTATGGCTGTGCACATGGTCGCCGGCCTTGACGTCGGCGGTGGTGCGGCCGATCGCCTGGCCGTATTTCACCACGGCGGAACCGAGGGGAATATCGGCGATCGCCACCTTGTGGCCCGGCTCGATCTTCTGGCGGGCTGCAATGCCGGCAACCGTCGAGCCCTCGGCGATGGCGGCCGTTGCGACCGCGACATTGTCGCCGGCCGACAGGATGATCCAAGGCTGTTTGTCCAATCTCTTCTCCCTGAAGGAAACGCTCGCTGCATCGGCGAATGCGATTGATTTTGTTTTTTATCTACAATAAACATTTTCAAGTCAACGGGAATATTGATCCTGTGGACGAGGGAGGCAATGCGCCGCAGACGATCGGAAATACGCTAATGGTTTTTTCAACAAGCTCCGGTCGGGCGCCGTTTCGCTGTTGAAGCGGAAGGGAAATCCCGGCACGCGGGCGGAAAGCGGGGGATCTGATGGCAAGGCAGAATACGGTCTTCAAGGAAGCCTACAACAGGTATGCCGCGGCCCTGCGCACGGATACGGCGCTGCCGTCGGAACCGGAGATCGCCGCCCAGCTCGGCGTCAGCCGTTCCACCGCGCGCGCCATCCTCACCCGCCTCAGCGACGAAGGCATCATCCGCTGGAACAAACGTCAGAAGATCGTGCTGCGCGAGCCCACCGACCGCGACCTCTTTCCCTCCGAAGAGACGGATTCGCTGCATGACATTATCGAGCGCAGCTTCATGCGGCGCATCCTTGCCGACGACGCCGCGCCCGGCATGCAGATCAACGAACTGGAGCTTGCCCGCGAGATCGGCACCGGCACAACGAGCGTGCGCGAATTTCTGATCCGCTTCTCCCGCTTCGGACTGATTGAAAAGCGGCCGAACAGCCATTGGACGCTGAAGGGTTTTACGCGCGAATTCGCGCTCGAGCTTGCCGATGTCCGCGAAATGTTCGAGCTGCATTCGGCTGCCGAGTTCGGCCGGCTTCCCAAAGACAATCAAGCGTGGATCGATCTTGCCGCCATGCGCGAGGAGCATCTTTCCATGCTTGCCGACATCAACCAGCGCTTCAAGGACTTCTCCGTCCTCGACGAGCGCTTCCACCTGCTGATCCACCGCGCTTCGAAGAACCGCTTCATCGCCGATTTCTACGACGCGATCGCCATCATCTTCCACTATCACTACCAGTGGAACAAGACCGCCGCCCGCGAGCGCAACGAGCGCGCCATCCACGAACATCTGGATTATATCGCCGCACTGGAATCCGGGGACCAGGCAGCGATCGGCAAAGCCTGCCGCGTCCACCTGCGCTCCGCTCGCCAGACCCTGCTGCAGTCTCTGCCGCAGACTATGAGCGACAACGCCTGAGCCGCCTATGCCGGCAGACGTCATCTTCATGCGCGCGCCACGTCGGCGCCAGTGCCATGAAACCTTCTGATTTGTAAGCCGTTATCGTGCTTATGACCGACGTTAAAATCAAACCGAAATCGGTCGACGGCACCGAGCAGGGCGGTGCCGAGAAGTCGCGCCAGGAGAAGGCATCGACTGTCGAGGTCGCGCCGCCGCCAGATGTCATCGAACCAAGTCAGAAGCTCACGCCCGAGGAGGCCGAGCAGGCGCGCAAGCGATATTTACTGAGGCGTTTCTGGATCAGCGCCCGCCGTTACTGGGGCCGCAGCGGCGACAGGTTTGCCTGGCCGTGCTCGATCGGTCTGTTGATGATGATCTGCATGAATGTCGGCTTCCAGTATGGGATCAATCGCTGGAACCGCGGTATCTTCGACGCCATAGAGCGACACGACGCCGGCACCGTCTATTATCTCAGCGCCGTCTTCGTGCCGCTTGTGCTCGGAAGCGTCGCGCTTGTCACCGCGCAAGTCTATGTTCGCATGATGATCCAGCGTCGCTGGCGCTCCTGGCTGACGAAGGCGGTGATCACGCGCTGGCTGGCCAACGGTCGTTATTATCAGTTGAACCTCATCGGCGGCGACCACAAGAATCCTGAGGCGCGCCTCTCGGAGGATTTGCGGATCGCCACCGAAGCGCCGGTCGATTTCATCGCCGGCGTCATCGCCGCCTTTCTGTCGGCCTCGACCTTCATCGTCGTGCTGTGGACGATCGGCGGAGCGCTGACGCTGCCGGTCGCCGGGTCGACCATCACCATCCCCGGTTTTCTCGTCGTCACCGCAGTTCTCTATGCCGTGATCACCTCGACCGTGATCGCGGTCATCGGCCGCCATTTCGTCCAGGTCTCGGAGGTCAAGAACCAGGTGGAGGCCGAGCTTCGCTACACGTTGACCCGTGTGCGCGAAAACGGCGAGAGCATCGCCCTGCTCGGCGGCGAGGAAGAGGAGCGTAGCGATCTCGACAAGACGTTTTCCAATGTACTCAGGCAATGGGCGCTGCTTGCGCGCCAGCACATGCGTACGACCTTCGTCTCGCACGGCTCGATGCTGATTGCTCCGGTCGTGCCGCTCCTGTTATGCGCGCCGAAGTTTCTCGCTGGCGGCATGACGCTTGGCGAGGTCATGCAGGCTGCCTCCGCCTTCGCTATCGTTCAGACGGCGTTCGGATGGCTGGTCGACAACTACCCGCGTCTTGCCGACTGGAACGCCTGCGCGCGACGCGTCGCCTCGCTGATGATGTCGCTCGACGGCCTCGAGCACGCCGAGCAAAGCGACGTTCTGGGACGCATCCGGCATGGTGAAACTAAGGGCAATGCGATCCTGAACCTGAACGATCTCGCGGTGTCTCTCGACGACGGCACCGCGGTGGTCAAGGAAACCCAGGTCGAGATCGCGCCGGGCGAGCGGGTGCTCGTGGCAGGCGAATCCGGCTCGGGCAAGAGCACGCTGGTGCGCGCCATCGCCGGTCTTTGGCCCTGGGGTCACGGCAGCGTCGATTTCCACGGCGACCGGCGCTTGTTCATGCTGCCGCAGCGGCCCTATATCCCGTCCGGCACGCTTCGCCGCGCAGTCGCCTACCCCCGCGCCGCCGACAGCTGGACGCCGGAGGAAATCAAGGCCGCCCTTGCCAAGGTGGGGCTGGATTATCTGAGCGAGAAAATCGAGGAAGAGGCGCCATGGGACCAGATCCTGTCGGGCGGCGAAAAGCAGCGGCTCGCCTTCGCACGGCTGCTGCTGCATACCCCCGATATCATCGTGCTCGACGAAGCGACCTCGGCACTCGACGAGAAGAGCCAGGACAGGATGATGGGGATGGTGATCGACGAATTGCCGGCGGCGACCATCATCAGCGTGGCACATCGCGCCGAACTTGAAGCCTTCCACAGTCGCAAGATCACCTTGGAACGGCGCGAGGGCGGCGCCAAGCTCGTCAGCGATATCGATCTCGTCCCGCGCAAGGGAAGACGAAACTTGATCCTGCGCGTTTTGGACAACCGCCGCTAAGGCGATCCCACGAAAGACGCGAAGCGGCTTTTCCGTAGGTGCTTGGATGCGCGCGACGTCATCCTCGGTCTTGTGCCGAGGATCTGCACGCGTCCAATTAAGTATCTGAAAATAAATGAGTCATGCCAAGCAATTGCGGTGCTCAGATGCTCGGCACAAGGCGAGCATGACGGAGGAGACGTTGTCAGCAAACTGCCAGGCGCTTCCCCTGAGGAGCAACCTTATCAACGCGAGGCGGCCTCGCTTGCCACCGCCGGCTCTTCTCGCGTCTGGCGGTGGCCGACCGGGATCAGCCAGGTGGTGAAGAAGGTCAGCACCGCGACGACGACCACGCCCCAGAAGCTCCAGTGCAGGGCCGCGTCGAAGATGCTGCGGATCGCTGGATCGGCGGCGAGGGCCGAGAGGCCGGTCGGCTGGTTCAGCGCCTTATGAAGGGCTGCCGCCGTTTCGCCGCTCGCATAATGGCCGATGCCGGCATTGAGAATGGCGCCGAGCACGGTGGCGCCGAGCGTATTGCCGAGGCTGCGGGCGAAGATGATCGAGGCCGTCGCGCTGCCGCGCATCGACCATTCGACGCTGTCCTGCACCAGCACGATGCTCGTCAGGCTGATTAGGCCCATGCCGAAGCCCATGAAGAAGGAGCCGGCGCCGGCAAGAACCGGCGAGCTTTCAGGCGTGAGGAACAACAGGAAGCAGGCGCCGAACGGAAACATCAGGCTGCCGACGCGCAGCGTCCGGCGAACGCCGAACGCCTTATAGAAGCGGCTGGAGAGCATCACCGCCAGGGGCCAGCCGACGATGAGCATGGTCAGCGTGAAGCCGGCGACGATGGGCGTGCGGCCGAGCACGCCCTGCACGTAGATCGGCAGGATGGTGGAAAGCCCGATCAGCGCCATGCCAGCAAGCAGCGTCGCCGCATTGCTGGTGGCAATCAGCCGGCGGCTCCAGAGCGCGATCGAAATGATCGGCTCCGGCGCCCGTCTCTCCTGGGCGAGGAAGAGAATGCCCGCGACCACGAAGACGGCGAAAAGCGACAGCAGGATTGAGGTGCGCGCATCGGTCTCCGTCAGCATGACGAGCAGCGCGACGATCGAGATCGAAAACAGCACCGATCCGAGATAATCGATCCTTGCCTGCTTGTGCGCGACGTCTTCCTTGAGGAAGATCATGAAGGCGATGATCGAGACGATGCCGATCGGCAGGTTGATCCAGAAGATCCAGGCCCAGGAAATATTGTCGACGATGATGCCGCCGGCAAGTGGCCCGACGACGGCCGAGGTCGCCCATACAGTCGCCATCGCCCCCTGCACGCGGCCGCGTTCCTCGAGCTTGAAGAGATCGCCGATGATCGTCATCGTCACCGGCTGGATGGCGCCGGCGCCGAGCCCCTGCAGCAGCCGGAACAGCACCAGCGACATCATCGACCAGGCAAAGCCGCAGAGCAAAGAGCCGGCCAGGAAGATGAGGATGCCGCCGATCAGCACCGGCTTGCGTCCGAAAATATCCGAAAGCTTGCCGTAGATGACCGTCGTCGTCGACTGCGCCAGCAGGAAGGCCGAAAACACCCAGCTGTAATAGGAGAATCCGCCGAGCTGGCCAACGATGCGCGGCATCGCCGTCGCCACGATCGTCGCCTCGATGGCAACCATGAATGTCGCCACCATGATGGTCGCGACGACAAGCACGCGGTTCGAGCGATGCGCTGCATTCGACATGACGGTCCTCTTCGGGTGCTCCGCGGACGCCGGAATAACGGCAGGCTGGCTGAGGTGTGGGGCAATGCGCCATGTGCGGAGGGATGCAGTAGTTCTACGACTTGAAAGCCAGTCGGTAAAGCAATTCTCGCGGCAGCCGTCGTTTTTGCGCGACGTCAGCCGAAATGAAGGCCCGGCGCGATCGCGGCCGCGCCTTCATTCTATCGGAGGCGAGCGCCTGCCCACCTCACTGCTGGCATGCCTCGCTGAGTGAGCCGGTACCGGCCGTGCAGCCCGGCACCTGTTGAAGATCCGGATTGACGCCGCCGGGATTGATCGTGCTGCGGTCGCGGTTGAGATCGATGCCGCCAGTGCCGGTCGTGCTGCCGGTCGCGCCGGGATCGGTGCCGACAGAGCCGGTGCCGGCCGCGCCCGTGCCGGCGGAGCCGGTACCCGCCGAACCCGCGCCTGTACTGCCCGAGCCGCCGATAACGGGCGCCACCGAAAGCCGCCCGCTGGAATTCGCCCCGCCGGCCGTCTGGGCGAGGGCCGACCCGGCAAGACCGATCGAAAGGAGGGATATCGCGATGAGTTTGCAGGACATGGTCTTCTCCATCCTTGTTGTCTCGAGGGGGAAACCTGTTCGGCAGCGGCATGTTCCGTTCCGATATTCGCAGTCGAAAGGACGCAGCGGACAGCCTGACGCCGCCCGGCCTTCATCGACTGTCGACCCGCACAAGTTGTGCCACAGCGCATTAAAATCCATTCAACACTATCCGGTTGCCGTCGAAGATGCTAACCCTGCCCGCGGATACGAATGGATAGAGGTATCTCATGGACGCGATGAAAGGCGGCAGACGCATCGAATGTCTGGATGGTTTGCGTGGTTTGGCGGCGCTATGGGTGCTGATCGGCCATGCGCATATCCTGACGGGATTCAAGGTGCCGATTATCGGAGATCCGGAGCTCGGGGTCGACCTGTTCATCATGCTCTCCGGCTTCCTGATGGTGTTTCACTATCAGCGGCGGAAGGTCAGGGAGCCATGGGAGAGCCCGCAAACATGGGCGGTCTTCTGGGCGCGTCGCTTCTTCCGCATCGCACCGCTCTATTACCTCATGCTGGTGATTGCGCTCATCGCCGGGTCCGAGATTTATCAGGCAAGGATGATCATCGATGCGTTCAACGGCAATTCGCCGCAAGCCGCCTCCCGCTATCTGGACGATAGCCTGACCAATTACCTGATGCATCTCTCCTTCCTGTTCGGCTTGTCCCCGGCCCACGCTTTCCGCACCGCGCTGCCCGATTGGAGCATCGGCCTGGAAATGCAGTTTTATGCGGCTTTGCCCTTCATCATGATCGTTCTCGGGCGGCTGGGCTGGCTGAAGGGCATGCTCGTCACCGTCGGCCTGGCAGTCATTGCCGCCTGGGTGGTCCATCATCTGGGCTTTCGTTTCCCGATGCCGTCGTTTCTGCCAATGAAAATGCACATCTTCGCCGCCGGCATGCTTCTCGCGGGCGCATTGTGGATGTCGCAGGGCAGAGCTTACCTCGCTTTTGCAATTTCGGCTCTGCTGGTCCTCATCCCTCTCGGCGGCGACGTGACGGTGCTGCACGAAACTGTGCGCGTGGGGATCGTGGTGCTGTTCTTTGTCCTGGTGCACGCGGATCGGTTTCCGGGTTCCGTCGGTCATTATTCGCGCGCGGTCAATGCGGTGCTCGGCAACAGCTTGTTTCGAAACCTCGGCGAACTTTCCTTTGGGGCCTATCTCATTCACCTGCTCATCATGCAGCCGGTCATCGCTTGGCTGATCGGCAATACGGACCTCAGCAATCCCGCTCGCTGGCTGGTGACGCTGATCGTCACCATCCCTGTCGTCTATGTCTTGTCCTTCATGGGCTACAAGTTCATCGAGCTTCCCGGTCAGTCGGTCGGCAGGCGCCTGACGCAACAGAGACAGGTGGCGGTCTAGATATGAGCTTCCAATAGGTCGTCCAATCGGTCGCGACCGGGAAGCTGAGACAGTCATCCTGTCATTCGTCGTCCAGCATTTTAAACTTTCGCGCCGCCTGGGGCAGAGCATTGTGAACTGCTTGATTAGCGGCGGCATGCCTGAGGCGCACGACACATCTGCATCCTCTGGTAATGGGAAAGTCACGCGCAACGGTTCTCCGCCCGGAGGAAAAAAGGACAGGGTGCCCTTGCGGCAATCTGCGGTGGAACGATAGGTGTCTTTACCATTTTGTTTCACATACATCGCCACGCACTGCTCAACAGTCAGTTTCCCGCCATGCGCGGTCGTCTCGTATCCCGGGTCTCGTTCGCAGTATTCCTGGAAGTTGGCCTGATTGACGTTCCCTTCCATCACCGCATTTCTCGAATCCGTGCCGGTTCTGCTCACCAGCGTTCCGTCCCATCCACTGCATGAGGCAAGTGGGAAATCCGCGGAATCCGCGTTGGAAATGGTAAAGGTGAAAAGCACGAGGCTCGAAAGTAATATCCGCATAAATCCTCCTACCTGACGGGCCCGCTCGGGCTCGATCGACATCAGTCGCCATGCGCAGCCGAAGGGGCAGGTCGATTGCCTTGATGAAATAGCCCAGCACCTAATCGCGATTTGCCTGCCGAGCGGCCACGGCTGATTAATGGACGCAGGATATTAGGAGAGGCTTATAATGTGGGTGGTGGAGCGGCCGATTGGAGGCAAATGGTGCCGCTTACGTGACTCGAACACGTGACCCCATCATTACGAATGATGTGCTCTACCGACTGAGCTAAAGCGGCATTTGGCGGCCGAAGCGTGCGGCCTGCGATTTGCATGGCGCTGATACAGGCATTATCCGAAGATTTCAAGCACCCTGTCATGCCTTTGGCAAAAAAGAGGGCAGGGGTGTGGAAGACCGCCTTCAGAGCGAAAGCCGGGCGCGGGCGGCCTTGTATTCGGCCTCCAGCCGGTCGACGAGTTTGGCCACCGGCTCGACGGCCTTGACGGCGCCGATGCCCTGGCCGCTGCCCCATATGTCCTTCCAGGCCTTGGCGCCGCCGGTGGCCTGCTCGAAATCCATCTTCGAGGGGTCGGCGACGGGCAGGTTGTCGGGGTCCATGCCGGCGGCGAGGATCGACGGCTTGAGATAGTTGCCGTGCACGCCGGTGAAATAGTTGGAGTAGACGATGTCGTTGGCGGCACCGTCGACGATCGCCTGCTTGTAGGCGGGCGCGGCGCGCGCCTCTCGCGTTGCGATGAAGGGCGAGCCGATATAGGCCATGTCGGCGCCCATGGCTTCGGCGGCCAGGATGGCGCCGCCGGTCGCGATCGCGCCGGCAAGCAGCAGCGGCCCTTCGAACCACTCGCGGATTTCCTGGACGAGCGCGAAGGGCGACAGCGTGCCGGCATGGCCGCCGGCGCCCGAGGCCACCGCAATCAGCCCGTCCGCGCCCTTGCGGATCGCCGAATGGGCGTGGCGGTTATTGATAATGTCGTGCAGCACGATGCCACCATAGGAATGCACGGCGGCGTTGACCTCCGGCACGGCGCCGAGCGAGGAGATGACGATCGGCACCTTGTATTTGACGCAGAGCGAGAGATCGTGCTCCAGCCGCTTGTTCGACATGTGGACGATCTGGTTGACCGCAAACGGTGCGGCCTGACTTTCCGGATGGGCGGCGTCGTGGCGGGCGAGTTCCTCGGTGATCTCGGCCAGCCATTCGTCGAGCTGGCTTTCCGGTCGGGCGTTCAGCGCGGGAAAGGCGCCGATGACGCCCGCCTTGCATTGCGCCAGGGTCAGCGCCGGATGCGAGATGATGAAGAGCGGCGAGCCGATCACCGGCAGTCTGAGTTTGTCCTTGAGGATCGGGGGCAGGGCCATTGTTCACCGCTCATTGACGTTTACGAAAACGTCAATCTCATAACAGAGAAGAAAAGCCGATAAAAGAGCAGCCGCCATGCCTTCGTCGATTTCAACCCGATATATCAGCTGCGCATGAAGAAAAGGGCAAGGCCCGGAAGCCGTGAAAGCTGGCGATGATCGCCGCCGATCAACGGCTAACGGGGCTGCAAGACTTGCGGTTTGCCGCGCTTGCCGCTACCGAATTTTGATAGAGAACGGCAGGGACGGCAGTTCGATGCCGGGTTCGAAGTGAAGGACTTGACGTGAGCGGATTAGAAACGGCCATCAGAACAGCGCTCGAAAATGCCGATCGCGACAATCCGGAGGTTCGAGCGAGGATCTACCAATCGGCCCGCCAAGCGCTGGAAGCCGGCCTGCGCAAGCAGGATATTACCGATGCCGAGGCCGTCGCCCATCACCGCCATCGTCTGGAAACCACCATCCACGCCATCGAAAGCGAGGAGCGAGACCGTCTTCACCCGCGCCAGAGACCGCCGGAAGTGCCGGTCCCGCCCGTCGTCGACATGTCGGCGCCGCCGGTTCACCGGGGGGATGTGGCCGATGTCGACAGCCTGATCGACAGCCCGGTGGCGGCGGGCGAGACCCGTGCTCCCGAAGTGATCATGCACCGCAGCGACGAGTCGAGGCTCGACGATGTGCATGCAAGCAATGCCGATCATCTCTCCGCCGCCCCGCTCGGTGACGAGCGGCTGCAGCGCGGCCAGCGCGCCGCCAACATGGATTTCCGTCCGGAGCGGGCGGCCGGCCGCCGCAAGCCGCGCAAGTTCTTTTCGAGGCTTCTCGTCTGGTGCGTGCTGCTCGCCTTCATCGGCATCGGCGCCTGGTGGGCCTATACGTCGGGCCTGCTCCTGACGGCGGCCGAGCGCGACACCAGCGTCGCCAATCCGCCGGCCAGCACCCAGCCGGAGGATTTCACCGGCAATGATGACGGCGCCGGCAATGCGGCCACCCACACCGATCAGCCGGTGACCATCGATCCGCAGAACAGTTTTTCGGCCGATTGGATCCCGGTGTTCAAGCCAGACGAGGCCGGCAAGATCACAAGCGGCCCGCGGGCGCGCACCGAAAACATCACCGAGAATGACGGCCCCGCCGTGCGGCTGATTTCGCAAAGCGGTGCGGCTGACGGCAATATCTCCGTCAGCGTTCCCGCCTCAGTGCTGCAGCAGCTTGCCGGCAAATCCTCAACCATCGCGCTGACGCTGCAATCGACCACCGACGAGCCGACGCAGGTGACGGTCGAATGCAATTTCCAGTCGCTCGGCAATTGCGCCCGCCATCGCTTCAGCGTCACCCGCGAGAAGTCGGATGCGCTGCTGCAGGTGAAGTTCGACCGCTCGCTGGCGCCGAATTCGCCTGGTACGCTTGTCATCAACAGCGATCTCGACGGCAAGGCGCGCGGCATCAACCTCTTCGCCATCCGCATCCTGCCGGGGCAGTGACGCCGCAGGCGATCTATTTCAGGAAGCCGGGGCCCGAGCCGATGATCTCCTTATCGATCTCGCCGAGCGCCGCCTCGTCCTTGCCGTCATAATCCATCCTGTTCAGCATGTGATGGATGAGTTGCAGCCTTGCACGCCGCTTGTCGTTGGCGCGAATGACGGTCCATGGCGCGAAATCCGTATGGGTTTCCTTTAGCATCCGATCGCGCTTTTCGCTGTAATCGCCCCATTTCGCCAGCGCCGCGATGTCCATCGACGACAGCTTCCAGACCTTCAGCGGATCGTGCCTGCGATCGTGGAAACGCTTGAGCTGCATCTCGCGGCCGATATCGAGATAGAATTTGAAGAAGAAGATCCCCTCATGGGCAATGATCTTTTCGAGCTGCGGCGCCTGTTTGAGGAAGCCTTCATATTGCTGCGGCGTGCAAAAACCCATGACCGGCTCGACGCCGGCGCGGTTGTACCAGGAGCGGTCAAAGAGCACAAATTCGCCCGCCGTCGGAAACTGCGCGACGTAACGCTGGAAATACCATTGCCCCTGCTCGCGCTCGGTCGGTTTGGCGAGCGCCACGACGCGGGCAAGGCGCGGGTTCATATGTGCGGAGGAGGCCGAGATCGCGCCGCCCTTTCCAGCGGCGTCCCGCCCTTCGAACAGAGCCATTACCCGCTTGCCGGTCGCCTGCAGCCAGAACTGCACCTTGACGAGTTCGACCTGCAGCTTTTCCAGCTGCTCCAGATAGTCCTCCTCGTTCAGTTTCTTCTTGTAGGGAAATTCGCCGGATTCCAGCGCGTGGTCGTCCACCCAGTCCGGCAGAACCGGATCGTCGACGTCGAAGATGCGCTTCTTGCCGCGGATATCGAGCTCCACGGCCCTGCTTTCGACAGCCTCGCCCATATGCTCCTCCTGCGCTGGTGGTCCTCTTGCCGCAGGCGAACATATTTGCCGTTGAAAATCAAATCTTTCGCTTTTGGCCGGCGATTTTTCTTGAAGCTTGTGCTGCAGTCTTTCGCTTGAGCGGCGCCAGCCGAAAACTTCTGTCATGAATTGCCGCTATCAGGCAGAGTTCAATATAAAGAAAAACGAATCGACGCCGCGAGGCCCAGTTGCAAGACGAAACCCCCTGGAGAAAAAGCCTGCTGGCGCGCATCCGGCGTGAACGTCCCGTCCTGCTTGCGGCCATCCTCAGCGCGCTAGCCGCCCTTGCCGCCGGGATGAACAAGTGGGTCGTGCTCGTTCTCCTGCTCGTCATGATCTTGACCGCGCTGTTCAATGAGGCGCCGGTCCTCAAGGCGGAATCCGTCGGGCCGGTGGAGGCGGAGCCGCAAGCGCCGCCGAGCCGCCTGCCTGAGATTTCCGCCACGCTCGCCGGCCTCGATATTCCCGTCATGGTGCTGTCGGACGACGCTTCGGTGCTCTTCCAGAACCGCGCCGCCGAAAAGGCCTTCGGCGAGGTGGCGCTCGGTGCCCACATATCGGCCCGGCTGCGCTCGCCCGGCGTGCTCGATATGGTGCGCGAAACCATCGCGACCAATGCGCCGAACCAGATCGAGCATGCCGAGCGGCTGCCGTCCGAGCGCGTCTATATCGTCCGCAGCGCGCCTGTCGAATTCCAGGCCGACGGAGAGCCGGAGCGGTTTTTCATCCTGTCCTTCCGCGATATATCGGAGGTCCGCCGCATCGACCGCATGCGCTCGGATTTCGTCGCCAATGCCAGCCATGAGCTGCGCACGCCGCTTGCCTCGCTGCGCGGCTTCATCGAGACCATTCAGGGGCCAGCGAAGAACGATCAGAAGGCGCAGGCGCAGTTCCTCGGCATCATGTTCGATCAGACGACACGCATGAGCCGGCTGGTCGACGACCTCTTGTCGCTCTCCCGCCTGGAGCTGAAATCGCATATCGCCCCGGACGAGAAGGTCGACCTGGTGCCGCTGCTCGGCCATGTCCGCGACTCCCTGGTGCCGCTGGCCCGGGATGTCGGCGTCGACATCAACCTGCATCTGCCCGATGGCAAGGTCGAGGTGCTGGGAGACCGCGACGAGCTTGTTCAGGTTTTCGAGAACCTGATGGAGAATGCCTGCAAATACGGTCAGGAGGGCAAGATCGTCGACGTCTGGCTGAAGAACGGCGCCGGGGCGCCCGTGGAGGTCAGCATCGTCGACAAGGGGCCAGGCATTCCGGCCGAGCACGTGCCGCGTCTGACAGAACGCTTCTATCGCGTCAGCATCGAGGACAGCCGTTCGAAAAAAGGCACCGGCCTCGGCCTTGCCATCGTCAAACATATCCTGACCCGCCACCGCGCCCGGCTGATCGTCAAGTCCGAGGTCGGCAAGGGCACGGATTTTACGGTGCGGTTCTGACGTGTCCTATGCGAGGTTTGCGAGGAGCGGAGAGGTTGCGGCATGTCCCTTCTCCCCAGCGGGGAGAAGGTAGCCCGAAGGGTCGGATGAGGGGGCCACACGGACATCCTTAAGTAATTCCCCTTTCATGCAAGCGGATGGTCTAAACCCGCAGCGGCACGTGCCCTTTCGCCCGTTTGCGAGCCTCCGGCAACCGATGGGCCCCTTATGAAAAATTTTGCAATGCCAGGTCGAGTGTGCGGTCCAAACTTTGCCGCCCCCCGACGCGATGGGCTGAGTGTCGCATAATTTATTGTGTAAAAATAAAGGCCTAACTTGTCACAAATGTTTCACCGATTTGACATAAAAGGACGGTGCTTACAGCGCTAAGAGAGTCCCGCCGATGAAAATGGCACTGCGGGGGCCTCTATAGGCCGCACTCACACAAGCCCAATGCGGGAGAATTTCTAATGAATACCTTCAAGCTCACCGTTGCCGCGCTCGCTGCAACTGCTGCTTTCGCTGGCGCAGCCGTCGCTCGCGACCAGATACAGATCGCTGGTTCGTCCACCGTCCTGCCTTACGCCAAGATCGTTGCCGAGTCCTTCGGCGAGACCTTCACCAACTTCAAGACACCGGTCGTCGAATCCGGCGGCACGGGCGCTGGCCTGAAGGAATTCTGCAAGGGCGTTGGTGAAGACACCATCGACATCGCCAACGCTTCGCGCCCGATCAACAAGAACGAAGCCGAAGCCTGCAAGGCTGCCGGCGTAACCGACATCCAGGAAGTCAAGATCGGTTATGACGGCATCGTCTTCGCAACCGACTCGTCCAACCCCGATGTCGCCTACGTTCCCGCCGACATCTACAAGGCCCTCGCCGCCCAGGTCGTCGTCGACGGCAAGCTCGTCGCCAACCCCTACAAGAAGTGGTCGGAAGTCAACCCGAAGCTCCCGGCTGTTGATATCGCTGCCTATATCCCGGGCGAAAAGCACGGCACGCGCGAAGTCTTCGAACAGAACGTTCTTGCCGCCGGCTGCAAGGCTTCGGGCGCTCTCGACGTGATCGCCAAGGAAATCTCCGACAAGGCCGCCCAGACCAAGGCCTGCGTCGCAGTTCGCAAGGACGGCGCTGCCGTCGACATCGACGGCGACTATCCGGAAACCCTCGCACGCATCGCCGCCAACAAGACCGGCGTTGGCGTATTCGGCCTTTCCTTCTATGAAAACAACGCCGACAAGCTGAAGGTCGCCAGCGTGAACGGTATCGTTCCGTCCACCGAAACGATCGCCAACGGCACCTATCCGGTTTCCCGCCCGCTGTTCTTCTACGTCAAGAAGGCACATCTCGGCGCCGTTCCGGGCCTGAAGGAATATGTCAACTTCTTCGTATCCGACCAGATGATCGGCCCCGACGGTCCGCTGGCCGAATACGGCCTGGTTGCTGCTCCGGACGCCGAGCGCGACGCGATCCGCAAGGACGTCGAAGCCGGCAAGTCCATGTAATAAATTTGCCGGCGCGGTTCTCTCTGAGCCCGCGCCGGCATTGCTTTATGTCCCTGCGCGCCGGCCTGTCCGCTGCAGGGTTGAATTCCTTCTCCATGATTGGAAGCCGAAGGCAGGCTGATGAAGCCGCCGCGCTTTTTGGGGGCCACGGGCCTGGGGACGTAACGAATGAGCACATCCGTCATACTTCTGTGCCTTGTGGCGATCGGCGCCGCCGCCTATCTGGTCGCCCGCAGCCGTGCCACGGCCCTTGCCGGAGGCAGGTCCTCCGCACTGCATTCCCGGCCGGCCTATTACGGCGCCTATGCGGCGATCTGGGCCGTTCTTCCTGCCCTCATCGTTCTCTGCGCCTGGCTCTCCGTCAGCCCCGGCATCATCCAGTCCTCGGTTCGCGGCGCTTTCCCTGCCGACGTCAAGGCTCAGGCCGCAGTCGAGCAGGATCTGAGCTATTCGATGGTGGCGACGGTCGCCCGCGGGCTGACGATGCTGACCTCCGACGAAGCCGCCGCGGTCGCAAACGATCCGGCCGCCCTGCAGGCCAAGCTCAGCGAGAAGGGCGTGCCGCTTGCCGGCCAGCCGCAGCCTTACATGGTCGAGGCCGCCAAGAAGCTCAACGCCATGAGCCTGACGAGCCGCATGGCCATGACCGCGGTCGTCTTCCTTCTGGCCGTCGCCGGCGCCTTCTACGCGCTGCGCGCCATCGCGCCGCGTTTCCGCGCCCGCAACCGTGTCGAGCGCGTCATGCTCTGGGCGCTGCTGCTCGCCTCCTCGATCGCCATCCTGACGACGGTCGGCATCGTGCTGTCGATGCTGTCGGAAGCCACGCGCTTCTTTGCCGTCGTTCCCGCCGGCGAGTTCTTCTTCGGCACCGTCTGGGATCCGCGCTTTGCCGGCGCCGGCAGCTCCTCCTTCGGCCAGTTCGGCCTGATCCCGCTGCTGCTCGGCACGCTCTATATCGGTCTGGTCGCCATGCTGGTCGCCGTGCCGGTCGGGCTGTTCGCCGCCATCTACATGGCCGAATATGCGTCGCCGAAGCTGCGCGGCATCGCCAAGCCGCTGCTCGAAGTGCTGGCCGGCATTCCGACGATCGTCTACGGCTTCTTCGCGCTCGTCACCGTCGGTCCGTTCCTGCGCGATTTCTCCGCGCAGATCAGCGGCCTGCTCTCCGGCAGCTACACCAACTTCATCCAGGCGCAGAGCGTTCTGACGGCCGGCATCGTCATGGGCATCATGCTGATCCCCTACGTGTCCTCGCTGTCGGACGACATCATCACCGCTGTGCCGCGGGCGCTGCGCGACGGTTCGCTCGGTCTCGGCGCCACACGCTCCGAAACCATCAAGAAGGTGGTCCTGCCGGCAGCCCTTCCCGGCATCGTCGGCGCGCTGCTGATGACCGCCTCGCGCGCCATCGGTGAAACCATGATCGTCGTGCTGGCCGCAGGTGTTGCCGCCCGCATTCAGATCAACCCCTTCGAGCCGATGACGACGGTGACCGTCAAGATCGTCAACCAGCTGACGGGTGACCTTGAGTTCACCTCGCCGCAGACGCTGGTTGCCTTTGCCCTCGGCATCACCCTGTTCTGCATCACGCTTTGCCTCAATATCTACGCGCTCTACATCGTGCGCAAATACCGGGAGCAGTACGAATGACGGATATTGTTTCTCCCACCCAAGGTGTCACCGTTTCCAAGGCGCCCGCCCGCCGCGATATCGGCATCAAGCGCCGCTACGCCGCCGAGCGCCGCTTCCAGGCCTATGGCATTGCCGCTATCACCTTCGGTCTCGTCTTCCTCTTCATCCTGCTGTGGACGGTGATCGGCAAGGGCTACACCGCCTTCCAGCAGACGGCGATCACCCTGCCGATCGAATTCTCCGAGAAGACGATCGACCCCAGCAATAAGCGTGCGACCGACCCTTCGGTGCTGATCGCCGCCAATTACCCGGTTCTGTTGCGCGACGCGATCGTCAGACAGCTGAATATCAATGCCTCGAGCAAGCCTGACGTGCGCGATGCATCCGCTATGCTCTCCAAGAGCGCGCCGATCCAGCTGCGCGACATGGTCGTGGCCGATCCCTCGCTGATCGGCAAGACGGTCAATGTCTCCGTTCTCGCCGACGCCAATGTCGACAGCGCCAACAAGGGCCAGATCGACCTCACCGTCGATGAGAAGAACCGCAAGGTCAACGATAAGCAGGTGACCTGGATGAACCAGCTGAAGGCGAGCGGCGCTCTCCAGAAGCAGTTCAACACCGGCCTGTTCGTCAACGGCAACTCCAGCCGTCCGGAGGCTGCCGGCCTCGGCGTCGCCCTGATCGGCTCGCTCTACCTGATGCTGATCGTGCTGGCGCTGTCGCTACCGATCGGGGTTGCCGCCTCGATCTATCTCGAGGAGTTTGCGCCGAAGAACAAGCTGACGGACCTGATCGAGGTCAACATCAACAACCTCGCCGCCGTCCCGTCGATCGTTTACGGTCTGCTCGGCCTTTCCGTCTTCATCAATTTCATCGGCCTGCCGCGCTCGGCCTCGCTGGTCGGCGGCCTGGTGCTGACGCTGATGACCCTGCCGACGATCATCATCGCCACCCGCGCCGCACTGCGCGCCGTGCCGCCGTCGATCCGCGCCGCAGCCCTCGGCCTCGGCGCCTCGAAGATGCAGATGGTGTTCCACCATGTCCTGCCGCTCGCCATGCCCGGCATCCTCACCGGCACGATCATCGGCCTGGCGCACGCGCTCGGCGAAACCGCGCCGCTGCTCCTGATCGGCATGGTCGCCTTCGTCGCCAATGCACCGACGACACCGCTTGATCCCTCGACGGCCCTGCCGGTGCAGGTCTATATGTGGGCGAACGAGGCCGAACGGGCCTTCGTGGAGCGTACTTCGGGTGCCATCATCGTCCTGCTCCTGTTCCTGGTTGTCATGAACATGGGCGCCATCCTCTTGCGTCGTCGCTTCGAGCGCCGCTGGTAAACGGAGTAGATATCATGAACATGCTGACGGAAGCTGCAGTTGAAAAGGCGCTGGATCAGAAGATGAGCAACGTCCCGTATAAAATGATCGGACAGGATGTCTCCGTATATTACGGCGAAAAGCGCGCGCTTTTCGATGTGAACCTGAACATCCGCGAAAACACCGTAACCGCCCTGATCGGCCCGTCGGGCTGCGGCAAGTCGACCTTCCTGCGAAGCCTCAACCGCATGAACGATACGATCGAGGGCTGCCGCGTCGCCGGCAAGATCACCCTCGACGGTGACGATATCTATGATCCCGACATTGACGTCGTCGAGTTGCGCGCCCGCGTCGGCATGGTGTTCCAGAAGCCGAACCCGTTCCCGAAGTCGATCTATGAAAACGTCTCCTACGGCCCTCGCATCCATGGCCTGGCCAAGTCGAAGGCCGATCTCGACCAGATCGTCGAGACCAGTCTGCAGCGCGCCGGCCTCTGGAACGAGGTCAAGGACCGCGTGCACGAATCCGGCACCGGTCTCTCCGGCGGCCAGCAGCAGCGCCTGTGCATTGCCCGCGCCGTCGCCGTCAGCCCTGAAGTCATCCTCATGGACGAGCCCTGCTCGGCGCTCGACCCGATCGCCACCGCCAAGGTCGAGGAGCTGATCCACGAACTGCGCGAGAACTACACGATCGTCATCGTCACCCACTCCATGCAGCAAGCCGCGCGCGTGTCGCAGCGCACCGCCATGTTCCACCTCGGCAACCTCGTCGAGGAGAACGACACCGACAAGATGTTCACCAATCCGGACGATCCGCGCACCCAGGACTACATCATGGGTCGCTTCGGCTGATTGCGGTCATCCGAAGCCTTCCCGTTATTCGAGGACAAAGCCCCATGGCATCGACACATATTTATTCTGCCTATGATGATGATCTGAAGTTCCTGTCCAGGCGGATTTCCGAAATGGGCGGCCTGGCCGAGCAGATGGTCGCCGAATCCGTCCGGGCGCTGGTCAACGGTGATACCGCGCTGGCGCAGAAGGTCATTTCCGACGACGTGATCCTCGATCACACCGAGCGCGAAATCGGCGACAAGGCGATCGTCACCATCGCCCGCCGCCAGCCGATGGCCGCCGACCTGCGCGAAATCATGGGTTCGATCCGCATCGCCGCCGATCTCGAACGCGTCGGCGACCTCGGCAAGAACACCGCCAAGCGCGTCATCGCCGTGCAAAGCACCGGCGTTCCGCGCAAGCTCGCCCGCGGTCTCGAGCACCTGTCCGAGCTGGCGCTCGTCCAGCTCAAGGAAGTGCTCGACGTCTATACGACGCGCGCCGCCGACAAGGCGACTGCCATCCGCGAACGCGACAACGAGATCGACGCGATGTACACGTCGCTGTTCCGCGAACTCCTGACCTATATGATGGAAGATCCGCGCAACATCACCAGCTGCACGCATCTCCTCTTCTGCGCCAAGAACATCGAGCGCATCGGCGACCACGCCACCAATATCGCCGAAACGATCTACTACATGGCGACCGGCGCCCAGCCGGAAGGCGACCGTCCGAAGGACGACAGCGCCAACACCGTCGGTGCCGCCACGGAATAACCGTGCCGGACCCAGCCTATTGCGTGCGCGCCCGTCCGGGCGTGCAAAGAGATCGCAGCCAATTTCTGATTTTGCGCGGGATCCCTTGCTTAAATCGTCCCCGGTTTAAGGATCGTGCGCGAGGAGACGGACACGCATGATCCCGAGAGTTGCAGTTGTTGAAGACGAAGAGGCCCTCAGCGTGCTTCTCCGTTATAATCTCGAAGCGGAAGGCTTCGAAGTCGATACCATCCTGCGCGGCGACGAGGCCGAAATCAGGCTTCAGGAGCGCACGCCCGACCTTCTCATCCTCGACTGGATGCTGCCCGGCGTCTCCGGCATCGAACTCTGCCGGCGCCTGCGCATGCGGCCGGAGACCGAGCGGCTGCCGATCATCATGCTGACGGCGCGCGGCGAGGAGAGCGAGCGGGTGCGCGGACTGTCCACCGGCGCCGACGATTATGTCGTCAAGCCCTTCTCGACCCCCGAACTCGTCGCCCGCGTCAAGGCGATGCTGCGTCGGGCCCGTCCCGAGGTGCTGTCCTCGGTGTTGAAATGCGGCGATATCGAGCTCGACCGTGAGACCCACCGCGTCCACCGCAAGAGCCGCGAAGTCCGCCTCGGCCCGACCGAATTCCGCCTGCTGGAGTTCCTGATGTCGTCGCCGGGCCGCGTCTTCTCCCGCTCGCAGCTGCTCGACGGCGTCTGGGGCCACGACATCTATGTTGATGAACGCACCGTCGACGTCCATGTCGGCCGCCTGCGCAAGGCGCTGAACTTCTCCAACATGCAGGACGTCATCCGCACCGTCCGCGGCGCCGGCTATTCGATGGAAGCCTGAGGCGGAGGGGGTGTGTGGTCGGCGTTCCCGCCGGTGCAGCCTTTCCCAGGCCCTTCATTGCACCGGCGCGGCGTATGAGCGGGCACCACCTCACCTCTGTCATCCAGGCACCACCTCTCCTCCGTCATCCCAGGGCTTGACCCTGGGATCCATGCGGCTGGCGCTGCGGGAGGAGCGATGGCATTCAAATGCAGGGAAATTATCGAAGCCGAGTGCCTGGTCGTGGATCCCAGGGTCAAGCCCTGGGATGACGGAATGCGTGGTCGGCTTTGCTGCCAAACACAAAGGAGCTTCCCCACTCTAATCACAAAAACGGGCCACGAGGCCCGTTTTCGCATTTCCAGCAATGTTTGCCCGCTCAGCTGACCCGCGCTGCCGCCCGGCGCCGTTCATTGACCGGCTGATAGGCAAGCTTCTGATGATAGCTGCAGTAGGGCGAATTGTCGGGGGATTCGCAGCCGCAGAAATGGAAGTCGTCCTTCAGCGGATCGCCGACCGGCCACTTGCAGGTGCGTTCGGTGAGCTCCGTCAGGCCGAGGCGGCGGGAAATCGGCACCACCACGTTGCCCTTCGGCACGTATTCCATTTCCTCGACCGTTTCGATCTCGATCTCTTCCTTCAGCAGGGTTGCGCCCTGCTGGCGGGTCACGGTGCGGGTGGCGATCCGGGAGGCGTAATTCGGAGCGCGCGGCGCCGATGTCTGACGCTTCGGCGTGCGCGCCGCTGTGGCTGTGCCGCCGGCCTTGGCGCGGCCTGGAAGGTTGAGCCTGTGCACCTTGCCGATAACGGCGTTTCGGCTGACCCCGCCAAGCTGCGCAGCAATCTGGCTGGCGCTCAGTCCTTCAGCCCAAAGCTTCTTGAGTTTCTCGACCCGCTCGTCTGTCCAGTTCATGCCCTGTCTCCACCTTTTGCGTTGGTGATGGCAGAATCCCTCACCGTTGTCCCGGAAGCCTCCGAAACAAGAAACGCTTGATCAATTTTGGTGACTAGTTCCGCCGCATGCAGTCTAGTAATTGAACTTTAACCTAGTGTGAGGCTGACTCCGTGACAAGAGTCGCGGGAATCCGGATGAATCGAATTCCGAGTTTTCCCCAACTTGCTTCCTCTGCGTGTCATTTCTGCAATAATGCCTGTTGAAGGCTGGAAATGCCGCTGTACAAGCTTGCTGCATGAGCTAAGGGCGCAGTTTTGTTGACATTGCAGCGCGAAGAGGAAATAGTGCTGGTCGCCGCCGCAAGGCGGCATTTTTGATTTTTCGGGCCTGGTTTTCTTAGCCGGAGTCCGGTGATTGACAACGCTGATCGGGAGACCCGCGCCATGGCCGAAGCCGCGCCGCTGTATGACACCTATTCTCGTGCCCCGTTGCGGTTCGAGCGAGGCGAGGGCGTATGGCTGATCACCGAAGGCGGCGAGCGTTATCTCGATTTCGGCGCCGGTGTCGCCGTCACCTCCGTCGGCCACGGCAACCCGCATGTGGTCGCGGCGCTGAAGGAGCAGGCCGATAAGGTCTGGCACCTCTCCAACATCTATGAGATCCCCGGCCAGGAGCGTCTGGCCAAGCGCCTGACGGACGCCACCTTCGCCGACAAGGTGTTCTTCACCAATTCGGGCGCCGAGGCGCTCGAATGCGCCATCAAGACGGCGCGCCGCTACCAGTTTTCCAAGGGCCATCCCGAGCGCTTCCATATCATCACCTTCGAAGGCGCCTTCCATGGGCGCACGCTTGCGACGATCGCCGCCGGCGGCCAGGAGAAATATCTCGAAGGCTTCGGCCCCAAGACGCCGGGCTTCGATCAGGTGCCGTTCGGCGACATCGAAGCGGTGCGCGCCGCGATCACCGATGCGACGGCGGCAATCCTCATCGAGCCGGTGCAGGGCGAGGGCGGCGTGCGTCCCGCCACCACCGAGTTCATGAAGGCGCTGCGCCGGATCTGCGACGAGAACGGCCTGCTGCTGATCCTCGACGAGGTCCAGACCGGCGTTGGCCGTACCGGCAAGCTCTTCGCCCATGAATGGTCGGGCATCACACCCGACATCATGGCCGTCGCCAAGGGCATCGGCGGCGGTTTCCCGCTCGGCGCCTGCCTTGCGACCGCTGAGGCCGCCTCCGGCATGAAGGCCGGCACCCATGGTTCGACCTATGGCGGCAATCCGCTGGCCATGGCCGTCGGCGGCGCCGTGCTCGATGTCATTCTCGCCGACGGCTTCCTTGAGCATGTGCGCGACGTGGCGCTTGTCTTCCGTCAGGGGCTGGCCTCGTTGAAGGACCGTTATCCCGACGTGATCGAGGATATCAGGGGCGAGGGCCTGCTGCTCGGCGTCAAGGCGGCCGTCCCTTCGGCCGAGTTGCTGCAGGCGATCCGCGCCGCGCATCTGCTCGGCGTGCCGGCCGGCGACAATGTCATCCGCCTTCTTCCGCCGCTCGTCGTCACCGCCGAGGAAGCCCGCGAGGGTCTCGCCCGCCTCGAGCGCGCCGCCGAGAGCATCCGCGCCGCCAAGATCAAGAAGACGGCTTGAAGGGATCGCCGCCTTCGGGCGCACGACAGGTAAGAACATGGCTCCTAAACATTTCCTCGATCTTTCGGCCGTCACATCGGCCGACCTCAGAACCATCATGAACGACGCGCTCGCCCGCAAGCAGGCCTTCAAGGCCGGCGCCGGCGACAAGCCGCTCGCCGGCAAGATGCTGGCGATGATCTTCGAGAAGCCGTCGACGCGAACCCGCGTCTCCTTCGACGTCGGCATGCGCCAGCTCGGCGGCGAAACGCTGTTTTTGTCCGGCACGGAAATGCAGCTCGGCCGCGCCGAGACGATCGGCGACACCGCCAAGGTGCTGTCGCGCTATGTCGATGCGATCATGATCCGCACCACCGAGCACTCGCGCCTGCTGGAGCTTGCCGAACATGCGACCGTGCCTGTGATCAACGCCCTTACGGACGATACGCATCCCTGCCAGATCATGGCCGACATCATGACCTTCGAAGAGCATCGCGGCCCGATCAAGGGCAAGACCATCGCCTGGACCGGCGACGGCAACAATGTGCTGCATTCGCTGGTCGAGGGTGCGGCGCGTTTCGGCTACCGCATGAACATGGCCGTACCCCTTGGTTCGGAGCCCAAGGATCACTATCTGAACTGGGCCCGCAATGAGGGCGCCGAAATCATGCTCTGCCATGATGCCGACCGTGCGGTCGAAGGCGTCGATTGCGTGGTGACCGATACCTGGGTCTCCATGAATCAGGAACATCGGGCCCGGGGTCATAACGTCTTCCAGCCTTATCAGGTCAATGCGGCCTTGATGGCGAAGGCCGGCAGCGATGCATTGTTCATGCATTGCCTGCCTGCTCATCGCGGTGAGGAAGTGACGGACGAGGTGATCGACGGTCCGCAATCCGTGGTCTTCGATGAGGCGGAAAACCGTCTTCACGCGCAGAAGTCGATTCTTGCTTGGTGCCTGGGCGCGATCTGAACCATAATCGGATGTCGCGCGTGAAAAGCGCGCGACCGCGCGAGCGAAGGGCACGCTGACCCTTTGCTTGAAAACTAGGAGTAAAAGCCATGGCAGAAGCTGCAGCCGCCCTCGGCCAGTTCGATTTCGCCGGCGATGATCATGTCGTCCCCTTTCAGGTGGAGGGTCTGGATGTGCGCGGCCGCGCCGTCCAGCTCGGCCCCATGCTCGATGCCATCCTCGAGCGCCATCATTATCCCGCGCCCGTCGCCCGGCTGCTTGCCGAGGTCGTGGTGCTGACGGTGCTGCTCGGCACCTCGCTGAAGTTCGACGGCAAGTTCACCGTGCAGACCAAGGGCGACGGCCCGGTCGATCTGCTCGTCGCCGATTTCTCGACACCTGAGAACGTGCGCGCCTATGCCCGTTTCGATCGGGCGCTGCTCGACCAGGCCATTGCATCGGGCGAGACGGAGCCGGAGCAGCTGCTCGGCAAGGGCGTGCTCGCCTTCACCATCGATCAGGGCAAGTTCGCTCAGCCCTATCAGGGCATTGTCGCGCTGGACGGCACCTCGCTCGAGGAGATCGCCGGCGTCTATTTCCGCCAGTCGGAGCAGATTCCGACACGTGTGCGCCTGGCTGCGGCCGAACTCTTCGATCGTGACGACGCCGGCAAGCCGCGCCACCGCTGGCGGGCAGGCGGCCTCGTCGCCCAGTTCCTGCCGGAGGCGCCGGAGCGTATGCGCCAGCCCGATCTCCACGGCGGCGACGGCGACACCGGCGACCGCCCGCATGGTGAGGACGATGCCTGGACCGAGGCCCGCTCGCTGGTCGAGACCATCGACGCCGACGAGCTGACCGATCCGCTTGTCGGCACCGAACGGCTGTTGTTCCGCCTGTTCCACGAGCGCGGCGTGCGCGTATTCGAGCCCCGCGCCGTCTTCGACCGCTGCAGCTGTTCGCGGGAAAAGATCGGCAACGTGCTGAAGGGTTTTACCGCCGAGGAGATCGAGGCCAGCCAGGAAAACGGCGAGATATCCGTCACCTGCGAATTCTGCTCGACCACCTACCGCTTCGAAGCGGCCGAGCTTCAGCCGGCGGAATAATTCTCGGCGCCAAAAACCCCTCCCCAACCTCTCCCCAAAAGGGGGAGGGGCGTGGATGCCGCACCCACTGTTTTCCATTTCACCGTCTCCGCAGAGAAGCAGATGTCTGCTGCAGTTGGCGCATTGCGTTAGCCTCTCCCCCGTGACGAGGGACTTTTTCAGATCTCGGCAATCTCTTGAGTGGGAACTTGCCCCTCAATTCAGCACGCGCAGCAGCCCCGGTGAATCCAGCGAGAAGGCGGGGATGTCGACGTCGAACAGCTCGCCTTCATCCGTTTCCATCTGGTAATGGCCGAACATCAGCCCGGAGGGCGTGTCGAGCGGGCAGCCGGAGGAATATTCGTAGGTATCGCCGGGGCTGAGCCGCGGCTGTTCGCCGACGACGCCGGGGCCGGTCACCTCGTCTACCTGGCCGTTCTGGTCGGTGATGTTCCAGTAGCGGTTGACCAGACGAACGGCGACGCCGGAATTGTTGCTGATGACGATCCGGTAACCCCAGACATAGCGATCGTCCTCCGGATCGGATTGCTCCTCCAGATAGAACGGTTCGACCACGACTTCGATATCTCTTGTGAGGGCGCGATACATGCCTTGCACCATAGTCAAGATATGTTACCCGTATCTTATAAAGAGGCCCTGTTCGTCAAGAAACGGAACGTTTATCATCGGTCAAATGGTGATGATCGAAGGGTTTTCGATCGTTAAGCCTAACTGTCAGCGTTAATTTTACTTCGCAACGCCAGCGCGGGTGGACTTGTTCCCGCGGATCGGCGGCCGGCTCCGGACGAAGTCCGGCCGCTATTCCAGTCGATCAGGCCGAAACTTTGGTAAGCGCCCGCGCGAAATCCTCGATCAGGTCGTCCGTGTCCTCGATGCCGGCCGAAAGCCGCACCGTGCCCGGAGAAATGCCGAGTTCGGCGCGCGCCTCTTCCGTCAGGTTCTTGTGCGTGGTCGTTGCCGGATGGGTGATCAGGCTCTTGCTGTCGCCGAGATTGTTGGAAATCTTGATGATCTCAAGCGCGTTCTGCAGCGCGAAGGCCGCCTCCTTGCCGCCCTTCAGCTCGAAGCAGACGAGCGTCGAGCCGCCGGTCATCTGCTTGGCGATGATTTCGGCCTGCGGGTGATCATTGCGGCCGGGATAGATCACCTTGGCGACTTTGCCTTGCTCCGCCAGGAAATCGGCGATCTTCGCTGCATTCTCGGTCTGCTGGCGCACGCGCAGCGGCAGTGTCTCGATGCCCTTCAGAAGCGTCCAGGCATTGAACGGCGACATGGCCGGGCCGGTATGACGGAAATAGTCGTGCAGGTTCTCGTCGATCCATGCCTTGTCGGCGAGCACCACGCCGCCGAGGCAGCGGCCCTGGCCGTCAATATGCTTGGTTGCGGAATAGACGACGATATGAGCGCCGAGCTCCAGGGGCTTCTGGAAGAGCGGCGTCGCAAAAACATTGTCGACGATCAGCTTTGCGCCGACCTGATTGGCGAGCTTGGCGACGCCTGATATATCGACCACTTCGAGCGTCGGGTTGGTCGGGCTTTCCAGGAAGAACACCTTGGTATTCGGGCGGATCGCCTTTTCCCAGTTGGCGAGATCCCGGCCGTCGACCAGCGTGCACTCGACGCCGTATTTCGGCGCCAGCGTTTCCACGACCCAGCGGCAGGAGCCGAACAGGGCGCGGGCGGCGACGATATGGTCGCCTGCCTTCACCTGGCAGAGAACGGCGGCGGCGACGGCCGCCATGCCGGAGGCGGTGGCACGGGCATCTTCGGCGCCTTCCAATGCACACATGCGCTTTTCGAACATGTCATTGGTGGGGCTGCCGTAGCGGGCGTAGATGAAGCCGTCCGTTTCGCCCTTGAAGCGGGCTTCGGCCGCCTCCGACGTGTCATAGACGAAACCCTGGGTGAGATAGATTGCCTCCGACGTTTCGCCATATTGCGAACGCAGCGTGCCGCCATGGACGAGTTGGGTTGCCGGGCGCCAGGTCTTGCTCATGCCATCACCTTCACATAACAAAAAAACCGGCCGCAAAAGCAGACCGGTTTCAACCCGGTCTTTTTAGCCACTTGTTTAACGTGGCTGCAAGCCGACCGGCCAAATCACCACGGGATAATTCTGCAATACTGCTGTTAGCTGCTTGCGTCAATTCCCCGTATTTGGTTTTGTCGGCGGCAAAATGATGGATGGGGCATGATGGCTCGCGAAACGGGAATTCTGGCGGACCGCGCGATCTCCGCGCTGTTTGAAACGGGGCGTCTTAACTCCGAGCGGGAGCTGGACCGAGACCAGATCCAGCCGGCAAGTCTGGATCTGCGTTTAGGCAGCAAGGCTTTCCGCGTGCGCGCCTCCTTCATGCCGGGGCCTTCGCATCTGGTGTCGGACAAGCTCGATCGGCTGAGCCTGCACGTGATCGACCTGTCCCAGGGCGCGGTGCTCGAAACGGGCTGCGTCTATATCGTGCCGTTGATGGAGAGCTTGGCGCTGCCGGCCGACATGTCGGCCTCGGCCAATCCGAAGAGCTCGACCGGCCGTCTCGATATCTTCACCCGCGTCATCACTGATTACGCCCAGGAGTTTGACAAGATCCCCGCGGGCTATTCCGGCCCGCTCTATCTCGAAATCAGCCCGCGCACCTTCCCCATCGTCGTGCGCCGCGGCTCGCGCCTGTCGCAGATCCGCTTCCGCGTCGGCCAGTCCCTGCTCGGCGAGCCGGAACTGTTGAAACTGCATGAAAGCGAGACGCTTGTCGCCAGCAAGCAGCCGAACGTATCGGGTGGCGGCATCGCGCTGTCGATCGATCTCAGCGGCGACAAGGACGGCCTGATCGGCTATCGCGGCAAGCACCACACCGCCGTCGTCGATGTCGACGAGAAGGACCAGCACGATATCTTCGATTTCTGGGAGCCGCTCTATAGCCGCGGCCGCAACGAGCTGATCCTCGATCCTGACGAATTCTATATCCTCGTCTCCCGCGAGGCCGTGCACGTGCCGCCGGATTATGCCGCCGAGATGACCCCCTTCGATCCGCTGGTCGGCGAATTCCGCGTCCATTACGCCGGCTTCTTCGATCCGGGCTTCGGCCATGCCCCGGCGGGCGGTCGCGGCAGCCGCGCCGTGCTCGAAGTGCGCAGCCACGAAGTGCCCTTCATTCTCGAAGACGGCCAGATCGTCGGCCGCCTGGTCTATGAACACATGCAGGAAAAGCCCGCCAGCCTCTACGGCTCCGGCCTCGGATCCAACTACCAGGCCCAGGGCCTCAAGCTGTCGAAACATTTCCGCATCTGAGCCGGCCTGAAGGGCTGCGACTTGACAGCCGGCCCCATCTGTTGGAAATCTCAGCGCATCGCGGGTGTAGCTCAATGGTAGAGCAGCAGCTTCCCAAGCTGAATACGAGGGTTCGATTCCCTTCACCCGCTCCAGCTTCTTCAAGTGCTTAGATACCAGTTTCGGCCGTGGAACGGGGCGCTAAAGGCGCGATTGCCGTGCTTGAATTGCCATTGGCCTTTTCCCAACAAGTCAGGCTTGCGTATCACTAGCACACCATATCGACGATATTCGAAAGTTCACGATCAGTTTCAACATCTTGAAGATGTTCGGAGGTAGCAATGTGTGCTATAGATTGACCTGATAGTTAGGTTTATCGAGCGTGATCGTGAGCGCCTCACCTTCCTTAAATTTCACCTTCGTCCGCTGAATCTCATCAAGGCTTTGGGCTAGGCGCGAGCTCCAACTGCTTGAGCAGGCGGAGCCTCCAAAGATGAAGTCACGAGTGTTGGCTAGAACGAAAACCCGGCTTGCTGCTGAGTTAGCTTTCTGAGGGCGGCTGAGAGGCCGATCTTTTTTTCGGCTTGATCCAGGGCTCCATCTGACATGACCTTCAAGAGGTTTTGTAGATCCTGAACCCCTCTAATGATAGTGAAGGCATCCATTTTATTGACAAAGACGACTGTCTTTTTGCCTCTTCGCGTAAGTTCAATAACATTGCTCAGTGTGCCCGTGCTTTTTGCATCCCACAGCATCAGGCCCAACTCTGCAGTCTCCGCCATTGCCATGTCCTTAGCCGTAAAGAAGGCCTTGGTACCTGGCTCCGCAGTACTGTAAATTTCCTTTACGGGCCAGTTTCCGAGATTGTTGCGGGGTACCTTGCCGGAGCAAAAGACGGTGACATTGGCTGCTCCTCGGTCGTCTAATATGCTTTGCACAGCTCTATCAACGCCATTCGCGTCACCGATCACAACGGCGAGGTTCGCCGCGATCAAACTGTCGAGCTTTTCGACGAAGAGCGAAGGCAGGCTCTTTATTGTAATAGAGCCTGCTATGAAAACTGATTCCATTTCCTATTTCCACGTGAGTGCGGCAACATAGACGCCAGCAATTTTACCATACGTCTTAAGGGCGATTGTCGCGGCTTCCATTGAAGCGCCGCTATCGAACAGATCGTCAATTAACAAGGCATTCCATTTGCCCTGGGCTGGTATGGCATCGTTGATCGAGAACCTCCCCGCGAGTTCTGCGTCCTTTTCATGCTTTGTGCCGAGGTCTTTCAATTTCTTCCCACTTGTAGAGGGTGCCTTCACAATGATATCGGCGAAAGAATTGACGTTCATCAACTTTGCTAGCTCCTCCCCCACCGCATCAACGGGTTGTCTTGCACGCGTCTGAGATGCTGGCATAGGGATGACCAGTCCAATCTGGGGGAACTTAGGCACAATGTGCTCGTAGACCGCTGCTGCAAGAATTCCAGCCTGTGTCCAGTCGCTCCTATATTTTAGCCGAAATACAGCTTCTCCCGCGTCTGTCCGCAAGGTATCAAACGTCGCATGTCCATATTCATTGTAGCCTGTAAACGTGCTTGCAATCTTATGCTTATCGAGCGCATAGCCGCCACTCCACGGCCCCGACAGGCTCTTAACCGTAACTTTCATATCTTCCCTACATGCCGCATGGCTGCCCGATTAGAAATTGTAAATACCCCTAAACCGGAGGTGGTGTACAGGTGCGTGCCTTTGCCGTTCTGCCGGTCCAGTTGGCAACCGCTTCCGTGCCTCGGCTCTGGACACCACAAGTCAGAGTTCCATTGCTTTGATGACGGCATGAGACAGATTCGGCGTGGCACTACCGCCTACATTGCGCCATTCGGCGCTAGTCTTCTTCTGCAGTAAGAATGAACCTTTCTGTTGAAGAATCCTGACTGTTTTATTCTCTCTGTGTAGGGTGGGAACGCCGCCGGGAAACTGCCAGTCTGGGACGGATCCCTTTAGATTATTAAGTGCACCAGCAAGATCGGCGACGGAGGCGTAACGCTTCTCTTTGTTCTGGTTTGTCGCGCGCCGGATAACTGTTCTAAGGCCAGTAGGAACGAAGGGAGGCAATCCTGGAGTATTTAAGAGCGTCCCTGCTCTTATCTTTCCAGTGATTATGTCCGTTGCAAATTTCTGCTGGTCGAATCCGGTGAGGGTCAGATACTTTTCATGCTGCTTCTCATTTAGCCATTGCGTTTCTTCATAGGGGAGCCAACCGCCAAGCAACTGATATAGCAAGATACCAAGCTGATAGACGTCGCCTTGTTTGTAATAGTCGTTACCGTCTGCAGTCTCGGGAGGGCGGTAAAGGAGTGAGTGCCTAGTCAGCGTCTTGGCATATCCGTTCTCATCGCACTGCACTACCGAACCGAAGTCTCCAACGACAAATTTGCCAGAGTCGCAAAAAATATTAAGCGGTTTCAAGTCTCTATGGAGGTAGTTGTTGCCGTGCAGAAAGCTGACACCCGCGCATATCTGCATTACGATGTCGATCGCCCGAAGGATAGCAATGGGGCCTTTCGCGATAAGGCGATCGAGGTCACCATCGGGACAAAACCTGGTTGCGAAATAGGCGTAGTCATCATCTATCGCCGCAGCATGGTAGACCTGTAGAATGTTCTCATGCTCCAGCTTCGCAAGCATTTCGGGCTCGGCGTGGTCGCCGTTATCCCAGAAGTATATTTTGAGAACAATTGGTCGCTTCAGAACCTTGTTTTCGCCGAACAAGACATAACCATTCCCGCCTCGGTCGCTATATGCGGTGAATTCTGTCTCTTTTGACAGCTCGGAAATCGTAGGATGTAAGCTACCTGGGAACTTGCTGATGTCGAACGAGATCAAAGAAGACCCGCCTTTTTAAGAATTAGCGCCGCCGACAAAAAGGCGTCTCTCTGGTAACTGTGCAGAGAGTCTGGCGGGGTCGTCGCATTGCTAGCTGCTACCTTGGAAAGCATATTCGGAGCAGCGTAGGCCACATTCGCAACGGTCAGCTGAAGCAGCGCTTCGATTTTAAACGTTACTCCAGACGCCGCCATTTGGCCGCTTCCAGATCGATTTTTGATTGCGATGCATTCGATCTGGTTTTCACGCATGAAAGCTTCAGCCGCAATTAGGAACGATTTCAAAGAGGACTGCTTCTTATCGTCTTCCAATATGAGCTTCTTCGTCGGCGATTGTATGTGTTTAGCTCCCGCCGCCGAGTCCTCAACGATGACTAGAATTGCCTCATTTGACTTTATCTGTACGCCACAAACCCTCAATGTTAGTCTCCCGCATGTTAAAGCGCGCCACAACTGCCAATAAAAAGCAAATCACGCGCACTGGTTTTAAAATGTCAATTAGAAACTGCAAGTGAGATGTTGCGACAATGCGGCGGAGTTAGATTGAACCGCCGACCTCACCTTTAACAAGGGTGTTCTCAACCGACATTGAGCCGTCCCATGTAAAGCGCGGGACGACTCTAGATAGCCCGACGTTTTCAACCCACGGGAGCTTCCCAAGCCGCAGGCTGGAAGCGTTCATGACTGCCTAATCTCCGAAGAACCGGATCGGCTTGTACTGCCGATGCGCGATGATCAGCCTTCGGTCCGGCTGGATGACCTGCAGAAACATGTTCAAACCTTTTCCGTGTCGCCCGCGATGCGCTTGACCGCATCGGCGGCGGTCTCCAGCAGTCGCTCCGACATGGCCTGATCGGTCATGATGCGAGAGATGGTTACGGCGCCGACCATGAGGGACAGCACGACCATGGCTTTCTCGAACGGTTTTGCGCCGTCCGATACCGGGATCAATTCGTCGAGAACCTGAAGGTGCGCTTCAATGCCATTCTGGAACGGAGCGCGGACCTCTTCGCTCTGACGCGCCGCGTCGGACCCGAGCGCGGCCAGGGGGCAACCATCGCCTTTCTCTTCCTGGTGCCCGGTTGAGAGATACATGCCGACAACCGCGCCGAAGGGATCGCTGCTTCCGGCGGCAACCCTCGACCACCGGCGAATTGCACTCTCCATCGCTCGCCCGGATGCCAGCGCCGCAAGATCGTCTTTCGATCGGAACTGTTTGTAGAATCCGCCTTGGGTGAGGCCGGCACCTTTCATCAGATCTTTCAGCCCGATGCCGTCGAAACCATGCTCCCGGAAGAGCCGACTTGCGACGTTGATCACTGTTTCGCGGTTGGCCTCGGCCTGGACACGACTGACTCTCATAGCGACCTCCAGTTAGATTTCATTTGACATCTATATCAATTTTAGAGTTAGATCGCAATCTAAATGATCCGCGCGCCGGTCAACAAGGGTTAATGAGATGAACCGCAAAATATTATTCGCCGTTTTCGGTCTTGTGGCTGCTGCCGGCGCCACCGCTTTCGTGCTTATCGAGGAACCCTCCAAGGCAAGTGCAAAAGCCGCCGATCCCCGCACGGCACCCCCCTTTGTCAAGCTGGTGGAGGCAAAAAACCCGGAAGCGGCCGAACGCACCTTCACGGGCACCATTGCCGCCCGGGTGCAGAGCAATCTCGGGTTTCGCGTCCCCGGCAAGATCATGCAGCGCTATGTGGACGTTGGCGTGCAGGTCAAAGCCGGTCAGCCGCTGATGCGCATCGACGAGACCGATCTGCGTCTCGCACTGACGGCGAAGCGAAACGCGGTTGCCGCGGCGCAAGCAGTGCTGATCCAGGCGCAAGCCGACGAGCGGCGCTATGCCGCCTTGGTGAAAAACGGCTTGGCCGCGACGCCGCAGCGCTATGAGCAGGCGAAAGCGGCACTCGACACCGCGACCGCGCAGCTTGCCGCGGCAGAAGCGGACGCGAAGGTCGCAGAGAACGAGACTGCCTATTCCATCCTTGTTGCCGATACCGATGGGACGGTTGTCGAAACGCTCGGCGAGCCGGGCCAAGTGGTGACGGCAGGACAAACCGTGGTTCGCCTCGCACAGGCCGGTCCGCGTGAAGCGCTGGTCTGGCTTCCTGAATTCCTGCGGCCCGAGATCGGCCAGACAGCCGATGCCAGCATCTACGGAAGCGAAGGCCGGCGGGACAAGGCGCGGCTGCGGCAGATCTCCGACGCGGCCGACCCTCAAACCCGCACCTATGAAGCACGCTGGGTTCTGGATGGCGCGGCAGCGTCGGCCCCGCTGGGCGCGACGGTGACGATCAGGATCTCCAACAGCAGGGGCCAATCACAGGCCGCGGTGCCTGTCGGCGCGGTTTTGGACGACGGCAGCCGAACCGGCGTGTGGGTCTTCGATGAGAAATCTTCGACCGTCCACTTCAGGCAGGTGAAAATTGAACAAATAGGCGAGGAGGTCGCGGTGGTTTCCAGCGTCAAAGCAGGCGAGCCGGTCGTCGCTCTCGGCGCCCATCTGCTGCAGGACGGCGCCAGCGTGCGCACCAAGGTAGAACAGGCAGAGGCGGCAAAACAATGAACTTCAATCTCTCCGCGCTCGCCGTCCGCGAACGGGCCGTTACGCTGTTCTTCATCATTCTGCTGGCCGCCGCCGGCGCCTATGCCTTCGTCAAGCTTGGGCGCGCGGAGGACCCCTCATTCACCATCAAGACCTTGACCGTGACGACCGTGTGGCCGGGTGCGACGGCGCGCGAGATGCAGGATCTGGTCGCCGAACCGCTCGAGAAGCGCCTCCAGGAACTCACCTGGTACGATCGTGTCGAGACGACTACCCGGCCGGGATACGCCTTTCTGACTGTGACGCTGAAGGACAGTACGCCGTCCACGGCGGTCAAAGAGGAATTCTATCAGGCTCGAAAGAAGCTTGGGGACGAGGCTCGCAATCTGCCCCAGGGCGTCTTCGGTCCTTTCGTCAACGACGAGTATTCCGATGTCAGCTTCGGGCTTTATGCGCTGAAGGCCAAGGGCATGCCGATGCGTGAGCTTGTGCGCCAGGCCGAGGTGATCCGCCAGGATCTTCTGCATGTGCCTGGAGTCAAGAAGATCAACATCCTCGGCGAGCGGCCCGAACAGATCTTCGTCGAATTTTCCTATGCCAAGCTGGCGACGCTCGGCATTTCTGCGCAGGACGTCGCGGCCGCGTTGCAGCGGCGAAACACCGTGACGCCGGCGGGGTCGATCGACACCCGCGGCCCGCAGGTCTTCATTCGCTTCGACGGCGCCTATGACAGCATCCAGGCGATATCAGACACGCCGATCGTCGCGGCCGGACGCACCTTGAAACTCTCCGATTTGGCCGAAGTGCGGCGCGGCTATGAGGATCCGGCCACCTATCTCATCCGCCATGACGGCGAGCCCGCCATCATGCTCGGCGCGGTGATGCAGCAGGGCTGGAACGGCCTGGAACTCGGCAAGGCGCTGGAAGAAAGATCGGCCGCGATCGCCAAGACCTTGCCGCTTGGAATGACGCTCGACAAGGTCAGCGACCAGGCCGTCAACATCGACGAAGCCGTCGGCGAGTTCATGCTGAAATTCGCCATGGCGCTCGGCGTCGTCTTGTTCGTCAGCCTCGTCAGCCTTGGTTGGCGCGTCGGGATCGTCGTCGCTCTGGCCGTTCCGCTCACCCTTGCCGTCGTCTTCCTCATCATGCTGGAGACCGGCCGGTTCTTCGATCGCATCACTCTTGGTGCGCTGATCCTGGCGCTCGGCCTTCTGGTCGACGACGCCATCATCGCCATCGAGGTGATGGTGGTGAAGATGGAAGAGGGGATGGATCGCATCAAGGCGGCCGCCTATGCCTGGAGCCATACGGCGGCCCCGATGCTCTCGGGCACGCTCGTGACGATCATCGGCCTGATGCCGGTCGGCTTTGCCCGCTCAACCGCCGGCGAATATGCCGGCAATATCTTCTGGGTCGTCGGCTTTGCCCTCATCGTATCATGGGTCGTTGCGGTGGTCTTCACGCCGTATCTCGGCGTCAAGATGCTGCCGGCGATCAAGCCGGTCGAAGGCGGCCATCACGCCATTTACGACACGCCGAATTACCGGCGCCTGCGGCGGCTGATCGAGTTTACCGTGCGCCACAAGTTCGTCACTTGTGCTGTGGTCGCCATCGCCATGGCAGTCTCCGTCGTGGGAATGGGAGCGGTGAAACAGCAGTTCTTCCCGACGTCGGATCGTCCGGAGGTTCTGGTTGAAGTGCGCATGCCGGAAGGGACCAGTATCGAGACGACGGCCGCAACGGTCGGGAAGCTCGAAGACTGGCTGCAGCAGCAGCCGGAGGCAAAGACAGTCACGAGCTATATCGGTCAGGGCGCTCCCCGCTTCTTCTTTGCCATGGCCCCTGAGCTGCCGGACCCGTCCTTCGCCAAGATCGTCGTGCTGACTCCTGACGCCCACACACGCGAGGCTTTGAAGCTTCGCCTGCGCGCGGCCATCTCGGATGGGCTCGCTCCCGAAGCCTATGTCCGCGTCACCCAGCTCGTCTTCGGTCCCTATACGCCGTTTCCGGTCGAATTCCGCATCATGGGTCCTGATGCCGACCAATTGTACCGGATCTCCGAAAAGGCCCTGGAGATCATGAAGAGCGTGCCGGATGTGCGTCAGGCAAACCGCGATTGGGGCAACCGCACTCCGGTGCTGCGCTTCGTTCCCGACCAGGAACGGCTGGGCCTGATCGGGCTTTCGCCGGCGGAGGCCGCCCAGCAGATGCAGTTGCTGCTGAGCGGGATCCCGATTACCGAGGTTCGCGAGAATATCCGCAACGTGCCTGTCGTCGCCCGCAGTGCCGGCGACAACCGGCTTGACCCGTCGCGATTGGCGGACTTCTCGCTGATGAGTCGGGATGGCCGCCAGGTCCCGCTAGATCAGATCGGTCATTCCGAAATCCGGTTCGAGGAGCCAATCCTGAAACGTCGCGACCGCACGCCCGTTGTCACGATCCGTTCCGATATCGACGAGGCGACCCAGCCCCCGGAGGTGTCCCAGCAGGTCATGAAGGCGCTTCAGCCGCTGATCGCCACGCTGCCTGTGGGCTATCGTATCGAGATGGGCGGGAACATCGAGGAGTCGCTCAAGGCCAACGACGCCCTCGTCAAAATCTTCCCGGCGATGATTGCCGCCATGCTGATCGTGATCGTGCTGCAGGTCCGCAGCCTGTCGACGATGACCATGGTCATGCTGACGGGCCCGCTCGGTCTTGCCGGGGCGGTTCCGGTCCTGCTGCTCTTCAATCAGCCCTTCGGCTTCAACGCCATTCTCGGATTGATCGGATTGGCCGGAATCCTGATGCGCAATACCTTGATCCTGACGGAACAGATCAAGGAGAACAAGGCAGCCGGTCTCGACGATTATCACGCCGTCATCGAGGCGACGGTGCAGCGGACGCGTCCCGTCATTCTGACAGCCCTTGCGGCCGTGCTTGCCTTCATTCCTCTCACCCACTCGGTGTTCTGGGGGTCGATGGCCTACACGCTGATCGGTGGAACTGCGGTCGGCACGGTGATGATCCTGCTCTTCCTTCCGGCTCTCTACGCCACATGGTTCCGCATCAAGCCGGCGAAGAACGAAAGTCACGAGAATTCACCAGAGGACGTGGAACTGCAGGCAGCATTGGCTGCCGAGTGATGCCTGTGTTGCCGAGGCAGCCGCTTCTGCTGAAGCCCATAATTGATGACCCGCGCCAATCAAGGAGCATGCATGTCTAAAGATAAGGTTGTAGTGATCACCGGAGCATCTTCCGGAATAGGCGAGGCTTCGGCGCGCCTTCTTGCGCAAAACGGCTTCCAGGTCTTTGGAGGCGTCCGTAACCCGGAGCGCGCCAATGCCATTCCCGGCGTGCGTTATGGGACTGTCGATGTGACTGATGACGCCTCGGTCGCCGATTTTGTTGAATGGGTTTTGTCCGAAGCGGGCAAGATCGACATCCTGATCAATAATGCCGGCGTTTCGCTGGTCGGCCCTGTCGAAAACACGTCGCCTTCCGAAGCTTTGGCGGTATTCGATACCAACGTTTTCGGACCCTTGCGTATGATCCGCGCTGCTTTGCCCTCCATGCGGGCCGCCCGCAGCGGGCTCATCATCAATATCAGTTCGGTGCTGGGCTTCCTGCCGGCACCGTTCATGGGAATATACGCCAGCAGCAAGCATGCACTCGAAGGACTGTCGGAGTCGCTGGACCACGAGATTCGCGAGTTCAACGTGCGCGTGGTGCTGCTTGAACCGACCTTCACGAACACCAAGCTCGATGTAAACGCGGCACAAACCGCAGCACCCCTCGGTGCTTACGCAACACAGGCCGATGCGACCATCAAGGCGGTACAGGCCCAGATCAGAACCGCACCATCGGCGCTTTCAGTCGCCGAAAAGATCCTGGCCGCAATCAACGGTCCATACCGAATGCGCCAACCCGCTGGAGGCCAGGCGACCCTGCTCAGCCGGCTGCGCAGGTTTATGCCGGCAAACGCGGTCGATGGCAGTCTGAGAAAGACATTCGGCTTCGGTAAACGAAGCGCCTCCTGAATTTCGCCCAAACTTCCGGACGTCGTCGGCCTCAACGGTATCATCCCAACGCGGTCGCCGACGTCGTCTATCTCTTGAACGAAAACTGCATTGGAGCACTGGCGCGACCTCAAGCGACGCCATGCCAACGAAGACCTAATCCCCAAAGAACCGGATCGGCTTGTATTGCCGATGCGCAATGATCAGGCTTCGATCCGGCTGGATGATGTAGGTTTCCTCCACCTGCCGGCCATACTGGTCGGTGAAATCATGCGGGAAGCTGGAGCCGGGTGGTGATTTGGTGAGCTTGCTGCGCGGCTGGCCGTTATAGGTGATGCTGCCTGGGATCGGCTCGAGGCCGGGGCCGCCATAGTAGGAAACGCTGTTGCACCCGGCAAGAACAAGGGTGCCGATGAGGCCGAGGAGTGCGGGTTTCATGTCCATCCCTTCCGATGCGCCGAAGCGGGGATCTTACTCCTGATTGCATCCTGCTTGCCAGATGAAACGCCATCTTCGCCTTCACGCCTTCGCGAAGCATCGCCTGGAGTGCCGCGATCGCTTCAGCCCTTCCATTGCCGAAGCCGGCGTCGTCTGCTAGATCGGCATCGTCGAAAAAGGCAGGATCGGTTGAGGTAAGCCCGATCCCTTCCGTCCGAGCGTCAAGGCGCTCTGACGAAGCTCTGCTCCGTGCCCCAGGGCACGAGAACCCGCGACGTGATCCGCATGGAAAATGCGGGATCCCGGCGGCGTGCGGAGACGGCAAAAGGCAGTCCCGGGATTATTTTGAACGGAGACTGTCAATGCGCCTGAACCATCTCGATTTTCACGTACCCGATACCGCTGAGACGGCGGATTTCTTCATCCGCCATTTCGGCCTGAAGCTGAAGGATATGCGCGGCAACAACGGCCTGGCGATCCTGGAGGATGATGCCGGCCTCGAAATCGTCTTGAGCCACGCCATCGCCAAGTTCGGCACCGCCGACCAGGTGGAGATAGGCCGCCAGACCTATCATATCGGCTTCATTCTGCCGGAAAGGGCGGATGTCGATACTGTCCATGCCGGACTTGTTGCTGCTGGTGCCGCGCTCTGCGGTCCACCGGCCGCTATGCGCGGCGGCTGGCTGTTTTATTGCACGGCGCCGGGGAATATCCTCGTCGAGGTGGGTTGGCGGCCGGGTTAGAGTGGGACGGAGCCGGTAAACGCGGCTAAGAGGGACATGCCGCGACCTCTCGATTCCCTCTTCTCCCCGAGGGGAGAAGAGTATTTGCGGCAACCTCTCTGTTCCTCGCCCCCTCGCAGGGCGCGTCTTCTCGTGCCTCGAGCCGACGGTCTGCTGCTCAGAACTCCGTCCAGTCCCCCTCCTGGCTTTTCGGCGAGCTGTTGCCGCCGAAGGCGTTGGCGAGGGTCTGGCCGAGGGCGCGGGCCGGTGAGGCGGTCGGGCGGGCTGTGCCTTCCCGGGCAACGCGGATCGCCGGGGCCTTGGCCAGCGGGCGCGCGGGCGCGCGCGTGGCTGGGGCAGACGGCCGGGTAGAGGTGATCGGGGCGGCGGCGGCGAAGCTGCCGGTGCCGGTCAGCCGGAACTGGCCGAGCAGAATGTTGAGCGCCGTCGCCTCCGTGGCGAGGCTATGGCTGGCGGCGGTCGATTGCTCGACCATTGCCGCATTCTGCTGCGTGCCCTGGTCCATGGTGTTGACGGCGGTGTTGATCTCCTGCAGCCCGATCGACTGTTCGCGCGAGGCTTCGGCAATCGCGTGGACGTGCTGGTTGATTTCCTGCACTTCGGTGACGATCGCATCGAGCGCCTTGCCGGTCTCGCCGACGAGCGACACGCCGGTCTGCACATGGGTGCCGGAATTGGTGATCAGGTCCTTGATCTCCTTGGCCGCCTTGGCGGAGCGCTGGGCAAGCTCGCGCACTTCCTGGGCGACCACCGCAAAGCCCTTGCCGGCTTCCCCGGCGCGGGCCGCCTCGACACCGGCGTTCAGCGCCAGAAGATTGGTCTGGAAGGCGATATCGTCGATGACGCCGATGATGTTGGAGATTTCGCCTGAGGATTTCTCGATCTGTTGCATGGCCGAGACCGCCCTGCGGACGATCTCGCCGGATTTTTCGGCGCCGAGGCGGGTGCGTGTGACGAGCTGGCTCGCCTCTTCGGCGCGTTTGGCGGCGTCGCGCACCGTCGTGGCGATCTCTTCCAGCGCTGCGGCGGTTTCTTCGACCGAGGCCGACTGCTGTTCGGTTCGCCGGGAAAGCTCGTCGGCGGAGGAACGGATCTCGTTGGCGCCGGCGCCGATCGCCCGGGCATTGGCCCCGACCGCCTGCAGGGTTTCGTTGAGCTTCTCGACCGAGTGGTTGAAATCCTGGCGCAGCGCCTCGAGATGGGCGACGAAGGGCTCGTCGATATGCGAGGCGAGATCGCCGGCAGCAAGGCGGCGCAGGCCGTCGCCAAGGGCTGCGACGGCGCGTTCGAGCTCGGCTGCCTCGCGGGCTTTCTGCGCCTCGCGTTCGCGGCGCTCGCCGTCGCTGACGCTGCGGTCTGCCTCGGCGCGCGCCTCGATCTGGCGACCTTCGATCGCGTTGTCGCGGAAGATCGAAACCGCCTTTGCCATCTGGCCGACTTCGTCGCGGCGATCGAGACCGCTGATATCGCTATCGGTGTCGCCCTCGGAAAGCCGCGTCATGCGCAGGCTGAGCTTCGTCATCGGGCCGGCAATGCCTTTCTGCGCCACGGTGACGGCGAAGCCGATCGCGGTGAGGACAGCGATGCCGATCAGGACGAGACAGAAGGTGATCCGGCCGTTGACGGACGTCGAAAGCCCGTCGCCGCCGTCGTTGAGCAATGCCATCATCGCATCATTGTTGGCGATCATCTTCGGCGTCAGCGCATCGAGCTTGGCATTAATCAGCGCGACATTCGCGAGCGCGCCGGCGCTGTCCTTGGCCTTGC
Source organism: Rhizobium esperanzae (assembly GCF_002204185.1). Taxonomy (GTDB): domain Bacteria; phylum Pseudomonadota; class Alphaproteobacteria; order Rhizobiales; family Rhizobiaceae; genus Rhizobium; species Rhizobium esperanzae. The sequence continues at coordinate 51,889 of NZ_MXPU01000001.1, read as the reverse complement.
TCTGTTCGATGATCTTGTTCGCCAGAGCTTCGATTTCATCCATGCCGGCCTGGATTTCGTCGATTGCCGCTTTTCGGCTCGGAACCAGTGCGAGGGCCTGTTTCATCCGGTCGCGGGCCTGCGGCAGCTTGCTCGGGGTGGCAAGCGCCGTCTGGAAGGCCGGCGTATCGGGTTTCATGTCGGCCAGCAGGGTGACCTGCAGCACCGAGGCCACCACCGATGCGCTGGCGCGCGCGCTCAGCATCGAGGCCTGCGCCTCATGATCGATAAAGGCGCTATAGGCGGCGTCCGCCCGGCGGAATTCGGAGACGACATAGACCAGCCCTGCCATCGAGATCAGCCCGAGCAGCGCCACGACCGAGATGATTTTGGTGCGGATTTTCAGATGCTTCAACATGGGAAATGTCACCCGATCTGGCCGGGCGCGCTGGGCGTCCGGTGTTTGGAAATTGGATTTGACAAGAGCGCTGCCTGATTGTCGCGGCGCCGGAAAGGGAGTTGACGCATGCATCATGCAATCGGCTGGCGGGGTCCGTATCGTCGCGACAAATAGAGGTGATATTCTTTAATTCCGCGCTAACGCGCAGGCGCAGTCCTGGCCTTAATTTTGAGGGGGCCAGGAGGTTTGCGCCAACCCCCAAGAGATCCTCATCTGAGGTGCCCGTAAGGCCTCGAAGGACGAGGCGGGTGCGCTTACGGTGCAGGGATGCAAGGAGCGCTGCTGGAGCGTGTCCTTCGAGGCTCCGGCCTTTGGCCCAGCGCCTCAGGACAAGGGCGTGAGAGGATGCCGCGGCCAGTGAGAAGCTTTGGAGGATGCCGCAGCCGATGAGTTCGTGCGTCTCATCCGCTGCTTCACTCCATGGATATTCCCCGCCGGGCATGACTCTGTTACATCTCGGCGATCCCAACCCCGAAACTGGATCACCATGATTGAATCCCAGCAGGCATCCCCGACTCTCAGGGTTCTTCTAGCGGTCGGCCTGTTTCTGGCAGCGCTGTTTTCGAGCTTTGCGGCATTCGCCCAGCAAGCTGCCCCCTCGCTGCCGTTGCTCTTCGATGCCCGCGAGCGTCTCGCCAGACCGGATCTCTCCTCGCTGGTCCGTCTGCGCTTTCTGACGTCGGTTGATTTCCCGCCGTTTAATTTCACCGATCAGAACGGCAAGCTTTCCGGTTTCAACGTCGATCTCGCCCGCGAAATCTGCAGCGAGCTGGAGATTTCGGACAAGTGCCAGATCCAGGCGATCCCTTTCGCCGATCTCAAGGATGCGCTCGCCGCCTCGCAGGGCGATGCCGTCATCGCCGGCCTTGCGGTGACCCCGGAGCTACGCCGGCAATTTCTCTTCTCCCGACCATATCTGATGCTGCCGGCGCGCTTCGTGCGCAATCTTGGCGCCCCGCTCGATGGAAAGACCGCCGCCGCGCTCTCGAACCATCCGGTCGGCGTCGTCAAAGGCACGGTGCACGAGGCGATGCTGGCAGCCTTTTTCCCGGCACTGAAAGCGCAGGCTTTCGACACGAAGGACGCCCTGCTTGCGGCGCTGAAGGAGCGAAGGATCGATGCCGCCTTCGCCGATGCGCTGCAGCTCTCTTTCTGGGTTTCTTCGCCGGCCTCCGACAAATGCTGCGCGCTGTTCGACGGCCCCTACCTGTCGGAACAGTTCCTCGGCGAGGGCATGACGATCATGCTGCGGCAGAAGGACAGTGTGCTGACCTCGGCCATCGACCATGCGCTTGCGACGCTCTCGCGCAACGGCCGTCTTCAGGAAATCTATCTGCGCTATTTTCCCTACGGGCTCTATTGAAATGCATGTCGCCCAAGAGTGTGCAGCGGTTTTGGGATAACGACATGCATAAACAAAACATCAGCCCTTGCGGAAGCGGGCGATCGCGCTGCGTTCGATCGCCGCGCAGGTGAGCTTGTCGAGGCTGAGCCGGTCGCGCAGCAGGCTGAGCAGCCGCAGTTCCTCCGCCTTGACCGAGAGATCGGCGGAGGCCACTTCGACCGCAAGCGCATAGGCCGTGTCGTAGAGTTTTGCCGGCAGGGTATCGCGTACGGTTTCGAGAACGACGTCGAGGCCCTCGGGACCAGCCAGCAGCGCGGCGCAGTCGCGCGCGATCGGAATCAGTTTGTCGTCATCGAAATCCCTGAAAACCGGCAGGAAGCCGATCAGCTGACCGATCCTCTCCATCTCCTTGTCGTTCATGGTGCTGTCGACGGCCGACGCCATCACCATCACGTAGATCAGCGCATCATGGGCGGAAAGCGGCTTGTTCATCTCTGATTCCTTGTTGATCAGCCCAGATTAGGAACTGGCGGCGGGCATTACAAGAGATCGGCAGCATCTCGCCCCGGCGGGCGGCCTGTCATTTGCGGCGCGGATCGCCGCCGTAAATGCCTTTCTGCGCCTGCTTTGCCTTCTCGGTGACGGCTGCAAGCGGCGAACCCGCCTCTGCTTCCGCCCAGCCGTTCTCGGAAAGCCAGGCGCCGAGATCCTGTGTGCCGAGCCGGCAGGAGGCGATCGCCGTTCGCTGCCATTCAGCCGTGTCGAGATCGCAGGTGATGCTGCGGTTGCGCAAGAGCTGGCGCAGCGCCGTCTTCGCCAGCATGCCGCAGGGCCATTGCCGGCCTGCCGGCCCGCATATCCTGTCGGCCGGCGTGGGGACGATGCCGGCAAGCTGGAGCCTGCGCTCGCCGAAGGAAAGACTGCCGGCGTTCTCGACCAGCGGCCGCGACAGCTCCATCGCCTTTTTCTCGGCAGGACCTGCAGTTTGGCTGGATGCCGGCGCCGCTTGCGGGATAGTGGCGGGTTTGGGCGCCCTGCCATCAGGCGCCGCCGCTGGGGGCGGGACCGCCGGTTCCACTGAGCGGGCGATTATTTCGGCGCGTTCGTCGGATATCGTCGCTGCCGGTTCGGCGGTCTCGGAGGCAACATTCGGCGCAGCTGCCGCCGTCTCCTCTGCGGTTGCGGTTTCTCCCCCGGCGGTGCCGCCGCGAAGTCTCGCTTCGCCTGCCATCAGCAGGCCGACCACCGCCGCCATCCCCGTGATACCTGTAAAGACGGCGGCAGGGCGCATGGAATATCTTCCTACTGGCTGGCCCAGATGATGCGGGCGATCCAATCGACATCGGCAAGATCGAGCGTGCGGTTGGGATGTTCGGGATTGAGCGACATCAACTCGATCGACCGCGGGCTTTGGCGCAGCAGCACCTTCGCCATCACCTCGCCCGTGCATGTGCGCACGACGACGCGGTCGTTGCGGCGCACCTGCGCCGCGGGCTCGACAATCAGCACATCGCCGTCGCGATAAAGCGGCATCATGCTCTCGCCCTGCACCTCCAGCGCATAGACGCCGGATCGTTGCGACGGGTTGGTCGGAAACTCCACCACGTCCCAGCCATGACCGGCCGGAAAGCCGCTATCGTCGAAGAAGCCGCCGGCGCCGGCCTGGGCGAAGCCGAGCAGAGGAATGGCGCTGCCTGGCCGGGGGCCGGTACGCTCGCCGAGCCGTTCTCCGGAAGAATCGTCAGCCGGCTGCATGAAGGCGAGAAACTGCTCCATGCTCGCCCCTGTCGCATCGAGCACCTTGGCGATCGATTCCGTCGATGGCCAGCGTAGCCGCCCATCGGCGGAAAGCCGTTTCGACTTGTTGAAAGAGGTGGGGTCGAGCCCGGCGCGGCGGGCAAGACCGGATGGCGTCAGCTCGTGCCGCTCGGCAAGCCTGTCGATCGCCTCCCAGATCTGCTCGTGTGACAGCATATGCGCCCGATTCCGTGCAGCCTATCCGAGGCCGCGCTCCAGCCGGCCGGAAGTGTAACCGACCGCGCGGCGCCGGTAAAGGTAAAGGAGGAATAAAATCCTGCTATCAGGGTTTCGGCTGCCCTCAGGCGACCATCGCCATGTTGATCTTGCCGAGCTGGATGACGGCCTGCGTGCGGCTGTCGACATCGAGTTTCAACAGGATTGCCGAGACATGCGCCTTGATCGTCGCCTCGGAGACGCCGAGTTCATAAGCGATCTGCTTGTTCAGCAGCCCTTCGGCCAGCATGGTCAGCACCCGGCTCTGCTGCGGCGTCAGCGTGTGCAGGCGGTGGATCAGGTCGGCAACGTCGGGGTCCTGCTCCTGGCCATCGCGATAGCTTTCCGGCGTGGCGATATCGCCGGCAAGCACCGTCTGGATGCTGCGACGGATGTCTTCGATGCCCGAGGATTTCGAAATAAAGCCGGACGCGCCGAGTTCCAAGGCCCGTCGGATCGTCGTGGCGTCGTCGGTCGCCGAGACGATGATGATCGGCAGGCTGGCGAATTCGGCGCGCAATGCCATCAGGCCGGAAAAGCCGCTGACGCCGGGCATGGCGAGGTCGAGCAGCATCAGGTCGGCGTCCGGATGGGCTCCGGCGGCGGTGCGCGCGGCAGCGAAGTCGCCGGCTTCGACGATCGACTGGTGGCCTTCCATGCCGATGACGGCCTGGCGCAACGCATCGCGGAAAAGCGGATGGTCGTCCGCAATGATGATGGTCTGTTCCTGCATCGAAAACTCCCTCCCAAGAGCCCGATCATGCTGCATGCGACGCCGTCCCCACTGCGATCCATGCCTGCTGATATGATTATATCAGATCAGGTCTTCTGCGGAAGGGGATTGGCCTTTTCCTCGGCCTGGAACTCCTTCACCATCCCCATGAAACTCTTCATCATCTTCTCCATGATGCTGATCGAGCGGTCGATCTCGGCATCGCTCGGCAGCGCCCGCTCGACGAGGCCGCGCTGTTCCAGCTTCGTCACCCGCTGCGAAAGCCGATCGAGTTCATCCTCATAGGCCGCCCGCTCGTCGGCGGCCATGCGGCAGACGAGAGCGCCGTCCTTGTCCTGGCAGATCGACATGGCGCCGGTCTGGCGGTCGAGCCGGACGAAATGATCGCCGCTCCTTTCCAGCTGGAATCGGCCCGCATCGGCCTCGGCCGCGACAGCTGCCAGCGGCAGGAGTACGGCGCCCAGTGTCAGAACCAAAATCTTCATCGTCTCATCCTCCGGATTTTGCCTGGGCGCGTCCTGTTTTTGACGGCCGGGGCGTGGACATCGCCGCCTCTTTCCGGCAAAGCGCTGGTGATCGAGGACCAGCAATCGCGAGGCCATGATGACCCTGACACCGACCCTTTACAAGATCGTGACGGAGACCCTCTGGCAGCAAGCCAGACAAAGCGGTGTTTTTCATGGCGCCGGCATCGATCTCAAGGATGGCTTCATCCATTTCTCGACGGCCGACCAGGTCAAGCAGACCGCGGCCCTGCATTTTTCCGGCCAGTCCGGCCTGATGCTGGTCGCCGTCGACGGCAGCGGTTTCGGTGACAAGCTGATCTTCGAACCCTCCCGCGGCGGCGATCTCTTCCCGCATCTCTATGCCGATCTGCCGCTGGCCGCCGTGCTCTGGGAGGCGCCGCTGCCGCTCGATGACAACGGCGTTCATACATTCCCGGAGCTTACGCCATGATCGATCCCTTCAAGCGTCTCGCCCGCAAGGGTCTCTTCCTGTTCGATCCGGAAACGGCGCACGGCATGTCGATCGCCGCGCTGAAGTCGGGTCTCGTACCCGCCTGCCGGATCACTCCCGATCCGCGTCTTCGCCAGACCGTCGCCGGCCTCACCTTCGAAAACCCGCTCGGCATGGCGGCCGGTTACGACAAGAATGCCGAGGTGCCCGAAGCGCTGCTGAAGCTCGGCTTCGGTTTTACCGAGATCGGCACGGTGACGCCGAAGCCGCAATCCGGCAATCCGCGCCCGCGGATTTTCCGCCTGGTCGAGGATGAGGGCGTCATCAACCGCCTCGGTTTCAACAATGAAGGCCATGAGGCCGCCTTCAGGCGCCTCGTTGCGCTGAAGGGCAACGGCATCGTCGGCGTCAATATCGGCGCCAATAAGGACAGCGACGACCGCATCGCCGATTACGTCGCCGGCATCCGCCGCTTCCATTCCGTCGCGCGTTATTTCACCGCCAACATCTCTTCGCCGAACACGCCTGGCCTTCGCGACCTGCAGGCGCGCGAAAGCCTTGCAGCGCTGCTTTCGGCGGTGCTGGCGGCGCGTGACGAGATGGCGCAGAAATCCGGCCGCAAGATCCCGGTCTTTCTGAAGATCGCCCCTGACCTGACCGAGGAAGGCATGGATGATATCGCCGCGGAAGCGCTCTCACATGCGCTTGACGGGCTGATCGTCTCCAATACGACGCTGTCGCGCGACAGTCTCAAGGACCAGCGACAGGCGAAGGAGGCGGGCGGCCTTTCCGGCGTGCCACTGTTTGAAAAATCGACGGCGGTGCTTGCCCGGATGCGCAAGCGCGTCGGCCCTGATCTGCCGATCATCGGCGTCGGCGGCGTCTCCTCGGCCGAAACCGCGCTGGAAAAGATCAGGGCCGGCGCCGATCTCGTCCAGCTCTATTCCTGCATGGTTTATGAAGGTCCTGGCCTGCCCGGCGATATCGTCCGCGGTCTTTCGGCGTTGCTCGACCGCGAAAAGGCCGGCTCGATCCGCGCGCTGCGCGACAGCAGGCTGGATTACTGGGCGGCGCGGAAGGTCTGATCGGCCCGCGGCCTGACCAGCATGGCGAGGAAGAAGCCGCGGAACAGCAGGAAGGCGTTCATGCCAAGCCACAAACCGTGATTGCCGAAGAGCGGCACGAAGACGGCGAGCATGGCGAGGTAGCCGGCAAAGGACATCAGCATGCGGTTGCGCATGTCGACCGACCATGTCGCGCCGATGAAGACGCCGTCCATCAGGAAGGCGAGCGCCCCCGTCAATCCGGTAATGGCAGCCCAGGGCAGATAGGTCTCGGCTGCCTGCCGCACCTCCGGCGAAGTGGTCAGCACCGAGATCAGCCAAGGGCCGGCGAGGAAGAAGAAGCCGGAAACGAGCGCCGCCAACCCGAACGACCAGAGGATGGTGAGCTTCAGGCCGCGGTCGAAGGCCGGCCGGTAGCGCGCGCCGACCGCCCGGCCGGTGATCTGCTCGGCGGCATTGGCAAGCCCGTCGAGATAATAGCCGGACAGCAGGAAGAAATTCATCAGCACGGCATTGGCGGCCAGTGTCACCGCCCCGAAGCCGGTGCCGATCCGCGTCATGATCGTGAAGGCGCCGATCAGCACGAATGTGCGGATCAGAATGTCGCGGTTGAGGGCGAAAAGCTCGGCCAGGCGATGGCGGGAAAAGATCTCGGCCCACGCCGGCCGCTCCGCCTTGGCAAAGCCGCTGAGCACGATGAACAGCCCGGCGATAGCCCCGACCGTTTCGCCCGCCATGGTTGCCCAGGCGACCCCGGCCACGCCCCAGCCGAGCGACAGGCCGAGATAGATGGAAAGCAGGATATTGATGCCGTTGATCAGTGCCTGCAGCAGCAGGCCGACGGTGCCCTGTCCGCGCCCGAGCACGAAGCCGAGAATGGCGTAATTGGCCAGCGCTGCAGGCGCTGCCAGCATGCGGATCGAGAAATAGGTGCCGGTCGCCCCGGCAATCGCCCCTTCCGCGCCCATCAGCCGCAATCCCGCCGCCTGGAGCAGCGGCGAAAGACAGAGCAGCGCCAGCCCGCAGCCAAGTGCTGATATCAGCGCTCGCCAGAAGACAGCCTGCTGCTCGTGCCGATCGCGCCGGCCATAGGCCTGCGCCGTCAGGCCCGTCGTCGAGGCGCGCAGAAAGTTGAAACTGCCGAGGATCAGATCGAAGAGCATCGCGCCGATCGCCAGCCCCGCCAGTGCTTCCGCATCGCCCATATGGCCAACGACGGCGGTGCTCGTCAGCCCGAGCAGCGGCGTCGTCATGAAGCCGAGCGTCATCGGAACGGCGATCGACAGCACCAGCCGGTGCGTCACGTCGAAAGCGACGATGTTGTTGCTGCGCGTATCCATGACCTGCCTCATATCGAGGCGGAATCGCCTCGGCTGGAAAGCACCATGGCCCAATAGGGCAGGTTTCTGGAAGACGTATTATGGGCAACTGCGACGCCGAGGCCGTCATAACGACCGAGCATGTTTTCCAGGTGATGCGGCGAATTGATCCAGGCCGCCACCACGGCGTCGACGCTTTGCTGGCCGGAAGCAATGTTCTCGGCCGCCGGCAACCGGACGCCGCTCGCCTTGACGCGGGCGCCGAAACTGTCGGTCATGCCCATCAGATGCGCCATCTTGCCGGCGCTCGCCATGCGCTTGGCCTGGAAAAGGGCGGCCGTCTGCGCCGCCGGATCGACCTCAAGCGGCGGCAGGCCGTTCTTCGCCCGCAACTGGTTGACGAGCGGCAGCACGCTCGTCGTCTCGTCCTCGCCGTTCGAGGGCGTGCCGGCAATTTTCGGCGCCGTGGTGCAGCCGGCGATGCCGGCGGCGAGTGCAAGTCCGGAAAGAGTGAGCAGGCTGCGCCTGGAAAGATCGATTGATGTCATGTTACCGGCGATAGCTGAAAAGGCGAAGGATGACGAAGAGCGGGATGACGATCGTCGCCCCGAGGAGGAGATAGTCGCCGACGCGCCCGAGCGCTGCAAAGCCCCGGTGCCAGAGTTCCAGGATGAAGTCGCGGAATCCATAGATGATGTTCCACGGCGTCAGGCCGAACACGGTCATGACGAACCCGACGATCAGCGACACCACGACGAGTTTAATCAATGTGCGGCCGAGCGAATCGCCGAGGAACCTGTTCACTTGATCGGACATGCGCCATCTCCTGTTTGCCCCATGGAATAAGGTCGCGGCGCAACGCCCGCAAGCCCTTTCCGGAATTGGCCGCTTCGCCTCTGAAATAGGACTTGAGTTTTTTTGTGGCCGCCGCCAAATGCCAGCGAAACGATAGGTCCGTTATGCAATCCCACCAGCTTTCCTCAGGCGATGTCATCGCCGACCGCCGCGCCGATTATGCCAGGATGCTCGAAGAAGGCGGCGAGGCGGAGGCAGCGGCCGAGTTGATGGAACAGGCGCTCGAGCTCGCGCCTGCCTGGGCCGCCGGCTGGTATCGGCTCGCCACCTATCTGGAAAAGGCGGGCAGGGGGGAAGCCGCCATCGAGGCCTATCGCCGGACGCTCATCCTCGATCCCGAGGACATATTCGGCGCCACCCTCAAGCTTGCCCTTCTCGGCGACAATGCGATCCCCGACCGGCCGCCGAGCCGCTATGTCGAGCGCCTGTTCGACGACTATGCCGATCGATTCGACACCGCCCTCCTCGACCGGCTCGATTACAGCGTTCCGCAAAAGCTTGCGGCCCTCGTCGCTTCCACCGACAGGCGTTACGAATACGGCGTCGATCTCGGCTGCGGCACCGGCCTGCTCGGTCCGGAGATCCGAGCTCTCGCCTGCCGCCTCGAAGGCTTCGACCTGTCGCAGAACATGCTGGCGAAGGCTGCGGAGAAACGGGTCTACGATTACCTCGCCCAGGCCGATCTGTCGCTCGCGCCCGATCGCTCCGGCCTGTTCGATCATGCCGGGCGCCGCCGCGCCGACCTCGTGACCGCAGCCGACGTGCTGATGTATCTCGGCAACCTCGAGAGAGTCTTTGCGAACGTCGGGGAACTCGCCGCTGCCGGTGCGGATTTTGCCTTTTCCGTCGAGGATGCCGGCGACGGCGACGGCTTCGATCTCGCCCCGTCGCTGCGTTATGCCCATTCGGAAGCCTATGTGAGGCAGCTGCTTTCCCGCCACGGCTTCGAAATCCTCAGGATCGTCAAGGCGGTCATTCGCAAAGATGGCGGAAAACCGGTTTCCGGCATTCTGTTCCTTACGCGCAAGGCTGCATGAGCGAACATTTCTTGCGATTTTTTAATAGGTCAGTATTGCTTACCTATTGCGCTTGATCGCAATGGCAAAAGGCTGATATTGCATTGATATTCGCCAACAGCGCGGCGATACAGGCCGGACCCGCCGGCTCATTTGACATGAGAAAAGCGTCACCGCCGTCAGGAGTTCCTCCGAGGCGTTCGCGAACTCGTCTGCCGTGGAGACTGAGATATGACACAGCGCATCAATGCCCTTGGCGTCTGGAATACCAGCGCGACACGCCATACGCCGATCGAAGATGTGCAGGGTATCTTCTCCGGCAGCCTGATTGCCGCGCTCGGCCTCTATGTGCTCGCCAGTGCCGGCTTTCTCACCGGCAGCACCGCCGGTGTCGCCTTCCTGCTGCATTATGCCTTCGGCGTCAATTTCGGCCTCGCCTTCTTCCTGCTCAACCTGCCGTTCTTCTATCTCTCCTGGAAGCGCCTCGGCATGGTCTTCACCCTCAAGACCTTTATCGCCATCGGCCTGACCTCGGTGCTATCAGACGTGCAGTCACGCTTCTTTTCGATTTCGATTATCCACCCGGCCTGGGCCGCACTCCTCGGCGGTCTGCTGCTCGGCTTCGGCCTGCTGGCGCTCTATCGCCACCGCGCCAGCCTCGGCGGCGTCGGCATTCTCGGCATCTATCTGCAGGAGCGCTTCGGCATCCGCGCCGGCCTCGTCCAGCTCGCCATCGACCTATGCGTCCTCGCCACCGCCTTCTTCGTCACCACGCCGCCCATCGTCTTCTATTCGGTCCTTGGCGCCATCGTCCTCAACCTCTTCGTCGCCATCAATCACCGCGCCGACCGCTACATCGCGCTCTGACATTACAAATCCGTAACCCATTCTAAACAAAACGTAACTTGCCTGCGAAAGGTCCCGGCGCGACATTTCTACCCGCGCCGGATTTGATGAGGTGAGTTATGTCAGATTTGGAAAAACTTGTGAGACGCCGCATGCAGGAAGAATACGCCAAGGGCGCTTCCGCAGAGGAAATTACGAAAGTCGTCCGCGATCTGCTCAACAGCATCGACCTCTCGGGCGATGGGTCTGACGCCGTTGCCGCACGGGCCACGACTGGTCGCGAGTAACGGATAAACAACCGACCCGAGATTTTCGGGTCGGTTGCTGGGATGCCATCATAAGGGCGCCCGTAGCAGATGATTGAGTTGAGAAGCCCACGCAAAAATCGCAGCCGCGGCCCGATTCCTCGCTGTTCTTGCTCCAGAAATCACCCCACACTCCGTCATCCTCGGGCTTGACCCGAGGATCCACGCCGCCCCCACCAGCGGGGCCATGGATCGCAGGCTCAAGGCCTGGGATGACGGCGATTCGGGGCTGTTTTGCCAAGCTCGCCGTCGATGCAGCGAATGAGACGTTGCACTTCCTGGTTCAAGGCGGTGCTGTGTGGCCCCCACGTTTGCCCGGGTTGAGGTATCGGTCTCAACCTCGTGGTACTGGCCTCAAGCCGCCTTTGTCACCGCATCGATCGGATGCTGCGAGCGGAAGCCGACCGCCAGCCGGTTCCAGATATTGATCGCACCGATCGCAACGGTGATCTTCGTCATTTCCTCCTCGGAGAAATGCGCCTTCAGCGTCTCGTAGTCGGCGTCCGGGGCGCCCGTCTTGGCGATGTTGGTGACCGCGTCGACCCAGCCGAGCAGGGCCCTTTCGCGCGCGTCATAGACCGGCGATTCCCGCCAGACGCACATCAGGTTGATCCATTGTTCGCTGAGTCCGTCATGGCGGGCTTCCTTCACATGCATATCAACGCAGTAGGCGCAACCGTTGATCTGCGAGGCGCGCAGCTTGATCAAATGGATGAAGCGGCGCTCCAGCCCGGAAGACTGGACATATTGTTCGAGCGCGGCGACGGCTTTGTAGGCATCCGGAGCGGCTTTGGCGAAATTGAAACGCGGTTGCATGTCTTTCTCCTGTGTTGTGGCTCAACGAGCCGTTTTGCGTTCATGGATTTCAAGGAAGGCGCAGCCTCGGGCTGCGATCGATCCGTCGTCGAGAGCGGCGAGTTCGACGCCGAGATCGGCAATGCTCGTCTTGGCGAGTTCGGCCCGGTAGACCCGTTCGGCCCGCAGCATCGCTGCGCTGATGTTGCAGGGCTTGGCGAAGAAGCGGTCGGAAACCGGGTTGGGGCCGCGCTGGCGGATTTCGGCGCAGCGGAAGGCCGGAGCCGTCCCTTCGACCGCAAGCAATATGTCGAGCAGCGAAATCGTCGCCGGCGCCTTCGCCAACCGGTAGCCGCCCTTCGGCCCCGGCACAGTATCGAGGATGCCGGCGCCCGACAGCGCCTGCAGATGTTTGAGCAGGTAGCTCGTCGAAACGCCGTGGAATTCCGCCAGCGCGGCGGCCGACAGCACGCCGCCTTCGGAGAGGCCGGAGAGCATGGCGACGCTGTGAATGGCCTGCTCGACTCCATCGCTCATTTTCATCGACGCCGTCTCCTCAATTCATGGATAAAATATATCCACGATTATATGCGCTGTCAACGGCGTCTCGCTGGGCACTTGTCTTTATCCCTGCGCCGGATAGAAAACAGCAAAGCCGACAGGGGAACATCATGGCATCCAATGCCTTCGCAGGCCTTCTGAATTCCAGCGCCGATCGCCATTCGCTGTTCGACGATGCGCAGGGCATCGTCGCCGGCAGCATGCTCGCCGTGCTCGGCGTCACGCTGCTTTCCGGCGCGGGGCTGCTGGCCGGTGGCACCGCGGGGCTTGCGTTCCTCGTTCATTACGCCACGGGGATAAGTTTCGGTCTCTGCTTCTTTGCGGTAAACCTGCCCTTCTATTATATCGCCTTCCGCCGTCTGGGGCCTGCCTTCACTATCAAGACCTTCGTCGCGATCGGGCTGACCTCGGTCCTATCCGAATTCGTGCCCGGCTTCATCGGCGTGACGCATGTCCATCCGGTTGCCGGAGCGCTCTTCGGCGGCCTCGTCATTGCGGCCGGCATGCTGGCGCTCTTCCGCCACCGCGCCAGCCTCGGCGGCATCGGCATCCTCGCCCTCTATATTCAGGATCGCTTCGGCTGGCGCGCCGGCCTCGTTCAGCTCGGCTTCGACGGCATCGTGCTGGCGCTTTCCTTCTTCGTCGCCAGCCCCTTCATCATCGCCTGTTCGGTGCTCGGCGCCGTCGTGCTCAACCTGACGCTCGCCATCAATCACCGCAAGGACCGCTATATCGCGATGTAAGCGCGCGGACGCTCTTCTTTTTCCCTACTATTTCACTACCTTCAAGGCGTGGACCAGATCGATTCCGAAGCCTTGCTGCCTGCCGCCTTTACCCGCTGGTTTGCGGAAAAGGGCTGGCGCCCGCGCGCCCATCAGCTGGAGTTGCTCGCCCGCGCCGGGGCCGGTCAAAGCACGCTGCTGATCGCGCCGACCGGCGCCGGCAAGACGCTGGCCGGTTTCCTGCCCTCGCTCACCGATCTCACCCGCCGCGGCCGCATTCCGCCCGGCTCCGCCTTCACCGGCATCCATACGCTCTATGTATCGCCACTGAAGGCGCTGGCGATCGATATCGAGCGCAACCTGATGAAGCCGGTCGGGGAGATGGGCCTGCCGGTCACGGTGGAAAACCGCACCGGCGATACGCCGAACGCCAAGCGCCAGCGCCAGAAGCTCAGCCCTCCGGATATTCTGCTGACGACGCCCGAACAGGTCGCCCTGCTGCTGGCGAACCGCGAGGCCGAGCGCTTCTTCAAGGACCTGAAATATGTCGTGCTCGACGAGCTGCATTCGCTCGTCACCTCCAAGCGCGGCCATATGCTGTCGCTCGGCCTTGCGCGCCTGCGTCGCCTTGCCCCCGAGCTGAAGACCATCGGGCTGTCGGCGACCGTAGCCGAGCCGATGGACTTGCAGAAATGGCTGGTCGCCCAGGAGGAGGGGAGGGAGCATCATGCCGGTCTCGTCGTCGTCGAAGGCGGCGCCAAACCCGATATTTCGATCTTGTCGACCGACGAGCGCATTCCCTGGGCCGGCCATTCCGCCAAATATGCCATTCCCGACGTCTATCGGCAGCTCCTCGAACACCAGACGACGCTGCTCTTCGTCAATACCCGCAGCCAGGCGGAGATGCTGTTCCAGGAACTCTGGACGATCAATGACGACAACCTGCCGATCGCGCTCCACCACGGCTCGCTCGATGTCGCGCAGCGCCGCAAGGTCGAGGCGGCGATGGCCGAAAACCGGCTGCGCGCCGTCGTCGCCACCTCCACCCTCGATCTCGGCATCGACTGGGGCGATGTCGATCTCGTCATCCATGTCGGCGCGCCGAAGGGCGCCTCGCGTCTTGCCCAGCGCATCGGCCGCGCCAACCACCGCATGGACGAGCCTTCGAAGGCGATCCTCGTGCCGGCCAATCGTTTCGAGGTCATGGAATGCCAGGCCGCCCTCGACGCCAATTATATCGGCGCCCAGGACACGCCGCCCGTCGGCCGCGGCGCGCTCGATGTGCTCGCCCAGCACGTGCTCGGCATGGCCTGCGCTGAGCCTTTCGACATGCTGGAACTCTACGACGAAGTCACCAGCGCCTCACCTTATGCCGATCTCAGCTGGGAGACCTTCGAGCGCGTCGTCGATTTCGTCGCGACCGGCGGTTATGCGCTGAGGACTTACGAGCGCTACGCCCGCATCCGTAAAACCAAGGAGGGGCGCTGGCGCGTGTCAAATCCGGCCGTCGCCCAGCAATACCGCCTCAACCTCGGGACGATCGTCGAAAGCCCGATGCTGAACATCCGCATGGTCAAGCGCGGCGAGGGCGGCAGGATCGGCCGCGGCGGCGCGACGCTGGGGAAGGTCGAGGAATATTTTCTGGAGCAATTGTCGCAGGGCGACACATTCATCTTTTCGGGCAAGGTGCTGCGTTTCGAAGGCATCCGCGAAAATGAATGCCTGGCCTCTCAGGCCTTTTCGCTCGATCCGAAGATCCCGGCTTATAATGGTGGCAAGTTTCCGCTGTCGACTTATCTCGCCGAGCAGGTGCGAGGGATGATCGCCGATCCCGACCGCTGGCGCCACCTGCCGGATCAGGTGCGCGACTGGCTGTCGCTGCAGACCGACAAGTCGATGCTGCCGAAGCGCGACGAGTTCCTGATCGAAACCTTCCCGCGCGGCAGCCGCGGCTACATGGTCGCCTATCCCTTCGAAGGCCGTCTCGCCCACCAGACGCTCGGCATGCTGCTTACGCGCCGGCTGGAGCGGGCCGGCGCCAAGCCGCTCGGCTTCGTCGCCACCGATTATTCGCTGGCCGTCTGGGGTCTCGAGGATATGGGACTGATGATCGGCAACGGCCGGCTCAGCCTCTCCGATCTCTTCGACGAAGATATGCTCGGCGACGATCTCGAAGCCTGGCTCGCCGAATCCTTCCTGTTGAAGCGCACCTTCCGCAATTGCGCCGTGATTGCAGGCTTGATCGAGCGCCGCCATCCCGGCAAGGAAAAGAGCGGCCGCCAGATCACCGTCTCGGCCGATCTGATCTATGACGTGCTGCGCAGCCATGAGCCGGATCACATCCTGCTGCAGGCAACGCGCCAGGATGCGGCGACGGGGCTTTTGGATATAAGCCGTCTTGGCGATATGCTGATGCGAATCAAGGGCCACATCACCCATCGCCCGCTCGACCATATTTCTCCACTCGCCGTGCCGGTGATGCTGGAGATCGGACGCGAGGCGGTGCCGGGCGAGGCCCATGACGCATTGCTTGCCGAGGCGGCAGACGATTTGATCGCCGAAGCGCTGGCCTGAGACCTGTTGGGAATAAAAGATCGTGATGAACCGCCTGGCGCTCGCGCGCGACATTTCAGGACTGGCCGCGGTGCCGGGCATCGAGACATCGATCCACGGCATTGCCGCCGTCTGCGATCCGCTCGGCGCTCTCTATCTGCCGGATGCCGGCCTGCTCGTCGTCTCCGATCTGCACCTGGAAAAAGGCGCGGCCTTCGCCCGCCGCGGCATGATGCTGCCGCCTTACGATACGCTGGCGACCCTGACCGTGCTGGCCGCCGTCATTTCGCGCTATGATCCGAAGCTCGTCGTCTCGCTCGGCGATAATTTCCACGACCGTATCGGCTCTGCGCATCTGCCGGAAAACTTCCGCGCGCTGATCGTCGGCATGGCGCGCGGCCGCGAATGGATCTGGGTCAATGGCAATCACGATCCCGATGGCGTCGTCGATCTGCCCGGCGCTTCCGTCGACGAGGTGCATTATGCCGGCCTGACCTTCCGCCACGAGCCGAGAAACGGCTTGCAGAGCGGCGAGATCGCTGGCCATCTTCATCCTTCGGCGACCGTGCGCCGCCGGGAACGATCCATCCGCCGTCCCTGCTTCGCCACCGACGGCGCCCGCCTCCTGATGCCGGCCTTCGGCGTCATGAGCGGCGGTCTCGACCTCGGCCATCAAGCGATGACAGGCCTTTTCGACAAGGAATCGCTGATCGCGCATCTGTTGGGACGCGATCGGATCTATTCGGTCCGGTACGGGAATTTGCGTGGGTAGCGTCTGTCCTCGATGGGGTGTGCCACACGGCGCCCCTTGAACTCAATCGCACCCCTGCAATTGCTGCTGATATGTTCCCGCCATTCGCGCGAACTTCTGCGCCGTCTGCTGCAATTGCCCGTTCGAGCGCCAGTCGCCGCGCTTGTATCCCGTCGGCCCGGAATAATAGGCAAGATAGAGGTTAAAGGCATCGTTCAGCGGAATGCCGGTGTCCACGCTGTTCTGGTAATGATACCAGCCGATGAAATCGATCGCGTCGGTAAAATTCGTCCGCCGCGCCGCCCAGTTCCCCGTCTGCGACTGATAGTGATCCCATGTCCCGTCGAGCGCTTGCGAATAGCCGTAGGCCGTCGACGGCCGGGTCCAGGGAATGAAGCCGAAGAGCTTGGTGCGCGGCGGCCGCGCATAGGGCTGGAAGCCGGATTCGGTGTACATCGTCGCCATCAGGATCGGTACGGGCACGCCGTATTTCTTCTCCGTGCGCTCGGCCGCCCTCTGCCAGCTGGAGAAAAGCCCTTCGCGCTGATCGAAGACGGCGCAGATGTTCCTCGTCTGCTTCGGCGCCGTCGCGCAGCCGGCAAGCAGCGCGAGACCCACGGCCGTCAGAACGATACGAGTACGCATAACAGAACCTCTCGTTTCCGAGAGATTACTAACTCGTAAATGTTAAAAACCGGTTTTTAGTCGAATACGAGCTTTTCCAAAGGGCAATCATGAAAACCCCTCCCCAACCCCTCACCACAAGGGGGGCTAACGCGCTGCGCCAACTGGGAAGACGTCAGCCTTTCCGCGGATGCAAGGGTGAAATGGAAAGCAGCGGCGGCATATAAGCCCCTCCCCCTTGTGGGGGAGGGGTTGGGGAGGGGTCTTCACACCCAGGAACTAGACAGCCATGAGCCACAGCCCGCTACGACCTGACGGGCTCGTAGCGCAGGATCACTGCGCCGCTTTGCGTGGTCGCGGATTCAATGAGCCTCAACGGCACTTGGGCCTCGTTTGCTTTGAAAAGCGGATTGCCGCCGCCGAGAATGACCGGCACCAGGCAGACTCTGATCTCATCGATGAGGTTGGCCCTCAGCAGGCTGTCGGCCAGCGCGGCGCTGCCGAAGATGAAGATCGTCTTGCCGTCCTCCTGCTTCAGCCTGGTCAATTCGGGGATGGGATCGCTGACGATACGGGCATTGTTCCAGCCAGGATCGGTCATCGTTCGAGAGACCGCGATCTTGGCGATGCCGTTCATATAGGATTTGATCTTGTCTTCGTCCTCGGCTGTGGGCCAGTAGGCGGCCATGCCCTCATAGGTCTTGCGGCCGAAGACCAGGAGATCGCCTTCCTCGCCGAACTGCTCTGCATAGCGCTTGAGCTCTGGCCCCCAGGCGAGATTGTGGAAGTCGATCTCCCACGATTTCGTTCCCTCGAAATAGCCATCGAGCGTCATCAGGTTCCAGACGACAAGCTTCCGCATTTCATCCTCCTCGGGTAAAACTGCTTTCAATAAGCAACTGGTTTACGATAGCTAAACTGATTGCGATACGCAAGTGGTTTGAGAAACGAGACGGGCTGCCGACAAGAAGTTCCGGCGCTTGACGCTTCTAGGTCAATTGTCCTAATACCTAGGTCAATCGACCTACGAGTCGTGGCTTCGCGGACAAATGGGAGAATGAAAATGGTTGCTGCGGCCACCCGACAGCAGATTGTCGAAGCAGCCGACAGGCTTTTCTACGAGAGAGGCTTCGAAGCGACCTCCTTTGCCGACATCGCGGGAACAGTCGGACTCTCGCGAGGCAATTTTTATTATCACTTCAAGACGAAGGACGAGCTTCTCGATGCGGTGATCACCCATCGCCTCCTCAAAACCAGGTCAATGCTCGATGGGTGGGAAGCGAAAGCCGAGGCACCTGACGAGCGTATTCTCAGCTTCGTCAATCTCCTCATCGTGAATCAGACGAAGATCATGGCGCACGGTTGCCCGGTCGGCACGCTTTGCGGCGAACTCGCCAAGCTCGATCACATTGCCAAGAGCCGTGCTGCCGAACTTTTCGATCTGTTTCGCCATTGGCTCTCACGTCAATTCCGTGCGTTTGGCCGCGAGGCTGAAGCCGATGCGCTTGCCATGCACATTCTGATGCGAAGCCAAGGGGTCGCGACGCTTGCGGCCGCCTATTGCGACGAAATCTTTGTTCGAAACGAGGTGGAAAATATGCGCGCGTGGCTGGCGGCGCAGCGGCCCGGAACACCCGTCTTTCCCGAAACCCATTCCCAACAGCATTCCTAAGGAGCCCTTGGATGTTTTTCATTACGCTGAAGTTTTCTGATGGCAAGGCCAAAGCGCCCTTTCTGATGGAGGCGCACAATGCCTGGCTCAAACGTGGCTTCGACGACGGGATTTTTCTTCTCGCGGGCGGCCTTCAGCCGAGCGCAGGTGGAGCGGTCGTCGCTCACAACACCTCGCGCGCCGAACTCGAAACTCGGATCCGGCAGGATCCTTTTGTAGCGGAAGGCGTCGTCAGCGCCGATATTCTGGAAATTGCCCCCGCCCGCGTCGATGAGCGGCTCGCCTTCCTGAAGACATAAGACAAGGGCACGATGATTTTGCCGTCGGCGCCGGATCATTCCTTGCGGAAGATCAGGCTGGCCCCCCAGCCGGTGACGACGGCGAGCGCCACGGCCGCAAAGCCGTAGAGGATTGGCTGATCATGGGCCGCATCGGTGATCGTCTGTTCGATGCCCGTCTTGATGACGCGCAGCGGCAGCGATTTATCGGTAATGAGATTGCCGCTCTTGAAGAGATAGGCGCGCACCGTGTGCACCCCATTCGGAATATTTGCCGGCAGGCGCAGACTCGCCTTGAAGAGGTTCGATGAAACGAACCGCACGCCGCTCGGGTTGCGGTCATAAAGCGCGCCGCCCTGCTGCAGCCGCAGGAAAGCCTGACGGAACTCGCCGAGATTGCTGCCGTCGCCGACGAAGCCGACCGGCGTCAGCGGAATGTGGTCGATGCCGATCCCCTGATCGGTCAGTTCGAGCGGCGTCGTCAGGTCGTCGATCATGCGCGAGCTCGACATCGAATAGGAATGCGGCACGGCCTCGAAAGTCATCGAGCGCCTGTTGACCCAGATGCCGAAGACGCGTTCCTTCTTGCGCACCGTTGCGTCCTCGCGCGGGCCTTCCAGCACCACCACCACGTCATACTGGCCAATGGCGAGCAGCAGTTGGTCGGTGTTCGAGAGCGCCCCGAAGATCGTCAGATCCGCGCCATGGAAATCCGAAGTGATGGCGATTTCGCTGGTCGAGGTGCCGATCTCCAACCCCTCGCGCACCGCTTCGGTTGCCTGCCCGGGCAGCCACTGCGCCCCGGCAACCGCCGGCAGCAGACACAGGAACAGGAGGAACGAGGCAAGCAGGCGCATCAGTTGCCGGTCCCCATCACCACCGAATAGACGTCCGCCGGGGTGACCACCAGTGCGATCGCCAGACGCAGGCCGACAGCCAGCACCAGCAGGCCGAGCAGCGCGCGCAGCTGTTCGCCGCGCAGCTTCTGGCCGACGCGCACGCCGTATTGCGCCCCGACGACACCCGCCACCATCAGGATGAAGGCAAGCACGATGTCGACGGAGAAGTTCGTCGCCGCCTGCACGATCGTCGTATAGGCGGTCACGAAGATGATCTGATAAAGCGAGGTGCCGACCACGACATTGGTCGGGATGCGCAGGAGGTAGATCATTGCCGGCACCATGATGAAGCCGCCGCCGACACCCATGATCGAGGTCAGGATGCCGATCGCAAAGCCGAGCGCAATGATCGGAATGACGCTGAGGAAAATCTTCGATTTCTTGAAGCGCACCTTGAGCGGCAGCTTGTGCACCCAGTGCTGGTGGCCCGGCTTGCGCGGTACGGGCGGCTCATTGCGTGCCGCCCGCCGCATGGCATTGATGCTTTCGAGCAGCATCAGCCCGCCAACCGTGCCGAGGAAGACGACATACATCAGCGAGATGATCAGATCGAGCTGGCCGATGGCGCGCAGCAGCGAAAAGATCCAGATGCCGACGGTCGCCCCTGAAAGACCGCCGAACAGAAGCACCGTGCCGAGCTTGACGTCGAGCGTGCCGCGCCGGAAATGGGTGATCGCACCTGAAATCGACGACGCCACGACCTGGTTGGCACCGGTGGCGACGGCGACGACGGGCGGGATGTTGTAGAAGATCAATAGCGGGGTGATGAGAAAACCGCCGCCGACGCCGAACATTCCAGACAGGAATCCGACGGCCGCCCCCATGCCGAGAATGATGAAGATGTTCACCGACAATTCTGCGATTGGCAGATAGATTGTCACAACCGACCCCGAATGATGACCGCTCCTGCCGGGCGGTTCCTGTCACGTCCCCGTTCGAATGCACACCATACTGTGAAATCGTTGCCAGAGGCTTTCGATCAGCCCTGATTGATGGAGATCGATGGCTGGAGATTCGGCGATGCGCGGATCGATATGTCCGGCATAATCGGGCTTTTTTCAGGTTTTGTGACGATGGTTGGAAAAATTCGGAAAAGCTTGCGGCAAAGCGCCGCGAAGCCGGTGAAGACCCTTGTGGGGAGGGGTCTTCACCGGCGGCTCGACCTCCGTCGACGCGCCTCAGATCGCCTTGGCGACTTGCTTGTTGCGTTCAAGCAGCGCCTTCACGGTCGCGTCGCTCACCTTGCCGTCCGGCTCCTGGCCGATCGACTTCTGGAAGCTCTTGATCGCTGCGACGGTTTTCGCCCCCATTTCGCCGTCCGGCACGCCGGCGTCGAAGCCGTTATTGTTGAGGATCGCCTGGATGTTGCGGATCGCCTTCTTCATGTCGACGGTTGCCGTCTTCATGCCCGTGCCGGCCCATTCGTCGGGAATGTCGATGCCGTTGGCGCGATGGTCGAGCGGTTCCGGCTTCCAGAGATCGGCCTTGGCGCGCGCGCGTTCGAGCTGGTCGGGCTTCATGGCATTGGCCACTTCGTCGCGTTTCTGTGCTGCATCCTTGTCGCCGGCCTTGGCGGCGATCGCAAACCACTTATAGGATTCTTCGAGATCGGCCGGAACGCCGTTGCCCCTCGCGCAGAGGATCGCCAGGTTGAACTGGCTGTCGGTGATGCCGAGATTGGCGGCCTTGGTAAACCACGAGGCCGCCGTCGCATAATCCTGCTGGCCGAGTGCGCCGGAGGCGTAGAGGACGGCGAGATTGTGCATGGCGCTGGCATTGCCCTGGTTCGCCGCCTGCTCGTAGAAGCCCTTCGCCTTGGCGATGTCGCGTTCGACGCCGTTGCCCTTCTCATACATGCTGCCGAGCCGATATTGTGCCGGGGCAAAACCCTTGTCGGCCGCAAGCTGGTACCAGCCTGCGGCCTGTTTCTGATCGACGGTCATGCCGTTGCGGCCGTCCGAATAGCGCGCGCCGATCTCGAATAGCGCGAGGGCGTCGCCGCTCTGCGCCGCATCGGCAAGTGATTTCGGCTGCACGCTGTCGGGAATGGTGATCGCTGCCTGCGGCGCGGGCGCGGCTGCGGTCGGGCTGTTCGCAGTGAAGCTCGATGTCTCCTGCGTTGCGACGGGCGAACCGGCGGGGGCAAAGGTCGCAGCCCCTTCGCCGTCGAGCGGCATCGCATCGGTCAGATGATCGCCGGCGGCAGGCGGGGTTGTTTCCGGCGCCCGATCGGTGGCCGGCGCGCTCGTCGTTGCAGCAGCGTTCATATCGGCAGCGCCGGTGTCCGGCTGGGCGGGTGTCGCCTCAGGCGAGACCGGCTGCGGGTTGTCCATCGCCCCCGTCAGTACCGAGACCTCGGCCGGCGGCTGCGGCGCCGGCTCGCCACTCGTCAGCGTCCGGGCCAACGGAAAGGCCATGATGGCGAGCAGAACGGCGCCGACGGCGAGAAGGATCGGCCGGCGGTAGCGCGAAAAGGCGCTGGTCTTGCCTGTTTTACCGATCTTGCCGGCCTTGGCGGCATTCGCGGCCTTCTTCTCGGCCTTGGCCGCCTGCTTCGGATTGGCGTCGACTTCCATTGCGGCTGCCTGCGCCGCCCGGCGCGCAGCGGCGATGTAATCGGCGCGATCGGTCTCGACGGTAGATTTGCCGCGTTGAGCACTCTGGCTGGCGCGCACCCGCTCGAGAATCTTCTTGACGTCGGGCGCGCCCGAACCCGGCTCGAGCAGTTCGTTCGCGGCATCCGTCTGCACCACGTCAGCGGGATCGATTGACGGGGCGGGGTCGATCATCGGTCGTTCGTTCGCCTGCGCCTCGGCTTTCGTGGCGGGCCGCAGCCGCTTGCCAAGGCTGGCGAGCAGGCTGGTTTTTGCCGGCGCCGGTGTCGGGGTCTCCGGCGTCCTCGTTGCGGCTTCGATGGCGATTGCGCTCGTCGCGCTCATGGCCGCAGCCTGGACTGGGGCGGCAGGTTCCGCCGCGACCTCTGCCGTGCGGATGACCGGAGAGGCTTTCGCTGCCGGGGCCGCCTCCGCCGCCTGGGCGGCTTCGGCCACCATCAGCGCATAGGGGTCGACATCGAAATCGACGTCGGCCACCGGCATCTGAGCGATCGGCCGTCCGCGCTCTTCCATGCCGTCGAGCCGGTCGGCGATGTGCACCAGCGTCTCGTGCAGCGCCTTGAAGGTCTTGTGCGTGCGCTCCTCGCTGTCGCGGCTGATATCCTCGAGATGGCGCAGATCCTCGGCCAGCGCCGCCAGTGCCGACATGTCGGCGGCGGGCACGCCGCCCTGCAGGCCGCCATTGCGCGAATAGGCCTCGACGACGGCTTCCGCCGCCTGCCGCGCCGCCTCGATGATATATTCGTCGCTCGTCGCCATATAGTCTTCGATCGCGCCCATGCGCCGGTCGAAGTCGGCCGGGATCGCGGCACTTTCGCGCGGCTCGCTCATCAGCGCCGAAAGATTGGCGATCTGGTCTTCAAGGTTTTTCAGCGCCCGCGGATCGGTCGGCGCCGCCGCTGTTGTTTCTTCCAGCCGGGCGGCGATGTCGCTCAGCCGGCCTTCGAGACGCTGGAAGGCCCTGTCGTCGATCGCCGCGGCAGGGGCGGGCTGCTGATAAGCCATCTCGTCGATGCGCCGAGCGAGATAATCGAGCCGCTGCGCCAGCACGTCATTGACCGCGCCATTCTCGAGCGCATCGATCTTGCGGGAGATGTCGGAAAGGGGGCCGGTGAGGTCGGGTTGCGCGGCCGCCTTTTGGGTGCGCTCCAACAGATAGGAAAGATGTTCCAGGCGCTCGTCGAGCCGGGACGTCGCTTCCGCCTTGGTCAACTCCTCGACACGCTCCGTCAGGGCTTCCAGCCGCATCGCCAGCTCGTCGGCCGGGTTTGCGCGGCTGGCCGCGTCATGGCTCATCAGGTCGATCTGGTCGGCGAGCGACGAGAGCCGGCTTTCCAGCCGCTGCAACAGCGTCGGATCGTTGCCGGCGGCCGCGCGTCCGCTGGCAGCAATCGCCCGGCTGATCTCGTCGAGCCGCGTGTCCATGGCCGCGAACTGCTCGGACATGATCCGGTCATGCGGCTGGATCATGTTGCCGAACTGCTCCATCGCCGTGGCGATGGCGATCAGCTTGTCTTCCAGCGCCCGCACCGCCGGGCTTTCGTCCATGCCGCCGAGATGGCGCTTGATGTCGTCGAGCCGGTAAGCGAGCGAAACGAGTTCTTCCTGCAGCCCCTCGGTATCGAGTGCCGCAAGCCGGCTCTCGACGCCGTCCCAGCGATTTTCCATATGGCGCAGCGATTCCTCCCGCGCCAGCCCGTCCATCAGCGAGCGCAGTTCCTCGAAATCCTCACGCAGGCCGGCAGCCTCCGGCCCGCTCGAGCGGCCGGTCAACTGGCTGATGCTCTGAGCTAGGCGGTTCATGTCGGCGCGGATGTCGTCGGCGAAGCGGCTGTCTCCGGCAGTCGCCTTGATCTCGCGCAGTTCGGCGCGCAGCGCGCTCATCTCGCGAGTCACGCCCTCGGAAATGTCGCGCTTCAGGTCCTGCCTGAGGTTGACGAGCGCCTGGGCGATCTCGGTCATCGTGTCGTCGCCGGCGCGCAAGGCGGTGGCGCGCGGTGCGGGGTCGCGCAGCTGGGTGGCCTGCTCGCGCCCATAGGAGCGTTCGCGGCCCTCTTCCAATGCGCGCTGGCGCTGGCGAATTTCCGCCAGGGGATCCGGCCGCGGCTCGAGCGGCGCTCGTGTGGGGCGCGGCGCATTGGAGGCCGCATAAGGATCGCGCTCGGCCGTTGGCGTGCGCGTCCGCTGATCGCGTCCGCTGCCCATCAGCCCTTCGATGCGCGCCTCCAGCCCTTCGATCGTGCGGTTCAGCGCATCGAGCGAGGTCCTGTCGGACTGTCGGGAAGGATTTGATCGCGATCCGTTCATCTTCTTGCTCGCTTCGACTGCTCGACCTCTCGTCAGAGCTCGATCCGTGGCTTTTCCGTCTGTGGCCCGCGCCTGTCGCGGGACCGGCGCGCCCTCGTCCATGAGAGGATAGCCAATTAGACTTTCCTCACGCTGGACGACGTAGTGGCATCCTTGGGGAACGCGAGACGGGGAAAAAGGAATGCGGATCACTACGGCTCAATCCGCACCTTTTACGAAACGTGGTAAACAAGCCGTTAAGATCGATCGGAATTTTTTTACGTTTGCGTCCAAAGGGCCATTTTAGGCGGCAATAGCTGTGAAATTCGCCGGATCGGATAGCCATCGTCCGACCGCAATCTCAGCGCGGCGCGTCGATTGAATAGGCGCTGATGCGCGAGAGATGGATGAAGGAAAGGCCGGTTTCGTCAGCCCAGTGGTTGAAGGCCTGTTGGATCAGCTGCTGATCCTTCTTGGTCGTACCGGACGAGGAGAGCGGCACGCCGGCCGATCTCAGGCAGGCGAGCACGTCCAGCGTGGCGACGAAGCTGTCGCGGCCGATGCCGCGGAGGAAATATTGGCCGGTCATGCCGCCGAGCCGGCTGCCGCGTTTGCTCAACAGGTCGAGAAGGCCGATCTGGTCTTCCCGCGGCCAGTCGGCGAAAAAGGCGCCGGCGCTGCCATGTTCCCTCGCCAGCTCTCTGACGAAGGCCGCATTGGCGCGAACCGACATGATCTTCGCGCCGTTGCGGATGATCCGCTCGTCCGATGTCAGCTCATGCCAGTAATCGTCGGGCGCGATATTCAGCGCCGCCGGATCGAAGCCGGAAAACGCCGCCTCGAAGCCCGGCCATTTCGCATCGATCACCTTCTGCACGAAGCCGCTATAGAAAATGCGGCGGGTCATGTCGGAAAGGATGCGGTCGTCCGGCATGGCGCGCAGCCGGTCGTGATCCGGCCGGTGTTTTTCCAGCAATGCCTGCAGCGCTGCCGCACCGCCTTTTCGCTGCTCCGCACGCTGCCTGATCGCCTCGAAACTGATCATCCCGCCGATCCCCCTCTGGCATTCCCGAATTGCGGATTGAACGATGGTTCCGTTTATAGGCCATTCCAGGATGGACAAGGAAGGGGAGATGACGTCTCCTCAGGCTGCTGCCAAATCATTATAAACCGCGCGACGTCATCCTCGGCCTTGTGCCGAGGATCTGCTCAGCTCGAATCAAGTATTTTCCGGTCAAGCAATTGCTGTGGTTAGATGGTCGGCACAGGGTCGAGCATGACGGAGAAGACTTTGTCAACAATCTGAGGAGATGACGTCTCTTCCTGGTGTTTCGTGACTCGTGGATTCGTGCCGTGGAATTTTTTCATGAAAAGAAGGCAGAGGTGCAGAATTTGACGTTTACGCAAACGTCAATATTTTGTAAGACAGTGCCCGAGGCCGGCTCGACCCGGTCAGTCGAATGGAGGAATTCGCGAAATGCCAGTCTATAAGGCCCCGGTGAACGATACGCTCTTCGTCCTGAACGACGTGCTGGGCCTCGAGCGCTACAACAATCTGCCGGGTTTTGCCGATGCCACGCCTGACATGATCGAGGCGATCCTCGGCGAGGCCGGAAAGGTTGCCGAGGAGGCGCTCTTCCCGGTGAATTATTCCGGCGATCAGGAAGGCTGTCATCGCCACGACGATGCCAGCGTCTCGACGCCGAAGGGCTTCCGAGAGGCTTACAAGGCCTATCGCGAAGGTGGCTGGATCGGTCTCGCTGTGCCGGAGGAATTCGGCGGGCAGGGGCTGCCCTACACGCTGCATTGCGCCGTCGGCGAATATACCTCTGCCGCCAACATGTCGCTGATGATGTATCCGGGCCTGACGCAGGGCGCGATCGCCGCGATCCTCGTCCATGGCACGCAGGAGCAGAAGCAGACTTACCTGCCGAAGATGGTGGACGGCTCCTGGTCGGGCACCATGAACCTGACCGAGCCGCATTGCGGCACCGATCTCGGCATGCTGCGCACCAAGGCGGTGCCGCAGGCGGACGGCAGCTATAAGATCTCCGGTCAGAAGATCTTCATCTCCGCCGGCGAACACGATCTGACCGACAATATCGTCCACCTGGTGCTGGCCCGTATCGAAGGCGCGCCCGAGGGCACCAAGGGCATCTCGCTGTTCATCGTCCCGAAATTTCTGGTCGGCAAGGATGGCGCGCTTGGCGCCCGCAACGCCGTTTCCTGCGGCGCGATCGAGCACAAGATGGGCATCCACGGCAATGCCACCTGTGTGATGAATTACGACCAAGCGACCGGTTTCCTGATCGGCGCCGAAAACCGCGGCCTCAACGCCATGTTCGTGATGATGAACGAGGCCCGCCTGATGGTCGGCCTGCAGGGCATCGCCATTTCCGAGATCGCCTATCAGAACGCCGCTGCCTATGCCCGCGACCGCATCCAGGGCCGCTCGCTGTCCGGCGTCAAGGCGCCGGATAAGAAGGCCGATCCGATCATCGTCCATCCCGATATCCGCCGGTCGCTGATGACCATCCGCGCCTTCAACGAGGCGGGCCGCGCCTTCTTGCTCTGGACCGCGCTGAAATCCGATATCGCCCACCGGGCCACCGACGAGAAGGAGCGCCAGACCGCCGACGACATTCTCGGCCTCGTCACTCCGATCCTTAAGGGCGTGATGACCGATCGCGGCTTCGATCACGCCGTCATGGCCCAGCAGGTGTTCGGCGGCCATGGCTATATCGAGGAACACGGCATGAGCCAGTATGTGCGTGATGCCCGCATCGCCATGATCTATGAAGGCGCCAACGGCATTCAGGCGCTCGATCTCGTCGGCCGCAAACTCGCCCTGAACGGCGGCCGCGCCGCCATGGCCCTCTTCAAGGAGATCGGCGATTTCTGCGAGGAAAACCGCAGCGACGAAAAACTCTCCTTCTTCACCAAGCACCTGAAAAAGGGCTTGAACGACGTCCAGGGCGCGACCATGTGGTTCATGCAGAACGCCATGGCCAAGCCCGACAATGCCGGCGCCGGCTCGACTGACTACATGCATCTCTTCGGCCTCGTCGTGCTCGGCTATATGTGGGTGAAAATGGCGAAGGCCGCCGAGGACGGCCTTGCGTCGGGTGACGCGAGCCGCGAGGATTTCCTGAGGAACAAGCTGGTGACCGCCCGCTTCTTCATGGAACGTATCATGCCGGAAACCGCGCTGCGCAAGGCCCGCATCGAAGCCGGCGCCGACACGATGATGGCGCTGGCTGCGGAAGCGTTTTGATTGTGTCCCCTTCTCCCCCGCTGGGGAGAAGGGAAAACACGAAATTCACCGGCGCCGCCGCGCCGTCAGGGAGATGAGGAAATGACCGAGGTTTTCATTTACGACCACGTCCGCACGCCGCGCGGCCGCGGCAAGAAGGATGGCGCGCTCCATGAGGTGCCCTCCGTCCGTCTGGCGGCCAAGACGCTGGAAGCGATCCGCGATCGCAACGGGCTCGACACGCGAACGGTCGACGACATCATCATGGGCTGCGTCGATCCGGTGATGGATGCCGGCGCCGTCATCCCCAAGGCCGCCGCCTTCGAAGCCGGTTATTCCACCCGTGCGCCCGGCATGCAGATCTCCCGCTTCTGCGCCTCCGGCCTCGATGCCGTCAATTTCGCCGCCGGCAAGATCGCCCAAGGCGCGGACGACATCGTCATAGCTGGTGGTGTGGAAAGCATGTCGCGTGTCGGCTTGGGCATGTCGGGCGGCGCCTGGTTCATGGATCCGTCGGTGAATTTCCCGGCCTATTTCATGCCGCAGGGCGTCTCGGCCGATCTCATCGCCACCAAATACGGTTTCAGCCGGACCGATGTCGACGCTTACGCCGTCGAGAGCCAGAAGCGCGCCGCCCATGCCTGGGAGCAGGGCTGGTTCGACAAGTCGGTCGTTCCGGTCAAGGATCAGAACGGCCTGACGATCCTCGATAAGGACGAGCACATGCGTCCCGGCACCGATATGCAGGCGCTCGCCTCCCTCAACCCGTCCTTCCAGATGCCCGGCGAGATGGGCGGCTTCGAGGCCGTCGGCATCCAGGCTCATCCCGAGATCGAACGGATCAACTATGTCCACCACGCCGGCAATTCCTCCGGCATCGTCGATGGCGCCGGCGCCGTGCTGCTCGGCTCCAAAGCCGGCGGTGAAAGCATGGGGTTGAAGCCGCGCGCCCGCATCAAGGCTTTCGCCAATATCGGCTCCGATCCGGCTTTGATGCTGACCGGGCCGGTCGACGTCACCGAGAAGCTGTTGAAACGGACCGGCATGAGCCTGTCGGATATCGACCTCTTCGAGCTGAACGAAGCCTTCGCCGCCGTCGTGCTGCGCTACATGCAGGCCTTCGACATCGACCACGACAGGATCAACGTCAATGGCGGCGCCATCGCCATGGGCCATCCGCTCGGCGCCACCGGCGCGATGATCCTCGGCACGGTGCTCGACGAGCTCGAACGCCGCGATCTCAACACCGCGCTGGTGACGCTCTGCATCGGCGCCGGCATGGGCACGGCAACAGTTATCGAACGCGTTTGAGATGCCGACCAGCGGAGCGAACCATGGGTTCAAAACGAGACGAAACGCCACTTCGAGCTTCGCAATCTCGACAAGGACATGGAGCAGGCCTCGGCTGAGGCATTCCGCGTCTCTCCGAAGGAGCATGCCCGGCGTCTCGGCAGCGAAAATCGATTCTTGCTGCTGTTTCTCGCTCTGGTCATCGGTGTCAGTTGCCTCGCGCTCGGCGTCTTTTGAAACCTTGGGAATTGAGGGAAGAGGAAATCCCGATGAGCAATTATACAAACTTCACGATCGAAACTGACGCCGATGGCATCGCTCTCGTCACCTGGGACATGCCCGGCAAATCGATGAACGTTTTCACCGCCGAGGTGATGGAAGAGCTCAATGCGATCATCGACGCCACCACCGCTGACGCCAGCGTCAAGGGTGTCGTCTTCACATCGGGCAAATCCTCCTTCTCCGGCGGCGCCGATCTTTCGATGATCAAGTCGATGTTCGGCGCCTATCAGGAGGAGAAGGCCAGGAACCCGGAATCGGCCGTCCGGACGCTCTTCGGTCTCGTCGGCCGCATGTCAGGTTTGTTCCGCAAGCTCGAAACCTCGGGCAAGCCCTGGGTTTCCGCCATCAATGGCACCTGCATGGGCGGCGCATTCGAACTGTCGCTCGCCTGCCACGGCCGCGTCGCCTCCAATGCCAAGAGCGTCAAGATCGCGCTGCCCGAGGTCAAGGTCGGCATCTTCCCCGGCGCCGGCGGCACCCAGCGCGTGCCGCGGCTGGCGAACGCCCAGGACGCGCTGCAGATGATGACGACGGGTCAGTCGCTGAGCGGCTCGCGCGCCAAGGCGATGAACCTCGTCCATCAGGTGGTCGAGCCGGATCAGCTGATCCCGGCCGCCAGGCAGATGATCAAGGACGGGCTGAATCCGGTCGCCCCCTGGGACGAGAAGGGCTTCAAGTTGCCGGGCGGCGGCATCTGGACGCCGGCCTCCGCCCAGCTCTGGCCGGCCGCGCCGGCGATCCTGCGCCGGGAAACATCGGGCAATTATCCGGCAGCACTCGCTATCCTGAAATGCGTCTATGAAGGCCTGCAGGTGCCATTCGATACCGGGCTGAAGATCGAGCAGCGTTATTTCACCGAGGTGCTGCAGACCCGCGAAGCCTTCTCGATGATCCGTTCGCTGTTCATCTCCATGCAGGAGCTCGGCAAGGGCGCCCGCCGCCCCGCCGGCATTGCCAAGACCGAGCTCAAGCATGTCGGCGTCGTCGGCGCCGGCTTCATGGGCGCCTCGATCGCCTATGTCACGGCAGCTGCCGGCATTCCGGTGACGCTGATCGACCGCGATATGGAAGCGGCGACCAAGGGTAAGGCCGTCTCCGAAGGGCTCGTCAAGGATTCTCTCGGTAAGGGACGGCTGACGCAGGACGAGGCGACAGCCCTTCTTGCCCGCATTACGCCTTCCGCCGATTATGCCGGTCTCGCCACCGCCGATCTCGTCATCGAGGCGGTGTTCGAGGATCGCGAAGTGAAGAAATCGGTCATCGAGGCGGTTGAAGCCGTGCTGCCGGAAGGGGCGATCTTCGCCTCCAATACCTCGACCCTGCCGATCACCGGACTGGCGAAGAATTCCAAGCGCCAGGCCGATTTCATCGGCATCCATTTCTTCTCGCCCGTCGAGAAGATGATGCTGACCGAGGTCATCCTCGGCAAGGAGACCGGCGACAAGGCGCTCGCCGTCGCGCTCGATTATGTCGCGGCGATCAAGAAGACGCCGATCGTCGTCAACGACACCCGCGGCTTCTTCGTCAATCGCTGCGTGCTGCGCTACATGTCGGAAAGCTACGACATGCTGATCGAGGGCGTGCCGCCCGTGATGATCGAGAATGCCGCCAAGATGGCCGGCATGCCGGTCGGCCCGCTGGCGCTGAATGACGAAGTCGCCATCGACCTGTCGCTGAAGATCCTCAAGGCCACCGTCGCCGATCTCGGCGAGAAGGCGATCGATCCCAGGCATATGGAGCTCATCTCCCGCATGGTCGAAAAGGAGGGCCGCTTCGGCCGCAAGAACTCCAAGGGTTTCTACGACTATCCCCCGAAACCGGCGAAGAAGTCGCTCTGGCCCGAGCTCAAGGACTTCTATCCGCAGAAGCAGGCGGATGAAGTTGATGTCGCCTTGCTGAAGCAGCGCTTCCTTGTCACCATCGCGCTTGAAGCCGCCCGCACCGTCGAGGAAGGCATCGTCACCGATCCGCGCGAAGCCGACGTCGGCTCGATCCTCGGCTTCGGCTTCGCGCCTTATACCGGCGGGGCGCTGAGCTATATCGACGGCATGGGCGTGAAGGCTTTTGTGGAGTTGGCGGAAAAGTTAGCCGAGACTTACGGAGAGCATTTCAGGCCGACACCGCTGCTGAAGGACATGGCCGCTAAGGGCGAGACGTTTTATGGGCGGTTCGATCCCTATGCAGGGGCGAAGGCAGCGGCGTAAGCGCGAATCGCGGGCTTGGTTTTAACGGGGCTATCTTTGCCGTTTTGCCGTGGCCGCCCCCCTCTGCCCTGCCGGGCATCTCCCCCACAGGTGGGGAGATCGCAAGTGGCTAAACCTTCCCGCCTTTCTACCGTTTCGCCCGGCGGACACCAGTTGTTTGGGGAAGCCGGTGCGCCCAGCCAATCTCCCCACCTGTGGGGGAGATGCCCGGCAGGGCAGAGGGGGGCTTACACGGCACGACGTTAGTGGACACCCCGCCAAGCCGAATTCGACTTTCCCTTGCCGACGCCTTGCCGCGGACACAATTTGCAATTACATGTCTCCGCATCGATCTTGCTAGATGAACTTTGAAACGGCGCTTGCGTCGTTCCTGGCGACCTTCCTCCAAAATCGGTTTTCATCGCCGCTTGGGCTTTGCCCGGGCTGCAATCTTCTATGAGCGATTCGAAAAGGATATCGTCATGAGCACAGGTACAGTAAAGTGGTTCAACGCAACCAAGGGCTTCGGCTTCATTCAGCCGGATGACGGCGCAGCCGACGTTTTCGTCCACATCTCCGCCGTCGAGCGTGCCGGCATGCGCGATCTCAAGGATGGCCAGAAGCTGTCCTACGATCTCGTCCGCGACAACAAGTCCGGCAAGATGTCGGCAGACCGCCTCCAGGCGGCCTAAATCTTGACGCGTCCTCTTGGACGCGTGGAGCTTTGAATATCACCTCCGGATCGTGACCACGGATGTACTGGCACGGTTCGTTGAGATGGCAGGGAAGGTCGGGTTAGCCCGGCCTTTTTGCGTTTCTGGCCGGCAGGCCAGAGGGGGCGCTCAGGGTGCGACCTCAGCCTCCGGACGCCCCGTCACTCTCCAGCATCGCCATCACCCGCGCCATGACAGTCCGCGCCGCATCGAGCTCAGCCGCTGTAAACGCGGCGCCGAGCCCATCCACCCATCCGGCTTGCGCCGCCTCGATCACCCCCAGCCGCGCCGCCCCTTCCGTCGTCAGCCGCACCAGCTTCGCCCGCTGGTGCTGCGGATTGTCGGCATAGGCGATCAGCCCTTCGCCCGCCAGCACATCAGCAAGCCGCTGCACACCCTGGCGGGCGAGGCCGAGCGCGCGGGCAATCTGCGCCACCGACATGTCGCCGCGCCGCGCCGCCGCCAGCACCTGCCAGCGCGCACTCGTCTGTCCCGCCGGCTTTGCCAGCCGATCGCCGGCCGCCGTCAGATGGCCGGCCAGACGCAGGGCCGTGATCGCGAAAGCGGAAAAGGCATCCCCTTCCACGGTCCGCTCCGGTCGATTTTGTTTGACAACATGTTGTCTATTCTGTATCTCGTCCATAATGACAATATATTGTCATATGCCGATAGCTGATGCAACGCCGAAGGAGGAGAGCGCCATGAAGAAAACCTACAGAGGAAGCTGCCATTGCGGTAAGGTACGCTACGAGGTGGACATGGACCTCGAGGCAGGCACCGGCCGCTGCAACTGTTCGATCTGCGCGAAGCGGCGCTATTGGGGCGCCAACGTCAAGCCGGAGGATTTCCGGCTGATGTGCGACGCGGCGGAAACCACAGACTACCAGTTCAACACGATGAGCGGCCATCACCGCTTCTGCCGCACCTGCGGCGTGCCTGCTTATGGCGACGGTTACGTCGAGGCCATCGGCGGCGCTTACGTCTCGATCAACATCGCCTGCCTGGATAATATCACGCCCGAGGAACTGGCGGCGCTGCCTGTCCGTTACGCCGATGGCAGGCACGATGCCTGGTGGAACGAGCCTGAAGTGACCAGTTATCTCTGAAGCAATTCCAGCAAAACGCGGAATGCCAAGATTGAAATGCATCATTGTCGGATCGTCCTCCTGCCGCGCGTCCTCTGTCCATAACGGAGAAGGAGAACGGCCGTGAAAGACGAAGCAAATGCCAGGCACGAGGAAGAGGCGGTCATCGCCATGCTGATGATGCGGGCCAAGGCGCTGGGAGAAAAGAACGCCGAGGAGGCGCTTTCCTACGAGGCCGAAGATTCCGTGGAATTTTCCCTGGCGCCGCCGCTGGTCATCAACGGCAAGGACGAGGCGGGCCTGCAGGCCTGGTTCGACACCTGGGAAGGTCCGATCGGCGGCGAAGTGCGCGATGCCAAACTGACGGTCGGCGAGGGTGTCGCTTTCTGGAGTGGCCTCACGCGGATGACCGGGACCAAGACCGATGGCACCGAAGTCGATCTCTGGTTCCGTCAGACCCTCGGCCTCGTCAAGCAGGATGGCCGCTGGCTGGTCGCCCACCAGCACGCCTCGGTGCCTTTCACCATGGATGGCAGCGGCCGGGCACTGCTGGATCTCCAGCCGTGAACACTCCCCCCGGAATCAAGCCGCATTCTCCGCCGCCTTTCTCCGGCCGGCGCGAACAGCCGTGATCCCGACGGCCAGCAACAGCAGGATGGCGCTCGCATAAATATCCGTCGTCACCTGGTAACCGGCGGATTTCGCCAAGAAGCCGGCAAGGATCGCCGGCAGGCTGAAGGCGAGGTAGCTCTGGATGTAAAAGGCCGACAGCAGTCCGGCCCGCTCGTCCGCTTTGGCAAGCGGCATGATGGTGCCGAGCGAGCCGAGGAAATTGGTGCCGAAACCGGCGCCGGTAAAAATCGTGCCGATCAGCAACAGCGGCACGTTTGCGAGATGCACGCCGGCAACGACCGTCAGGATACCGAGAGTCTTTGCCGATACGCCGAAGCCGAGATTGGCCTGGGCCGTCTTGCCGCGCCTAAGATAGACGGCGATCGCTCCGCTCGCCGTCAGTGCGGCGACGACCGCTCCTCCCGTCAGCGGCGCGGTGCTGCCGGTCGTGCTGGCGACCAGGGACGGGACCAGCGAAAGATAGAAGCCGCCGAGCGTCCAGTTGGCGATATTGATCGGCGTCACCAGCGAGAGCGGCCGCTTCGCCTGCGGCGGAATGGAAACCCGCGGTACCAGCGAACCGAGCGCACCCGGCCGCGTGCCGCCGGTTTCGGGGATCAGCCAGATCGCGGCGGCCTGCAGCGCGAAGGCGACGAAGAGCAGCGCATAGACCAGATGCATCGGGAAGGGGCCATACTGGATCAGGGCGCTGGTGCCCACCGCACCCACCGCCATGCCGCAAAGCGGCGCAATCGAATTGACGATCTGGCCCTTCGCCCGGTCGACATCGACGATGGCTGCTCCGAGCGAGGCGCCGGCGATGCCGGTGGCAATGCCCTGGACGATCCGCGCCGCGATCAGCCAGACGGGACCGCTGGCGGCGACGAAGAGAACCATTGCGACGATTTCGAGCAGTAGCGCTGAAAAGATCACTGGCCGACGGCCGAGATGATCGGAGATCGAGCCGGCGGTCAGCAGCGCCGCCAGAAGCGCAAAGGCGTAGACGGCAAAGATCACGGTGATCAGCACCGGCGAGATTGAAAAGTTCTCCTGATAGATCCGGTAGAGCGGCGTTGGCACCGAGGAGGCGCCGAAGAAGGTGGCGAGTGTCAGCGCATGAAAACCGATCGAGGGGCGCGGCGCATTCTCTGTGGATTTGGCGGCAGCGAACATATATAAGCCCCTTAAAGCTAACTCGTTGCGTTAGCTCCATGTAGGGCGAATAAGCCGCAAAGGCAAATTATTTGCGTTTATGCTCCTGTCAAAGATTTTGAACCATCGATGGCAGGACGAAGGTCGGGTTGCAGGCATGGCAGTGAAAGAAAATCTCCGTCCGGGCGGACGAAGCGCTCGGGTCCAGGCGTCGGTGCACAAGGCGACGCGCGATCTGTTGGCCGAGATGAGTCGTGCCGAAGTGACGATCCCGCTGATCGCCGCCAGGGCGGGCGTGACGCCCTCAACCATCTATCGCCGCTGGGGCGACCTGCAGGAGCTTCTCGCCGACGTCGCCGTCGAGCGGCTGCGGCCGGATATGCAGCCGGTCGATGCCGGCAGCGGCAGGGCCGATCTTCAGGCCTGGGCCGAACAATATGCCGAGGAAATGTCCTCCGGGCCGGGCCGCGAGATGATCCGCGACGTGTTGGCAGCGCAGGCCGGCGCCAATGCCAGCAAGTGCTGCGAATATACGCGCCAGCAGATCGTCGTCATCGCCGACAGGGCAAAGGCGCGCGGCGAGGCCTTTCCGGATGTCGACCTCGTCATGGATCAGGTGGTGGCGCCGATCGTGTATCGCATCCTGTTCGGCGACGTGCCGGATGCGGCGCGTGTGTGCGATCTCGTTTCGCGCATCATGAGCGCGCCTGACTGAACTTGCCTTACTCCGCGGCGGCGCGCTTGAGCCCGGATATCTGGGTGATGTAGGCGCGCAGCGCTGCCGGCCTCACCGGCTTGTGTTGAACGGCGATGCCGTAGCGCTCGGCCTCACTGCGCACTTCAGGCGTGCGGTCGGCGGTAACAAGCAAGGCGGGGATGTCGATACCGAACTGCCGGCGCAGATGCAGGATTGCGGCAAGCCCGGTGCCGTCGTCGAGATGATAATCGGCGATGGCAAGATCCGGAGGCCCATCCCCGCCGTCCATGGCGATCACCTCGGCAAGGCAATCCACCGCCGTCACCTCACAGCCCCAGCCGCTGAGCAGCAACCGCATGCCTTCCAGGATCTTCGGCTCGTTGTCGATGCAGAGGATTTTCAGTCCCTTGAGCGGCTGCCCCGGGCGGTCTGCGGGGGTGACGGCTGCAGCAGCCTCGGCCGGGCGTGAGACGTCGAGCGGCATGGAGATGCGAAATTCAGTGCCCCTGCCATGCGTCGAGAGCAGCTCGACCGGATGGTGGAGCACGCGGGCGATGCGGTCGACGATCGAAAGCCCGAGCCCGAGGCCGGAAGCAGTCTTGGCGCCTTCGTCCAGCCGCGCGAATTCCTTGAACACGGTGCGGAATTTCGATGGCGGAATGCCGATGCCGGAATCGATCACCTGGATGATCACCTGGTTGCCGCGCCGCCGCGCGCCGACCAGCACCTTGCCGGTGACCGTGTATTTTATGGCGTTGGAAACGAGGTTCTGCACCAGGCGGCGCAGAAGGTTCGGGTCTGAGCGGACGCGCAGCGATGTCGGCATGACGACCAGCTTCAGCTGTTTCTCCCGGGCGATCGGCGCAAAATCGGTTTCAATCCGCTCCAGCAGGTCGGAAAGCGCGACCGAGGCAAGCCGCGGCCGCATGGCGCCGGTATCGAGCCTGGAGATATCGAGCACCGCGCCCAGGATGGTTTCGACCGATTCCAGTGCTGAATCGATGTTGCGCACGATCGGGCTGTTGTCGGATTGCGCCATGCGCTCGACCAGCGCTGAGGAATAGAGCCTGGCGGCGTTGAGCGGCTGCAGGATATCGTGGCCGGCGGCGGCGAAGAAGCGGGTCTTGCCGATATTCGCCTCGTCGGCGGCGGCCCGCGCTTCGGCGAGTTCGCGGTTGACGCGGGTCAGCTCGGCCGTGCGTTCGGCGACGCGCTGCTCCAGCGTCTCATTCGCCTGTTTCAGCGCCCGATCGGCGCTGACGCGCTGGGTGATATCGGTGAAGGTGGCGACGATGCCTTTGTCGGGCATGGCGTTGGAGCGCACCTCGATGATCCGCTCGCCGCCACCGAGCACCAGTGCGAAGGGTTTGTCGAGCGTCAGGAAATGCCGCACCGTCTGCTGCAGATCGTCGGGCGCGATGTCGCCGCGCTGGCTGAGGATGGTGACGATCTCGGAGAGGGGAAAGCCGACCTGGCCGGCATTCTCGGGCAGCTCAAGCAATTGCCGGAAGCGCCGGTTCCAGATCGTCAGCCGGTTGGAACTGTCGAAGACGGCAATGCCCTGGTCCATTTGCGACAGCGCGGTCTGCAGCATGTCCTGGTTATATTGCAGCGCCTCGCTCGCCTGGTCGAGCAGCCAGGCGGTGTCGGAAGAGGCATCCTCGATCTTCTGCAGGATCAACGACAGCACCAGGCGGGCCGAGGATGAGCCGATGGCGCTGCCGAGCAGCTGTTCGCTGAAATGGATGAGCGCCATGTCGGCCGGCTGCTCGTCCTCCAGCTTGCGGCCGGAGCTTTGTTCGTAGGTGGTGAACGAGCGCTGCATGCGCTCTTCGCCGAGATAGCGCGAGATCGCCGCCTTGAGGTCGCCGACGCTGATGCGGGTCTTCCAGCCGCGCGTGGCGAACTGCGAGCGCGAATGCCGTTTGACGAAAATGCCGGCCTGGATGCGCTCCAGCGGCCGGGCATTGCGGGTGAGCGAGCCGACGACGAAGAAGGCGGTGTTGACGAGTAGGCTCATGACGGTCGCATTGACCAGCGGATCCGCCCCGGGCGCGGTAAACAGCGTCGAGCCGGGAAAGATGAAGCCGAGCACGGCGCTCGCCACATAGGAATAATCAGGCCCGCCGAGCGAGGGCAGGAACAAGAGATAGATCCAGATGACGAAGCCGGAGGTCAGTCCGAGGATGGCGCCGCGCGCATTCGCCCGCCGCCAGATCAGCCCGCCGAACAGCGCAGGCGCGATCTGCGCGATCGCCGCAAAGGAGAGCAGGCCGATCGAGGCAAGCCCGGCGGTGCTGTCGGTCGAGCGGTAATAGGCATAGCCGAACAGCAGCACGGCGAAGATGGCGCTGCGGCGGATATTGAGCAGCGTCTTGGCGAAATCGTCGCGCTGGCCGGCGCGCCCGGCAAGTTTGCGCCTCAGGAAAATCGGCATGATGATGTCGTTCGACACCATGATCGACAGCGCCACGGAATCGACGATGACCATCGCGGTGGCGGCAGAGAAGCCGCCGATGAAGATGATCAGCGACACCACCGGCATCTCGCCGGCCAGCGGCAGCGACAGCATGTAGAAATCGGCATTGCCGGCGCCGCCGAAGGTCAGCAGCCCGCCGATCGCCACCGGCAGCACGAAGAGATTGATTGATATGAGATAAGCGGGAAACAGAAAGCCTGCGAGTTTCAGCTGCTTCGCCGTCCGGTTTTCGACCACCGTCACATGGAATTGCCGCGGCAGCATGATGATCGCGAAGGCCGACAGAATGATCAGCGTGATCCAGCGGCTGATCGGCGTATGGTAAGCCAGCGCCGACATGACCAGGTGGTTTTCGACGGTCCTCTGCCACAGATCGGTGGGGCCATCGAAGAGAAACCAGATGACGCAGATGCCGGCCGTGAGGAAGGCGACGAGCTTGACCACCGATTCCATCGAGACGGCGAGGATAAGGCCGTCCTGGTGTTCCGTCGCATCCGTATGCCGCGTGCCGAACATGATGGCGAAACAGGCGAGCACCAGAGTGGCGACGAGCGGCAGGTCGAGGAAATAGAGATTGCCGCTGCCGATGCCGTAATCGGACGGGTTGACCATGGCGCCGACGGTGCTCGAGATCGCCTTCAACTGCAGCGCGATATAGGGAACGGTGCCGATCAGCGAGATCAGCGCCACGATCGTTGCGACCGTCGGGTTCTTGCCGTAGCGCGCGGCGACGAAATCGGCGACCGAGGTGAGCTTCTCCGCCTTGGCGAGCTCGATGATGCGGCGAAGCAGCGGCATGCCGAGCGTGAAGACCAGGACGGGGCCGATATAGATGCCGGCAAATTCCAGGCCGCGTTGTGCGGCAAGCCCGAC
Source organism: Rhizobium esperanzae (assembly GCF_002204185.1). Taxonomy (GTDB): domain Bacteria; phylum Pseudomonadota; class Alphaproteobacteria; order Rhizobiales; family Rhizobiaceae; genus Rhizobium; species Rhizobium esperanzae. Next base: position 12,622 of record NZ_MXPU01000001.1, on the reverse strand, counting down.
ACTGCCGAAATAGGTCCAGGAGGTGCAATAGATCGCAAGGCTGAGCGCATATACGACGGGCCATCCGCCTTCGAGCGCCCCCGGGCCGCGGTTCTTGCGGTCGCCGTAGCTTGCCACGGCGAAAAGCAGCAGCAGATAGCCGAAGGCAGACGCGAATATGACCCAGCCTGGAAGCATTAACCCTCCGCCGGCGAAAAGCCGCCGGCACCTCCCGCAACGAAGTCAGCTTAAGGCATTTCAGCTGCCTTGAAAATTCCCGTCCATCTACACCTTAAGTCAAAGGCCGGTGGGGACTTCGCCAGATAATTGCGATTGCCGATTGATTAATTGCAACGAAAATGTAGCTAATCGAAACAACGGCATATCTCTTAAATGGGATCGAAGGGAGACGGATCGGATGCTCAATGAGTTCAAGGCCTTTATCGCCCGCGGCAATGTCATGGATCTTGCGGTCGGCGTCATCATCGGCGGTGCCTTCGGTGGCATTGTCAAATCGCTGGTCGACGACCTTATCATGCCGATCGTCGGCGCCATTTTCGGCGGCTTCGATTTTTCCAATTATTTCCTGCCGCTCTCGTCGGCCGTCAACGCGCCGACGCTTGCCGCCGCCCGCGCCCAAGGGGCGGTCTTCGCCTATGGCAGCTTCCTCACCGTCCTCATCAATTTCTTGATCCTTGCCTGGATTATCTTCCTGATGGTCAAGGCGGTGAATTATCTCCGCATGCAGGTCGAGCGCCAGGAAAAGCAGGAGCCGGAACAATTGCCGCCGCCGCCGGCCGATGTCCAGCTATTGACCGAGATCCGCGATCTGCTGGCCAAACGCCCGGCCGTCTGAGCGGTCGTCGGCCCGCGGTCGGGCGGGCCGCCATTCATCACGAAAATCGATATGCCATCACTTGTTATCATGGGATTTGCCGGCGCAAATCCGCTATGAAGGCGGAAACCGGAGAGATGCATGTCGATCGTGGAAAGCCTCAGCCCGCGCGCCATAGCGGCGCCCGAAAGCGGGATCGTCGAAGTCGTCAATTATGCCCGCGGCCGTGAAGGCCTGTTGCCGCTCTGGGTCGGTGAAGGCGACCTGCCGACGCCGGACTTCATCAGCAGGGCGGCGATGGATGCTCTTGCATCAGGCGAGACCTTCTATACCTGGCAGCGGGGCATTCCTGAGCTTCGCCGGGCGCTGTCGGATTATTATGTCAGGCATTTTTCCGTCTGCCTTCCGGCCGAGCATTTCTATGTCACTGGCTCCGGCATGCAGGCGATCCAGATCTGCGTGCAGGCGCTGACTTCGCCTGGCGACGAATTCGTTTACCTCACCCCCGCCTGGCCGAATATTGCAGCAGCCCTCGAAATAGCCGGCGCGCGCTCTGTCGGCGTCACGCTGCAGTTCGAGGGCGGCAGATGGACGGTCGATCTCGAGCGCGTCGAAGCCGGCATCACATCCAGGACCAGAGGCATCTTCATCAACACCCCGTCAAACCCGACGGGGTGGACTGCGACGAAGAAAGATCTCGGCGATATCCTGGCGCTCGCCCGCAAACATGATCTCTGGATCATGGCAGATGAAATCTACGCGCGCTATTACTTCGCCGGCGGCCGCGCGGCCTCGTTCCTCGACGTGATGAAGCCGGACGACAAGATCATCTTCGTCAATTCCTTCTCGAAGAACTGGTCGATGACCGGCTGGCGCGTCGGCTGGATCGTTGCTCCGCCCGAGATGGGACAGGTGCTCGAAAACCTCATCCAGTATTCGACATCGGGCGTGGCGCAGTTCATGCAGAAGGGCGCCGTCGCAGCCCTTGATCAAGGCGATGATTTCGTCGCCGCCAATATCGCCAAGGCGACCCGGTCGCGCGATATCCTCTGCGACGCGCTGATTGCCACCAATCGCGTCGAGACATTGAAGCCGGACGGCGCGATCTATGCGTTCCTAAAGATCGACGGCGTTGTCGATAGCCGCAGCGCCGCGATCGATATCGTCGACAAGACAGGCGTCGGTCTTGCTCCCGGGGCTGCCTTCGGCGCTGGCGGCGAGCTCTTCCTGCGCGCCTGTTTCCTGCGCGATCCTGCCCAGGTGGCGATCGCGGCCGAGCGGCTCTGCGACTATATCCTCAAGTGTTGAGAGGGCGCGGTGCGCGCCCTGCCGGGACAATTTCGTGCCGAAATCCCCCCGATCGATAAAACTGTAGCAAAGACTGAAATCGGCCTCTAACCACGACTCCAAACATACCCGTTCGGAAGCCTTCCTACGGCGCCGTGATAAGAAAATTGGAAAGAAAACCGGCGCCTGATGCCCCTGCTTATAAATTGAAGCGGGGTGTGGGCATGGCGGTTTTGGTGACGGGCGGCGCCGGATATATCGGCAGTCACATGGTTTGGGCGCTCATCGATGCCGGCGAGGATGTGGTCGTGCTCGACCGTCTCTCCACCGGCTTCCGCTGGGCGGTGGCGCCGGCGGCGCGTTTTTATCTCGGCGACATTGCCGACCCCGACATCCTGAAGAAGATCTTCATCGAAAACGACATCGAGGCGATCATCCATTTCGCCGGCTCCGCCGTCGTGCCGGTGTCGGTCGCCGATCCGCTCTCCTATTACGACAACAATTCCGGCAAGACCCGTGCGCTTCTTTCCGCCTCGATCAGGGCCGGCATCCGCAACTTCGTCTTCTCCTCGACGGCCGCCGTTTACGGCCAGCAGCAGACGGACCTGCCGGTGAAGGAGACGGCTCCCCTCAACCCGGAAAATCCTTACGGTCAGTCGAAGCTGATGACCGAGCTGATGCTGCGCGATGCCTCCGCCGCCTATGATTTCAACTATGTCGCGCTTCGCTACTTCAACGTCGCCGGCGCCGACCCGCACCACCGCGCCGGCCAGTCGACTTCGGGCGCCACGCACCTCATCAAGGTTGCCTGCGAGGCAGCGCTCGGCAAGCGTGACAGCGTCCATGTCTACGGCATCGACTATCCCACCCATGACGGCACCGGCGTGCGCGACTACATCCACGTCACCGACCTCGCCGATGCGCATCTGAAAGCGCTGCAGCACCTGCGCAGGGACAAGGGCCCGCTCGTCGCCAATTGCGGTTATGGCAGCGGCTATTCCGTGCTCGACGTCTTGAACATGGTCACCCGCCTGCACGGGCATTCCTTCAAGATTCACATGGCGCCGCGGCGCGCCGGCGATTCGGCGAGCGTCGTCGCCGATCCTTCGCTCGCCCGGCAGGTGCTGGACTGGAAGCCCCGCTACGATTCGCTTGAGACCATCGTCCAGAGTTCGCTGGATTGGGAACTCTTCCTGTCGAACAGAAACGTCGATGATCTGCACAGCATCCACAGGGCACTTGCCGCCGCATCCTTCTGAGCGGTGTCCGGCGGCGACTGCCGTTTAACTCCGCGCCCGCGGGCTTCGAATGACATGACGTGAATAAGGAAACACCAAGCATCCTCTGGCTGGCTCCGGCCGACGGATAAGAGAAGATGAAGAACTTTCTGGCCTCATTGCAGCTGCGAAAAGACAATCCGACGCTTCTGATGGCGCAGTTTCGGGCCCTGTCGTCGCAGATCCCCATTCTCTATATCCTGCTGATCATCAATGCGCTGGCGGTGGCGATTACCCATCTGAAATCCGCGCCGCTGTGGCTGTCGCTCTACATTCCCCTGGCGCTCAGCGTCGTCTGTTTCTTCCGTCTCTGCTGGTGGGAGATCAGGGGCAAGGAAAACATCACCGCCGAGCGCGCGTATAAACTGATGAAGGTGACCATATCGGGCGCCGGCATTCTGACCGTCGCTTTCGGCGGCTGGTCGATCGCACTTTACCACTATGGCGACGCTTCCCAGCAGGGCCAGATTGCCTATTTCCTCGTTGTCACAGGCATTTCCTGCATCTTCTGCCTGATGCATCTACCGATGGCGGCGGCGATGACTACGGTTATCACCTTCTCGGCCATGATCGCGACCTTCATGTTCTCCGGCAATCCGGTTTTCGTCGCCACCGCTGTCAGCGGCCTTTTCCTGATCCTGCCCTTCCTCAGGGTGATCAACAGCTATTTCCAGAATTTCGTCGGCCTGGTGCAACTGACCGAGGAACTGAAGCAGAAGCAGGAGGAAGCCGAGGAGTTGAACCTGGTCAACAGCCGCAACGCGCTGCAAGACCAGCTGACCGGCCTTGCCAATCGCCGCAGCTTCTTCCTCTCACTGGAAGAACGGCTGCAGAAAAATCCGTCGATGCCGCCCGTCATCGGCATCATCGACCTCGACGGCTTCAAGCCGGTCAACGACGTCTTCGGTCATGCCGCCGGCGATCTGGTGCTCAAGGAGACGGCGCGGCGCTTCACGGTGCTGGTCGGCGAGGAGGGTGTGGTCTCGCGTCTCGGCGGCGATGAATTCGGCATAATCTTTCCCTGCTCGATGACGCGCCAGGCGATCGCCGATCTCGGCCAGGCGCTTTGCGCCGCCGTCCGCAACCCTTACGAAATCCCCGACGGCTCGGTCCGCGTTTTCGGCTCCTGCGGCATCGTCTATCCCGAGGCCGGCAGTTACACGGCCGAAGATCTTTACGAGAAGGCGGATTTCGCCCTCTATCAGGTCAAGAGCAAGCGCAGCAGCGGCGTCGAATTCTTCTCGGCCGATCATGAGAAGATCCTGACCCAGCGCCACCTGATCGAACTCGAGCTGCAGGCAAATGACTTCGCCAGCGAGATGAAACTCGATTATCAGCCGATCGTCGAATTGCAGAGCGGCCGCGTCGTTGCCTATGAGGCGCTCGCCCGCTGGGACAGCGCCCGCTTCGGCCGCATCAGTCCCACAGCCTTCATCCCTGCCGCCGAGCGCACCGCCGTGATCGGCCGCATGACGCGCATCCTCTTTGCCCAGGCGCTCGAAGCGCTGGCGATCATGCCGCGCCATCTGAGGCTGTCCTTCAATCTCTCGGCCCGCGATATCTGCGATCACGAGACCTCGATGGCGCTGCTGGCCATGATCACCCGCTCCGGCGTCGATCCCAGGCGCATCGAATTCGAAATCACCGAGACCGCGCTGCTCTCCGATTTCGACACGGCCGACCGGGTGATCACGATGCTGCGCGCCGCCGGCATCTCGATCGCACTCGACGATTTCGGCACCGGATTCTCGAGCCTCAGCCACATTCATCGCCTCGCCTTCGACAAGCTGAAAATCGACAAGGGCTTCGTGATGAATTTCGATCGTGACGCCCGGTGCATGAACATCACTCGTTCGGTCGCCAACCTCTGCCAGAACCTCGGCATCGCCTCGGTCGCCGAGGGCGTCGAAAGCGAAGCGATCGCCGAGGGGCTGAAGGCGATCGGCGTTCGCCTGGCGCAGGGCTATTATTTCTCGCGGCCGCTGCCGCTGGAACTCGCCATCGACTATGCCGCCCGCTGCGAGGCAAAAGCGGCCGCCCGGGATTCGCTGTCGGCTTGACCCATCGATGCCGGCTGACCGGAAATGCTCTGGAGCGATCTTGCATCGTCGTCTATTCATGGTTCGACAGCGGAGGTGAACCATGCAGGAGAGCGAAGTCATCATCGAGCGGCGAGGCACTGCCGGCATTATCCGGCTCAACCGGCCGCGGGCGCTGAACAGCCTGACGCTGGCGATGATACGGTCGATCGCCGAGGCGCTGGATGGTTTTGCCCGCGATGCCGACGTGGCGACTGTCGTGGCAACAGGGGAAGGCGAACGCGGCTTCTGCGCCGGCGGCGACATCCGCGCCCTGCATGAGAGCGCCCGGGCTGGCGACGGTCTCGCCGGAACCTTCTGGCGCGAGGAATTCCGTCTCAACCATATGATCGCCGTCTACCCAAAACCTTATGTCGCGCTGATGGACGGCATCACCATGGGCGGCGGCGTCGGCCTGTCCTCGCACGGCCGCCACCGCATCGTCACCGAGCGCACCCGCCTTGCCATGCCCGAAACCGGCATCGGCTACGTCCCCGATGTCGGGGCCACCTGGTTGCTGCCGAAGGCACCCGGGGAGGCCGGAACATGGCTCGGTCTGACCGGGCTCGATATCGCCGCGGCCGACGCGATATACGCCCACCTTGCCGATCTTCAGATCGCCTCGTCGCGGCTCGCAGAAGTGATCGAGACATTGTCGGGCCTGCCGCGCGGCAGTTCGTCGGGTGATGTCGACGGCGTTTTGCAGGTATACGCAGAGCCTGCGGGCGAGAGCCGGCTGCGACAGAACGCGACAATGATCGACCGCGCTTTCCGTTTCGACAGCGTCGAGGAGATTCTGGCTGTGCTCGACGTGGAGGACGGCGAATTTGCCGCTGAAACGCGCCGTGTGCTGCTGGCGCGCTCGCCGACCAGCCTGAAGCTTGCTTTGCGGCTCTTGAGGGCCGGCCGCCGCAGCGCCTCGCTCGCCGAATGCCTCGGCCGCGAACTCGGCGCCTGCCTGCAGATGCTGGATAATCCCGATTTCTTCGAAGGCATCCGCGCCGCGGTCATCGACAAGGACCGCAATCCGAAATGGTCGCCGGCCTCTGTCGAGGCTGTCAAGGCGCAAACGGTCGAGAAATTCCTGAAACCGGCCGAGCCGCCGCTTTTGCTCTGATGCTGTCATCCCCTGAATGCTGAATGCGCGGCATCTGCGGCGGGCGAGAGCCTCTGCGTCCTGATGCCAGCCTCTGCTACACCAAGTCTTCGGCGTGACGCGCCGAGACCGTAGGCCGGCCTGTGCTAAAGCCTAGCTTTCCCTCTCCTTTGAACTGATCGACCGCCAACCACGCTTCGGCTTAGGGTCCGCGACGTGACCCTATTCGACATCTCTCGATCACCAACAAACAGGAGCGCATCATGTCGCAGGCAGAAGCAAAACCCCGTACGACTGGTCAGCAGGAGCCTGGCAGGCTGAAGTCCGAAGAATTGGTTCCGTCGCGCTATGCGGTGCGGATCGGCGAAATCGAAGTGCTGATCATCAGCGATGGCGTGTTGCCGCTCCCGACGACGATGCTGGGACACAACGCCGACGCGGCTGACCGGGCAGTCTGGCTTGACGATATGTTTCTGCCGCGAGACGCTTTCGACTGGGCGTTGAACGTGGTCCTCGTGCGCAGCGGCGGGCAGACAATCCTCATCGACGCCGGGCTTGGCCTGGATCCGGACTTGAACTTGCCGCGCGCCGGGCAGCTGATCAAGCGACTGGAGGGCGCCGGCGTCGATCTGGCATCGGTGACCGACGTGGTGCTCACCCACCTGCACATGGATCACATCGGCGGCCTGCTGGTCGAAGGCGTCAAGGACCGGCTGCGTGCCGATCTCAGGATCCACGTGGCGGCCGCGGAGACCAAGTTCTGGGAGGCACCCGATTTCAGCCACGTCTCCATGCCACCGGGCTTTCCGGATGCGCTTCGGGCAACGGCAAAGCGGTTCCTCAGCGAGTATGGCGGCCATCTCAAGCTGTTCGACGACCGATCCGAGGTGGCGCCGGGTGTCGTCGTCCAACGCACCGGCGGCCACACCCCCGGACACAGCGTGGTCCGCCTCGCATCCGGCGGCGACCGGCTGACATTCGCCGGCGATGCCGTGTTCGCGGTCGGGTTCGAGCACCCCGACTGGTACAATGGTTTCGAACACGATCCCGAGGAGGCCGCTCGCGTTCGCATCGATCTTCTCAAGGAGCTTGCGGCGAACGGCGAACAACTGGTGGCCACCCACCTGCCGTTCCCGTCGGTCGGCCGGGTGGCGGTCGACGGTGACGTCTTCCGTTGGGTGCCGGTGTTCTGGGACTACTGAGCACCTGCCAGGTTAGATACGAACCAAAGCGCGCCACAGGATCGGATTGCCTGCGGCGCCTTTTAGTCTTTGGTTTTATGCATGTCGTTGTCTCGGAACCGCTGCACACTTCCGGGCGACATGCATTATCGCCACATGCCGCGCATACGGGCGCCGACGTCGATGCGCACCTGCCGCGCCTGGGCTTGCGCGGCGGCATCGGATTTCACCTGCGGCCAGCTGCAGGCCTCGAAGAATTGCAGCAGGGTCGCCGGGATGAAGCGGCTGCGCGAGGCATAGACGTGCCGGTCGCCCTGCGCATTCTGCCCATAGGTGAAGAAGCGCTGCGGCACGACGAGGTCGAGACCGTCGCGGGCGCGCGTCATCGCCACATAGAGCAGCCGGCGTTCTTCCTCGATTTCGGCGGTGGCGCCGACGGCAAGATCGCTCGGAATGCAGCCGTCGACGACATTCAGCATGAAGACCCTCGTCCATTCCTGGCCCTTGGCCGAATGGATGGTCGAGAGAATGAGATAGTCCTCGTCGAGCAGCGGCACCCCGGCCTGGTCGCTGGTCGCATCCGGCGGATCGAGGGTGAGTTCGGTGAGGAAACGCTCGCGCGAGGCATAGCCGCCGGCGATCTGCTCGAGCTGCAAGAGATCGGCCTGTCGCGTCGCCGCGTCCTCATGCAGCCTTTCCAGATGCGGCGCGTACCATTGCCGCGCCAGCTCGATTTCCGCCGGCCAGCCGGCCTTGCCGGATTTCATCTCCTGCAGCATCGAAACGAACTCAGTCCAATCCTCGCCGGAGCGCGGCGGCGCCGGCATGGCGGCAAGCGCCGACAGCGGGCTCGCGTCCTCGGACATCAGGTCGAGCGCCTTCTGCGCCGTCGACGGCCCGACGCCCGGCAGGATCTGCATCAGCCGGAAGCCGGCCACCCGATCGCGCGGGTTCTGGGCGAAGCGAAGGGCGGCCAGCATGTCCTTGACATGGGCGCTGTCGAGAAATTTCAGTCCGCCGAACTTGACGAAGGGAATGTTGCGCCGGGTCAGCTCGACCTCCAGCGGCCCGCTGTGATGCGAGGCGCGGAACAGCACCGCCTGCTGCTTGAGCTTGAGGCCTTCCTCGCGATGGTCGAGCACCTTGTCGGCGACGTAACGCGCCTGGTCAGCCTCGTCGCGCACCGTGACGAGCCGCGGCCGCTCGGAGGATTGCCGCTCGGTCCAGAGATTTTTGGTGAACCGCTCCGAGGCGAGATCGATGACGGCGTTGGCGGCTGTCAGGATCGGCTGCGTCGAGCGATAGTTGCGGTCGAGCGTGACGATATTGGCGGGCGGGCTGAAGGCCGCGGGAAAGTCGAGAATGTTGCGGACTGTCGCTGCGCGGAAGGAATAGATCGACTGCGCATCGTCGCCGACGACGGTCAACCCCTGTCCCTGGGGCTTCAGCGCCATCAGGATTGAGGCCTGCAGCCGGTTGGTATCCTGATATTCGTCGACCAGCACATGGTCGAAGCGGCTGCCGATATCCTCGGCAATCACGCTCTCGCCGACCATCTGCGCCCAGTAGAGCAGGAGGTCGTCGTAATCGAGCACATTCTGGCTCTGCTTGGCCTCGACATAGCAGGCGAAAAGCTCGCGTAGCTGTTTCTCCCACGCCGCGCACCAGGGAAACGCGTCGCGCAGCACCTGATCGAGTGCCGTCTCCGAATTCACCGCCCTCGAATAGATGGCAAGGCATGTGCCCTTGGCCGGAAACCGGCTTTCGGTCTTGGAGAAGCCGAGATTGTGCCGGATGAGGTTCATCAGGTCGGCGCTGTCTTCGCGGTCGTGAATGGTGAAATCGGCATCGAGGCCGATCTGCTGGGCATAATCGCGTAAGAGCCGCGCACCGATGCCGTGGAAGGTGCCGGACCAGGCAAGCGCGTCGGCCATGACGCCGGCATTGGCGCCGAGCACATCGCGGCAGATGCGCTCGACGCGCCGCGCCATTTCGGCGGCTGCCCGGCGCGAAAAGGTCATCAGCAGGATGCGGCGCGGATCGGCGCCCTTGACGATCAGATGGGCGACCCGATGCGCCAGCGTATTGGTCTTGCCGGAGCCGGCGCCGGCAATGACCAGCAGCGGCCCGGCAACATGGCTGCCGTCGATGAGCGTGCCATGCTCGACGGCCATGCGCTGCTGGGGATTGAGCTTTTCGAGATACATCCAGCCGTCCGGTCGGGCTCCCGCAGAATCACTGCGAGAAGATTAGATGTTCCTTGAATGTTCGCGATTTCGGCCGCTGTCAAGTCTGCGGCGCAGCGATCCTCAATCGGGGAAATCCGGTCCCACCTCGCGCCGCACCAGCTTCAGGCTGCGGTCCGGCTGGAGAATATAGGTTTCCTCCACACGCTGGCCCGTCTCATTGTAGAACTGGTTGTAGACGGCGCTGCCGACCGGCGATTTGGTGAGCTTGGTGCGCGGCTGGCCGCCATAGGTGATGCTGCCGGGAATGGGTTCCAGCGCCGGGCTGTCGGCCGAGGAACAGCCGGCCAGCACGACTCCGGCAAGAAAGACGGGTATCAGCACTTTCATTGTCGTCATCCCTCTGTCGACTGCACCAGATATGGAAGCCGCTGCAGTGTCCGCCAAGGGCACGCCACACCGGAGCCCGCAGAAATTAGGCTCGCAGATCGCGTCGAGCCCTTGCAACGAAAGCCCCTGCCGCCGCGTTAACTGAGATAAACCAACCTCAGGAGACGCTTAAGTGATCGGGTTTACGGTATTCCCCGACCATGACGAAACCGGCCGGCAGGGTCATGGCGAGGCGGCGACACGCGCTTCAGTCGAGAGCGCCCTTCATGCCGCCGGCGATCTCGACGCGCGCGAAATCACCGTCAGCACGCTTGGCGCCGATATCGTCCTCGAAGGTTTCGTGCGCCGGCATGGCGATGTCGAGCGGGCGGCCGAGATCGCCGAAAGCATTGTCGGCCGCGGCCATGTGCATAACCGCCTGTTGCGGCGCTGAGGGAACCAAGTGTCCTCCCGGGTGTTGAAATGCCGGATCTGAAACGCTGGAGACCCTCATGCAGACGCTTCTTCGCCTCTGGGCGTCCACCCTGATCATCGCCGTCTTTGCCGGCTCGGCCCATGCCTCGCTTGAGACCGGCACGGACTATTCCGCCTTGCCGAAGGATCAGATCGCCCTCAACGACTATACCGCCACTGTCGCCTGCCAACCGGCAGAGCCGCATTATCTGCCGTCCTTCATCCGCGCGGCTGACGGCACGATCATCGGTGTCGGTTATGTCGAGGTGGAGAATGCCGGCGACGCGGGCTGCTGACAAACGGGTTTGTCCGAACGAGGCTCGCCGGCGTTTCCGGTGACGAGCCTCTGACCATCATCATGATGGCTGTGTGTTTTCTATCGAAACAGCGGTCCCGGGCGCAACGCCCTTTGCGCCGAAACCCGGCAGCTGCTCGATCCAGGGTTAAGTGAAAATTAAACAATGTATCGTTCCGGCACGCGATGCCGGACAAAAAACGAAAACAGCCGGGCGTTCCTTGCCGTGTTAATGCAGCAGCTTCAGCTTCGCCTCTTCGGCCGCCGCCAGGAACTCGGCTCTTGCCTCTTCCACGCTCTTGCGCCCGTCGAGTGCTGCCCGGCAGGTGCTGCGCGCCTTGATATAATGCAGTCCGCGCGCGCTCGGCCAGAGATCCGCCAGACATTTCAGCGCATCGAACGGCCCGTTGACGGTCCTGAGGTCAGTGCCTTCGAAACCGACCTTGACCGGGTCGTGCCATTTTTCAGTTGCCATCGATGCTCCTCCAGGGTTTCGACAGAACTACGGTGCAGCGCCCACCTATCCTCAGGCGAGACGCCGCCATGATAGCCATTCTAGCGAGATTTTTGCGGTCAACAATGGTGAATCGTTTGTTGCCGATAAAGCGAAATGCCAGCCTGCGTAAGATGGGTCGCGTCGCGCGCAGCCTCAGAGATATTTTGGGTAGTCGCAGATAAGTTGTATGGCGCTTGCGCGCTGCTACCGCTACCATGCCGGGAAAGCTGAGGGCTCGACATGGATTTCGATCGAAAATTGATCCGGGCTGCGTTTCTGTGCAGTGCGCTGGCAATGCCGGCCCTTGCTCACGGTGCAGAGATATCCGCTGAAGACGCTTTGCTGGCGCGTATTTCCGCTGAGCTCGTCTCAAAAATGCAGCGGGAATATCTGCGGGCTACCCTGCGTGGCTACGGTGAAGGCGGGGTGATAGATATCGCCTCCTATGTCATATCAGAGAGCCGTGATCGATGGTATGTCGAGGGCATTTTTGATGGGGTTAATGCGCTACCCCATGCGCCAGTTCCCGGTGAAGAGGTGGTGGTAACCGGTGAACTGATCGAACGGTGGCAGTTATCCCCGTTTCGGCCTTATTACCTCGAAGCATCCGACATTCCCGATTGTACTGACATGCAGTCCGCTTCGTGCGGATGGCTGCCCCTCACCCTAACCCTCTCCCCGTAAACGGGGCGAGGGGACGTGCCCTACACGAGGCTTGCGGGGGACGGAGAGGTTGCGGCATGGCACCTTTGTAACTTCCCTTTACCCGCTGTTGGCATAGAACTGCCTGTTGCGGTGGCGGATGGGAGACCGTTGCACCTTTGGGACACCAAGCCCGTGGGAGAGCCTGGGTCTCCATCCGCCGTTCCATTGAACCCGAACAGTCGCCGGGGCCGCTTGCGAAGGCAAAGCCCGCTTAGGCAAGGATGGGATCAGATGGAGAAGAATGAGATCGTGGTTGTCGGCATCGATGTTTCCAAGGACCGATTGGACGTGGCGCTGCACCCTTCGGGCGAGCACTTTGCGGTCAGCAACGATCACTCCGGCCTTGAGGAGTTAATCGCCAAGC